>NZ_JBEPSX010000001.1:0-1342783 GCF_040548995.1 Rhodococcus sp. PvR044
GTCATGCACTTCGGTGCGCGCGCGGGGCGGGGGGGTGTGGCGCGGGGGGCGCGGGGGGGGGGGGGGGGGGGGGGGCCCCGGGGGGGGGGGGGGGGGGGGGGGCCGGGGGGGGGGCCGCGCCCCCCCCGCGTCTCGGGTCCGGCTAGCTCTCGGTGGAGGGCGGGGTCATCTCGAGCCGGACGCCGAGGAGCCGGACCTCGCGGCCCGGATCGAGTCGCCCGGTCAGCGCCGCGGCGGCGTCCGCGATGACCGCCGGGTCCAGCGTCGGCTCGGCCAGCGGCGCACCGGTGGTGTGGGTGTCGAACGGTGCGTACCGAACCTTCAGCGTGATCCGGACCGCCGCTCGCCCCTCCGCCCGCAGGTCCTCGGTGACCCGCTCGGCGAGCAGGCGCACCTCGGCCGCCACCTGCTCGGGGTCGGTGAGGTTGTGCTGAAATGTCGTCTCCCGGCCGTGGCCGCGGGCCACCCATGGCTCGGCGGTGACCGTCTCGCCGCCGAGGCCACGGCCGAGCCGGTGCAGCCACGGCCCGGTGGTCGGACCCAAGGCCGCGGCGAGCTCGCCGTCGGTGGCGTCGGCCAGCTCGCGGACGGTGTGGATGCCGAGGGCGGCAAGCTTTTTCGCGGTCTTGCTCCCGATTCCCCACAGCGCGTCGGTGGCGCGGTCGCCCATCACGTCGAACCAATTGTCCGCGGTGAGCAGGTACACGCCCCGCGGCTTGCCGAAGCCGGTCGCGATCTTGGCGCGCAGCTTGTTGTCGCCGATGCCGACCGAGCAGTGCAGGTCGGTCGCCGCGAGCACGGCGGACTGGGCGGCGCGGGCGAAGCCGACCGGATCCTCGGTGGCGACGCCGAGGAACGCCTCGTCCCAGCCCAGCACCTCGACCACCGCGTCCAGCCCGCGCAGGGTGTCCATCACCCGCTGCGATGCGGCGGAGTAGGCCTCGCCGTCGACGGGGAGGAAAACCGCGTCGGTGATCTCGCGCGTGGCGAGCTTGCGCGCGGCGACCCGCAGCGGCATCCCCGATCCGATCCCGTACTCGCGGGCCTCATACGAGGCCGTGGAGACCACGCCGCGTTCGGTGGGGTCGCCGCGCCCGCCGACGATCACCGGCCTGCCACGTAGTTCCGGCCGTCGCAGGACCTCGACGGCTGCGACGAACTGGTCGAGGTCAACGTGCAGCACCCACCGGTCGCGCGGCGCGGTACTCATTCACCCAGTGTGCGGGCCGAGGATGTCCGCTGCCGGCGCGCCACGCCCCGATCCGATCGCAGGCAGGCTCGTTGTCTAGGCGTTGGTGTGGGTCGACCTGGTGATGCGAGCGAGGGCGCCGGTTTCGAGTGCTGTCCACAGTGCACCCTCCGGGCCGAGGGTGATCCCGTGTGGCTCGGATCCCGGGGTGGGCAGCTCGTGTACCGAGATCGCACCGTCCGGGCTGATTGTGCCGATGCGGTTGGCGCCCCACTCGGTGAACCAGTACCCGCCGTTGTCGTCGCTGGCGATGGCGTGCGGTCGAGCGGCGCGGTCGGGCAGCGGGAACTCGTCGATCGTTCCGTCCGGGGTGATCCGGCCGATCTGGCCGGCGTTGATCTCGACGAACCAGAGGGTTCCGTCGCGGCCCGTGGTGATCCCCACGGGTCCTGCGGCTTCGGTGGGGAGCGGGTGGATGGTGACGTCGCCGTCCGTGCCGATGCGGCCGATCGCGTTGGCCTGGTTCATGGTGAACCACATTCCGCCGTCGGTGCCGGCGGTGATCGCGGAGGGAAACGCGCCGGCGGTCGGGAGGGGAAACTCGGTGACCTGGCCGTCGGTGGTGATCCGTCCGATTCGGTCGGTTGCGGTTTCGGTGAACCAGAGCGCACCGTCGGGTCCCGCGGCGATGCCGAACGGCCCGCAGTTCGGTGTTGGCGGTGCGAACTCGTCGAGTACGCCGTCGGTGGTGATCCGTCCGATGCGGTGGGACCGGTATTCGGTGAACCAGAGTGCACCGTCGGGTCCGGTGACGATGATCGTCGGCCCGCTGTCCGGGTCGAGCTGGTGGTTCGTGGGCGGCTCGCCGGGCACGAGGCGGCCGATCTGACCGCTGTGGACCAGCGTGAACCAGAGCGCGCGGTCCGGGCCGACAGTGATCGCGTACGGGCCGCCGCCGGGTACCGCGTGCTCGTCGATGCTGACGTGGGTCGTCATGCCTTCTCCTTGTGGTCGAGGGCGATGCGCTCGATGTCGGCCGGTGTTCCGGCCATGACGGTGCGGGCGTGTTCGGTGACGAGTTCGGCAGGCCAGTCCCACCATGCGGCGTGCAGCAGCCGGTCGATGTCCGCGTCGGCATAGCGTCGCCGGATCGGTCTGGCCGGATTGCCACCGACGATCGTGTACGGCGGAACGTCGACGGTGACCACCGCGCCGGCCGCGATGATGGCGCCGTCGCCGATTCGCACACCGGGCATCACGGTCGCCTGGTAGCCGAACCACACATCGTTGCCGACGACTGTGTCGCCGCGACTGGGCATGGCGGTGACGATGTCGAGAGTCTGCTCGGCCCACCGGCCGCCGAACATGGTGAACGGAAACGTGGACACACCCATCGTCGGATGCTCGGCGCCTGCCATCAGGAAACTCGTCCCCGCGGCGATCGCGCAGTACTTGCCGATGATCAGGCGCTCCTGTCCGTATGCGTAGAGCACGTTGCGACGCTCGAAGTCCGTCGCGCCATCCGGGTCGTCGTAGTAGGTGTACTCGCCCACGACGATCTGCGGCGAGCTGACCAGCGGTTTGAGGAACACCACGCGGTCGTGGGCAGGCAGCGGGTGAACAGTGGTCGGATCAGGTGACAACGCTGGGTCCTTCGGTGTCGGCGGGTCGGGATGGTGCGCAGCTGAACGGCCGCGGATGTCGAGCGAACTACAGCGTGTACACCAGGGAGAGGACCTCCTGCTGAGCCTCTTTCGCGTGGCCCGAGATCCCCGCGAGCTCTCCGGTGCCGGAACCAGGGACAATGGACCCGAAGCTGCTCTGCTCGGTGCCGTTGGCCAGACCGCCGTGTTGGATGACAAAGGTGCCGGCACGGCCGTCGAGTGTGCCCTCGACCCGTTCGGAGGCCACATAGCCTGCACCGGCAGCTCCCTGGGCCGTGAGAACCGACACCACGCCCGAGCCCTCGATCGCACCGTGGTAGCGCTTGCGAATTCGGACCCTGGTCAGTTTGGGTCCCTCGTCCGGCTCTTCGTAGACGGTCTCGTCCCAATCGGTGATCTCGAAAGAGGCGTCGATCGTGCGGCCGATCTGCTGGTCAGTCATACGTTTCTCCTGAGTTGAGTTGAGTTGCTGCGGCGATCGGACTCGACGTGCGTGTCGGGGTTGGAATGGTCGCGGCCGCGAGGGCAGCCGTCAGATGACGCCTGCCCGTGCGGCCGCCAGCGCAGCGTCAGCAGCGCGGTGCGCGTCTTGTTCCGTCACCGGCTCGTGGGCGATGAAGAGTCGGTAGTAGACCGGGGCCACCGCGAATCTGATCAGGTCCTCGGCGGCGACGGTGGCCGGGAGTTCGCCGCGGGCGACTGCGCGGCGGACCACCTCGGCGGATTGGGTGTGGCGGGCGGCGTAGAAGCGGCGGAGGGCCTGCGCGGCGGCCGAATTCTGGGTGGCCGCGGCGATGAAGGCGGACGCGATGGGGCCGGCTTCGGGGTCGGCGAAACCGGTGCGGACGAGGTCGGTGATTCCACGGAGATCGCCTTCGATGGAGCCGGAGTCGGGGATGGGCCACGGTTCGGACTCGGCGAGTTCGAGGGCATCGGCGATCAGGCCTTCGGGGGTGCCCCAACGGCGATAGACGGTGGTCTTGTGGACGCCGGAGCGTTGGGCGACGTTGTCGATCGTCAAGCCCTGGTAGCCGTGGAGGGCGAGCTCGGCGAGGGTGGCCGTGCGGACGGTGTCGCGGACCCGTGCGCTGCGGCCGCCGGGGCGCTTCTGGGGCTCCAAAGACAACTCCTGCTGCGTTGGTTCGGTGATTGCCGGTTTCTTAAAGCTACATTAGTTGCGATAGGAGTCAACCCCGACTGCCCAATCGACCCTGCGGGGGCGGCGCCGCGGGCGGTGGCCGTCGGCCGTCGGCCGTCATGCCAGGATTGTGGGCATGAGTACCGGAACCCTTGTGCTGCTCCGCCACGGCGAGAGCGAATGGAACGCCATGAACCTGTTCACCGGCTGGGTGGACGTGCCGCTCACCGACAAGGGCATCGGTGAGGGCAAGCGGGCGGGTCAGCTCCTCAAGGAGCACGACGTGCTGCCCGACGTGCTGTACACGTCCCTGCTCCGCCGGGCGATCAGCACCGCGAACATCGCCCTCGACGCCGCCGACCGGCACTGGATCCCGGTCGTGCGCGACTGGCGTCTGAACGAGCGGCACTACGGCGCGCTGCAGGGCAAGAACAAGGCTCAGACCAAGGCCGAGTACGGCGACGACCAGTTCATGCTGTGGCGTCGCAGCTACGACACCCCGCCGCCGCCGATCGAGGCGGGCACTGAGTACAGCCAGGACGCCGACCCGCGCTATGCGGGCCTCGACGAGGTCCCGTTGACGGAGTGCCTGCTCGACGTGGTCAAGCGCCTCATCCCGTACTGGGAGGAGACGATCTCCGCGGACCTCAAGGCGGGCAAGACCGTCCTGGTCACCGCGCACGGCAACTCGCTGCGCGCGCTGGTCAAGCACCTGGACGGCATCTCCGACGAGGACATCGCCGGGCTGAACATCCCCACCGGCATCCCGCTGCGCTACGACCTCGAGGTCGCGGCGGACGGCAGCCTCACCCCGCTCAACCGGGGTGGCACCTACCTCGACCCCGAGGCCGCCGCCGCAGGCGCTGCCGCGGTCGCCAGCCAGGGCGCGAAGTAGCAGTTCCGATGTCGGCCCGGGACCCCGCCGCCACCACGGCGGGATCTCGGGCCAACACCGGGTGAACAGCCGGAGAACGGGGCGCCGCGGGGCCATGACGTGCGGTGAAATGCCTCCACCCTGCGTCCGTCTGGCTTTACCCGACCGTACGATTGCGCTGTGAGTGTTGTTCAGGCCGTACTCCTGGCCGTGGTCGCCGCGTTCGGCGGATACCTGGTCGGCGGGGTACTGGTCCCGTTCCTGAAGAATCGATTCTCCAGGCGCGAAGCCGAACAGGCCGGCCTGACCATGTCCCAGGTCCTCGACCTCATCGTGCTCGCCTCGCACAGCGGCATCGCGGTGGTGGACCGGTTCCACGACGTGGTGCTCTTCAACCCGCGCGCCGAGGAGCTGGGCCTGGTGCGCAACCGCACCGTCGAGGAACGGGCATGGCAGGCGGCGAATCAGGTGCTGACGACCGGGGTGCCGGTCGAGATGGATCTCAGCATCAAGAACCCGGCGCGCGGCAGGAACAAGATCGCGGTGCGTGGGGTGGCCCGTCTGCTCAGCGAGCAGGACCGCCGGTTCGTCGTGCTGTTCGCGGACGACGACTCCGAGCAGGTCCGCATGGAGGCCACTCGCCGCGACTTCGTCGCCAACGTCAGCCACGAACTCAAGACCCCGGTCGGTGCGATGGGCCTGCTGGCCGAGGCGCTCCTCGAGTCCGCCGACGACCCGGAATCCGTGCGGCACTTCGGCGAGCGGGTGCTCAGCGAATCGAAGCGGCTGGGGAACATGGTCAGCGAACTCATCGCGCTCTCCCGCCTGCAGGGCGCGGAGAAGCTGCCCGACCTCGAGGTGGTCGACGTGGACGAGGTGGTCGAGGAGGCCATGCGCCGTTCGCGGCTCACCGCCGAGGCGGCCGGGATCACGGTCACCGCCGACCGGCCGAGCGGACTCGAGGTGCGGGGTGACCGGACCCTGCTCATCACCGCGCTGTCGAACCTGGTCGAGAACGCGATCGCGTACTCGCCGCAGGGATCGCCGGTGTCGGTGAGCCGGTCCAGGCGAGGGGACAAGGTCGCGATCGCCGTCACCGACCGTGGGATCGGCATCGCGAGCGAGGACCAGGAGCGGGTGTTCGAACGCTTCTTCCGCGTCGACAAGGCGCGGTCCCGGTCCACCGGCGGCACCGGGCTCGGTCTCGCGATCGCCAAGCACGTGGCCGCGAACCACAACGGCTCCATCACGCTGTGGAGCAAGGTCGGCACCGGGTCCACCTTCACGCTGCACATTCCGTGGCACGAGGAACTCTCCGACGAAGCCGATGACGCCCCGGTGAGGAGCGCGATCTCGGGCCCAGTGGCCCAGCTCAGGTCAGCGCCCATCGCGGACGCACCCCCGGCTGCGGACGAGACGTCCGCAGCGAACAAGACCGCATCGATCGATCACGAAGTGACGCAGCACGAGGCTGCGCCGAGTCTGGAGGCAAACCGGTGACGAATGTGTTGATCGTGGAGGACGAGGAGTCGTTGGCCGACCCGCTCGCGTTCCTGCTCCGCAAGGAGGGGTTCGAGGCGACGGTGGTGGGGGACGGACCGTCCGCCCTCGCCGAGTTCGACCGGTCCGGCGCGGACATCGTCCTGCTGGACCTGATGCTCCCCGGGATGAGCGGCACCGACGTGTGCAAGCAACTCCGGGCGCGCTCCGGCGTTCCTGTCATCATGGTCACCGCCCGCGACAGCGAGATCGACAAGGTCGTCGGACTGGAACTGGGCGCTGACGACTACGTCACCAAGCCCTACTCGGCAAGGGAACTGATCGCCCGGATCCGGGCGGTGCTGCGGCGCGGCGCCGACAACGACTCCGACAACGACGCCGACGACGGCGTGCTCGAGGCGGGCCCGGTGCGGATGGACGTCGAGCGCCACATCGTCCAGGTCAACGGCGACACGGTCATGCTCCCGCTCAAGGAGTTCGACCTCCTCGAGTACCTGCTGCGGAATTCCGGCCGGGTGCTCACCCGCGGCCAGCTCATCGACCGGGTGTGGGGCGCGGACTATGTCGGCGACACCAAGACCCTCGACGTGCACGTCAAGCGCCTGCGGTCGAAGATCGAGGCCGATCCGGCCAAGCCGGAGCATCTGGTCACCGTGCGCGGGCTGGGATACAAGCTGGAGGGCTGACACCGGGCCGGGGGGGGGGGGGGGGGGGGGGGGGGGGGGGGGGGGGGGGGGCGGGGGGGCCGGGGGGGGGGCGGGGGGGGGGGGGGGGGCCCGGGGGGGGGGGGGGGGCGGGGGGGGGGGGGGGGGGGCGGGCCCCACGGCACAGTTCCTGGCGCCAGAGGACTCGGGGGCTAGAACGGGTTGTAGACGTAGACCGGGCGGATCGGGTTGGCGACCAGCTGGAGGTCGTGCGCGACGTTGTTCGTGTCGTACTGCTTGCACTCGTGGATCTGGACGTAGTGACCGTCGCCGCGGCACTCGATCTTGCGGGTGGCGCCGTACGGACTGAGGATGATCGGCTTATAGGTGTTCGGGCCGATCAGCGCACCGGCGTCGAGGGGCGCGACGAAATAGTCGGTCCGGTCGCGGACCGCGTTGAAGCCGTACGGGTCGTCGGGCTCGGCGGCCGACGCGCCAGGGGCCAGTGTCAGTGCGGCGCCGACGACCAGCGCGGCCGTTGCGAGTGTGCGAGTGAACATGAGCATCCCCCTACGACGGGGAGGGCCGATGCACCCTCCTGATCCGTTATCGGGACAACGCAGACCGGCCGTTACGGTCGGGGCTGGTCGGCCTTCTCCTGCGCGGCGGTGGTCGCCGGGTGCACGGCGATCAGGCCAAGCCCCGCGCGGCGACGGCAATGCTTGGCCAGCTCCTCGTAGGCGGGCTTGCCGAGCAGCTCCGTCAGCTCGGGGGCGTAGCTCTGCCACACCGGCTTCGAACCGACGTGTGCGTCGGGCGATCCGGAGCAGTACCAGTGCAGGTCCTCGCCGCCCTCGCCCCAGCCGCGTCGGTCGTACTCGGTGATCACGGTCTTGAGGATCTGCGAGCCGTCCGGCCGCTCCACCCAGTCTTGGGTGCGACGGACGGGCAGCTGCCAGCAGACGTCAGGCTTGACCTCGAGCGGCTCGATGCCCTTGCGCAGCGCCATCGAATGCAGCGCGCAGCCGATCCCGCCCTCGAATCCCGGCCGGTTGAGGAAGATGCAGGCGCCCTGGTACCGCCTGGTGCGCAGCGCGGGCTCGTCGTCGAGGTCGTCCTCCTCGACGTAGCCCTTCTTGCCAAGGCCCTTCTCCATGAACTGCCAGTCGCGCTTTGTGAGCAGCTTCACTGACCGGTCGAGCTTGGCCTTGTCGTCGGAGTCGGAGAGGAAGGCGCCGTGCGAGCAACAGCCGTCGTCCGGACGTCCCGGCACGGTGCCCTGGCACGCGGGGGTGCCGAACACGCAGGTCCAGCGCGAAAGCAGCCAGGTCAGGTCCGCCACCACGAGATGTTCGGCGTTGGCGGGGTCCACGAATTCGATCCACTCGCGGGGGAAGTCGGGGTCGACTTCCGGCGTCGGCTCCATCTTCGAATCGGGCGTGGTGTTGCCTGCTGTCACAAGTCTCGACGGTAGACCCAGTACCGTGGTCACGTGCGGTTAGGGGTACTCGACGTCGGAAGCAACACGGTTCATCTACTCGTGGTGGATGCCCACAGGGGCGCTCACCCGACGCCGATGAGCTCCACCAAGTCGACGCTGCGGCTCGCCGAGAACACCGACGACCGCGGTGACATCACCGCGGGCGGGGCCGACAAGCTGGTCGCGGCGGTGCGGGATTTCGCGAGCATCGCCTCGACCTCCGGATGCGGCGAGCTGATGGCCTTCGCGACCTCGGCGGTCCGCGACGCGACCAACTCCGAGGCGGTGCTGGCCCGCGTCCGGGACGAGACGGGGGTGGCGCTCGAGGTGCTGTCCGGCGTCGACGAGGCCCGGCTGACCTTTCTCGCGGTGCGGCGCTGGTACGGCTGGAGCGCAGGCCGGATCATGAACTTCGACATCGGCGGCGGCTCGCTGGAGCTGGCCTCCGGCGGCGACGAGGACCCGGACGTCGCGTTCTCCCTCCAGCTCGGTGCCGGACGGTTGACCCGGGACTGGTTGCAGGCCGACCCGCCCGGCAAGCGCAGGGTGGCGGTGTTGCGCGATTGGCTCGACGCCGAGCTGGTCGAGCCGGCCAAGGCCCTGCGTGCCGCGGGCGCACCGGATCGGGTGGTCGGGACCTCCAAGACGTTCCGGTCCCTGGCACGACTCACCGGGGCCGCGCCCTCCGCCGCCGGACCCCGGGTACAGAGGACACTGACTGCCAGCGGTCTGCGCCAACTGATCGCCTTCATTTCTAGGATGACGACGTCGGACCGCGCAGAATTGGAGGGTGTGAGCTCGGACCGATCCCAGCAGATCGTGGCGGGCGCACTGATTGCGGAGGCAAGCATGCGGGCACTGTCGGTGGACTCGCTGGAGATCTGCCCCTGGGCTCTGCGTGAGGGGCTGATCCTGCGGAAGCTGGATACCGAGATGGGCGGAGAACTGGTGGTGAGTGCGCGATGAGCGAAGGATCCGAGGACACCGGGCAGGTCTCAGTTGCCGAGCTGCTCGCCAGGAACGGCCAGCAGGTCGAGTCCCGCGGTGGACGTCGGCGTAGGGGAGTGGCAGGCGGCGGGATCAGCGTCGCCGAACTGACCGGCGAGATCCCCGTCGTCAGGCCTCCCGAGGATTCGCGGCACACGATCCCCGAGGTGCCCGAGGTATCCGTCACGCCGCCCGCTCCCGCGCCCGCGCCGGTCACGCCGCCTGCGCCTGCGCCCGCCCCCGCCCCCGCACCGGCCGTCACCCCGTCGCCTCCCGCTCAGCCCCGGTCCCGGCGCGCTGACCGGACTCCGGTGCCGTCGGTCGTCGCGCGGTACACCGTCCCCGAGAGGGAGCGCCCCACGATCCCGCCGGTCCCCGAGCCGCCGAAGGCCGAGGAGCCGAGGGTCGAGGCACCGAAGTTCGAGGCACCGAAGTTCGAGGCGCCGAAGGTCGAGCCGAAGTTCGAGGCTCCGAAGTACGAACGAGTCGCGCCCCCATCCGCTTCCGTCACACCGACCCCCGCGCCTGCGCCCCCCGCTCCTCCGGCCCCCGTGATGCCGTCGCAGTACCGGGTTACCGCGGCGCCCGATGTCACGCCCCCGGCCACCGCGGCCGCCCTGCCCCCGCAATACCGGTCCGGCGCCCTCACCCAGGTCGACGCCCAGCCCGCGCAGGCCGAGAAGCCGAAGACCTCCATGCGCGCCCCGATCGCCGAGCAGCCGAAGACCGCGGCCATGCCGGTCGCGGAGGCTCCGCCCGCCCCGCGCCCCGGGTTCGTCCCATACACCCCCATCCGAGAGCCCGCGATGCTGTCCGGGTCCAGCCTCGAGGGCGACCTCATGCGACAGGCCAGGGCCGCGGGCACCGCCCGTCGGGAGACGCTGGAGGAGGCCAGGGCGCTGGTGCACGTCACCGGCGAGATCCCGAGGATCGTGGTGCCGAAGACGTCCACGTTCAAGGAACAGGCGCTCAGGGAATCGGCGCCCGAGGTCCCGGTGCGCGACGGCGCGGCGCGCAAGGACTCGGTGCCCGGCTCCGCGGAGTCGGAGGACCTCGCGGATCGGGAGCCGGATGAAGCGGTCGAGGACGCGCCCTCCGATCGAGACGACAAGCACGCGGCCCGCGAGTGGGCGGTACTGATCGGTCAGGGCATCGTCGCCCTGCTGGTCGGTGGGCTGCTGTTCAAGGGCTTCGAGAAGCTGTGGGACGTGCTGCCCTGGGTGGCGCTGGTCCTCGCGGTGCTGGTGATCGCAGGCCTGGTGGCGGTGGTCCGGATCCTGCGACAGACCGACGACATGGTGAGCCTGCTGATCGCGATCATCGTCGGTGTGTTCGTGACGATCGGTCCGCTCGCCTTCCTGCTCACGACCTGACCGAGGGTGGCGATGGACGGCACTCGAACCGGGACACGCAAGATCCTCGTCGGACTCTCGACTGCCTCGGTCTATCCGCAGAACACCGAGGCGGCGTTCGAGTACGCCGCCGAACTGGGCTACGACGGCATCGAATTGATGGTCTGGGCGGAATCGGTGAGCCAGGACCTGGACGCGGTCAAGGCGCTGGTCCGCAAGTACGCCGTTCCCGTGCAGGCCGTGCACGCCCCGTGCCTGTTGATCTCGCAGCGGGTGTGGGGCGCTGACCCGGCCGCCAAGCTGGAGAAGTCGGTCCGCGCCGCCGAAGCACTCGGCGCGCGCACCGTGGTCGTGCACCCGCCGTTCCGCTGGCAGCGCAAGTACTCCGAGGGTTTCGCCGACCAGGTGCGCGAGCTCGAGGAGCGCAGCGACGTCGCGGTCGCGGTGGAGAACATGTTCCCGATGCGAGCGGATCGCTTCTGGGGCAAGCGCGCGAAGTCGGCCGAACGGCTCGAGAAGCGGGGCGGGCCCGGCCCGGGGGTGTCCGCCTTCGCGCCGAGCTATGACCCCACCGACAGCGATCACGCGCACTACACGCTCGACCTCTCGCACACCGCGACGGCGGGCATGGACGCCCTCGACCTGGCTCGGCGGATGGGTTCGGGCCTGACCCACCTGCACCTGGCGGACGGGCGGGGCGCGTCGGTCGACGAGCACCTGATCCCCGGGCACGGCAATCAGCCGTGTGCGCAGTTGTGCAGGCACCTCGTCGACAGCGGCTTCGACGGACAGGCCGTGCTGGAGATCAACACCCAGAACGCGCGCACCCAGGCCGAGCGGTCGTCGATGCTCGCGCAGTCGCTCGCCTTCGCCCGCGAACACTTGTCGGTGGGCGCCCGGTCCTAGCGACGGTCGTCAGAGCGCGCCGACGCCCGCGGTGATCACCGCGATCCCCGCGACGATGAGCCCGGCGACCAGCACCCCGAAGCCGACCCACACCGATCGCATCCAGGCGTTCGGGCGGACGGGATCAGTGCCGATCACGGAGAAGAAGAACCCGGCGGGGACGAAGATCGCCGCTGACAGCACGAGGATCGAACCCGAGGCCGACCACCCAGGCGAGACGCCCGCGGCCTGGGTGAGCAGGGCGACCACGAGACCGAGGGTCACCAGGACCCCTGCGTGTGCGTGCCCGGCGCGGAACATCGACTTCTGCAGGGCGTTGGCGCCCTGTTTCCCGGTGACGATCCGGAGCATGAACGTGCCCCCGAAGGCGATACCGACGACAGTGAGGAGGGTGACGCCGACGACGATCGTGAGGATGGGGTCCATAGCGGGTCTCCTGGGTCGGGGGGTACTCTCGGGATTGCCTGGATAGCGTTACTATCCAGTAGTTGGATAGTAGAAGTATCCAAACTTTCCGTCAACCGGGAGGACCGATGCGCGTCTCCGAGCTCGTCGAGCGGTCGGGTCTCCCGCTGGCGACGATCAAGTACTACCTGCGCGAGGGCGTCCTGATGTCGGGCGAACCGACCAGCGCGACCCAGTCCAGCTACGGTCCCGAGCACCTGCGGCGGCTCGCGCTGATCAAGGCGCTGGCGGGGGCGGGGCTGCCGATTCACAAGATCCGCGCGATCATCCGCCTGACCGACGAGCCCGTCGACGGGCTCTACGACACCCTCGGGCGGGCGGTGGCCACGCTGCCGCCATACCCGGACGAGGCCGCGGATGCCGAGGCGCGCGAGCAGCCTCGCGCCCGTCGCCTGCTCGAACGGCTGGGGCAGGTCTACGACCCGGCCTTCCCTGCGGTCGGACAGCTCGAGCGGGCGCTGAAGGCGGTCGAGGACGTCGGCATCCCGATGACCGACGAACGCATCGACGCCTATGGCAGGCACATCATGGGGATCGCGGAGGTCGACCTCGCGCTGATGCCGACCGGATCCACCCAGGCGGCCGTCGAGTACGCCGTGCTCGGCACCGCGATCTACGAGCCGGTGATCGCCGCGATGCGCAGGCTCGCCCACCAGGACATCGCTTCCAGAAGCTTCCCGCCGGCCGGAATCGCTCCGCCGAGCGCACAGGACCCCCGAGAGGAAACCCGATGACCCCGCCCGCCACCCTCACCTCGACCCGCCCCTTCGCGGACCTGACCACGCTGACGGACCTGGGCGGCGGCGCCTTCGCCGCGTTGATCGACCCGATCTGGACCATCGGGCCGAAGGTGCACGGCGGCTGCATGATGGCGCTGTGCGCCGCTGCCGCGCGCGAGGTGATCCGGGCGCCGCGCGAGGAGGCAAGCGCGGCCCGGCCCGTCGACACGAGTGCCATGCAGCCGATCGCGGTCAGCGCCAGCTACCTCAACGCACCCGACCCCGGCGAGGTGCGGCTGATCACCACCGTGCGCAAGCGCGGCAGGCAGGTGTGCCTGGTCGACGTGGACCTGATGCAGGGTGAGAAGGTCGCGGTGTCCGCGGCGGTGACGCTCGGTGTGCCGGACGTCGCCGACCCGCGGCATCAGGAGCCCCTCGCGCTGGCCGATCTGCCCGCCGTGCCGCCCGCCGACGCCGTCCACATCACCCCCGACCATCCGATGGGGCAGATCGTGCACGTCGCGAAGGGCTGCGACCTGCGGGTCGATCCGTCCGCCGCGCTGTTCCTGTCCGGGCAGCAGGGTGACCCGGTGAACCGGATGTGGGTGCGCCCGTTCGCCGAGGACGAGGTCGACACCGACGTCGCGGTGCTGTTCGCGTTGATGACCGGCGACATCAGCGCCCCGGTGACGATGAACCGCGGCATGTTCGGGTGGGCGCCGACCGTCCAGCTGACCACCTACCTGCGCCGGCTCCCCGCGCCGGGATGGCTGCGGGTGATGGCCAGCGCCACCGTGCTGGGCGACACCTGGTTCGAGGAGGACCATCTCGTCCTCGACGAGGCCGGGCACGCCGTGGTGCAGAGCCGTCAGCTGGCCATGATCCCGAAGGGCTGACCGGGGCCGGACCTCCGTCGCGGCCCCCCGACGGCTACATGGCAGGCTTGCGGGCATGACGAGAATTGCAGTGATCGGTGGCGGCAGGATCGGCGAGGCGCTGATCGCGGGTCTGCTTCAGTCGGGTCGCGCGCCGAAGGATCTGGTCGTCGCGGAGTCCTTCCCCGCGCGGGCGGCCGAGCTGACCGCCCTGTTCGGGATCAGGGCGACCACGATCGCGGATGCCGCCGAGGGTGCCGATGTCGTGGTCATCGCGGTCAAGCCGAACGACGTCGATTCCGTGATGGCCGAGCTGACGTCGGTCGAGCTGGACGGCGACCGCGAACAGCTGGTGGTCACGCTGGCGGCAGGCCTGCCGACGTCCCGGTACGAGGCCAAGCTGCCCGCCGGCTTCCCTGTCGTGCGCGTGATGGCCAACACGCCGATGCTGGTGGGCGAGGGGGTCAGCGCGATCGCCGGTGGGCGGTACGCGAAGGCGGAGCACCTCGCGCTGGTCACCGACATCCTCGCGTCGGTCGGCAAGGTGATCGCGGTCGCGGAATCGCAGATGGACGCGGTCACAGCGGTGTCCGGGTCCGGGCCCGCCTACTTCTTCCTGATCGCCGAGGCGATGGTCGACGCCGGTGTCGGCATCGGCCTGACCAGGGCCACCGCGACCGAGTTGGTCGTGCAGACGATGCTCGGCTCGGCGGCCATGCTCGACCGGTCCGGCGAGTCCGCCGCGGATCTGCGTGCCGCCGTGACGTCGCCGGGTGGCACCACCGCGGCCGCATTGCGCGAGCTCGAGCGTGGCGGGGTCCGGACCGCGTTCTACGAAGCGTTGGTGGCGGCGAAGAGCAGGTCCGCCGCTCTCGGTGGAGGTACCGAATAGATATTGGTACTCCACACCCGTCGCTGTAACCCCATCCGTCCCGCTAAGCTGATTACAGCACGTGCGTGTCTGTTCCGCCGGAGGGGAAGCCGGCGGCGCGAGACGTGCCGGAGGTATGTGGATTAATGGTGTCTACAAGTAAGTCGAAGGGGTCCAACCCCGACGGTCAACCCATGGTCGGCGGCACGCAGTTTCTCACCGTCGCCGAGGTGGCGGCGCTGATGCGGGTCTCCAAGATGACGGTGTACCGATTGGTGCACAACGGCGAGCTGCCCGCGGTGCGGGTGGGCCGGTCATTTCGAGTGCATGCGAAGGCGGTGCACGACTACCTGGAAACCTCGTATTTCGACGCGGGCTGAACCGGTCCTGATGTCCCCCGGATGCGGTATCCGGGGGATAACGGAAGCTCGGTTTCTGCGGAGCGAGGCCGCACCGGTACGATGATCACTTGTCGTGCCAGCCAGCCGGTGTCATCAGGCGCTGGGTTAGCAGATACGAGGCCGAGCGCCAGATTCGTAACGCACGCGTACGTCACCGGCGTGCGCAGGACCGCTAGAGAAGAACGTGAGGGATACCCGCCATGGGTTCAGTGATCAAGAAGCGACGCAAGCGCATGTCGAAGAAGAAGCACCGCAAGCTGCTTCGTAGGACGCGAGTGCAGCGTAGGAAGCTCGGTAAGTAGATCGCCGAGTTCGCAGGTGTGGGACCCAGTCCCTCCGATGCCCGTCACCGAGAGGTGGCGGGCATCGCTGCATTCGGGGGCGACTAGGCGTACGTCCAGCATCGGGAGGATGAATATTCCTCCTTCGGGGTCGTAAAATTGCAGGTAAACAGGTGTTTCGGACTCGTTAAGAGCCGTGCGGTTCCGGCCGGGTGTGGCTAGGCTCGCAGGTGTGGCCCGAGAGGCAGGGGTGGGGTGTGGAGGTAATGAGCGACCGCGGAGTGCAGCCGCCCGGTGTGGTGCTGGTGACCGGCGCCAGCCGGTTCCTCGGTGGGTACCTGGTGGCCAGGCTGGCGCAGAATCCGAACATCGAGCGGGTCATCGCCGTTGACGCCGTGTCGCCGAGCAAGGACATGCTGCGGCGGATGGGGCGCGCGGAGTTCGTACGGGCCGACATCAGGAACCCGCTCATCGGCAAGGTGATCTGCAACGCCAGGGTCGACACCGTGGTGCACGCCTCCTCGATCCCCAAGGCCCCGAAGTCCGGCAGCCGGGCCGCCATGAAGGACATGAACGTCCTCGGGGCCATGCAGTTGTTCGCGGTGTGCCAGAAGTCTCCTGACGTCCGCAAGGTGGTGGTGCGCTCGTCCGGTGCGGTCTACGGCGGCAGCGCGCGGGACCCGGCGAAGTTCACCGAGGAGATGAGTGCCCGCACGCCCCCGCGCGGCGCGTTCGCCCGCGACATCATCGAGATCGAGGGATACGCGCGCAGCCTCGGGCGCAGACGGCCGGAGATCGCGGTCTCGTTGCTCAGGATGGCGCCGCTGATCGGTCCGCGGATGAGCGGGCCCGTGTCGCGGTACCTGAACTCGCCGGTGGTGCCGACGGTCCTCGGCCGGGATCCCCGGATGCAACTCCTGCACGAGGAGGACGCGCTGGCCGCACTCGAGCTCGCCACGGTCTCCGGTCCAGCGGGAACCTTCAACATCGCGGCGGACGGCGTCGTGATGCTCTCCCAGGCGGTCCGGCGGGCGGGTGGCCTCGCGGTGCCGGTGCCCTCACAGCTGTTCAGGACCCTCGGGCGGGCACTGATGGGACCCTCGATGCGTGACTTCACCAAGGAGCAGCTCGACTACTTCCATTTCGGCTGTGGGTTCGACACCGGCCGGATGCGGGCGGAACTGGGCTTCGAGCCGCGGTGGACGACGATGCAGGGACTGGACGATCTGATCAACGGGGCCGGGATCAGCCCGATGATCAGCGAGGACTGGCTTCGGTCGGTCGAATCACGGGTACAGCAGTTGGTCGGAGTCGGGGGAGAGCAGCAATGAGTGATGTGGCCAAGGTGATCCCGTTGCACGACGCCGCCGGGCGGCGGGCTCGGCCCGCGCCTGGCGTGCCGCAGGGCGGCGAATCACTGCCCGAGCCGCGCCCGCTGTTCGGTGTTCCGCAGCAGGCGTCGCCGTCGCTGCCCGGTGTGGTGCTCGAGTCGGCCAGGGACCTGGTCGCCGACCCGGTGGTCGCGATCGCGGAGTTCCTCCGCCGCAGGCTCACCGGCGACTACCAGGTCGACGAATTCGGCTTCGACCCGCACTTCACCGAGAACGTCTGGCTGCCGATACTCCGACCGCTGTTCGACAGCTGGTTTCGGGTCGAGGTGCGCGGGATCGAGAACGTGCCCTCCGAGGGTGGTGCGCTGGTGGTCGCGAACCACGCAGGCGTGGTCCCCATCGACGGGCTGATGACCTCGGTGGCGATGTTCGACCACCATCCGGCGCATCGCCCGTTGCGGATGCTCGCCGCCGATCTCGCCTTCGAGATGCCGGTCGTCGGCAACATCGCACGCAAGGCCGGACACACCCTGGCCTGCAACCCGGATGCCGAGCGGTTGCTGCGGACCGGCGAGGTGGCGGCGGTCTTCCCCGAGGGATTCAAGGGGATCGGCAAACCGTTCAGCGAGCGGTACAAGCTGCAGCGCTTCGGCAGGGGCGGGTTCGTCAGCGCCGCGCTGCGCACCGGCGCCCCGATCATCCCGTGCTCGATCGTCGGCTCGGAGGAGATCTACCCGAAGATCGGCGACCTCAAGTCCCTGGCGCGGCTGCTCGGGATGCCCTACTTCCCGGTGACGCCGTTCTTCCCGCACCTGGGTCCGCTGGGACTGATCCCGTTGCCGTCGAAGTGGTACATCGAGTTCGGTGAGCCGATCCAGACCGACTCCTACGACGCGGTGTGCGCGGAGGACCCGATGGTGACCTTCGAGCTGACCGACCACGTTCGGGAGACCATTCAGCAGACCCTGTACCGGCTGCTCGCCCAGCGGCGCAACGTGTTCCTGGGCTGAATCGGGGAGTCTCGTCCGGGATCGGTTGTCCGACAAGCGAACCCGCGTTGCGATCGCCGGGTCCCCTGGCGGACCTGGTGATCGCCCCGTCGTTGTGCTTTGGTGGGACAGGGGGGCTCGACAGGGAGCCACACCATGGCCAGGTCATTCCGCGGGATCACCAACCTCGACATTCGCGACTCGGTTCCCGACTGGGGCCCGTACGAGCAGCCGAGGGCGCCGCAGGGCGCCCCGAATGTGCTGTACATCGTGCTGGACGACCTGGGTTTCGGGGCGCTGAGCTGCTACGGCGGCCCGATCGAGACGCCGAACATCGACCGGATCGCGGCCGGCGGGCTGCGCTACAGCCAGTGGCACACCACCGCCCTGTGCTCGCCGACCCGCTCCTGTCTGCTCACCGGCCGTAACCACACCGTCAACGGCATGGGCTGCATCAGCGAGGCGTCGATCGGGTTCCCCGGCGCCAACGCCCATGTTCCAGGTGAGTGCGCCACCCTCGCCGAGGTACTCGTCGAACGCGGCTACAGCACCGCGATGGTCGGCAAGTGGCACCTGTGCGCGGCCGACGAGATGAACCTGGCCTCCAGCAAGGCGAGCTGGCCGATCGGCCGGGGCTTCGAGCGGTTCTACGGATTCCTCGGCGGCGAGACCAACCAGTGGCACCCGGATCTGGTCCACGACAACCACCCGGTCGATCCGCCCTCCCGGCCGGAGGAGGGCTACCACCTCGGCGTCGACATCACCGACCGGGCGATCGAGTTCCTCGACGACGTGAAGACGATCGCGCCGGACCGGCCGGTGTTCCTCTACTACGCGCCCGGCTGCGCGCACGCACCGCACCATGTGCCGCGCGAGTGGGCGGACCGCTACCGCGGCCGGTTCGACGCAGGCTATGAGGCGATGCGTGACGAGATCCTGGCCCGGCAGAAGGAGATGGGCCTGATCCCGCCGGAGGCCGAGCTGCCGCCGCTGAACCCGATCGGCACCCCGGAGTCCCGCCGCGGACCCGACGGCCAGCCGTTCCCGATGCTGGATCACACCCGGCGCTGGGACACGCTCTCCGACGACGAGAAGCGGCTGTTCGCGAGGATGGCCGAGGTGTACGCCGGCTTCGTCTCGCATTGCGACGACCAGATCGGGCGCTTGCTGGACTACCTCGAGGACATCGGGCAGCGCGACAACACCATGGTGGTGCTGGTCTCCGACAACGGCGCCAGCGGCGAGGGCGGCCCCGACGGCTCGGTCAACGAGAACAAATTCTTCAACGGCGTGCCCGACGACCTGGCCGAGAACATGGCCATGCTCGACGAACTGGGCGGGTACCGGACCTATAACCACTATCCGAACGGCTGGGCGATGGCATTCGACACCCCGTTCAAGATGTGGAAGCGCTACTCGTTCAATGGCGGCACGTGCGATCCGTGCATCATCTCGTGGCCGGAGGGGATCGCCGCCCGCGGCGAGATCCGAGATCAGTACCACCATGCCATCGACGTGATGCCGACGGTGCTCGACTGTCTCGGCGTCGAGATGCCGGAGACGGTCAAGGGGTACACCCAGCACCCGATCCAGGGCGTGAGCATGCGCTACAGCTTCGACACCGCAGGCATCCCCAGCGCTCGGCACACCCAGTTCTATTCGATGCTCGGCACCCGCGGCATCTGGCACGACGGCTGGAAGGCCGTCACCACCCATCCGGCGATCAGCGGTTGGGGTCGTTTCCAGGACGACACCTGGGAGCTCTACAACACCGACGTCGATCGCACCGAGCTGCACGACCTCGCCGACGCCGAGCCGGGCAGGCTCGCGGAACTGGTCGGGCTGTGGTTCCACGAGGCGGGCGCCAACGGGGCGCTGCCGCTCGACGACCGCTATCCGGTCGAGATCCTCATGACGCCGCGCCCGCGGCCTGCCCCGCTCCGCACCCGGTATGTGTACCGGCCCGGCGGCGCCGCCGTGCCCGAGTCGGTGGCGGTGGCCGTGCGCAACCGCTCGTACTCGCTGGGGGCGCTCGTCGGCCTGCCGTCCCCCGGCGTATCCGGGGTGCTGTTCGCGCAGGGCGGCCGCTTCGGCGGGCACGCGCTGTACGTCCGGGACAACCGGCTGCACTACGTCTACAACTTCCTCGGCAGCGAGCAGCAGCGGATCAGCGCAACCGAGGAGCTGCCCACCGGCGACCGGATGATCCTCGGCGCCTCGTTCGACAAGGACGGCGAGGACCCGCCGGGCACCGCGCGAGGACTGCTCCGCCTTTATTACGGAGATCACCAGGTCGGGGAGGGCCGGATCCGGACCCAGCCGGGCGTGTTCGGCCTGGGCGGCACCGGGCTCACCATCGGCCGTGACGTCGGCGAACCGGTCACCGACGATTACCCGGGCGAAGCCCCGTGGGCCTTCACCGGCGGCGCGCTGAACCGGGTGGTCGTGGACGTCAGCGGCGAGGCCTACATCGACCTCGAGCACACGGCCGCGGCGATGCTGTCGAGGGAGTAGCGGCTCCGCCGCCCGTGCGCGAGTCGTACCCCGGCCGGGGTACGACTCGCGCACGGTTGCGTCAGTGCTTGCGGCGGCTGATCACGGCGGCCAGCGCGCCGCCGACCGCGCCGAGCGCGAGCGCGGTCGGGACGCCGATCTTCGCGGCCTTCCGTCCGGTGCGGTAGTCGCGGATCTCCCACCCGCGGTTGCGCGCGACCTCCTTGAGGTCGGCGTCCGGGTTGATGGCCACGGCGGTGCCGACGAGCGAGAGCATCGGCACGTCGTTGTGGCTGTCCGAGTACGCCGTGCAGCGCTTGAGGTTCAGGCCCTCGCGCACGGCCAGGGTCCGGACCGCGTGTGCCTTGCCCGCGCCGTGCAGGATGTCGCCGACCAGTCGGCCGGTGAACTTGCCGTCCTCGCTCTCGACGACGGTTCCCAGCGCGCCCGTCAGCCCCAGCCGCTTCGCGATGACCTGGGCCAGTTCCACCGGGGTCGCGGTCACCAGCCACACCTGCTGACCGGCGTCGAGGTGCATCTGCGCCAGCGCCCTGGTGCCCGGCCAGATCTTGTCGGCGATCAGCTCGTCGTAGATCTCCTCGCCGAGGCGGGAGAACTCCGCGGTCTCGCGGCCCGCGATGAAGGCCAGCGCCCGTTCCTTGCCGCTGGCGACGTCGTCGCTGTTCTCCTTGCCGGTCACCCGGAACTTGAGCTGCTGCCAGCCGAACCTGGCCATGTCGGCGAGCGAGATGTACTTGCGGGCGGCGAGGCCGCGGGCGAAGTGGATGATCGAGGCGCCCTGGACCATGGTGTTGTCCACGTCGAAGAACGCCGCCGCGGTCAGGTCGAGCGGCACGCCGCCCTCGGTCCCTCGGGCACCGAGTTCGCCGCCCGCCTCGGCCTCGCTCGTCGCCGCCTCGTGCAAGGCGATGGCGGCGTCCGCGCTGGCCTCACCTGCGAGACTGGCCCGCAGCTGGGCGTCGCTGGGCCCCAAGGGGTTCCTGCCGCGTCGGCGGGGACGCTTGGCGTCGAGCCAGCCGGCGCCCACTCCCGAGCCGGTCGGACCAGATCGACCAGGCACTCATACCTCCTGTGTTCGTCCAACTGCGGCCCACCCTATCCCCAGCCTCGGGGGCGCACCGGGTGGATCGCCGCCCGCGTGGCCGCTGTGACTTGCGTCTCCGCGGGCGGCCCGCGGAAGGCGCAGGTGGCGGTGGCACAGTGGAGCCATGACCGACCCCGCACACACCATCACCCTGCTGACCCGGGCCGGCTGCGGCTCCTGTGACGTAGCGCGCACTCAGCTGCTGCGGTTGTGTGGGGAATTCGGCCTCGAACTCGAATCGGTCGACGTCGACGTGGCCGCGGCGACCGATCCCGAGCTGCGCGCCGAGTACGGCGACCGGCTGCCGGTCGTCCTGCTCGACGGCCGTGAGCACAGTTACTGGGAGGTCGACGAGCCTCGGCTGCGATCGGATTTGACAATCTGAGGCCGACCTGACACCCCTCGCATCCGGACGCCGCGCAGGTCGCAGCGGGTGAATCCGGAATCCGGCGACTTTGTGCATGGGTTCACAAGCAGTTACCGTGGTGTGAACAGTCCCCCCGGATCAGCGTGAGAACCGGCCATGTGCATGGCCGGACGAGGAGCCACCAACGTGACCGAACAGCACCAGCCGCATGGGTTCTCTGCCCGTGGCGTCGCAGGGGCTGAGAACGCGTCTCGTTCCGGAACCGACGTCGCCCGCGCGGACACAACGGTGCGGGACCTGCCGCAGGCCACCGTCACCCGGCTCGCCACCTATCTGCGGGTGCTCGGTGTGATGGCCGACGACGGCACGCTCATCGTCTCCAGCGAGGAACTCGCGACCGCGGCCGGAGTCGGCTCCGCGAAACTGCGCAAGGACCTCTCCTTCCTCGGCCCGAACGGGGTCCGCGGCGTCGGATACGACGTCACCAAGCTGCGCGCCCGGATCGAGGCCGCGCTCGGACTGGACCGCGGCCACCAGGTGGTGCTGGTCGGCGTCGGCAGCCTGGGGCAGGCCCTGGCCCGTTACGGCGGGTTCGGCCGTCGCGGATTCACGATGGTCGGCCTGTTCGACCGAAATCCCGACCGGATCGGCAGTACCGTCGACGCGCTGACCGTTCGCGACGTCGCCGAGCTCGAGGCCGCGTGCCGCGAGCTGGACGCCACCATCGGGGTCATCGCGACCCCGGACGAATCTGCCCAGGAGGTGTGCGACCTGCTGGTGAATGCCGGTGTGCGCTGCATCCTGAGCTTTGCGGCCTCGCCGCTCGATGTCCCGAAACACGTCGAGATCCGCCGAGTGGATCTCGCCGTGGAGATGCAGGTGCTGTCCTTCCACAGCGCCCGCAACGCCGAAACCGAGCCCGCTGCGGCCTCGGCGGCGGTGGGGCTCCGCACGGCACGCTCGGCTTCGTCAGGCTCTGGTTCGACAACGAATGGATCGGTGATGGCACCGTGAGTGTTCTCCTGGTCGGGATCTCGCATCGCAGCGCTCCCGTCTCCGTCCTCGAGCGGGTCGCCATCGGCGACACCGATCGGCCGAAGCTGATCGACAAGATGATGAGCTCGGACCATGTCTCGGAGGTCATGATCGTCTCCTCCTGTAACCGGGTGGAGATCTATGCGGTGGTGGACGCCTTCCACGGCGCGCTTTCCGACGTGGGCGAGTTGCTCGCCGGGCACTCCGGCATGGAGCTGCCGGACCTGACCAAGCACGCATACGTGCGCTACAGCGAGGCGGCGGCCGAGCACCTGTTCGCGGTGGCCAGCGGCCTCGACTCGATGGTCGTCGGCGAGCAGCAGATCCTCGGCCAGATCCGGACCGCCTACGCGATCTCCGACAACCAGCAGGCCGCGGGCCGGGTGCTGCACGAGCTGGCTCAGCAGGCGCTGCGGGTCGGCAAGCGGGTGCACTCCGAGACCGGGATCGACCGCGCGGGCGCCTCGGTGGTGTCGGTCGCCCTCGACCGCGCCTCGGACCTGCTCGGTGACGGGCTCGCCGGGCGTACCGCCGTCGTGGTTGGCGCGGGCTCGATGGGCGGCCTGTCCGTCGCGCACCTGACGCGGGCCGGGATCGGCCGCGTCATCGTCGCCAACCGCACCAGGGAGCGGGCCGAGCGCCTCGCCGAGACCGTGCGGGCCGCCGGGGTGGACGGCACGACCGTCGACCTGGCCGACCTGCCGTCCGCGCTGGCCGAGGCGGACGTGATGGTGACCTGTACCGGCGCGGTCGGTGCGGTGGTCACCCTCGCCGACGCGCACCTCGCGCTGGCGAAGCGGGACTCCGCGCAGCGACCGCTGGTGATCTGCGACCTGGGGCTGCCCCGCGACGTGGAGCCCGCGATCGCCGGACTGCCCGGCGTGAGCATCTTCGACATGGCGGCCCTGCAGCGCGATCCGGCGGCTGGCGCGGCCGCCGCGGACACCGAGGCGGCCCGCGAGATCGTCGCAGGCGAGCTCGCCACCTACCTGGCCGGACAGCGTCTGGCCGAGGTCACCCCGACCGTGACCGCCCTCCGTCAACGCGCCGCCGACGTGGTGGAGGCCGAGCTGCTGCGGCTGGACTCGCGCCTGCCCGGGCTCGAGGATCCGCAACGCGACGAGGTCGCGCGCACCGTGCGCCGCGTCGTCGACAAGCTGCTGCACGCGCCGACCGTCCGGGTCAAGCAGCTGGCCAGCGCCCCAGGCGGCGACTCCTACGCGGCCGCGCTGCGTGAGCTGTTCGAGCTGACCCCCGGGTCCGTCGAGGCCGTCGCGACGCCGATGGAGATCCGCGCGGTCGAGCTCGCGGACGATTTCACGGCAGGCCACGAGGCCGAGGCGATGGACGTATGGAAGGGGATGCAGTCATGAGTGCAACCGCCGCATCCACCAGGGACACCACCGCGGAGCAGGCCCCCGCGGCCACTCTGCGCATCGGCACGAGGGGCAGCCTGCTGGCCACCACTCAGGCCGGCACCGTCCGGGACGCGCTGATCGCCGCGGGCCACCCCGCCGAGCTGGTGATCGTCAAGACCGCGGGCGACCAGTTCTCCGGACCGGTCGAGAAGATCGGCGTCGGCGTGTTCACCGCCGCGCTGCGCGAGGAGCTCGCCGCCGGGCACGTCGACATCGCCGTGCACTCCTTCAAGGACCTGCCAACCGCGCCCGACGAGCGCGTGGTCATCGCCGCCGTGCCAGAACGCGAGGATCCGCGCGATGCGCTGGTGGCGCGCGACGGGATGGTGCTCGGTGAGCTGCCTGCCGGCTCCCGGATCGGAACCTCCGCGCCGCGGCGCATCGCCCAGCTGCGGGCCCTCGGCCTCGGCCTGGACATCCAGCCGTTGCGCGGCAACCTCGACACCAGGATCGGCAAGGTCGCCAACGGCGAGCTCGACGCGGTCGTCGTCGCGCGGGCGGGGCTCTCGCGGATCGGCAGGCTCGACGTGATCACCGAGTCGCTGGAGCCGGTGCAGATGCTGCCCGCCCCAGCGCAGGGCGCGCTGGCCGTCGAATGCCGCGCGGGTGACACCGCGCTGATCGCCATCCTCGCCGAGCTGGACGACGCGAGCGCCCGCGCCGCCGTCACGGCGGAGCGCGCGCTGCTGGCCGAGCTCGAGGCCGGATGCACGGCCCCGGTCGGCGCGATCGCGGAGATCGTGGAGTCCATCGACGACGACGGCCGGGTGTTCGACGAGCTGTCGGTGCGCGGCTGTGCGGCCGCGCTGGACGGCTCCGATTCGATCAGGGCCTCGACCGTCGGACCGCCGGATCGCGCCGAGGAACTCGGTCGCGAGGTGGCCCGCGAACTGCTCGACCTGGGCGCCCGCGCCCTGATGGGCAAGGCGACCGAAAGCGATCCGGAGGGCGGACCGACCGATGAGTGAGCCATTGCCGTCGGCGCGCTCCTCGAAACCGCGCGCCCATTCCCATGTCCCTGACATTGCTAGACACATGAACGCACTGGAGAACAACCGATGAGCCGAGTCCGCAAGAACACCCCCGGACGGATCCTGTTCGTGGGCGCCGGCCCGGGCGACCCGGCGTTGCTCACCGTCCGGGCGCGCGACGTCCTCGCGGCCGCCACCCTGGCGTTCACGGATCCCGACGTCGACAAGGGCGTGACCGCGCTGGTCGGCACCGGACTGCTGGTCAAGGGTGAGGAGATCGACCCCGAGAACCCGCCGTTCGAGGTGCGCCCCGCGCTCGGCGAGCCGGCCGAGGTCGCCAAGACCCTGGTGGCCGAGGCCAAGAACGGGCACGACGTGGTCCGTCTGGTCTCCGGCGACCCGCTCACAACCGATTCGGTGATCGCCGAGGTCACCGCGGTGGCGCGGACCCAGGTGCAGTTCGAGATTCTGCCGGGCCTGCCCGCCGGATCCGCGGTGCCGAGCTACGCGGGCATGCCGCTGGGCTCCGGTCACACCGAGGTCGACGTCCGCGGCGAGGTCGACTGGGCCGCGCTGGCCGCGGCGCCGGGACCGCTGGTGCTGCACGCCACCGCGGGCCACCTCGCGGAGACCGCGAGCGAGCTGGTCGAGAACGGCCTGGCCCCGCAGACGCCCGCCGCGATCACCGTCCGAGGCACCACCTGCCAGCAGCGCACCGTCGAGGCCACCCTCGCGACGCTGAACGAGGCCGGCTCCGAGCTGGTCGGTTCGCTGATCGTGACCGTCGGCAAGGTGGTCAGCCAGCGCAGCAAGATGTCCTGGTGGGAGTCGCGCGCCCTGTACGGCTGGACCGTCCTGGTGCCGCGCACCAAGGAGCAGGCCAGCGAGATGAGCGATCGCCTCGTCACGCACGGCGCCATCCCCATCGAGGTGCCCACGATCGCGGTCGAGCCGCCGCGCAGCCCCGCGCAGATGGAGCGCTCGGTCAAGGGCCTGGTCGACGGCCGCTACCAGTGGGTGGTCTTCACCTCCACCAACGCGGTGCGCGCGGTCTGGGAGAAGTTCGAGGAGTTCGGGCTCGACGCCCGCGCGTTCTCCGGCGTCAAGATCGCCTGCGTCGGCGAGGCCACCGCGGACAAGGTGCGCTCGTTCGGTATCAACCCCGAGTTGGTGCCGTCCGGTGAGCAGTCCAGCGAGGGTCTGCTGGCCGAGTTCGCGCCGTACGACGACGTCTTCGATCCGGTCAACCGGGTGCTGCTGCCCCGCGCCGACATCGCCACCGAGACCCTGGCCGAGGGCCTACGCCAGCGCGGCTGGGAGATCGACGACGTCACGGCCTACCGCACCGTCCGGGCGGCGCCGCCGCCGGCCGAGACCCGCGAGATGATCAAGACTGGTGGGTTCGACGCGGTCTGCTTCACCTCGTCCTCGACCGTGCGCAACCTGGTCGGCATCGCCGGCAAGCCGCACGCCCGCACGCTGGTGGCGTGCATCGGGCCGAAGACCGCGGAGACCGCGATCGAGTTCGGCCTCCGGGTCGACGTGCAGCCCGAGACCGCTCAGGTCGGCCCCCTGGTGGAGGCGCTCGCCGAGCACGCCGCCCGGCTGCGTGCCGAGGGTGCGCTGCCGCCCCCGCGCAAGAAGTCCCGTAGGCGCTGACGCGCCCGTGAGCGGTTGACGAGTCCAGGGACTCGCCAACCGCTCACAGCCGACGAAGGAGGGCATCCATCTTTCCCGCCGAACGTCCCCGACGCCTGCGCGCCACCCCGGCGCTGCGTCGCCTTGTCGCCGAGACCTCGCTGGAACCACGGCATCTGGTGCTGCCGATGTTCGTCGCGGACGGCATCGGCGAGCCGCGCGAGATCAGTTCGATGCCCGGCGTCTTCCAGCACACCCTCGACTCACTGACCCGCGCCGCCGCCGAGGCGGTCGAGGCGGGTGTCGGCGGGCTGATGCTCTTCGGCGTCCCCAGGACCGAGGACAAGGACGCCAACGGTTCGGGTGCGACCGATCCCGACGGCATCCTGAACCGGGCCCTGCGCGTGCTCCGCGCCGAGCTCGGCGACTCCACCGTGATCATGGCGGACACCTGCCTCGACGAGTTCACCGATCACGGCCACTGCGGGGTGCTCGCGGCGGACGGTCGGGTCGACAACGACGCGACACTGACCCGCTACGTCGACATGGCGGTTGCGCAGGCCGAGTCCGGGGCGCACCTGCTCGGGCCAAGCGGAATGATGGACGGACAGATCGCCGCGATCCGCGAGGGTCTCGACGACGCGGGCCATCAGGAGACGGGCATCCTGGCGTACTCCGCCAAGTACGCGTCCGCCTTCTACGGCCCCTTCCGCGAGGCCGTCGGGTCGTCGCTTTCCGGGGATCGCCGCACCTACCAGCAGGACGCCGCCAACCGGCGGGAGTCGCTGCGCGAGGTCGACCTGGACCTGGACGAGGGCGCGGACATGGTGATGGTGAAGCCGGCCATGTCGTACCTCGACGTGCTGCGGGAGGTCGCCGACATGTCCACGGTTCCCGTTGCGGCCTACCAGATCTCGGGTGAGTACTCGATGATCACCGCCGCCGCGCAGAACGGCTGGATCGACCGCGACGCCGCCGTGCTGGAGTCGTTGCTCGGCATCCGCCGCGCGGGTGCGGACATCGTGCTGACCTACTGGGCCGCCGAGTTCGCAGCCCGGTTGTGATGGTTACGGTGGTGTCATGACCGCCCCATGGCCGCCAGCGCCCCCGACCGGCCCCGCCGCGCAGGACCAGCGACCCGCGGCGCCCGTCGACGTGGGTACCGCCTTCCAGTTGCTGTGCGGGGTCGCCGCTCTCGGTGTGGTGAACCTGTTCGCCACCCTGGCGATGGTGGCCGCGGATCGGAAGACCTTTGCCGATCAGCTGATCAAGGACGTGCACGCCCAGGATCCGACGGTGGAGATCAGCACCTCGGCGGCCGAGGGTCTGCTGCTGGTCGGGCTCGGCGTCACCGCGCTGCTCGGGCTGGCGCTGACCGGCCTGTACCTGCTGTTCGTGTTCAAGATGCGCAGCGGCAGGAACTGGGCCCGGATGCTGGTCACCATGATCGGTGTGACGATGGTCTTCTTCGCGATCCCCGCGCTGTTCGGGCTCGGCGCCGGTGGCGGCGTGGCCGGGATGGTCGCGGGCGGGGCGGGGATCCTGCAGGCGGTGCTGTCCGTCGGTGCGGTGATCCTGATGCATCGGAGCGAGTCGAACCGGTACTTCGTGCCCGGACCGAAGGCGCAGTAGCCGTCATGGGTGACGCGCGGGCCCGTCCTCGCCCTGTCGATGTCGCGTACGGGCTGTGGCTGGTCTGTGCGGCGCTGCTGGTGCTCTTCGGGTTGTTGGCCCTGACGTCGCCCGGCACCGCGATACGTGAGCAGCTGGTGGAGCACGGTGCAAACCCCGACAGCGTGGACGAGTTCATCGTGCTGCTGCGTGGCTCCGGCGCCGTCTCGCTACTCACCGGGCTCGGCGTCGGGCTGATGGCGGGGCCGACGAGGGCGGGGGATCCGCGTTTTCGGCGGGCGGTCGTCGCGCTGTCGGCGGTGTTCTTCGTGCTGCAGCTCGGGCTGCTGGCGACCGGTCTGGGTCAGGTGCCGACGCTGCTGGTCTCGCTGCTCGCGCTGGTGGCCAGCGTGCTCGTCTACCTGAGGTCCTCGGCGGAGTGGTTTGCCGGTGAGTGACGCGGCCGAGCGGATCCTGTTCGAGGAACCGGGCGGACGGTGGTGGCTGGTCGCGCTCGGCCCCGCGCTGTGCCTGGTCGTGCTCGTCGCGGACGCGATCATCGGTTCGGGTGTGCACTGGCTCGGGTTGGCGCTGTTCTCGGTGCTGCTCGCGGGACTGGTCGCCCTTCAGGTGGTGGCGGCGCGGCGGCACGCGAGCGTGCTGCTCACCCCGGCGGTGTTGCGCAACGGCGCCGAGACCCTCGGGGTGGCCGATATCGCCCAGGTCCTGCCCGAGGCGGATCCGTTCGCCGAGGATCTGGAGCCGTGGGAGAGCGCCCCGTCGCTCGGGGAGCTGTCCGGGGTGCCGCGACGCCGTACCGCGATCGGCCTGCGGCTGCGGGACGGTTCGGTGGTGCGGGCGTGGGCGCGGGACGGTGACGGGTTGCGGACCGAATTGGAGCGGCTGGTGGCGGACGAGGCGGAGGACGGTGAGCGGTGAGCGAACGGATGACGCGGATCCTGGAGCTGGTCCTGGCGGTGCTCGCTACCGCGGCCGCGGTCTGGTGCTGGTGCAGGGGCGTGCAGACCTCGGACTTCGCGCCCGCGATGGACGGCGCGCCCGCGTTCACCGGCACGCACTACTCGGGCACCTGGATCGGGGCGGCGACCGCGCTGGTGATCGTGGCCGGCTTGTTGGTGATCGACGTGGTCAGGAGGCGGCACCGCGGCGGTCCGCAGTGACCGGTCGAACAGCGGCCCGCCCTGGCGGCTAGTACCCACGGGGGGTATGGTAGGGGCATGAACGGATACTCCCCGGAGAAGGACGACCTCCTCAAGCGGCTTCGCCGCATCGAGGGACAGGTCGCGGGCATCTCGCGCATGGTCGACGACGACCGCTACTGCATCGACATCCTGACCCAGGTGTCCGCGGCGACGAAGGCACTGCAGTCGGTCTCGCTGAAACTGATGGACGCGCACCTCGCGGGCTGCGTCGTCGAGGCGGCCAAGAAGGGCGGCCCGGAGGCCGACGCCAAGGTCAAAGAGGCCTCGGACGCGATCGCCCGTCTCGTCCGCTCGTAGGAGAAATTCTGATGCAGAGCACATACACCGTCATGGGCATGACCTGCGGGCATTGCGTCGCCTCGGTCACCGAGGAGGTCGGCGCCATTGCCGGTGTCACCGAGGTGCTCGTGGACCTGGCCAGCGGGGAGGTCCACGTGACCAGTGAGTCCGAGCTCGACCCGCGGGCCGTCGCCGAGGCGGTCGAAGAGGCGGGCTACGAGCTGGCGTCATGACCGCCGCCGCGGGTCGTGACGCGCTGGACACCGTCGACGTCGCGGAGCGCGAGCTCGACCTCGATCTCGGCGGGATGACGTGCGCCTCCTGCGCGAACCGGATCGAGCGCAAGCTGGCGAAGATCGACGGCGTCCGCGCCACCGTCAATTTCGCCACCGAGCGGGCCCACGTTCGCTATCCGGCGGGCGTGCAGCCCGCCGAACTGGTGTCCGCGGTCGAGTCTGCGGGCTACTCCGCGGCCGTGTCGGTCCCCGCGGGCCCCGCCGCTGCCGGGCCCGCGGAACCGCCGCCGGATCACCTCGGCAGGCGCCTGGCGATCTCGGCGGTGGCCGCGGTCCCGGTCGTCGCGCTCTCGATGATCCCGGCGCTTCAGTTCGACTACTGGCAATGGGTGGCGCTGGCGCTGACCACCCTTGTGGTGTTCTGGGGCGGTTACCCGTTCCACCGGGCGGCGCTGACGAACGCCCGTCACGGCAGCTCGACGATGGACACGCTCGTCTCAATCGGCACCCTCGCCGCATACGGATGGTCGGTGTGGGCGTTGGTGTTCGGCACCGCTGGGCATATCGGGATGACCCACGAGTTCGCGCTGCGGTTGGGCGCGCACGATCCGTCGGGACAGATCTATCTCGAGGTCTCCGCCGCGGTCACCGTCTTCCTGCTCGCGGGCAGGTGCGCGGAGTCACGGGCCAAGCGCCGCGCCGGCGCCGCGCTGCGGGCGCTGATCGAGGTCGGTGCCAAGGACGTGGCGGTGCTGCGAGCCGACGCCGAGCGACGAATCCCGGTGGGCGAGTTGCGGGTCGGGGACCGGTTCGTGGTGCGGCCGGGGGAGAAGATCGCCACCGATGGGCGGGTGCTCGAGGGCGCCGCGGCCGTGGACGCGTCGATGGTCACCGGTGAGTCGGTGCCGATCGAGGTGTCCGGCGGTGACGCCGTCGTCGGCGGCACCGTGAACACCAACGGGCGGCTCGTGGTGCGAGCCGAGAGGGTCGGCGCCGACACCCAGCTGGCCCACATCGCCGCGCTCGTCACCGAGGCGCAGAACGGCAAGGCCGCGGTGGCGCGGCTCGCGGACCGGGTGTCTGCGGTGTTCGTCCCGGTGGTGCTGGTCATCGCGGCGGCGACACTGACGGGCTGGCTGGTCACCGGGCACGCAGCGACGGAGGCCTTCACCGCCGCGGTCGCGGTGCTCATCGTGGCCTGCCCCTGTGCGCTCGGATTGGCCACGCCCACGGCGCTTCTGGTTGGCACAGGTCGCGGCGCCCAGCTCGGAATCCTGATCAGGGGGCCCGAGGTGCTCGAGCAGACCAAGCGGATCGACACCGTCGTGCTGGACAAGACCGGCACCGTCACCACGGGCCGGATGACGCTCGACGAGGTGGTCGCGGCGCACGGCGAGAGCCCCGATCGAGTGCTGGCGCTTGCGGCCGCGGTGGAGGGCGCGTCGGAACATCCGGTGGCCCGGTCGATCGCCGTCGCGGGCGGCCCGGCGCCGTCGGTGACGGAGTTCGAGAACCGCCCCGGGATCGGCGTCGTCGGACTGGTCGACGGGGTCCGGGTCAGTGTCGGGCGGCCGGACGGCCCGATCCCCGCGGAGCTGCGGTCGGCGTTCGCGGCCGGGCGTACCACCGTCGCGGTGGCCTGGGACGGCGCGATTCGCGGCGCCATCACGGTCGCCGACGCCGTCAAGCCCACCAGCGCGGAGGCGGTCGCGCAGATCGTGGCGCTCGGCATGACCCCCGTGTTGTTGACCGGCGATCGTGCCGAGGTCGGGCACGCGGTGGCGCGGAGCGTCGGCATCGACCGGGTGATCGCGGAGGTCCTGCCCGCCGACAAGGTCGCGCATGTGGCGGGCCTGCAGCGCCACGGCGCCGTCGTCGCCATGGTCGGCGACGGCGTGAACGACGCGGCGGCGCTCGCCACCGCGGACGTCGGGCTGGCGATGGGAACCGGGACGGACGCCGCGATCGAGGCGGGCGATCTGACCCTGGTGCGCGGCGACCTGCGCTCGGTGCCGCAGGCGATCCGGCTCTCGCGGGCCACGCTCGGCACCATCAGGGCGAACCTGTTCTGGGCGTTCGCCTACAACGTCGCGGCCATCCCGCTGGCCGCGCTCGGCCTGCTGAACCCGATGATCGCGGGCGCGGCGATGGCGCTGTCCTCGGTGTTCGTGGTGGGGAACAGTCTGCGGTTGCGGAGATTCCGCTGACACCCAGCCCTGCCGATTTGCGCTGACCTCACGTCAACTTGAACACTGTTCAAGTTGACGTGAGGGCAGGGAGATCGGTGAAGCAGGCAGTGACAGGTCGTGGAGAGGTTCGGCACACCCGGGTGGTGGTCATCGGGGCGGGCTTCGCCGGGCTCGGCATGGCGGCAGGCCTGACCCGAGCGGGTCATGACGACTTCATCGTGCTCGAGAAGGCCGAGGACGTCGGCGGCACCTGGCGGGAGAACACGTACCCCGGCTGCGAGTGCGACGTGCCGTCCGCCCTTTACTCGTATTCCTTCGAACAGCAGGCGTGGGGCGGAGTCCGGGCATCGCAGCCGGAGATCCTCCGCTACCTCCGCAAGGTGAGCGTCAAGTACGGCCTCCGGGACAAGATCGAGTTCGGCGTCGAGGTCGAGCGCGGTCATTGGGACGAGGTCGACGGGCGGTGGCACCTGTTCACCACCACCGGCCTGGAGTTCGTGGCGCAGTACCTGGTGGTCGGCACCGGAGCCCTCCATCTGCCCAAGGTGCCGAAGACACCGGGGGCCGCGTCCTTCGGTGGGCCCGCGTTTCATTCGGCGCGATGGGACCACAGCGTCGACCTCACCGGCAAGCGGGTCGCGGTCATCGGAACCGGCGCGAGCGCGATCCAGATGGTGCCCGAGCTCGCGGCCGTGGCCGGCTCGGTCCAGCTGTACCAGCGCACGCCGCCCTGGGTGTTGCCGCGCCGGGAGGCCGGGCGGCTCACGCGCGCGGTCGGGCGGGTACCGGTCCTCCGCGGACTCGTCAGGAGCCTGACCTACTGGAACGCCGAACTGCTTGCCATCGGCCTCAACGGGCGCCCAGCCCTGACCCGGCCGATGGAGTGGCGGGCCGAGCGGCACCTCCGCCGCCAGATCCCGGACCCCGCTCTGCGGGCGAAGCTCACCCCGGACTACCGGATCGGCTGCAAGCGAATACTGCGCTCCGACAACTACTTCCCGGCGGTGGCCCGGCCGGGCACGGAGCTGATCGCGGACCGGATCGCCGAGATCACGCCGGACGGCATCGTCACCGCGGACGGGACGACCCGCGCGGCGGACGTCATCGTGTACGCGACCGGTTTCCGGGTGGCCGGCTCGCTGGCCCGGCTACCCCTCGCCGGCCGCGACGGGGTGACCCTGCAGGAGCGGTGGATGCGGGACGGGATCCGAACCCATCTGGGCATCTCGGTCTCGGGCCTGCCCAACGCGTTCTTCCTCACCGGGCCCAACACCGGGCTGGGGCACAACTCGGTGGTGTTCATGATCGAGTCACAGGTGCGGTACGCGCTGCGGGCGATGGAACTGGTCGACCGCGAGCGTGTGAGCGCCCTCGACGTCCGCGCGGACGCGCAGGCCGCCTTCCACGACGACCTGCACGCGCGCCTGGGCACCGCGGTCTGGAGCACGGGTGGGTGCTCGAGCTGGTACGTCGACGCCAACGGAACCAACCACTCTGTGTGGCCGGGATTCTCGTGGCAGTACTGGTTGCGGACCCGGCGGGTGAGCAGGCGCGACCACCATCTCCTCTGAGGTCGACCGGCGACAGTCGTGGCCGGGGCGGACCGACGTCGGGCACGATGGGGAGATGATCCTTGTCGTCGACGACGATCCCTCGGTGCGGGAGGCCGTCGTGACCGCGCTCGAACTCGATGGACACGAGGTGCGGTCGGTGGGCGACGGGAGCGCGGCGCTGGCGGCGATCGCGCAGGACACCTTCGCGGCGATGGTGCTCGACGTCATGATGCCGGGTGTCGACGGGCTGTCGGTGTGCCGGCTGCTGCGGGGGCAGGGCGATCGGATCCCGATCCTGGTGCTGACGGCCCGCTCCGAGGTGGGCGACAGGATCGCCGGGCTCGACGCCGGCGCGGACGACTACCTGCCGAAGCCCTTCGACATCGATGAACTGGCGGCCAGGGTGCGGGCGCTGCTGCGCCGGGCGGCGCCCCCCGAGGCGGTGGAATTCGGGGACCTCACGATCGACCCGGAGACCCGGCGCGGTGTCCGTTCGGGTCGGAGCATCGAATTCACGCAGACCGAGTTCGCGCTGCTCGAGCTGCTGCTGGCCAATGCCGGTCAGACGCTGACGCGGGAGGTCATCACCGACCGGGTCTGGGGGCACGACTTCGGACCCCAGTCCAATTCGCTGGCCGTCTACGTCAGCTATCTCCGCACGAAGCTGGAATCGGGCGGCGAGCCGCGCATCATCCAGACCGTCCGCGGCCTCGGCTATCGGTTGGCGCCGCCGTGAGGCGGGGCCGCCTGCCCATCCGGACGCGCATGGCGATCGTCACGTCGCTCGCCGTGGCGGCGGTGGTGCTCGCCTGCGCGGCCGGGGCCTACTGGATCTCCTCCCGCGAGGTGTACCGGAGCCTGGATCTCGGACTGATCCGGGAGGCGACCGCGCTGCAGCTGCAACTGCACGCGGGCAAGGACCTGGGCGATGGGACCGAATGCGCGACGCTCGCCTCGCCTGCGTGCTTCGAGGTGCTCGAGACCGTGGACGAGCGGCCCGTCGTGCTGCCGGAACCGGAGGGCGTCGACGCCGTCATCAGAGGCGAGTCGGATCCATTCCTGACGAACATCGATCTCGTGGGCCTTCCCGGTCGGATGTACGTGACCCCGCTGCTGGACGGCGGTGCGCTGTTGGTCGCCGTCCGCGCCGATCAGCAATTCCGGGCGCTGGACCGGATCGCCAGGTTCCTTGCGTTGCTGTGCGGCGTCGGCATCGTGATCAGCGCTGCGCTCGGCTACGCGGTGGCGCGCTACACGCTCCGGCCGGTCGCCCGACTCTCCCGCGAGGCGCAGTGGGTCGCGAAGGAACGCGACCCGAGTCGGGAGATCGTCGTGGACGGCTCCGACGAACTGGCGCAGCTCGGCGAATCGATCAACACCATGCTGCGGGCCCTCGACGACGCTCTCCGCGCGCAGCGTCAGCTCGTCTCCGACGCCTCGCACGAGCTGAGGACACCGTTGACTGGGATCATCGCGAACGCCGAACTGCTGGCGAGAGGCGACGGGTTGACCGACGAGCAGCAGACAAGGGTGCGGGCGGCGCTGGCACGCAGCACCGCCGACATGCGCACGCTGATCGACGACATCGTCGACCTCGCACAGGGATCCGAACCGGATATCGCGGCCGAGGACGTGGCGTTCGACGACGTCGTGGCGGAGGTCGTCGAGGCTGCCCGCGCGCACTGGCCGGAGATCGACTTCCGGGTTTCGGTCAGCGCGCACACCGTGCACGGAACCCGCGCGCGGCTGGCGAAGCTCGTCTCGAACCTGGTCGACAACGCGGCCAAGTTCAGCGCGGCAGGCGGCGCGGTCGACATCGCCCTTGCGGAGGGCGTCCTCACGGTGCGCGATCACGGCCCCGGCATCGACGAGGCGGACCTGGGTCTGGTCTTCGAGCGCTTCTACCGATCGGCGCGCTCGAGGGGCACCGCGGGGTCCGGGCTCGGTCTCGCCATGGCGCAGCAGATCGCCCGAGCACACGGGGCGATGATCACCGCGGCAAATGCATCCGACGGCGGTGCGCTCTTCGCGGTGCGGTTGCCACCCTCCCGGTGAGCCCGTCTGCCGCTCGGCGGGCTGCTCTGATCTTTCTCTAACGTTCGGCGCCTACTTTCGCTGATCATGAGAGCACTGAAATCGACTCGAGCTGTCGCCACGGCAACGGTGGGCGCCGTGGCATTGGCGCTCGCGGCAACGGGATGTTCTGCAGGGCAGTCTGATTCGGCGATACGCGTGGACGGGAGCTCGGTGATCGTGCCGATTGCGGGCGGTGAGGCGCGGGTTGACGTGAACGACCTGACCGTTCGCGGCCCCGTCGAGCTGTCCGCCGCCGCTGCGACGGACCTGGGAGCACCCGGGAAGATCTCGGTGGACGCCGACCGCGCGCACTGGTCGTATCCCGAACGCGGTCTCGACGTCACGGCGAGCGTGCGGGACGGTCGGCTCGTCGTCGACATGACCGGCGGCGGCGATCAGGAGCTGGCGTGGCCGGTGACGGGCGCGGGTGCGCGGGACCTGCAGTTGCCGCGGGGTGAGGGGCTGAGCATCCCGGTCGACGACGTCTTCTGGAACGACCCCGACACCGGCCTGGTCGGGGAGGAGGGCGAACGGCTGCAGGACCTGACCATGCCGTTCTGGGGATACAGCGCAGGCGCGCTCGGTGCGAGCTACCTGGTCCCGACCGACATCGGCACCACCCTCGGGTTCAGCTCGGTCGATGGCCGGCTGCGCGGCACGTCCGTGCACGAGTTCAGTGAGGCCAGGGGCACCGGCACGTACACCGTGGCACTGTCGGTCACCGACGGATCGCCGGTGGCAGCGGCGAAGGACTACCGCGCGCTGCTGCTGCAGCAGGGCGGCCTGCGCACCCTGAAGGAGAAGATCGCCGAGAACCCGGACACCGAGAAGCTCGTCGGCGCCTTCCACGCCTACCTGTGGGGCGACGGCCGCACCCCCGAGTCGATGCGCAGGCTCGAGGAGCTCGGCCTCTCGAGAATGTGGCTGGGCTACGACTCGGACGAGCAGCCGATGAGCAGAGAGGCCGTCGAGACGGCAACGGCCGCGGGCTATCTCGTCGGCCCGTACGACACCTTCGGCAACGCGCAGGACCCGGCGGGCGAGGTCGACAATCCGTCGTCCCGATGGCCCGACGGGGTATGGCCGGGGGACTGCGTCGTCGACGAGAACGGCGAGCGGGTGGGCGGATTTGGCGGCAGGGGCTGCTACCTGAGCTCGCAGGCGCTGGCTGCGCGTCCGGACCTGTTGGCGAGTCGGGTCGCCGCAAAGGTGGACAACGGTGCGAACAGCTATTTCCTCGACGTCGATGCGACGGGTGAGGTGTTCGACGACCACAGCCCCGATCATCGGATGACCCAGTCCGGGGACCGGCAGAACCGCCTCGATCGCATGGGGGTGATCGGCGAGGACCTGGTGCTGGGATCGGAGACGGTCGGGTCGTGGGCCAACGGCGTCGTGGCTTTCAGCCACGGCTCGAGCACCCCGGTGCTGAACGACCTCTGGAAGGTGGAACGGGACAAGGCGACGTGGGGTGCGTACTGGGGGAAGAACGGACCGGCGGCCTTCTTCAAGCCGGTCGAGTTGCCGGCGAAGCTGCGAACCGGGATGTTCGACCCGAAGTACCGTGTGCCGCTGTACGAGACGGTGCTGCACGATTCGGTGGTCAGCACGGATCGGTGGGAGCTCTCCTTCAACAAGCTGCCGTCCGAGCAGACCACCCGCGCGCTGCTCGCGATGCTCTACAACACGCCGTTGAACTACGCGCTGAACGCACAGACCATCGCGGAGGAGGGTCCGCGGATGGCGACCATGCAGAAGTTCTTCGCCACCATCCAGGAGGCCGCCGGAACCGAGCCGATGACCGACTTCCGCCGGCTGACCGAGGATCGCACGGTGCAGCGCACCACCTTTGGCGACGGAACGCTCGAGGTCACGGCGAACTTCGGCGACCGCGCTTTCGAGGATGCCGACCTCGGCGCGGTGCAGCCGGGCTGCGTGGCCGCATCGATCGGCGGCGAGGTGACGACGCTGTGTCCGTGACGAGACGCCGCGGGCGGGCCGCCGATCAGCCGCCCAGCATCGCCGCGCCGAGCGTGGACTCCGGCACCGCGAACCCCTCGATCAGGGTCAGGGCGTGCGGGCGCAGGGTCCGACAGCGTTCGTTGACGCCGCGGGTCACCGCCTTCGCGCGCTCGACGGACAGGTGCCGGTGCTCCATGAACCAGGCCTTGTCGTCCTCGATGACCGTGAGCGCGTACAGGTCACACAGGTCACCGAGCAGGTCGGCGGCCTCCTCGTCCTCGCACGAGTCGATGCCCGCGACGAACGCCTCCAGCACCACCCGGTCGATGTGCGCCTCGGCCGCGCGCAGCACATGGTCCTGCACGGAGTTGAAGGCGTCGAACGGGTCGTCCTCGCGCTTCTGCGCGCCCTGCAGCCGCCAGGCCGCCGTGGACAGCAGGTATTCCTCGCGATCCTCGAACATCTTCAGCTGCGTGCCCCGGTTGAACAGGCTGCCGTCCTCCTCGTTGTCCTGCCGGGTGTCGAGGATGGTCTGGATGATCTGCTGGGCCGCGGTGCGCTTCTTGACCACGTCGGAGACGGTGGTGGCGGCGAAGCGCATCCAGTCGACGGGACTCATGCCGCGCACCTCGTCGGCATACGCGGTGAGCAGCTCCTTCGCGACCAGCTGGGTGAGCACGTGGTTGTCGCCCTCGAAGGTGGTGAACACGTCGGTGTCGGCCTTGAGCGCGACGAGCCGGTTCTCGGTGAGATACCCGGCGCCGCCGCAGGCCTCGCGGCATTCCTGGATAGCGCGGGTGGCGTGCCAGGTGTTTGCGGCCTTGAGCCCGGCGGCCCTTGCCTCCAGCTCGCGCTGCTCCTGCGGGTCCACCTCGTCCGCGGTCTGGATGTCGTGCATCCGGGTCACCAGCTGGTTCTGCGCGAAGTGCAGGGCGTAGGACTTCGCGATCAGCGGCAGCAGCCGGCGCTGGTGTACCAGATAGTCCATGATGAGGACCTCGTCATCATTCTTGGGCTTGTCGAACTGCCTGCGCTGCAACGCGTATCGGGTCGCGATGCTCAGCGCCACCCGGGCGGCGGCGCCCGCGGCCCCGCCGACGGTGACGCGGCCGCGGATCAGGGTGCCCACCATGGTGAAGAAGCGCCGGTTCGGGTTCTCGATCGGGGAGGAGTACGTCCCGTCCTCAGCCACGTCGGCGTATTTGTTGAGCAGGTTCTCCCGCGGCACCCGCACCTGGTCGAAGACGATCCGGCCGTTGTCGACCCCGGGCAGACCGCCCTTGTGGCCGCAGTCGGAGGTGGTGACCCCCGGCAGGTCGGCGCCGTCCTCGCCGCGGATCGGCACCACGAAGCAGTGCACGCCCCGTGACGTCGCCTCCTCGCCCGGTGCCGCGGTGATCAACTGGGCGAATACCGCTGCCATCCGGGCGTGTTGGGCCGCACCGCCGATGTAGTCCTTGCGGGACGACGGTGTGGGGGAGTCGATCACGAATTCCTGCGTGGCCGGGTCGTAGGTCGCGGTGGTCTCCAGTGCCTGGACGTCGCTGCCGTGGCCGGTCTCGGTCATCGCGAAGCAGCCGAGCAGGTCGAGATCGATCAGCGGCTTGACGTAGGCCGCGTGATGGCGTGCGGTGCCCAGGTTCTCGATGGCGCCGCCGAACAGACCCCACTGGACGCCCGCCTTGACCATCAGCGAGAGGTCCGACATGGCGAGCATCTCGATGCTCGTCACCGCGGCGCCGACGTCGCCGGTACCGCCGTGCGCGGCCGCGAAGCCGTTGGCCGCGTAGCCGGATTCGGCGAGAATCCGCATCTGATCGAGCGCCGTGGCCCTGGCGGCCTTGAGGTCGGGGGTGAAGTGCGGGGCGAATTCCTCGCGGGTCAGGTCCACCCGGACCTTCTCGCGCACCTCCCGCCACTGCCCGTCGAGTGTGGTCCGCAGGTGGTCCGCTGTGGTGGCCATGAGTCCGACGGTAGCGCAGCGATGGCCGCCGTGCGCCGGCGTCGCGGCGCGTTCCGGCGCGCGGGTCGACGGTGCCGCTCGGAGGGTGCCCACAGTCCTATGCTGACCTCGCCAGGTCAGGGTCGAGATGCCGATGCGCGAGGACGACGATGATCACGCTGATACCCGACAACCAACGCCGCACCCTCGACGAGCTCGGCGATCGCCTGGACCTCGAGGTCGGCGATGTCACCGCGAAACGGTCGGCCTACTGGCTGATGTTGCTGCTGTCCGCGACGATCGCCGTCGCAGGCGTGATCAGCGACTCCACCGCCACCGTCATCGGAGCGATGATCGTGGCCCCGCTCTCGACGCCGATCCTGGGCATCGGGCTCGGCATCGTCACCGCGCGGGCCGGGGCGGTGGGCCGGAGCCTGCTGTACGTCCTCGTCAGTGCCATCGCCGTCGTCGCGCTCGGCGCGTTGATCGCGCAGCTTCTCCCGAATCCCACCAATGTGCTGACCAATTCGCAGGTGACCGGGCGGACCTCGCCGACCCTGATGGATCTGCTGGCCGCGATCGCGACCGGGTTCGCCGGATCGATCGCCATCGCCCGGCGCGACGTCGGTGACGTGCTCCCCGGCGTGGCGATCGCGATCTCGCTCGTGCCGCCGCTGGGAGTGGTCGGGGTCTGCCTCGGGTCGGGGGCGCCGTCCCTCGCCGCCGGGGCGCTGGTGCTGTTCCTGTCGAACATGCTGGCCCTCGTCACCGCCTGCACGATGGTCCTCATGCTCGCGGGCTACGCGCGTGATGCGGCCGAAACCCCCGGGACAGTTCGGCGCACTCGCGCCTACCTCGCCATCGCCGCGGCGTCCGTCGTCGTGGCCGTCCCGATGGTGCTCAATTCGCTCTCGAGTCTCTGGGCGAGCCAGGTGCGCGATGCCACGGAGCAGTGGCTCAGCGGGACCCCGTCCGCCGAGGTCGGCACGGTCACGGTCCAGTCGGACACCGTCCTCGTCGATGTCACGAGCCCGGCCGACCTACCACCGATCGACGACCTCCAAGCCTCGGTGGACGAGATCGTCCCCTGGAATCCGGCCGTGGTGGTGCAACACACCGTCGGTCAACGAGTCGAGGGCGACGGGTAGCGGTTCACCTCCTGCGCGGCACCGCGGGCAGGATCGTCCCGGTCACCGCGCCGAGCCCGAACCGTCCGCCTGCGGGGGAGGGCGCGGTGGCCGCGATGGTCACCACGTCGCCGTCCTCGAGGAAGGCGCGGGTGCTGCCGTCGGCCAGGGTGATCGGTGCCCGGCCCGCGTCGGTCAGCTCGATCAGCGACCCGACCTGGTCGCGTCCGGGCCCGGAGACGGTCCCCGAGGCGAACAGGTCACCGGTGCGCAGGCGGGCGCCGTTGGCGGTCAGGTGCGCCAACATCTGTGCGGGCGACCAGTACATCCCGCGGTAGCGGGGCCGGGAGACGACCTGCCCGTTCAGCTGGACCTCGAAATCGATGTCCAGGCCCCAGTTCTCGGTGTCGCGCAGGTATTCGAGCGGCTCCGGGTGCTGCGGCCCGATGGGCAGCCGGGCTGCCTCCAGCGCGGCCAGGGGTACCACCCACGGCGAGATCGAGGTGGCGAAGGACTTGCCGAGGAAGGGGCCGAGCGGCACGTACTCCCAGGACTGCAGGTCGCGGGCGGACCAGTCGTTGAGCAGGACGACGCCGAAGACGTGATCGGCGAAGTCCGCTGTCCGGATGCAAGTTCCGAGATCGCTCGGGGTACCGACCACGAAAGCCAGCTCGACCTCGATGTCGAGCCTGCGGGTCGGACCGTCGGTTGGCGACGACTCGTCCGGGGCCTTGCGCTGGCCGGTCGGCCGCACGATGGCGGTGCCGGACGGTACGACCGTGCCGGCGCGGCCGTGATAGCCGATCGGCAGGTGCTTCCAGTTCGGCGGTAGCGGCGGCTCGCCGGGACGGAACATCCGGCCCAGGTTGGTGGCGTGCTGCTCGGACGCGTAGAAGTCCACATAATCGGCGACGTCGAACGGCAGGTGCATCTGCACCTCGGACAGCGGGTGCAGATACGGCCGGATCCGCTGCCGGTTCGCCGGGTCCGTCACCAGCGCGGTGATCTCGGCGCGTACCTCCGCCCAGCGGGCGCGACCGAGGGCGAGGAAGGCGTTGAGGGTGGTCGACCGCAGCGCGGCCTCGTCGATGACGGAGGTGAGGTCGAGCACCTGGTCGTCGATCGCGACGCCGATGTGCCGGTGCAGGGCGCCGGTGGAGAACACGCCGTACGGGAGTTCAGCCCCGCTTGCGACTGCTTGCAGGTCGCTCGAAACAACACCGTCGGTCATTCCTGGGCCCCTCCCAGTCCGAAAGTGGCAGGGCCGCCGCCCGATCGGGTGGGCGCGAGGCCGAGCCGGACCGCCTCGAGCATCGGGGTCTCGGTGTCGCACGACCCGAAACAGGTCAGCACCGCCCGGGCAGGCACCGGGTCGTGCAGCGCGCGGGCGACCCCGCGCAGCCGGTCCCGGTCCTCGTCGGCCAGCATCGCGGCGGTCGCCGCGGCCGATCCGGATCGCGCGGCGTCCGCGGCCAGCACCAGGTTGAGGAACCCGTGATGGGTGAGGCCGGTCGCCGGGTCGATCTGCCGGATCGCGTGGTGCAGCCCGGCCGTGGCCTTGGCGGGCACCCCCGCGCCCGCGGCCGCGACCAGCGCGACGGCCAGCGCGGCCGGCGTCGGGAACAGTTCGGCGTCGGTCCCGCCGCAGCGCAGCTTCACCCCGAGCGGCGCCCCGTCTCCGGCCCGGCGCTCGGCCAGCGCGGAGATCACCCCGGCGGTGTCGGCGAACGTCGCTGGCTCCACGAACAAGGGCACCGCCGCTTTCGCGCCCCCGGCGGCATCGATCAACGCAGCCAGGTCCCCGTGTCCCGCCATCAGCCTCGACTCGATGCCCACCAGCTCGGTGCAGGGGGAGTGGTGTAGTGCCGCAAGGGCATCCGCGAGTACCGGCACGTCCGCGGTGATCAGCACCGCGAACCGGTCGTCGGCATCGAGGTGGCCGAGCAGCTCGGGGATCCGCGACGCGGGGCACACGAACCGGTGCGTGAGCATCGGTTGACCGGACGCGAGGTCGCGGCGGTGGCGGGTCACCGCCGCCGCCATGTCGAGCCCGGCGGGTTCGAACAGGCCTGCGTCGTCGACCAGGTGCGCGAGTAGGGCGGTCATGACGACGGCCCCCGACCCGACCAGGACCAGGCATACGAGGGATCCTCGACCGCCAGCCCGCCCTCGCCCAGCGCGAGCGGCCGGAACGTGTCGACCATGACGGCGAGCTCGTCGAAATACTCGGCGCCGATGCTGGCCTCGGCCGCCCCCGGCTGCGGTCCGTGCGCGATTCCCCCGGGGTGCAAGGAGATCGAGCCGCGACCGATGCCAGAGCCCTTGCGCGCCTCGTAGTCGCCGTCGACGTAGAACATGACCTCGTCGGAGTCCACGTTGGAGTGGTAGTACGGCACCGGGATGGCGAGCGGGTGATAGTCGACCTTACGCGGCACGAAGTTACAGATCACGAACCCCGCTCCCTCGAACACCTGATGGGCGGGCGGGGGCTGGTGCACCCGTCCGGTGATCGGTTCGAAATCGGCGACGTTGAAGGTGTACGGGTAGAGGCAGCCGTCCCACCCGACCACATCGAACGGGTGGGTGGGGCAGACCAGGCGGGTGCCGACCAGCCCGGTGTTGCCGCGGTGCTTGACCAGCACCTCGACGTCGGTGCCGTCGCGCAGCAGCGGCTCGGTCGGTGCGTGCAGGTCGCGTTCGCAATAGGGTGAGTGCTCGAGCAGCTGTCCGAATCGTGACAGGTAGCGGTGGACGGGCCCGATGTGGCTGCTCGATTCGATCGCGTACGCGCACAACGGTTCACCGGGGTTCGGCAGCCACCGATGGGTGGTGCCGCGCGGGAGCAGGACGTAATCGCCGCGGTGGGCGCCGAACGCTCCGAACACGGTCTCGACGGTGGCGGATCCGGACTCGACGAAGACGCACTCGTCGCCGACGGCGTTCCGGTACAGGGGCGAATCCTGCTGCGCCGCGACGTAGGAGATCCGGACGTCGTCGTTGCCGAGCACTAGCCGTCGACCGGTCACGGGGTCGGTGTCCCCCGGGCTCCGCGCCAGCTCGTGGAGCTTGAGGTGCCGCGACCGGAGGGGGTGATTGGGCGTCAGCGACTGGTCGGGGAGTTCCCATGCCGTCGAGTCGACGATCGCCGAGGGGGTGCCGAGGTGGTACAGCAGCGCGGAGTCGGAGGAGAAGCCCTCCTCGCCCATGAGTTCCTCGCGATAGAGGTCGCCGCCGGGCGCGCGGAATTGCGTGTGTCGCTTCGGTGGCACCTGGCCGACCTGGCGGTAGAAGGGCATGGCGTTCCTCCCGGCGTCGCGCTTCGGACCGCCCCCTCGGCCCCGTGATGTGATGCGGATCACATCAGTCGCCACTATATCGCCGCTGGCCTGGCAGATAGCTAAGTCCTGGGTCTAGACTCAGCACTGTGACGTGCACCCTCTCCGAAACCCTCGCCGTGGTCGGCGAGCGGTGGGCCCTGCTGATCGTGCGCGAGGTCGCGCTCGGCCTCCGCCGCTTCGACGAGCTCCGGGCCGCCACCGGCGCGCCGCGCGGGGTGCTGTCGGACCGCCTGCAGCGGCTCATCGCCGCGGGCGTGCTGGCCACCAGGGACTACCGGGTCCCGGGCAGCCGGGCCAGGCAGGAGTACGTCCTCACCGATGCGGGGCTGGACCTGCTGCCGGTGCTGGCCGCGTTCTCCGACTGGGGGGAGAAGCACCTCGCCGACGGCGGGGTGCCCGAGGTGGTCTACCGGCACACGGGCTGCGGCGGCCGGGTGACCGCGCGCCTGGTGTGTGAATGCGGCGGGGACGCGGACGTGCACGACCGAGTCATCGCCCAGGTCAACCGCTGAGTTCGACGCTCGACCCCGCAGCAGATATCGAGACAGCAAGTACCGAGTCAGCACGTACCGAGTTCAGCAAGTACCGAGACAAAGGAGTGCTCCATGTCCCTGGCCACCACCACCGATGCCGCCTTCGCCGCCGACGTGCTCTCGTCCGAGACGCCAGTCCTCGTCGAGTTCACCGCGAGCTGGTGCCCGCCGTGCAAGATGGTCGCGCCGGTCCTCGAGCAGATCGCCGACGAGGAGGCCGGTCGCCTCGCCGTCATCGCCTTGGATGTCGACGAGAATCCCGGGATCGCCAGGGAGTATCAGGTGATGAGCATGCCGACCATGGCCTTGTTCATCGGCGGAGACGTGGTCACGACGATGGTCGGCGCCAAGCCCCGCGCGGCGATCATGCGGGCGCTGGAACCGCATCTGCCTGCCGCCTGACCCCGCGCTGATCGCCGAGTGTGCACCTGCCGGCGCTCGCTCTCGGGCGATGCGCCGGCAGGTGCACACTCGGAAAGGGCAGGCGCCTCACCCGACGCGCGCTGGCGGCGATCGCCGCCGGGGTGGTCCTGCTCGGCCTTCTCGGCTGGGGTTCGTACACGATCTGGGCGGACCACCAGCAGGAGCAGGCCAGGATGGAGGCCCTCGACGCGGGTCGGCGATTCGCCACCGACCTGGCGACGTACAGCTTCGAGAACCTCGACAACAGCCTGTCCGTGGTCCGGGGGAACTCGGTGGGCGAGTTCGCCGGGCAGTACACGCAGGTGGCGTCGAACCTCAAGGACATGATCGTGCAGTACAAGGCCACCTCGTCGGCCGAGATCATCGCGGCCGGACTCGCGGAGACCGGCCCTGACAGTGCGGAGGTGGTCGTGTTCCTCGACCAGACCGTCACCAATTCCAACTCGCAGGAACCGTGGGTGGACCGAAACCGCATGCAGCTCTCCCTCGTCCGCGACGGCGGCGAGTGGAAGTTCGCCAACGTCCAGTTGCTCTAGCCCCATCCACACACCCAGGAGGACAGATGAGTCGCAGAAAGCGCAGGGCAGCACAGGCTCTGGTGGCAGGAAGGGAGCCGAAGAACCCGGTCGTCATCCGGGCCCGCAGCGCGGACAGCATTCCCGCGCGGGTGCTCGGTGTGGCCCTGGCGGGCACCGGTGCTGCGCACTTCACCGCACCACGCGCCTTCGACGGGCTGACCGCGAAGGCCTTCCCCCGCGAGACGCGGCAGTGGACCTACCGCAACGGCGCGACGGAGCTGCTGCTCGGACTGGCGATCGTCTACCGCCGGACCCGGGTCCTCGGCTCGGTCGGCCTGTTCGCCTACACCGCCTGGCTCTGCGGTCAGCTGGCCCGCCGCCGCTGAGCCGTGGCCGCCGAGTGTGCATCTGCTGGGGCATCGGCCGAGTGGGAGTGTCGGGAGGCGCACACTCGGCGGGCGTTTTAGGGTGAACGGGACCGGAGTGCACACCTCATTGGAGGCTCGATGAGTGCAACGCGTACCGAACCGGGCTCGAGAACCGCTGCCGCGCGGCTGCTGTCGGCATTCGAGACGATCGCGGGTGGCCAGCTCCCGGTGCGGGTGCGGTGCTGGGACGGGTCCGTCGCGGGCTCGGCGGACGCCGAGGTCACGGTCGCCTTCCGGAACCGCAGGGCGCTGCGCCGAATCCTGTGGTCCCCCAACGAACTGGGGCTCGGCCGGTCCTATGTCGCGGGCGACATGGAGATCGACGGGGACATCTTCGCGCTGCTCGATGGTCCGGAGGTGATCGAGCGGGTCGCCCGCCGTGACTTGCGCACGCTCGACCGGGCCGGAATCCGGCGGGTGGTGTCGAGCTTCCTGCGGCTCGGTGCGGTGGGGCCGCCGCCTGCTCCACCCGCCGAGGAGATCGGCAGGCGGCGCGGGTCCAAGCACAGCAAGGCGCGCGACGCCGCAGTCGTCTCGCATCACTACGACGTCGGAAACGACTTCTACCGACTGTTTCTCGGCCCGAGCATGGTCTATTCCTGCGCCTACTGGACCGACCGCGACTCCGGCACCCTGGAGCAGGCGCAGTGGGCGAAGCTGGAGCTGATCTGCCGCAAACTCGAGCTGGCCCCGGGCATGCGCCTGCTCGACGTCGGCTGCGGCTGGGGCTCGATGGCCATCCACGCCGCACGCGAGCACGGGGTGAGCGTGGTCGGCGTGACGATCAGCAGGGAGCAGTGCGAGCGCGCAACCGCCCGCGTCGCGGAGGCGGGGCTGTCCGACCGGGTGCAGATCCGGCTCCAGGACTACCGGGACGTGGACGACGGCCCGTACGACGCGATCTCCAGCATCGGGATGTCCGAGCACGTTGGCGACTCCCGGCTGGACGAGTACGCGAACCGGTTGACGAGCCTGCTGCGGCCAGGCGGACGCCTGCTCAACCACGCGATCGCCTCCGTCGCGCCGCTGGTCACCGAGAAACACCCGAAGCCGACCTTCGTCGACCGCTACATCTTCCCGGACGGGGAACTGTTGCCGCTCAGTCACGTTGCGGGCGCGCTGGAGCGGGCAGGTCTCGAGGTTCGGGACTCCGAGGCGCTGCGCGAGCACTACGCGCGCACCCTGCGCCAGTGGGTCGACAACCTGCGCCGCGACTGGGACGAGGCGGTGCGCCTGGTCGGCGCGGCGCGGGCGCGGACCTGGCTGCTGTACCTGGCGGCGAGCGCGCTGTCCTTCGAGCGGGGCCGGATCACCATCCACCAGGTCCTCGCGGTCCGCGCCGACGCCACCGGTGTCCGCGGGATGCCGCTGACCCGGCGGGAGTGGTTGGTGGACTAGCGAACCGGCGTCGGAGCCGGGATGCGCTTCCCGAAGTCGCTCGCGACCAGGTAGCCGACCCAGGCCCGGATGGCCTGCGGCAGGGGAGGCGCCGCCAGTCCCGCCCGCTCGGCGAGTGCCCGTGCGGATTCGGTCGGGTACCGGTCGGCGGAGAGGAAGCCGAGCGTCTCCGGATCCGCGCCGGTCAGCCGCGCGGGCAGCCGCCGGATCAGCCCGACCGGCACGTGGAATCGAGGGGGTCGCACGCCGAGTGTCTGCGCGACGTCGCGGAGCAGGTCGCCCAGCAGCGGCGTGTCCTCGTCGAGAACCCACAGCGCCGCACCGGGTTCCGCGTGCTCGGGTACGGCGGCGAGGAACCGGGCGAAGTAGTCCGCGGTGACCACGGGGACCCAGACGTCCTTGCCGCAGGGGATCACATGGAGCTTGCCGCGGTGGAGGTCGCGGACCATGTCGGCCAGCCCGATGAACTGCGTGGTCTCGCCGGTCACGGAGTCGCCGATGACCGTCGACGGGTTGACGATCGCGTATGCGATGCCGTTGGCCTCGGCGTGATCGCGCACTGCGTGGTCGGCCTCGACCTTGCTGGCCTCGTAGGCGCCCTTGTCGCGGTAGAGCGTGGAGTTCACGGTGGCGCCCGCCACGCGGTACCCGCTGATGTGCACGAACCGTCGCAGCCGCGGCAGTTCCTGCGCCCAGCGCAGCGCGGCCACGGCCCCGTCGACGTTGACCGCGCGGGCCTCGGTCTCGGTGAGCCCGAAGGCGAACCGGCCGCCCAGGTTGTAGACGTCGCGCACGGTGGGCAACGGGTCCAGACCGAGACCCGGCGCGGTCAGGTCCCCGTCGACGATGGTCAGCAGCTCGGTGTTCCCGCCGTGGGCGGCCACCCAGCCGCGGAGCTCGTCGCCGCGTTCGGCCGCGTTCCTGACCATGGCGGCGACGTGTCTGCCCTGGCGGGTGAGTTCGGGGATCAGCCATCGGCCGATCAGTCCGGTGGAGCCGATGACGAGGGTGTCGGGCGTGCTCATGAGTCCTCCAGTAACTTGCGGACCGCGCGGGCCGCGGCGTCGATGGGTTCGCGGGACCGCCGGACCCGGCCGACCAGGAGTGCGCCCTCGATGAGGGCGAAGACCTCGGTGGCCAGCGCGGCGTCGCCGATGAGGTCCGTGAGGGAGGCCTCCCAGTCGGCGTAGATCTCGGCGCACACCCCGCCGAGCGGGTCGGTGCCCGCCGTCTCGAGGGCGACCGTCGCGATCGGGCAGCCCTTGGTGAAGTCGGAGGCGACCTGCCGGTCGGCGAGCGCCTCCAGGATCCGGGCGATGACATCCGCGGGGGAGCCGCCGAGGGAGCCGGCCATCAGGTCGTCGAGGGTGCCCGCGCTCTGCCGGAGCGCGGCCTCGACCAGCTCGTCCTTGCCGCCGGGGAAGTGGAAGTAGAGCGAGCCGCGCGGCGCCCCGCTTCGTTCGAGTACCTCGGTGACGCCGGTCGCGGCCACGCCCTTCTCCTCGACTGCGGCCGCCATGACCGTGATCATCCGCAGCCTGGTCTCCTCGCCCTTTTTCATGAGCTCAATATAGACCGGTCTACATATTTTAGCGAGCGGTGGCGGCCGGGGCGTCCGTCGAGTGTGCAGTTGCCGGGGCATCGCCCGAGTGCGGGCGACCGCAACTGCACACTCGACGGTCAGTGCACCGCGGCCCGCACCAGCGGCAGGTGGCGAAGCGGGATCTGGTTCTCCAGGGCGATCACCGTGGACGACCGCAGCACGTTCAGCCCGTCCACGATCTGGTTGATCACGCGCTGCAGGTCCGAATGCGTCCGCGCCACCACCCGGATCAGCACGTCGCCCGCGCCGGTGGTGGTGTGCGCCTCGAGCACCTCGGGAATCGCGGCGAGGTGCTCGACGACCGCGCGGTGCCCCCTGCCCTGGACGATCTCCAGGGTCGCGAACGCGGTGACAGGAAAGCCAAGGGCCTCGGCATTGAGGGTCGGGGCCAGGCTCTCGATCACGCCCTCGCGTTCGAGGCGGGTCAGGCGGGCCTGCACGGTGCCACGGGCGACGCCCAGCCGGCGGGACGCCTCCAGCACCCCCACGCGCGGCTCGGCGTGCAGGAGCTCCAGCAGGTCGGCGTCGAGGCGATCGATGCTCATCGGTGCGCTCCTGGTCACTTTGTCCAACAATTCACCGTCGCGCTCCAGCATTCTGTACATATTGAGCAGCGTCAATCCTCATCGTTGCGCAGCCTGGGGGCCGAGGTCACAGTGAATTCATGACGATCGCGGACATTCGGTTGACCCCGCGCGAGCGCGCCGCGCACCTGCGCGCGAACGATCTGCACCGGCTCGTCGGGCTGGTCGAACACGACGACGCGGCCGACCCCTTCCCGGTGGTCGGGATCGACGCGGTGGTGTTCGTCTGCGGCAACGCCACCCAGAGCGCCCACTACTTCGTCTCCACCTGGGGCATGACCCTGGTCGCGTACGCGGGGCCGGAAACCGGTCAGCGCGACCACAAGTCGTTCGTGCTCGAGTCCGGCTCCGTCCGGTTCGTCCTCGAGGGGGCGGTCAGCCCCGACAGCCCGCTCGCCGACCGGCACCGCCGAAACGGCGACGGCGTGGTGGACCTGGCGCTGGAGGTGCTCGACGTGGACCGCTGCATCGAGCGGGCGCGGTCGCAGGGCGCCACGGTCCTCGAGGAACCGCACGACCTCACCGACGACTTCGGCACGGTGCGCCGCGCCGCCATCGCCACCTACGGCAGCACCAGGCACACGCTCGTCGACCGCAGCCGCTACGGCGGGGTGTACCTGCCCGGATTCGCCCCGCGCAGTTCGGGATTCGTCCGCCGCCCCGGTGCGCCCGAGCGCCTCGTCCAGGCGCTCGACCACGCCGTCGGCAACGTCGAGATGGGCCGGATGGATCACTGGGTGCGCTTCTACAACCGGGTCATGGGCTTCACCAACATGGCCGAGTTCGTCGGGGGCGACATCGCCACCGAGTACTCGGCGCTGATGTCCAAGGTCGTCGCGAACGGCAACCACCGGGTCAAGTTCCCGCTCAACGAGCCGGCGCCCGGAAAGAAGAAGTCGCAGATCGACGAGTACCTCGAGTTCTACGGAGAACCCGGCTGCCAGCACCTCGCGCTTGCCACCAGCGACATCCTGCGCACCGTCGACGCGCTGCGCGCGGAGGGCGTCGAGTTCCTTGACACCCCCGACGCCTACTACGACGACCCCGAGCTACGGGCCCGGATCGGTCGGGTGCGGGTGCCCGTCGCCGAGCTCAAACGCCGCGGGGTGCTGGTGGACCGGGACGAGGACGGCTACCTGCTGCAGATCTTCACCAGGCCGCTCGGCGACCGGCCGACGGTGTTCTTCGAGCTGATCGAGCGGCACGGCTCGCTCGGCTTCGGCAAGGGCAACTTCCGGGCCCTGTTCGAGTCGATCGAGCGCGAGCAGGCGGCACGCGGAAACCTCTGACGCCATTGCCGTGACCGGATCGGTACTCGTTGCGCTGGCGAACCGTGCACGAGTCGTGTTCTATCGACTACTTATGAGCTCAGTCACCCGCATCGTCGCCGGATCACTCGGAGCAATCGCCATCGCCGCCGGTACGGCCGCGACGGCCACGGCAGCCCCCGCGGCGTCTGCCGCCCCGTACACCCTGCTCGTCGACGGCAGTCACACCGAGTACCAGGTCAACCCGGTGCTCACCGAGGACGACGTGCTGAACACCAACAAGGACTTCACCTCGGTGCCCGGCGTCCGCGCGCACAGCATCGACGGCCGGAACTTCTCCTTCTACCGGCTCGTCGACGGCGCCCGGATCGGGATGGTCCGGATCAACGAGGTCTGCCTGCCGACCGGCGTCTGCCACGGCCTGATCGTGGACAGCCCCAGCCCGGTCCTCTGAGGCGGGGCCTCAGCCCGCCCAGGTCGTCGGCACGTCGCCGCCGCCCTCGGGACTGACCCGGGTACCCACCTGGGCGAGCAGCGGCACCGGCGCGATCGGCCCGGCGAACAGCGCCTGACCGAGCCCGAATCCGGTCGCGCGGTGCAGCATCGGCGCGGGCACGTGTGAGAACAGGGTGCTCAGGTCCTCGATGTCGGCGGCGCCGTTCATCCGCATCAGCACCAGGTTGTCGCACTGCGAGACCACGTTGGGGTGCACCTTGCCCGGCCGCTGGGTGGCGACGAACAGGTGCAGCCCGAACTTGCGGCCCTCGCCTGCGATCAGCGCGCCGAGTTCGGCGGTCGCCGCCAGCAGCGGGTCCTCGGTGGTGGCGGGCAGCACGTTGTGCGCCTCGTCGATGACGAGCAGCACCGGCTCGCGGTCCCGGCGGCCCGCCCACCGCCTGCCCAGGATCGCCAGCGCGACCGCGGTCCGCTCGTCCGGCCGCGAGAGGCTCCCGATGTCGACGACGATGCAGCGTGCGAGGCTCACGTCGTACTCGATCGCGGAGCGCTCGTCGCCGCGCCGCCACAGGTCCCACTCGCCGATCCGGAGGTTGCCGATCCGGGCGGCCAGTCGCTCGGTGTCGTGGTGGGCGGCGGCAGCGGCCTCCAGGTCATCGACGGAGTACGGCGCCGTCAACGTTTCGGTGACCTGTCGCAGCGCACGGAAATCGTCGAGGTCGCGGATCGGGTCCATCCGAAGCAGCAGCGCCTGGACGTCGAGGTCGAGGTCGCTGAAGTCCAGGCACAGCGTGTGCGCGGCGCCGTAGCCACGGGCCCGCGCCACGTGCACCCCGGCCGCGACCTCACGGTGACGGGCGGCGGCGGGCGAGCAGTCCTCGGGGTCACAGGACCCGAGGAACACGTGATCGGAGTTCGGGTCGAGCACCATGATCGGCAGCTCGGTCGAGCCCAGCAGTCGTTCGAGCAGGCCCCCGGTGGTGTAGGTCTTGCCGGAGCCGGACTGCCCGCACATGAAGGTGTGACGTGCGAACCCCGTCGATCGCAGCCGGGCCGGGACGCTCGACGCCTGCCGCAGCACCCCGATCTCGATGGCGGCGGCGGTCCCGGTCAGGCCGCCGGCGATCAGGCCGACCTCGTCCTCTGTCGCGGGCCGGATCGGGCGCTCGCCGAACGGCTCGACCGCATGCCGCTCGAGGAAGAAGTCGCCGTCGAACTCGCCGAGCGTGGTCGCATTGCCGCTGAGCGATCGCATCATCGGACGGGCGCTGGCCGCGACGACGCCGAGCTTGGCCATCTGGTCGCGCACCGCGAAGTCGAGCTGCGGACCCTCCCGCTCGACCATGCGGACCTCGCGCACCTGGACCGCGACCCGGCGCGCGCCCTCGAACTCGATCACCGCGAACCCGCCGACCTCGACGCCGGTCTCGACGGGGGCCATGAAGGAGACCTCCCTGCCGTCCGAGGACACGGCGACCCGGGCGGCCTGGAAGTGTTCGTAGAGCTCGTGTCGGTGCGCCTGCAGTGCGTCCAGCATGGGTTCCATGCCGAACATCCTGACATCACGGCTTAGGGGCCCGCTGCGCTGTGATGTCGGTCCCCTCCGCTGTGACCTCGGTCGCTCCGCAGGCTCCTCTCCTACACCCTGTCGTTGGCAAATTCTCGCGAACTGGGACACTGGAGGCCGTGACTGCTCCCACCAGCGCCTCTTTTCAGCCCGCCAGCACCTCAGCGCAGCTCTTCGAGCGGGCGGGCGCCGTCATCCCCGGGGGCGTCAACTCCCCGGTGCGGGCGTTCCAATCGGTGGGCGGCACACCCCGCTTCATAGCCAAGGCGTCCGGCTACACGCTCACCGACGTGGACGGCAACGACTACGTCGACCTCATCTGCTCATGGGGACCGATGATCCTCGGGCACGCGCACCCGGCGGTCGTCGAGGCCGTGCAGAAGGCCGCGACCACCGGGCTCTCGTTCGGAGCCCCCACCGAGGGTGAGATCGAGCTCGCCGAGGCGATCGTCGACCGGGTCGGTCCCGTCGAGCAGGTCCGCCTGGTCAACTCCGGCACCGAGGCCACCATGAGCGCGGTCCGGCTGGCCCGCGGGTTCACCGGCCGCTCCAAGATCATCAAGTTCTCCGGCTGCTACCACGGCCACGTGGACGCCCTCCTCGCTGACGCGGGTTCCGGCGTCGCCACCCTCGGGCTGCCCACCTCGCCCGGCGTCACCGGCGCGCAGGCCTCCGACACGATCGTGCTGCCCTACAACGACCTGGACGCGGTCGCGCAGGCCTTCGCCGCGAACCCCCAGCAGATCGCGTGCGTCATCACCGAGGCCGCGGCGGGCAACATGGGCGCCGTCGCGCCGAAGCCCGGGTTCAACGAGGGCCTGCGCCGGCTGTGCACCGCGCACGACGCGCTGCTGATCATGGACGAGGTGATGACCGGCTTCCGCGTCAGCTCGGCCGGTTGGTACGGGATCGACGGCGTCGCGGGCGACCTGATGACCTTCGGCAAGGTGATGAGCGGGGGACTGCCCGCCGCGGCGTTCGGCGGCCGCGCCGACGTGATGGGCCACCTCGCACCCGCCGGCCCGGTGTACCAGGCGGGCACCCTGTCCGGGAACCCCGTCGCCGTCGCCGCGGGCCTCGCCAGCCTCCGCGCCGCAGATCAGAGCGTGTACGACGCCCTCGAACGCAACTCCGCGACCCTCGGCCGGATGCTCGGCGACGCCCTCACCGAGGCAGGCGTGCGGCACCAGGTGCAATTTGCAGGCACCATGGTGAGCGTGTTCTTCGCCGACCGCCCTGTCACCAACTACGCGGAGGCGAAGGCGAGCGACACCTGGCGCTTCCCCGCCTTCTTCCATGCGCTGCTCTCCCGCGGCGTCTACGCACCCCCGAGCGCCTACGAGGCCTGGTTCGTCTCCGCGGCCCTCGACGACGCCGCGTTCGACCGTATCGCCGCCGCGTTGCCGGCCGCAGCCAAGGCGGCCGCGGCCGCGCAGGCACCCACCACCTAGATCCAGCAACCCCTAGATCACGGAGCCAATCCACGTGAGCACCCTGCAGCAGACGCCGACGCCCGACCCCGCCGAGTCGCGCACCATCGTGCACGTCCTTCGTCACGGCGAGGTGCACAACCCGAAGGGCATCCTGTACGGCAGGCTGCCCGGCTACCGGCTGTCCGTGACCGGCCAGGCGCAAGCCCGCACGGTCGCCTCGGTGCTCGCCGACCACGACATCACCCACGTCGTCGCCTCGCCGCTGCAGCGCGCGCAGGAGACCGCGTCGCCGATCGCGGGCGAGCACGGGCTGACCCTCGTCACCGACGACAACCTGATCGAGGCGGGCAACGAGTTCGAGGGGCTCAAGGTCTCGGTCGGCGACGGTGCCCTGCGCAGGCCGCGGCACTGGTGGAAGCTGCGCGACCCGTTCACCCCGTCCTGGGGCGAGCCGTACCTGCAGATCGCGCACCGCATGCTCGCCGCCGTCAACACCGCGCGCGTCGCCGCCGTCGGGCACGAGGCCGTGTGCGTCAGCCACCAGCTGCCGGTGTGGACGCTGCGCCGCTTCCTGCAGGGCGAGCGGCTCTGGCACGACCCGCGGCACCGCCAGTGCGGACTGGCCTCGCTGACCTCGCTGGTCTACGAGGGCGACACCCTGGTCGACATCGTCTACTCGGAGCCCGCGGGCGCATCCGATCCGAGGGTGACCGGGGCATGAGGCGGGTCGCCCGGGTGGCAGCCGCGGTGCTGGCGGTCGCCGCCGTCACCGCCGGCTGCGGCACCGGCACCGACGCCGTCGCGCAGGGCGGCACGTTCGACTTCGTCTCGCCCGGCGGGCAGACGGAGATCTTCTACGACCCGCCCAGCGAACGCGGGACCATTGGCAACATCTCCGGGCCCGACCTCATGGTCGAGGGCAAGACCACGTCGCTGTCCGATTTCGAGGGTCAGCCGGTGGTCATCAACCTCTGGGGCCAGTGGTGCGGACCGTGCCGCGGTGAGGCCGACGACCTCGAGAAGGTCTACGAGAACACCAAGGATCTCGGCGTCGCCTTCCTCGGCATCAACGTCCGGGATCTGCAGCAGGACAAGGCCAAGGACTTCGTCACCGACAACAACGTCGGCTATCCGTCGGTCTACGACCCGTCGATGCGCACGCTGACCGCGCTCGGCGGCAAGTTCCCGACGAGCGTCATCCCGTCCACCCTGGTGCTCGACAAGGAGCACCGGGTCGCCGCGGTGTACCTCAAGGCGTTGCTGGCGGAGGATCTCCAGCCGGTGGTGGAGAGGGTTGCGCGGGAACAGTGAGCACCATGAACGACGCCGTCCTGGCCGCCGGGATCGGTGAGACCTTCGGCAACACCGCGGCCTCCGGGCCGCTGCTGCTCGCCTTCGGCGCCTGCATGCTCGCGGGACTGGTGTCCTTCGCCTCGCCGTGTGTGGTGCCGCTGGTGCCTGGTTACCTGTCCTACCTCGCCGGAATCGTCGGCGCGGACGCACCCGCGGTGACCGCGGCCGAGGCGGGTGCCCTCAAGACCGAGGCCGACACCAGGTCCGCCGCGCGCCTGCGGGTCGCAGGCGCCGCCGGGCTGTTCGTGCTCGGGTTCACCGTGGTCTTCGTGCTGGCGACCGCCTCGGTGTTCGGCCTGATCTCCGCCCTCACCGTCAACCGGGAGGTGCTGCAGCGGGTCGGCGGCGTGATCACCATCGCGATGGGCCTGGTGTTCATCGGGCTGGTGCCCGCGCTGCAGCGGGACGTGCGCTTCGAGCCGCGTCGGGTGTCCGGGCTGATCGGCGCGCCGCTGCTCGGGGCGGTGTTCGGGCTCGGGTGGACGCCGTGCCTCGGACCGACCCTCGCCGGGGTGCTGTCCGTGGCGGCGGGCACCGAGGGTGCGACCGCCGCGAGGGGCGTGGCCCTGATCGTGGCGTACTGCATCGGCCTCGGGCTGCCGTTCGTGATCCTGGCGTTCGGCTCGGTTAGCGCGCTGCGTGGGGTCGGCTGGCTGCGCCGCAATGCGCGCGCCATTCAGATTTTCGGCGGCCTGATGCTGGTGGCGGTGGGCATCGCCCTGGTCACCGGCGCCTGGGACGTCTTCGTTGGTTGGGTTCGTGACGCGTTCATCTCGGAGGTGACGTTGCCGATATGACGGTGACAGAAGACAGGCCGGCCTCGACGCCGCCGCGGCGCCAGTCCCTCGCCGGACGAGGTGTCGCGCTGGTGCGCAACACCTGGCGCGGCCTCACCTCCATGCGGACCGCGCTGGTGCTGCTGTTCCTGCTGGCATTCGCGGCCATCCCCGGCGCACTGCTGCCGCAGCGCAGCCTGAACGCGGGCAAGGTCGACGAGTACATCGCGAACCGGCCCACCCTCGGTCCGCTGATGGACAAGCTGGAACTGTTCGACGTGTTCGGCAGCTTCTGGTTCACCGCCGTGTACGCGTTGCTGTTCATCTCGCTGGTCGGCTGCATCACGCCCCGTTGCTGGGAGCACTACAAGGCGCTGCGCACCAAGCCGGTCGCGGCGCCGCGCAACCTGGCCCGGCTCCCGCACCACACCGAGGTCACCGTCGCCGACGAGCCGGAGGCCGTCGCGGCCCTGGTCCGCGGGCAGCTGCGCGGCTGGCGCACGGTCACCCGCACTGGCGACGAGCTGCGGGCGGGCAAGCCGGGCGAGGTCACGGTGTCGGCGGAGAAGGGCTACCTGCGCGAGGCGGGCAACCTGCTCTTCCACCTGTCGCTGGTCGGCCTGCTCGCCGCGATCGCCATCGGCAAGCTGATGAGCTACGAGGGCAACGTCGTGGTGATCGCCGACGGCGGCCCGGGCTTCTGCACCACCTCGCCAGCCGCGTTCGATGGGTTCCGGGCCGGCTATTCCGAGGACGGCACTGGTCTGACGCCGTTGTGCGTGAAGGTCAAGGACTTCAAGGCCGACTACCTGGACAACGGCCAGGCCGAGATGTTCACCTCCAACATCGAGTACCAGGCAGGCGACGACCTGGCGAACAACACCTGGCGCGAGGAGCGGCTGCAGGTGAACCACCCCCTGCGGGTCGCGGGCGACCGGGTGTACCTGCAGGGCCACGGCTACGCGCCGACGTTCACCGTGACCTTCCCGAACGGGGAGACGCGCACCGAGACGCTGCAGTGGCGTCCCGACGACGCGACCACCTTCCTCTCGAGTGGGGCGATGCGGTTCGACCCGCCTGGCGGGATGTACCCCGATTCCACCGAGCGTCGCAAGAACCAGATCGGCATCGAGGGGCTGTTCGCGCCGACCGCGCTGTTCCACGGCAACCTGCTGGCCTCGAGCTACCCGGCGATGACCGACCCGGCCGTCGCGATCGACATCTACAAGGGCGACACCGGGCTCGACACCGGCAACCCCCAGTCGCTGTTCTCACTCAGCAAGGAGCTCGTCAACCAGGGCCGGATGGCCAAGCAGGACCGCGTCAACCTGCGGCCGGGCGAGAGCGCGACCCTGGCGGACGGCACCAAGGTGCAGTTCGACGGGGCCAAGGAATTCGTCAACCTCCAGGTCTCGCACGACCCCGCGCAGCAGTGGGTGCTGGTGTTCGCGATCTCGATGATGGCGGGCCTGTTGGTGTCGCTGCTGATCAAGCGGCGCCGGATCTGGGTGCGTGTGTACCCCGCCGATCCGGATGCCGACACGGTGTCGGATACATTGGATCCGCATCGACGACGTACCGTAGTAGAACTGGGCGGGCTCGCCCGCACCGACCAGGCCGGTTGGGGCGACGAGTTCGACCGGTTGAGCAGCCGTCTGCTCGCGGACCTGAACACGAAGATCACCTCGGAGAACCGCGCCTGAGGCGCAGGAGAAAACCATGCCGATCAACGAGACCATTGCCCAGTACAGCGACTGGGCGTTCGAGTCTGCGTTCGCGATCTACGTCCTGGCCTTCGTGCTGCTGATCGCCCAGTACGCGACAGCGCGGGCGAACGAGGTCCAGGCTCGCGAGGCGCGCGAGCTGGTGGCCGCGGGTGGCGTCACCGCTCCCGCGGCGCCGTCCGTGCCCGGCAAGGTGGTCGAGGCGCCACGTAAGCCGTGGTCCGAGCGGCTCGGCAACATGGCACTTTCGCTGCTGGTGGTCGGCGTCGCGCTGCACATCGGCTCGATCGTGCTCCGCGGCTTCGCCACCGAACGGTTCCCGCTCGGCAACATGTACGAGTTCGTCACGATGGCGACCGCGGCCGCGATGCTGATCGGGTTGGTGCTGTTGCGCAAGCAGACCTACCGCTCGCTGTGGGTGTTCGTGCTCGTCGTGGTGATCCCGCTGATGTTCCTCGCGGCCACCGTGCTCTACGCCGACGCCGCCCCGGTCGTGCCCGCGCTGCGCTCGTACTGGCTGCCCATCCACGTCACCATCGTGGCCACCGGCAGCGGCATCTTCCTGGTCTCCGGCGTCGCCAGCCTGATGTTCCTGCTCCGGATGCGGCAGCCGAAGGGCGAGGAGGGCGACGGCTTCTGGGGCAAGGTCGCGGAGCGGCTGCCCGACGCGCAGACCCTCGACCGGCTGGCCTACAAGACCACCATCATCGCCTTCCCGCTGTTCGGTGCGGGCGTGATCCTCGGCGCCATCTGGGCCGAAGCGGCCTGGGGCCGGTTCTGGGGCTGGGACCCCAAGGAGACCGTGTCCTTCATCGCCTGGGTGATCTACGCCGCCTACCTGCACGCGAGGGCGACCTCCGGCTGGCGGGACACCAGGGCCGCGTGGATCAACATCGCCGGGTTCGTCGCGATGCTCTTCAACCTGTTCATCATCAACATGGTGGTCTCCGGCCTGCACTCCTACGCCGGTCTCAACTGATTCTCCGATAGGAACCAGACCGCGCGGCCTGCTATTGTCCAGCGCGGACTCGGCGCTGGGGCGAGTCCTGGGGGAAGTGTCAGCAACAGGGGGAGTGCCGCCGTGGCGCAGAACAACGTCGGTTCGTGGGAGTCCGTGAGTCCGGAGGCGGCACAGCCGTCCGCGCAGGCCGGACCCGCGGCCGCCCAGCAAGCACCCGAGCGACACCACGTCGTCTCGGCCCGCGACCTGTCGACGTCGCTGCTGCTCAAGCAGGTCAAGCCGGCCCCGACCGCGGGGTGGCGCAAGGCGCTCTACCAACTGTCGGGCCGGTACATCAACGTCGGCAACAGCGCCAAGGAACAGCGCCGCCTGGAGCTGACCAAACAGGTCAACCAGCCGCTGCAGGGCTGCTACAAGATCGCGCTGCTCAGCCTCAAGGGCGGCGTCGGCAAGACCACGACGACCGCGACGCTCGGGTCCACCTTCTCCTCGCTGCGCGGCGACCGGGTGATCGCGGTCGACGCGAACCCGGACCGCGGCACCCTGAGCCAGAAGATCCCGCTCGAGACGCCCGCGACCGTGCGTAACCTGCTGCGCGACGCCGACAGCATCGAGAAGTACAGCGACGTGCGCGGGTACACGTCGCAGAGCGCGCATCGCCTCGAGGTGCTCGCCTCGGACAGCGACCCGGCCGTCTCCGAGGCCTTCAGTGCCGAGGACTACTCGACGACCATCGACATGCTCGAGAAGTTCTACTCGATCGTGCTGACCGATTGCGGCACCGGACTCATGCACTCGGCGATGCAGACCATCCTCGAGGAGGCCGACTCGCTGGTCGTGGTGAGCTCGGGCTCCGTCGACGGCGCCCGCAGCGCGTCGGCGACGCTGGACTGGCTCGACGCGCACGGCTACGCGGACCTGGTGAGCAAGTCGGTGGCGGTGGTCAATGCCGTGCGCCCGCGTTCGGGCAAGGTGGACCTCGCGAAGGTCGTCGAGCACTTCGAGCAGCGCTGCCGGGCGGTTCGCCTGATCCCGTTCGACCCGCACCTGGAGGAGGGCGCCGAGATCGACCTCGACCGGCTCCGCCCGCAGACCAGGAACGCCCTGCTCGAGCTGGCCGCGGCTGTCGCCGCGGACTTCCCGATGTCCAGTTTTGCGATGCAAGATCGGCTCTGACGCAAGCGATTTGCTCGTGATCGGGCCGTGAGCATCGCGTGACCCGACCCTGAAGGTCAGCCTCAGCGTTCGCGCAACGTCACCCAACTGTGGCGGACTTGTGACCCCGTGTTCGCTGCGATAACGGTCTTCGGGCGGATGATCGGAACATGCGCGCGGTCCGGCACAAGCTTCGGATGTGGAACGGCATTGCCTTGGCCACGGCACTCTCGCTTGCGGTCGGGGTGGTGAGCGGGTTCTTCGATGGGCCCAAGACCGACCCCGAATCCGTGGTCGAGCGCTTCGCCGCCGCCCTCACCGAGGGCGACATCGGCGAGGCAGCCGAGTTGACCTCGTACCCGGCGGCGGCCGAGGCGGCCATCACCCAGGCCTTCGACGGCCTGCACGCCGAGAAGGCCACGTTCGACGTCAACCAGTACATCCCGCTCGGTGACGACGCCGGGATCTTCAACGCGACCGCGGACTGGAGCTTCGGCGACGGAAAGAACTGGCAGTACAACATCGATGGCCGCGTCAGGAAGCTCAGCATCGGCTGGCGGGTCTCGTGGCAACCGCAGACCCTCGCGCCGGGGCTGGGGCACGGCCGGACCCTCCGCTACGACCGCACGGATGCCGCGCCCCCGCGGGTGTTCGACATCGCCGGGAACCTGATGATGACCGAGCAGCGCATCAACACGGTCACCCTCGACCCCGGCGCCATGCCCGACCCGGTGCTCAGCACGAACAGGCTGGCAAAGGTCATCGAGCCGGTCGCGCCGCTCATCACCGGGCCCACGTTGATGCAGGAACTGGCCGCGACGCCGGGCCAGCGGATCACCGCGGTGAGCCTGCGCGACGACGACTTCGCGGTGCTCGAGGACGACCTGCGGGCCGTTCCCGGCGTCGTTATCGATCAGAGACTCAAGCTGATCAGCAACGACCGCCGGGTGTCCGGGCCGATGGTCGACGCCATGCGCAACGTCTGGCAGCTCAACCGAGACGAGACCGCGGGCTGGGCGGTGCACGCGGTCGACCCCGACGGCACGCTGATCCGGCAGACCGGATTCCAGGGGCCGCCCGGGCCCGACATCCGGTCCACCCTCGACCCGCGGGTGCAGCTGGCCGCAGAGGAGGCGGTGGTCAGCGTCGGCACGCCCGCCGTCATCGTGATGATGCAGCCCTCCACCGGAGCGGTGCTGGCGGTCACCCAGAACAATCAGGCTGCGGAGATGGGTCCGGTGGCGTTCACCGGGCAGTTCCCGGCCGGGTCGGCCCTCGATCTCGTCGGCGCCGCGGCGACCGCGCAGAACACCGACATCCAGCACGCCGCCCGCCAGCTCGGCCTCGGTATGGACTACAAGATGCCCGGCCTGGAACAGCGGACCGACGACCTCGACGGTAAGGGCGCCAACCTCATGCGGACGGAGTCGGGACCCGACACGGACAAGCAGGTGAAGGTCAGCCCCCTCGGGATGACCCTCGTCGCGGCCTCGGTCGCCCGCGGATCGACCGCGGTGCCGGTGATCGCCGCAGGTCAGCCGGCCACCACCGACGAGTCGCCCGCACCGATGCCACGGGAGGTGAACGACCGGCTGCGCACGATGATGTGGGAGAACGTGCACCGCGGGCCCGCCTCGATGCTGGCCGATCAAGGCGACCTCATCGGGATGACCGGCTCGTTCGAGGACGACCGGTGGTTCTACGGGTCGAAGGGCGATCTGGCGTTCGCGGTCTTCGTCAAGGACGCGGACGGCTCGGACCAGGCCGTGAAGATGACGAGCAAGCTGTTCAAGGAGATGGCGAAGCCGCCGACTCCCTGATCGCCGCCGTCCTGATCACGCCGTCCTGATCACCTGGCGTGCCGCTCACTCCTTGGGGTCGACCGGGCCGCTCTCGGGGTTCTCGCCCGTGGTGGGGTGGGCCCGACGGTTCATCCGCCACAAGAATTCCGGGTCGTCGTCCGGACCGAGAACACGTCCCGCGGGCGGCGCGGAGGTGTCGGGGCCGAAGGCCTTCCACAACAGCACCGCCAGTATCACCAGCGCTATCAGCGTCACCAGATAGATCACGACGCACCTCCTTGATTCGAGCGTAGCCGCGTCACGGCGCGGCGGCACCATTGTCTGAACACACGAACGGGCGGTCTTCGGGCAGGTCTGTCGACCGATGCTCCGATGACCGCCCGTTCGTGACAGGCGTGTGATGTCAGGCCGAGACGATCACCGAGGAGCCGTGGCCGAACAGGCCCTGGTTCGCCGTGATGCCGATGCGGGCACCCTCGACCTGACGGCCCTCCGCCTGCCCGCGCAGCTGCCAGGTGAGCTCGCAGACCTGCGCCAGCGCCTGGGCGGGCACGGCCTCGCCGAAGCAGGCCAGGCCGCCGGACGGGTTGACCGGGATCCGGCCGCCGATGGTGGTCTCGCCCGCGCGCAGCAGGTGCTCGGCCTCGCCGCGCTTGCACAGCGCGAGGTCCTCGATCCAGTCCAGCTCGACCGAGGTGGCCAGGTCGTAGACCTCGGCGACGTCGACGTCCTCCGGCGAGATGCCTGCCTCCTCGTACGCCGCGTAGCCGATCGACTCCTTGAAGGTCCGCTCCGGGGCGGGCACCGCGGAGGCCGAGTCGGTGGAGAAGTTCGGCATGTCCATGATGGTCTGCGGGAAGGTCGGCGTGACGGTCGAGATCGCCTTGATCCGAACCGGTTCCGCGATGCCCATCTTGCGGGCGTACTCCATCGAGGTGAGGATGATCGCCGCGCCGCCGTCGGAGGTCGCGCAGATGTCCAGCAGGTGCAGGGGGTTGGACACCACGGGGGAGGCCAGCACGTCGGCCGCCGTGACCTCCTTGCGGTACCGGGCGTTCGGGTTGTTCAGGCCGTGCTTGGCGTTCTTGACCTTGACCGCGGCGAAGTCCTCCGGGGTCGCACCGTAGAGGTCGATGCGGCGGCGCGCGTTGAGCGCGAAGTACGCCGGGTTGGTCATGCCCATCAGGCGGAACCGCAGCCAGTCCGGGTCGTCCCAGCGCTCGCCTGCGACCGGGGCCAGGAAGCCCTTCGGGGTGGTGTCGGCCCCGACGACAAGGGCGACCTCGCTCAGGCCGGCGAGGATCCGCGCGCGGGCGGTGTCCAGGGCCTGTGCGCCGGTGGCGCACGCCGCGTACGAGGTGGCGACGCGGGCGCCGTTCCAGCCGAGGGCCTGGGCGAAGGTCGCGCCCGCGACGTATCCGCCGTAGCCGTTGCGGACGGTCTCGCCGCCGACGATGAAGTCGACGTCCTGCCAGTTCACGCCGGAGTCGGCGAGGGCGGCACGGGCCGCCGCGACGCCGTACTTGACGAACGACTGGCCCCACTTGCCCCAGGGGTGCATCCCCACACCGAGGATCGCGACGTCGTTGTTGGATCCTGCGCCGCTCATGCCTGTGCTCCGTTCGGGTTCGTGTCGGTGGTGGTCGGCTTCCAGCGCCAGATGGTGCGCACGCCGGTCTCGTCCGTGTAGAGGGGTTCGACGACCAACTCGACGTCGTCGCCGACCTTCAGGTCGTCGACGCCGAAGCCGTCGGCCACCTGTCCGAGCACGACGAGGCCCTCCGGCAGCTCGACCGCGGCAAGTGCGAACGGCACGTACGGGTCGGTGGTCGGGATGTACGGGGCCGGCGGCTGGTACTGGGCGTCGGTGTACGACCACACTTTGCCGTGGCGGGAGAGCTCGACGTCCTCGAATTCCTCGCCCGAGCAGGCGGGGTTCTTGCAGAAGGTGGTCTCCCGCGGGAACGAGATCGTGCCGCACGACTGGCACGAGGTGCCGATCAGGGCCGGTGCCGGGCCGGTGGTGAACCAGCCCGCTACTGCTGGTGTGACGCTGTCGCCGGCGGCCTGTGTGGCGGTGTCGCTCATGCAAACCTCATCTGCTGTCGAGCCTGATCGGACGGTCGGGACCGGTGTCCCGAAGTAGAACGTGTTGCAGTATCGCACGGGATCGGCGATGTCGAGGGCGAGATCCCGCCCAGCGGGCGTCGGATCCGGATACGTTGTGAACCATGGCTGCCAGCAAGGGCGGGAGTCCGGCCGTCGAGATCGAGGTCGACGGCCGGGTGGTGCGTGTCTCGAACCCGGATCGCGTCTATTTTCCCGCAACCGGGGCGACAAAGCTCGACCTCGTCGAGTACTACCTGTCCGTAGGCGACGGCATCGTGCGCGCGCTCTACGAGCGGCCGTGCATGCTGCACAGGTTCCCCGAGGGATTGGCGGGGGAGAAGGTGCACCAGAAGCGGATCCCGCGCGGCGCGCCGTCCTGGCTGGAGACGGTCCGCCTGCATTTCCCGCGCTATGACAGGTATGCCGACGAGCTGTGCGTTACCGAACTGGCAGCCGTTGCCTGGGCGGTGCAGATGAGTACGGTCGAGTTCCATCCATGGAACAGCCGTCGCGGTGACACAGAGAAGCCCGACGAATGGCGGATCGACCTGGATCCGATGCCGGAGTGCGACTTCGGTCGGGTGCGCCGCGTCGCGGCCGTCGTCCACGAGATGCTCGACGAGATCGGCGCGACCGGGTGGCCGAAGACGTCCGGCGGGCGCGGCTTGCACGTCTACGTCCGGATCGCGCCGGAGCACGATTTCGGCGACGTCCGGCTGGCGGCGCTTGCGTTCGCGCGGGAGGTCGAGCGGCGCGCGCCCGAGGAGGTGACCACCGCCTGGTGGCGCAAGGATCGGGACCCGGCGGCGCTGTTCGTCGACTACAACCAGAACGCCCGCGACCACACGATGGCCGCGGCGTACTCGGTGCGCGGTGTCCCGGACGCGCGGGTGTCGGCGCCGCTGCGCTGGGACGAGGTCGACGATGCGCGGCCCGAGGACTTCACCATCGGCACGATGCCCGCTCGATTCGCGGAGCTCGGCGACCTGCACAAGGGGATCGACGACGCGACGTTCGACATAGCGCCGCTGCTCGAGTGGGCCGAGCGCGATGCACGCGAGGGTGCGGCCGTGCCGCCGGAACCCGAGCGGACGTGAGGCGGCGGGCCGGGCTCTGTCAGCGGGTGGTGGCCTCGGTGGTCAGCGACTGCAGCAGCTCCATCACCTCGGACTCGCGGAATCGGCGGTGACCGCCGGGGGTGCGCAGGGAGCCGAGGCGTCCGGCGTGAGCCCATCGGGTGACCGTCTTCGGGTCGACGTGGAACAGGGCGGCAACCTGACCTGGGGTCAGCAGCGATTCCTGGGCGGCGCGGAACGACGGGGCGCTCATCGAGAATCCTCCATGCGCTTGTGCGGTACGAACGTGCGGACATCCTGGCACCCGGTGCCCCGGGTACTCGAACGATCCCGATTTGGTAAAGCGGAAGTAATTCGCAAATCGGATAAGTCCGGCACCCGGGGCCGGTGATCGGCGGGTCGGTAACCTGGGAGGGTGACTGATTCCTCGCAGAACCCCGCCCCGTCGAACGCCAAACGCTCGCTGGCGCGGGACCTCGGTCTGTACACCGTGGCCCGACTGGGTCTCGTCGTCCTGATCGCGGCGATCATCCTCGGGGTCAGTGTGCTGCTGAACGTGGACGTGCCGCTGCTGGTGGCACTGATCTTCGCGGTGATCATCGCGCTGCCGCTCTCGCTCGTGCTGTTCGGCAAGCTGCGTACCCGGGTCAACGAGGAGATCTCCGCGGTGGATGCCCAGCGCCGGGCGGACCGCGACGATCTGCGGGCCAAGCTGCGCGGCGACGGATCCGGTGACGCAGACGGCCGCAAGTGACCGCCGCGATGGGGGTCGTCGACCACAGCGCGCCCAGGGACTGGGTGGACAACGCGGTTCGGCTGATCGACGCCGATTCCCAGCGGAGTGCGGACACCCACCTGCTGCGCTATCCGCTGCCGGCCGAGTGGAACATCCAGCTCTATCTCAAGGATGAGTCCACCCACATCACCGGAAGCCTCAAGCATCGGCTCGCGCGGTCGCTGTTCCTGTATGCCATCTGCAACGGGTGGGTGACCGAGGGCACCACGGTGATCGAGGCGTCGTCGGGGTCGACCGCGGTCAGCGAGGCCTACTTCGCGAAGCTGCTCGGCCTGGACTTCGTCGCCGTGATGCCGCGGAGCACCAGCCCCGCGAAGATCGCGCTCATCGAGGCGCAGGGCGGCAGCTGCCACTTCATCGATCGCCCCTCGGAGATCTACGCGGAGGCGAGCAGGCTCGCGTCCCAGTGCAACGGCCACTACATGGACCAGTTCACCCACGCGGAGCGGGCCACCGACTGGCGCGGGAACAACAACATCGCCGAGTCGATCTTCCAGCAGATGACGCTCGAGCAGCACCCGATCCCGGACTGGGTCGTGGTCGGTGCGGGCACCGGCGGCACCAGCGCCACCATCGGGCGATACATCCGGTACCGCAGGCACGCCACCCGGCTGCTGGTGGTCGATCCAGAGAACTCCGCGTTCATCGGTGGTTATGAGACCGCGTCCGCCGCCTACGAGACCGGGATGCCGTCGCGGATCGAGGGCATCGGCAGGCCGCGGGTCGAGCCCTCGTTCGTCGGGCAGGTCGTGGACCGGATGGTGCCGGTGCCGGACGCGGGGTCGATCGCGGCCGCCCGGCACGTGAGCGAGGTCCTCGGCCGACGGGTCGGCGGGTCCACCGGGACCAACGTGTGGGGCGCGTTCGGCGTGATCGCGGAGATGCTGGCCGCCGGCCGCACGGGCAGCGTGGTGACCCTGCTCTGCGACGGCGGGGAACGGTACGCGGGAACGTACTTCAACGACGAGTGGGTGCGCGGCGAGGGGATGGACCTGACCGAGCCGACCGCGGTGCTGGAGGCCTTCGCGGCCACCGGGCGCTGGTCCGCCTGACGCCCCCTCGCCGGGTGGTGCCGATCGCCGCCGTCAGCGGGGCGTCCGGACCGCCGCGAGCATCGCGCCGAGGTGCGCGCGGCTGACCCGGACGGCGGCCTCCTCGTCGCCCGCCGCGATCGCCTCCACCAGGGCGAGGTGCTCGTCCGAGTTCGGTTCCTGGTCCGTCTCGCGGAGGTCCAACAGCTCGATCATCTCGACCAGCGCCTCGGTCAGCCGTGGCACGAAGGTTTCGAACAGTTCGCTGAGAACCCGGTTGTGTGCAGCCGCGACCACCGCGCGGTGGACCGCGATGTCGGCCTCGACGAAGGCGTGATGGTCCGACGTCACGGCGGCCGAGCGCAGCCCGAGTGCACGCCGCATCGCCGTCACGTCCCGCGCGGTGGCGCGCTGCGCGGCCAATCGGGCGGCCTCCACCTCGATCGCGTTGCGTACCTCGACGACCGCGGCGATGGCCTCGGCGCGGAGCACGCCGTCCCAGCCGTCGGCGGGCACCGGTTCGGTGCGCTCGACGAACACGCCCGCGCCCTGCCGCGACCGCAGCAATCCCTGTCCGGAGAGCATCCGGAGCGCCTCACGGACGGTGGATCGGCCGACGCCGAGTTCGGCTGCGAGGGTGGTCTCGCCCGGCAGTTTGGCGCCGACCGCCCATTCGCCCGCGCTCAGTCGCGCCAGCAGCAGCTCGGCGGTCTGGTCGGCGAGCAGATTTCGAAGGGGCGCTGCGACCACACAAACTCCTCAGGTTGTCAGACAAGTTGGTTTCGTCTAGCTTAGCCGACGTGGCCATTCGCGGACTGCTCCTCGGACGCCGCGGCGGGGTCTGACCGGACCGGCTCCCCGCCGCGGGGTTCGGCCGTGCCGGTCGATCGATCTCGATCCGCACAGGAGACCCACCGTGAACTGGAACCCCCAAGCCCCGTCCCCGATGCCCTCGCACCGCTACCGGCCGTACATCGACCGGGTGCCGGTGCCGCTGACCGAACGCACGTGGCCCTCGAACCGGACCACCATCGCGCCTCTCTGGGTGCCCGTCGACCTGCGCGACGGCAATCAGGCGCTGGCCGAGCCGATGGACCCGGCGCGCAAGCGCCGCTTCTTCGAGCAACTGATCGCCATGGGCTACAAGGAGATCGAGGTCGGCTACCCCTCCGCCAGCCAGACCGACTTCGATTTCGTCCGCGACCTCGCGACGCTCGGGCTGGTGCCCGACGACGTGACCATCGTGGTGTTCACCGCCGCCCGCACCGACCTGATCGAGCGAACCTTCGAATCGGTGCGCGGGTTGCCGAACGTGGTGCTGCACATGTACACCGCGACAGCGCCGACCTGGCGGTCGGTCGTGCTCGGACGCGATCGAGATGAGCTACACCGCTTGATCTTCGACGCGGCGCAGGACGTGGCCCGGTGTGGCGACACCGCGACCGGCACGCGCTTCGAGTTCTCGCCCGAGGTGTTCAACCTGACCGAGCCGGACTTCGTCCTCGAGGTGTGCAACAGCCTCACCGAACTGTGGGACGCCGACCCGGACCGGCCGGTGATCCACAACTTGCCCGCGACGGTGGAGATCGCCACCCCGAACGTCTATGCGGATCAGATCGAGTACATGCACCGACACCTGGCCAAGCGGGACTCGGTGATCCTCTCGGTGCACCCGCACAACGATCGCGGCACCGGCGTCGCGGCCGCGGAACTGGCGGTGCTGGCGGGCGCGCAGCGGGTGGAGGGCTGCCTGTTCGGCAACGGCGAGCGGACCGGGAACGTGGACCTGGTGACGCTGGGTCTGAACCTGCACGCCCAGGGCGTCGACCCGATGATCGACTTCTCCGACCTCGACGCGGTGCGCCGAACGGTGGAGCACTGCAACAGGATCGACGTGCACGAGCGCCATCCCTACGGCGGCGACCTGGTGTACACCGCGTTCTCGGGCACTCATCAGGACGCGATCAAGAAGGGCTTCGCCCACCATCACGCCGCGGCACGGGCTGCGGGGACGGATCCGGACCGGGCGTCATGGGACGTGCCCTATCTGCCGATCGACCCCCGCGACGTCGGCCGCGACTACGAGGCCGTGATCCGGGTGAACAGCCAGTCCGGCAAGGGTGGCATCGCGTACCTGTTGCAGAGCGGGTACGGCATCGACCTGCCAAGGGGTCTGCAGATCGACTTCGCGCGTCGGGTGCAGCGCACCGCCGACGACAGTGGGGTCGAGGTGACCGCGCAGCAGCTGTGGGACCTGCTGCTCGCCGAGTACGGGAACCGCGGTGAGCTCGCGCGGTGGACGGTCGAGCACCGGGAGGCCGGTGATGAGCTGCGGATCGAGGCCGCGGTGGGCGGCGCACCCGTCGTGGGGGCTGCGACTGCGAGCGGACCCGTCGATGCGCTGACCAGGATCCTGTCCGAGCGCGGGTGGGAGGTGGAGGTGCTGAGCCTGGCGGCGCAGTCGGTGGGCGAGGGCGGCGACGGCCGGGCGATCACGTTCGCGCAGTGCCGAATCGACGGGACCACACGGTGGGGCGTCGGGCTGGACTCCTCGGTCACCGCGTCGGCGCTCGAGTCGGTGCTGGCCGCGGTCACCGCGACCGGATAGGTCCGGCCCGATCCGAGCGCCGTGACCGGGCAGGCCGCGATCGTCGACCGCGGCCTGCCCGGACTCTCAGCTCGCGGTGACCTTCGCGTCGGCGTCGGTGTCCGCGAACTGGGTGCGGTACAGCTCCTCGTACCGTCCGCCTGCGGCGAGCAGCTCGTTGTGGGTGCCGCGCTCGAGGACCCGGCCTTCCTCGATGACCAGGATCTGGTCCGCGGCCCGGATCGTGGACAGTCGGTGCGCGATCACCACCGAGGTCCGGCCGGCCAGTGCCTCGCCGAGTGCAGCCTGCACCGCGGCCTCCGAGGTGGAGTCCAGGTGTGCGGTGGCCTCGTCGAGGATCACCACCCGCGGGTGCGCGAGCAGCAGGCGGGCGATGGTCAGTCGCTGACGCTCGCCGCCCGAGAGGCGGTATCCCCGCTCACCGACGACGGTGTCCAGTCCGTCGGGCAGGGCCGCGATCAGTTCGGTCAGGCGGGCCCGGCCGAGCACCTCCCACAGCTCCTCCTCGGTCGCTCCCGGCCGGGCCAGGAGCAGATTCGCCCGGATCGACTCGTGGAACAGGTGCCCGTCCTGGGTGACCATCCCGACCGCGCCGCGGATCGACGCCGCGGACAGGTCCCGCACGTCCACCCCCGACAGCCGGACGGCGCCGGAGTCGGCGTCGTAGAGCCGGGGCACGAGTTGCGCGATGGTCGACTTGCCCGCGCCGGACGAGCCGACCAGCGCGACCATCTGGCCGGGCTCCACGCGGAACGACAGCTCGTGCAGGACCTCGACACCGCCGCGGTTGTCGAGCTGCGCGACCTCCTCGAGCGAGGCCAGCGACACCTTGTCCGCGGACGGGTACGCGAAGCGCACCTTGTCGAACTCCACCGACACCGGTCCGTCCGGCACCGGAACCGGGTTCGGCTTCTCGGCTATCAGCGGCTCGAGGTCGAGCACCTCGAAGACCCGCTCGAAGCTGACCAGCGCGCTCATCACCTCGACCCGTGCGCTCGCGAGGGCGGTCAGCGGTGCGTACAGCCTGGTCAGCAGCAGCGCCAGGGCCACAACCGAACCCGCGTCGAGCTGACCCTTGAGTGCGTAGAAGCCGCCGAGCCCGTAGACCAGCGCGAGGGCCAGGGCGGAGACGAGGGTCAGCGCGGTGACGAAGGCGGACTGCACCATCGCGGTGCGCACCCCGATGTCGCGCACCCGTCCGGCGCGGGTGGCGAACTCGGCGGACTCCTCGGCGGGACGGCCGAACAGCTTGACCAGCGTCGCGCCGGGAGCGGAGAACCGCTCCGTCATCTGCGTGCTCATGGTCGCGTTGTGGTTCGCCGCCTCGCGCTGCAGGTGCGCCATCCGGGATCCGATCCGGCGGGCGGGCAACACGAAGACCGGCAGCAGCAGCAGCGAGAGCACGGTGATCTGCCAGGAGATGCTGAGCATCACGACGAGTGTCAGGGTGAGGGTGACCAGGTTTGCGACGACCCCGGAGAGGGTGTCGCTGAACGCCCGCTGGGCGCCGATGACGTCGTTGTTGAGGCGGCTGACCAGCGCCCCGGTCCTGGTGCGGGTGAAGAACGCGATCGGCATCTTCTGCACGTGGTCGAAGACCGCGGTGCGCAGGTCGAGGATCAGGCCCTCGCCGATGCTCGCGGACAGGAAGCGGTTGTACAGCGCGAGGCCCGCCTCGACGATCGCGATCAGCGCGATCAACACCGCGAGTCTGATCACGACGCTTGCGTCGGAGCCGTTGACGATGCCGTCGACCACGCGTCCCGCCAGCACGGGCGTGGCGACGGCGAGGGCGGCCGTCACGACGCTGATCAGCAGGAACTTTGCGAGCTTGCGGTGGTGTGGCTTGGCGAAGCCGAGGATTCGACGGACCGTCGCCATCGAGAACGGCCGCTTCTCGTCGTGGGAGTTCATCATGCGGTACATCGAGCTCCACGCGACGGATTCCATGCTCATGGTGGACCTCTCGGGTTGGTGTGACCGGTGCAACGCTACGGAGGGGGTCCGACATACCCGGATTGCCCGCCCGTCTGCACCGACCGTAGAACCTCGAGTGAACTTGAGGTCAAGCCCGGTGTGCCGGTCACCGCTCGATGGTCCTCATGGGCAGTGCGCGGGCGCGTCCTCGGCGAAGGGTTCGTCGTCGGGGAGCAGATACGTCACGAGCAGGACCACCGGCTCGGTTCCCAGGTTCAGTCCGACGTGGTCCCCGCCGGGGTCCTCGGTGACCCACGAGCCGGCGGGGGAGACCTGGCGGGAGCAGTCGGCGAACACGCGGGTCAGCGTGCCCGCGGCGACGATCCCCTGGACGTGGCCGTTGTGGTGGTGCCATCCCGTGCTGCCGCCGGGGGCGATCACGATCCGGCGCAGGGTGCCCTCCACCTCGCCGGGGACCGGCGGGTGCCCTGGCGGCGGAGGGGGGCGCAACGACGGGTTGAGTTCGAGCTCGGCGAGATCCTCCGCGGTCACGCCCGACGGCGGCGTGGCCAGTGCGGGCGCGCCGACACTCACCGCGCACAGTGTGGCGAGGGCGGCGGGTACGGCCAGTCGGGCGAACTTGGTCACGGCAGTCATGTCCGGATCCGTTCGGTTCGGAGAACCGGGGCGGTGGCGGGGCGGGATTGCCCGCGGCACGGCTCTCGCCTGTGTCGATCGTCCCGCAGTCCGGCCGATTCCGCGACGGAACGGTCGGGTCGATCGTCTGGCGTGCGGCCGGAACTCGTCGCATCTGGAACAGGTTCTAGCTAGGATTCGCGCATGCGCACTCGTCGAATTCTCGCCCTGTCGGCCGCCGGAATCGCCACTGCGGTGGCAGTCGCGGTGATCGCGGCCGGACCCGCGACCGCCGGCCCGGCCGTATCGGCCGACCCGGCGCGGGTCGATACCGAGCGCGAGGCGGTGGCCAGGGCCTACATCGATGCGCTGATCTCGCACGATGCGTCCGCCGTGAAGTTTGCCCCCGACGCGACCCGGGTCGAGGCCGGGCTCAAGACCGGCTTCAACGGCCCGCAGATGGCCAGGGACCTCGAGCACGGCCCGCAGTACCGGGTAATCCGGGGCATCAGGGACCTGCGGATGTCCGAGTCCGGCGACGTCGTCACCACCACGTACCTGCTGGACGCGGGCGTCGGCGATCTGCGCCTGATGACCGTCGAGATCACCGAGACCTTCGAGGTACCGGACGGAACCATCCACGCCATCGTCGCGCACATCAAGCCGAAGTCGCTCTTCTGAGCGGGCGACAGGCGGGCTGAGCCCGACCTAGCTCTTGCTGATCAGCTGAGAGGCGAGGGCGGTGCCCGCCGCCACCGCTCCCACCGACGGCCACGCGCCGATCTTCTTCGCCAGCGGATGTGAGGCGCCGAACGCGCCGAGGTAGGTGGCGAGCAGCGCGGCACCCCGTGCGGGTCCCGATCCCTGCACCCAGCTGGTGGTGCACACTGCGCCGACCGCGGCCAGCACGGCGCCGCCGAGCGGGCGGTTGCCGGTCTGCTGGGCGACGGCGAAACCGCCGACGAGTCCTCCTGCGGCGAGCGCGGATACGGCGGTCTTGGGCAATGCCATCGGTGATGCTCCTCGGGTCGACGTCAACTCATCACCAAGGTAGCCGCTGTCCGGTCGCGGCCCTTCGTGTCAACCCCGCTTGACAGGTTCGAGATGTCAATTTAAATTGACAAACATGACCGAAGCAACGGATCTGGCGGCCGCGGCGGGCAGCCCCGACCCCAAGGTGGGCCTGCGGGCGGTGCTCGCGCTGCGCAGGCTGCTCGAACGACTGGAGACGATCCAGGTCCAGAACGCCCGCAGGCAGGGCTGGTCCTGGCAGGCCATCGCCGACTCGCTCGAGGTCAGCAGGCAGGCAGTTCACCAGAAACACAACAGGAAGGGCAGGTAGCGGGATGTTCGAACGGTTCACGACCGAGGCGCGCACCGCGGTGATCGGGGCGCAGGCGGAGGCCAAGGCGCTCAAGGCCCCGCAGATCGGCACCGAGCACCTGCTGCTCGGCGTGGTCGCGGCAGCGGTAGGCACCCCGCTGGGGCGCACACTCGACGATGCCGGACTCACCCTCGAGGCGACGCGTGCCGCGGCAGCCGAGGCTCGGGGCGGCCAGGCGCTCGGCGCGGAGGACGCCGAGGCGCTCAGGTCGATCGGCATCGATCTCGATGCGGTGCGGGAGAGCCTCGAGGCGGGCTTCGGTGAGAACGCCCTCGATCGTGCGGAACCGGGCGAGCGGCGCGGCTGGTTCGGCCGGCTGGTCGGCGGGCACACCCCGTTCGCGGCGGCATCGAAGAAGGCCCTCGAGCTCTCGCTCCGTGAAGCGCTGGCACGCAAGGACGATCACATCGGTGCCGAACACATCCTGCTCGGCCTTCTCCGCGGCGACGACGCGGGCGCCCGCGACGTGATGGCTGCGCAGGTCGACCCGGACGAACTGCGCGGGAAGATTCTCGAACTGCTCGACCGCGCGGCCTAGGGCCTTGGGGGGGCGGCCCGCTCGGTCAGAAGGTGCCCGCCGCCTCGACCGGTTCCAGGACCTCGATCGTCGGTGGGCCCTGGACGCCCGCCGCCGCCGTGACCCGTGCGACCTTGTCGTTACCGTCGAAGAATTTCTGGAAGCCCTCCGCGCTGTCCCACTCGTCGACCGCGACCAGTCCGCCCGAGTTCGCCGCGAACCGGTGATGTCGAGCACCGTGGCCTTTGGCGTCGCCGCCGATCTCGTCGAGCAAGGCGGCGTTGTCGGCGAGTGACTGCTTGGCCGCGGATACATCCGCGACGTCGAAATGCAGGATGACGACCACGCTCATGATGGCTCCTCGTGCCCCCGGCGTTGCGCCGCCCGGGTCGTCCGCGTGCTCGAACCCGGCCGGGGCCCTCCCTCAGTCAGTATCGCGCCGGTTCGGTTGCGGGGGAAGTGTCGATCCCACGATGCGCCGCATGGTCACCCGCGGCCAGGCGTCGAGGCCGTGTTCCGCCTCGTGCTCGCGGATGGACCTCAGCCCGGACGTCAGCTCGTCGACGGGCACCACCCGGAACCCCAGCCGCTCGTAGTACGGGGCATTCCAGGGCACCTCGGTGAACGTCGTGAGGGTCAGCCAGGGGAGGCGTCTCTCGGCGGCCCAGCGCTCGACCTCGTCGATCAGCGCCGCCCCCAGTCGACGCCCGGCGTGGGCGGGGTCGACGGACACCTGCTCGATGTGGGCGGCGCCGTCGACCACCAGGGCGAGCGCGTAACCGATCGGGCTGTCGTCGTCCGTCGTCGCGACCCAGGCCCGGCCCGCGCGCTGATACTCGGCCAACTCGCTCACCGTGGGCGGAGCGTCGTCGGCCACCGCATCCATCCCGACCGATCGGAACGGCACGCCCGCGGCGATCTCGATGGCGGGCAGGTGGACGAGGTCTGTGGCGGTGGCCGAACGGATCACCCGTCCTTTCTAGCCGCTGGGCCGCCGCCGCGCCGCCCGCTTCTCTCCGGTGTGCCAGCATGCACGCATGACTTTGCTGATTCGTCTGGCGATCAACGCGATCGCGATCTGGCTGGCCTCCTCCTGGGTGACCGGCATCGACATCGCCACCTCCGACGGGGGGACGGGCAACGACATCCTGGTGATCCTGTTCATCGCGTTCGTGTTCACTGTCATCAATGCCTTCATCAAGCCGCTGGTGCAGCTGCTGTCGCTGCCCCTGTTGATCCTCACCCTCGGCCTGTTCACCCTGGTGATCAACGCGCTGATGCTCATGCTCACCTCGTGGATCACCGAGACGACCGAGTTCGGTATCTCCGTGGACGGGTTCTGGACTGCGGTCTGGGGTGCCCTGATCATCTCGATCGTGAACTTCGTGCTCACCGCGGTGGTGCCCTCGGCGAAACGCTGAGGCAGCCGGTCAGCGTCGGCTACGGCGGGGCGGCGCCGTGCGTCTGTTCGGCGCTCTGGCGCGCCGCTCGGCTCAGCTCAGCCAAGGCCGAGTGCAAGCGCGGTCGTCGCGCCCCACACCAGCATCGCCAGCCCGGTTCCGGCCAGCGCCGGGATCAGGGCCAGGCCCTGTCCGCCGGAACGCACGGGGGCATTGGCCTTGACCGCCAACGGAAGTGCGACCAATCCGACCAGCGCCCACGGGGTGCGGGCCACCAGGACCAGGGTCACCACGAACGGCACCACCAGCAGTGCCAGATGCAGGGTGCGGGTGCCCCGGTCGCCGAGCCGCACCGCGAGGGTGCGCTTGCCGGACTCGGTGTCGGTCGGGATGTCGCGCAGGTTGTTCGCCACCAGCACCGCGCTCGAGAACGACCCGACCGCGACGGCCGAGACCGCGCCCGCCCAGTCGATCCGCTCCGCCTGGACGAACTGGGTGCCCAGCACGGCGATCAGTCCGAAGAAGACGAACACCGCGACCTCGCCGAAACCGCTGTACCCGTACGGATTCCTGCCTCCGGTGTAGTACCAGGCGCCGGCGATGCACAGCGCACCGACCAGGATCAACCACCAGGCGGACGTCAGGGCGAGCACCACCCCGACCACCCCGGCGAGCGCGAAACAGGCGAAGGCCGCCCGCTTCACGGCGGCGGGCGAGGCGAGCTTCGAGCCGACCAGCCGCAGCGGCCCGACCCGGACGTCATCGGTGCCGCGGATTCCGTCGGAGTAGTCATTGGCGTAGTTCACCCCGACGATGAGCGCCACCGAGACCACCAGGGCCAGCACGGCCTTCCACCACACCGCGCCGCCCAGGGAGGCCGCGGCGCCGGTACCGACCAGCACCGGGGCAATCGCGTTCGGCAGGGTGCGCGGTCGGGCACCCTCGATCCACTGCGAGACAGAAGCCATGAAGCGATCCTTGCACCTACCCACATTCCGCATGCGGACCGCCGCTCCGATTAGCATTGTCGCCGGTGCAACCCGATACGAGCGACTCCGCAGTGACCGCTGATCCCCGGCCACTGATTGTCGTGTCCCTTTTGGGTGATATCTCGACGCGCCGAGGCGGTGAGCTGGTGCCGTTGCCGGGGGCACGGGCGCGCAGCCTGCTGGTGGCGTTGGCCTGCAGGCCCGGCCGCAGCCGCAGTGCCCAGGCCCTGATCGAGGACGTGTGGGGAGACACGCCGCCGCGTTCGCCGATCAATGCGCTGCACACCCAGATCTCGCGGTTGCGTGGGGCACTGCCCGAGGGTGCGATCGAGATGGGGCCCGCCGGGTATCGGCTCGACCTCACCCGTGCGCAGGTCGACCTCACGCTCGCGCGGATGTGGGAGCAACAGGCGCAGCAGCTGATCTCCGAGGGTGACCCGCGCGGGGCCATCGACACGATCCGCCGGGCCAAGGCGCTGTGGCGCGGCGAACCCGGCGCGGACCTGCCGGCAGGCGAGCTGGCGCGGGAGCTGGTCGACGAGGGTCAGGCGCGACTGGCCGCGTTGGATGCGGTGGAGGTCGTCGCCCTCATCGAGGGAGGTGAACTGGGTGAGGCGCTGCCGCTGGCCGAGAAGATGGCAGCGCGCGCCCCGCTCGACGAGCGCGCGCACGAACAGCTGATGGTGGTGCTGAACGGACTCGGCCGCGCGAACGACGCGCTGGAGGTGTTCGCCGGACTCCGCCGCCGGCTCGCGGACCGACTCGGCACCGACCCGTCGCCGCGACTGGTGCGGCTCAATGCCGCTGTGCTGAGCGGGGAACTGCCGGTACGTGCGCTCCCGGCGGACTCGGCGCCGGAGCCCGCCCGCGCCGCGCCCCGGCCTGCCCTGATGGCGGTCGGCCTGCGCGCGGCGCCGAACGCGCTGCTGGGACGCCAGGCGGACCTGGACGTGATCGAGGACCTGCTGACGACCTCCCGGGTGGTGACCGTGCTCGGTCCCGGTGGAACCGGAAAGACCCGAGTCGCGCACGCGCTCGGCTCGCGGGCCGCGGAGCGGGTTCCGGTCGCCCTCGTCGAGCTCGCGTCGCTGCGCAGCGGCGAGGACGTGGTCACGGCGATCAGCGGCACGCTCGGGCTCAGTGAGGCCGAACTCACCCCCGGCACCGCGTTGAACAGGGCTCGCATCTACGACGCTCGCGACCGGCTCCGGGAGGCGTTGTCGGCCCGGCCGACGCTGTTGATCCTGGACAACTGCGAGCACCTGATCGACGATGTCGCGGAGGTGGTGGCCGACCTGGTGGCGGCAAGCGTGAACCTGACCGTGCTGGCCACCAGCCGGGCCCCGATGGCGATCACCGCCGAGGCGGTGTACCCGTTGCCGCCCCTGCTGATCGACGAGTCCGGTTCGCCCGCAACGGATCTGTTTCGGGCTCGTGCGCTGGCCGTGCGTCCGGCGGCTCGGCTCGATCCGGTGGAGGTCGCGCGGCTGTGCCGGACGCTCGATGGTCTACCGCTCGCCATCGAGCTGGCTGCCGCCCGGGTCCGCACGATGAGCGTCGCGGAGATCAACGCCAGGCTCGACGACAGGTTCGCGCTGCTGCGCTCCGGTGACCGGACCTCGCCGGAGCGACACCGCACCCTGCGGGCGGTGATCGAGTGGAGTTGGAATCTGCTCGAAGCGGATCAGCAGGCTGCGCTGCGCCGATTGTGCAGGTTCCCTGCGGGTTTCACCCTCGCCGCGGCCGTCGAGGTGGCGCAGTGGGGCGAGGTGTCCGATATCGCCGATGCCCTCGACGGTTTGGTGAACCAGTCGATGCTCTCGGTCGTCGAGGGGGCGGATTCCTCGGCGCTGCGCTACCACATGCTCGAGACGGTGCGGGAATTCGGCGACGGGGAGTTGGCCGGCGCGGACGAGTCGGACGAGGTCGCTGCCCGCACAGTCGCCTGGGCACAATCGTTCTGTCTGGATGCGGTGCGGGACTTCCTCGATGGCGATCAGGTCGCCACCGCCCTCCGGATCGAGGCCGAGCACGACAACCTGCTCGCCGTGCTGCGCCACACGCTGTCCGTCGGCGACGGGGTGGGCGCGTTGACCGTGTTCCCGGTGCTGGGTGTCACGTGGTCCTTCCGCGGGGCCCATTCCGAGGTGATCGCACTCGCGCCCCGGGTCCTCGAGATCGACCCCAGGCGGTACAGCCCGGAGTCGCTGTCGGGGAACTGCCTGGCGCTGACCTACCTGGTCATCGTCGGTCACACCGCGTTCGTCGGTGTCAGCAGGGCGCTGGCCGTGACCCGGCTGCGGCTCCGGGCGATCCTGGCCTCTCGGACGGACATCGACGAGGCGGTACGGATGAACGCCTCGCTGGTGACCATGCCCGTATCGGGAAAGGGTCTGGCCCGCAAGCTCGCTCGTGCGATCCGGTCCGAGAACCCGTCGGCACGGTCTTCGGCCTACATGGCCCGGGCCAACCTGCGGGAGAACAGCGGCGACCTGTACGGCTCCTGGTCCGACGCCATGGCGGCCAGGGAAATCGCGGAGGCAGGCGGAGACGTCTGGGGCCTGGCGATGGTGCTGCAGCACCTCGGCAGCCTCGCCGGGCAGTCCGCGCGATACGGGGAGGCGGTCGGGTACTACCGGCGGGCCGCCGAACTGCTCTGGGACCTGCACGCGTACGAGGAGAGCACCACGCTGCGCAGCTATATCGGGGCCGCGCTGGTCGGTGCCGGCCGTGTCGAGGAGGCCCGACGGGAACTGGTGGCGGGCGGGTCGGCCGTTGAGCAGGTGGAACTGTCCATTGCGGGGGACCGGTCGACGTTCGGCCTTGGCGATGCCAGGCAGAGCGCGGGCGCGATCGCGGCGGCGATGGCGGAGGTGGACCTGGCCGAGGGCTCGGTGGATGCGGGGCTGCGCGGGTACCGGCACGCGCTGGAGTTGGTCGGCTGGGAGAACACGGGGGTGACCCCGGATCCGTTCGGCTTCATGCTGCTGGCGGCGACGGTGGCCGCGCACGCGCTGGCGGGTCGCGGCGACGAGATCGCGGACCTGGTCGACACCTACGCGGGGATGGTCATGACACATCTCGGGCCGGACGGCTACCCGGATCTTCCGCAGACCGGCGGGGTTGCGTGTGCGGTGGGCAGCTTCGACATCGCGACCGGGCGGGACCCCGCGGGCGGGTTGCGGATGATCGCCCTGTCGACCAGGGTCGCCGCCCGACAGGACTTTCCGTCGATGCAGTCGTCGCGACACCTGGGCGTGGCACGCGAGGCGCTCGGCGTGGAACGGGTGGACGCGGAACTGGCACGGGTCGAGCGGATGCCGCGGAGGGTCGCGCGTGACGAGATCCTGGTGGCGCTGCGTGACCGTACGGATGGGGAGAGAACGCCACTGTGAATCGGCTGCCCGCGCCTGGGCGCGGGCAGCCGATGACTATCAGGCCTTCGACAGCTCGTGTGGTTCGGCGGCGGTGGGGCTCGGCACCGGCGTGCTCGCGCGGCGTGCGGGGATGGCCACGGTGACGGCGGCGGCGACGAGGGCGACCCCGCAGCCGATCAGCAGTCCGGTCCGGAACCCGTTCTCGGTGGGCAGGGTGTAATCCCCGACCTGGACGCTCATCTGGGCGAGCACCACGCCGACGACGGCCGCGGCCATCGAGGTGCCGAGGGAGCGCATCAGGGTGTTGAAACTGTTGGCGGATGCGGTCTCGGACAGCGGTACCGCACCCATGATCAGCGCGGGCATCGCCCCGTAGGCGAGGCCGATGCCTGCGCTGCAGATGCAGACCACAATCAGTAGGCCCCAGGTCGAGCCCATCAGCAGCATCGAGGACCCGTAGCCCGTGGCGATGACCAGGCTGCCCGCCAGCAGGGTGATCTTCGGTCCGCGCGCAGTGGAGAGCCGGGCACCGAGGGCGGCGACCAGCATCATCACCAGGCCGCCGGGCGCCATCCACAGGCCCATCGCCAGCATCGACTGACCCAGGCCGAACCCGGTGGACTCGGGCAGCTGCAGCAACTGCGGGATGATCAGCGACTGCGCGTACATCGCGAAGCCGATCACGACGCCGACGATATTGGTCAGCAGCACCTGCCGCCGAGCGGTCACCCGAAGGTCGACCAGCGGATCCACGGTGCGCAGCTCCCACCAGCCCCAGGCGAGCAGCACCAGGACGGCGGCGACGAAGAGGCCGATGGTGGTGCCGCTGGTCCAGCCCCAGATGGCGCCCTTGGAGACAGCGGTGAGCAGGCACACCAGGCCGACGCCGAGCCCGAGTGCGCCGAGCAGGTCGAAGCGGCCGCCCGCGCCCAGCACCGGTGTGCCCGGCACGAACCGCCAGATCGCCACGGCGACCAGGACACTCAACGCGGTGGCACCCCAGAACAGCACGCGCCAGCTGGTGCCCTCGGCAACGGCCGCGGCGAGCGGCAGGCCCACCGCGCCACCGATTCCCATGGACGCGCTCATCAGGGCGATCGAGGAGTTCAGGCGCGCGGGCGGCACCAGGTCCCGCAGGGCGCTGATGCCCAGCGGGATCATGCCCATCCCGATGCCCTGTAGGGCCCGTCCGGCGATCATCGGCAGTACCGACGACGCCACCGCGCACAGCATCGAGCCGGCGATCAGCGGTACCGAGCAGACCAGCAGCATGCGGCGCTTGCCGTACAGGTCTCCGAGTCGTCCGGTGACCGGGGTCGCGACCGCGCCCGCCAGCAGTGTCGCGGTGATCACCCAGGATGCGTTGGACGCGGTGGTGTCGAGCAGGCGCGGCAGGTCCCCGATCAGGGGGACGACCAGTGTCTGCATGAGCGCGGCGACGATGCCGGTGAAGGCAAGCACCCCGACCAGGCCATTCGGGTTGACGGTGGGGCTCGGACCTGACACGGACCATCTCCTCGACTTCGCGAAAGCACTGGATGTGCTCGATACACAGAGTATGCACAATACATATCAATTGCATTATGCAAATCCCCTGCACCGTGCATGCGATGGGTATCGTGCAACCGAGGCGACTCCCGCTCTGGAAGCCCGGACCGGCGGGCGACACGGGGATCGACGGAAGGCCGCATGGACAAGCCCACGCACTTGATCGAGTTCGAGACGATGCTGCTCGGGCGGCATCTCAATCTGCACAACCCGCGGCCCCGGCGCGACGAATATCAGCTCGACCGCAGCGCCTACACGCTGCTCAGCAGGATCAGCATGGGCGGACCGATGTCCATCGGGGAGCTCAGCGATGCCTTCGGGCTCAATACCTCGACCCTGCACCGCCAGACCTCCGCCATGCTGAATTCCGGACTCGTCGAACGCATCCCGGACCCCGACGGCGGCATGGCCCGCAAATTCGCCATCACCGCCGAGGGGGAGCGCCGCCTCGAGGCGGAACGGTCCTACAACGTCCGGGCGCTGGGGAGCGTGATGGCCGACTGGGCTCCGGAGGACGTCGAGGCGTTCGCCGGGTGGCTCAAGCGGTTCAACACCGACATCGAGCGACTGGCCGGGCGGCCGTGGCCGCGCCCGGGGAGCTCGGGAACTGCCGAGGCGAGCGATTCGGAGTAGCCGCGACACGACAGATCCGTACCCCGAACGGGATACGGATCTCTCGAGCGGCGACCGCCGCGGCTAGGTCTTGCGCATGTAGGTCCGGACGGTCAGCGGTGCCATCACCGCGACGATGATCGCGGCACCGAGCAGGGCCCATACGACCTGGATGCCGAAGTGGCCGTCGTTGGCCAGATCACGCACCGCGGTCACCAGGTGCGAGACCGGGTTCACGTTCACGAAGGCCTGCATCCAGCCGGGCATGGTGTGGGAGGGCACGAACGCGTTGGACATGAAGGTCAGCGGGAACAGGATGAGCATCGAGATGCCCTGCACCGACGAGGCCTTGTTCATCAGCACGCCCATCAGTGCGAAGATCCAGCTGATGGCGAAGGCGCACACCATCACCAGCAGTCCGGCCGTGACGACGCCGATCACGCCGCCGCCCGGTCGGTAGCCCATCGCCAGGCCCATGGCGAAGGTGATGGTGGTGGCGATGAAGTAGCGGACCATGTCCGAGAGCAGCGCGCCCGCGAGCGGTGAGATGCGGGCGATGGGAAGGGATTTGAACCGGTCGAACACACCCTTGTCCATGTCCTCGCGCAGTTGGGTGCCGGTGACGATCGAGGCCGTGATGACGGTCTGCACGAGGATGCCGGGAATGATGATCGGCAGGTAGGACTTGACGTCGCCGGAGATGGCGCCGCCGAAGATGTAGGTGAACATCACCGTGAAGATCAGCGGCTGGATCACCACGTCGAACAGCTGCTCGGGATTGTGCTTGAGCTTGATCAGGCCACGGTGGGCCATGGTGATCGACTGTGCGACGGTCTCGCTCAGGCTGATCGACCGAGCCGCGGGCGGCGGTCCGGGATGGGTGCTCCTGGTGTCGGGTACGAGGGTGGCGGTGGTCATGCGACGCTCCGTTCGGTGTCGGACTCGGCTGCGGCGGAATCGGATTCGTCGGTTCCGTGGCCGGTGATGGTGAGGAAGACCTCGTCGAGGCTGGGCTTGCTGACCGTGATCTCGTCGACCGCGATCCCGTGCTCGCGCAGCCTGATCAGCAGTTCGGGGGTGACCGACGGGTCGGTCAGCGGGGCGGTGAGCCTGCCCGCCTCCGGGGTGATCGCGACCTCGACGCCGAGCGATTCTGCGAGCAGCGATCGGGTCTGCTCGACGCGCGTCTTGTCGACGAGCTTGAGCTGCAGCGCGGACATCCCGACCGAGGCCTTGAGTTCGTCGGCGGTGCCGTCGGCGATGACCTTGCCGCGGTCGATGACCGCGATCCGGTCGGCCAGTTGGTCGGCCTCGTCGAGGTACTGCGTGGTGAGCAGGACGGTGGAGCCCTCCGCGACGAGTCGGCGGATGGTCTCCCACATCTGGGCGCGGGTGCGCGGGTCGAGGCCGGTGGTGGGCTCGTCGAGGAACAGCAGCGGCGGGTGCGCGATCAGGCTGGCGGCCAGGTCGAGACGCCTGCGCATGCCGCCGGAGAAGTTCTTCAGTGGCTTGGTTGCGGCCTCGACGAGGTCGAACTCCTCCAGCAGTTCGGCGGACTTGCGGCGGGCGTCCGATCGGGAGAGTCCGAGCAGCCTGGAGAAGATCATCAGGTTCTCGGTGGCGGTGAGGTCCTCGTCGACGGAGGCGTACTGGCCGGTGACCCCCACCAGGGAGCGGACGGCGGTGGGTTCGCGCACCACGTCGTGGCCGAAGACCCGGGCCTGCCCGCCGTCGGGTCGCAGCAGGGTGGCGAGCATCCGGACGGTGGTGGTCTTGCCTGCGCCGTTGGGTCCGAGCACGCCGTAGACGGAACCGGTCGGGACGGTGAGGCTGACGCCGTCGACGGCCGTGGCGTCTCCGAATCGTTTGACCAACCCAACCGCTTCGATGGCGGGGGGAACCGAGAGGTTCATGCGGTGTCCTTTCGTGGAATTCGAATGACACAACAGTGCGGGGCCGCCCTTGCACGGGCCTTGCGTCGCGCATGCGGGGACTGCCGGGGCGCGACAGTCGTTGCTGTCGCGGTGCAAGGCCGGTGACTCAACCCTGGTCGACGAGCTGGTGCGAGCGGTCCTCGACGGGATCGCAGCGCGCCGAGTGAGAGCGCTATACCGTCGCGGGGCCGGTGAACTGCTCGGCCAGTGCCCGGCGGTCCACCTTGCCGGGTCCGCGTAGCGGCAGCGCCGGCATCAGGTGCAGTTCGCGGGGTGCCGCGGTCGAGTCCACGGTCCGCTCCACGTGGGCGCGCAGATCCACGAGGGTGGGCGCGGTGCCCGCGGCAGGCACGACCGCCGCCACCACGCGCTGGCCGAGCCGCGCGTCGGGAACCCCGAACACCGCGCATTCGGCAACCGCGGGATGGGCGGACAATGCCGCCTCCACAACCTGCGGGACGACCGTCAGCCCGCCCGTCGAGATCGCCTCGTCCAGCCGGCCCGTGATCGAGAGCACGCCGTCCGACAACAGGCCCGCGTCGTCGGTGCGGAACCATCCCGGTTCCGCGAACGCCGGATGGTCGGGCAGTCCGCGGTACCCCGAGGCCAGCACCGGTCCGCCCAACAGCACGCGGGAGTCCGCGATCCGCACCCGTACCCCGTCGAGCGGTACCCCGTCGTACACGCAGCCGCCGCAGGTCTCGCTCATTCCGTAGGTACGGACGACGTTGATGCCCGCGGTGCGTGCCCGTTCGAGCACCGGCGCCGGGGTCGCGGCACCCCCGAGCAGTACCGCGTCGAGCTCGGCCAGCGCGGCCGTCGCCGCCGGGTGCTCGAGCGCCTTGATCAACTGGGTCGGCACCAGCGAGGTGTAGCGGCGCGGTCCGGTCATCGCCTCGATCGCGCCCGGCAGCAGGGTGGGGTCGAAACCCGTTGCGACGTCGACTATTACTGGCTCGGTGCCGGCGAGCAGGCTGCGCAGCAGCACCTGGATCCCCGCGATGTGGTGTGCGGGGAGCGCCAGCAACCACGACCCGGGACCGCCGAGGCGGGCGTGGGTGGCCTCGCCGCTGGCGCGCAGCGCGGCGCCGGTGAGCAGAGCGCCCTTGGGGGTCCCGGTGGTCCCCGATGTCGCGACGACCAGAGCGGTTGATCCGTCGATCGGCTCACCCGGGTGCAGGGCATCGGTCAGGCGCCGGATCTCGCGGTCGTCGTCGGCGGGCACGGGGAGCAGCGCCGGGCCGTCGCCCGCGAGCGCGCGTTCGAGCTGGGGGAGTGTCTCTCGGGTGGCCGGGCCGGATCGGACGGGTAGGACCTCGAGCGTGCCGGTCACCGTCTCAGTCTTCCGAGCACTCGTGCTGCACGGACGCCACGTCGACCCGGTCGAGCATGGTCCTCAGTGACGCGAGGTCGCGCTCGGAGAAGGCGGCAAACAGTTCGCGTTCGGCCTCGTTCAGTGCGGAGTCGACCTTCCGGAGCGCCGCCGTGCCCGCCTCGGTGATCTCCACGATATGTCGCCGCCGGTCGGCCGGATCGCGGCGCCGCTCGGCCAGGCCGTCGCTCTCCAGTTCGTTGAGGATCGCGACGAGTTGGCTGGGGTCGACCTCGAGCATGTCGGCGAGCGCTCGCTGGCTCACCGGGCCGGTGCCGAGGTGCATCAGGGTCATCGCGTGGCGCGGGTGCAGTCCGGTTACCCCGAGGGCACCGCGAATCCGGGCGCTGGTGGCCTCGCCGCGCCAGGCGAGGATGAACCCGAGGCGGTCGGTGGGGGCGCCGTCGACCCGTTCTGCAGCCATTCAGTCACCGTATCAGGACCTCCATTTTGGAGCCTCGTCAATCATTGTTACGCTTCAACGATCTTGCCAGGTAAACAATTGGAGGTCGCTCATGTTCATCGCCTATGCCGTCATCGCTGTGGTCCTCGCCCTGGCCCTGAGTACCTCGGCGTTTCTCACCTTCACCCGCAACGAGAAGCTGGTCGGGGGCTTCGCGGAACTCGGCGTTCCCGATGCGTGGCTGCCGCGTCTCGCCCTCGCCAAGGCTGCGGGTGCCGCCGGGTTGCTGATCGGGCTCGTGGTGCCGGTGATCGGCGTAGCGGCGGCGATCGGTGTCGCCCTGTACTTCCTCGGCGCCGTCGTCGCACACGTGCGAGCCCACGACTATGCGATCGCGCCCGCGGTCGTGCTCGGGCTGGCGGCAGTCGTCGCGGTGGTGCTCCGTATTACCTCTGCGTGAGGTGTGATCCTCGGCCCGGGGAGTGTGTCGGACCCCGGCGGTAGAATTCGAACATGAGTTCGATCGACAAGGTCGGGGCTTCGGGACAAGTGCAGGAACACCTGTCCACGATCGCCGATGCCATCGAGGGACTGTGCGACAGCGATCTGACCGGGCTCTCCGACGCCGAGCTGACCGACACCATGCGCCGGTTGGAGAAAACGCTGCGCCGGGCCTCGGCGGTCGGCCACAACCTGATCGTCGAAACGGCCGAACGTTCCCTACCCGGCAAGCTCGGCCACAAAACCTTCAACAAGCTACTCATCGGAGTGCTGCGGATCTCCGCGGCCGACGCCTCCGCTCGGATCACCGCGGCGAAGTCACTGGGTACCTGGCATGCGCTCTCCGGTCAGCCGCTTCCCGTGGACCTGCCCGAAACCGCTGCCGCGCAACGCGACGGAGACATCGGCCCGGACCATGCCCGCGCGATAGGCGAAGTCATCCGCAAGATCCCCCACACCGTCAGCAGTTCCGACGTCGCAGTCGCGGAGCAGATTCTGGCGGAACTGGCGCGCTCGGCACCGCCCGAGGACGTCGAGAAGGCCGGGCACGAGTTGCTCGCGCACCTGAACCCGGACGGCAACCTCACAGACGACAAGGACCGCAAGCGTCTTCGCGGGATCCGCCTCGGCCGGCAGGATCAGAATTTGACGACACCGATCTCCGGGCACCTCGACCCCCAGGCCCGCGCGTTGCTCGACCCGATCCTCGCGAAATGGGCGCGGCCAGGGATGAACAATCCCGACGACCCCGAATCACCCACCGGCGCCGCCGAACACCCCGGTGTCGACCGCGACCAGCTTGCCGCCGCCGCGGGCCGTAACACCCGCACCGCCGCGCAACGCAACCACGACGCCGTCAAGGAAGCGCTGCGCGCCCTCCTCGGTTCCGGAGTCCTCGGCTCGCACCGCGGGTTGCCGGTGACGACGATCCTGACGATGACAATCGATCAACTCGAACAACAACCAGGTGTGGTCACCACCGCCTCCGGCGGGATCGTCCCCATCAAGGACGCCCTCAAGCTCGCCGAACGGTCACATCCGGTGCTGGTGCTCTTCGACCACAACGGCCGACCACTGCACCTCGGACGGAGCAAACGCCTCGCCACCGCCGACCAACGACTGGCTCTGATCGCCGCCGATCGCGGCTGCACCAGACCCGGCTGCGACGCCCCCGCCACCATGACCGCCGTCCACCACGTCCACGACTGGTCCAAGGGCGGCACCACCGACATCGGCGCGCTGACCCTCGGATGCGATGGCTGCCACGCCCTCATCCACGACGGGCCCGGCGACTGGAAAACCCGCACCGCACCCAAAGACTCCGAATACGCCGGACGCACCGAATGGAGCCCACCAACGCACATCGACCCCGAACAGAAACCCCGCGTCAACCACCGCCACCACCCGAAAGAGCTCCTCGACCGCGCCCGACGAAAGGCCAACGCCCGCAGGGAGACCGGCATGCGCAGGCGGGATGGGTCATGGCCGTGGGGAGATGCGCGGGGCGAAGGATCGGCCTCAGACGGTCTCCCGTAGCGTCCGGCCGTGTCGAGTTGCAGCGAAGATCGACAGGACGCGCCTGGCTACTTTGACCGAGGTCGGGCGTGTAGGTCGCGCCTGTCAATGTAGGTGTGTCACCGAACCCAGAGACACGTCGTCGCATCCGTCAGGATGTGACTATGAAACACGCGCAAATGCACGCGGACCGGATCGCCGGGATCCTGACCGGCCTCGACCGACTTCGAGTAGCCGATCTGAGGACCACGGTCGTCTCGCTCGGCGACCGGGAGGTCATCGGCTACAGATGCGGCATCCACGGGGCAGCCGTGCATCGCTACGAGCACGCTGCTCCCGCGGACCCGGACGTTCTGGCGGCATTCGAGAACCGGCTCGGCGTCGGCCTTCCTGCCGACTATTTCGAGTGGATCACCCGGGTGGGCGACGGCGGAGCCGGACCGATGCTCGGACTGCTCCCGCTGGCGCAGGAGGCCGAAGACGCCGCGATCGACTACGCCGCGGACTTCCCCTTCACCGCCGAGCGACCCTGCGCGCCCGCCGCTGAGGACTCCGAGTTCCAGTGGTCAGAGAACATCGGCCGGATCCACCGAGGCGCGACCTTCCTCGCGAACGAGGGGTGCGGCATGTACGACCTCCTGATCCTGCGCGGCCCGGCCGCGGGGCAGGTGTGGTGGCACAGCTACGAGCACGCCGCCGCGCTGCCGGTGCTTCACCCAGACACCCGCGAGCCGCTGACGTTCCTCGACTGGTACGAACTCTGGCTAGCCCGCGCCCTCGATCCGGACGTAGACCAGGTGGGGAGCTTTGCCGAGTTCGCCGATCACGGCGCGAACCACGACTGAGGTGTCACGTCCCCCCGCAGCGCGGTTGCGACGACGATCGCCAGGTGTGGGCCTCAGGCCGTCATGTCGAACGTACGACCGTTCGTGCAATCGCAAGATCTCGTAGAGAATGAAGCGATGGTGGATACGGCTCAGACTTCCGATCAGCGGTTGATCAAGGGGGCGCTGGCCCGCGCCTCGATCGCCCGGCACGCGGCGGACGTCGCCTCGGTCGAGGGACTGACCGGTCTTAGCATCGGCAGGCTCGCCACCGATCTCGGGCTGAGCAAGAGTGGCGTCGCGACTCTCTTCGGCACCAAGGAGAACCTTCAGGTCGCCGCGGTGCAGTCGGCCAGGGAGGTGTTCATCGAGCACGTCGTCCGGCCGAGCCTGAAGGAGCCCGGCGGGCTGCCCCGGCTACGGGCCCTGATCGACCGTTGGTTCGACTTCGTGTCGGCGCCGGTGTTCCCCGGCGGTTGCTTCCGGGTCGCGACCGTATCCGAGTTCGACAGCAGGCCGGGGCCGGTGCGTGACGCGATCGCGGCCGATCAGCGGGACTTGCGCGAACTGCTCACCCGCGAGATCCGGCGGGCCAAGGATCAGGGCGCGGCGGAGGGGAGGGACGCCGCGGCGCTGGCCTTCGAGATCGAGGCGCTGATGAGTGCGGTCAACACCGCCCTACAGATGGGGGAATCGGAGGCGGCGCCGATCGCCCGCGGGATCATCGATGGGCTGATCGCCTAGCCGGATTCCGGGGGAGTGTCCCCGTCCGCCGATGCCCCGTCGCCGGTGGCCGACTCGGCGTCACGGTCGAGCGCGCGCAGGGTCGTCGCCCCGTTCGGCCCGTCACCGGGTTCGTCGGCGAGCGGCCAGCCCCCGGCCGCGAGGTGTGCGCGCACCCGCTCCACATCGGACTCGACGGGCATCTCGTCCGTGACCTTGGTGATGAGCACCTGGATGTCGATCTTGTCGATCGGCGGCGGGAACTGCTCGACCAGTGCGTCGGTGACCGCATGGACCTCTTCGTCGGACAGGCGCCTGCGGAGCAGGGCGATCAACGGGATGTAGTCCTGTTCGGGCACACCGTTGGGATACCCGGCACGCAGCCACCCGAGTATCGAGGTGAGGAACGGTGGAAGGGCCACGACGGTGCGTCCCTACGGCTCGTCGCCGAGCGGCCACCCGGCCGCGGCGAGCACGGACCGGACCCGGGCGATGTCGTGATCCGACGGGGCCTCGTGGGTGATCTGTTCGATCAGCTCGCCGATCTCGGCGTGGGTGACGGTCGGGTCCTCGCCCTCGCCCCGCGATTCGGCGAGCGCGACGGCCACGTCCTTGATCTGCTCGGCGGTCAGCTCGTGGTGGAGCAGGGCCACCAAGGGGATGCGGTCCTTCGGCGGGACGCCCTGCGGGTACCCGTCCTGCAGCCAGGTCAGCACGGATAGTGGGAACGTTGATTTTGCTGAGGACACGAACTGTTGCCTCTCGACTCGTGGGCCGACGCTAGAAGATCTCGATGCCGAAGGTGTGGCTGAGGAAGCCCTGCATGACGAACAGGATGCCGGTGATGATCGCCACGACCACCACGGCGAAGCATGTACCGGCTGCGATGACGGCAGCCGGCTTGCGGGTGGTCGTCGCCGCGGCGGGATCGGTGGTCGAACCGGAGTCCAGTGCCCGCAGGCCGAGCGCGAAGATCGCGGGCAGGCCTGCCCCGAGCAGTAGCCCCACCGCGACGACCTGCCACAGCGAATCGACGGTTTTCGAGAGAAGATCCATGGTGCTGTATTCCTCAGGCTGTCACGTTGTCGCGCGGGGCAGGCTCCGCGGCCGGTGCGGGCGCGGGGGTCGGGTTCGCCGGCGGGCCGGGGATGTCCTCGGCGGGGATCAGGCCGCCGTCCCATTCCGCGTTGACGTTGCTCGAGTCGATCGGCTGCCTGCGCGAACGCGCATACATCCAGCCCGCCAGCAGCAGCAGGATCGCGAAGACCGCCAGCACGCCGGGCAGGCCGCCGATCAGCTGCGCGATGCCCCAGCACACGGCGCCGACAAGCGCGGCCGACGGCAGGGTGATCAGCCAGGCGACCGCCATCCGGCCCGCGACGCCCCAGCGCACCTCGGCGCCGCGGCGGCCGACGCCGGTACCCATGATCGAGCCGGTGGCGACGTGCGTCGTGGACAGCGGCAGCCCGAGGTGGCTGGAGGTCAGGATGATGGCGGCCGAGGACGCCTCCGCGGCCATGCCCTGCGGCGCCGCGATCTCCACCAGACCCTTGCCGAGGGTGCGGATCACGCGCCAGCCGCCGAGGTAGGTACCGAGGGCGATCGCGACCGCGCAGCTCAGCTTCACCCAGAACGGCATGTCGGAGTCGGCGTTGAGGGTGCCGTGGGCGACCAGGGCCAGGAAGATCACGCCCATCGTCTTCTGCGCGTCGTTGGTGCCGTGAGCGAGGGACACCAGCGACGCGGAGCCGACCTGGCCGAGCCGGAACCCGGAATCCTTGGTCTCGTCGCTGACGCCGCGGGTGATCCGGTAGATCATCCAGGTTCCTGCCGTGGCGACGAGGCCGGCGACGACCGGCGCCAGCAGTGCCGGGATGACCACCTTGCTCAGCACGCCGCCCCACTCCACGCCGTTCATCCCGAGGGAGGCGAGGGCCGCGCCGATCAGGCCGCCGAACAGCGCGTGCGAGGAACTCGAGGGGATGCCGAACAGCCAGGTGGCCAGGTTCCAGATGATTCCGCCGACAAGTCCGGCGAAGACGATGAACAGCAGATCCTCGCCGCCGACGGAGTTGAGGTTGACCACGCCCTTCGCGACGGTGGCCGCGACCTCCACCGAGAGGAACGCGCCCACCAGATTGAGGATTGCGGAAAGCGCAACCGCGACTTTGGGTTTGAGTGCCCCGGTCGCAATCGACGTCGCCATCGCGTTGCCGGTGTCATGGAAGCCGTTGGTGAAGTCGAACCCGAGGGCTGTGACAACTACGACAAGAAGAACGATGAGTTCCGCGTTCACGGCCTCGATCCTCCGTTACGAACGCGTAAAAGTCGAGTCTGTACCCGCTGTTCGCGCGTGCTTTCGAGCACGCCGCGCCGCCGCCCGTCGGGCCAGGTCCTGGCGGTTCGGGCGGGCCCCGAACGGCGTGCGCACCGCCCTGTCGCCATGCGAACCGTCAGGGTCAGGAACGAAATGTGTCGAAGCTCACCGGGCCAGGACCCGTCACTCCTCGCGCCGCGATGGGCCGCTCGACCCGACCGGTTCGCGGGGGATGTTCGCGGTGAAGAACAGCGCGAGGACGGCGAGGAGCGCGGCGAGGCCGCATGCCACCCGCAGCGCCTCCAGTCGTGCGTCCGCGTTGACCGCGAGAACGGCGTCGGCGGTCGGGCCGCTCACCCCGGCCTCGTCCATCGCCGCGGTCAGCTGGGTGTCGGACAGGAACGGGACCCCGGCGGCCAGCTCGGTGGTGGCCTGCTGCTGCACGGCGACGGGCACGTCGGGGTTGTCCTGGATCCCGTCGACGGTCGCGGCGCTCAACGTCGTGATGAGCACCGCACCGATCAGTGCTGTCCCCAGTGACGCGCCGAGGTTGGTCGCCGTATTCTGCAGCCCGCCGACCTCGGCGCTCTGCGAGTCCGGCACCGCGGACACGGTGACCGCGCCGAGCTGGGACGCCAACGCACCAAGCCCGAGTCCCATCAGGAGCATCGGGACGGCGACGATCGCGGCATTGGCGCCGGGGTCCAACCCGGCGACGAGGACCAGGATCCCGACGATCATCGAACCGAGACCGCACCGCACCACCCGGCGGGGAGCCGCACGAGGCCAGAGCTTGGGTATGCCCGCTGCGGCGAGCAGGAGAGCCACCGAGAGCGGGAGCAGCCGCAGACCGGTCTGCAGCGAGTCGAGTTCGAGGACCACCGAGAGGAACAGCGGGACCGCGAAGAAGATCCCGGCCTGCACCATGAACTGCGCGAAGAACATCGTCAGGCCGCCGCTGAGCTGACGGTTCTGCAGGAGCCGTGGATCGAGCAGTGGCTCGGCGCCCGCCTTGGACAGCCGGGTTTCCCAGAGCAGGAACACATAGGCGACCAGCAATCCGGCGAGGATCAACCACAGGGTCGCGGACACTCCCATCAACTGGACGCCGTCGGGCGTTGGCCGGATCCAGCCCCATTCGCTCGAGCGGAGCACCCCGAACACGAGCATGCCCAACCCCAGCACCGACAGGGCCGATCCCACCAGGTCGAGGTGCACCTTGGCCGGCGGGGTGTCCTCGATCCTCCTGAGCACCAACAGGATCAACACGACGATGACGACCTCGCCGAGGAAGACGTAGCGCCAGGACGCGTACGTGGTGACCGCGCCGCCGATGAGGGGGCCCGCGGCGACGGCCATCGCCCCGGCCGCGGCGACCAGGCCGTAGGCCGCAGGGCGACGTTCCGCCGGGAAGTTGCTCGCCACCAGGGCGACGATCGCGGGCATGATCAGCGCGGCGCCGATGCCCTCCAGGAGTGACCAGCCGATCAGCAGCACGGCCAGGTTCGGTGCCACGGCCGTGGTGAAGGACCCCGCTGCATAGATGACCAGCCCGATGCCGAAGGCGCGGCGACGGCCCAGGATGCTGCCCACCTTGCCGCCCGTGATCATCAGCGTGGCCATGACGAGGGTGTACAGCGTGATCGCCGTCTGGATCCCGGTGATCGTGGTGTTCAGGTCTGCGGCCACGGTGGCCATCGAGACGTTCATGACGGAGCTGTCCAGCGTCATCAGGAACTGGCCGGAGGCCAGCACCGCGAGCACCAGGCCGCTGCCGGTTCGGGTGGAGGACGTGTGCCGAGCAGCTGTGCTCATCGGTGACCTCGGGGTCGATGGGTTCCGCGTGCACGAATCGTCCGCTGCGAGGGCCTCGGTCGTCAACGGCGCCGCGCCGAGAGAATCGGTGCCGCAACCGGCTAGGGGGCCGGGCGGCCGTCCCTCCGGATCGGGTGGTCCGCCGGGATCTGCACCAACACGATCGGGACGCCGTCGGGGTCGGCTATCCACAACTCGTGCAGGCCCCACGGTTCCTGCCGCGCCTCCCGGATGATCTGCACGCCCTTGAGCACCAGTTCCGTCTGCGTGGCCGTGAGGTCGCGAACCTGAAACCAGAGGGCACCGTCGAAGCGGGTGCTCACCCCGGATGCGCCGTGGGCGGCGACCTCGATCAATCCCTGCCCGGCGAAGAACACCGTGCCGCCCGGATACTCGCGCGCGACCGCGAGCTCCAGGGTCTGCGCGTAAAACGCCAGGGTGGTCGGATAGTCGGCCGGCCGCAGGATCGTCCGGCTGCTCAGAATCTCCATGCTCACTCCTGCTCCGCGGGTCGGGCCTCGTGCCCGGGCCTGCCCGGTGTCCGTCTGCGCTGCTTCATCTCCGCCTCGTACAGGTGCCTGCGCCCGCCGAGCAGCTCCTCGCGCACCGCCTGCTCGTGCTCGCGGAATTCCGACCAGTACCCGTCGTCGAACTCCTCCACCACCTGAAAGGTCCAGCGGCCCGCCAGCACGTTCCGGCCGACCAGCTCCTCGAGGAGCTTGTCGGCCCGCTCACCGTGGCCGGCCGCGCGCAGCATATCGACCGCCTCGGCGAGCTGCAGGTGCGCGTGCCCGATGAGTTGGTGGAACCCGTACAGGTGCCCGCGGGCCCGCTCGACCGTCTCGAGGGCCTCGGAGACCCGCCCGGCGGCGGCGATCTCGGCGTCGGTGACACCGTCGGGCCGACGGTGTTCGGGTGCAGGCTCTTCGCGGTCGACGCCCATGCGTTCAGTGTGCCCGATCCGGTGTCGGTCGCGGGCGCGAGATTCGTGACAGTGGCGAACGAATTCCCCTGCGCGGCCCACCCGAACGCGGTACCGTCTCGGCGATCGGTGCCGCCGCCAAGGAGGCCGGCGGTCCGGGCCGTCTGGTGCCCGCATCCGATCGACAACGTCGAGGCTGGGGGAGTCCATGAATTTCGCGTGTCGTCGTCCTGCGTTGGGCCGGGCAATGGGTGTGGCCCTGGTCGCGATCGCGGTGTTGGCAGGCTCGGGCGAGGCCGTCGCGGCACCGGGCACGGGCAGTGACTCGGGTAGCGCGGGCAGTTCGGGCAGCTCGGATTCGGGCAGCGCGGGCGGCAGCTCGGACTCGGGCAGCGTCACCTCCGGATCGACGATGCCCGAGTGGGGGCGCGACGATCCGGGGCCGATACCCCCGCTGCGCGACGACATCGTCACCCCGTCGATCGTCTCGGAGAAGTTCACCTCGGAACGGGTCGCGCGGTTCCTCATCGCCTCGCCCGCGCTGCACCGCGAGGTCGGCGTGGACGTGCTGCTCCCCGCGGACGGCAGCGTCCCGCGGCCCACCCTGTACATGCTCGAGGGCGTCGGTGCCGACGAGAACCAGAGCGGGTGGATGTACATGACCGATGCCCCGAAGTTCTTCGCCGACAAGAACGCCAACGTGGTCATGACCAACGGCGGGGTGGCCAGCCTCTACACCGACTGGGACAAGCGCGATCCGAAGATCGGGCTGCACAAGTGGGAGACCTTCATCACCAAGGAGCTGCCGCCACTGATCAACGCCCGGCTGAAGACCAACGGCGTCAACGCGATCGCGGGCAACTCGATGGGCGCCCAGGGTGCGATGATGCTCGCGCACCGGCACCCCGACCTGTACCGCGGCATCGCGGTCTTCAGCGGCTGCTACTCGACCACCGACGACATCGGTCGGCTGAGCACGCAGGTCACGGTGTCCTCGCGTGGCGGGGACCCGGCCAACCTGTGGGGTGTTCCTGGTGGTCCCGAGTGGGAAGCGCACGACACGGTGCGTCACGCGGAGGCGTTGCGCGGCAAGCCCATCTACATGTCGGTCGCCACGGGTATCGCAGGCAGGCACGAGGGCCCAGGCACCGATGCCGAGCGGATCGTGGTCGGCGGGGCCATCGAGGCGGCGGCGAACCAGTGCACCAAGCGGCTCGACCGAAAGCTGCGGGAGTTGGGCATCCCGGCCACCGTCGACTACGAGCCCACCGGCGTCCACGCCTGGGCGTACTGGAAGGACCAGCTGCCCAAGGCATGGCCCACGTTGCGTCAGGCGCTCGGGCTGTAGGCCGCCTAGAAGTACCAGGGGTACGGCGACCAGTCGGGATCGCGCTTCTCCAGGAACGCATCCCGGCCCTCGACGGCCTCGTCGGTCATGTAGGCCATCCGGGTGGCCTCGCCGGCGAACAGCTGCTGGCCGACCAGGCCGTCGTCGGCCAGGTTGAACGCGTACTTGAGCATCCGCTGCGCCTGCGGGGACTTGCCGTTGATCTTCTCGGCCCACTCCAGCGCGACGTCCTCGAGCTCGGCGTGGTCGACGACCTTGTTGACCGCGCCCATCTGATGCATCTGCTCGGCGGTGTACGCATCACCGAGGAAGAAGATCTCGCGGGCGAACTTCTGCCCCACCATCTTCGCGAGATAGGCGCTGCCGTATCCGCCGTCGAAGCTGCCGACGTCCGCATCGGTCTGCTTGAACCGTGCGTGTTCGCGGCTGGCCAGTGTCAGGTCGCAGACCACGTGCAGCGAGTGCCCGCCGCCCGCGGCCCAGCCGTTGACGAGGCAGATCACCACCTTCGGCATGAAACGGATCAGGCGCTGCACCTCCAGGATGTGCAGCCGGCCCGCGCGCGCCTTGTCCACGGTGTCGGCGGTCTCGCCCGCGGCGTACTGGTAGCCGCTGCGTCCGCGGATGCGCTGGTCGCCTCCCGAGCAGAACGCCCAGCCGCCGTCCTTGGGGCTGGGACCGTTGCCGGTCAGCAGCACCGCGCCCACATCGGAGGTCATCCGGGCATGGTCGAGGGCGGCGTACAGCTCGTCGACCGTGTGCGGCCGGAACGCATTGCGCACCTCCGGACGGTTGAAGGCGACGCGGACGGTGCCCTGCGTGATGTGCCGGTGATAGGTGATATCGGTGAGGTTCTCGAACCCGGGAACCGGACGCCACAGCTGCGGATTGAAGGTCACGATCGCCAAGGATAGGCCCCGCCCGACCGCGAGGCGCCGATGGTGGTGTTGCTGCCGGGCCGGCCATGAGGTCAGGTGCGAGGATGACGGCATGCTTCCCGCTCACCGTCAGGGTGCGTACCGACTCCGGTTCGACTGGGGACCGGCGGGCGCCGCTGCCCTGATCGAGGACTGCGACGTCGCGGTCGTCGTCGACGTGCTGTCGTTCACCACCACGCTGACCGTCGCGCTGGACGGCGGCGTGGGCGTGTACCCCTATCGATGGGACCCCGCGTCCGCCGCCGGCTACGCCGCCGAACGCGGTGCGACCGTTGCGGTCGGCCGATCACGGGCGGTGCCGGGCGACGTGAGCCTCTCGCCCGGTTCGGTCCGGGCCGCCTTCGGCCCTGGTCGGCTGCCGGATACGCGCGGGCACAGGCTGGTGCTGCCGTCCCCGAACGGATCCGCGCTGTCCTTCGGGCTGGCCGAGGCCGGGGTCGAGGTGGTGGGGGCCTCGCTGCGCAACGCCACCGCCGTGGCGCACTGGCTCTCGGCTCGGGGCGGAGCGGCCCGGCCGCCGCGGGTGGCGGTGATCGCGGCGGGGGAGCGCTGGCCGGATGGGGACATCCGCCCTGGCCTGGAGGATCTGTGGGGTGCGGGCGCGGTGCTCCGTGCGCTCGGGGCGTTGGGTGCGGGGGCGGCGTCTCCGGAGGCCCGCGCGGCCGCCGAGGCCTTTGCCGCGGCCGAGGGCGACCTGAGGGACAGGCTGCGTGACTGCGCGAGCGGCCGGGAGCTCGTCGACAAGGGATTCGGCGAGGACGTCGACATCGCCGCCGAGCTCGACACCAGCGCCGTGGTCCCGCTGCTGCGGGGCGAGGCGTTCGTGGACGCCGCGTCATGAGCGGCGAACCGGTGCCGCTGCCGCCACTGTCCGAGCTTCGCGAGGGCGCCGTCGTGGTGAGCCTTCCGATGCGAGTCCGCTTCCGCGGCATCACCACTCGTGAGGTGCTGTTGTTGCGCGGGCCCGCAGGCTTCGGCGAGTTCGCCCCATTCCCCGAATACGCCGACGCCGAGGCCGCCTCCTGGCTCCGCTCCGCGATCGAGGCCGCCTGGCTGGGCCCGCCCGCGCCGCTGCGCGCGATGGTGCCCGTCAACGCGACCGTGCCCGCGGTGGAGGCGGCGCGGGTGCCCGAGATCCTGTCCCGGTTCCCCGGCGCGGGGACGGCGAAGGTGAAGGTCGCCGAGCGGGGGCGGTCGCTCGCCGAGGACCTCGCGCGGGTCGAGGCGGTCCGTGCGCAGATCGAGCACGTGCGGGTCGACGCGAACGGTGGGTGGGGTCTCGACGAGGCGGAGGAGGCATTGCTGGCGCTGTCCTCGGATGGACCGCTCCAGTACGCGGAGCAGCCGTGCGCCTCCGTCCCCGAACTGGTCGAATTGCGTAGGCGCCTGGCCGATCACGCGGCGGCGTCCGGTCGCGCGCGGGTGCGGATCGCCGCGGACGAGAGCATCCGCCGGGCGGAGGATCCGATGAGGGTCGTGCGCGCGGGCGGTGCCGACGTGGCGGTGGTCAAGGTCGCGCCCCTCGGCGGCATGCGGGCACTGCTGAGTCTCGCCGCCGAATTGGCGGAGCACGGTGTGCCGGTGGTGGTCTCGAGCGCGCTGGACTCCGCGGTGGGGATGGGTGCGGGGCTGGCGGCGGCGGCCGCGCTGCCCGAGCTGGAGTACGCCTGCGGGCTCGGCACCGGCGGACTGTTCGAGGCCGATGTCGCGGCGCCACGCGCGATGGTGGACGGGGCGCTGCCTGCCTCTGCGGTCGTGCCGGACCCGGAGCGGGTGGCCGGGCTGTCAGCCTCACCGGAGCGCACACGGTGGTGGCTCGCGAGGCTCGAGCGGTGTCACGAGCTGCTCTCGGCGGATGCTGAGTAAGCCGGTTGGGCTCCGCGTCGTATAAGGTCTGGCGCGACACCCAAGTCAACATCGGAGGCATTGAAAGTGGTTGCAGCACTGAATGACACCCTTCTCGACCCGTCCCGGCTGCCCGCCGTGGTCGCGGACGTGCAGGAGCTGATCGACGCCGAGGTTTCGGAGAAGACGGGCGCCTCGGGCCTCGCGGTCAAGGGCGGCTACGGAGCCGTGAAGAAGGTCGGACCGTCGATCGTGCCGGAGGCCGTCGAGGGACTGCTGCCCGGATTCATCTCCCGCCTCGAGCCGTTCTGGCAGGACTTCGGCGCGGCCGGTGGCGCCGGCTTCGGCGACTTCCTCAGCGCGCGAAGCGAGCAGGTTGCGGACGCGCTCCTCGGCGTGACCGACGAGAAGATCGAGGGCACCAGCAAGTCCGCCATCAAGAAGGTCTACTCGACGATGCGCCCGTCGGCGAAGAAGAACGTCATCGAGGCGCTCCCGCGTCTCGGTGCGCTCGTGGAGAAGCACGCAAGCTAGTCACCACGCCACAGTGGTAGACGGTGGGCCGGATCCCTGGGGGATCCGGCCCACCTGTCGTATGTGGGCTCGGCGCCGTCGGGTCGTCGCCGAAGTGTTTAACGCAAAAATTGCGATTACCCGGCGGTAGCAAGCTGGCCCGTGCCAGACTCCCTCGCGTCACCGGCCGGCGACCTCCCCACGTACGAATGCGTGCCTGTCCTCGTAGGACAGGTGTGCCCATCCCCAGGAGCCCGTGTTGGTCGAAACATGCAACAAATCTGCCGCCGGCCGCAGCGCCAGGAGTCTGCTCGCCGCCCTGCTGGCGGTACCCCTGGCCGCCGCCGGTCTGTCGGTGCTCGCCACACCCGCGGTTGCTGCTCCCGCCGGGCCGACGGCGAGCGTGTCGATGGGCGACAGCTACATGTCCGGCGAGGCGGGACGGTGGAAGGGCAACAGCCTCACCACCTCCGGCAGCCGCGACGGCACCGACCGGGCCTGGACGGGCAGCGGTTACGACCCCACCCGTGTGTACGGCAGCACCTACGCCAACGGCTGCGACCGCTCCGATTCGGCCGAGGTGAACAGTGCCGCGTCCGTCGCGCAGACCAGGATCAACCTGGCCTGCTCGGGCGCCGTCACCGCCAACATCTTCCGGGCCGCCAACGGCGGCCAGGCCTTCAAGGGTGAGGCGCCGCAGGCCGATCAGTTGGCCGCGGTCGCCGCGGCCAACAAGGTCAAGCTGATCACCCTCTCGATCGGCGGGAACGACCTCGGATTCGCCGACGTCATCTCGACCTGCGTTCAGGACTACCTGGTCTGGTACTCCTACTGCAACGACGACCAGCAGGCGGCGGTGGACGGCAAGATGAATGCCGCGATGGACGGTGTCGCCAAGTCCATCGACGAGATCCGTGCCGTGATGTCCGGTGCCGGTTACGCGGCCGCCGACTATCGCGTGATGCTGCAGTCGGCGCCCTCGCCGACCCCCCGCGCGGCGGATAACCGGTACTCGGAAAGCGGCTGGGCGCGGGCGAACACCGGCGGCTGCCCGCTCTGGGACGGCGACGCCAACTGGGCCCGAGATTCCTTGGTGCCGCAGATTTCCAACCGCCTCGCCGGTGTCGCTGCCGCGAAGGGTGTGCAGTTCCTCGACCTCGGCGATGCCTTCGACGGGCATGAGGTCTGCGCCAAGGCGGCCAAGCAGGTGAGCGCCTCGTCGGCGCCGTCAGGGGCGACCAGCGAGTGGATGCGCTGGCTGGACATGGGATGGACCACGCAGGGCAACCGTCAGGAGTCGATGCACCCGAACTACTTCGGCCAGCTCGCGCTCGGCCGCTGCATCGACCTGCTGTACGCCAAGCCGAGTGGCAACTTCACCTGCCGCAACACGGCGGGGCAGGACCACAGCGGGATGTACCTGACCGGGCGTCCGTAGCCACCCCTGTGAGTCTTTCTGGTCCTTCACGGGGCCAGAAAGACTCACAGGCGGCGCAGCCGCCTAGGGTGCGGACTTCCCGTGGCGCCAGTAGCCGGTGAAGGCGATATCGGACTTGGGCACCTTGCGGTCGTTGACCAGATGCCGTCGCAGGCCCGTCGACAGATCGCTCTCGCCCGCGACGAACGTGTAGGACGGCCCCGTGGGCAGCTCCGCCTCCCGCACCGTCTCCAGGGCGAGGACCCCGGGCCGATCGTGCGGGTCGGAGCGGACGAGCCAGTGCAGGTTCACGTCCTCGGGCGTCGTCACCTGCTGGGCGTCCTCGGCGTGCGGGATCTCCACGAAGACCTCGGCGCGCAGATCGGCAGGCGCCGAGCCCAGGACGCCCATGATGGCGGGCAGCGCGCTCTCGTCGCCTACCAACAGCTGCCACTGCGCTTCCGGGGTCGGGTTGTAGATCAGGCCCTCGTCGAGCAGCGCGACCTCGTCCCCCGGCGTCGCCGACCCGGCCCACGCCGACGCCGGTCCGGTGTCGCCGTGCGAGACGAAATCGATGTCCAGTTCGGGGATGTTCTCACCGAACACCGCCTCGTCCGCGCCGCGGAATCCGCGGACCGTGTAGTTCCTGACCACCGGCCGGGTGCTCTTCGACATCGCCAGGTACTGGGCGTACCACAGGTTGTTGGTCGCGCTCGGCACCCGCAGCGTGGTCTGGCCATCCTGCGGGATGAACATGCGGAACCACTGATCGAACCCCATGGGGGTGAAGCTGCGCAGCTCCTCGCCGCCGATGGTGACGCGGATGAAGTTGGGGCTCACCTGTTTGCTGCCGAGCACCCGGGCCCTGGTGATGTGCCGGTCCTCGGGTTTGACGAACTTGCTGCGCTTGGCCATGGTCTCGTTCCTCGCGGGGTGGTTAGCTCAGGCAATCCTAACTGACGGTGTGCCCGGACCGCCGCCCGTCGGCGGGCGGCCGTCTGACACCCTGGAACCGTGAATCCGTCCACAGCCCAGGCCACCGCCGTCGTCGACGAATTGATCCGCGGCGGGGTGCGCGACGTGGTGCTCTGCCCGGGTTCGCGCAACGCGCCGTTGGCCTTCGCGCTGCAGGCCGCGGACACGGCCGGACGGCTGCGGCTGCACATGCGGATCGACGAGCGCACCGCCGGATTCCTCGCGGTCGGCCTTGCCATCGGCAGCGGACATCCGGTGCCGATCGTGATGACCTCCGGCACCGCCGTGGCGAATCTCGGCCCCGCGGTGCTGGAGGCGAACTACGCCCGGGTCCCGCTCGTGGTGCTCAGCGCGAACCGCCCCTACGAACTCCTCGGGACGGGCGCCAACCAGACCATCGAGCAGCTGGGCCTGTTCGGTAGCCAGGTGCGGGCCACCATCAGCCTCGGCCTCGCCGACGAGGGCGTCGACCAGAACAGTCAGTGGCGGTCGGCGGTCTGCCGGGTCCTCGCCGCTGCCAGGGGTGCACGGTCCGGCAACGCGGGACCTGTGCATTTCGACGTGCCGCTGCGGGAACCGCTGGTGCCCGGCGCGCACGTCCAGGGCCCCGTGCCGGAGGGCAGGCCCGACGGCGCCCCGTGGACGACCACAACGCACGCGACCCTCGACGTGCCGCTCGAGCTGGACCTGACGCCGGACACCGTGGTGATCTCCGGCCACGGTTCGGGTCATCGGCCGGAGCTCGCCGGTCTGCCGACGGTCGCCGAGCCGACCGCGCCGATGCACGGCATCCCGCTGCACCCGCTTGCGCTGCCCCAGCTCAAGCCCCGGCAGGCGGTGATCACCGGCAGGCCGACGCTGCACCGTCCGGTGGCCAAGCTGCTCGCCGACCCCCGGGTGTCGGTGTTCGCGCTCACCACCGGCCCGCGCTGGCCCGACGTGTCCGGCAACGTGCTGGCCACCGGCACCCGCGCCGTCGTGTCCGGCGCCCCCGACGCGGCCTGGCTCGAGCGTTGCCGGCACCTCACCGAGCATGCGGACAAGGCTGTGCGGCAACAGCTCTCGGCGCATCCGAAGCCGACCGGTCTGCACGTGGCCAAGGTGGTGATGGACGCGCTGTGCGAGGGCGACCAGCTGCTGCTCGGTGCGTCCAACCCGGTGCGGGACGCTGCCCTGGTCAGCTATCCGCGGCCGGGCGTCCGGGTGTTGTCGAACCGTGGCGTCGCGGGTATCGACGGCACCGTGTCGACGGCGGTGGGTGCGGCGATGGCCGCGCAGGGGGAGAACACCCGCACCCTCGCGCTGATGGGCGATCTGACCTTCCTGCACGACGCCTCCGGCCTGCTGATCGGCACCGGGGAGCCGCGGCCGCGCGACCTCACGATCGTGGTGGCCAATGACGACGGCGGCGGCATCTTCGAGCTCCTCGAGCAGGGCGACCCGCAGTACGCGGGTGTCTTCGAGCGGGTGTTCGGCACCCCGCACGGGATGGACCTGTCCGCGCTCTGCGCCGCCTACCGGGTTGAGCACCACGCGGTGAACCCCGAGCAGTTGGCGGCGGCGCTGACCGAGCCGAACACCGCGGGGATCAGGGTCCTCGAGGTCGCGACCGAACGTTCCGGGCTGCGCGAACTGCACGCCGCGGTGCGGGCGCAGCTGTGACGCCGACGGTGGCGGGCCGGGTCAGGAAGGGGATCCTGGTCGCGGCGATCGGGATCTCGGTGCTTGCGGTGCTGCTGGTGGTCGCGGCCTGGCGCAACGACCTCACGATCGAGTCCGACAAGGGCGTGGCCACCGCGGAGGTGCTCTCCGCCGGCCGGCTGCGCTCGGCGATCAGCTTCGTCACCCCGGACGGGGTCACCAAGAACCCGCGGCTCGGCGTGTTGTACCCGACCGAGCTGATGGTCGGCCAGCGGATCGACGTCGAGTACGCGAGGTCCGATCCGGACCTGGTCCGGGTGTCCGGTCGCGATGTCCGGGTGGCGCTGGTCCCCGCTGGTTCGGTGATCGCGGTGACGTGGCTGATCACCCTGCCCGCGCTGTGGCTGGTCCGGCGGCGCACGGCGGCCGAGCCGCCTGATGTGACGGCGGCCGAGCCGCCTGATGTGACGGCGGCCCCGCCCGACTGACCCGGTAGCCCAGGTTTCGCCGGAACTTCGCCGCCCGGACACCTCGGCCTTCCCGTCCCGGCCCGCGCGGCGCGGACACTGGGCGGGTGCGAGTAGCCATCGTCGCGGAGTCGTTCCTGCCGAACATGAACGGGGTCACCCACTCGGTGATCCGGGTGCTCGAGCACCTCAGGCGCCACGGACACGAGGCGCTGCTCGTGGCCCCCGACAGTGTCGCCGGCCGCCCGGCCGCCCCGACCTCACACGACGGGTTCCCGGTGCACCGCGTGCCTGCCGTGATGATCCCGCGGGTCAGCTCCCTCCCCGTCGGCATCCCGCAGCCGGGGATCACCTCGGCGCTGCGGTCCTTCGACCCGGACGTCGTGCACCTGGCGTCGCCCTTCCTGCTCGGCGCGGGAGGGTTGGCCGCCGCCAACCGGCTCGACGTGCCCGCCGTCGCGGTCTACCAGACCGACGTGGCCGGCTTCGCGCAGAGCTACGGCCTCGGACTGACCAGCAGGGCGGCGTGGCGGTGGACCCGCCGCCTGCACCGCGGGGCCGCCCGCACCCTCGCCCCGTCCACGGCCGCCGTCGAGGCGCTCGAATCGCGAGGTGTGCCAAGGGTGTTCCGCTGGGGGCGCGGGGTGGACACCACGCGGTTCGCGCCTTCCCGGCGTAGCGCGGAGCTGCGGGCGAGCTGGTGCGACGCCGACCGGCTGGTGATCGGGTTCGTCGGACGGCTGGCCCCGGAGAAGCACGTCGAGCGGCTGGCCGTGCTGGCCGGCGACCCCGGCCTGCAGTTGGTGATCGTCGGCGACGGCCCCGAACGGGCGCGGCTGCAGCGGCTGATGCCGTCGGCGGTGTTCACCGGGCAACTCGGGGGAGACGAGCTGGCCAACGCCTACGCGAGCCTCGACCTGTTCGTGCACCCGGGCGAGCACGAGACCTTCTGCCAGGCGGTGCAGGAGGCCCTGGCCAGCGGTGTCCCGGTGATCGGTCCGGACGCAGGCGGACCACGCGATCTCGTCGCGCACTGCAGCAACGGTTACCTGCTGCCGGTCGAGCGCTTCGAGGAGCTGCTGCCCAGCGCCGTGATCGCGCTGCGGGACCGGGCCACGAGCGCCCGGTTCGGAGCGTCCGCCAGGAGGTCGGTGCTGCACCGCACGTGGTCCTCGGTGTGCGGCGAACTGCTGGGCCACTACGAGGACGTGACGGGCTCGCGCGGTGTCCCGGCGCAGCGCTCGGCCTGAGCCACCCGTGCGCGAACTGGGCGCGGGGCGCCCGGCGCGCGCCTGTAACGTCAACGGTGTGGCAACAACACACGGGTCTCGGGCCTCGCTGGAGAAGGATCCGCACGAGGTCGCGTCGATGTTCGATGGCGTCGCGAAGCGGTACGACCTCACCAACACGGTGCTCTCGTTCGGGCAGGACCGCAGTTGGCGCAAGTCGACGCGCGCGGCGCTCGACCTGAAGCCGGGGGAGCGGGTGCTCGACCTTGCGGCGGGCACCGGCGTGTCCACGGTCGAGCTCGGGCGTTCCGGTGCCTGGGTGGTGGCCGCGGACTTCTCGAAGGGCATGCTGAAGGCAGGCGCCGACCGTCGGGTGCCGATGGTGGCGGGCGACGCGATGGCACTGCCGTTCGCGGATGCGGTGTTCGACGCCGCGACCATCTCGTTCGGCCTGCGCAACGTCTCCGACTTCGAGGCAGGACTGCGGGAGATCGCCCGGGTGACGAAGCCCGGCGGACGGCTGGTGGTCAGCGAGTTCTCCACCCCGACGTTCGGCCCGTTCCGCACGGTCTACATGGAGTACCTGATGAAGACGCTGCCGGTGGTGGCGCGCGCGGTGAGCAGCAACCCCGATGCCTACGTGTACCTCGCGGAGTCGATCCGGGCCTGGCCCACGCAGGAGGAGTTGGCCCTCAAGATCGAGGCGGCCGGCTGGAAGAACGTGCAGTGGCGCAACCTCACCGGCGGCGTCGTGGCGCTGCACCGCGCCGAACGGTAGTCCAGCCCACGGCAACCCGCCCGTCGGCACGATCGCGGCGGGTAACGTGGAAAGGGCAGGGGACCGTGTGATGAGAGTGACGCTTCGATGCCGCCCACCGTGCAAGGCAAGGTCGGGAACCTGCCCCTCGAGCTGACCAGTTTTGTCGGCCGTCGCCATGAGGTGACCGAGGCGCGACGGCTGCTGTCCGAGTCGCGTCTGGTGACGCTCACCGGGATCGGCGGCGTCGGTAAGACCCGGCTGGCACTGCGAGTGGCCGAGGATTCCCGGCGTGCTTTCGACGACGGGGTATGGCTCGTCGAACTGGGTGAGGTGTACGACCCGACGCTGGTGCCTGCCACGGTGGCCGCCGCGCTCGGACTTCGGGACCAGCTCGCCCACCTTCCCGAGGAGGTGTTGGCGGACCACCTCGCCACCCGCCGCCTGCTGCTGGTGCTCGACAACTGTGAGCACCTCGTCGAGGCGGTCGCGGGCCTGGCGGAGTCGTTGCTGACGGCCTGCCCCGAGATGCGCATTCTCGCCGCGAGCCGGGAGGCCCTCGGCATCAGCGGCGAGGCGGTGTTGCGGGTGCCGCCGCTGACGGCCCCGAGCAGCGACGAGGCGCCCTCGTTGCAGGGCCTTCCCCGATACGACGCGGTGGCGCTGTTCACCGAGCGGGCCGCCGCCGCGGTACCCGAGTTCACCCTCACCGAGGACAACAGGCGTGCGGTCGCCGGGATCTGCCACCGGCTGGACGGCCTGCCGCTGCCGATCGAGTTGGCGGCGGTGCGGCTGCGCGCGATGACGGCCGAACAGGTTCTGCAGCGGTTGACCGATAGATTCCGGTTGCTGACCCTTGGCAGCCGCGGCGCTCCGACCCGTCAGCAGACATTGTGGTCCAGCATCGAATGGAGCCACGAGCTGTGCTCGGTCCGGGAACAGGAGCTGTGGGCCCGGCTGTCGGTGTTCTCGGGTGGATTCGAGTTCGACGCCGCCGAGGGGATCTGTGCGGGGGAGCTGTCCTCGGACGACCTGCGCGCCGTCCTGGCGTCCTTGGTCGACAAGTCGATCTTGATCCGCGAGGAGCAGGGTCCCGCGGTGCGGTACCGGCTGCTCGAGACCCTCCGCGCCTACGGGAACGAGAAGTTGCGGGAATCGGGTGACCGCGACGGGCTGCATCGCGGGCACCGGGACTGGTACGCGCGGTTGGCCCATACGGCCGAGACCGAGTGGATCGGGCCCAACCAGGTGTCGTGGATCGGCCGCCTGGAGCGGGAGACGTCGAACCTGCGGGAGGCGCTGCATTTCAGCCTCACCGCGCCCGGCGACGCCGAGGCCGACGCCTGCCTCCGGATGGTCAATTCCCTGTACCTGTACTGGATCTGCCGCGGGCTGATCAGCGAGGGCAGGCGCTGGCTGGATCGCGCGCTGGCGCGGTCGGGCGATCGACGCACGGCCGACCGGGTGCTCGCGCTGTTCGGGGCCAGCGTCATGACCGGCATGCAGCAAGAATTCGCCACCGCCACCGCCCTCGTGGAGGAATGCGGTGCGCTCGCCGAGGAGCTGGGCGATCCGATGCTGCGGGCCGCCGCCGGGTACGCGACCGGTTTCCGGTCACTGTTCAGCGGCCAGCTCAAGGGCGCGCGGAGCTCGTTCGAAGACGCACTGCAGACGAGTCGGCCGACCGGCGAACTCCAACGGGCGATCGGGTGCCTGCTCGGGTTGGCGGTTGCCAGCGGACTCCTCGGCGACGAGGACCGGTCGGTCGCCTGCTACGAGCAGGTGTTCGCCATCACCGCGTCGCGTGGCGAGTCCTACTATCGCGCGTACGCACTGTGGGGGCTCGGCCTTGCGACCCTGCACAAGGGCGACGTGACCCGGGCGTCCGCACAGTTGGCGCAGGCCCTGCGCCTGATCCGACGGGTCAACGACCCGATCATCGCCACGTGGTGCCTCGAGACGATGGGGTGGATCGCGGCAGTCGAGGACGCGCCGGACCGGGCCGCCGTGCTGTTGGGGGCCGCCAACGCGCTGGCGAAAGCGGAAGGGGGCATCACCGTCACACTGCCCAACCTGCTCAGCCACCACGCGGAGTGCAAGCAGCGGGCACGAGCGGCACTCGGCGATCGAGCCTTCGAGGAGGCACGGCGCCGCGGCAGGGGAATGGATTTCCGCGAGGCGATCGGCTACGCGCTCGGTGAACGCCGGCCGGCTGGGCCGCCTGCGGTGGAGGATGCCGTGAGCCTGACCCGGCGGGAGATGCAGGTCGCCGAGCTGGTCGCACAGGGCCTCACGAACAGGGCGATCGCCGAGAAATTGGTCATCTCCCCGCGGACGGCCCAGGGACACGTCGAGCGGGTGCTGGCCAAGCTCGCGTTCACCTCGCGCACCCAGATCGCCGCCTGGTATCTCGAGCGGACGCGGGAGCAGGAGCCTGACGCGCAACGGGGGGCCTGATCAGAAACAGGTATACATCCGGGTAGTTCCGCCCTGACGGTCACCGGGCGCAAGCGGCAATGTGTGCTGGGTCATATCCGCGACCGCGAAGCCGAGGCCCTCGATGTTGCAGCACCCGACAAGCCACCCCTACGTTGTCAGCCAGGCGAGGAACACCAGCTGGAAGAACACCCTCGTCGAGGGTCGGGCGGCGTCCTATGCGGTTGCGGGTGCGGGCGCTCCGGTCGTGTTCCTGCACGGATACGCGCTGACCCCCCGCGCCTACGACCGCGCACTGCTTCGGATGGCAGCCCAGGGAGTGCGGGTGTTCGCGCCCTCACTTCCCGGATTCGGCGGCACCGCGGAACTTCCCCCGCAGGAGCGAAACCTGGCCGGGTACGCACGCTGGCTCGGCGAGTTCCTCGACTCGATCGGTATCGCGGGACCGGTGACGCTCGTCGGCCACTCGTTCGGAGGTGGGGTCGCGATCCAGTCCGCACACGACCTCGGACCAAGGGTGGCGCGGTTGGTGCTGGTCAACTCCGTGGGCGGGGCCGCATGGTCCCCCGGGGGCGGCGACGTGCGCCCGATCGGCGAGCGGCCCCTGTGGGACTGGGGCGCGGCGGCCACCGGCGACGCCCTAGCCATTCGGCCGTCCGTCGCGGGCCTGCTGGCGATCACCGCGGACGCGGTGGGCAACGTGCTGCGCAATCCGCTCGCGATGTGGCGCCTCTCGCACCTGGCCCGAAACGCGGATCTGCGCGGCGAACTCGACGAGTTGGCGGAGCGCGGCCTTCCTGTGACGCTGCTCTGGGGCGGCGACGACACGTTCATCCCGCGCGCCAGCTTCGAATCCCTTCGCATCGCGCTCCGCAATCCCACGGTCGTCACCGTCGCGGGCAACCACGGCTGGCTGATCGACGACCCGCACGGATTCGGCACCGCGATGGGGACCGTGTTCGGCGCGGAGCAGACGCAGCCGCACACACCCGCGGCGGTGACGTTGTGACGGTCGCGGGCGGGACCCACCTGTGGGCAGGCCTGTCCGCGCGCACGCTGATGATCCGGCGCTGCGAGTGCTGTGAGCTGCTCCTTGCGCCGGTCGCGGTGACCTGCTCATCGTGCGGGAGCGACCACCTGTCGCGGGTGCCGTCGACCGGGCTCGGGTCGATGGTGACCTGGAAGCTGGCCGACCGTGCGCGGGCCGGTGCGGACGACGACGCCCTGCCGTCCATGCTGGCCGTCGTCGCGCTCGACGACGGGCCCTGGATCTGCAGCTGGATCGAGGGTGAGATCGCGGTTCGCCCCGGCCACCCGGTCCGGGTGGAGTTCGACCACCTGGAGTCCGACGAGCGGTACCCGGTGTTCCACGGCTGCCAACACGCGCCTGCCGTTCGAGTCGCCTGACACGGCCCCCCGCCACCCCGCTCCGGGGGTAGCGTCGATTGGGCAGGGGACCGGCGTGTTGAGAGTGACGGTTCGATGGCTAGCGCTGTCCGGGGCAAGGTCGGGAACTTGCCGCTCGAGCTGACCAGTTTCGTCGGCCGTCGCCGCGAGGTGACCGAGACGAGGCGGCTGCTGTCTGTCTCGCGCCTGGTGACATTGACCGGGATCGGCGGGGTCGGCAAGACCCGGCTCGCGCTCCGGGTGGCCGAGGACTCGCGGCGGTCGTTCGAGGACGGGGTGTGGCTGGTCGAGCTCGGCGAGCTGCGGGAGGAGGCGCTGCTGCCCGACCTGGTGGCCGCGACGCTGGGGCTGCGGGAGCAGTCGACGAATCGCACGCAGGACTCGCTGGCAAAGTACCTCGCCGATCGACGGCTGCTGCTGGTGCTGGACAACTGCGAACACGTGCTCGACGCGGCCGCGGCGCTCGCGGAAGCGTTGCTGCGGCGCTGCCCGGACCTCCGGATCCTGGCGACCAGCCGCGAGCCGTTCGGCATCGGAGCTGAGGCCTTTCTGCGGGTGCCGCCGCTGTCGGTCCCGGATCCGGATCTGCGCTCGTCCGGGCGCGGTTCGGCTGGGGGCGACGCCGTGGCGCTCTTCGCCGAACGGGCGTCCGCCGCGGTCCCGGAGTTCGGGCTCACCGAGGACAACCAGGTCGCGGTGGCCCGGATCTGTCAGCGGTTGGACGGGCTGCCGCTGCCCATCGAGTTGGCCGCGGGGCGCATGAGGGCGATGTCCGCGGAACAGATCCTGGACCGGTTGAACGATCGCTACAGCCTGCTGACCGGGGGTAGTCGCGGCGCGCCGACGCGGCAACAGACGCTGCGCCTGTGCATCGACTGGAGCCATGAGCTGTGCACCGAGCGGGAGCGGATGCTGTGGCGGCGGATGTCGGTGTTCACCGGTGGTTTCGAGCTGGATGCGGCGGAGGGCATCTGTGCCGGGGACCTGAGCCCGGACGACCTGCTGGATGTGGTGGCGGCGCTGGTCGACAGGTCGATCCTGATCCGGGAGGAAGCGGGTGCCGTGGTGCGCTACCGGCTCCTCGAGACCCTCCGCGAGTACGGCCGTGAGAAGTTGGCGGAATCCGGTGAACACGCTTCGATGCGGCGGCGGCACCGGGACTGGTACCAGCAGCTCGTGATCCGCGTGGAGGCCGAGTGGATCGGTCCGCGGCAGATGGAGTGGATGGCACGGCTGGGGCGGGAGCAGCCGAACCTGCGCGAGGCGATGGAGTTCTGCCTGACCGAGCCGGGAGAGGAGGCGGCAGGCCTGCGTATCGCCGATGCCCTCGCCCCGTTCTGGTTGTCCAGGGGCCTGCTCGGGGAGGGCAGGCACTGGCTCGATCAGTTCCTCGACCGCCAGGACGGGCAGCCGACCGTGGAGTGGCTGTGGGGGCTGTACGCGAACAGCGTGCTGGCAGGCAACCAGGGCGACATCGAGGCGGGCGCGGCGCTGGTCGAGCGGGCGCGTGAGGCCGCCGAGGTCCTCGACGACGCTCAGGCCCACGCGCTCGTGACCCTCGCCGTCGGGCAGCTCGCGGTGTGCAGCGGAGACATGCGGCTGGCCGTTTCCTCCCTCGAGGAGATCACCGACGCCTTCCACACGGGCAGGGAGCTGGTGCTACGGCTCGCGACGCTGCTCGGCCTCGCGCTGGCATGCGGGCTGCTCGGGGACACGCAGCGCTCGATCGCCTGCCAGGAGGCGGCTCTCGAGATCACCCAATCCCGCGGCGAGTCCGTGTACCGGGCCTACTCGCTGTCGACCCTCGGGCTCGCGTTGTGGCAGAGCGATCCCCGGCGGGCGGCCGGGCTGCTCGAGCAGGGCCTTCGGCTCAGCCGCGTCGTAGACGATCCGCTCGGATCCGCCATCTGTGTCGAGGCGCTGGCCTGGGTCGCCGCGGGCGATCGGCTCGCCAGGCGCGCGGCCGTGCTGTTCGGCATCGCCAACTCGCTGTGGCGGGTCGTCGGCAGCGCAGGGGTCGTGATACCACCCCTGCTTGCGTACCGCGAGGAGTCGGAGCTGCAGGTCCGCAGCGCGCTCGCCAAGCGCGCCTACGAGTCGGCTTTCGAGCAGGGCGCCAACCTGAGCTTCGATGACGGCATCGCGTACGCGCTGGACGAGCAACTCCAGGGGGCGCCGACCTCGGGCGTCGCCTCGGCCCTGACCCGACGTGAGCGGCAGGTCGCCGACCTGGTCGCGCAGGGCCTGACGAACAGGGCGATCGCCGAGCAACTGGTGATCGCCCCGCGGACCGTCGAGGGCCACGTCGAGCACGTTCTCGCCAAGATGGGCTTCACCTCCCGGGCGCAGATCGCGGCGTGGGTCGTCGAGCAGGCGCAGGTCGGCACCCAATCGCTCTGACGCCCGCGTCGGGGGTCGGTCGGCGGAGAAAACAGGTACCCACCCGGGTGGTTCCACCGTCGCCGGGGAGCCGGGCAAAAGGGACACTTGAGTCGTCATCAGCTCAGGAAGCCGAGGTCCCCGATGTTCGAGCGACAGGTGCAGTGCACATCCACAGGTGCGAGAAGTGTCCGTGTCCGGCGGCGGGCGCTGATGATCCTGCGATGCGAGGCGTGCGCGACGCTGCTGGCCCCCGAGGAGACGAAGTGCACCTCGTGTGGACGGGACGAGCTCGAGCGGGTGCGGGCCGCAGGCACGGGGACCGTGGTGTCGTGGACGGTGGTGGACTGTTCGTCCGCCGCCCTCCCGCTGGCGCTGGTGCCGTGCACCCTCGCGATCGTCGAGCTCGACGAGGGGCCCTGGATCTACACCTGGATCGAGGGGGAGCTGCCGGCGCATCCTGATCGGTCGGTGCGGGTGGAGTTCCGGCTGGCGGAACCGGGGGAGCGGTTCCCCGTCTTCGCCGTCCGGCAGGCTGTCGCAGATCGGGTCGCGATCAGCTGAACGGCGGCCGGGAGTCGAGTCGCAGCGAGGAAGACCCCGACGCCCGCCACGCCCGCGCGGTCAGGTCGCGATCTGCGTCGGTCACGAGATTGCCCATCACCCGGACCGCGATCGTCATCAGCGCACGCGAACGCATCGCCAGCGGCCCGGAGGCAGGCAGCACCCGCGGGACCGTGAGCAGGCCTGCGAGCCGACGGGCGATCGAGAAGGCTTGCCCGTACCGCTCCCGCAGCAGGGTCGGCCACAGCTCGGTGAGGTCCGGGGCCCCGAGCACCTCGGCCACCATCGAGCCGGTCTCCAGGCCGTAGTCGATGCCCTCGCCGTTGAGCGGGTTCACACAGGCCGCGGCGTCGCCGATGATCGCCCAGTTGGTCCCCGCCACCCCGGACACCGCCCCGCCCATCGGGAGCAGAGCCGATGCCACCGCGCGCACAGGGCCGTCGAGCCGCCACTCGTCGCGGCGCTGCTCCGCGTACAGCTCGATCAGCGGCCGGAGTGCGCCGGGCGCGGGCCGCTTCGCGGTGGCCAGGGTGCCGACGCCGAGGTTGACCTCGCCGGTGCCGAGCGGGAACACCCAGCCGTAGCCGGCCTGCAGGGTCCCCTCGCGGTCGCGCAGTTCGAGGTGCGAGGTGATCCACGGGTCGGTGCTGCGGGCCGAGCGGACATAGGCACGGGCCGCCACCCCGTACGCGGTGTCGCGATGCCACTCGCGGCCGAGACGTTTGCCGAGGGTGGAGCGCACGCCGTCGGCGACGATGAGGTGCTCGCATCGGACCGTGCGTGGCCCATCGGCCGTCTGGAGGGTCACCGACTGCACCCGGTTTCCCTCCCGGTCGGCATCGACGGCCTTGGCGCCCTGCACCATCCGGGCACCGGCGTCGAGCGCGACCTGTCGGATCCGGTCGTCGAGTTCGGTTCTCGGGACGGCGCTGCCGGTACTCGGCAGTGAGCCGCCTGGCCACGGCAGCTCCAACTCCTGCCCGAACCCGTTCAGCCGCAGGCCGCGGTTGGTGGCGCGGGTGGCGAGCCAGTCACCGAGGCCGAGATGGACGAGTTCCGCCACGGCGCGCGGGGTGAGTCCGTCGCCACACGTCTTGTCCCTCGGGAAGGTGGCGGAGTCGGCGAGCAGCACCTCGCGGCCCGCGCGCGCCGCCCATGCCGCCGCCGCGGAACCGGCGGGACCTGCGCCGATCACCACCACTTCGGCCTGCGCGGGGACGTCATCGGGCGCCTCGGAACGGGCGGCGGAGGGATCGGGGTCGACAGGCGATGGCACCACCCCAGTATCTTCTCAGGCCGGGGTGGACCGCTGTGGTCAGCCCGACGGGCCGCGAACCCGATAGGTTCACTACCGTGACAGTTATGGCATCGGTTGCTGGGCATCACGCGAGACGGGATGGGTACTGAGATCGTGAGCACGAGCGAAGCGATGGGCACGGTCGTTGCCGGCGTGGATCTGGGGGATCCGGCGCTGGCCGAGGTGGTGCGTGGGGGTCTCGCCGAGGTCGAGAGCCTGCTGGTGAGTGAGCTCTCGGATGGCGAGGACTTTCTCACCGAGGCGGCGCTGCACCTGGCGAAGGCGGGTGGCAAGCGGTTCCGGCCGCTGTTCACCCTGCTCACGGCGCAGCTGGGCCCCAATCCGACGGACCCGGCGACCATCACCGCGGCCACCGTCGTCGAGCTGGTGCACCTGGCCACGCTCTACCACGACGACGTGATGGACGAGGCGACGATGCGACGCGGCGCCCCGAGCGCGAACTCGCGCTGGGGCAACTCCATCGCCATCCTGGCGGGCGACTACCTGTTCGCGCACGCCTCCCGGCTGGTGTCCACGCTCGGACCCGAGGCGGTGCGGATCATCGCCGAGACCTTCGCCGAGCTCGTCACCGGGCAGATGCGGGAGACCATCGGCGTCAAGGAGCAGCAGGATCCCGTCGACCACTACCTGAAGGTGGTGTGGGAGAAGACGGGATCGCTGATCGCGGCCTGCGGTCGGTTCGGTGGCACCTTCTCGGGAGCGAGCGCCGACGACGTGGTCCGCCTCGAGCGGCTCGGCGACGCGGTGGGCACCGCCTTCCAGATCTCCGACGACATCATCGACATCTCCTCGGTCGCCGCGCAGTCCGGCAAGACCCCTGGCACCGACCTGCGCGAGGGGGTGCACACCCTGCCGGTGCTCTACGCGCTGCGTGAGGAGGGCCCCGACGCCGATCGACTGCGGGTGCTGCTCGACGGCCCGGTCACCGACGACGACGCCGTCGCGGAGGCGCTGGCGTTGCTGGAGCGTTCCCCCGGCATGGCGGCTGCCAAGGCCAAGCTGGCGGAGTACGCCGACTCGGCGCACGCGCAGCTCGCGGAGCTGCCGCAGGGGCCGGCGAACGACGCGCTGGGACGGCTGGTGGATTACACGATCGCGCGGGTCGGCTGACGGTAACGTCTCGGCTCGGGTCCACGTGGCTCGCCGACGCGCTGCGTGCGGGGGAACGTCCCTCCGGGCTCTTTCGTTGTTCAACTGAGTGTCCGGCGAGAAAAGGGGCCCAACGTGCACCGGTATTCCAACGGGTTGAAGACCTTCGCGTTGCTGGTGGGGATGTCCGCGCTGATCGTGTTCATCGGGGCGCTGTTCAACAACAGGAGCATCCTCATCTTCTCGATCGTCCTCGCGGTCGGGATGAACGGCTACGCGTACTTCAACAGCGACAAGCTGGCGCTCAAGGCCATGCACGCGCAGCCGGTCACCGAGGTCGAGGCGCCTGTCATCTACAAGATCGTGCGCGAACTGGCGACGACGGCGCACCAGCCGATGCCCCGGCTCTACATCAGCCCCACGGCCGCGCCGAACGCCTTCGCCACGGGTCGCAACCCGCGCAACGCGGCGGTCTGCTGCACCAGCGGCATCCTGCAGATCCTCGACGAGCGGGAGCTGCGGGCCGTGCTCGGCCACGAGCTCTCGCACGTGTACAACCGCGACATCCTGATCTCCTCGGTCGCGGGTGCGATGGCCGCGGTCATCTCGGGCCTGGCCAACATGGCGATGTTCGCCTCGATGTTCGGCGGCCGCGGCGAGGGCAGGCCGAACCCGCTGGCGCTGCTGCTCGTCTCGTTGCTCGGTCCGATCGCGGCCTCGGTGGTGAAGATGGCGGTCTCGCGCTCGAGGGAGTACCAGGCCGACCAGTCCGGCGCGGAACTCAGCGGTGATCCGCTGGCGCTCGCCTCGGCGTTGCGCAAGCTGGAGCGCGGCGTGGAGGCCGCCCCGCTGCCGCCGGAGCCGAAGATCGCCGCGCAGTCGCACATGATGATCGCGAACCCGTTCCGGGCGGGGGACAAGATGAGCCGGCTGTTCTCCACCCACCCGCCCATGGCGGAGCGGATCGACCGCTTGGAGAAGATGGCGGGCCGACGACTGCCTGAGTGACGGATATCGCTGGGGGACAAGGTTGTTCGCTGGTCAGTCTGGGTGAATGCGGATCGGCCCCATCGTGTCGGGCCGCCGCCGACGCAGAGAGGACCGCGCGGCCGGTGCGGCCGTCGCGGTCCCCTCGATGCGCTATCGGGTGATCAGCGGTAGTTGACGAACTGCAGCGCGATGCCGAAGTCCTCGCCCTTGAGCAGCGAGATGATGGCCTGCAGGTCATCGCGCTTCTTGCTGCTGACGCGGAGCTCGTCGCCCTGGATCTGCGCCTTGACGCCCTTGGGGCCCTCGTCGCGGATCTTCTTCGAGATCTTCTTCGCATTCTCGGTGGTGATGCCCTGGACCAGGGTCCCGGACAGCTTGTAGATCTTGCCCGACTGCGCGGGCTCGCCGGCGTCGAACGCCTTGAGTGAGATGTCCCGGCGGATCAACTTCTCTTTGAACACCTCGAGCGCCGCCAGCAGCCGCTCCTCGGTGTCGGCGGTCAGGGTGATCGCCTCCTCGCCGGACCAGTCGATGCTCGCGCCGGTGTTGCGGAAGTCGAAACGCGTCGACAGCTCCTTGGCCGCCTGGTGCAGCGCGTTGTCCACTTCCTGCCGGTCAACCTTGCTCACCACATCGAAGGACGAATCCGCCACGGCAACTCCTAGTTCATCGTGCGCGGGCCTGCGCCAGCGCGTGAGAACCCCACGATAACCACACGGTTTGCATTTACCCGCCCCGGTAGAGGTATTCTCTTGTCCGCGCCAGAGATGGTCCGGAGTACTTCGGATCTGATCTGGATGACACCAGGCAGGTTGCCCGAGCGGCCAATGGGAGCGGACTGTAAATCCGTCGGCTTATGCCTACGTAGGTTCGAATCCTACACCTGCCACCTCCGGGTCCCGGTGAGCGCAAGCTCGCCGGGGCTCGTTGATTACACGGATGGAAAGAGCTCCTGACCTGCGGGTTTGGCACTCGGCCCCGCCGCTGTGTAATCTCTTGGAGGCTTCAGCGCATGAACGAAGTGCGCGGAAGCATGCCCCCTTAGCTCAGTCGGCAGAGCGTTTCCATGGTAAGGAAAAGGTCAACGGTTCGATTCCGTTAGGGGGCTCGCTGGATTGGGTGTCCATAGACTGGCACCGATGCACCGAGGCGGTGTAGCTCAGTTGGTAGAGCAAACGACTCATAATCGTTGTGTCGCCGGTTCAAGTCCGGCCATCGCTACACAAGTGGACACATAGAACACTCCCTGATTGACCCCGATCAGATTTATCCGAAAGAAGGCATCCCGTGGCCTCGACTGACGTTCGGCCCAAGATCACCTTGGCCTGCGAGGTATGCAAGCACCGCAACTACATCACCAAGAAGAACCGTCGTAACGATCCCGATCGTCTCGAGATCAAGAAGTTCTGCCCGAACTGCGGAACGCATCAGGCGCACCGCGAGTCGCGCTAGTACTCTTCGAGTCGACGCGGAGATCGTAGGGGTCGGTTCCCGGCTTCCTGGCCTAGCTGCGTCCCAAGCAGATAGGTTGCGTTGCTGTGAAGTTGAGTCCTGATCTCGTTGGCCTGCATCACAGGTTCAGCGACTACTACGAGGTCGGTCGTGAGAAGGTGCGCGAGTATGCGCGCGCCGTCAAGAGCGACGACCCGGTCTACCGCGACGAAGCGGCCGCCAGGAAGATCGGCTACGACACCCTCGTGGCCCCGCTGACCTTCATTGCTGTCTTCGGCTTCCTCGCGCAGGAAGAGTTCTTCAAGGCCCTGGACGTCGAGCTGGACCTCAGCCGGGTCCTGCACACCGATCAGCGCATCGTCTACCACCGTCCGGTCAAGGTCGGCGACCGTCTGTACTGCGACGTGTATGTCGACTCGATCCGAACGATGGGCGGTAGCGACATCATCGTGACCCGCAACGAGATCACCGATCAGGACGGCCAGGTCGTCCAGACCCTGTACACCACACTGGTCGGTCGGCATGCCGAGGAGGTCGAGTGATGTCCGTTCGCGATTTCGCGGAGATCTCCGTCGGCGAGGAACTGCCCGAAGAGACCGTGCCCCTGACCAGGTCCGACCTGGTGCAGTACGCAGGCGTTTCCGGCGACCCGAACCCCATCCACTGGGATGACGCGACGGCGCAGAAGCTCGGCCTCCCCTGTGCGGTTGCGCACGGGATGCTCACCATGGGCATCGGCGCCGGCTATGTGACCTCCTGGCTCGGCGATCCGGGTGCGGTCACCGAATACAGCGTTCGCTTCACCAGCCCTGTCGTCGTGCCCAACGACGGCAAGGGTGCCGTTATCGTCCTCACCGGCAAGGTGAAGTCCGTCGACGAGGAGGCCCGCTCCGCCGTGGTCGCCATCGTCGCCAAAGTGGACGACAAGAAGATCTTCGGTCGCGCTACCGCGACCGTGCGCTTCGGCTGAGTAACCAGCCGATTCGGTTTGTTCGACTACCGTGCAGTACACTGAGATTTCTGGGATCAACCAGCGCTGCGCGCTGCCCTACGTGCCCATTCGGGCCGCTGAGGGTAGCGCGCGTGTTGTGTGGTCACAGAGAGGTTGATCGGTCCGGATCATGATGATCGGGACGCGTCGGTCAACCAGAGGGGCGTAGCTCAACTGGCAGAGCAGCGGTCTCCAAAACCGCAGGTTGCAGGTTCAAGTCCTGTCGCCCCTGCCCCGGATGTCAGCGACTGAGAGGAACGACGGTGAGCGAGGATCGCGGAAAGGCCGATAGCGCGGCGGGGTCTCCGGACGTCGACGCCACCGCGGCCGGCGCGAGTGATTCAGCTCCCGTCGCCTCTCGTCCGACTGGAAAGCGTCCGGGTCGTCGTACCCATGCCGCCGCGACCGAGTCGCAGGCCGCGAAGGTCGCAGGCACCCCCTTGGCCACGAAGGCCAAGCCGGAGAAGCCGCGCAAGGAGAATCTCTTCAAGCGCCTGAGGAAGTTCCTCCGTGAGGTGATCACGGAACTCCGGAAGGTGATCTGGCCTAACCGCAAGCAGATGATCACCTACACCACCGTTGTACTGGCGTTCGTGGCCTTCATGGTCGCGTTCATCAGTGGATTGGACCTGGCGTTCATCAAGGGCGTCAGTTGGCTGTTCGGCTGACGCCGGACACCGAACGTGATGAGAGGAAGCGAGTGCGCCAGTGAGCACCCCCGAGAACGACGCAATTGAGGCTGCAGCCGCAGAGCATGTTGCCGATGACGCGGTCGCCGCGGAGTCCGCTGACGCGGCAGTCCTCGGCGAGGGTGACGCTCCCGTGGCCGACGCTCCCGTCGAAGAGGCAGCAGCTTCCGCAGACGACGCCATCGCCGCCGACTCCGAGGAGCCGGTCGATCCCGTTGCCGAGATGAAGGCCGCGCTCCGCCGCGCGCCCGGCGACTGGTATGTGATCCACTCGTACGCCGGGTACGAGAACAAGGTGAAGACCAACCTCGAGACCCGCGTGCAGAACCTGGACGTCGGCGACTACATCTTCCAGGTCGAGGTCCCGACCGAAGAGGTCACCGAGATCAAGAACGGCCAGCGCAAGCAGGTCAATCGCAAGGTGCTGCCCGGCTACATCCTGGTCCGGATGGAACTGAACGACGAGTCGTGGGGCGCGGTCCGCAACACGCCCGGTGTCACCGGCTTCGTCGGCGCCACCTCGCGGCCGTCGCCGCTGACCATCAACGAGGTCGTCAAGTTCCTGATGCCGCAGGAGGGCGCGAAGAAGCCCGTCGCCGCTGCCGCAGGAACCGGCGAAGCCGCAGCCTCCGTCGCGAAGCCCCTCATCGAGGTGGACTTCGAGGTCGGTGAGTCGGTCACCGTCATGGACGGCCCGTTCGCGACGCTGCCCGCCAGCATCAGCGAGGTCAACGCCGAGCAGCAGAAGCTCAAGGTCCTCGTGTCGATCTTCGGTCGCGAGACGCCGGTCGAGCTGTCCTTCACGCAGGTCGCGAAGATCTAGCCACAAAAACTTGCACTGCAGTAGCAAGACACACACAAGAAATTAGGAACGAAAGATGCCCCCCAAGAAGAAGAAGCTCGCCGGGCTCATCAAGCTTCAGATCCAGGCCGGTCAGGCTAACCCTGCACCGCCCGTGGGTCCCGCGCTTGGTCAGCACGGCGTGAACATCATGGAGTTCTGCAAGGCCTACAACGCGGCCACCGAGTCGCAGCGCGGCAACGTGATCCCCGTGGAGATCTCCGTCTACGAGGACCGGACCTTCGACTTCAAGTTGAAGACCCCGCCCGCCTCGCGACTGCTGCTCAAGGCCGCAGGCGTGCAGAAGGGCTCCGGCGAGCCGCACAAGACCAAGGTCGCCACGGTGACCATGGACCAGGTGCGCGAGATCGCGAAGACCAAGCAGGAAGACCTCAACGCGAACGACATCGAGCAGGCCGCGAAGATCATCGCCGGCACCGCACGCTCGATGGGTATCACCGTCGAGGGCTAAGCAGCTCCAGATCGCGTGGGAGGGCCGGCCAGGCCCGAAACCACAACTGAACCATTAGTAAGGACAGAACACATGGCAAAGCGCAGCAAGGCGTACCTCGCCGCCGCCGAGAAGGTCGACCAGGCCAAGCTCTACAGCCCACTGCAGGCTGCGAAGCTCGCCAAGGAGACCTCCTCCACGAAGATGGACGCGACCGTCGAGGTCGCCGTTCGACTCGGCGTCGACCCCCGCAAGGCGGACCAGATGGTTCGCGGCACCGTCAACCTCCCGCACGGCACCGGTAAGACCGCCCGTGTGATCGTGTTCGCCGTGGGCGAGAAGGCCGCCGAGGCCGAGGCTGCCGGCGCGGACGCGGTGGGTGCCGAGGACCTGATCGAGCGCATCCAGGGCGGTTGGCTGGACTTCGACGCCGCGATCGCGACCCCTGATCAGATGGCCAAGGTCGGCCGCATCGCCCGCGTCCTCGGACCGCGTGGCCTGATGCCGAACCCGAAGACGGGCACCGTCACCGCCGATGTGACCAAGGCCGTCAACGAGATCAAGGGCGGAAAGATCAACTTCCGCGTCGACAAGCAGGCCAACCTGCACTTCGTGATCGGCAAGGCGTCCTTCGACGACGCCAAGCTGGTGGAGAACTACGGCGCCGCGCTGGACGAGATCCTGCGTGCGAAGCCGTCCTCCGCGAAGGGCCGTTACGTCAAGAAGGTCACGGTTTCGACCACCACCGGACCGGGCATCCCGGTGGACCCGAACCGCACCCGCAACCTCCTCGAGGATGCTGCAGAGTAAGACAGCTCGACAAGAAGGCCGGTACGGATCTCCGTACCGGCCTTCTTCGTGTCTGCGGTCCCTACGGCTGTGGGTCTGCCTCATCGTTCCGCCAGGCGAGCAGGACGGCGTTCTCCTTCGACGGCGCCCATGGCAGGAAGATCGCGACGATGATCGCGCAGACCACCACCGCACCGGCCGCGACAAGGGAGGCGGTCTGGGAGCCCTGTAGTACCGCCGACTTCATCGCCGTGATCAGGTTCTCCCGCTGCGGTTCGAGCATCGTCGGGATCTCCCGCTTGCGGATCTCGAGAACACTGAGGACCGTCGCCCGCGCGAATCCCTTCTCGTCCTCGTTCATCAGCATCGCGGGCACCCGGTCGATGATCGGCGAGATCGTCGTCGAGTAGTACGAGGCGACGATGGACCCGAGCACTGCCACGCCGAGGGTGCCGCCGATCTCGCGTGTGGTGTCGTTGACGGCCGAGCCGGCACCGGCCTCGTCGAGGGGGAGCGAGGACATGATCGATTCGGTGGCGGGGCCCTGGACGATCGCCAGGCCGAGCGCCATCGAGACCATCGACGGCAACACGTCGGCAAGGTAGGTGCTGTCGACGTCGACGAGTCCGCCGAGGTAGAGCCCGAGCCCGGTCAGCAGCAGACCGAAGACGATGACCGCGGTGGTGCCGATGCGTTGCGCGAGCAGGGTGGCGATGGGCGCGCCGACCGCCACGCTCACCGCGAAGGGGAGCGAGGCGATGCCGAACTCGAGCGGGGTGTACTCGCGCACTCCCTGGAAGTACTGGGTGATCAGGAACAGGAACCCGAACATCGAGAAGTACGCGATCGCGATCGCCAGCGCGGGCAGCGAGAATCTGCGGATCCGGAACAGGCGCATGTCGAGAATCGGTGTCGGGGTGCGCAACTGCCACCAGACGAACGCGCCGAGGAGTACCGCCGCCGCCGCGATCCCACCGAGGGTGGCGAGGCTGAGCCAGCCGTAGCGCGGGGCCTCGATGATCGACCAGACCAACAGCGTGATGCCCGCGATGGACAGCACGATCCCGGGGAGGTCGAGTCGGCCGACGACGGCGGCCTTGGACTCAGGGACGAGGAGCAGCGTCGCGATGATCGCGACCGCGGCGACGGGGACGTTGATCCAGAACACCGAGTGCCAGGAGAAGTGTTCGAGCAGCCAGCCGCCGGACATCGGTCCGATGGCGATGGCGAAGCCGGCCATCGCGGTCCAGGCCGCGATGGCAAGCGCGCGCTCGCGGGTGTCGGTGAAGATGTTGATGATCAGGGCCAGGGTGGCGGGGAAGACCGCGGCGGCGAACACGCCCATGGCGGCCCGGGCGGCGATGACCTGCCCGAGGGTCTCGGCGTTGGCGCCGGCCACGGACATCACCCCGACGCCGATCAGGCCGATGATCATGATGCGTCGACGGCCATACCGGTCTCCGAGATTGCCGCAGGCCAGCAGCAGGCCGGCGAAGGTGAGGGTGTAGGCGTCGACCACCCACTGCAGTCCGCTCACCCCGGTGTGGAGTTCGACGCCGATCGAGGGCAGGGCGACATTGACGATCGTGTTGTCGAGAACCACCAGTAGTTCCGCGAGGCAGATCACGGCGAGTGCCGCGAATCGCCCTGTGCGCGAGGAGATCAGCTCGACCCTGTTGTCGGGTGGGATGGTGCGTTCCAGCGTGGTCATGGGTTGTGACGGTACTCGCTATGTGTAACTACATATAACAGTCAATTTGGGACTGGTCCGTCACCCTAGGGGGTCAGATGTGATGGCTGTCACGATCCAGGCTTCCCGTGGCGGCTCGTTTTGGATGGTCAGGCCCGTTCGGGTACTCTCTCCGGAAGAGTTCGATCTATTTCGAGTTCACCCCAAGAAGTTCTACCCAAGACCGTTGGTCACCGATGTCGTGAGGCATTGGTTGAAGGTTCGGGACACAGCCCGACGGCCCACGCAGGAGGACGAGGTAGGGGAGTGGTGGGCCTTCGCGCGAGCTGGGTCCGGATCTCTTCGTAACGCCCCGTGTGCCTGCACCGGGGCGTTTTGCATTGTCACGGCCGCATCCCGAGGGTGCACCAACACGATGTCACGAGAGGAGGCGAAGTATGGCAAAGCCCGAAAAGGTCTCCGCAGTCACGGAGATCACTGAGCAGTTCAAGGGTTCGACTGCCGCCGTGATCACCGAATACCGTGGTCTGTCGGTGACCAGTCTGACGCAGCTGCGACGCGCGCTCGGAGCAGGCGCAACCTACTCCGTCGCCAAGAACACCCTGGTCAAGCGCGCCGCCGCAGAGGCGGGCGTCGAGGGCCTTGACGACCTGTTCGTCGGACCGACCGCCATTGCGTTCATCAAGGGCGAGCCGGTTGACGCAGCGAAGGCCATCAAGGCCTTCGCGAAGGACAACAAGGCGCTTGTCATCAAGGGCGGCTACATGGACGGCAATGCGCTGTCCGTGGACGAGGTCAACAAGATCGCGGACCTCGAGTCCCGCGAGATCTTGCTGGCCAAGCTCGCCGGCGCGATGAAGGGCAACTTGGCAAAGGCCGCTGGCCTGTTCAATGCCCCCGCCTCGCAGATGGCCCGTCTGGCCGCTGCGCTGCAGGACAAGAAGGCCGCGGAAGGCTCCGCAGCCGAAAGCTGATCCGCACGAGACCGGACGGGCGCCCTCGCGGGTGCGAACAAGGTCTTGCGTATCACGTACCAAACCACTCCCACCTCGTCGCGGATCAGCGACATGGGACTTACAGGAAGGACCGCCATCATGGCGAAGCTCACCACCGAAGAGTTGCTGGACCAGTTCAAGGAGCTCACCCTCCTCGAGCTCTCGGAGTTCGTGAAGGCGTTCGAGGAGACCTTCGAGGTCACCGCTGCTGCGCCGGTCGCCGTTGCCGCCGCCGGTGCCCCGGCCGCCGCCGCGGACGCCGCTGAGGAGCAGGACGAGTTCGACGTCGTCCTCGAGTCGGCCGGCGACAAGAAGATCCAGGTCATCAAGGTCGTCCGTGAGGTCGTCGCGGGCCTGGGCCTGAAGGAGGCCAAGGACCTCGTCGAGGGTGCGCCGAAGGCGATCCTCGAGAAGGTTTCGAAGGATGCGGCCGAGGCCGCCAAGGAGAAGCTGGTCGCCGCAGGCGCCACCATCTCCGTCAAGTAAGACCGCCGCGTAACAACGCAGCGCTCACGCTCGACAAAAGGGCCGTTCCCCGTCAGGGGAGCGGCCCTTTTTGGTGCCCGGATTCCGAACCTCGAGCGCGTCAGAAGTGGACGGTTGTTCAGCGTTGAGGCGACGCATCGATGCAGTTCAGAGGGGATAAATCGGACATGGAGGGGCCAGATTGCACCCGAACCCTACTCATGAGTAGCATTCAGCGTCACAGGTACCACTTCGATGCGATAGAGTGACCCAACCCACATTGGGTCAGTGTGTCGAAAAGCGTGGAGGTTTTCGGTGGGAGTAGAGGTAGTAGTCGAGGGACTCACCAAGTCGTTCGGCTCGCAGAAGATCTGGCAGGACGTCACCCTGACGCTCCCCCCGGGGGAGGTCACGGCCCTGCTCGGCCCGTCCGGTACGGGCAAGTCGGTGTTCCTGAAGTCGCTGATCGGCCTGCTCCGTCCGGAGCGCGGTTCGATCGTCATCGACGGCACCGACATCCTGGAGTGCTCCAGCCGAGAGCTCTACGAGATCCGGAAGATGTTCGGTGTGCTGTTCCAGGACGGTGCGCTGTTCGGGTCGATGAACCTCTTCGACAACGTCGCTTTCCCGCTGCGTGAGCACACCAAGAAGTCCGAGTCCGAGATCCGCAACATCGTGATGGGCAAGATGGAGCTCGTCGGACTCATCGGTGCCGAGAACAAGCTCCCCGGTGAGATCTCCGGCGGTATGCGCAAGCGCGCCGGATTGGCAAGGGCGCTCGTGCTTGACCCGGAGATCATCCTGGTCGACGAGCCCGACTCGGGCCTCGACCCGGTCCGCACGACCTACATCAGCCAGCTGCTGATCGACATCAACTCGCAGATCGACGCGACGATCCTGATCGTCTCGCACAACATCAACCTCGCGCGCACCGTGCCGGACAACATCGGCATGTTGTTCCGCAAGGAGCTCGTCATGTTCGGTCCCCGCGAGGTGCTGCTCACCAGCGACGAGCCGGTGGTCAAGCAGTTCCTCAACGGCAGCATGCTCGGCCCGATCGGCATGTCCGAGGAGAAGGACGAGGCGCAGATGGCGCAGGAGCAGGCGATGGTCGATGCAGGCCACCACCACGGCGGTGTCGACGACGTCGAGGGCATCGTCCCGCAGATGAAGGCCACCCCCGGTATGCCGTTCCGTCAGGCCGTCGCCCGCCGTCAGGAGCGCGTCCGCCAGATCATGCACACGTTGCCGCACAATGCCCAGATCGCGATCCAGGAGAGCCTTGACACCGAGGACAACACTCAGGTGATTCCCGCATATGACGACTCCGGCATGGAGACGTCTTCCTGGGGACGCGGGTAGCACGCGCCGATGGGGGGTACCAAGAGCACGCTGCTCAGTCCGCTGACGGCCGCGTTGACACAGGCCGGGTTGATATTTCAGCTCTTCGTCGATGTCGTGCGGAACACGTTCAGGAAGCCGTTCCAGTTCCGGGAGTTCATCGAACAGGCCTGGTTCATCGCGAGCGTGACGATCCTGCCGACAGCGCTGGTCGCGATCCCGTTCGGCGCGGTGGTGTCACTGCAGACCGGATCGCTGATCAAGCAGCTCGGCGCCGAGTCCTTCACGGGTGCGGCCAGCGTGCTGGCGGTGATCCAGCAGGGCAGTCCGATCGTGACCGCGCTGCTGATCGCCGGTGCGGCAGGCTCGGCGGTGACGGCCGATCTCGGGTCGCGCACCATCCGTGAGGAGATCGACGCCATGGAGGTGCTCGGTATCAACCCGGTCCAGCGCCTCGTGGTCCCCCGCGTGCTGGCGATGATCCTGGTGGCGGTGCTGCTCAACGGGCTGGTCTCGGTGGTCGGCATCGCGGGCGGGTACTTCTTCAACGTGATCCTCCAGGGCGGCACCCCCGGCGCCTACCTGTCCTCTTTCTCCGCGCTCGCGCAGTTGCCGGACCTCTACATCGCGGAGGCGAAGGCCGCCGTGTTCGGCGTCATCGCGGGCGTGGTCGCGGCCTACAAGGGCCTGCACCCCAATCCAGGGCCGAAGGGCGTTGGCGAGGCCGTGAACCAGACGGTCGTCATCACCTTCTTGCTGCTGTTCTTCGCCAATCTGATCCTCACGATGGTGTACCTGCAAGTCGTTCCTGCCAAGGGGGCTTAACCCATGACGATCGCCAAGGGTCGCGGCGACCGGACACTGATGCGTGCGCGCAAGGTGACCCGCGCGCCGCTGCACGTTCTCGATCGCGCCGGCGACCAGATGTCCTTTTACGCAAGGGCAATCGGCTGGATTCCGCGGACGCTCACGCACTACGGCCGAGAGGTCCTCCGGCTGCTCGCCGAGGTCACCTTCGGCAGCGGTGCGCTGGCCGTCATCGGCGGAACGATCGGCGTCATCGTGATGATGTCCGGCTTCACCGGCGTCGTCGTGGGCCTGCAGGGGTACGCGGCGCTCGAGCAGCTCGGCAGTTCCGTGCTGACCGGCTTCCTCTCCGCGTACGTCAACACCCGCGAGATCGCCCCGCTCGTGGCTGCCCTCGCGCTGTCGGCGACGGTCGGCTGTGGCTTCACCGCCCAGCTCGGTGCCATGCGCATCTCGGAGGAGATCGACGCGCTCGAGGTCATGGCGGTGCCGAGTGTGCCGTTCCTGGTCACCACCCGGATGATCGCCGGGTTCATCGCGGTCGTGCCGCTCTACATCGTCGGTCTGATGGCCGCGTATCTGGCATCGAGGCTGATCAACACCGTCTTCAACGGGCAGTCGAGCGGGTCGTACGACCACTACTTCAACCTGTTCCTACCGCCGGTGGACGTGCTCTGGTCCTTCGGCAAGGTGCTGGTCTTCGCCTTCGTGCTGATCATGATCCACTGCTACTACGGCTACAACGCCTCCGGCGGACCGGCGGGCGTGGGCGTCGCCGTCGGCCGGGCGGTGCGGACCGCGATCGTGACGATCGCGGTGCTGGACTTCTTCCTCAGCCTCGCCATCTGGGGCACCACGACCACAGTGAGGGTGGCCGGATGACCGACGGTGGTTCGGTGCTGCGCCGACGCATTCTTGGCCTGGCATTCTTTCTCGTTCTCGCGTTGTTCCTGGTGTTCACGATCGGGATGTACAACAAGTCGTTCAAAGAGGTCGTGAAGGTCAACCTCGTGACCGACTCGGTCGGCAACTCGCTGCCCAGCCACGCGGACGTGAAGGTGCGCGGGTTGATCGTGGGTGAGGTGCGGTCGGCCTCGACCGAAGACGGCAAGGTCACCTCGGTCCTGGCGATCGACCCCGACAAGGCCGAGCTGATCCCGTCCAACGCGACGGCGCGGCTGCTGCCGAAGACCCTGTTCGGTGAGCGCTACGTCTCGCTGATCGTGCCGACAGGCGACACCGCCGCCCCGATCTCGCAGGGCGACACGCTGCTCCAGGACAAGAGCGGCAACGCGATCGAGGTCGGCGAACTGCTCGACGGGCTGCTGCCGCTGCTGCAGGCCGTTCCGCCGCAGGACCTGGCGAACACCCTCGGTGCGCTGTCGCAGGCACTTGCGGGGCGCGGCAACGACATCGGGTTGAGCATCGAGCGACTCGAGACAATCTTCGCCGGGGTCAACACCGAGCTGCCGAACCTGCAGGAGGGCCTGCGCGGTCTCGCGGACTTCTCGCAGACCTACTCGGAAGCCGCTCCCGACCTGATCAATGCGTTCGACAACCTGCGGACCACCGGCGCGACCGTGGTCCAGCAGCAGAACCAGATCCGGGCGCTGATGTCCTCGGTCACCGCCACCGCAGGCAGCACCGCGGACTTCCTGGAGGTCAACAAGGACTCGCTGATCTCCATCGCGGCGGATTCGCGGGAGGCCCTCGAGGTCCTGGCCGCTGCATCGCCGACCTTCGGCTGCACCTTCTCGCAGTTCGTGCCGATCGTGGAGAGCGCAAGCGCCATCCTCGGGCTCAACCCGGACGGCAGCCTCAAGGACCACCCGGGCGCCCGCGCGGCCACGGTGTTCGTGAACCCGAAGGGGCGTTACCTGCCGAACCAGGACGAGCCCCGGCTCTTCGACAACCGCGGCGCCAAGTGCTATCAGCCTGCGGCGCCCGGCTACAAGTTCGGCCAGTACCCGGGCGGCTCGTACAACGACGGTTCCTACCAGGTGCCCTCGCGCAACCCGGGCCCCTCGTTCGTGCCGTCGCCCGCCGCCCCGCAGTACTCGGTGGTCCCGAGCCCCGCGACCGGGCAGAATACGCCCGCCGCTTACACCGGATCGACACTCGAGCAGGACACATTGGCAGTCATCTACGGGAAGGGCACCGGCACCCTGCCGGAGGCGGTGCCGGGTTGGACGACGCTGCTGGGCGCGCCGGCATTGAGGGGAACGGAGGTGAGTGTCCGATGAGAGGTCTCGCGGCTCCCCTGATCAAGCTCATCATCTTCGCCGTCGTCACAGTGTTGGCGACCGCGACGCTGGCCTTGACCATCGCGAACACCAGCGGTGGCGGTGGTACCAAGTTCAACGCGATCTTCACGGACGTCGCGTCGCTCAACAAGGGCGACGAGGTCCGAATCGCGGGCGTACGCGTCGGACAGGTCAACGAGATCGCGATCGTCAACGAGCGGGAGGCGAAGGTCCAGTTCTCGCTGACCGACCGCGACTGGCTCCCGGCCAGCTCGACCGCCACGATCCGCTACCGGAACCTGGTCGGCCAGCGCTACATCGCGCTGGAGCAGGGCGAGGGCGCGCAGGGCATGAAGCTGTCCGGCGGCGCGACCATCCCGATCGAGCGCACCAAGCCCGCGGTCAACCTGACGACCCTCTTCAACGGCTTCCGGCCGCTGTTCCAGACGCTCAGCGCCGACGACGTGAACAAGCTGTCGTTCCAGATCATCCAGGTGTTCCAGGGCGAGGGCGGCACGATTTCCGAACTGGTGCGCAACACGGCCAGCCTGACCAACACCATCGCGGACAAGGACCGAGTGATCGGCGACGTGATCAACAACCTCAACGGGGTTCTCGAGACCGTCAACAAGCACGACGAGGAGCTGAGCTCGCTGATCGTCAACACCGAGCAGCTCGTCACGGGGCTGGCCAACGATCGCGGCGTGGTCGGGAGCGCGGTGACCTCGCTCGCCGGGCTGGCCGATGCCACCGCGGACGTGCTCGAACCGACGAGGCCGTCGATCCAGGGCTCGGTGTCCGCGCTCAACACGCTGGCCGGGACGCTGAACGCGCAGAGCGACGACGTGAACAAGATCCTGGCCACCCTGCCGGTGAAGCTGGACAAGCTGTCCCGCATCGCGAGCTACGGGTCGTGGTTCCAGTTCTACCTGTGCGGACTCGACGTCGTCGCGGGTCCCGGCGAGTCGCCGTACCTCAACCTGCCGACGGGACTCCCGACCGTCAATCAGCCGATCTACACCAACTCCGCACCGCGGTGCTCGGCGAACGGGGCCGGACAGTGAAGCAACGTCGTAGCCCAGCCGCCATCGGAGCGCTCGGCATCGTGGTGGCGCTGCTCGCCACGGTGTCGGCCTTCTTCCTCGATGACCTGCCGATCATCGGTGCGGGCGCCACCTACCGGGCCCAGTTCACCGAGGCGGCCGGGCTCAAGCCGAGCAACGAGGTCCGCATCGCGGGCGTCAAGGTCGGCAAGGTGACCGCCGTCGAGCTCGACGGCGACAAGGTCGAGGTCGCGTTCAAGGTCAAGGACGCCTGGGTGGGCGACCAGACCACCGCGTCGATTCAGATCAAGACGGTCCTCGGCCAGAAGTACCTGGCCCTCGACCCGCGCGGATCCGACACCCTGGACGCCAGGGACACGATCCCGTTGGAGCGCACCACCTCCCCGTACGACGTGCTCGACGCCTTCGGCGACGCGACCACCACGCTGGACGCGATCGACACGCCGCAGCTCGCGCAGAGCATGAAGACGCTGTCCGAGGCGTTCTCCGAGACGCCCGCGGACATCCGGGCCTCGCTCGACGGGGTGACGCGGCTGTCGAAGACCATCGGTAGCCGGGATGAGGAGCTGCGCAAGCTCTTCGCCGCGACCGCGGACACCTCCAAGGTGCTCGCCGACCGCAACGCCGAGTTCACCAAGCTGATCGGCAGCGCAGGCCTGCTGCTCGGCGAGCTGAACAGCCGCCAGCAGGCGATCTCCCAGCTGCTCACCGGCACCCAGCGGCTCTCGCAGCAGCTGACCGGGCTGGTCAAGGACAACGAGGCGCAGATCGGTCCCGCGCTCGAGCAGCTCCGCGGCGTCGTGCAGATCCTGCAGGACAACAACGCCAACCTGGACCGGGCGATCAAGCTGTACGCACCGTTCACCCGGCTGTACGCGAACATCGTCGGCAACGGTCGCTGGTTCGACCAGGTGGTCGTGAACCTGACGCCGCCCGCGCTCCCGCTCATCCCGGGTTACCGCGATCCCGTTCGAACCATTGGGGGCAACTGATGACCGGCGTGACCTCGGGAAGGATGCAGAAGTTCAGCAGCCGTCAGATCGTGGCCACCGCGCTGGTACTGGTGGGGCTGCTGGTGCTGGGATTCGGCGGTTGGTGGCTGTTGACCCGAGCGGGGACCACCAAGATCACCGCGTACTTCGACAAGTCGGTCGGCATCTACGACGGCTCGGACGTCCGGGTGCTCGGCGTGAAGGTCGGCTCGGTCAACGAGGTCGAGCCACTGGGTGACCAGGTCCGGGTCACCATGCGCGTCGATCGCGGGGTGAAGATCCCCGAAGATGCCAAGGCCGCGCAGATCACCCCGTCGGTGGTGTCCGACCGGTACATCCAGCTCGCCCCCGCGTACTCGGGCGGCGAGGCGATGGAGTCCGGCGCCACCATTCCCCGCGAGCGGACCGCGACCCCGGTCGAGGTCGATCAGCTCTACTCGAGCATCGACGAGCTGTCGAGGGCGCTCGGGCCGGAGGGGGCGAACAAGGACGGCGCGCTGTCCGAGTTCGTCGACACCGCGGCCAAGAACCTCGACGGCAACGGTGAGGCGCTCGGCGCCACCATCACCGAGCTGTCCAAGGCTGCCGAGACCCTCAATCTCAACAGGGGTGACCTGTTCGAGACGATCCGGAACCTGCAGACCTTCGTCAGCGCGCTGGCGGCCAACGACGAGCAGGTGCGCCAGTTCAACTCCCAGCTCTCCGATCTCAGCGGCTTCCTGGCCGGGGAAAGGAAGAACCTCGGCGACGCGCTGAACCAGCTCTCCTTCGCGCTTGGTGACGTGGCGGTGTTCGTCCGCGACAACCAGGAGGCCGTCACGAGCAACGCGGAAGGATTGGTCCAGGTGACGCAGACCCTCGCCGACAACCGGCAGGACCTGGTCGACGCGTTGACCACCCTGCCGATCGCCATCAGCAACGTCGTGAACTCGTACGACGCGGAGTCCGGAACGCTTGCCTCGAGGGTGAACCTGCCCGAGACGCAGGACCCGTTCGGGACCCTGTGCAAGCTGATCGACCTCGGCAAGCTGATGCCGGGCGACCCGAAGTTCGACGCGCTCGGTCGCCAGATGGCGCCGCTGATCCAGAACTGCAAGATGATCATGGACCAGGTGACCGCGGGCGTGAAGACACCGTCGTTGAATCTGCCGTTCGGCATCCTCAGCGGCGACAACCTCCAGCGGCCCTCGCAGCCCGGTACGGTCCCAGGAAACGTCTCGCCCCGACTCGGAAACTCGCAGGCCCCCGGCCTCAGCGACCAGAACATCCCGCGGGGTGGCCAGTGATGCAGGAACGGTCAGTGAAGCGTTCGGTTGCGATCGGTGTCGGCGCATGCGTCGTCGCGTTGACGGTCGCGAGTTGTGGGTCCAAGGGCATCTACGGCATTCCGTTGCCCGGTGGCGCCGACCTCGGCAGCGACCCGATGCACCTGACGGTGGAGTTCGATGACGTGCTCGACCTGGTGCCCCAGTCCACCGTGAAGGTCGACGGCGTCCCGGTCGGGCGGGTGGAGAGCATCGACGTCCCGGACGACGGTTGGACGGCGGCCGTCGGTGTCGTCGTCGATTCCGCGGTCGATCTGCCGGCGAACGCGCTTGCGTCGGTGCAGCAGACCAGCCTGCTCGGTGAGAAGTTCATCGAACTCAAGGCCCCGCCCGTCAACGCCGACGCGGCCCGGCTCAGTGACGGGTCGACGATCCCCGTGGACCGGACCCGGCACGCCACCGACATCGAGCAGGTGCTCGGCGCGCTGTCGCTGCTGCTCAACGGCGGCGGGGTCGCCCAGCTGCAGCCGATCATCCACGAGCTCACCACGGCCCTGGACGGCCGCGAGTCCAAGGCACGCAGTCTGCTCGACCAGGCGAACACGCTGATCGACGGGCTGAACAAGCAGCGCGACGACATCACAAGGGCGCTCGACGGGCTCGACACCCTCACCGGTCGGGTCAACGAGCAGACCGATCAGATCGAGAAGATCCTCGCGGAGATCCCTCCCGCGGTGCAGGTCCTGAACGAGCAGGAACCGCAGTTCATCCAGATGCTCACCCAGCTGGATCGGCTCGGTCAGGTCGGCACCGACGTGCTGGTCCAGTCCAAGGACAACCTGATCGCCGACCTGCGCGCGCTGCGGCCGACCCTGCAGGCGCTCGCCGACTCGAGCGAGGACCTGGTGACCGTGCTCCCGCTGATCCCGACGTTCCCGTTCCCGGACGGTGCGGAGAAGGTCATCCACGGCAACTCGATGAACCTCTTCCTCTCGCTGGACATGCGACTCGGCCAGCAGTTCGAGGCGCTCGGGGTGGGACTGCCCGACCCGGTCTACGTTCCGCCGCCGCCCGGATACGGCGGATACGTCCCGAAGGTGGACCCGTCGAACCCGTACTACAACGGGAACGGCCCGCGGCCCGGCTGGCCGACGGTCTCGATCCTGCCGTTGCCGCCGATCGTCCCGAAGCCCGCGCCCGCTCCTGGCGCCCCGGTGGCGCCCGGCACCGAGCCGGTCGCCGAGAAGAAGGACCAGAATCCGCTGAGCGGTCTGCTCGACAAGCTGGGAGTGGGTGGACGATGAGGTCGGCTCTGGTGCGCTGGCAGTTGGTGGCGTTCGCGCTGGTCGCGATCGTCGGCCTGCTCTACGTCGGCGCGAAGTACGTGCGGCTCGACAACCTGCTGGGATTCGGCCAGTACACGGTGCAGGCGGACTTCGCCGACTCCGGCGGCATCTTCACCAACGCCGAGGTCAGCTACCGCGGCGTGCCGGTCGGCACGGTGGGGGACCTGCACCTCACCGACGACGGCGTGCTGGTCGACCTGAAGATCAACACCAGCGCCCCGGAGATCCCGTCCTCGGCCAAGGCCGTGGTGGCGAACCGGTCGGCGATCGGTGAGCAGTACGTCGACCTGCAGCCGAGCAGTGACGAGGGCCCCTACCTGGAGGACGGATCGCTGATCGTCCGCCAGGACACCGCCACCCCGGTTCCGGTGGAGGAGGTGCTGGCGAGCACGAACGCGCTGGTGCGCTCGGTGCCCTTGAAGGCGCTGAACACCACGGTCACCGAGCTGGGCAAGGCGTTCAACGGCAAGGGTGACGACCTGCAGGTACTGGTGGATTCGCTCAACACCCTCTCGCAGGAGGGGATCGACAACCTGCCGCAGACGCTGACGCTGATCCGGGACACCAGGACCGTGCTCGACACCCAGTCGGAGCAGTCCTCGGCGATCCGCCAGTTCAGCTCCGATCTGGACCTGGTGGCTGCCCAGCTCCGGGCCAGCGATCCGGACCTGCGGCGCCTCATCGAGACCGGCACCGCCGCGAGCAACGAGGTCGGTTCGCTGATCGATTCGGCGGGCCCGGCCCTGACCACCGACCTGGACAACCTGGCGCTGGTGACGGCGGCCCTCGGTCCGCGGACCCTGGCACTCAACGCCCTGTTGATGTTCCTTCCGGGACTGGCGGCGGGAGCGAGCACCGCGGCGCCCGGCGACGGCACCCTGCACCAGGGCCTTTTGCTGGAGACCAACAACCCGCCGCCGTGCACCCAGGGCTACGAGGGGACGCACGAGATCCTCGCGCAGATGAAGCGGGAGAACCCCGACTTCGACCCGACCCGCGACGAGTTCCCGCTGAACATGCAGGCCAACTGCACCACGCCGCTGGGCAGCGTCACCGGCGTGCGTAGCGCCAACCGGATCGTGTACGCGGACCCGGCCACACCGCAGCCGTGGGACAACAAGCCGAAGGTCGATCCGGACAAGCTCAACCTCAACCCGATCGCGACGCAGCTCGCGCCCTTGCTCGGCATCACCCCGAAGTGATGCCGCTCCGGCGGAGTCGAGCAGAAGTTACCAAGTAGTAGGGTAGAAAAAGTGATGCGTAGCACGAAACTGCTGAAGCCTGTTCTCGCTGCGGTGAGTGTGCTCGCCATCGGGGCCCTCGTGGCCGCCGTCTGGTTCGGGTTCGGTTGGGGTCATGCCCTGTTCTCGGACAAGCCGGCGGCCGCCGCGCGCGACGACGCGCTGACCGGCGCGCGCCAGTCAGCGATCAATCTCAACACCGTCGACTCGGGGAATCTGGACCAGACGTTCGCGAACATGGAGTCGTCGATCACCGGCGACGAGATGCTCAATGCGCTGGCCGAGACCAAGGATCAGATGGCCGAGCAGGTCAAGCAGACCGGCGCGAAGAGTGAGGCGCACGTGCTCGACGCCGCGCTCACCGCGATGAGCCGCGACGAGGGCACCGCGAACTCGCTCGTCGTGCTCACCACGACCACGACCTGGCCGAACAAGCCGACCAGCAAGGTCAAGATAACGATGCGAATCGGTCTGACCGATGTCGACGGCGTCTGGAAGGCCTCGAAGGTCGAGAACGTCGGCCAGCCTCTCGCCATGGACCCCGGCACCCCGGCACCCGCCCCGGCCCCGGCGCCCGTGCCCGAAGGGGCCCCTGCCCCCGCTCCCGAGTCCGGCGGACAGTAGGGCCTCGGCCCCGCACCAGCGGCAATCCGGCAGCGGAACAGCTAAGGAGTATCGAACAGTGCCCCCACGTCGTCGCACCACCAGCACGCCCCAGCCCAAGGGGCGTCGCCCCCGCGTGGCCGGTACCGGGTCCGGTATGCCCCGCGGACCCGTGAGCGAACCCGAGGCCACCCCGCCCGCGAGTTCGGCCGCGACCGAGACCGAGGTCGTGGCAGTGGGCCCCGATGTCGTCAGCCCGCCCGCAGGGACGCCTGTCGCCGCCGCGGAGGCCACGGGCGACACGGAGGCCACCGCAGCGGTAGTGGCCGACGCGAGCGGCGAGAGCGCCGCGACCGAGCCGGAGCAGGCGCCGAAGACGATCAACCGGACCAGTTCCCTGCGCCCGCGCGCGACCGGGGCGGACGCCGACGCGTCGTCCGCTCCCGAGGCCGCGGTCGACGGAGAATCGGTCGACGAGCCTGTGGTCGACCAGGAAATGGTCATGGCGGGCTGGAAGCGGGTCACCACGATCGGCTTGGTGGCGCTTGGGCTCGGTGTCTTCGCGCTCGTCGCCGCGTTCCGGCCCGGTGCCGACGTCCCGAACCAGGCCTGGGTCGACACCTCGGAGACCTCGAAGGTCACGGCCGACGCGAAAAATGCGATCCAGACGCTCTACACGTACAAGTTCGACACGGTCGAGCAGGACTTCGAGAACGCGCGGGCGGTCCTCGACGACGCCATGCGCGAACAGTTCGACAAGACCGCCGCGGTCACCAAGGATGCCGTCATCCAGACGAAGACGGCCACCAACGCCGAGGTGACCGACATCGGTCTGAAGTTGCTCTCGGACGACCGCGCCGAGCTCGTGGCCAGCATGAACGTGAGTGCGACCAACGACGGTGCGGCGCAGGGGAGCGCACAGGGACCGCTGTCGGTGACCATGGCGAAGTCCGGCGACCACTGGGTGATCACGGACATCCGGGACCGCTGATCGGGGCTCGGATCGGGTGTCCCGGCGGTGTCCGCGGGGCAAATCGCCGAGACGTGTCTTGACGCGGCGGGGTTGAGGCGTCACTCTAATGGCGAGACATGCGAGATCGCTCCTTCTGTAGGAGCGGGTCCGCGCAAGATCGCGCCGGCGCAAATGGAGGCACCGGGCGCGAGGGATTGCACGGACGCCAGGCTTGGGCACCGTTTGGGCTGCCCTGTCCAGTTGTATTCTGCGTCGACTTCGGGTACCTTTGGACGTTGCGCTGGCTGCCTCCTGTCCACCTCTCCACCTCACCGCCTGTGAAGCGTTCGCTTCCTGCGTCTGTTGGCGAGTTTCGTTCGGGTTGTGACCAGCGAATTCGCCCCACATGAAGAAGCAGATACAGCGGCGGTCGCGCAGCACGAGCGGCCCGCGTGAGGTGCTGGAAGGACGCATCTTGGCAGTCTCTAGCCAGACCAAGGCAAATGCCGGAATCCCCGGAGCCCCGAAGAGGGTCTCGTTCGCGAAGATTCGCGAACCTCTCGAAGTTCCAGGGCTACTTGATCTACAGACGGATTCTTTTGAATGGTTGATCGGATCGCCTGCATGGCGTGAGCGGGCAGCCGCCCGCGGCGACGGCAGTGTCACCGGCGGTCTGGAGGACATCCTCACCGAGCTGTCCCCGATCGAGGACTTCTCGGGATCGATGTCGCTGTCCTTCTCGGACCCGCGCTTCGACGAGGTCAAGGCCTCGACCGATGAGTGCAAAGACAAGGACATGACCTACGCGGCGCCCTTGTTCGTCACCGCGGAGTTCATCAACAACAACACCGGCGAGATCAAGAGCCAGACGGTCTTCATGGGTGATTTCCCGATGATGACCGACAAGGGCACCTTCATCATCAACGGCACCGAGCGCGTCGTCGTCTCGCAGCTCGTTCGCTCCCCGGGTGTCTACTTCGACCACTCCGTGGACAAGGGCACCGAGAAGGACCTGCACAGCGTCAAGGTGATCCCCGGCCGCGGTGCGTGGCTGGAGTTCGACGTCGACAAGCGCGACACCGTCGGCGTCCGCATCGACCGCAAGCGTCGTCAGCCGGTCACCGTGCTGCTCAAGGCCCTCGGCTGGACCACCGAGCAGATCACGGAGCGCTTCGGCTTCTCCGAGATCCTCATGGCCACCCTGGAGAAGGACAACACGGCAGGCACCGACGAGGCGCTGCTCGACATCTACCGCAAGCTGCGTCCGGGCGAGCCGCCCACGAAGGAGAGCGCGCAGACCCTGCTGGAGAACCTGTTCTTCAAGGAGAAGCGCTACGACCTCGCCCGCGTTGGTCGCTACAAGATCAACAAGAAGCTGGGCCTGAACCACGGCCAGCCGATCACCGCGTCGACCCTCACCGAGGAAGACATCGTCGCGACGATCGAGTACCTGGTGCGCCTGCACGCCGGTGACACCGCGATGACGGCGCCCGACGGCGTCGAGGTCCCGGTCGAGGTCGACGACATCGACCACTTCGGTAACCGTCGTCTCCGCACCGTTGGCGAGCTGATCCAGAACCAGATCCGGGTGGGCCTGTCCCGCATGGAGCGCGTCGTGCGCGAGCGGATGACGACCCAGGACGTCGAGGCGATCACGCCGCAGACCCTGATCAACATCCGTCCCGTCGTGGCCGCGATCAAGGAGTTCTTCGGAACCTCCCAGCTCTCGCAGTTCATGGACCAGAACAACCCGCTGTCGGGCCTGACCCACAAGCGTCGTCTCTCGGCGCTCGGCCCCGGTGGTCTGTCCCGTGAGCGCGCCGGCCTCGAGGTGCGAGACGTGCACCCGTCGCACTACGGCCGCATGTGCCCGATCGAGACCCCTGAGGGCCCGAACATCGGCCTGATCGGTTCGCTGTCGGTGTACGCGCGGGTCAACCCGTTCGGCTTCATCGAGACCCCGTACCGCAAGGTCGTCGACGGACAGGTCACCGACCAGGTGGACTACCTGACCGCCGACGAGGAGGACCGCCACGTCAAGGCCCAGGCCAACGCCGTGGTCGACAAGGACGGTCGCCTGACCGAGGACCGCGTCCTCGTCCGCACCAAGGGCGGCGAGGTCGAGTTGATCCCGGCCGAGGACGTCGACTACATGGACGTCTCGCCGCGACAGATGGTCTCCGTCGCGACCGCGATGATCCCGTTCCTCGAGCACGACGACGCCAACCGCGCCCTGATGGGTGCGAACATGCAGCGTCAGGCAGTGCCGCTGGTCCGTTCCGAGGCGCCGCTGGTCGGCACCGGCATGGAGCTGCGCGCCGCGGTCGACGCGGGCGACGTCGTCGTCAGCGAGAAGACCGGCGTCATCGAGGAGGTCTCGGCCGACTACGTCACCGTGATGGCGGACGACGGCAGCCGCAAGACCTACCGGATGCGCAAGTTCGCCCGCTCGAACCAGGGCACCTGCGCCAACCAGCGTCCGATCGTGGACGAGGGCGACCGGGTCGAGGCCGGCCAGGTCATCGCCGACGGTCCCTGCACCGAAGCCGGTGAGATGGCGCTGGGCAAGAACCTGCTCGTCGCGATCATGCCGTGGGAGGGCCACAACTACGAGGACGCGATCATCCTGTCGCAGCGCCTCGTGGAAGAGGACGTCCTGACCTCGATCCACATCGAGGAGCACGAGATCGACGCCCGCGACACCAAGCTCGGTGCCGAGGAGATCACTCGCGACATCCCGAACGTCTCGGACGAGGTCCTCGCCGACCTCGACGAGCGCGGCATCATCCGCATCGGTGCCGAGGTCCGTGACGGCGACGTGCTGGTCGGAAAGGTCACGCCGAAGGGCGAGACCGAGCTGACCCCGGAGGAGCGTCTGCTGCGCGCCATCTTCGGTGAGAAGGCCCGTGAGGTCCGCGACACGTCCCTCAAGGTCCCGCACGGTGAGAACGGCAAGGTCATCGGCATCCGCGTGTTCTCGCGCGATGACGACGACGATCTGCCCCCCGGTGTCAACGAGCTGGTCCGCGTCTACGTGGCACAGAAGCGCAAGATCCAGGACGGCGACAAGCTCGCCGGCCGCCACGGCAACAAGGGTGTCATCGGCAAGATCCTCCCGCAGGAGGACATGCCGTTCCTGTCCGACGGCACCCCCGTCGACATCATCCTGAACACCCACGGCGTGCCGCGTCGTATGAACATCGGTCAGATCCTGGAAACCCACCTGGGTTGGATCGGCAAGACCGGCTGGAACGTGCAGATCGCCAGCGACGGCACCCGTCCGGACTGGGCCTCGACCCTGCCCGAGGAGATGCTCTCGGCCCCGGCCGACAGCAACATCGCCACCCCGGTGTTCGACGGTGCCAAGGAAGACGAGCTGACCGGTCTGCTTGGCGCGACCCTGCCGAACCGCGACGGCGAGCAGATGGTGGGCCCGGACGGAAAGGCCACCCTGTTCGACGGCCGCTCCGGCGAGCCGTTCCCGTACCCGGTCTCGGTCGGCTACATGTACATCATCAAGCTGCACCACCTCGTCGACGACAAGATCCACGCTCGTTCGACCGGTCCGTACTCGATGATCACCCAGCAGCCGCTCGGCGGTAAGGCCCAGTTCGGTGGCCAGCGCTTCGGTGAGATGGAGTGCTGGGCGATGCAGGCCTACGGCGCGGCATACACGCTGCAGGAGCTGCTCACCATCAAGTCGGATGACGTGGTCGGCCGCGTGAAGGTGTACGAGGCCATCGTCAAGGGCGAGAACATCCCCGAGCCGGGCATCCCCGAGTCGTTCAAGGTGCTCCTCAAGGAGCTCCAGTCGCTCTGCCTCAACGTGGAGGTGCTGTCCTCGGACGGCGCGGCCATCGAGATGCGCGACGGCGACGACGAGGATCTCGAGCGTGCGGCAGCGAACCTGGGCATCAACCTGTCCAGGAACGAGGCGGCGACCGTGGACGATCTCGCGAACTAGGTGTTTGGTCCCCGGGCCACGTCGTTGATGTGGCCCGGGGGCGTAGCCCACATTTGAATTTGGCAGACAGGTAGGCGCTGAGAAGCGCACACCATAATCCCTCTGGGGAAAGGAAGTTACGTGCTCGACGTCAACTTCTTCGATGAACTCCGCATCGGCCTTGCCACCGCTGAGGACATCCGTCAGTGGTCGTTCGGCGAGGTCAAGAAGCCGGAGACCATCAACTACCGCACGCTCAAGCCCGAGAAGGACGGCCTCTTCTGCGAGAAGATCTTCGGCCCCACCCGGGACTGGGAGTGCTACTGCGGTAAGTACAAGCGCGTCCGCTTCAAGGGCATCATCTGTGAGCGCTGCGGCGTCGAGGTGACCCGCGCGAAGGTGCGCCGTGAGCGCATGGGCCACATCGAGCTCGCCGCTCCTGTGACCCACATCTGGTACTTCAAGGGCGTGCCGAGCCGTCTCGGTTACCTGCTGGACCTGGCGCCGAAGGATCTCGAGAAGATCATCTACTTCGCCGCCTACGTGATCGTCGCGGTCGACGACGAGCTCCGCCACAACGAGCTCTCCACCCTGCAGGCCGAGATGGAGGTCGAGAAGAAGTCCGTCGCCGACCAGCGCGACGCCGACCTCGAGGCCCGCGCACAGAAGCTCGAGTCGGACATCGCCGAGCTCGAGGCCGAGGGCGCCAAGTCCGACGTGCGCCGCAAGGTCAAGGACGGCGGCGAGCGCGAGATGCGTCAGCTCCGTGACCGGGCCCAGCGCGAGCTGGACCGGCTCGAGGAGATCTGGACGACCTTCACCAAGCTCGCCCCGAAGCAGCTCATCGTCGACGAGGGCCTCTACCGCGAGATGGTGGACCGCTACGGCGAGTACTTCACCGGCGCGATGGGCGCGGAGTCCATCCAGAAGCTGATGGAGAACTTCGACATCGACGCCGAGGCGGAGATCCTCCGGGAGACCATCCGCAGCGGCAAGGGTCAGAAGAAGCTGCGCGCGCTCAAGCGCCTCAAGGTCGTCGCGGCCTTCCAGTCCACCGGCAACTCGCCGATGGGCATGGTCCTCAACGCCGTGCCGGTGATCCCGCCGGAGCTGCGTCCGATGGTTCAGCTCGACGGTGGCCGGTTCGCCACCTCCGACCTGAACGACCTGTACCGCCGCGTGATCAACCGCAACAACCGCCTCAAGCGACTGATCGATCTCGGCGCGCCCGAGATCATCGTCAACAACGAGAAGCGGATGCTGCAGGAGTCCGTCGACGCGCTGTTCGACAACGGCCGTCGTGGACGTCCGGTCACCGGTCCGGGCAACCGCCCGCTGAAGTCCCTGAGCGACCTGCTCAAGGGCAAGCAGGGTCGTTTCCGTCAGAACCTGCTCGGCAAGCGCGTCGACTACTCGGGCCGTTCGGTCATCGTCGTCGGCCCGCAGCTCAAGCTGCACCAGTGCGGTCTGCCGAAGCTGATGGCTCTCGAGCTGTTCAAGCCGTTCGTGATGAAGCGCCTGGTGGACCTGAACCACGCGCAGAACATCAAGTCGGCCAAGCGCATGGTCGAGCGTCAGCGCGCTCAGGTGTGGGACGTCCTCGAAGAGGTCATCGCCGAGCACCCGGTGCTGCTGAACCGTGCACCCACGCTGCACCGCCTCGGCATCCAGGCCTTCGAGCCGCAGCTCGTCGAGGGCAAGGCCATCCAGCTGCACCCGCTGGTGTGTGAGGCCTTCAACGCCGACTTCGACGGTGACCAGATGGCCGTGCACCTCCCGCTGTCCGCGGAGGCGCAGGCCGAGGCCCGCATCCTGATGCTGTCCTCGAACAACATCCTGTCGCCCGCGTCGGGTCGCCCGCTCGCCATGCCGCGTCTGGACATGGTGACCGGTCTGTACCACCTGACCCGTCTGGACGAGGGTGTCGTCGGTGAGCTCGTCGCGGCAGGCAAGGATCGTCCCGAGGTCGGCGCCTACTCGTCGCCCGCCGAGGCGATCATGGCCGTCGATCGTGGCGCGCTGAAGGTCCAGGCCCAGATCAAGGTCCGCCTGACCACCCAGCGTCCGCCGCGCGAGCTCGAGGACGAGCTGTTCCCCGACGGCGGCTGGAACTACGGCGACGGCTGGATCGCCGAGACCACCCTGGGTCGCGTGCTCTTCAACGAGCTGCTCCCCGCGGACTACCCGTTCGTGAACGAGCAGATGCCGAAGAAGCGTCAGGCGACGATCATCAACGATCTCGCCGAGCGCTACCCGATGATCGTGGTCGCGCAGACCGTGGACAAGCTCAAGGACGCCGGCTTCTACTGGGCGACCCGTTCGGGCGTCACGGTCTCGATCTCCGACGTCCTTGTGCCGCCGAGCAAGTCCGAGATCATGGACAAGTTCGAGGGCCAGGCCGAGCAGATCGAGAAGAAGTACCAGCGCGGTGCCCTCAACCACACCGAGCGCAACAGCGCCCTGGTGAAGATCTGGTCCGAGGCCACCGACGAGGTCGGTAAGGCCATGGAGGCCTACTTCCCCGACGACAACCCGATCCCGATGATCGTGAAGTCCGGCGCCGCCGGCAACATGACGCAGGTTCGGTCGCTCGCCGGTATGAAGGGCCTGGTGACGAACCCGAAGGGTGAGTTCATCCCGCGTCCGATCAAGTCTTCCTTCAAGGAAGGCCTGACCGTTCTCGAGTACTTCATCAACACGCACGGCGCCCGTAAGGGTCTGGCAGATACCGCGCTGCGTACCGCCGACTCGGGTTACCTGACCCGTCGTCTGGTGGACGTCTCGCAGGACGTCATCGTTCGCGAGACGGACTGTGGCACCGAGCGCGGCATCGTCACCACGATCGCGGAGAAGCAGGCCGACGGCTCGCTGATCCGGGATGCACACGTGGAGACCAGCACCTACGCCCGCACGTTGGCCGCGGACGCGGTCGACGCCAACGGCACGGTCATCGTCGAGCGCGGCGCCGACCTGGGTGACCCGGCCATCGACGCACTGCTCGAGGCCGGCATCACCGATGTGAAGGTGCGCTCCGTGCTCACCTGCACCACCGGCACCGGCGTCTGCGCCACCTGCTACGGCCGCTCGATGGCGACCGGCAAGCTGGTGGACATCGGTGAGGCTGTCGGCATCGTCGCCGCCCAGTCCATCGGTGAGCCGGGTACCCAGCTGACCATGCGTACCTTCCACCAGGGTGGTGTCGCAGGCGAGGACATCACCGGTGGTCTGCCGCGTGTCCAGGAGCTGTTCGAGGCCCGCGTCCCCAAGGGCAAGGCCCCGATCGCCGACGTCACCGGACGGGTGCAGCTCGAGGACGGCGACCGCTTCTACAAGATCACCATCGTCCCGGACGATGGCGGCGAAGAGGTCGTCTACGACAAGCTGTCCAAGCGTCAGCGTCTGCGCGTCTTCAAGCACGACGACGGTTCCGAGCGCCTGCTGGCGGACGGTGACCACGTCGAGGTCGGCCAGCAGCTCATGGAGGGCGCTGCCGATCCGCACGAGGTGCTGCGCGTCATGGGCCCGCGTCAGGTGCAGATCCACCTGGTCAACGAGGTTCAGGAGGTGTACCGGAGCCAGGGTGTGTCGATCCACGACAAGCACATCGAGACGATCGTTCGTCAGATGCTGCGTCGCGTGACGATCATCGACTCCGGCGCCACCGAGTTCCTGCCCGGTTCGCTCACCGAGCGTTCCGAGTTCGAGGCGGCCAACCGTCGCGTCGTCGCCGAGGGTGGTGAGCCCGCAGCCGGTCGTCCGGTGCTCATGGGCATCACCAAGGCCTCGCTGGCGACCGATTCGTGGCTGTCGGCGGCGTCCTTCCAGGAGACCACTCGCGTGCTGACCGATGCGGCCATCAACTGCCGCTCGGACAAGCTGATCGGTCTCAAGGAGAACGTCATCATCGGCAAGCTGATCCCTGCCGGTACGGGCATCAACCGTTACCGGAACATCCAGGTTCAGCCGACCGAAGAGGCGCGCGCCGCGGCCTACGCCGTGCCGTCGTACGACGATCAGTACTACAGCCCCGAAGGCTTCGGCACCGGGACCGGAGCTGCTGTTCCGCTCGACGACTACGGCTTCAGCACCGATTACCGGTAAGCGCTTCTTGCGCCTGTGAAACGGCCCCCGCCCCCAGCAATGGGTGCGGGGGCCGTTTCGCGTCTACTGTTGGAGGGACATTCCCCGGCATCGGTTCGGGCGACCACCACGGAGGATTCGATGGCAGGCAAGGGTATCGACCGCTCGAAGGCGCAGTCGGCGCTCGAGGTGGTCCGCGAGAATCCGGCGATCTCGTTGGTTGCTGCTGCGCCCGCGATCGTGATCTTCGGGGTGGCCTGGTGGCTGCTCGGCTTCGGCTGGGCGCTGATCCTGGCGATCCTGCTCGGCGTGGCCGTGGTGGCGGGCAAGAAGTTCCTCGGCTGACCCGCCGACAGGTCCATCGGGGCGCCCGCGACCTGCCCGAATCCGGTCGGGAGCGGGGCAGCGCGGCTATCCTCTGATCCTCTGTGACTTTGCTCGCACCAGCCGGGTATTGTCGCAGGAACAGGTTCTAGTTTTGGAGGAGGCCGACAGTGGCGTTCGTGATCACCCAGCCTTGTTGCAACGACGCTAGCTGCACCGAGGTGTGCCCGGTGGACTGCATCCATCCGACGCCGGACGAGCGCGGATTCAGGTCGACCGAGATGCTCTACATCGATCCGGAGACCTGCATCGACTGCGGGCTCTGCGTCGATGCGTGCCCGGTGGACGCGATCTTCCGCGACGACGACCTGCCCGAGGCGATGGCGCGGTACTCGAAGATCAACGCCGACTACTTCGCGGGCACCGAGATCGAGTACGCGGATCCCGCCCCCTCGCTGAAGTTCCCCAAGACCGACCAGGAACCCTTCCGCGTCGCGATCGTCGGCGCCGGGCCGTCCGGCTTCTACGCCGCCCGCGAGCTGCTCTCCTTCAAGCGCTCGGGCATCGAGGTCGACATGTTCGACCGCCTGCCGACGCCGTGGGGCCTGGTGCGCGCGGGCGTGGCGCCCGACCACCCGGAGACCAAGGCGGTCACCGACGTGTTCGCGGAGGTCTCGCGGCGTCCCGGCTTCCGGCTGCACCTGAACGTGGAGGTCGGCAAGCACCTCACGCACGAGGACCTGATGGAGCACCACCACGCGGTGCTCTACACGGTCGGTGCGCCCAGCGACCGGCACCTCGGCATCCCCGGTGAGGACCTTCCCGGCAGCCTCGCCGCCACCGAGTTCGTCGCCTGGTACAACGGACACCCCGAGTACGCGGACCACACCTTCGACCTGTCCGGCACGCGCGCGGTCATCGTCGGCAACGGCAACGTCGCGCTCGACGTGGCCCGTCTCCTGGTCACCGACCCGGACAAGCTGGCCCGCACCGACATGGCCGAGCACGCGGTGGAAGCGCTGCGCGGCAGCGCCGTCCGCGAGGTCGTGGTGCTGGGCAGGCGCGGACCCGTCCAGGCGGCCTTCACCAGCCCGGAGCTGCTGGCCCTCGGACAGATGCCCGACGTGGACGTGATCGTCGACCCGGCCGAGCTCGAGCTCGACAGCCACAGCGCGGCCGAGGTCGCGGAGAACCCGGCCAAGCGGCTGAAGATGGAGATCCTGCGCGAGTACGCGGAGCGTCCCCTTGCCGGCCACGTGAAGCGGATAGTGCTGCGGTTCCTGGCCTCGCCCGTCGAGATCCAGGGCGACGACCACGTCAGCGGGGTCGTGGTGGCGCGCAACGAGATGGTCGAGGGCCCGGACGGCACGCTGCGGGCGAGCAGCACAGATCAGACCGAATTGCTCGAGACCCGCATGGTGCTGCGCTCGGTCGGCTACCGGGGCGTGCCGGTCGCGGACCTGCCGTTCGACGACGCGCGCGGCACGATCGCGAACGTCGCAGGCCGGGTCACCTACCCGGAGTCCGGCGAGCCGATGCCGGGCACCTACACCGCAGGCTGGATCAAGCGCGGGCCCTCCGGCGTGATCGGCACCAACCGGCAGTGCGCGCACGACACCATCGCGCTGGTCATCGAGGACCTCGCCGCGGACCGGCTGCCCGCGCCGAAGGGCGACCGCGAGGCGCTCGAGGCGCTGCTGGCGGACCGTCAGCCCGAGGCGCTGGACTGGGCGGGGTGGAAGGCGATCGACGCCCGCGAGCGCGAGCTCGGCAAGGCGTCCGGTCGGCCGCGGGTCAAGCTGCTCGACCTCGCCGAGATGGTGGCGATCGCCAAGAAGTAGGGGCCGCCGGTCGGCGGCTCAGTAGTGGTCGATGCCCGAGACCCGGGCAACGGCCCTCACTTCGCCGCCGACAAGGAACCACAGGCTCATCGACTCGGCGTCCTGCGTGGCGCGGACGTGGACGTCCTCGCCTCCGGTGATGGGCGCGTTGTATTCGAGAACGGCGCGGTGCGGGCCGGCGAGCAGGTCGGGCCGGGCCACGAGGTGGTCCTCGACGGCGTGCCAGTACGCCGCGTTGTTCACGTGGCCCATCGGGTCCAGGTCGGTCGAGCGCAGGTGGAATCGGGCGTCGGTGCCGTCGTCCTCCGGCGGCGGCCCGCCGAGCCACGGGCGCCATTTGAGTCGGTGCTCGTCGGTGGTCCGCGACAGCAGGGCGATGCCCTTGTCGCTGATCCGGGTCGGCATCCCGGTGTCGGGGCTGATGTTGATCCAGAAGCCCTCGGTCTCGATCAGCGCGCCCTTCTCGCTGGTGAGCTGCACTCGCATCGCCGACCAGCGGGTCGACAGGCCGGAACACCAGCGGCGCAGATGGATCCGGTCCGGCCACAGTGCGGGGCGGACGACGTCGATCACGGTTCGCCGCACGATCCACAGCGGGTCGAGATCGGCGAGTTCGGAGGCGTCCAGGTTGTCGGACCCGATGTCCTGCAGGTACCGGGTGATGCCGTCGAGCCGGAGCCGGTTGTCAGGAGCGACGTCGCCCGTACGGACCGGCCACGAGGTGGCGAACCCCAGCCCGTCGGCGGGGGGAACGGCGAGCGGCTGATCGAAGTCCAAGACTGCGCTCCTCTGCGGTGATCACCGGCGTGACGCGAACAGTATCTTTCCCGCGCAGGCGCGGCGAGACAAGGACTAGCGTCAGGGCGTCGGATCGCAGAAGAGATTGCGATGGCGCGCGAACACGGAGGTCTGTGGTGAAAGCAGTTGTGGTCTCGGAGTTGACCGGGCCCGCAGGGATGGCCCTGCAGGAGGTGCCCGAGCCGGACGCGACGGGCAAGGTGCTGATCGACGTGCGCGCGACAGGGGTGTGCTTCCCGGACCTGCTCATCAGCTACGGCAAGTACCAGCTGCGGCCGGAGCCGCCCTTCGTCCCCGGCGCCGAGGTGGCCGGGGTGGTGGTGTCCGCTCCGGACGACAGCGGCTTCGCGGTCGGGGACCGCGTGCTGGCGATGTCCGATCTCGGTGGCTACGCGGAGCGCGTCGCGATCGCGGCCTCCCGGGTGATGCCGATACCGGCCGATCTGAGCTTCGAGGAGGCTGCCTCGCTCATCATCAACTATCAGACGATGGAGTTCGCGCTGTCCCGGCGAGCGGGCCTGGTGGCGGGCGAGACGGTGGTGGTGCTCGGTGCCGCGGGCGGTGTCGGCACCGCGGCCATCCAGTTGGCGAAGGCACACGGCGCGAAGGTGATCGCGGTGGTCCGACGGGCGGGGGCCGACGAGTTCCTCCGCGAACTCGGCGCGGACGAGGTGGTGGCGCTCGACGAGGGCTGGGCAGCCCGGGTGGGCGAGCTGACCGAGAACCGCGGCGCGAACGTGGTGGTCGATCCGGTCGGCGGCGACGCCTTCGACGATGCCGTCCGGGTGCTGGCGCCGGAGGGCCGGCTGCTGGTGATCGGGTTTGCGGGCGGCGGTATCCCGTCCGTGAAGGTGAACCGGGTGCTGTTCCGCAACATCAGCATCGTGGGCGCCGCCTGGGGTGAGTTCCTGCGCACCGACCCCTCGGCGCTGGCGCGCACCCATGCGGACCTCACCGAACTGGTGGGGAAGGGCCTGCGGCCGCTGGTCAAGGCCCGGTATCCACTCGCCGACGCGGCCCGCGCGCTGGCGGACCTCGAGGCCGGTCAGGTGCTCGGCAAGGCGGTGCTCGTCCGCGAGTAGCTGGCCTCGCTCAGCGCGGGATGTGGAAGTCGGTCAGGCGCGCGCGTGAGACGAGGAGGTCGGCCCAGGACCCCGTCACCGCCAGGGTCGCCATGGCCGAGGTCGGGAAGCGGTCCGCGATCCGTTCGGCGAGCGGGCCGCCCGGATCGAGCGCGAGTGCCGTGTCCGGGATGCCGGGCTCGTGCCCCACGACGAGCAGGGTCCGCACGGCCGCGTCGGTACTCGCGATCTCGCGCAGCACCTCGGCGGCACTCGCCCCGTAGAGCGTGTCGGCGTAGCGGGCGGGAGCGTCGATGCCGCTGGCCGCGAGGGTGAGCCTGGTCCTGGTGGCGGTGGAGCAGAGCACGGCGTCGACCGGGGGCTGGGTCAGGCGGATCCAGTCGCCCGCCAGCCCGGCCTCGCGTTGCCCGCGCGGCGCGAGCGGACGCTCGTGGTCGGCCACGCCGTCGGGGTAGGCGGACTTGCCGTGTCGGAGCAGGATCAGAACCTTCGAGGGCATGTCCCGACAGTAGCGAGCCGGTTGGCGGCCGGAAATTCGATTGCCCGGCGACCTGAGACCGTGGTCGGATCTCTCTGCGGGCGCTCGAGCCTCGGCGGCGGACGTGATGCCCTTCACATTAATATCGTTTGGGCAATAGTTGCGCGATCGCTACTATTGCACGAGTGGCCGCTTCCCCCGAAGACCTGTATCAGGCGCTCGACGAGTTCATCATGCGGCTGCTGGGGGTGGGGGAGTCGGAGTCCATGGACAAGCTGATCGCCGTGGACCTGTCGTTCTCGCAGGTGCGAACTCTGTTCATGCTGGCGCAGCACGGCAAGCCGGTTGCGATCAACGAGGTGGCAGAGCGGCTGCGCCTGTCCGTCGCGGCCGCGGGTCGCAACATCGACCAACTGGTCAATCAGGGTCTGGTGGAGCGCCGCGAGGATCCGAAGGACCGCCGCATCAAGAGGATCTCGTTGTCGGAGGCCGGTCGAGCCATCGCCTCCGGCCACATCGACAGCAAGAAGGGCGAGCTGCGAGCGTTCGCGGCCCGCCTCTCGGACTCGGACCGTGACCGGCTGTACGAGTCGCTCAAACCCATTCTCGCGGGAGATGTTCTGCGAGCCAATTGTCAGGAGAACCCATGACGACGCCGACACCTCCGGGCGCCCCCGCGGCCTCGGACAAGATCGACGGCGCAGTTCTGAAGATCGCCAGCGTGGTGGTGATCGGTGCCATCATGTCGATCCTCGATGTGACGGTCGTGAGCGTGGCGCTGCCGACGTTCATGTCCGAGTTCAACGCGACCTACGCAACCGTCGCCTGGACCATGACCGCGTACACCCTGGCCCTGGCGACCGTCATCCCCGTGACGGGGTGGGCGGCTGACCGGTTCGGCACCAAGCGCCTCTACATGACGGCGCTGGTGCTGTTCGTCGGCGCCTCGGTGCTGTGCTCTATGGCATGGAACATCGAGTCGCTGATCGGCTTCCGGGTCCTGCAGGGCCTCGGCGGCGGCATGCTGATGCCGTTGGGCATGACGATCATGACCAAGGCCGCGGGTCCCCACCGCGTCGGCCGCGTCATGGCCGTGCTGGGCATCCCGATGATGCTCGGACCCATCTGCGGACCCATCCTGGGTGGCTGGCTGATCGAGAGCGCCAGTTGGCACTGGATCTTCCTGATCAACCTGCCGATCGGCATCATCGCCCTGACCGCCGCGTTCGTGCTGCTGCCCAAGGACAACCCGAGCCCGTCCGAGTCCTTCGACTTCCTCGGCATGCTGCTGCTCTCGCCCGGTCTCGCGCTGTTCCTGTTCGGCGTCTCCTCGATCCCGGAGACCGGCACCGTTGCGGCCACTCGGGTGCTGGTCCCCGCTGTGATCGGCCTGGCGCTGGTGATCGGCTTCGTGTTCCACGCGCTCCGCGCCGACCACCCACTGATCGACCTGCACCTGTTCCAGAACCGCAAGCTCACCATCGCGGTCATCACGTCGACGATGTTCGTGATCGCGTTCATGGGTGCCGGCCTTCTGTTCCCGAGCTACTTCCTGCAGGTTCGCGGTGAGACCACCCTCACGGCCGGTCTGCTGCTGGCCCCGCAGGGCATCGGCGCGATGCTCACGATGCCGTTGGCGGGCACTCTCGTCGACAAGATCGGTCCCGGAAAGATCGTGTTGTGCGGCCTCTCCCTGATCGCCGCAGGCATGGCAGTGTTCACCCAGGTCGGTGCCGACACCTCGTACGTCGTGCTCCTCGGTGCCCTGTTCGTGATGGGCCTGGGCATGGGCGGCACCATGATGCCGATCATGACGGCGGCGATGCAGACGCTGACCAACGAGACCGTTGCCCGCGGTTCGACGCTGATGAACATCGTCCAGCAGGTCGCAGGCTCGGTCGGTACCGCGACCATGTCGGTGGTGCTCACCAACCAGATGCTGTCGCGCCCGCTCGCCGGACCGGCCATCGCGGCCGGGCAGGATCCCTCGATCGCGGAGCAGATGCCGCCCGGAGCGGTGGAGCAGGGCCTGGACGCCGCTGCGGACGCGTTCGGCAACACCTTCACGGTGGCGCTGGTGCTGCTCCTGCTGACCCTGATCCCGGCGTTCCTGCTGCCGAGGAGCAAGCCCGCGGCCCCGGTCGACGCGACCCAGGTGATGGCTCACTGAGTTACTCGCTGAGTTAGAGGGCAACTCGACTCTCACGACGATGGCCCGCACTCCCGAGGGGGAGTGCGGGCCATCGTCGTTTGGTACCCCAGGCCCCAGGCCCCAGGCCCAGGCCCTAGGTCGCGGCCGCTGGGCGGATCAGGACTCGAATCCGGCTGCGCCGCCGCCGTTCGCGCCGCCACCGGCACCGCCGCCGATGGTGCCGCCGAGCGAGCCGCTGTCGAACTGGCCACCGAACATCGAGGAGAACAGGGACGAGAAGAGGGCAGAGAAGGACATGAGTACTCCTGTCGCGTGGTGAGCGACGCCGGTCGGCGTCGAGTCCCATTGGTACGCCGGACACCCCGCCGATCGGTGCGAGTGACGGCGGATTAGGGGGTGAATAGGGGATCCCGATCGGGGCAGGCCGGCGGCTGCCCCGGTTGGCCCGACATCCCCTATCCGCCGCGCCCGGGGGTGCTGTGCGGGGGCGGAATACCCCGGACCCCGACGCGGTTGGAAATTCATGCAAACGCATTGAAATAGCGGACGTGTTCAATCCAGCTCGAGGGAGTCACCATGCAGATCGGAATCTTCAGCGTCGGCGACGTCACGCCTGACCCCACCACGGGGCGGGCGCCGACCGAGCACGAGCGCATCAAGGCGATGACGACCATCGCCAAGCACGCGGAGGATGTGGGCCTCGACGTCTTCGCGACAGGCGAGCACCACAACCCGCCGTTCGTGCCGTCCTCCCCGACGACCATGCTCGGATTCCTCGCCGCCAAGACCGAGAACCTGATCCTGTCCACCTCGACGACCCTGATCACCACCAACGACCCGGTGAAGATCGCCGAGGACTACGCGATGCTGCAGCATCTCGCCGACGGCCGCGTCGACCTGATGATGGGCCGCGGCAACACCGCGCCCGTTTACCCCTGGTTCGGCAAGGACATCCGCGAGGGAATCCCGCTCGCGCTGGAGAACTACCAGCTGCTGCGTCGGCTGTGGGACGAGGACGTGGTGAACTGGCAGGGCCGGTTCCGCACCCCGCTGGAGGGTTTCACCTCCACACCGCGTCCGCTCGACGGGATCGCGCCGTTCGTCTGGCACGGCTCGATCCGCAGCCCGGAGATCGCCGAGATCGCCGCGTTCCACGGCGACGGCTTCTTCGCGAACAACATCTTCTGGCCCAAGGAGCACTACATCGCGCTGATCAACCTGTACCGCGAGCGGTTCGAGCACTACGGGCACGGCAGTGCCGACCAGGCCATCGTCGGCCTCGGTGGGCAGGTGTTCATGCGCAAGAACTCGCAGGACGCGGTCGCGGAGTTCCGGCCCTACTTCGACAACGCGCCGGTCTACGGTCACGGACCCTCGCTGGAGGAGTTCACCGAGCAGACCCCGCTGACCGTCGGCACACCCGAGCAGGTGATCGAGAAGACGCTGGCCTTCGCGGACTATTTCGGTGACTACCAGCGCCAGCTGTTCCTGGTCGACCACGCGGGCCTGCCGCTGAAGACGGTGCTCGAGCAGCTCGACCTCCTCGGCTCCGAGGTCGTCCCGGTGCTGCGCCGCGAGTTCGCGGCCCGGCGCCCGGCCCACGTGCCGGAGAACCCGCCGACGCACGCGAGCCTGCTGGCGCAGCGGAACGGTCGCGTCGGCACCCTCGAGGCGTCGACCGATGCCGCCCACTGAACCGCCCGGCGGCGGGCGGCCGCGCAGCACCACCGAGCTGGCCGCCGACGCGTGGGAGGCGTTGTTCCGTGCCCAGGTGGCACTGATGCGGCAGTTCGAGTCGGCCGACGCATGGGATCCCCTCGGCCGCCGCGAGTACGACGTGTTGTTCACGCTCAGCCGCCGCCCGGACGAACGGGCCAGGCTGCACGAGCTGAACCGGGAGATCCTGTTGACCCAGCCGTCCCTCAGCCGCATGGTCGATCGACTCGAGCAGGCCGGGCTGCTGGACCGGCTGCCGGATCCGCACGACCGGCGGGGCACGATCGTGGCGCTCACGGAGCAGGGGCGGGCCATGCAGCGCAGCATCGGCAGGCGGCACGCCGCGCAGATCCGACGCCACGTCGGCACCGCGCTCGACCGAGAGGAGCTCGCGGAGCTCGAGCGGTTGACGACGAAACTGCGACTGGCGCAACAGTAGTCAGGCTCGGCCCGCCAGGGCGGCCACCTCCCGCGCGCAGCCCCAGGAGAGGGTCACCCCGGCGCCGCCGTGCCCGTAACAGCAGATGATCCGGCGCGCGCCGGGTAGCGCCTCCAGTCGCACCGAGGGCCGGGTCGGACGAAGGCCGACGCCGCGGGAGAGGATCGGCGCGCCCCGCAGCTCGGGCACCAGGTCGTAGCACCGCTCGAGGATCGCGCGTTCGGTCTCGGGATCGACGGCGGTGTCGAAGGACCCGGGCTCGGCGGTGCCGCCGCACACCACGTCCTCGAAGCGCGGCACCACGTAGGTCATCCCGGCCGGGTTGTCGTCGTCGATCAGCCAGTCGGTCAGCCCGGGGTTGGCCACGCGCACCACCTGGCCGCGCAGCGGGATCAGCGGGGCGTCCCCGGTCAGTGCGGCCGACCGCAGGCCGGCCGCGACCACGATCAGCTCCCCGGTGACCTCCGCTAGGTCGTCGACCCGCTTCCTGATCACCCGCACGCCCGCGGCTTCGCACCGGCGGGCCAGCCACGGCAGGTAACGGCCCATGTCGATCACCGGGACCGTGCAGCGCACCCCGCTCGTCACGCCGGACGACAATTCCTCGCCCGGGATCACCCGATGTCCAGGCACCGCCGGGGTCCACCAGCGGTCCGGCGCAGTGGACCGCTCGAGCACCGTGCCGGTTCGCAGGGCCACGCCTGCCGAGGAGTCCGCTGCGAGGCCGACGAACGCCGCCGCGGACTCGGTCGACCAGCGCAGCACGGCGTCGGCGGGTGACGCCTCGTAGGGGAACCAGATCGCCGCGGCGACCGCGGAGGTCGTCTCCGCTGTCGGATCGGCCGTCAGGACGGTGACGTCGTGGCCTGCCCGCGCGAGTTCGAGTGCGCAGGTCAGCCCGATCACACCGCCGCCGATCACGGTGGCCTCGGTGCTCATGAGGAGGTGGTGGTCCGGCCGAGGTCGATGACCGAGGCTGTGCCCTGGGCGGCGGCGCAGAGCACCGGCCCGTTCTCGGTGTCCGCATAGATCTCGCAGCGGCACAGTGCCTGCCTGCGGCCCGAACTCACCGCCGTCGCCTCCGCGCGCAATGCGGTCCCCATCGCGGGACGGAGGTAGGTGATGGTGAACCCGGAGGTCACGATGCTCGGCCCCAGCACGCTGCCCGCCGCGAAGGTGAGCGCGTTGTCCGCCGCGTAGGACAGCACACCGCCGTGCACGAACCCGTGCTGCTGCAGCAGTTCCGGGCGGATCGGGATCGTGAGGGTGGCGGCGCCGTCGGTGAAGGCGGTCAACCGGGCGCCGACCAGGGTGCTGAACGGCTGCGCGGCCAGGGTTTCCGCGGCCTCGTCGAGAGAAAGGGTCACGAGCAATCACTCCCGGTGTCGGTGACGAATCACATGTGGTGCGTGAATGCGATGGTGCCACGTCGACGGCTCCCCGGTTCGCCGGGAAAAGTCGGGGAAAACCCGTATCCCGCGCACCGGCGAGGCACACGGACGGTGTCGGTGGCCCGCGTTACCGTCGTAGAGACGCCACACCGGAAGACGGAAGAAGGCGCAAGATGGGCACTGTATCCGGTCCCACACACCAGCCAGGCGAGCCCGTGGATTCGGGCGACTCGGAGCACGCCGGGGAATGGCACTTCTATGCGGTGGTCGGAACCACCGTGCAGGGTAGGCACACCCTGGCCAGGTTCGGACCGCGGCCGAGCGCGCTCGACGCGCTCCGGCTCGCGATCCACGCCGTCAACCACACGGCGTTCTCGCTGCTCGAGCAGGGCGTGAACGGCGACCCGTGTGCCGACATCCGCCTGCTGGAGCGGCTACCGATCACGGAGTTCACCATCGAGCGCCACCACCGCACGACGCGGGTGGCCGATCGGCGCTGGGCGCTGACCGGGCGTAAGCACCATCGGAAGACCAGCAGGCGAGACCGGCCCGCAGTGGCCTGACTGCGCGGTCGACGCCCGACCACCTCATGACCGGGCGAGGTGGAACCAGCGCGGGTTCCCCCGTCGGACCGGTCGCGGCAGCGCCCCGCTGTCCGCGGCGTCGGAGATCAGCCGCCACCCGGCGAACGTACGCTCCACCTCGGCGCGGTCCGTGCCGCGGGGGAGTGGTCCCCGTCGGCCGGGGCCGAAGGCGAACATCAGCAGACTCGCCCCTGGCTCGGTGATCCGGGTGAGCTCGTCGGCGTAGTGGTCCCGCTCGCAGGCGGTGAGACCGTGAAAGCACCCGATGTCGAGCACGAATCGATATCCGCGGCCGACCGACTTCTCGAGTTCGGTGACATCGCCGAGCACGAATGTCACCTCGACCCCGGCCTCCTCGGCCCGCGCCCGGGCCCGGGTCACCGCCAGCGGCACGGCGTCGATGCCGGTCACCTGCCAGCCGCGACGGGCCAATTCGATGGCGTGGGAGCCGGTACCGCACCCCGCGTCGAGGGCTTTCCCAGGCGGTCCCGCCTGCGCGTCCCGGCGGTCGAGGAACGCGGTCAGCTGCGCGCCGATCGACTGGCCCGCCCACTCCCCACGGCGTGAGGCCGAGCCGGTAGGCCAGCCGGTACCAGGTGATCACGCCCGCCCCCACGCGTCGACGATCGGCACGTCGGGTTCGACTCGGGGTTCGGCCATCGTGGATCCTCTCGCCGGTGCCAGTGTGCTCCCCGGAAAATCGGTCTGTCCAGGGTCGACGGTCGTGCCCGCGGTCGCCGTCGGGTCCTGGCGCATGCGGCAGGATGCTGTCAGAAAACAAGAACGTGTTCTATATTTGGGGGTGAGTGTCCGCGCAGTCGCGGCGCCGTCTTCGCGTGCCGCACGTTGCGCACGATCCGCCGATCAATGGGAGTTCCCGACATGTACGAGTGGTCTGACACCGACCTGATGTTCCGCGACGCCCTGCGTGGCTTCATCGAGAAGGAGATCAAGCCGCACGTCGACAAGCTCGAGAGCGGCGAGCTGCCCCCGTTCGAGATCATCCGGAAGATGTACTCGACCTTCGGCATGGACGAGATGGCGAGCGAGGCGCTCGAGAAGGCCTTCGCGAAGGAGGAAGCGCGCGAGCGCGGCGAGACCGTCCCCGAGTCCGGCGAGAAGGGCGGCGGCTTCAGCGGCGCAGGCAGCATGGGCGTCATCCTCAACAGCGAACTCGCGGGCGTGAGCCTCGGCCTGGTCGCGTCGATGGGCGTGAGCCTCGGCCTGACGGTCGGCACGCTGCGCAGCCGCGGCACGCTGGCACAGAAGAAGCGCTGGCTGCCCGAGCTCGTCACGATGGAGAAGGTCGGCGCGTGGGCGATCACCGAGCCCGACTCCGGTTCGGATGCGTTCGGTGGCATGAAGTCCTACGTCCGCCGCGACGGGGACGACTACATCCTGAACGGTCAGAAGACGTTCATCACCAACGGCCCGTACGCCGACGTGACCATCGTGTACGCCAAGCTCGACGAGGGCGACTCCTCCGTGGACCGCCGCGACCGCAAGGTGCTCGGCTTCGTGCTCGACAAGGGCATGGAGGGCTTCACCCAGAGCCCGCCGTTCAAGAAGATGGGCATGAACTCCTCGCCCACCGGCGAGCTGTTCTTCGACAACGTGCGGATCAGCAAGGACCGGCTGCTCGGCGAGACCGAGAACCCGGCAAAGGGCGACGGCAAGGAGAGTGCCAAGGAGTCCTTCGCGGCCGAGCGAATCGGCATCGCCTCCCTCGCGCTCGGCATCATCAACGAGTGCCACCGGCTGTGCATCGATTACGCCAAGACCCGCAAGCTGTGGGGCAAGGAGATCGCTCAGTTCCAGCTCATCCAGCTCAAGCTGGCAGAGATGGAGGTCGCCCGGATCAATGTGCAGAACATGGTGTTCAACGCGATCGAGCGCACCGCCGCAGGCAACAAGGTGACCCTCGCCGAGGCATCGGCGATGAAGCTGTACTCCTCGCGGGCCGCCACCGAGGTCGCCATGGAGGCCGTTCAGCTGTTCGGCGGTAACGGCTACATGGCCGAGTACAAGGTGGAGCAGCTCGCGCGTGACGCGAAGTCGCTGATGATCTACGCGGGTAGCAACGAGATCCAGGTGACGCACATCGCGAAGGGCCTGCTCAGCGCCTGACCCAGCGCCGCAACGGCGAACTCTCTCCGATTCTTCCTCGCCGCCGTCACCGATCTCCGGTGGCGGCGGCGAGGTCGTCAGGCAGTCAGTTGGTAGAAGCGCCAGAACCCGAAGCCGTCGATCGGGAGTATCTCGAATCCTGTGAATCCCGCCTCGAACGCATAGCCGCGCAGCGTGTCCGGGCGCATGACGGTTCCGGTGGCGGCGGTGGGCCGGTGGCTCATGCCGTCCGGCAGGCAGATCAGCAGGCTGAAGCCGTACATCAGTCGCTCGGTCTCGTCGCCGTGAGGGTCGAAGGAGCCGGCGACCGCCTCGTCCATGATGACAACGCGGCCCCCGGGGACCAGCGACTGCCTGGCAGCGGCGAGCACCCCGACGGGATCGGGCATGTCGTGCACGCACTCGAAGGCGAACACGCAGCGGAAGGTGGACGCGGGTAGCCGGGCGGCATCGCCGCAGTGGAAGGAGACGCGGGACGCGACGTCCGGGTTCGCGTCGCCGTTGCTCGAGGCCAGCCGCGCCGAGGCCGCGTCGATGTCGAGCCCGTCCACGGTGGCAGCCGGGTACGCCCTGGCGAGTGCGATCGTCGACCAGCCGCCGCCGCAGCCCAGGTCGGCGATCCGGGTGCCCGGCTCGCGAAGCAGCGCGTCCAGGTCGGGAACCGACCGCAGGGCCTCCGGCAGGGCCCGCTCGTACCAGGGGCGGTTCATCTCGGCCTGCGATTCGCGGGCGTCGGCTCCGTACTGTGCCCAGCCGACCCCTCCGCCGGAGCGATACGCCTCGAGCAGCGCGGGCATCTGTTCGGCCGCGGCGCAGAGCATCCGGGCCAGCGGCGCGAGGTAGGCGAGGCTGGACCCGTCGGTGAGCACCTCCGCCGCCGCAGGCGGCAACGTGAATCGTCGGGGTCCGTCGGAATCGACCTCGATCAGACCGGTGACGGCCTGTTGCTCCAGCCATTCCCGCGCGTACCGAGGGTGGGTGTCGGTGCGGGCGGCGAGTTCTTCCGGCGTCGCCGGGCCGTCGACCCGCAGACTCCGGTACCAGCCGAGGCGGTCGCCGAGGTGGATGGACAGCAGATCGACGGTGCCGAGTGCGGCCTCGACGAGGCGTTGGGCGAGAGCGTCGGCCTCGGCGACCGGTTGCGTTGTGGACATGAGCCCCCTCCCGCGTCTCGGAGACGACGGATGCGTCCCTCCCGGACCATCGTCGTCCGAGCGTGGCGCGCTGTCACCGTTCGTTCGCCGGGTGAAGCACGCGACGGAGGTGGGATCACCCGGTGGCGCCGGTGCGCGCAAGCTCCTCGACCCGGCGACGCAGGGTGGACTCGGTGTGCTTGATGGCCGTTCCGACGATCGGCTCGACGATCTTCGCGAGCACCTTGCCTGCGAGTCCGCCCGGCAGCGAGTACTCGAAGTCCACCGTCATCTCGGTGGTGTCGTCGCTCGCCGGAGCGAATCGCCACGTCGACGAGTTCGAGATCCCGTCGACCGAGGCCAGCGTGATCAGCCGGTCCTGCTCCCACTCGGTGATCGTGACCCTGGAGTTCATGGCCTTGGGGCCGAGCTGCATGGTGGCGTCGAAGGTGGCCCCGAGTCCCTGGGTCTGCTCGCCGACCGGCTCGAACCGGGTCACCCCGAACATCCACGCCGGCACATTCTTGTAGTCGTCCACATAGGAGAAGCCGGCGTGCACCGGAACCTTCGCGACCGCGGTGATGTGAATGGTGCCCATGTCTCTCCTCGTACCGACGTCGGCCCTGTCGGCCTACGTAGACGGTACTAGCTTTCACAGTTACCTGGACAGGGGTTCGGCTGTGAGTTCCATCGGCTTCACTACAGTTGGAGGCATGCAGCAGCGTGAACGGGACGGCCGGGGCAGGCCGCTCAATGCGCGCCCCCGCGACGGGTTGGGGAGGCCGTTGCCGCGCGGCGCCGAGGGCGTCGGGCGGGTGCAGGAGGAGGTCCTGCTGACCCCTGCGGAGGCGATTGCGGAAGCCCAGCGCCTGCTGGATGCGAGCATGCCGTTCCATGCGCACGAGGTGCTCGAGGGTTCGTGGAAGGCGGCGCCGGATTCCGAACGCGAGCTCTGGCAGGGGCTTGCGCAACTCGCGGTGGGGCTGACGCATCTGTTGCGCGGCAATATCGTCGGCGCCCAGTCGCTGCTGCATCGCGGCCAGGACCGGATCCGGGGGTTCGAGACGGGCGCTCCGCACGGTCTCGATGTCGCCGGCCTGGTGGCCTGGTCGCAGGGCGTGCTGGACGGGCTGGCGGGCGCGGGTTCGGAGATCCCGGTGCCGAGCACACCACGGCTGCTGCGCCGGGGGTGTTGACCGGGTCGCCCGGCTGGTGCGCGGGTCCGCGCGCTCAGCGCGCAGACCCGCGCGTGTCGATCAGGGGAAGGTGCTGCCGACGTTCCCGGTGCTGCTGCCGACAAACTTTCCGTCGGTGGTGGTCTCGGCGGGGCCGACGAGGCCCAACAGGGTGGCGATCAACGCGCTCAGGTTCATAGCTTCGGCTCCTGGTGATTTCTCATGTGCTGGAGATGCGCCCTCGGACCGGGCGCGCGTCCAGTTCTACCGCACGCGCCGCGGGCGTGGGTTCGATTCCGCAATCCGCCTCCGCTGCGCCGAAATGCGTTGCTGTGGAGTGAATTCGACATCGAAATGATCGACCCCGGGCAGCACTGTGGGGGCCGCCGAGTCGCCGGCAGCCCCCACAGTGTGCTCACATGACTACTCGCTGGAGCCGCCACCCGAGGTCTCCGAGGACCCGAGGATGCCGAAGACGGTGCTGAGGGCGCCGAAGAGGGTGGAGAGTTCGGACGAAGACGGCATGAGTGCTCCCTGTTTTCTCGATGGTGATGCGCCGAGAATTGCGCGCGTGTTGTAGTTCTACCGCACGAGATCTCGGTCAGGTCACAAACCGGCAACTGTCGTGACCTACATCTCATTTCTTTGGGTTCAGTCTCGTCCAATGGGGCGCCGGTGTTAGCGGATCAGCTGCCGATCGGGAGCTCGATGCCGAAGGGCAGGCCGATGATGATGCCGGCGAAGATGTCCTGCGCCGGCAGGGAGAACAGGGTCGGTAAGTCGAACGCGGGCATAGATGTCTCCTCGTGTCGATGGATGGAAAGTGCACCCCAGAGCTCGGCGCGCACCAGTTCTACCGCACGGGATGCCTCCGGTGTAGCGGAATCGGATGACCATTCTTTGGCGTAATCGATTGTGGCGCAAAGGGGTTCGTGGATCGTATGTCCGTCGGTGCGCAGGGTGGGGCGGCGGGGTGCGGCAGCCGCGAATCGCCGAGGGGTGGCGGCCGGCCACAAGCAACTGGACGCTCGCCTTGCTTTCCGAGCATCAAACCCCATCGGCGCGCGCAGGGTGCGAGAATCGCGGGAAAATCTCTGGGCGTTCATGACGGGCAGGCTGGGAGCCAATAACAAGCAAGCGTGCTTGATTTTTATGGCTCGCGGTGTGATGCTGGTCGCAGCACTTCTCAAGGGAGCATTCATGGCCGATCTGGGTACCACCATCGGGGACCTGCGGGTGGAGGGTGATCAGCTCGACGCGCTGGTCGCGAGCCTGACCGACGAACAATGGGCGGGCCCGACGCCCGCCAAGGGCTGGTCGATCGCCCACCAGATAGGGCACCTGGCCTGGACCGATCGCGCCTCGCTGATGGCGGTCATCGATCCAGAGGCCTTCGCCGAGTCGCTGGCCGAGGCATGGAAGAACCCCCTCGGTTTCGTCGACGAGGCCGCCGAGATCGAGGCCGCCCGGCCGCCCGCCGAACTGTTGGCGGACTGGCGCACCGGTCGGTCCACACTGGCCGAAGCGCTCGCTGCGGTGCCGAGCGGTACCAAGCTGCCCTGGTATGGCCCGCCGATGAGTGCGATGTCGATGGCCACCGCCCGGCTGATGGAGACCTGGGCGCATGGGCAGGACGTCGCCGCGGCGCTCGGCGTCGACGTCCCGCCGACCAACCGCCTGCGCAGCATCGCCCATCTCGGTGTGCGCACCCGTGACTTCGCGTACGCGGTGAACGAACTGACCCCGCCCGCGGGGGAGTTCCGGTTCGAGCTGACGGCCCCTGAGGGCGACGAGGTCTGGACCTGGGGCCCCGAAGACGCCGCGCAGCGCGTCACCGGCCCCGCCGCGGACTTCTGCCTGCTGGTCACCCAGCGAGCGAACCCGGCGGATCTGGACCTGACCGCGGTGGGACCCGATGCCACCGCGTGGATCGCAATCGCCCAGGTCTTCGCCGGTCCTCCCGGCGCGGGCCGTGACCCGAAGGTGGACGCATGACAAACCCGGTCCGGATCGGAAACTGTTCCGGCTTCTACGGAGACCGCATCTCGGCGATGCGCGAGATGCTCGAGGGCGGCGAACTCGACTACCTCACCGGCGACTACCTCGCCGAGCTGACGATGCTGATCCTCGGTCGCGACCGGATGAAGGATCCCTCCCGGGGATATGCCAAGACGTTCCTCCGCCAGGCCGAGGACTGCCTGGGGCTGGCGCTGGACAAGGGCGTCAAGATCGTCGCCAATGCGGGAGGGCTGAATCCGGGCGGGCTGGCGCGGGCGCTGCGCGAGGTGAACGAGCGGCTCGGTCTCGGCGCGGTCATCGCCCATGTCGAGGGCGATGACCTGATCGCCAGGGCGGCGGAGTTGGGGCTCGCCGGTGCGTCGGGCGCGCCCGCTCCGCTGACCGCCAACGCCTATCTCGGCGCGTGGGGCATAGTCGAATGCCTCGGCGCGGGCGCGGATGTCGTGGTCACCGGCCGGGTCACCGACGCGTCGGTGATCGTCGGACCCGCGGCGGCGCACTTCGGCTGGGAGCGAACGGATTTCGATCAGCTGGCCGGAGCAGTCGCGGCCGGGCACGTGATCGAGTGCGGCACGCAGGCGACCGGGGGCAACTACTCCTTCTTCACCGAGATCGCCGACATGGGGCGACCCGGATTCCCGATCGCGGAGATCCACGCGGACGGATCCTCGGTCATCACCAAGCACGCGGGCACCGGGGGTGCGGTCAGCGTCGGCACCGTCACCGCTCAGCTGCTCTACGAGATCACCGGCGGCCGCTACGCCGGACCGGACGTCACCACCCGGATGGATTCCCTCGAACTCTCCTCCGACGGACCCGACCGGGTCCGCATCAGCGGGGTGCGGGGTGAGGCGCCGCCGCCGACGCTGAAGGTCTCCCTCAACGCCCTGGCCGGGTTCCGCAACGAGTTCACGATGATCCTCACCGGCCTGGACATCGCGGCGAAGGCCGAGCTCGCCCGCACGCAGTTCGAGGCGTGGATGACCACGAAGCCGGCCGAGATGACGTGGACCCTCGCGCGCACCGACCACCCGGATGCGGACACCGAGGAGACGGCGAGCGCGTTGCTGCGCTGCGTCGTTCGCGATCCGGATCCGAACGTCGTCGGTCGAGCCTTCTCGTCGGTGTCGGTCGAGCTCGCGCTGGCCAGCTACCCGGGCTTCAGCCTGACGGCGCCGCCGTCGAACGGACAGCCGTACGCCGTGTTCACCCCCGGCTACGTCGACGCCGCCGAGGTGCCGCACACCGCGGTCCTGCCCGACGGCACCAGGATCCCGATCGCCCCGAGCGGGCCGACGCTGGAACTGGCGCCTGCGGCCGATCCCGAACTGCCGCAAGCATTGCCGACGACGCCGACGATCCGTGTCCCGCTCGGTACGATCGCGGCCGCCCGCAGTGGCGACAAGGGCGGCAACGCGAACGTCGGAGTCTGGGTTCGCACCGACGAACAGTGGCGCTGGCTGGCCAACACTCTCACGGTCGAGGAGCTCGGGCGGCTGCTCCCTGAGGCGGCGGGGCTGCCGGTGACTCGCCACCTGTTCCCGAAGCTGCGCGCGGTGAACTTCGTCATCGAGGGCATCCTCGGGGCGGGCGTCGCCTCGCAGGCCCGATTCGATCCGCAGGCCAAGGGCCTCGGGGAGTGGCTACGCGCCAGGCACATCGACATTCCGGAAGAACTTCTGCTCGGTAGCGAACCCCTGGGAGGAACACTGTGAGCGTGTGGACCACCGACGAGCGAAAGGCGTTGCGCGAGACGGTTCGCCGATTCGCCGAGCAGGACGTGCTGCCCCACCTCGACGAGTGGGAGCGACACGGCGAGCTGCCGCGTGAGCTGCACAAGAAGGCGGGCGCGCTCGGGTTGCTCGGCGCAGGGTTCCCCGAGTCGGTCGGCGGGTCCGGCGGCGACCTCGTCGACGCCGTGACCATCTGCGAGGAGATGCACTACGCGGGCGGGTCGGGTGGCCTGTTCGCCTCCCTGTTCACCTCGGGCATCGCGTTGCCGCACCTCGTCGCTGCCGGCGACGAGCGGCAGATCGACCGCTGGGTGCGGCCCACCCTCGCGGGCGAGCTGATCGGCTCACTGGCGATCACCGAGCCCGGTGGCGGCTCGGACGTGGGGCACCTGCGGACCAAGGCCGTTCGGGACGGCGACCACTTCGTCGTCAACGGGGCAAAGACGTTCATCACCTCCGGCTGCCGCGCCGACTTCGTGGTCACCGCGGTCCGCACCGGTGGGGAAGGGGCGGCCGGGGTGTCGCTTCTCGTCATCGAGAAGGGCACGCCCGGCTTCGAGGTCACGCGCAAGCTCGAGAAGATGGGCTGGCTGGCCTCAGACACCGCGGAGCTGTCCTTCGTGGACGCCCGGGTTCCTGCGGAGAACCTGGTCGGTGGCGAGAACAGCGGGTTCCAGCAGATCGCGCAGGCCTTCCTCACCGAACGGATCGCGCTTGCCGCCCAGGCGTACTCGAGCGCCAAGCGATGCCTGGACCTGACCCTGCAATGGTGCCGGGACCGGGAGACGTTCGGCAGGCCGCTGATCAGCAGGCAGCCGGTGCAGAACACCGTCACCGAGATGGCTCGTCGGGTCGACGTGGCGCGGGTGTACACCCGCGCCCTCGTCGAGCGCTCGCTGGAATCGGATCAGGATTTCATCGCCGAGGTCTGCTTCGCGAAGAACACCGCCGTTGAGGCGGGCGAGTGGGTGGCGAATCAGGCGGTGCAGTTGTTCGGCGGGCTCGGCTACATGCGGGAAAGCGAAGTCGAAAGGCAATACCGGGACATGCGAATCCTGGGGATCGGCGGTGGCACCACCGAGATCCTCACCGGATTGGCGGCAAAGCGATTGGGGTATCAGTCATGACGGTTCTCAGGTCCACCCTCGACACCGGGTCGGAGGTGTACGCGACCGCGGTGGAGACGATGAACGCCAAACTCGCCGAGCTCGAGACCGAGCACGCCAAGGCGCTGGCAGGCGGCGGTGAGAAGTACGTGGAGCGGCACCATAAGCGAGGCAAGCTGCTCGCCCGTGAGCGGATCGAGCTGCTGATCGATGCGGATTCGCCGTTCCTGGAGCTGTGCCCGCTCGCGGCGTGGGGAAGCGACTTCCCGGTCGGCGCGAGCACGGTGGTTGGTATCGGCGTCGTGGAGGGGATCGAGTGCCTGATCGTCGCGAACGACCCGACCGTCCGTGGCGGCACCAGCAACCCGTGGACGCTGCGGAAGGGCTTCCGGGCCAACGACATCGCGATGCAGAACCGACTGCCGGTGATCTCGCTCGTCGAGTCCGGTGGCGCGGACCTACCGACCCAGAAGGAGGTGTTCATCCCGGGCGGTCGGATGTTCCGCGACCTCACCCAGCTCTCCGCGGCCGGGATCCCCACGATCGCCCTGGTGTTCGGTAACTCGACCGCGGGTGGTGCCTACATCCCGGGCATGTCCGATCACGTGGTGATGATCAAGGAGCGCTCCAAGGTGTTCCTCGCCGGCCCACCGCTGGTGAAGATGGCCACCGGCGAGGAGTCGGACGACGAGTCGCTCGGCGGCGCCGAGATGCACGCGCGCAAGTCGGGTCTGGCCGACTACTTCGCCGTCGACGAGCAGGATGCGATCCGCATCGGCCGAAGCATCGTCAAGCGGTTGAACTGGAAGAAGGAGGGGCCGGCGCCCCGGGCCGAGGTGATCGAGCCGCTGGCGGACCCGGAGGAACTCCTCGGCATCGTCCCGGCGGACCTGAAGATCCCGTTCGACCCGCGCGAGGTGATCGCCCGCATCGTCGACGGATCCGATTTCGACGAGTTCAAGCCGATGTACGGCTCCTCGCTGGTCACCGGGTGGGCGGAGCTGCACGGCTACCCGGTCGGCATCCTCGCGAACGCCCGAGGCGTGTTGTTCAGCGAGGAGTCCCAGAAGGCCACCCAGTTCATCCAGTTGGCGAACCGTTCCAACACCCCTCTGCTGTTCCTGCACAACACGACCGGGTACATGGTCGGCAAGGAGTACGAGGAGGGCGGGATGATCAAGCACGGCTCGATGATGATCAACGCCGTGGCGAACTCGAAGGTGCCGCACATCTCGATCCTGCTCGGCGCCTCGTACGGAGCCGGCCACTACGGAATGTGCGGCAGGGCCTTCGATCCCCGATTCCTGTTCGCCTGGCCGAGTTCGAAGTCCGCGGTCATGGGTGGCGCACAGTTGGCGGGCGTCATCTCCATCGTCAGCAGGGCCTCCGCGGAGGCCCGCGGACAGGCGTTCGACGAGGAAGCCGACGCCGGCATCCGCGCCATGATCGAGAACCAGATCGAGGCCGAGTCGTTGCCGATGTTCCTGTCCGGCCGGCTGTACGACGACGGCGTCATCGATCCGCGTGACACCCGCACGGTGGTGGGAATGTGCCTTTCGGCCATTGCCTCCGCCCCGATCCAAGGCACCGAGAACTTCGGCGTCTTCCGCATGTGAGGCAGACCGTGATGACTTCCCCTAACGCTTCGCTCGGACCGGCGATCCAGTCCGTTCTTGTGGCAAACCGCGGCGAGATCGCGCGGCGGGTGTTCGCGACCGCGCGTCGGACCGGCGTCGGCACCGTCGCGGTGTTCTCCGACGCGGACACGGCAAGCCCGCACGTGGCCGAGGCCGACGCCGCCATCCGGCTCCCCGGCAACACCCCGGCCGAGACCTACCTTCGGGCCGACCTCATCATCGACGCGGCGCGTGCCGCGGGCGCCGACGCGATCCACCCCGGTTACGGATTCCTCTCGGAGAATGCGGGATTCGCGCAGGCGGTCGAAGACGCGGGCCTCACCTGGGTCGGTCCGCCGGTCAAGTCCATCGAGTCGATGGGCTCCAAGGTCGAGTCCAAGAAGCTGATGGACGCCGCGGGCGTTCCCGTCCTGGCCGAGCTCGCGCCCGACGAGGTCACCGAGGCACACCTGCCCGTGCTGATCAAGGCGTCGGCCGGTGGCGGCGGCCGCGGCATGCGCGTGGTGCGCGAGTTGTCAGCGCTGGCAGGCGAACTGGAGGCGGCCCGGCGCGAGGCGCAGTCCGCCTTCGGCGATCCGACGGTGTTCTGTGAGCGCTACCTCGAGACCGGCAGGCACATCGAGGTCCAGGTGATGGCCGACAAGCACGGCACGGTGTGGGCGGTGGGCGAGCGCGAGTGCTCCATCCAGCGCAGGCACCAGAAGGTCGTGGAGGAGGCCCCGTCGCCTCTGGTCGAGCGGACCCCCGGCATGCGTGAGCGGCTCTTCGAGGCATCGCGGCTGGCGGCGAACGCCATCGGCTATGAGGGTGCGGGCACCGTCGAGTTCCTGGCGGACGAGCGCGGCGAGTTCTTCTTCCTCGAGATGAACACCCGGCTGCAGGTCGAGCACCCGGTCACCGAGTGCACCACCGGACTCGACCTGGTGGACCTGCAGCTGCAGGTCGCCGCAGGCGTCGCGCTGCCTGCCGAACCCCCGGCGCTGCGCGGACACTCGATCGAGGTCCGTCTCTACGCCGAGGACCCGGCGAAGAACTGGCAGCCGCAGAGCGGGACCGTGCACCGCATCGAGCTCCCCGGCACGGTGGAGGAATTCGCGGTCCTGGACCGGCAGGGCGTGCGACTGGACTCCGGCGTGGTGGCCGGCTCGGTGGTCGGGGTGCACTACGACCCGATGCTCGCCAAGGTCATCTCGTTCGCGCCGACCCGAGGACAGGCCGCGCAGCTGCTCGCCTCGACGCTGGCCCGCACCGCGCTGCACGGCCTGCGGACGAACCGGGATCTGCTGGTGAACATCCTGCGGCACCCGGCCTTCCTGGCCGGGGACACCGACACCGCCTTCTTCGACACCCACGGGCTCGACACCCTGGCGCGGCCGCTGGCCGATCCGGATGCCGAGGCGCTGTCCGCGCTGGCGGCGGCGTTGGCCGATGCCGCGGCGAACCGGGCGGCGGCTCGCGTCGACGGCCAGATCCCGAGCGGATGGCGGAACCTGACGTCGCAGCCGCAGTTCAAGCAGTACACCAGCGCGTCGGGGGAGTACGACATCCGATACCTGCTCGGGCGGGGCGGCCTTCGGGCCGAGGGCTTCGAGCACGTCTCGCTGGTGTCCTCGACCCCGGACGTGGTGGTGCTGGAGGTCGCAGGCCTGCGCCGGACCTTCGACGTCGCCAGGTACGGCGACGAGGTGTTCGTCGACTCGCCGCTCGGACCGGTCGCCCTGACCGCGACCCCACGGTTCGTGGATCCGGCGACGATCGTCGCGGCGGGTTCGCTGCTCGCGCCGATGCCGGGCGCGGTCATCCGCCTCGGCGCCGCGCAGGGCGATTCGGTCACGCTCGGCCAGCCGATCGTCTGGCTCGAGGCGATGAAGATGGAGCACACCATCACCGCCCCCGCGTCGGGTGTGCTCGTGGAGCTCCCGGTTTCGGTCGGCCAGCAGGTCGACGTCGGGTCTGTCCTTGCCATTGTTGAACCTGAAGAGACGGAAGAGGAATCGGCATGAGTTTTATCGAGAGCGACGAGCAGAAGGCACTGCGCGCGGCGGTGTCCAAGCTCGGCGAGCGCTTCAACTACGTCGACTACGTGCTGCCGCGGTCGCGCAGGGGCGAGCCGCTGACCGAGCTGTGGAACGAGGCGGGCAAGCTCGGCTTCCTCGGGGTCAACCTGCCGGAGGAGTACGGCGGCGGGGGAGCGGGCATCTACGAGCTCGCCCTGGTGCAGGAGGAGCTGGCCGCGCACGGCGCGGGGCTGCTGCTCGTCGTGGTCTCGCCCGCGATCTGCGGCACGATCATCGGCAAGTACGGCACCGATGAGCAGAAGCAGCAGTGGCTCCCTGGCCTCGCCGACGGCAGCAAGATCATGGCGTTCGGGATCACCGAGGCCGATGCGGGCTCCAACTCGCACCAGATCTCGACCACCGCCCGCCGCGACGGCGCCGACTGGATCCTGACCGGGAGCAAGATCTTCATCTCGGGTGTGGACCAGGCGGACGCGGTGCTGATCGTGGCGCGGACCGAGGACCACAAGACCGGCAAGCTCAAGCCTGCGCTGTTCATCGTGCCGACCGACACCGAGAACTTCGTCAAGACGCCGATGGAAATGGACATCATCGAGCCGGACCACCAGTTCACGCTGTTCCTCGACGAGGTCCGGGTGCCGGGTGAGGCGTTGGTCGGATCGGAGGACGCCGCACTCATGCAGCTGTTCGCCGGCCTGAACCCGGAGCGGATCCTCGGTGCGTCGATGGCGATCGGCGTCGGCCGGTACGCGATCGACGCCGCGGTGAAGTACGCGAAGGAGCGCACCGTCTGGAAGACCCCGATCGGGGCGCACCAGGGCATCGCGCACCCGCTCGCCCAGGCGAAGATCGAGCTCGAGCTGGCCAAGGTGATGATGCAGAAGGCCGCGTTCCTCTACGACAGCGGCGACGACTTCGGCGCGGCCGAGGCCGCGAACATGGCGAAGTACGCGGCGGCCGAGGCGAGCATCAAGGCGCTCGACCAGGCCATCCAGACGCACGGTGGCGCCGGGTTGAGCAAGGAGTACGGACTGGCCGCCATGCTCGGGGCCGCCCGGATCGCGCGGGTGGCGCCGGTGAGCCGGGAGATGATCCTCAACTTCGTCTCCCAGCACTCGCTCGGGCTGCCGAGGTCGTACTGACCATGACGGTTCCCGAGACGAGCGCGCCGTACGTCCGCTCCGAGGTCGCGGGCGGGTTCGCCACCGTCACCCTGGACTCACCGCACAACCGCAACGCGATCTCCTCGCGGTTGGTCGGCGAACTCCGGCAGGCGCTGGCGGACGCGGCGGCCGACGACTCGGTCCGCGCGGTGGTGCTCACCCACACCGGCGGCACCTTCTGCGCCGGCGCGGATCTGTCGGAGGCGGGCGGAGCATCGGATGCCGACCCGGCGGAGCTGGCCGCGGGGCGCACGGCTCAGATGACCGAGCTGCTTCGGGAGTTCCTCGAACTGCCGAAGCCGATCGTCGCCCGCATCGACGGTCACGTCCGTGCCGGAGGCATGGGTCTGGTCGGCGCGTGCGACATCGCGATCGCCGGTCCGTCGAGCACCTTCGCGCTCACCGAGGCGCGGCTGGGGCTGGCGGCGTCGATCATCTCGCTCACGGTGCTGCCCAGGATGACCTCCCGGGCAGCGGGCCGGTATTTCCTGACCGGCGAGAAGTTCGGTCCGGCGGAGGCCGAACGCCTCGGCCTGATCACCATCGCGTCCGAGGACGCCGCGGTGACCGTCGCGGAGGTCTGCGCGGAGCTCGCGCTGGCGTCCCCTCAGGGACTGGCGGAGTCGAAGAGGCTGACCACCGCGCGGATGCTCGCCGACTTCGACCGTTACGGTGAGGAGCTCGCCGCCCAGTCGGCGAGACTGTTCGGATCGCCGGAGGCCGTCGAGGGCATGACCGCCTTCTTCCAGCGCCGCCCGCCTGCCTGGGCACCGAGCGAATAGCAAGGACGTCGAGGAGTACGTGGTGGCCGGATACGACAGGACCCGCGCTCGAGGAGTCGAGCGCGGGTCCTGTCGGGTGTTACGTAAAGGCGATCAGGCCTTCGGGTTGACCAGCCCGTCGACGGAACCGACGAGGGTGCCCAGTCCACCGGTGAGGTCGCCGATCGCGCCGGCGAAGGTGCTGATGGCGTCGAATGCGGAAGCGAATTCTGCAGAACCCATGATGTGCTCCTTGGTTGTGTTCGGTGATTCTCATAGGGGCGCATCAGGTGCACCGGGAACCTTCGTACCGGCAGGTAACGGCTGAGGCAAGGCGTTTGTGGCGAAGATAACGTAAAGATAACGGGAATTTACATGGGGGCGGGAGGTGCCGAATGCGTGAACCGCAGCAGGATCGAAGCCGGCTGACGCGGCAGCGGTTGCTCGAGGCGACCATCGATTGCCTGGCCGACCAGGGCTGGGCCGCGACCACGGTCGGTGTGGTCGCCAAGCGTGCGGGGGTCTCCCGCGGCGCGGCCCAGCACCACTTCCCGACGCGCGAGGACCTGATCACGGCCGCGCTCGAGTTCATGTTCGACAGCCGGATGGAGGCCGCCCGATTGGAGGCCACCGGCCTGCCCGCCGGGCCAGGCCGCACCGAGGCGATCGTCACCCGCCTCGTGGAGTACTACACCGGCACCCTGTTCAAGGCGGCCCTGCAGGTGTGGACCGCCGCGGCCTCGGACCCGGCACTGCGGGAGCGGGTGCTGCCGCTGGAGGAGAAGTTCGGCCGGGTCGCGCACCGGACGGCCGTCGCCATGCTCGGGGTGGAGGACGGCGACCTCATCGCGCACCGGTGGGTGCAGCTCACGCTCGACCTGGCGCGCGGGCTCGGCCTGGCCGATGTCCTCACCGACGACTCCAAACGGCGGGCCGAGCTGATCAAGCAGTGGGCCGTAGATCTCGATTCGGTCCTGCACCGCAGGCGGTCGGGGGACCAGCAACCGGTGGCCCTGTCGTGACCCGGCGCGGGCCGTTACCACCGATCGACTCGCTTTGACCTGAAGGCGCGCCGCCGGGTATCGTTGTGGGTCGTGCCCGGCCTGCCCGGGTCGATTTGTGTGCCTAGCAAGGTAAGGCCGCGCGCGCGCTCTCCTCAGAGACGAGCATTCGGCTGCCTGTGTGGGGGTATGCGACACGCCCGACCTCGGGGTCGAGGGACGGGTGAGGAGCAGCGTTTTCTTGCTCCAACTGCTAGATCCCTAATTACACAACGACCAGACCTGCCAAGCGCAGATCGGTCGACAGAAGAAAGCCGGTATATGCCAACCATCAACCAGCTGGTCCGAAAGGGGCGTCGCGACAAGGTCGCGAAGCTCAAGACCGCTGCCCTGAAGGGAAGCCCGCAGCGTCGTGGTGTGTGCACCCGCGTGTACACCACCACCCCGAAGAAGCCGAACTCCGCGCTCCGTAAGGTCGCGCGTGTCCGCCTGACCAGCTCGGTCGAGGTCACGGCGTACATCCCCGGTGAGGGCCACAACCTCCAGGAGCACTCGATGGTGCTCGTCCGTGGCGGTCGTGTGAAGGACCTCCCGGGTGTTCGCTACAAGATCATCCGCGGCTCCCTCGACACCCAGGGTGTCAAGGGTCGCAAGCAGGCACGCAGCCGCTACGGCGCCAAGAAGGAGAAGAGCTAATGCCACGTAAGGGCCCCGCTCCCAAGCGCCCGCTGATCAACGACCCCGTTTACGGGTCGCCGCTGGTCACGCAGCTCGTGAACAAGATCCTGCTGGACGGCAAGAAGTCCACCGCCGAGCGCATCGTCTACGAAGCCCTCGAGCAGGCGCGTGAGAAGACCGGCACCGATCCGGTCGTCACCCTCAAGCGCGCGCTGGACAACGTCAAGCCCGCCCTCGAGGTGCGCAGCCGCCGTGTCGGTGGCGCCACCTACCAGGTGCCGGTCGAGGTTCGCCCCGGCCGCTCCACCACGCTGGCCCTGCGCTGGCTGGTGACCTTCTCGCGTGCACGTCGTGAGAAGACCATGGTCGAGCGTCTCGCCAACGAGCTCATGGATGCCAGCAATGGCCTCGGTGCAGCCGTGAAGCGTCGCGAGGACACCCACAAGATGGCTGAAGCCAACAAGGCGTTCGCGCACTACCGCTGGTGATCTGGCGCCGGGGCGGCACTTAATGTGCCGCACCGGCGTTGCCACTATGTGTCGGTTCCTCACGGGCCGGCTGACAACACAAAAAGACGTGGTCCGCGAAGGACCGACACGAGCTACGAGCGGGGAAGAATCCTGTGGCACAGGAAGTGCTGACCGACCTGAACAAGGTCCGCAACATCGGCATCATGGCGCACATCGATGCCGGCAAGACCACCACCACCGAGCGCATCCTGTTCTACACCGGTGTCAACTACAAGATCGGTGAGACGCACGACGGTGCGTCGACGACGGACTGGATGGAGCAGGAGAAGGAACGCGGCATCACGATCACGTCTGCCGCCGTGACCTGCTTCTGGAACAACAACCAGATCAACATCATCGACACCCCGGGCCACGTCGACTTCACGGTCGAGGTCGAGCGCTCGCTGCGCGTGCTCGATGGCGCCGTCGCCGTCTTCGACGGCAAGGAGGGCGTCGAGCCCCAGTCCGAGCAGGTCTGGCGTCAGGCCGCCAAGTACGACGTTCCGCGCATCTGTTTCGTCAACAAGATGGACAAGATGGGCGCGGACTTCTACTTCACGGTCCAGACCATCATCGATCGTCTCGGCGCGAAGCCGCTGGTCATCCAGCTGCCGATCGGTGCCGAGGACGACTTCGACGGTGTCGTCGACCTGGTCGAGATGCGTGCCGTCACCTGGCGCGGCGTGGTGCCGACCGGTGCCGAGCCGACCATCGAGGAGATCCCCGCGGATCTCGTCGAGAAGGCCAACGAGTACCGCACCAAGCTGCTCGAGACGGTCGCCGAGACCGACGACGCGCTCATGGAGAAGTACTTCGGCGGTGAGGAGCTCACGGTCGAGGAGATCAAGGGCGCCATCCGCAAGCTGACGGTCAACTCCGAGATCTACCCGGTTCTCTGTGGCTCCGCGTTCAAGAACAAGGGTGTTCAGCCCATGCTCGATGCGGTCATCGACTACCTGCCGACCCCGCTGGACATCGGCGAGGTCGAGGGTCACGTCCTCAACAAAGAGGACGAGATCATCACGCGTAAGCCGAGCAAGGACGAGCCGTTCTCGGCGCTGGCCTTCAAGATCGCGTCGCACCCGTTCTTCGGCAAGCTGACCTTCGTTCGCGTCTACTCCGGCCGGATCGATCCGGGCGCCCAGGTGCTCAACGCCACCAAGGGCAAGAAGGAGCGCATCGGAAAGCTCTTCCAGATGCACGCCAACAAGGAGAACCCGGTCGACGAGGCCGTGGCCGGCCACATCTACGCGATGATCGGTCTGAAGGACACCACCACCGGTGACACCCTCTGCGATCAGGCCGACCCGATCGTGCTCGAGTCCATGAGCTTCCCGGACCCGGTCATCCAGGTCTCGATCGAGCCCAAGACCAAGTCCGACCAGGAGAAGCTGGGCACCGCGATCCAGAAGCTGGCCGAAGAGGACCCGACCTTCTCCGTCGAGCTCGACGAGGAGACCGGCCAGACCGTCATCGGCGGCATGGGCGAGCTCCACCTCGACATCCTCGTCGACCGCATGCGTCGCGAGTTCAAGGTCGAGGCCAACGTCGGCAAGCCGCAGGTCGCGTACCGCGAGACCATCACCAAGACGGTCGACAAGCACGAGTTCACCCACAAGAAGCAGACCGGTGGTTCGGGTCAGTTCGCCAAGGTGATCATCGCGCTCGAGCCGTACATCGGCGAGGAAGGCGAGCCCTACACCTTCGAGAACAAGGTCTCCGGTGGCCGCGTTCCGCGTGAGTACATCCCCTCCGTCGACCACGGTGCGCGCGACGCCATGCAGTACGGCGTGCTCGCCGGCTACCCGCTGGTGAACCTCAAGCTGACGCTGCTCGACGGTGCGTACCACGACGTCGACTCGTCCGAAATGGCCTTCAAGGTTGCCGGTTCGCAGGCACTGAAGGAAGCCGCCCGCAAGGCCGGTCCGGTCATCCTCGAGCCGCTCATGGCTGTCGAGGTGACCACGCCCGAGGAGTACATGGGCGACGTGATCGGCGACCTCAACTCCCGCCGTGGCCAGATCCAGGCCATGGAGGAACGCAGTGGTGCCCGTGTCGTGAAGGCGCTGGTTCCGCTCTCGGAGATGTTCGGCTACATCGGAGACCTTCGGTCGAAGACCCAGGGTCGGGCGAACTTCTCCATGGTGTTTGATTCCTACGCAGAGGTTCCCGCGAACGTCTCGAAGGAAATCATCGCCAAGGCGACCGGCGAGTAACACCAGCTGGGAGCACGACCGCTGGCGAGTTTCACCAGCTGAGCACGACCAAGTAATAACCAACCGCACTGCTGCATAGCGCAAGCACGAATACAGGAGGCCATCAAGTGGCGAAGGCGAAGTTCGAGCGGACGAAGCCGCACGTCAACATCGGGACCATCGGTCACGTTGACCACGGCAAGACCACGCTGACGGCGGCGATCACCAAGGTCCTGCACGACAAGTTCCCGGACCTGAACGAGGCCTCGGCCTTCGATCAGATCGACAAGGCGCCGGAGGAGAAGGCTCGTGGTATCACGATCAACATCTCCCACGTCGAGTACCAGACGGAGAAGCGCCACTACGCGCACGTCGACGCCCCGGGCCACGCGGACTACATCAAGAACATGATCACGGGTGCGGCGCAGATGGACGGCGCCATCCTCGTGGTCGCGGCCACCGATGGCCCGATGCCGCAGACCCGCGAGCACGTGCTGCTCGCCCGCCAGGTTGGTGTTCCCTACATCCTGGTCGCGCTCAACAAGTCCGACATGGTCGACGACGAGGAAATCCTCGAGCTCGTCGAGATGGAGGTCCGCGAGCTGCTGTCGTCGCAGGAGTTCGACGGCGACAACGCGCCCGTCGTGAAGGTCTCGGCGCTCAAGGCGCTCGAGGGCGACGCCAAGTGGGGCGAGAGCGTTCTCGAGCTCATGCAGGCCGTCGACGACTCGATCCCGGACCCCGTCCGTGAGACCGACAAGCCGTTCCTCATGCCCGTCGAGGACGTCTTCACGATCACCGGTCGTGGCACCGTCGTCACCGGTCGTATCGAGCGTGGCGTGGTCAACGTCAACGAAGAGGTCGAGATCGTCGGCATCAAGGAGACGGTCACCAAGACCACCGTCACCGGCATCGAGATGTTCCGCAAGCTGCTCGACTCCGGCCAGGCGGGCGACAACGTCGGTCTGCTGGTTCGTGGCATCAAGCGCGAAGATGTCGAGCGTGGCCAGGTCGTCGTGAAGCCGGGCACCACCACCCCGCACACCGAGTTCGAGGGCAACGCCTACATCCTGTCCAAGGACGAGGGCGGCCGCCACACGCCGTTCTTCAACAACTACCGCCCGCAGTTCTACTTCCGTACCACGGACGTTACGGGCGTCGTGACCCTGCCCGAGGGCACCGAGATGGTCATGCCCGGTGACAACACCGAGATGTCCGTCAAGCTGATCCAGCCGGTCGCCATGGACGAGGGCCTGCGGTTCGCCATCCGTGAGGGTGGCCGCACCGTTGGCGCCGGTCGCGTCACCAAGATCAACAAGTGATTTAGTTTCACCTGTTGATCTAGCAGTACCAAAGCCGAATGGCGTTCACTCCCTCGGGAGTGGGCGCCATTCGGCGTTTCCGGGGACCTGAGCCGGGCCGGGACGGAGTTTCCTCCTCGCCCCGGGCGTGCATGTACGGCCCGGCTCTGGCTCCGGGCCGGGGCACCCCCCCGGGATGGCGAAGAGGGCTGGTCAGCCCGGTAGATCAGCGCGGTCGAGGTGAAGCAGCACCTGCGTGGCGACGGGGGCATCGGGCAGAGCCGCGGCCATGGACCTGGCCAGGGACTCGGCGTCGCGGGTGAACTCGGCGATATCGACCGCGGGGTCGGCGATCACCGTCACCCGCAGGGTCAGCAGACCGCGATCGTCCACGGCGGCGGCCCGCACGGAGCGGACCCCCTCCAGGGTGGACAGCTCCGAGGCCAGCCCGACCGCCATCGGCCCGAGGTCGACCGACAGGTCGGAGTCGCCGAGGACGTCCCCGATCTGCACCGTCGAGGTCCGGCCGCGCCGGAGGTTGATCACCAGCAGCGTGACCCCGGCCACGAGGCTGGCGACGCAGGCGACGCCGAGCAGCGTCGGCCACCAGTCCCTGGTCGGGATCGCCGCGTACTCGGCCCGGTCGAATCGTCGCCAGAACTCCTGGGACACATCGAGGTCCATGTTCCAGGTCAGGGCCAGTGCGCCCGCAGCAACCAGGGCGAGGCCGGCGCCGAGCGCTATCGACCTGTCGATGACCGACGTGCGGCGCCTCACCCTCGCACCTTGCCGATCCGGACGCGCAGCGGACGGGGCGTTGCGAGCGTCGCCAGCCCCGGCTCCACCGCGTCGCGCACGGCCGATTCGAGCGCGGGGGCCGCGACCTCACCGTCGGGGGAGATGCGGACGGTGGTCCGCTTGCCGTCGACGATGGTCTGCACCGACCGGACACCCGCCACCGTGCGTGCCTGCGCGCTGCACATCCTCGCCACATCGGTTGGACGCACCCACACCACCGCAGATCCCGCGTCGCCGAGCGGCAGATGGGTGCGGATCCGCGGCTTGACCGCCACGAAGATCAGCACCAGGCCGGCGAACACGGCCGCGGCCGCGGCAGGCACCATCCACGGCTCCCAGTGCTGGCGTGCGGACCACTCGATCGAATTGCGCAGCCACGCGGCGGGAGCGATGACCTCGTGCGCGATCAGGAACTCGCGTCCGGTCAGCACCGCGAGAACCAGCAGGGCGCAGGCGAAGAGCAGCGCGACCGGGGCCGCCGCGGGCCGGGTGATCGGTGCCCGCGACGGGACCAGGGGTGCAAGGGCGGCGCCGGGCGCCGCGAACTGCTGACTGTCGACCTCGGCCCCCTCCGGTGCCGCGGTTGGCACCGCAGCGGCGACGACGACGTGCAGCTGGTCCATGGGCAGGCCGCTGAGGGCGGCGATACGATCGCCCACCTCGCGGTGCACCTCGCGGGAGAGCAGGGCGATCGGGCACGGCCATGCCACCGCGATGTACAGCGTGACGGCCACCGACTCGGTTCCCATCGACACCTCTGCTCGCGGCAGGTCGCGGCCGGTGAGCCGGGACAGGCCGCCGCGCTGGCGGACCACACCCGGCACCTGGAGGGCAGCCGCCACGGCGATCCGTGAAACCGCGCGATCCTTGATGATCAGCTGGCCCCTGGTGCTGCGCTCCTCGTCCAGGTCGGCTTCCGCGGTGCGTTGCCGGGTCGCTCCGCCCGCCTCGCTCGTGCCGTCAGCCACGGCCCCGGCTCCGCAACAGCGCGCCCAGATCGACGTGCCCGTCACGGTGGGCCCCGATGGCCATACCGAAGCCGCCCAACAGCACGGCGAACACGAAACCGCTGAAACCACCGAGGATTACGGCGATCGCCAGCAGCAGGCCGGCGATCAGACCGACGACTGTGCTGTTCATGGCGCTGTCCTCTCCGTGAGTACGTCTTCGACCGTGACATCGACCGGGACGTCGAGCATCGGGACGAGTGCCGCGCGGACCCGCTCCGCCGTCTCGATGACGTGCGCCGGATAGCGCACGCTGATGTGGATGGCGCAGGAGTCGTCGCCGAGCGCGACACCGAGCACCCGCCGGCCCGGCAGGTACGTCGCGACCTCGCCGAACATCCCGCCGTGCAGCCCCGCGACTCCCGGTACCGCGAGCACCGCGTCCGCGATCAGCTCGGCGGGCTCCACCTCCGGGTCGCTGCTCCGCTCCTGTGCTCCCGGGTCGCTGCGCGGGCTCCGCTCCGGTGTCACTGGACTCTCGGTCTGCCGTCGGTCTCGCCCGGTTGCTCGTTCTCGTCGAACAGGACGACGTCGTAGACGGTGATGTTGACCTCGGTGACCTCCAGTCCGGTCATCCGCTCCACGGCCGCGATCACGTTGCGCCGGATGCCGGCCGCCAGCTCGTGCAGCGCGACGCCGTATTCGGCGACGATGCCGATGTCGATGGCGGCCTGCTTCTCGCCGACCTCGACGGCGACGCCCTGGCCGTGGTTGACGCGGGCGCCCGGGATGCGGTCGCGCAGCGCGCCGACAACGCGGGCGGTGCCGCCGCCGACATCGAACACGCCGCTGATCTCCCGGGTGGCGATACCGGCGATCTTCGCCACGACCGCGTCGGCGATGATCGTGCGCCCCTGCGAGCTCACCAGCTCGGTGGTGGAGGTGCCGTAGTGCACTGGGGCGATGCCCCTGTTCGGATCGGTGGTCACGCACTCAACTCTAGTGAGTGTGGGCGCGCTGCGACGCCCGTGCGCCGATTCACCTAACGTGGAGCAGTCCACCGCACCGTCGACGAAGGAATTGACCCGATGGCAGGAGTTCAGGATGCGGATCCCGCGGGGGCCGCGTCGCCCGCCGTCGCGACCGGATCCCGGCCGCGGGGAGCGCTCGTGGCGGGACCGGCGCTGCTCGCCGTGGTCGCCGTGCTGCTGGCGACCGCGTGCGGAGTCATGCTCTGGCAACACCGTTCGGCATCGGAGCTGCAGTCCGAACGGGAAACCTATCTGCGGGTCGCCAGGGAGGGTGCGCTCAACCTGACAACCATCGACCACAACAATGCCGAGGCCGACGTGCAACGGGTGCTCGACGGCGCGACCGGCGAGTTCTACGACGATTTCGATCGGCGATCGCAGGGTTTCATCACGGTGGTGCGGGACGCCAAGGTGACCACGGTCGGTGAGTCGGCAGCCGCCGGAATCGAGACGGAGGCGGCGGATTCCGCCACGGTTCTTGTGCAGGTAGCGTCGCGGGTCAGCAACGGAACGGGGGCACAGGACCAGCAGCGCGTCCAGCGGCTCCGGGTGACCGTCGATCGGGAACAGTCGAAGATCTCGAGGGTGGAGTACCTGTCGTGAGTGCGCAGCGAAGGCTGATGGTCGGACTGACCGCAGCGGTCCTGGTGCTGGCGGCGCTTGCCGGGTTCCTGTACTTCGCCCAGTACCGGCCGGACCAGCGGGTGGACGATCGGGCAAGGGCCGAGGTCCAGCAGGCTGCGGCGGACGGCGCGAAGGCTCTCCTGACCTACACGCCGGAGACCGTCTTCGCGGACATGGCGGCCGCGCGCGAGTTGCTGACGGGGGAGTTCAGGGACTACCACGACCGGCTCGCGCAGGGGGTGATCGTGCCCGCGGCGACGGACAAGAAGATCACCGCGACCGCCACGGTCACCGGGACCGGACTGACCTCCCTGACCGACGACAGCGCCGAGGTGCTGGTGTTCGTCGAGCAGTCGACTACGTCAGCGGCGGAGCAGGCGCCGGTCGACAGGACCGTCGGTGCCGAGGTGGCGCTGCGGAAGGTGGACGGTCGCTGGCTGATCTCCGAGTTCGACGCGAGGTGATCGGGCCCGCGCGCGAGAGTTCAACCTCGACAACAACTCTGGAAGGAAGCGGATCATGACCGAATCAGGACGGAGCGTGCTCCTGACCGGCGGCACCGGCGGGCTAGGGGTCGCGGTCACCAAGAGGCTGCTCGCGGACGGGTGGCGCGTGGTGGTTCCGTGGATCACGGAGAAGGAACTCGAGCGTCTGGATTCGCACCCGAGGCTCGTCCTCGCGCGCGCCGACCTGTTCGACCCGGCGGGTGTCGCCGAGGTGGCGGCCCTGGCGGGAGGCGACGAACAGGCGCCGTTGCGCGCGGTGGTGAACCTGGTCGGCGGCTTCGCCAGCGGCGCGCGGGTCCACGAGAGCCCGATCGAGGACTTCGAGGCCATGTTGCGGCTGAACCTGCGCCCGCTGTACCTGTGCACCCAGGCCGCGCTGCCGTTCATGATCGACGCCGGTGGCGGGTCGGTGGTCGCGATGTCCACCAAGGCGGCCTTCGCACCCTTCTCGGGTGCGTCGGGCTACGTCACGTCGAAGGCCGCGGTCTTGGCGTTCATCAGCGCACTGGCGGTGGAGTACCGCGACGAGGGCATCCGGGCGAACGCGGTGCTGCCCTCGGTGATCGACACCCCCGGCAACCGGGCGAGCCAGCCAGGGTCGAGCCGCAAGGGCTGGGTCGCACCCGAGGCGATCGCCGAGGTGATCGCGTTCCTGATCGGCGAGTCCTCGGCCGCGATGACCGGCGCCCAGGTCCCGGTTCCCGGGGTCGGCTGAGCGCCTTCGCGCCGTTCCCGTCGCCCGTCGAGATCCCGGGGTGTGGCATTCCTCGGCTCCTTAGGGCACGCTATCTAGAACACGTGTCAGTTTGGTATGAAGTGTGCGTGGCCCACCTGGGCGCACAACGATCCATCGGGTGAGAGGTTGAGCGGGATGAGCGTTGGACGGGTCGTCGTCGTCGGTGCCGGGTTGGCCGGTCTGCGGACCGCCGAGGAACTGCGGCGGGCGGGCTTCGACGGCGAACTGACGCTGATCGGCGCGGAACCACACCTGCCCTACGACCGGCCCCCGCTGTCCAAGGAGGTCGTCCGCGGTGAGCGCGACGACGTCACCCTCAAGCCGGCCGAATTCTTCGAGGAGCAGCGCATCGAGCTGCGGCTCGGCGCGGCCGCGACCGGTGTCGACACCGGCGCCCGCACGGTGACCCTCGCCGACGGATCGACCGTCGACTACGACCACCTGGTGGTGGCCACCGGGCTCGTCCCGCGCCGGATCCCCGGACTGGCCGAACTGGGTGGCGTGCACGTGCTGCGTTCGTTCGAGGATGCGATGGCGCTGCGTTCCGAGCTCGCCGCCGATCGGACCGCCCTCATCGTCGGGGCCGGGTTCATCGGGTGCGAACTCGCCGCGAGCATGCGCGCACGCGGCATGAAGGTCATCCTGATCGAGCCGCAGCCCACCCCGCTGGCCTCCGTGCTCGGCGAGCGGATCGGTGGCCTCGTGGCCCGACTGCACCGCGAGGAGGGTGTCGACCTGCGCACCGGCGTCGGCCTCACCGCCCTGCTCGGCGAGGACAGGGTCACCGGTGCCGTGCTCTCCGACGGCACCGAGGTCGCGGCCGACCTGGTGGTCATCGGCATCGGCTCCGTCCCGGTCACCGAGTTGCTGGACGGCTCGGGCGTGCAGGTCGCCGAGCCGCGCGCGGGCGGCGGCGTGCTCGCCGACGAGTGCGGCCGGACCAGTGACCCGAACGTGTGGGCGGTCGGTGACGTCGCCGCATGGCGCCATCCCGAGGGCCATCGGCGGGTCGAGCACTGGACCAGCGCGGGCGACCAGGCAAAGGCGCTGGCACTGGCGCTGGTCGGCGCCGACGCGCCCACCGGACCCGGCCAGGTCCCGTACTTCTGGAGCGACCAGTACGACATCAAGATCCAGGCGCTCGGCGAGCCGTCCGCCACGGACACCGTGCACCTGGTCCGCGACGACGGCCGCAAGTTCCTCGCGTACTACGAGCGCGACGGCGTTCTCGTCGCCGTGGTCGGCGGCGGTCTCGCGGGAGCGGTGATGAAGACCAGGGCGAAGATCGCGAGTGGCGTGCCGATCACCGAGGTGATCGAGGCCGCGGGCGTCTAACGTGAATGTATGGTCCATGACCAGCGGGCGCTGCCTGAGCTGACGGATCTGACCGCAGCGCACTGGACGTCGGGCGCGTCCGGACGGTTGTCGGTGCGGCGGTGCGAGCACTGCCTGCGTTGGTCGTTCCCGCCGTCGCGATGCTGCAGGCACTGCTGGTCGGCCGACTTCACCATCGAGCCGGTCACGGGAAAGGGCGTGCTGCTCACCTGGACCGAGGTGAACGACCAAGAGCGGAGCCCGCGGAGCGACCCGGCAGCGCAGCCCTACCTCGTCGCCGTGGTCGAGCTCGAGGAGGGGATCCGGCTGTTGCTGGGCCTGACCGGGACCGAGCCGGGCGCCCTGCGCGTGGACACGCCGATCCGGTTGTATTTCGAGCACCTCGGCGGCGACTTCTGGCTTCCGTTCGCCGAGATCGAGGAGCTGGAGCTGCCGGAGGACCGGCTGGAGGCCGTGTCGTGATCACCAAGGGGGCCGTGGTGAGCGGGATCGGCCGGGTGCCACGCGGACCCGGGTCCGCCGATGTTCGAGTCGCAGCCATGGCCGCCCGCGGCGCGCTGGCAGATGCGGGCCTGACCGGTGGCGCCGTCGACGGGCTCGTCACCTGCGGGCTGCCGGACGTGGTCGATGTCGCGGACGCCCTCGGTCTCGAACTCGCCTGGCGCACAGCGGAATCAAATCGGCTCGGCGTGCTGACCGCGGTCTCGGCCGCGGTGGCGGCGGTGATCTCCGGCCTGGCCACCCACGTGCTGTGTATCGAGGCGTGCGACCCGCCGTCGCCCGCGCGGGTTGCACGGCGTTTCGCCGGCCGGCCGTCGGTGTCCGGGTGGGCACAGTGGCACGCACCATACGGGGCCGGAACGGAACTGGTGACGACGGCGCTCGCGGCGCGCAGTTACATCGAGGCGTTCGGGCTCACCCGGGTCGAGTTGGCCCAGATCGCGCTGACCGCGGGCCGAAACAGCGGGCGGGGCCTCGGGCTTCGGGAGTACCTGGACGCCCCGATGCTGGCCGATCCGCTCTGCGAGTACGACCGCGCGCTCCCCGCGGGAGGGGCGGTCGCCGTGCTGATCAGTCCCGGCGACCTGGCGGAAGATCTGCCCGGGCCCGCGGTCACCGTCGAGGCCGTCGCGGCGGCGCGGAACGTGAGCCCGCTGTGGGAACAGCGTGCCGACCTGACGGGAATGGCGATCCACGATGCCGGCGAAAGGCTCTGGGAGGGCACCGAACTCGTCCCCGAGAATGTGGACGTCGCACTGTTCGAGGACGAGTTCAGTATTCTGGCGCTGATGTGGCTGGAGGCGCTCGGGTTCTGTGGGCCGGGGACGGCGGGCGCGTTCGTCGCCGGGGGACAGCGGATCTCGAGAGCGGGCGCGCTGCCGCTCAACCCACACGGCGGCCAACTGGGGCTGGGACGATCGGCCGCGCTGGAGCTCGTCGCGGAGGCGGCGTCACAGCTGCGGGGCGAGTCGACCGCCCAGCTCGACGGCCCGCCCGAGGTCGCCGTCGTCGGCGTCGGCGGCGCGACCGTCGCCGGCTGCATGCTGCTGGTGCGCTGACGCGAGAAGCGCTGCTAGGAAAGGAAATCCGCGAGGATCGTGGTCAGCTCGCCCGGCTCGTGTCCGGGCAGGCTGTGGTGACTGCTGTCCGGCAGGACCTCGATCCGGACGTCCGGGAGGGCGCCGCGCGCCGCCGCGGCCACCCGGTCGACATCGATCGCCCGCGAATCCTGGGCGAGCGCAACGAGGGTCGGGACGTGCAGCTCGCCGAGCGCGGTCCTCGACGGCCGCTTCGGTAGCACGATCCGCGGCCGCGGGGACCCCGCGGCGCCGAGCGCGTACACGGTCAGCCAGTCCGGGTCGAGCGCCCGCCCGCCCGTCTCCCACTCGATGAAGCGCCGTGCCCGGTTCTCATTGGGGCGCAGCAACATCGGGAGTGCCCGCAGCAGATATCCGGCCCGAAATCCGGAGAAGCAGTCCGACGGGTCGAGTAGTGCGAGCCGGTCCACCCGATCCGGGTGGCCGAGCGTGTAGGCGAGGGCCATCCACGCGCCGTAGGAGTGTCCGATCAGCGTGGCCCGCTGTAGGCCGAGTTCGGCGCGCACTGCATCGAGCCATGTCATCAGGTCCGCGGGGGTGCGTGGCCGGCGGTCGCCGGGCACGCTGCGTCCGACGTCCCCGATCAGGTCCGGGGCGTACACCCGGTGCGTCCGGCCGAGCGCGGTCGCGACCGTGGACCAGGCGGTCGAGGTGGCACCGCCGCCGTGGAGCAGGAGAACCGGCGGCGCCCCGGTCGGTCCGCAGGCGTGGACGCGGGTGAGGCCGAATTCGGAGGTGGTCTCCAGGGCGGTCACCCCGCCCCAGCGGGCGAGAACTGCGTCGTAGGCGGCGTCGAACCGGCCTTTCGTGCGGATCTGCGTGTCGTCGTCCATGGACCGCCCCCTGGTTCTCTCGGCATCAGATAATCTCGATGATAGAGATAATTGTTCATCGAGAGATATGAATCAAGGAGTGATCGTGGGAGCAGGGCAGTGAGCGCGACCGACGACCCCGGCGCGGCACTGCAGCTCGTGCACGAGCTGCGCAGGCTGACCGTCGAACTGGACCAGTTCGGTGCCGCGTTCGCGAGCCGCAACGGCCTGCACGCGACCGACCTCCGCGCGCTCATCGCACTGCTCGATGCCGACCGGGCCGGGATCGCCGCGACGCCGGGCTGGCTGGGCGGGCAGCTGGGTCTTGGCTCGGCGGCGACCACCGCCCTGCTCGACCGGTTGGAACGGGCGGGCCACATCGGCAGGACACCGGACCCCGGCGACCGCCGCCGGGTGCTGCTGCGGGTGCAGGAACAGGCGAAGTACCTGGGCTGGTCGTTCTTCGGACCGCTGATCGGGCGCATGATCGCCTCGATCGGGGAGTTCGACGAGGCCGAGCTGGCCGCGGTGACCCGATTTCTCGGAGTGATGAACGAGGCGGTCGGATCCGCGGCGGGCGGCACCGACGGGAGTCGTTGACATCCGGTCCGTGGCCGGAGAAGGCTCGGGTCCATGGAATCGCTGCGCGGCCGCGTCGCGCTGGTGACCGGGGCGACCGGTGGGCTCGGCCCCGTCATCGCCCGCGCGCTCGCACGTGAGGGCATGGACCTGGTGGTCACCGGCAGGCGGGTGGACGCCCTCGACGCCACGGCGGCGGCCCTGCGGGCGACCGGAGCGCGGGCGGACTCGGTGCCGGCCGACCTCGCGGACCTGGATGCGACCGGGGCCCTGATCGAGCACGTCGAGCGATCCTTCGGCCCGATCGACGTCCTGGTCAACAATGCCGGTGTCGAGAATGTTGCGGCGTTCACCGCGCTCACTCCCGAGGAGCTGACGGCGATGGTCGACGTCAACCTCTCGGCGCCGATGTTGCTCACCAGGCACGTGCTGCCGGGCATGCTGGCGCGTGGCCGCGGCCATGTCGTGTTCATCAGCTCGATGGCGGGCAAGTACGGGCCGGCGTTCTGTGGGCCGTATGCCGCGACCAAGGCGGCCCTGATCGGGCTCGCCCAGTCGCTACGTGCCGAGTACGGGCAGTCGCCGGTCGGATTCTCCGTGGTGTGTCCGGGATTCATCGGCGGCGACGGCATGTACCAGCGGATGGTCGAGCGCGGTTTCCGGTCCAATCGGGTGATCGGCGAGACCACCACGTCGAAGGTGGCGGACAGGGTGGTGACGGCCATCCGACGCGACCTGCCCGAGGTCATCGAGAGTGGCGCCCCGATCCGCCCGCTGCTGTCGTTTGCCGCGCTGGCCCCCCGTCTAGCGGAGCGGATCGCGGGGAAGGTCGGAGTCAACGCGATGTTCCGACGCCTCAGCGAGGAGCGTGGGAGGACCGGGTAGCGCGGGTCGGCGGGACGGGGGGACGGGGGGACGGCCCGGCCGCGGCGTCGGGATAGATTTGTCGGGTGATTGTTGCGCTCATCGACTCCGGCCTGGGGCTGCTGCCGACGTCGGCCTGGCTGCGGCGTCTCCGCCCCGAACTGGACCTGCTGCTCTCACTCGACCCGGACGGCGCGCACTGGGGGCCCAAGCCCGAGCAGTGGGTGATCGATCGCGTGGTCGGGGCGGCCGAGCACGCCGTGGACCTGGGTGCCGAGGTCGTCGTGCTGCCCTGCAACACCGCCAGCGTGACCGCCCTCGACCATGTCCGGGACCGGCTGGGCGACGCGATCCCGGTGATCGGGACCGTGCCCGCGATCAAGCCGGCGGCCGCGGCCAGTCGCTCGGTCGCGATCTGGGCCACCGCGGCCACCACCGCCAGTCGGTACCAGGCCGACCTGATCGAGCGGTTCGCCAACGGCACCGCCGTGGTCGGGGTGGCGTGTCACGGGCTGGCCGAGGCGATCGACCTTGGCGACACCGACCTGGCGAAGCGGGCGATCGCGGACGCCGTGGCTCGCACCCCGGTCGACTGCGACGGGGTGGTCCTCGGCTGCACGCACTATCCGCTGATGGCCGAGGAGATCGCGGACCAGTTGCCCGCCGGGGTCACCCTCTTCGACAGCGCGGAGGCCGTCGCGGCCCAGACGCTCCGGCGCATCGACGCGCTCGGCCGGGACGCGAGCGGAAGCGGCTCGGTGAAGGTGCTGCTCAGTGGCAGGCCGGGGGAGCTGCCCGCAGGTGCTGCGGCGTTCGAGGCCGGCCGCCTGCTCGGCTGACGCACGTCGCTAGGCCCCGGCGGTGCCGAGCTGTTCGAGGCCCGCGGCCACCACGCGAGCGACGCCGCCCAGGTCCTCGCGGTGCTCGCGGGTGCCGTCGAGATCGCGGAGCCGGTCGATGCTGGCGACGGAGAACATCGCGGCCACCCAGATCGTCGCGCAGGAATCGAGTACCCGCGCGGACACCGCCACCGGCGAGCTCGCGCGCAGGACCTCGACGGTCGCATCGTGCAGGTAGGTGCGGAATCGCCGCAGGTGCGCGCGGACGGCGGGGTGGGTCTCCGCCTCGCGCCAGATGATCACCCGCATCACCGAGGAGTGGTGGTCCCTGAGGTTGAGCGCGGCCTCGAGGTTGACCAGGGTGGACTCCGGTTCGCCGGTGACCACCAGCCCGGCGACGTCGGCCAGCGGTTCCGCGGGCAGTCGCTCGGCTATGAGCGTGGTGAGGATCGCCGACTTGGTCGGGAAATAGTAGAAAACCAGGCCCTTCGGCACGCCCGCCTGCTTCGCGATGGCCGCGGTCGAGGTCGCGTCGAAGCCCGACTCGGCGATCAACTCCTCGGCGGCGTCGAGGATCAGCTCCCTCGCGTCACCATCCACGCTGGCGGTCCGGCGTTGGCGCGGACCTGGCATTCGGTTGCCTCCACACGTGTTTCGTCAGGCGCGATCATCTGACCGAGCCCGGATGTCCGACCGGCTGGAGCGAGGCCGACGGCCTTCGCTCCAGCACGGGACTGTTGTTCGATTCTGTCAGGGATCGACGGTCCGTCAGTGATGCGTCGCCAATCCGCCGCCGTGTCCGATGTGCAGCCTCGAGCCCTCCGGCATCGCGGCCATCGCCGTGAGCACCGTCAGCACTCCGCCGATCCATGAGGTCCAGGCGGCGCCTGCCATGTCGGCGAAGCCCATCACCCACGGAGAGAGGAACATCAGCACGCCGAGAACGCCCATCGCCCACGGGAGCGCCGGCATCTCTGCCGACATCATGTGCGCCAACCCCGCGACCGCCACCAGTGCACCCAGCACGATCATCGACCACATCGCGGCGTCGTTCGTGTCCATCCACAGCGGGGACAGCGCCACGACCACGCCGATCACCACGGCGGCCCAATCCTGCCACCGAGCCATTGCTGCCTTCATTTCCTGCCTCCTCGACGAGGGAACCCCGCTACCTCAGGTATAACCCTGATTGACCGGCCGATCAATAGCTGCGCGACGTCGGTTCTGATTCGCCCGGCCCCGCCGTCTGGCAAGGTCGGGGCATGGACGATGCGGCGGCGGTGACCAGGGCGTTGGCACTGGTGTCGAGCCCGGCCGATGTCGTCGAGCTGCAGCGGTTCTTCAAGACCGGCCCTGGCGAGTACGGCGAGGGTGACGTCTTCATCGGTGTTCGGGTGCCCGCCACCCGAACGGTGGCGAAGCGGTTCGCGGACCTGCCGTTGGCCGAGGTCGACGCGCTGCTCGACAGCGAGGTGCACGAGCACCGCCTGGCCGCGCTGGTCATACTGAACGGCCGGTTCACGCGGGCCTCCGGAGCGCGGACGCGCGACGAGGCCGAGCGCGAGCGGATCGCCGATTTCTATCTGGCCGCCGTGCTCCGGGGTCGGGTGAACAACTGGGACCTGGTCGACACCTCGGCGGTGACGGTGCTCGGCGGGTGGCTGTTCGACCGGCCGCGAGACCTGGTCCACGAGCTCGGCGCGGACCCCGACCTGTGGCGGCGCCGGGTGGCGCTGCTGACCACGTTCGGGTTCATCCGCCGAGGCGACGCGACCACCACACTGGAGCTGGCGCCGCGTCTGCTCGAGGACCGGCGCGACCTCACCCAGAAGGCGCTCGGCTGGATGCTGCGCGAGGTCGGCAAACAGGTGGACCGGCAGCTGCTCACGGGGTTCCTCGACGAGCACGCCGCCGCGATGGGCGCGACCGCGCTCAGCTACGCCACCGAGCACCTGGACGCGGACACCCGCGCGCGGTACAGGCGGCTACGCCGCCCGTGAGCGCTCGACGAGTGTGGGGACTCGGTAACCGCGCACGGGCGGCGAAGCCGCCTAGAACTCGATCTTGAGGTGGTCGGTGACCGGGCGGGCCTGGCAGCCGAGGATGTAGCCGGCTGCGATGTCCTCGGGGTCGAGGATCTCGCTGTTCTCCATCTCGACCTTGCCCTCGAGCACGGTGCAGGCGCAGGAGCCGCACTCGCCCTCCTGGCAGGAGTACGGCACGTCGAGACCCTTCGACAGCATGATGTCGACGAGGGTCTGCTTGCGCGGCCAGCTCATCGTGTGGGTCTCACCGTCGAGCTGCACCTCGACGGTGGCGGCGTCCGCGGCCTCCTCCTCGGTGACCTCTTCGAGCGCCACGTCCTGGAACGGGTCACCCGCGAGCGAGTTGAACACCTCGGCGTGCACGGAGTTGCGCGGGACGCCCGCCTCGGCGAGCGCCTTGTGCACCGTGTCCATGAACGGGCCGGGGCCGCACATGAAGGACTCGAAGCCGCCGAACGGCTTGGCGAGGGTGGCGAACTGGTCGGGCGTCGGCAGCCCCTGCAGGGACTCGAGCCAGTGCACGACGGTCAGGCGGGTCGGGTACTGGGCCGCGAGGCCGCGCAGCTCGTCGGCGAAGATGACCGACTTCTCGTCGCGGTTGGCGTAGATCAGCACCACCTTGCCGGTGCCCTCGGTGAGCGCGGACTTGAGGATAGAGATCACCGGGGTGATCCCGCTGCCCGCGCCCCAGAGCAGGAAGTCGTGGTCGAGCGACTTGGGCGTGAACACACCGGACGGGGGCAGCACCTCGATGGTGTCGCCGGCCTTGACGTTGTCGCACAGCCAGTTGGAGCCGTATCCGTCGACGGTCCGCTTCACGGTGACCTTCGGCTCGGAGTCGCTGAAGGGCGAGCTGGCGAGGGAGTAGCAGCGGGCCACGGAACCGGTCTGATCGCTGGGAATGCGCAGGGTGAGGAACTGGCCGGGCTTGTAGTCGAACTTGCCGCGATGCTCGTCCGGGACGGTGAAGACCAGCGACCTGGCGTCGGAGGTCTCCTCGACGACCCCGGAGACGGTGAGGACAACCGACCTGGAGCTGTGCGGCATGTCAACGGTGGTCATCGCGGCGGATCCTCTCGGGGGTGAATCTGGAACGTGTTCTAGTTTTCAAATGTAGCAGGAAAACATGCAACCAGGTGGATCGTAAATTGCAGAGTGGCGATCCCGATAATCGGGATGCGGCAGCTCAGGGATGGTCGGCCGCGCCACCCGGCGGCGGCGATCGGGCTGGTCAGTCGCGTCCGGCAGCGGAGGTGCCGAGCCCGTGTGAGAGGACCTCGCTCCCCGCGCGGAGCAGATCGGGCAGCTCGAGGGAGTCGTCGGTGAGCCACTGCTCATAGGCCGAGAGGGCGATGCCGAGGACCATCCAGCCGATCGTGCGGGGCAGGTGATCGCCGGGTCGGCAGCCCATCCGGTCGGCCACGTAGTCGGCGATCACGCCGCGCCAGCCGTCGTACATCACCATCGAATACGCCTGCAGCGCCGGGGCTTGCAGGATTATCTCCATCCGCTTGCGGTGCAGCGCGGCCACGGTGGGCGAGAAGCTGTTGAACTCGAGCAGCGCCGAGGCGAGTCCCTCTGCAAGCGGGATGTCGCGGGGGAGTTCCGCGAGCTGCTCGCGCATGTTCGCCAGATGTAGGTCGAAGTCGCCCCACGGCACCGCGTTCTTGGAGGGGAAGTAGCGGAAGAAGGTGCGCCTGGCGATACCGGCGGCCTCCGCGATCTGATCGACGCTGGTCTCCTCGAAACCGTGCTCGGCGAACAGTTCGATGCCGATATTGCTGATCCGATCGCGCGTCGTCGACGGCCGACGACCTATGCGACCTGCGGGTTTGCTACCGGCCTGCGTCAATTTCCCCTCCGGACCTTTCATTGTGCACTCGATGCCATTAGTGTGGTGAGCCGAGTCACAGCGAACTGATCGCCGTGACTGACGCCAACCCTGACACAGGAGGTATGTAGATGTCTGAGCATCGCGAAAGCGTCGTTGCCGGGACCGAGCTCGTCGAGGAGGCCTTGGTCGAAGAGGTCTCGATCGACGGCATGTGCGGCGTGTACTGACCGTGGATCTCGACACCGGGTGGAAGCTTCACCCGCAGGTGGCGCTTCGCCCCGAACCTTTCGGGGCGTTGCTCTACCACTTTGGGACCAGGAAGCTCTCGTTCCTGAAGAACCGCACCATCGTCGAGATCGTGCGGGCCCTGCCCGACCATCCCGACGCCAGGACGGCCATCCGCGCGGCGGGTATCGACGAGGCGCAGGTGGACACCTACGCCCGTGCGCTCGCCACGCTGGCCGATTCGAAGATGATCGTGCCCGGCGCGTCCGCGGCCTGAGCTCGCCCGATCCGCCACCCCACTCCTCGAGGACACAGCCCATGACCTCCATGCTCGATCGCCCCGCACCCGCCCCGGTCGGCCGGCTCGTCGACCAGTTCGAACTCGGACTGGACGCGCCCATCTGCCTCACCTGGGAGCTCACCTACGCCTGCAACCTCTCCTGCGTGCACTGCCTGTCGTCGTCCGGCAGGCGCGATCCGCGCGAGCTGAGCACCGAGCAGTGCAAGTCCATCATCGACGAGCTGCAGCGGATGCAGGTGTTCTACGTGAACATCGGCGGCGGCGAGCCCACCGTCCGGTCCGATTTCTGGGAGCTCGTGGACTACGCCACCGAGCACCAGGTTGGCGTCAAGTTCTCCACGAACGGTGTGAAGATCGACAAGAAGGTCGCCGCGCGACTGGCGGCCAGCGACTACGTCGATGTGCAGATCTCCATCGACGGCGCGACCGCTGAGGTCAACGACGCGGTTCGCGGCCCCGGCTCCTTCGCGATGGCGGTCCGTGCGCTCGAGAATCTCGCCGAGGCGGGCTTCAAGGACGCCAAGATCTCCGTCGTCGTCACCCGCCACAACGTCGGCCAGCTCGACGAGTTCAAGGCGCTCGCCGACAAGTACGGCGCGACGCTGCGGATCACCCGGCTCCGCCCGTCCGGCCGTGGCGCCGACGTCTGGGACGAGCTGCACCCGACGCAGCCGCAGCAGCGCGAGCTGTACAACTGGCTCGTCGCGAACGGCGGAGGGGTCCTGACCGGCGACTCGTTCTTCCACCTGTCCGCCTACGGCGACGCGCTCCCCGGCCTGAACCTGTGTGGCGCCGGACGGGTGGTGTGCCTGATCGACCCGGTCGGCGACGTGTACGCGTGTCCCTTCGCGATCCACGAGCAGTTCCTCGCGGGAAACATCGTGGCCGACGGTGGTTTCCAGCACGTGTGGCAGCACTCCGAGCTGTTCACCGAGCTGCGTTCCCCGCAGACCGGCGGCGCGTGCAGCAAGTGCGACCACTACGACTCCTGCCGCGGCGGCTGCATGGCGGCCAAGTTCTTCACCGGCCTGCCGATGGACGGTCCTGACCCCGAGTGCGTGCAGGGCTACGGCGAGGCCGCGCTCGCGGGCACCCGCGGCGAGATCCCCAAGTCGAGCGTCGACCACTCCCGCACCGGGAACCGTCGCACCCCGCGGGCGCCCGTCCCGCTGCAGCTGATGGTGCGCCCGCCCGCCAAGGTCTGCGACGAGAACCCGCTCGCGGGCATGAATTAACGAGACTCGTTCACTCAGTAGAAAAGGTTCAGTGATGGCCAAGAATGCCTGGTTCGAAACCGTTGCCGAGGCGCAGCGGCGGGCCAAGAAGCGGCTGCCGAAGTCGGTGTACGGCGCGTTGATCGCCGGTTCGGAGCAGGGCCTGACCCTCGACGACAACACGTCTGCCTTCGGTGAGCTCGGATTCGCCCCGCACGTCGCGGGGCTGTCGGACAAGCGTGATCTGTCGACCACCGTGATGGGACAGCCGATCTCGATGCCGGTGCTGATCTCGCCGACCGGCGTGCAGGCCGTGCACCCCGACGGCGAGGTCGCGGTCGCAAGGGCCGCCGCCGCCCGCGGCATCGCGATGGGGCTGAGCTCGTTCGCGAGCAAGTCGATCGAAGAGGTGACGGCGGCCAACCCGCAGACCTTCTTCCAGATGTACTGGGTCGGCAGCCGGGAGGTGCTGCTGCAGCGCATGGAGCGGGCGCGAGCGGCCGGGGCGACCGGGCTGATCATGACCCTGGACTGGTCGTTCTCGCACGGACGCGACTGGGGCAGCCCGGCGATCCCGGAGAAGATGGACCTCAAGGCCATGGTCCGGTTCGCGCCCGAGGCCATCACCCGGCCGAAGTGGTTGTGGGAGTTCGCGAAGACCGGCCGGGTGCCGGACCTGACCACCCCCAACCTGGCCGCGCCCGGCGAGCAGCCCCCGACCTTCTTCGGCGCGTACGGCGAGTGGATGGGCACGCCGCTGCCGTCCTGGGAGGACGTCGCATGGCTGCGTGAGCAGTGGGGCGGTCCGTTCATGCTCAAGGGCGTCATGCGGGTCGACGACGCCAAGCGCGCGGCCGACGCGGGCGTCACCGCGATCTCGGTGTCGAACCACGGCGGCAACAACCTCGACGGCACCCCCGCGCCGATCCGGGCGCTGCCCGCGATCGCGGAGGCCGTCGGAAGTGAGATCGAGGTCCTGCTCGACGGTGGCATCCGGCGCGGCAGCGATGTCGTCAAGGCGGTCGCCCTCGGTGCCCGCGCGGTGATGATCGGTCGCGGCTACCTGTGGGGCCTGTCGGCCAACGGCCAGGCGGGTGTCGAGAACGTGCTCGACATCCTCCGCGGCGGAATCGATTCGGCGCTACTGGGTCTCGGGCACTCATCCGTGCAGGACCTGACCGCCGCGGACATCGTCATCCCGCCGGGATTCGCCCGCCCGCTCGGCCTCTGAGCCAGGCGTAGGCGTCGCAGGTCGTGACGCAGCGGTTGATCGAAGGACTCACCCTGGCCGGGCGCACCGCCCGGTCCAGGGTGCTGTTCGGGCCCCATGAGACGAACCTGGGCAGCGACCGTGCCCTGTCCGGGCGCCACGTCGCGTACTACGAGCGACGGGCGCGCGGTGGTGCGGGCATCCTCGTCACCGAGGTCGCCTCGGTGCACGCCGACGACTGGCCGTACGAGCGGGCGCCGCTGGCCGCGGATTGCGGTCCCGGTTGGCGGGACATCGCGGCCGCGTGCAGGCCGCACGGGACGCTGGTACTGGCCGGACTCGGCCACACCGGGCTGCAGGGCTCGAGCGCGCACTCGCAGTCGGCGCTGTGGGGGCCCTCGCGCGTGGCCGACGTCGTCACCCGCGAGCTGCCCATGGAGATGGAACGGGCCGAGATCGACTCGCTGACAGCGGGATTCCGGTCGGCCGCGGCCTCGGCCAGGGACGCCGGGATGGACGGGGTCGAACTCGACGCGGGACCGCGGTCGCTGCTGCGGCAGTTCCATTCCGGGCTGACGAACCTGCGCGGCGACGGGTACGGCGTGGACCGGCTCAGGCTCACCCGCGAGGTGATCGAGGCCGTCCGCGGCGAGCTCGGTCCCGACCGGGTGCTGTCGCTGCGGCTGAGCTGCGACGAACTCGCGCCATGGGCGGGGATCACCCCCGAGATCGCCGCACAGCACGCCCGCGAGTTGGCGGAATCGCTCGACCTGCTCGTGGTCGTCCGCGGCGGTCCGATGTCGGTGGAGGCGTACCGGCCGGACGCCCACACGGCGCCGGTGTTCAACGTGAAACTGTGTTCGTCGATCCGTGCGGCGGTGGCGGGCGCGGTGCCGGTCGTGCTGCAGGGCAGCGTCACCGAGGCCGGACTGGCGGAGCGCGCGCTCGCGGACGGCGTCGCCGATGCGGTGGAGATGACCCGCGCGCAGATCGCCGAACCGGACCTTGTGCTCAAGGCGTGCCGCGGCGGCGAGACCCGGCAGCAGTCGGAGGCCGCGCCGCGGCCGTGCCTGCTGTGCAACCAGACCTGTCAGGTCCGCGACCCGCGCAATCCGATCATCACCTGCGTCGGGAATCCGTCGGCCGGGCACGAGAGCATCGAGCCCGACGAGGGGTCGCCCGCCCCGGAGCCGGGTGACGTCCTGGTCGTCGGTGGCGGGCCCGCAGGGCTCGAGGCCGCGCGAGTGCTGGCGTTGCGCGGCCACCGGGTCACCCTCGCCGAGCGCGGTTCCCGGCTCGGCGGCATGCTGCGGGTGGCCGCGGTGGGTGCCGGTCGCGACTCGCTCGCGACCCTGGTCGACTGGCTGGAGTCCGAATGCCGCCGGCTGGGCGTCAACGTCGAGACCGGCCGCGCGATCACGGCCGAGGAGATCGACGCGGCGAGATCTGCGGGCCGCGCGGTGATCCTGGCGACAGGAAGCGTGCCGAGCCCGTGGCCCGGTGACCGCCACGCGAGCGTCGAGATCGTGGGCCCCCAGGAGGTGCTGGCCGGAAAGCCGTTGCGGGACGGCCCGATCCTGGTGTTCGACCCGGTGGGGGACCAGGCGGCCGTCGGCGTCGCCGAATGGCTCGCCGCCCGCGGCCGCGAGGTGTCCATCGCGACACCGGACCAGGTCGTCGGCGTTCAGTTGGGCCGGACCGGTGACCTCTCCGCCGCCAATGCCCGGCTGCAGCGGGCATGCATCGCGCGCCACCTGAGCACGACCGTTCGCTCGATCGCCGCCGGCGGTGTCCTGTTGGAGAACGTCCACACCGGCGAGCGGCGGCTGCAGGCCGCCGCCACCCTGATCGACTGCACACACCGGCTTCCCGAGGAATCCCTGGTCCTGCCGTCGCCCGCATCGGTCCGGATCGGGGACTGCCTGGCACCGCGAACCGCCGCCGAAGCGATCCGCGAGGGCCGGGCGGCGGCAGTGGTGGCCTTTCGCCGGGAGACGCGGCCATGACCCACCGGCACCTGCTGACCCCGTTGGCCCTGGGGCGGCTGACCCTGCGTAACCGGGTGGTGTTCTCGGCGCATCTGACCAACAGTGCCCGCGGCGGCCTTCCCACCGAGCAGCACATCGCGTACTACGAGGCGCGCGCCAAGGGCGGCGCGGGACTGATCATCACCGAGGAACACAGCACCCACCCGTCGGACTGGCCGTACGAGAAGCTGATCCAGGGTTACCGACCCGAGGTGATCCCGCACTACCGGACGCTCACCGACACGGTGCGCGCCCACGGTTCGGTGATCCTGGCCCAGCTCAACCACAACGGCGGGCAGGGCTCCGGGATGTACTCGCGGCGGCCGGTTCTGGCGCCGAGCCCGGTGGCCGACCCGCTGTTCCGCGAGGTGCCGAAGGCGCTCGACCCGGCCGAGATCGCGGAGCTCGTCGCCGGCTTCGCAACGACCGCCGAGCACTGCAGGCGCGGCGGCTTCGACGGTGTCGAGATCCAGTGCTCACAGGCCTCGATCGTGCGGGCCTTCCTCTCGCCCGACACCAACCGGCGCACCGATCGGTACGGGGGCGCCCTGGCGAATCGTGCCCGATTCCTGCTCGAGATCGTGGCGTCGGTGCGCGCGGCGCTGGGGCCCGAGCCGGTGCTGGGCGTGCGGCTGACCGGTGAGGAGTCGATCGAGAACGGCATCCATCTCGACGAGGCGGTCGAGGTCGCCGCGATGGTGGAGGCCTGCGGGCAGGTCGACTACATCAACACCTCGATCGGCATGGCGACGCAGACCCTGCACCTGATCGAGGGCTCCATGGCGGTCCCGCGCGGATACGCCCTGTTCATCCCGAACGCGATCCGCAAGAGGGTGACGCTGCCGGTGATCGGCGTCGGCCGGTTCACGGACCCAGAGCAGGCGGATCTCGCGATCGAGGAGGGCCATTGCGACCTGATCGGGGTCGTGCGCGGGCAGATCGCAGACCCTGATTTCGCGGCCAAGGCAGCGGCAGGACGATCCGGTGAGATTCGGACCTGCCTGTCCTGCAACCAGGAGTGCATCGGCAGGGTCGGTCTGGGCCGTTGGCTCGGCTGTGTCGAGAATCCCAGGGCCGGAAGGGAATCGGTGCCGCTGCCGATGCCCCGACGGTTCGGCCTGCGGGTGTGCGTGATCGGCGGCGGACCGGCCGGGTTGCAGGCCGCGGCCACCGCCGCGCAGAGCGGTCACCGGGTGACGCTGTTCGAGCGGGACGCCCGCACCGGCGGCCAGGTCCGCGTCGCGGCGGGTGCGGCAGGCCGGGCCGAGTTCGGCGAGCTGGTCCGGAATCTCGAGGCGGAATGCGTGCGGTCCGGGGTCGAGGTCATGACCGGCGTCGACGTGGACGCGGACCTGCTCCGGTCACTGGCGCCCGACGCGGTGATCGTCGCGACCGGGGCCCGGCCGCGACGGCCGGGGTGGGCGGGCGAGTCGGCGCGGGTGGTGGACGTGCGGGACGTGCTCGAGGGCCGGGTCGAACCCGGCGGCCGGGTGCTCGTGATCGACGAGCTGGGCTTCCACCAGGCGACGTCGGTCGCCGAATCGCTGGCCGACCGTGGCTGTGTGGTGACAGTCGCGACCAACGGCATGATCGTCGGCCAGGACCTTGGCCTCACGCTGGACATGGAGGGCTGGCAGCGCAGGGCGCACCGCAAGGGCATCGCGCAGCTCACGGACCTGGTGCCGATGGCGGTCGCCGACGCGCCGGGGTCGGCGGTGAGGGTCGCGCTGCTGCATCATCCGACCGGGATCACCTCCGAGTCGGAGTTCGACTGGGTGGTGTGTGCGGTGCACCAGCAGCCCGAGGACCGACTCTGGAAGCAGTTGTCCGGGAGCGAGTTCGAGGTTCACCGGATAGGTGACGCGCTGACCCCGCGGCGCGCGGACGCGGCGGTGCGGGAGGGCCACCGGGTCGCCGTCGCGCTCTGACGCGTGTCAGATGCCGGTGGCGCGGTCGCCCGGCAGCAGGCCTTGTGGCAGCTGGCTGAACACCCAGCCTTGCGCGCCGTTCCGGGTGAGCACCCAGATCACGTCGAAGCGGTCCTCGGGCCACGGGTCGGGCGGTGTGGAATCGACCTCGCCGAGCGTATCGACGATCTCCGGGAGGTACTCGCGCTGCCAGGAGATGAGGACCGGGCCGGGGGTGCGCAGTACCCGCTCGGCGAGTGCCTTGACGTCGGAACGGCCGAAGTCGGTGTCCACCTCTAGGCCGAGCTTGTCGGCGAGCGGCGAGATCGTCTGCAGCGAGCGCTTGCTGCCGTCTTTCTTGCGCGGTGTCGAGGCGAACAGGGCCCGCGGGCGCACCAGCCCGGTGGGTGGCTCGCCGCCGTCGGGCGCGAAGAGTGCGGCGAGGGCGGTGGCGCGTTGCCAGCCGACCGGGGTGAGCGATTCGTCGCACCGGGACCCGGCGCGGTCCACGCCGAAGGGTGGCTCGTCGCCCTCGGGCCGTTCCGCATGCCGGATCAGCATGATCGTCGTCGCGCGCGTCGCCTCGTCCTCGGCCATGGCGTCATCCTGCCCTTCTGCCGGTCAGTCCGCCCGCTGGTTCCCGGTATCCGCGGCGTACTGGAGCAGGCCCCAGGAGAACTGAGCCTCGCAGGCCGCACCGTCAGGAGTGGTGAAGGCGGCGGCCGCATGGCTGGCGACTGCACCGCCGGACATGCGGTAACGAACGGGGGAGCAGGCCGCCTCCACGTCGTCGATGACCAGTAGCCACGGTCGTAGGTCCGCCACCGAGGCGATGGCGGGCGCGGTCGAGTCGGCCATCCTGGCCAACCGCTCGTCGACGACGTCCCCGCCCGGCCCGAAGGCGATCTGGAACTGCAGCCCGGGCCACAGCGGCATCGGCCAGGCCTCGACGGCCAGCTCGCCGACCACGGGCACCGTGCGCGAGCTCACCACGGCGGGCTTGCCGAGGGCGAGTCGGTACCGCGCCGCGCCACCGGAGAAGCCGCCCCGCAGGCCGCGCTGCCACTGGGCGTGCGCGGCGCGCAGGTCGGTGGCGCTCTTGCCGAGGTTCTTGAGGGCTGCCCCGACCAGTGCCTGCTGATGGTCGTGCATCCGGCGGAGCAGCATGAGTTCGAAGTTGACGACGCCAAATCCTCTGAGCGGCATCCGGTCCAGCGTCACGCCATCCTCCAGCCGAGGGTCCTGTGGGTGAGTCGATGGTAGTCGTCGGGCCGTCTGCGACTCCCGTCGGAATAGCATCGATGCATGCCACTGGACCTCGCGGGCGCGACCTGGCCCGACATCGACGCCGACGCACCCGTCCTCGCGGTGCCGGTCGGTTCGGTCGAGCAGCACGGGCCGCACCTGCCGCTGGACACCGACACCCGGATCGCGGTCGCGGTGGCGCGGTCGCTGCCCGGCATGACGGTCGCCCCCGCCATCGCCTACGGCGCCAGCGGTGAGCACGAGGGATTCGCGGGAACCGTCTCGCTGGGCGCGCCCGCGCTCGAGGCGGTGGTCGTCGAATACGGGCGTTCGGCGTGTCGCTGGTCCCCGCGCGTGTTGCTGGTGAACGGGCACGGCGGTAACGCGCCCACCCTCGCCAAGGCGGTCGCGTTGCTGCGCTACGAGGGCAGGGACGTCGCCTGGTTGCCCTGCGCGGTGCCGGGGGCCGATGCGCACGCGGGGCGCACTGAAACCTCCCTGCTGCTGCACCTTTCGCCAGGTGACGTGCGGATGGACAGGGCGCAACCGGGCGTCACCGAACCGATCGGTGCGCTGATGGACCGGTTGCGGGCCGGTGGGATCGCGTCCGTCAGCGCGAACGGGGTGCTCGGCGATCCGACAGGGGCGAGTGTGGCCGAGGGTGAACGGATGTTCGAGCAGATGCTGGCGCGTTGTGTTGCGGCGGTGTTGCGATGGCAACCAGATGGCAAAGGCATGTTGCGGTGAGAGCAGATCCGAATACGATCACCTGATGCGCCAAGCTCGACTGCCCGACGGATTCGGGGTGAGAATCGATCCCAAGGTGCGCACCTTCTCGGGTGGACGGGTACTGATCGGGGGTTCCCCGACCCGGATGCTCAAGCTCGCCCCGACGGCGGCGGCGATGATCGGTGACGGATACCTGAAGGTCGTCGACACCCAATCCGCACAGGTTGCCCGGCACCTCCTCGATTCCGGGGTGGCGAACCCCCGGCCGATGAGCTCGCCGTCGAATCAGGACGTCACGGTCGTCATCCCCCTGCACAACAACATCACCGGCTTGAACCGACTGCTGCCCGCGCTGCGCGGACTCTCGGTGATCGTCGTCGACGACGGCTCCGACGATCCGGTGACGACTCCGCCGTGCTGCGACGGGCGGGCCGACGTGCGGGTTCTCCGGCATCCGACAGCGCTCGGTCCTGCTGCCGCCCGTAACACCGGAATGGCCGCCGCGACAACGGAGTACGTAGCCTTCCTGGATTCCGACGTGGTACCCCGGCTCGGCTGGCTCGAGGCGATGCTGGGCCACTTCAGTGACCCGGCGGTAGCGATGACCGCACCGCGGATCGTCGCGCTCGAGCCGGATGCGGGCGCGATCGGCCGCTACGAGCACGCTCGATCCTCCCTCGATCTGGGGCGCAAGGAGGGCGCGGTGCGGGCGGGGAGCCCGGTGTCCTACGTGCCCAGTGCGGCGATGCTGGTGCGCAGGCGCGCGCTCGAGGAGTGCGGTGGCTTCGACGCGGAGATGCATGTGGCCGAGGACGTCGACCTCTGCTGGCGACTGCATGCGGACGGCTGGCGGCTGCGCTACGAGCCGATCGCCAATGTCGCCCATGATCACCGCGTCTCGTTCCGGAAGTGGTTCGGGCGCAAGCTCTTCTACGGCACGGGTGCGGCTCCGCTCGCGCTCCGGCACGAGGGGCTGGTGCCGCCCGTCGCCATGTCGCCCTTGACGCTGCTGGCCGTCCTGCTCGCCGCGACCTGCACCAGGCTCGGCCTCGCCGGCTCCCTGGTCGCGCAGCTCGTCACCGTCATCCGCCTGCGCCGGACGTTCCGGGAACTCGACCAACCCACCCGGATCTCGGTCGTCCTCACCGCGCAGGGCTTCGCGGGCGGAGTCTGGCAGCTCGCATCCGCGATGTGCAGGCATTATTGGCCGGTGACGCTGGTGGCCGCCTTGGTCTCGTCCCGAGTCCGCCGCGCCCTGCTGGCGGTGGCCGTGGCCGAGGGCCTCGCGGACTGGTACACGCACCGCGAGCCCGGAGGGCTGGGGCCGGTGCGGCACACCGTGTTCAAGCGGATGGACGACATCGCCTACGGCACCGGGCTCTGGCGCGGGGCGATCGCGGAGCGCAGCCTCGCCGCGCTGAAGCCCCGGCTGCGGGGCTGACCGGTGCCGGCCCCCGATCCGGTGGCCGATGTGATCGTGGTGGGCGGCGGGTCCAGCGGGTGCGTCGTGGCGGCGCGCATGAGTGCGAACCCCGATCGTGCGGTGCTGTTGATCGAGGCTGGACCCGGGTCGAGCGATCCAGGGCCGCTCGGGCTGCTGCCGGTCGGACCGCGCAGCGATGTCGCCGCGAGCTACCCGGTCGAATTGCGGCCGGGGCGCAGCACGACCATCTCCCGTGGCCGGGTGCTCGGCGGGTCAGGGGCGGTCAACGGCGGCTACTTCATCCGCGGTACCGAATCCGACTTTCGGAGCTGGCCGCAGACGTGGTCGTATTCCCAAGTGCTGCCGTACTTCCGGAAGCTCGAGACGGACCGGGTGGGGGACCCTCGCTGGCACGGTGACGACGGTCCGATGCCGGTGACCAGGATCGGTCGCGAGGACATGCATCCCGTCAGCTCCGCCTTCCTCGACGCCTGCGAGGCGGAGGGGTTCGGGTATGCCGCGGATCTCAACGAGCCGAACGCGGACGGTGCCGGTCCGGTGCCGCTCAACGCGGTCGCGGGGCACCGGATCAGCACGGCGTCCGCATACCTCGAACCGAACCTCGCCAGACCGAACCTGCGGGTGCGGACCGGCGTCGTCGCCCGCCGCGTGGTGTTCGACGGCGTGCGGGCGGTGGGAGTCGAGGCCGAGATCGCGGGTGAGCGGCGCCTGCTGCGGGCCCGTCAGGTGGTGCTGTGCGCGGGTGCGATCGGTACCGCCCATCTGTTGATGCACTCCGGAATAGGTCCGGCGCAACATCTTTCGGGACACGGGCTGCCGGTGATCGCGGATCGGCCCGGTGTCGGTCGTGACTTCGGGGACCATCCCGAGGTGACACTCGCGTACCGGCCTCGCCTGCTCGTTCCGAGGGAGGAGCGCACCGCCGTCCTGGAGGCGGTGTTGGAGGCGGACGGCATCGAGATCCGTCCGTACACCGCGCCCTTCGCGCAGATCATTCCGGGCGTGCTCGACGCGGAACCACGGCTCGGGGTGGCGCTGATGCGCCCGGACAGCAGGGGCGAGCTCACCCTGCGGTCGTCCGACCCTGCGGACCCGCCGGTCATCCGGTACCGGTACCTGGTCTCCGCGGCCGACCGGGCAGCGATGCGGTCCGGCCTCGATCTGGCGCGGGGGTTGCTGACCTCGGCGGCGTTCGGACGGGTGGCCGCCTGCCAGGGGGCGGGATCGCCGATCGAGCCATTGGAGAACCTCGGCACGTCCCTGCACCTGTCCGGAACCTGCCGGATGGGGTCGGAGGCCGACCGAGACGCCGTCGTGGACGACCGCTGCCGGGTGATCGGCGTGGACGGGGTCCTGGTAGCCGACACCTCGGTGATGCCCGTGGTGACCTCACGCGGCCCGCACGCGACCGCGGTGATGATCGCGGAACGGGTGTCCGCGCTGATCGAGGGCGGCACGAGTCCCACCCATGATGCCCAGGGAAGTGGCAGAGTGTGACCGGCGTTACAGTTGTGGGGACGTCACGGAGGAACTCGATTGACCAGAGCAACGCACGGCAACCCCTGGATTGCCGTACGGCCGGGCGATGATGTCGCGCAGCTGGCGCGGCTGATGTCGTCTGCCCACAGGTCGTTCGTCGACGGTGACCCGGCGCGGTCCGTCGATCCCGCGGCCGCCGGGCACGACCCGGTCCGGTCGGTGGTGCTCGATTCGTGGTTGCGCAGCCGGAACAAGGGCGTGAACCCAGATGCCGTCGGCGACGGCGTCGACCTCGACGGCATCGAACTGGAGCGGTACCGCGCCGCGCATCCGATGGCGCTGATCCGTCCCGTGGTCCGCAAGCTGTTGGTCGACGACGCCGCCGACACCGGCCTGCTCGTCGCGATCAGCGACGCCGAGGGGCGCCTGCTCTGGGTGGAGGGCGACTCGCAGGCCAAGGACCGGGCGCTCGCGATGAACTTCGTCGAGGGGGCCGACTGGAGCGAGGACCGCGTCGGCACCAATGCCCCCGGCACCGCGCTCGCGCTCGACCACTGCGTACAGATCTTCGAGGCCGAGCACTTCAGCCGCACGGTCCACGATTGGAGCTGCTCAGCGGCTCCCGTGCACGACCCGATGAGCGGGCAGATCCTCGGCGCCATCGACATCACCGGCGGACCGCGGGTGGCGGTGCCCGAGGTGCTCTCGTTGATCCGGGCCACCGTCGCCGCGGCGGAGTCCGAGCTCCGCCTGCACCTGCTGAACTCGCCCCGGCTCCTCGGCAATGCCTCACCGCGTCTCCAGGTGCTCGGATCCGAACGGCCGACCCTCGTGCGGGACGGCGACCGGACGAGCCTCTCGCAGCGGCACGCCGAGATCCTGCTGCTGCTGGCCGAACACCCAGAGGGTCTCAGTTCCGACCACCTCGCGGTGCTGCTCGACGAGTCGGAGCTGGACTCGGTGACCATCCGGGCGGAGATGTCGCGCCTGCGGAAGGTGTTCGGCGCCGCGGGCCTCGGCTCCCGTCCGTATCGGTTGTTGACCGAACTCGGCTCGGACGTGCAGGAGGTCCGTCACGCGCTCGATCGAGGTGACGCCGCGGCCGCTCTGCGGGTCTATCGCGGTCCGGTCCTGCCCGGCTCGGTCGCGCCCGGGGTCGAGGAGATCAGGGCGGACCTGCGCGGCCGCATGCGTGCGGCGCTGCTGCGGGCGGGCGACCAGGGCCTGCTCGCCAAGTGGACGAGCACGGTCGATGGCCGCGAGGACACCGGCGCGTGGGCCGCCTATCTGTCCTCGATGGACCGCCGATCGCCGATGTATGACCAGGTCAAGTCGAGGATCGAGACGCTCGACCGGCGGCTGGGAGTCTGAGTTCCATCGGACGCAACGTTGTTGCAACCCTCGCAATCCTAGTGTTCTGAATCACACCCCATGGCGACACTCGCGTCGCCGGCAGGGGAGAGACAGCACACCACGAGGAGCCTTCGATGACCGTGTACGCCCGTCCGGGTTCACCCGATTCCGTCATGTCCTTCCAGTCCCGCTACGACAACTGGATCGGTGGACAATGGGTGCCGCCCGTCAAGGGGCAGTACTTCGAGAACCCGACCCCGGTCACCGGTCAGCCGTTCTGCGAGATCGCCCGTGGCACCGCCGAGGACATCGAGCTCGCCCTCGACGCCGCGCACGCCGCCGCCCCGGCATGGGGCAAGACCTCGGTGGCCGAGCGCGCGGTCATCCTGAACAAGATCGCGGACCGGATGGAGCAGAATCTCGAGTCGATCGCGCTCGCCGAGTCCTGGGACAACGGCAAGCCGATCCGCGAGACCCTGAACGCCGACATCCCGCTCGCCATCGACCACTTCCGGTACTTCGCGGGTGCCATCCGGGCGCAGGAGGGCTCGCTCTCGGAGATCAACAGCGACACCGTCGCGTACCACTTCCACGAGCCGCTCGGTGTGGTCGGTCAGATCATCCCCTGGAACTTCCCGATCCTGATGGCCGTGTGGAAGTTGGCGCCTGCGCTGGCCGCAGGAAACGCGATCGTGCTCAAGCCCGCGGAGCAGACCCCGGCGTCGATCCTGCACCTGATCGGCATCATCGGCGACCTGCTGCCCGCAGGCGTGCTCAACATCGTCAACGGCTTCGGCACCGAGGCGGGCAAGCCGCTCGCCTCGAGCCCGCGGATCAAGAAGATCGCCTTCACCGGCGAGACCACCACCGGCCGGCTGATCATGCAATACGCGTCGCAGAACCTGATCCCGGTCACCCTGGAGCTCGGCGGCAAGAGCCCGAACATCTTCTTCTCCGACGTGCTCGCCGCCAACGACGACTACCAGGACAAGGCGCTCGAGGGCTTCACCATGTTCGCGCTCAACCAGGGCGAGGTGTGCACCTGCCCGTCCCGCGCGCTCATCCAGGGCGAGATCTTCGACGAGTTCCTCGCGATGGCGGCCGTCCGTACCAAGGCGGTGCGCCAGGGTGATCCGCTCGACACCGAGACCATGATCGGCGCGCAGGCCAGCAACGACCAGCTGGAAAAGATCCTGTCCTACATCGAGATCGGCAAGGCCGAGGGCGCCCAGCTGGTGACCGGTGGCGAGCGCGCCGAGCTCGGTGGCGACCTGTCCGGCGGCTTCTACGTGCAGCCGACGGTGTTCACCGGCAACAACAAGATGCGGATCTTCCAGGAGGAGATCTTCGGGCCGGTGGTGTCGGTGACGTCCTTCAAGGACTACGACGAGGCCATCGAGATCGCCAACGACACCCTGTACGGCCTCGGTGCCGGGGTCTGGTCCCGCGACGGTGGGGTGGCCTACCGCGCCGGCCGCGACATCCAGGCAGGGCGGGTGTGGACGAACACGTACCACCAGTACCCCGCGCACGCGGCGTTCGGCGGCTACAAGCAGTCGGGGATCGGCCGCGAGAACCACCACATGATGCTCGACCACTACCAGCAGACCAAGAACCTGCTCGTCAGCTACGCCCCGAAGGCACAGGGCTTCTTCTGACCCGCAGGCTCGGGGCCTCTCACGGCCCGAGCCCCCGATCTCACGGCGCCCGCCAATGCCCCCCTGCGGCGGGCGCCGTGACCATGACGCGGCGCCCGCTCATCCCCCCGAGGCGGGCGCCGTGTCTCCACTTCTCGCCGAGACGGAGGTCCCCATGGCCGACCCGATGACGGTGCCCGGCCGTATCGTCGCGACCGCGGCGGCGATGGATCTGCTCCGTCGCCTCGGCGTGGTCCACGGACCCCTGATGATGCACCAGTCCGGCGGATGCTGCGACGGCTCGGCCCCGATGTGTTATCCCGCAGGCGAATTCATCGTCGGCGACCGTGACGTCCTGGTCGGGCTGCTCGACCTTCGGCTCGGTGTCGGCGAGGTGCCGAGCTCGGTTCCCGACGGTGACGACGCGGTGCCCGTGTGGATCTCGGGCACACAGTTCGCGGCCTGGCAGCACACCCAGCTGGTGCTGGACGTGGTCCCGGGGCGCGGCTCGGGGTTCAGCCTCGAGACGCCGGAGGGAGTGCGCTTCCTTAGCCGGGCTCGCGCGTTCACCCCCGAGGAGAACGGCGCGCTCGCCGAGGTCGAACCGGTCACCGGGCAGAGCTGGGAAGAGGGCAGGCGGCCCGAACCGCCCGCCGAACCCCAGGTGGTCGCCGAGGCCGTCGACGCCTGTCCCGTCCCTGGCGGCCCGAGGGCCGATCAGTCGTAACTCCGTGGACATCAATCCATGACGTAGATCTTCAACACTATGCGCAGCCGCGCCGCCCCTGGTGGCGCCGCCGGTGTCGTGTGATCATTCACTAGGAGAAGGAGGTCGCCATGGCGATCACCACCAAGAAGGCCTCGCACGAGGACTTCCACAACGAGGACAGCGAGTACCTCGCGAAGCGGACACTCAAGTCGGGCTCCGCCGGCTGGTTGCTGCTGGCCGGGCTCGGCGTGAGCTACGTGATCTCCGGTGACTACGCCGGGTGGAACAACGGGCTGGCCCAGGGCGGCTTCGGTGGTCTGCTCATCGCGGGCGTCGTCATCGCCGGCATGTACCTGGCGATGGTGCTCGGCATGGCCGAGATGTCCTCCGCGTTGCCCGCCGCGGGCGGTGGCTACACCTTTGCCAGGCGAGCGCTCGGGCCATGGGGCGGATTCGCAACCGGCACAGCGATTCTCATCGAGTATGCGATCGCGCCCGCCGCGATCGCCACCTTCATCGGTGGCTACGTCGAGTCGCTGAACCTGTTCGGGATCACCGACGGCTGGTGGGTCTATCTCGCGGTCTATGCCATCTTCATCGGCATCCACCTCACCGGTGCGGGCGAGGCGCTGAAGGCGATGTTCGTGATCACCGCGATCGCACTGGTCGGGCTGGTGGTGTTCGCGGTGTCCGCCTGGGGCCTGTTCGACGCGAGCAACCTGACCGATATCGCGGCCGACCCAGGCGCGGCGGGCAGTTCCAGCTTCCTGCCCTTCGGCTGGTTCGGAATCTGGGCGGCGGTGCCGTTCGCCATCTGGTTCTTCCTTGCGGTGGAGGGTGTTCCGCTCGCCGCGGAGGAGGCCCGCGAGCCGGAGAAGAACGTGCCGAAGGGCATCATCATCAGCATGCTGCTCCTGATCGTCACCGGGGCGGCCGTGCTCTTCCTCGCCACCGGCGCGCTCGGAGCCGAGGCCCTGTCGACCTCGGGCAACCCGCTGGTGCAAGCGCTCGGCGACGGCGGAGCGGCCAAGGCCGTCAACTACATCGGCCTGGCGGGCCTGGTCGCCAGCTTCTTCTCGATCATGTACGCCTACTCCCGCCAGACCTTCGCGCTCTCGCGCGCAGGGTACCTGCCGACCAGGCTCTCGGTGACCAACTCCCGCAAGGCCCCGACCCTCGCGTTGATCGTCCCCGGCGTCATCGGCTTCATCCTCTCGCTCACCGGCGAGGGCGCGATGCTGCTCAACATGGCGGTGCTGGGTGCGGCGGTCAGCTACGTGCTGATGATGGTCAGCCACATCGTGCTCCGTAAGCGCGAGCCGGGCATGGCGCGTCCGTACCGAACCCCGGGCGGCATCGTCACGACATCCTTCGCGCTGGTGATCGCCATCGCGGCGGTGATCGCCACCTTCCTGGTCGATCCGACGGCGGCGATGTGGACCGTGGTCGCGTTCGGCGCCTTTATGGCCTACTTCGGCTTCTACAGCCGGCACCACCTGGTGGCCAACTCGCCCGATGAGGAGTTCGCGATTCTCGCGAAGGCGGAAGAAGAACTCGAATGACGCTCTACAGCCAGCAGATCGGCGGCACCACCCACACCTTCTACGGGCTCGTCGAGCTGATGGCGAAGGCGACCCCGCTGCGCAGCGGCGACGAGCTGGCCGGATGCGCGGCCGCCTCGGATGCCGAGCGGGCGGCCGCGCAGTGGGCCCTCGCCGATGTCCCACTCGACCGGTTCCTGCACGAGTTGCTGGTGCCGTACGAGACCGACGAGGTCACCAGGCTGATCATCGACTCGCACGATCGCGCTGCGTACCAGGCGATCTCGCACCTGACGGTCGGGGGTCTGCGGGACTGGCTGCTCGAGGTGGCCGCGGGTGACGGCGCGGCCGCCACGCTGCGGGCGGTGGCGCCGGGCCTGACGCCGGAGATGGTGGCGGCGGTCAGCAAGATCATGCGGAACCAGGACCTCATCGCGGTCGCGCGGGCGGCCGTGGTCACCGCCGGGTTCCGGACCACGGTCGGGCTGCCCGGCAGGCTGAGCACCCGGCTACAGCCCAACCATCCGACCGACGACCCGCGCGGCATCGCGGCCGCCACCCTGGACGGGCTGCTGCTCGGCTGCGGGGACGCGGTGATCGGGATCAACCCGGCAACCGACTCTCCGCACGCCACCTCGGACCTGCTCCACCTGCTCGACGAGATCCGGCAGCGGTTCGAGATCCCCACCCAGTCCTGCGTGCTCTCCCACGTGACCACGACGATGGACCTGATCGAGGCGGGCGTGCCGGTGGACCTGGTGTTCCAGTCCATCGCGGGCACCGAGGGCGCGAACGCGAGTTTCGGTGTCACCGTGCCCCTGCTGCGGGAGGCCAACGCCGCGGGCCGCTCGCTCGGGAGGGGCACCGTCGGCAACAACGTCATGTACCTCGAGACCGGCCAGGGCTCGGCCCTGAGTGCCGGTGCCCACCTCGGCACCGGCGGCCGTCCCGTGGACCAGCAGACGCTGGAGACGCGCGCGTACGCGGTGGCCCGCGACCTCGAACCGCTCCTGGTCAACACGGTGGTCGGTTTCATCGGTCCGGAATACCTGTATGACGGCAAGCAGATCATCAGGGCCGGGCTGGAGGACCATTTCTGCGGGAAGCTGCTGGGGCTGCCGATGGGCGTCGACGTCTGCTACACCAACCACGCCGAGGCCGACCAGGACGACATGGACACCCTGCTCACCCTGCTGGGTGCGGCGGGGACGGCGTTCGTCATCGCGGTCCCCGGGGCGGACGACGTGATGCTCGGCTATCAGAGCCTGAGCTTTCACGACGCGCTGTATGTCCGGCAGGTGCTGGGGCTGCGTCCAGCCCCGGAGTTCGAGGCCTGGCTGCACAGGCTCGGCATGACCGACGCGGCGGGCCGGGTGCTCCCGGTGGATGCGGCGGCCTCACCGCTGCGCGCACTGACGGGGGCGCTGTGAACCTCGAGAAGCGTGCGGGCACCGCACGGACCGATACGGATCCACCGGACTTCTGGGACGAGCTGCGGCTCAGCACCCAGTCACGGATCGGGCTGGGCAGGGCCGGGGACTCGCTGCCAACCGACCGGGTGCTCGAGTTCCGTGCCGCGCACGCCGCGGCCCGCGATGCGGTGCACCTACCGTTGGACGCCGACGAGCTGGCCCGGCAGGTCGAGGCGCTCGGTCTCGGCAGCCCCGTGCGGGTGACGAGCCGGGCAGGCAGCCGCGCCGAGTACCTGCGTAGGCCCGATCTCGGACGACTGCCTGCCGATCTGGCGGGCGTGCCGCACAGCGGTGCCGATCTGGGATTCGTTCTCGGGGACGGGCTTTCACCCCGTGCCCTGATGGATCACGGGGCCGGGCTGCTGGGGGCGCTGGCCGAGGAACTCTCGGACAGGTACTCGCTCGCGCCGCCGGTGATCGCGACGGAGGCGCGGGTGGCGCTCGGCGACCACATCGCCGAGGCGATGGGGGTGCGCACCCTGATCGTGTTGATCGGGGAGCGGCCGGGATTGTCGGTGGCGGACAGCCTCGGCATCTACCTGACGCACCTGCCCCGAGCCGGCCGCACCGATGCCGATCGGAACTGCGTCTCCAACATCCACCCGCCGGAGGGACTCGGCTACGCCCAGGCCGCAAAGGTGGTGGCGGGCTTGGTGTCCGGTGCCCGCAAGCTCGGACGCTCCGGTGTGGACCTCAAGGACACCTCGCGGTCCGACGCGTTGTCCTCCGGAGAGGTCCTGACCCTCGACTGACCTGCTCGGGCTCCGGCCGAGAGGTTCTCCCTTCGTCGCCGCTGTGTGTACCGGCGTGGTTCGTGTGCCGGTGTGCTTCCGCGCGCCCGCATCCTTCGAGAAAGAGGATTCCTGGTGAAGTCTTTCCATACCCGCGCAGCCTGGGTGGGTGCCCTGGCCGGTGTGATCGCGCTGACCGCATCCTGTTCGTCCGGCGGTGACGGAGCCGCCGCTGCCGCGCCCGACACCAGCAGCTGCGCCGCCCTCGACGCGGGGCTCGAATGGTTCGGCGAGAACCGGCAGCTGCTGGACCGCATGATCGCGGAGAAGGGCACCTGTGGCGTCGACGGAGACGCCGCCAAGGGCGCCCCGCTCGCGCTGTTCGACTGGGACAACACCGTGGTCAAGAACGACATCGGCAGCGCGACCGCCTACTGGATGATCAGGAACGACAAGATCCTTCAGCCCGAGGGCGCGGATTGGGCGTCGACGAGCCGATTCCTGGCCCCGGATGCGATCGCGGCACTCGGGGCGGCGTGCGGCAACGAGGTGCCGCCCGGTCTCCCACTGCCGACAGCTTCCGATCTCGACTGCGCCGACGAGATCGTCGCCGTGCTCGACGACGAGACCACCTCCGGGAAGCCGGCCTTCGCCGGGTACGACCATCGGCGGACGAAGCCCGCGTACGCCTGGGCGGTTCAGTTGATGGGTGGTCATTCGGTCGACGAGGTGACCGAGTACGCCAGGGCGGCGAGAACGGAGAACCTCGCCGCCCCCGAGGGCGCCGAACAGACCGTGGGGACCACCGAGGTCGACGGGTACGTCAGGTACTACCCCCAGATCGCCGACCTGGTGAAGGTGTTGCGCACCAACGGCTTCGATGTCCGCATCATCTCGGCGTCGGCGGAGCCCGTGGTGCGGGTGTGGTCGGAGGAACTGGGCCTGACGCCCGAACGGGCGATGGGGGTCCGTCCGGTGGTCGAGAACGGTGTCCTCACGAGGCACCTCCAGGGCTGTGGCGGCGTGGCCGACGGCGAGGACTCGGTCATCCCGTACATCGACGGCAAACGGTGCCAGGTCAACGAGGTCGTGTTCGGGGTCAACGGCCCAGCGGCGTTCGATCAGCTGCCCGCGGATCGGCGCCAGGTCTTCGCGGCAGGCGACTCGGTGACCGACGTGACGTTCCTCGGGGACGCGACCGGGGCGCGCCTGGTGATCAACCGTAACAATGCCGAGCTCATGTGCAATGCCTACGACAACAGCGACGACCGGTGGTTGGTCAATCCGATGTTCCTCGATCCGAAGGACCGTGCGGAGGAGCCCTACCCCTGCTCGACCAAGGCCTACACCGCTGCGGACGGCGGCAAGGGAGCGGTCCACCGGGCCGATGGATCGGTGATCGAGGACCAGGCCGACACCGTCTATTGACGTGCGAACGCAGCGAGTGGGGTCGGTTCGGTGACCGACCCCACTCGCTGCGTTCAGGCCGCCGCGGCTGCGCTCTGTGCCGCGAGCTTCTGGAGCCCGGCGGGGTAGAGGCGCTTACCTGCGACAAGGGCGACGATGGCGAGGACGTACACCAGGGGCGACAGCTGCAGGGCCTCGAGCAGGCCCAGGCGATCGGCGAGGATGCCGATGACGAAGGGACCCAATGCCAGGCCGAGGACATTGTTGGCCACGGTGAGGGTGCCGAGTGCGGACGACCGCACCGACGGGTGGGTCAGGCTGGCCACCATGGCGGCGGACGGGCCCGAGGATCCCGCGGCGAAGAAGGCTCCGATTCCCAGCAGGACCAGCTGCGGGGCCCCGGTGTCCAGGCGAAGTCCCACTCCGAGCGCGAGGAACGAGATCAGGCAGAAGGCGACGGCGCTGGACCACTTCATGGCCGGGTTGGTCCTGCTGACCCGGTCGGTGATGATGCCGCACACGATCATGCCGGTACCGATGAGCAACACGAACACCGATGCGATCGCGCCCGCCTTGTCGGGAGCCATGCCGTAGTACCGGTTGAAGAAGCTCGGGGTCCAGGCGAGCAGCACCGCGGCGGTGAACATCTGCAGGCCGCCGCCCAGATACGCGCACCACACCGCGGAATTGGTGAACAGGCTCGACACCGGGACCCGGATGGTGGTTCCCGTCGTTCCTACCGTCGCGACATTCTGGTCGGCGGCGTGCTCCGCCAACCGGCGCTCGGTGACGAGGGCACGGAACAGGGCGACGAGCAGGAGGCCGAGCACCGCCATCGCGGCGAAGGACCAACGCCAGCTCAGATGCACGGCAATGACGCCGCCGAGTGACACGCCGACAACCGAGCCGAAGGAGCCTCCGGCCATGAAGGCGCCGCTCAGAGTGGAATGGACTCGCGGCGCGAAGACTCCGAGCACGACGGCGATCCCGACGCTCCCGTAGGCGGCTTCGCCGACACCGACGAGGAAGCGGGCGGCCAGCATCTGCTCGTAGTTGGATGCGACCGCACACAACAGCGTCGCGATGCTCCACAGCGTGGCCATCAGCACCAGGCTCTTGACCCGGCCCCATCGGTCCGCCAGGAGGGAGAGCGGCAGTGTCAGCAGGCCGACCATCAGCGCGACGATGCTGGTGAGCGACGCGAGCTGCGAGTCCGACAGGTCCCAGTCGGTCTTCAGGAAAGGAAAGACGGCACTGAGTACCTGGCGAGACATGTAGTCGGACAACAGCAACGCGAAGGTGAGGGCGAAGACGAGCCAGGGATAGTACGAGCGCCGGCTGCGGCGTGCGGTGGCTGTCACCGAACTCGGCGGATCGGTTGCTGCGATCTCGAGTTCGGGCGTGGTGGATGTCAGTCCCATGGATGCTCCTGGGGGTGCGGCTGGCAGGGGGAAGGTGTGGGGCCGGCGCTCAGTTGGTCGCGCGGCGGGACTCGTACGCGTCGAGTTCCTCCGCGAGGATCGGCACGCCGAGATTGCAGGCGTGGATCCCGAGGACGCTCACCATCTCGAGGACGGTGAGGATCTCCTCCCTGGACACGCCGAGCTCGAGTGCGGCTCGGATGTGCCGACGAACTCCAGGCGCGTACATGTGGGTGGCGGCGGCATCGATGGCGATGCTCAGCAGTTCGACGAACTCGGGTGTGAACACCCCACGCCGCACGGGCGTGGCGTTCATCGCCATGAACTGCTCGGTCCACTCCGGATCCCACTGGGACAAGGTGTCCCACAGTGGATTCCAGCTTCCAGCCTGCTTCATTCGGTCGAGCGTCGGAGTGGGTATCGGCTCAGCGGTCATGGCTGCTCGTTTCACGGAGAACGAATCGGGTGTGATGTGGGCTATTGGCCCGGCCCGATAGTGGCCTGGATCACGTTACGTCGCTCGTGAGTCGAATAATTGCCCGTGCGGGACGGAATTCTTTGCATTTCGGGACATGCTCCCGGGGTGGGGGCACCTGCCGTTGGAAACCGACCTAACCCTCGGTTTGTTTGCGCCAATCGCGGGGGCTCATGCCGAACTGCTGATGGAACCACCGGGAGAAGCTGCTCGGTGTCGAGAAGGCGAGCAGCTCGGAGATCTCGGTGAACGAGTAGCGGCGGCCGGCGACCATGCGTTTCGCGAGTTCGGCCCGGGTCGAGTCGACGACCGAGGTGAAGGTCTGTCCTGACTTCGCGAGGTGCCGATGCACCGTGCGACGGTCGACGCCGAGGCTGCGCGCGACCTGCTCGATCGAGCAGCGTCCGCTCGGCAGCAGGAGTTCGACGAGTTCGCGTACGCGATTGGTGAGCGTGGGTTCCTCGGGCGTGGTGAGCGTGTCGAGGAACTGTTTCGCGTAGGAGCGCAGCAGTGGGTCGGACAGCCTGTTCGGCTCGTCCAGATCGCCTGTGTAGGTGATGATTCCGGTGAACTCGCTGTTGAAGTGCAGCGGCGCGTCGAAGACCTGGCGGTGCGTCGTGTCGTCGGCCGGTCGGTCGTGTTCGAAGCTGACGGACACCGGATGCCACCGCTCGCCCAGTAGGTGCCTCAGCAGCTGGTGGGTCACCGTGACCGCCAGTTCGACGGACTGCCGGACCGGTACGGGTTCGCCGGGATCGATGCTGATGCGGATCGTGGCCAGGCCGTCGCGCTCGGACAGCCGGATGTTCAGCGACTCGTTGTAGGTGTGCTGGTACCGGATCAGCATCCGGAGCGCGCTTCGGGCGTCCGGCTCGTCCCGGATGCTGACGCTCAGTGGGCCGAGGGTGGACAGACGACGGCGCTCGGCCAGCTTCAGGGCGAAGTCCTGGCGACCCGAGGTCGCCGCGGACAACTCGAGGAGACGGGCGACGGAGGCCGCGGGCACCCAGCGGTCTTGCAGGTCCAGCCCGGCCGGGTCGAGCCCAGCGCTCCTGAGCAGCTGCACCGGGTCGAGCGACAGGGCACGGCTCAATTCGATGTAGCCGGTCAGTGAGGCATACCGGGCGAGCGGCTTGGCCATTCGCGTCGCCTTCCATCTCGGGTGTCCCGCTCGGCGCCCTGCAGTGGGGTGTCCCGAACGGGAAACAAATATGTCCCGTCAGGATAAGTGTGAACCCCATCGCGTGGCTACTGTTGTGTCAGCTGAGTCACACCGGATGCGTCGATCGCCTCCGGTTGCGGGCCCCGCGAAGGGCACATCGACCGCTGCGCCACAGCGCAGCGAGATGCCCGACCAGGGGTGGAACCACGATCAAGGAGAAGGCAATGGCAAAGGCGATCCGCTTCTACGAAACCGGCGGCCCGGAGGTTCTGCGGTGGGAATCCGTTGAGGTCGGCGACCCGGGGCCGGGTGAGGTGCGGATCCGCCACGGGGCGGTCGGCCTGAACTTCGCCGACACCTACTTCCGTACGGGGATGTATCCCGCGCCGCTGCCCGCAGGCATGGGTGTGGAGGGTGCGGGCGTGGTGGAGGCGGTCGGTGCCGGTGTCACCGACTTCCAGGAGGGTGACCGCGTCACGTACACGGGTAGCCCGCTCGGTGCGTACAGCACCGAGCGCGTGATGCCCGCCACACACCTCATCGCACTTCCGGATGGGATCGAGTTCGAGACCGCGGCCGCGATGACCATGCGCGGCCTCACCACCTCGTACCTGCTGCGCCGGATCCACCCGCTGAAGGCAGGCGACACGGTGCTGCTGCACGCGGCCGCGGGTGGCGTCGGGCTGATCTTCTGCCAGTGGGCGAAGTTGCTGGGCGTCAACGTGATCGGCACCGTGTCGACCGACGAGAAGGCGGCGGTCGCGCGTGCTCACGGGTGCGGAGAGGTCATCGTCTACACGCGGGAGAACGTCGCCGAGCGGGTGCGTGAGCTCACCGGCGGGGCGGGCGTGCCTGTTGTCTACGACAGCATCGGGGCGTCCACGTTCCAGACCTCGATCGACTCGCTGGCCCGCCGGGGTCTGCTGGTGGCCTTCGGAACCGCCTCCGGCCCGATCCCGCCGATCGATGCCATGCAGCTCGCGGTCAAGGGGTCGCTGTTCGTGACCCGGCCCGCGCTCGCCGACTACATCGCCGATCCGGCCGAGCGGGCGGAGCTCGCGGGTGAGCTCTTCGGTCATGTCGCAGCCGGCCGCATCTCGATCGAGATCAACCAGCGTTACGGGCTCGAGGACGCCGAGAAGGCTCATCGCGACCTGGAGGCCGGTATCAGCATCGGCTCTTCGGTCTTCTCGGTCTGAACCCGAAACACGAACAGGAGAGCGTCATGACCACAACCATCGACCGCGTGACCGGTCGAACCGACATCGCCGCCGCGGCGATGGATGCACGACCGCTGACCTGCAGCATCGGCGCGGAGATCCACAACGTCGATCTCGCCGATGTCGCGCGCGACGACCAGCGCTTCGCGGAACTGAAGTCGCTGCTGCTCGAGCACAAGGTGCTGTTCTTCCGTGACCAGAACATGAGCCGGGCAGAGCACGTCGCCCTCGCCGAGCGGTTCGGGTCGCTCGAGGACCACCCCGCACTCGGCAGCGACCCGGATCACCCGGGCCTGGTGCGGATCTACAAGGACCTCGACAGCCCGCCGGAGCGGTTCGAGAACGCCTACCACTGCGACGCGACGTGGCGGGAGAACCCGCCGATGGGCTGCGTGCTGCGGTGCATCGAGGGACCGGAGGTGGGCGGCGACACCATGTGGGTGAACATGGCGCTGGCCTACGACCGGCTGCCCGAGCACGTCAAGGAGCAGATCGAGGGCCTGCGGGCGCGACACAGCATCGAGGCGACCTTCGGAGCGCGGCTGCCGATCGAGCAGCGACTCGAACTGAAGGAACGCTTCCCGGACGCCGAGCATCCGGTGGTGCGTACGCACCCCGAGACGGGCGAGAAGATCCTGTTCGTCAACTCGTTCACCACCCACCTGACGAATTTCCACACCGCCGAGAACGTGCGCTGGGGAATCGATTACGCGCCAGGAGCCGGTGAACTGCTGCGCTACCTGCAGAGCCAGGCCTCCATCCCCGAGTACCAGGTGCGGTGGCGGTGGACGCGCAACAGCGTGGCGATCTGGGACAACCGGTCGACGCAGCACTACGCGGTCCAGGACTACTGGCCCGCGGTCCGAAAGATGGAACGCGCGGGCATCGTCGGCGACCGTCCCTTCTGATCCATACGAATTCTCTTCCACTCCAGGCTTTTCCAGCCAAATCGACAGGAGAAAAGACATGCACTTTCACGACGACGCGCTGTTCCCGGAAAACCAGGACAAGCTGGTCATCACCGTTGCGCCGTACGGCCCGGAGTGGGCGGTGGAGGACTTCCCCGAGGACCTGCCCCTGACGATGGACGAGCACGTCCAGCAGGCCGTCGACTGCTTCGAGGCCGGCGCCACCGTGCTGCACATCCACGTCCGCGAGGAGGACGGCAAGGGCTCCAAGCGCCTGTCGAAGTTCAACGAGCTCCTCGGCCGCCTCCGCGAGGCAGTCCCGGAGATGATCCTGCAGGTCGGCGGCTCTATCTCCTTCGCCCCCGAGGGCGACGGTGCGGACGCCAAGTGGCTCTCCGACGACGTGCGCCACATGCTCGCCGAGCTGGACCCGAAGCCGGACCAGGTCACCATCGCGATCAACACCAGCCAGATGAACATCATGGACCTGATGACCCCGGGCGACATCAAGGGCACCTCCCTTGAGAACGCCGAACTGGCGCACACCTACCGCGAGATGACCGTCCCCGCCGGCCCCGAGTGGGTCGAGGAGCACCTGCGCCGCCTGCAGGCCGCAGGCATCCAGCCGCACTTCCAGCTCTCGAGCATCCCCCAGCTCGAGACCGTGGAGCGCCTGATCCGCCGCGGCTTCTACACCGGCCCGCTGAACCTGACCTGGGTCGCGATCGGCGGCGGCTTCGACGGCCCGAACCCGTACAACATGATGCAGTTCATCAACAGGGTCCCGGACGGCGCCTGCCTGACGCTGGAGACGCTGATGCGCAGCGTGCTGCCGGTGAACACGATGGCCATCGCGATGGGCCTGCACCCGCGCTGCGGCAACGAGGACAACTTGTGGGCGCCAAGCGGCGAGGTCAAGATCACCTCCGCCGAGCAGGTCCGCCAGCTGGTGCGTGTCGCCAACGAGCTCGGCCGCGAGGTCGCCACCGCCAAGGAGGCCCGCGACATCTACCGGATCGGCGAGACCTACGCCGATGCCGATGAGACCCTCGCCAAGCTCGGCTACGCGCCGAACCGCAAGCCCGGGCAGGTCGGGTTCACCCAGCACGCCTGATCCGGCCACCCAACCGATCGTCGAGCCGAGGCAGCAGCGCCGGCTCGACGATCGACGGACGGGTCGGGACGCGGCACCTGCTTGTGCCGCGCCCCGACCCGACAGGGATCCGATCCGGATCCCGATCTCATTGTGAAACAGCAGCTTCGGGAGTCCACTTGAACAGCATCGCCGATCCGACCGTGGTGATCGTGCCCGGTCTGCGCGACCACGTCGCCGACCACTGGCAGACCCTGCTCGCAGACAAGCTCGACCGAGTGCGCACGGTGCCGCCGCTCGAACACGACAAGCTCAGCCTGAGCGCGCGTGTCGCGGCGCTCGACGCCGTGCTGGCCGAGATCCCGGGGCCGGTCGTCCTGGTCGCCCACAGCGCGGGCGTCATGATCACCGTGCACTGGGCCCAGCAGCCGACCCGGACGATCCAGGGCGCTCTGCTCGCCACCCCCGCCGACCTGGAACAGCCTCTGCCCGAGGGCTACCCGGTGATCGAGGACCTCGAGCGCAATGGCTGGAACCCCATCCCGCGGCGCCGGCTGCCGTTCCCCAGCATCGTCGCCGCCAGCAGCAACGACCCGCTCGGGAGCCACCGACGGATCGCGGGGATGGCCGAGACGTGGGGCAGCCGCCTGGTCGATCTCGGTGAGGTCGGACATCTCAACCCCGCTGCCGGCTACGGGTATTGGCCGGAAGCCGAGGAACTCCTCCTCGAGCTGACTCGTGCGAAGCAGGTCGCCTCGTGACCCGGGTGTTCGTCTCGGCCGCGGATGCGGTCGCCGACATCCGCAGCGGTGCCTCGTTGGCGGTGGGCGGGTTCGGTCTGTGCGGGATCCCCGACGCGCTGATCGCCGCGATCGCGGAAGGGTCGGCGACCGATCTGGAGGTCGCCTCGAACAACTGCGGAACAGACGGCCACGGGCTCGGTCTGCTGTTGGAGCAGAAGAGAATTCGTCGGGTCATCGCGTCGTACGTCGGCGAGAACAAGGAGTTCGCCCGGCAGTACCTGGCCGGTGAGCTGGAGGTCGAGCTGTCGCCGCAGGGGACACTGGCCGAGCGGCTCCGCGCCGGTGGTGCGGGCATTCCTGCGTTCTTCACCCCGGCCGGGGTCGGTACCCCGGTGTCGGAGGGTGGGCTGCCGTGGCGCTACGACGGCGACGGATCGATCGCCGTGGCGTCCCCGCCGAAGGAGGTCCGCGAGTACGCGGGCAAGCGGTACGTGCTCGAGGAATCGATCACCACCGATTTCGCATTGGTGCACGCGGCGATCGGGGACACCGAGGGCAACCTGGTGTTCAACATGGCGGCACGCAACTTCAACCCGCTCGCCGCGATGGCGGGCCGGGTGTGCATCGCGCAGGTGGAGACCCTGGTGCGGCCCGGTGTGCTGGATCCGGCGCAGGTCCATCTGCCGGGGATCTTCGTCGACCGCATCGTCGCAACGGGCGTGCAGGACAAGCAGATCGAGAAGCGCACGGTGACGGCGCGGAAGGCGGCAGTGGTATGACCGTGTTACCCGGTACGGCCCTTCCATTCGCTCCTCGCTCGTTCCTCGCTGCGATGCTCCGAAAGGACCTTCCCTCATGACCTCGACCTTGACAGTGGTCGGCTGGACCCGCGAGCAGATGGCGGCCAGGGCCGCGGCGGAGCTCTCGGCGGGCGAGTACGTCAACCTCGGCATCGGGCTGCCGACCCTGATCCCGAACCACCTCCCGCCCGGGCTCGAGGTGGTCCTGCACAGCGAGAACGGGATCCTCGGTACCGGGGCATATCCGGACGAGGACGGAGTGGACGCGGATCTGATCAACGCAGGGAAGGAGACCGTCACGGTCAACCCCGGCGCCTCGTTCTTCGACTCCGCGCTGTCGTTCGGGATGATCCGTGGCGGGCACATCGACACCGCCGTGCTCGGCGGGATGCAGGTGTCCGAGACCGGCGACCTGGCGAATTGGATGGTGCCCGGCGCGATGGTCAAGGGCATGGGCGGCGCGATGGACCTCGTCCACGGCGCCCGCCGGGTCCTCGTGCTGATGGAACACACCGACAGGTCGGGGACATCGAAGATCGTGCGCGAGTGCACCCTTCCGCTCACCGGTCAGGGTGTGGTGCACCGGATCATCACCAACCTCGCCGTCCTCGACGTCACCGAGGCGGGTCTGGTGTTGCGCGAATGCGCACCCGGCGTGACGGAGGAGTCGGTGCGCGCGGCCACCGACGCGCCGCTCGCATAGGCCACCGACCACCTCCACCACGACAACCGAAAGTGAGTTCAGCGTGCTGAACCTGTCCATGCTCCTCGAAGACTCCGCCCGCCGGTACCCCGACCGGGCGGCGCTTGTCCTCGACGGGGAGCGGTTGACCTACGCGCAGCTCGACGCCCGTGCGAACCAGGTGGCAAATCTGTTGACGTCGCGGGGCATCGAGCCGGGAGACCGGGTGGCGCTTTCCTGCCCGAACCTGCCCCAGTTCCCGATCGTCTATTACGGGATCCTCAAGGCCGGTGCGGTCGTCGTCCCGCTCAACGTGATGCTCAAGGGCCGCGAAATCGCCTACCACCTGGCCGATTCGGGCGCGAAGGCGTACTTCTGCTTCGAGGGCACAGCGGACCTGCCGATGGGCGAGTTCGGCCGCGCCGGGTTCGACGCGACGGACGGGTGCAGGCAGATGTACCTGATCACCGCGGAACCAGGCGCGGTGGCACCGGTCGACGGCGTCACCACGCTGACCGCCGCACTCGACGGCGTGTCGACGGAGGCGAAGTCGGTGGTCCGTGAGGCGGGCGACGCCGCGGTGATCCTGTACACCAGCGGCACCACCGGCAAGCCCAAGGGCGCCGAACTCACCCACTCCAACATGGTGATGAACGCTGCGACGGCGAACCGGCTTTTCGACAGCAACCCGGTCCGGCACGACAACTACCTGGTGACCCTCCCGTTGTTCCACTCCTTCGGGCAGACCGTCACCATGAACGCGGGCCTGTCGGTCGGTGCCACCCTGGTGCTGCTGCCCCGATTCGAGGCCGCCGCGGCCCTGCGCCTGATGGTCGACGAGGCCATCACCGTATTCGCAGGGGTCCCGACCATGTACTGGGCCCTGCTCGGCGCGCTCGACGGCACGGTGGACGTCGACCGGATCGCAGGCACCATTCGCCGCGCCATCTCGGGCGGTGCGGCGCTGCCCGTCGAGATCCTGACCCGGTTCGCCGAGCGGTTCGGCGTCCAGATCCTCGAGGGGTACGGGCTGTCCGAGTCCTCCCCGCTGGCCCTCTTCAGCGACCCCGAGCGGGACCCGCGTCCCGGGTCGATCGGCGTGCCGGTCTGGGGCGTCGAGGCGCGGTTGATCGACGACAACTGGAACACCGTGTCGGGCGCCGACGTGGTCGGGGAGATCGCGCTGCGGGGGCACAACATCATGGCGGGCTACCTCGATCGTCCCGAGGCCACCGCCGAGGCGATGCACAACGGATGGTTCCGGACGGGCGACCTCGCCCGCCGCGACGCGGACGGCTTCTACTACATCGTCGACCGTGCCAAGGACCTCATCGTGCGTGGCGGGTTCAACGTCTACCCGCGCGAGATCGAGGAGGTCCTGCTGACCCACGAGGCCGTCTCCCTCGTCGCCGTCATCGGCGTGCCGCACGAGAGCCACGGCGAGGAGATCAAGGCGTTCGTCATCCTCGAGCCGAATGCGCAGATCACCGAGGATGAACTGATCGCCTGGTGCAAGGAACAGATGGCGAGCTACAAGTACCCGCGCTCGATCGAGTTCGCCACCGTCCTGCCCATGACCGCCACCGGCAAGATCCTCAAGCGCGAACTCGCGGCGATGTCCGAACCCGCGCGCTGATCCGGGCACGTCCACCGGCACCGCCCACACGGCGGTGCCGGGCGCTTCCTACGGTGTGAGGCGTGAATGAAACCATCGAGTTCCGCGGGGGAGCGGGGGCCATCGCCGCCGACCGCTGGACATCGGACGACGGGCTGGCCGGCCGCGGTGCGGTCCTGATGCTGCACGGCGGCGGCCAGACCCGTCACTCCTGGAACCGGGCCGCGGCGACCCTGTCGCGCGACGGCTGGACCGTCTACACCCTCGACGCGCGCGGTCACGGCGACAGCGACTGGGCGCCGGACGGCGACTACCGGGTCGACGGCCTGGTCGACGACCTGCGCGGCGTCATCGACCAGCTCGGCGAGATGCCGGTGCTCTTCGGGGCCTCCCTTGGCGGGATGACCGGATTGATCGCCGAGGGTGAGAACCCCGGACTGATGCGTGGCCTGGTCCTTGTCGACATCACGCCCAAGGTGGAACCCGAGGGCGTCAGGCGGATCGCCGACTTCATGCGGGGCAATCCCGACGGATTCGCCAGCCTCGACGAGGTCGCCGACGCGGTGGCCGCCTACCAGCCGCACCGCACCAGGCCGTCGAACATCGAAGGGCTGCGCCGAAACGTCCGGGAACGGTCGAACGGTCGCCTGTACTGGCACTGGGATCCCGCGTTCGCCCGGCCGGGGGGAGTTGGCGACGTCATCACCTCCGACCACCACGGCCGGATGGTCGCGGCGGCGAGGGCCGTCGAGGTGCCCACCCTGCTGGTGCACGGCGGCAAGTCGGACATCGTCAGCACCGACGGGGTCGAGGAGCTGCTCGGGTTGATCCCGCACGCCTCCGCCGTCAACGTCTCCGCTGCGGGGCACATGGTCGCCGGGGACGACAATGCCGTGTTCACCATGGAGGTCGGCGGCTTTCTCGACGGCCTGGCGTAAGTGTTGACGCCGGTGACGGTCATCCAAAAGGATGTAGCTGGCCCCTGACCCTCGGGGCGGTGACGACGCCCGGTTCCGGGCACCAAAAGGAGATACGCAATGGCCTTTGCAGGCAATGTCGATGAGCTGGCTCTGTTGCAGTCGGTGCGACTGAAGGGTTCGGTGTCGGCACCGGTACTGGCCGTGCAGCTCGGGGTCACCGAGTCCTCGGCGCAGGCCGCGCTCGACGCGCTGGTCGCGGCTGGCCGCGCCTCCGATTCCGGCGACGCCGGGGTCTCGCTCACCGACGCGGGGGTGACCGAGCTCGAGGATCAGCTCGACGCCGAGCGCGTCTCCATCGACGAGGACCTGTTCGCGGAGGTCGTCGAGCGCTTCGAGCCGCTCGACGAGGAGTTCGCCGAGCTGACCGAGGATGACATCGATTCGCTCGTCGACCTGGACCGCCGCGCGTCGGACGTGTTCGACGACGTCTCCGCGTACGTGCCCCGCCTGGCCCGCTACCAGGAGCTGCTCGCGGATTCCCTCGACCGGGTGAAGTCGGGCGATTCGTTCTCGGACACCTACGCGGTGGTGTGGTCCGAGCTGCGCCGCGAGATCCTCAGCGCCTCCGCGCAGTAGGCCGACAGTGGCGTGGCTCACGCCACCCCCCTTTCGGGGGTAGTCGTCACGTGAGCCACGTCACTACCTTTCCTCGCAGTCAGTGACGCCCGACCGGGCATCACTCCTGGCTCGAGAAGAGGAACACATGACGACAGTGTCGCCAGTAGAAGGAACGGTGATCGCCGCGCCCCCGCGCACCAGCGTGCGCCGGGTGGCCATCGCGAGTTGCATCGGCACCACCATCGAGTTCTACGACTTCTTCATCTACGGGACGGCAGCGGCGCTGGTGTTCCCGAAGGTGTTCTTCCCGGCATTGGGATCGACAGCAGGAACAGTCGCCTCGTTCGCGACCTTTGCCGTCGCGTTCATCGCCCGGCCCGTCGGCGCGATGCTGTTCGGCCACTACGGCGACCGGATCGGCCGCAAGAAGACCCTGATCTCGACGCTGCTCCTGATGGGCATCTCGACCCTGCTCATCGGTCTGCTGCCGAGCGCCTCCACGATCGGGGTCGCGGCCCCGCTGATCCTCGTGCTGCTCCGTTTCGGGCAGGGCTTCGCGGTCGGCGGCGAGTGGGCAGGCGCGACGCTGTTGACCGCCGAGTACGCACCGCCGGGCAAGCGCGGCCTGTACGCGATGTTCCCGCAGCTCGGCCCCGCCATCGCCTTCATCCTCTCCAGCAGCACCTTCCTCATCACCGGGGCCGTGCTCGGCGACTCGAACGAGGCCTTCCTCACCTGGGGTTGGCGTGTGCCGTTCCTGTTCTCCATCGTCCTGGTCGGCATCGGCCTGTACATGCGCCTCGCCATCGAGGAGACCCCGGTTTTCCGCGCCAACCAGGCGCAGCGGGCACTCGACGGGCCGGACGCGGCGCCCAGGACCCTGCCGTTCCTCGACGCCTGGCGCTACCAGCGCAAGGAGATCCTGCTCTCCGCAGGGGCCCTGGCCACGCTGTTCGCCTTCTTCTACCTCGGCACGGCCTTCCTCACCAGCTACGGAACCAAGACGCTCGGCTTCAGCCGTCCGTTCGTGCTGATGGTCGGCATCGCCTCCGCCGTCGTCTTCGGTATCGCGATCATCGTCTCCGCGCTCTACTCGGACCGGATCGGTCGCCGCAAGGTGATCATGGCGTCCTGCGTCGCCGCGCTGGTCTGGGCGCTTGCCCTGTTCCCCATCCTCGACACCGGATCGCCCGTCGCGTTCGTGATCGGCATGTTCGGCACGCTCGCCATCTTCGGGATCGCCTACGGCCCCTGCGGTGCGCTGCTGCCCGAGATGTTCCAGACGCGGTACCGCTACACCGGCGCGGGCCTGGGCTACAACCTGGCGGGCGTGCTCGGTGGCGCCATCCCGCCGCTGATCGCCGCGCCGCTCGCCTCCACCTACGGCAGCTTCGCGATCGGTCTGATGCTCGCCGGACTGTCGGTGCTGAGCTTCTTCTGCACCAAGGCGCTGGTCGAGACCAAGGATCACGCGCTCTAGCCACCCGCGGGCGGGGTGTCCGGACCTTGGACAGTTACGGTCACCCCGCACCGCCGACTATGTCGTAAGTCACATCCGCACGAGTAGGTTCGACCACGGGAGGGCCCGCACCGGCGGGCCCTCCCCGAGGCGCTCACCGGCGCCCAGGAGAGGAATCACATGAGCACCGCACTGCCCAGCTACGCCTCGGGAGTCTGGGATGCCCCCATGCTGGGCGACACCATCGGGGACAACTTCGATCGGACGGTCGCGGCGCACGGCGACCGTGACGCGCTCGTGGACCGGCCCTCAGACAGGCGATGGACCTATGCCGAGCTGGCCGCCGACGTGAACGGTGTCGCGGCGGGCCTGCTGCAGCGCGGGGTCGGCATGGGTGACCGGGTGGGCATCTGGGCCCCGAACTGCCCGGAGTGGACGCTGATCCAGTTCGCCACCGCGAAGATCGGCGCGATCCTGGTGAACATCAACCCCGCCTACCGGTCGCACGAATTGCAGTACGTGCTCGAGCAGGCGGGCATCAAGATGCTGGTGGCCGCGCCGAGCTTCAAGACCTCCGATTACGCCGGGATGATCGAGACCGTCCGGCCGCAGTGCGCCGACCTGGAATCGGTGATCCTGCTCGGCAGCACGGATTGGCAGGCGCTGGTCACGGACGGGACCGCAGCCCAGTCCGCCGACCCGTCGAGGCTGGCGACGGCGCAGTCCGCACTCTCCGCGGACGACCCGATCAACATCCAATACACCTCGGGTACAACGGGATTCCCGAAGGGTGCGACGCTCAGTCACCACAACATCCTCAACAACGGATTCTTCGTCGGCGAGCTGTGCCATTACACCGAGGCGGACCGGGTGTGCATCCCGGTGCCGTTCTACCACTGCTTCGGCATGGTGATGGGCAACCTCGCGTGCACCACCCACGGCGCGACCATGGTGATCCCCGGCCCCGCGTTCGATCCGAAGGCCACCCTCGAGGCCGTGCAGGCCGAGCGGTGCACCTCCCTGTACGGGGTGCCGACGATGTTCATCGCCGAGCTCGCCGACCCGGACTTCGCGAGCTACGACCTGTCCAGCCTGCGCACCGGGATCATGGCCGGTTCGCCGTGCCCGGTCGAGGTGATGAAGCAGGTGATCGAGCAGATGGGAATGGCGGAGGTGTCCATCTGTTACGGCATGACCGAGACCTCGCCGGTCTCGCTGCAGACCCGATCCGACGACACGATCGAGCAGCGGGTGTCCACCGTCGGCCGGGTGGGTCCGCACCTGGAGGTGAAGATCGTCGACCCGGCGACGGGGCTGACGCTGCCCCGGGGACAGGCGGGCGAGCTGTGCACGCGCGGGTACTCGGTGATGCTCGGCTACTGGGAGAACACCCCGGAGAAGCCTGCCGGAGCGGAGCCTGCGGAGCGACCATACAAACTGGGGCCCATCGACACCGCACGGTGGATGCACACCGGCGACATCGGAGTGATGGACGCCGACGGCTACGTCGCCATCACCGGCCGGATCAAGGACATGGTGATCCGCGGTGGCGAGAACATCTATCCCCGCGAGATCGAGGAATTCCTCTACTCGCATCCGGACATCCTCGACGCCCAGGTGATCGGCGTGCCGGACGCGAAGTACGGCGAGGAACTGATGGTGTGGATCCGGATGCGTGAGGGCGCGCCGGAGCTGGACGCGGACTCGGTGCGGGCCTTCTGCGCGGGGAAGCTGGCGCACTACAAGATCCCGAAGTACGTCCACGTCGTGGACGAGTTCCCGATGACGGTGACCGGCAAGATCCGCAAGATCGACATGCGCGAGCAGTCCGTCGAGTTGATCGGGCGGGGCTAGGCGGGCCGGCTGATGAACCCCGGCGAGACGAGCGGGCGGGAACCGGTCCGGCCCGAGATAGCGCTGTCCTGGAAGCGATCCGCGTTGAGTGGCGTCGGCCCGGGGGACGGCTTCGACGCTGACCCGGCAACCGACCTGGACCTCTCCAGCCGATTGCTGCGGGCCGCGCGCCCGATCCTCGACGAGGTTGCGATCCAGATCGCGGGCACCGGGCTGTGCCTCCTGCTCGCCGACCGGGACTGCCGGATCGTGGCGCGGGTGTTCGACAACCATCAGGTCGAGCGGAAGATGGAGAAGCTCGGCGCGGTGATCGGCTCGAGGTTCGGTGAGGACACCGCGGGCACCAACGCGATCGGTACCCCGGTCGAGGTGCGGCGCGGAATCGTCATCAACGGCGAGGAGCACTACCTGGAGCGCCTGAAGGGGCTGAGCTGCTACGGGCATCCGATCCTGCATCCGGTGACGCACAGGGTCGAGGGGATCCTGGACATGACCTGCATTGCCCCGCGGGCGAACTCGCTGTTCGCGCCCTTTCTGCAGCGCGCCGCGGCGGACATCGAGCGGCGCCTGCTCGAGGGTTCGCGGGCGTCGGAGCAGCGGTTGGTGGACGCCTTCCAGCGGGTATCGCCGCAACGCCATGTCGCCGTCGCCGCGATCGGCGAGGACATCCTGCTGAGCAACCGGACCGCGCTCGATCTCCTCGACGTGGCCGACCACGCCGCGCTGCGCGGGCTCGCGGCCGACCTTTTGCCGGACCAATCGCGCACGGTGAACCTCGAACTGGCCTCCGGCCAGCTGGCGAAGGTGCAGGCCGACCGGATCGCCGGAACGAACGGGGGCACACTGTTTCTGGTCGAGCAGGTGCACCGACAGCACGTGCCGATCAGGCGCCGCGCCGACCGTGCGGGGGTCGTGGACCGGGCGCGCTCGGAATTGCGACGGGTGCGCGCGACCGCCGAGTCCGTTGCGATCGTCGGCGAGTCCGGTTCGGGCCGCACCACGGCCGTGCGCGATCTCGCAGGCGTCGACGCCGTGCACTGGACGGATGCCTCGCGGATACCGATAGTCGGGCAGGGTCGATGGTTGTCGGCGCTGCTGGAGCAGGCATCGACGTCGGGTGGCGTGCTGGCCGTCGAACACGCGCACCTGTTGCCCGCGTCGATACTTCCCGTGGTCACGGACCTCCTGGTCGCCGAGGGCGGACCTCGGATGGTGCTGACGAGCAGCCCGATCGAGGAACTCCCCCCGGCCGCGGCGGCGATGATCGCGCGGTGCCCCGAGCGCATCGCGGTGCCCCCGCTCCGTCAGCGGCTCGGCGAACTGCCGGAGATCGCCCAGGCGATGCTCGACGAGATCGAGCCCGGGCTGAGCCTGACCTCGACCGCGCTCGAGGCACTGGTGGCAGGGGAGTGGCCGGGCAACCTGACCGAGTTGCGGGTGGTGCTGACCAGGACGGCGCGCGACCGCGCGAGCACCAGGCTCGGGCTCGCGGATCTGCCCGATGCGTACCGGACCAGCTCGCGCGTCTCCCGCCTCGCGGGCCGCGAGCGTGCGGAACGCCAGGCGATCATCGATGCATTGCAGGAATGCGGCGGAAACAAGGTGCATGCCGCCGCGAAGCTCGGAATCAGCCGTAGCACACTGTATTCGAGAATCCGTGCGCTCGAGGTGACGCCCTAGGGCTGTCCGGAAGTCGCACAGTTATCCGTATCGGAACCGGCGAAGTATGGCGTGCATCACACACCAACTCTCGCAGGAGGAACCGATGACGGCGATCGCCGATTTCCCGCTCAAGACCGAGGTGCAGGGGTTCTTGACCGGCGGCCCGAAGAAGCTGCTGATCGGCGGCGAATGGACCCCGGCCGCCTCGGGTCGCACCTTCCCGACCTACGACCCCGCGACCGGGAACGCGCTGACCGAGGTCGCACATGGTCAGGCCGAGGACGTCGACCGGGCGGTTCGCGCCGCGCGGGTGGCGTTCGACGACGGCCCGTGGCCCGGCATGAAGCCGAACGAGCGCGAGCGCCTGCTCTGGCGCGTCGGCGACATCCTCAGCGAGCGGGCCGAGGAGTTCGGTCAGCTCGAGGCGCTCGACAACGGCAAGTCGGCGGGCATCGCGTCCGCGGTGGATGTCGCCTGGGCCGCGGACGTGTTCCGCTATTACGCCGGCTGGGCAACCAAGATCGAGGGCAGCACGGTCAACGTGTCGATGCCCTTTGCGCCGGGTGCCCAGTTCCACGCCTACACGTTGCGCGAGCCGGTGGGTGTGTGCGGGCTGATCGTGCCGTGGAACTTCCCGCTGCTGATGGCCTCGTGGAAGCTGGCGCCCGCACTCGCCGCAGGTAACACCGTCATCCTCAAGCCCGCCGAGCAGACGCCGCTGACGGCGCTATTGCTCGGTGATGTGTTCCAGGAGGCAGGCTTCCCGCCCGGCGTCGTGAACATCATCAGCGGATTCGGCGACGCGGGCGCCGCGCTGTCCGCGCACGACGACGTCGACAAGATCGCCTTCACCGGCTCGACCGAGGTCGGGAAGAAGATCGTCGAGGCCGCCAAGGGCAACCTGAAGAAGGTCTCCCTCGAGCTCGGCGGCAAAAGCCCGAACATCGTCTTCGCGGACGCCGATTTCGATGCCGCCGTGGAGGGTTCGCTCAATGCCTGGCTCTTCAACCACGGTCAGTGCTGTGTCGCCGGGACGCGGCTGTTCGTCGAGGACAGGATCTTCGACGAGTTCACCCAGGCGGTCGCCGACGCGGCGAGCCAGGTGAAGATCGGACCCGGTCTCGACCCGGCGACCCAACTGGGCCCGCTCGTCTCGCAGGAACAGTTCGACAAGGTGACCGGCTACCTGCGCGAGGGCCTCGCGGACGGCGCCCGGGCGCTGACCGGCGGCAAGCGGTGGGGCGAGACCGGTTACTTCGTCGAGCCGACCGTCTTCGTGGACGTCAAGCCGGAGTTCAGCATCGTCCGCGAGGAGATCTTCGGCCCCGTGGTCGCGGCGCTGCCGTTCAACGCCGAGGCCGGCGTCGCCGCTGCCGCGAACGACTCGATCTACGGCCTGGCCGCGGGAATCTGGACCCGCGACATCTCCAAGGCGCACCGCACCGCGCGGCAGATCAAGGCCGGCTCCGTGTGGATCAACCAGTACAACGGCTTCGACACCGCGATGCCCTTCGGTGGATACAAGCAGTCCGGCTGGGGCCGCGAGCTGGGGGCGGCCGGACTCGACGCCTACACGATCACCAAGTCCGTCAACATCGCGCTCTGACAACAACTTACGAGGAGAAACCATGAAGACGACCGCAGCCGTGCTCCTGGAGCCCGGAAAGCCGTTCGAGTTGATGGAGCTCGATCTGGACGGCCCCGGCCCCGGTGAGGTGTTGATCAAGTACACCGCCGCTGGCCTGTGCCACTCGGACCTACACCTGACGGACGGTGACCTGCCGCCGCGCTATCCGATCGTCGGTGGGCACGAGGGATCGGGGATCATCGAGGAAGTCGGGCCGGGCGTCACGAAGGTCAAGCCCGGCGACCACGTGGTGTGCAGCTTCATCCCGAACTGTGGCACCTGCCGCTACTGCTCGACGGGCAGGCAGAACCTCTGCGACATGGGTGCCACCATCCTGGAGGGTTCGATGCCGGACGGCACCTTCCGGTTCCACTCCAAGGGAACCGATTTCGGTGCCATGTGCATGCTCGGCACGTTCGCCGAGCGGGCCACCATCTCGCAGCACTCGGTGGTCAAGGTGGACGACTGGCTGCCGTTGGAGACCGCGGTGCTGGTCGGCTGCGGGGTCCCCTCGGGGTGGGGAACCGCGGTCAACGCGGGCAACCTGCACGCGGGTGACACCGCCGTCATCTACGGCATCGGCGGCCTTGGCATCAACGCCGTGCAGGGAGCGGTCAGCGCGGGCTGCAAGTACGTGGTCGTCGTCGATCCGGTGGCCCTCAAGCGCGAGACCGCGCTGAAGTTCGGCGCCACCCATGCCTTCGCCGACGCGGCGAGTGCCGCCGAGAAGGTGAACGAACTGACCTGGGGCCAGGGCGCCGACGCCGCCCTGATCCTGGTCGGCACCGTGGACGCGGAGGTCGTGTCCGCGGCGACCGCGGTGATCGGCAAGGGCGGCACCGTCGTCATCACGGGGCTGGCCGATCCGGCGAAGCTCACCGTGCAGGTGTCCGGCTGCGACCTGACGCTGAACCAGAAGACCATCAAGGGCTCGCTGTTCGGGTCCATGAATCCGCAGTACGACATCGTCAAGCTGCTGCGGCTCTACGACGCGGGTCAGCTCAAGCTCGACGAGCTGATCACCACGCAGTACCGCCTCGAGGACGTCAATCAGGGTTACGAGGATCTACGCAGCGGCAAGAACATCCGCGGGGTGATCGTGCACGCCTGACCGGTGACGCCGGTTCCCCCGACCGGCCGTGCACCGAGTGCCCCGCTCTCCGGACCACAGGAGAGCGGGGCACCGCCGGTCTGGGGCGGCAGGGGTTCCTCCGACGACGTCACCGTGTCACTATCAAGATCGACAACCCAGCACGCGATCGCGCGACTGAGGTGGCACGAGAGGAGCCCACAATGATCGGCGACATCATCGGCACCATCATCTTCGGCGCGGTCATCGGCGTGCTCGCACGCCTGGTGATCCCTGGCAAGCAGGCAATGGGATGGGTCATCACCGTCCTGCTCGGCATCGCCGGTGCACTCATCGGGTACTGGATCTGGGGCATGATCAGCGACACCGGCGACACGAAGGGCATCGACTGGTGGCGCTGGATCATCAGCATCGCGGCAGCGGCCGTGCTGACCCTCGGTTACACCGCGCTGACGAGGAAGGAGTAGCCGCGACCGGCGTGCCGCCGCGGCGTCTGCGGCCGACCCCATCCGGGTAGGGACTCAGTGGTAGTCGATGTCGGGCGCCGAACGTTTGTCTACGCGGTGCTACTCGCGGCCCTGGCCGGCTACGTCGATGCCATGGGGTACATCACCCTTGGCGGGTTCTTCGTCTCGTTCATGAGCGGGAACTCCACTCGCATGGCGGTCGGTGCGGTCGACGGCCACTGGCATGTCGCCGCGGTCGGCGCCGCGGTCATCGGGCTGTTCGTGCTCGGTGTGGTGCTGGGTTCGGTGTTGGGGCGGATTGCTCACGCGCGCCGCAGATCGATTGTGATGTGCCTCGTCGCGGGCCTGCTGGTTGCGGCGGTGACGGCCTCGGCTATCGGCCCGCGGCAGGTCGTGGTCGCCGCGCTTGCGTTGGCGATGGGGGCGGAGAACACCGTGTTCGAGCGGACGGGCGAGTCCTCGATCAGCCTCACCTACATGACCGGCACGCTGGTCAAGCTGGGGCAGCGCATCGCCGCGGCGCTGACCGGCGGGCCGCGGTGGGAGTGGGTACGGTTCGCCGGGCTGTGGCTCGGCCTGGTGCTCGGGGTGGCCGCGGGCGCGGCGGTGCACCGCGGGGTCGGGCTGGCCGGCCTGTGGGCCGCGGTCGCGTTGGCGCTGCTGCTCGCGGTGATGTTTGCGCGGGATCGCCTCAGCGCGGCGCGTGACATCCCGTCGATCGGGCCGTAGGCCGGAGCCGGCCGCGCACAGCTTTTGTTGAGAACGCACAGGATTTGGCGCCCCAAAGGGGGTGCGACCTTGTGAAGGGGTGTGCGTCCTCACGGCGAGGGCGCCGAGGCCTCAGACCCCAGGAGCCAGCGCCGCCGCAGTCATCGCGCGCAGCACCGCCCTGGTGTGGGCGGGAGCGGACGGGTTCACGCTGTGCGGGGTGGAGTTGATCAGGCCGAACGTCGCGTGCGCCTTGATCCGGGCATCCGACTCCGCCAGGTCCGCGTCGACCTTCCGGAGGACCTCGACCCACACCTCGACGTAGCGGCGCTGGAACTGCCGGACCTGCCTGCGCTCGGCCGCGGGCAGCGACTCCAGGTCGCGGTCCTGCACTCGAATGAGGTCGGGCTCGCCGAGCGCGAAGTCGAGGTGGAACTCGATCAGGCCGGCGAGCGCCTCGTCCGGGGTCGAGGCCACGTCGGCGACGGAGATACCGCCCTCGAGCAGGCGACGGCTGATGTCGACCAGCAGTTCGACCAGCAGCGCCTCCTTGTTGGGGAAGTGCCGGTAGACGGCGGGGCCGCTGATCCCGACCGCGGATCCGAGGTCCTCGAGGCGAACCCCGGCGAAACCACGCTCGGCGATCAGGCGGGCGGCGGCCTGCAGGAGCTGCCGACGGCGATCTGCTTTCGCGCGGCCGCGCTTGGTCAGCGCCGAATCATCGGTTGTCACGTCGGCACCTCCCTTCAACCTGTGGGTCTGGACAACTCAGTTAATCATAGTTATCTTAGATTCGGTTATTGGCAATTAACTGACCGCGAACCGATCTGAGCAGACAGGGCGACGACATGACCATCGACGGGGAGCGCAACCGGGGCGAGCACGTACGCCTGGTGACCGAGCTGCGCGAGCGACTCGCGACCGCTGCGCTCGGCGGCAGTGAGCAATCGCGACAACGCCACGTGAGCAGGGGCAAGCTGCTGCCGCGCGAGCGGGTGGACACCCTGCTGGATCCGGGCAGCCCGTTCCTCGAGTTCTCGCCGCTGGCCGCGAACGGCATGTACGACGACGAGTGCCCCGGCGCGGGCGTGATCGCCGGCATCGGTCGGGTCTCCGGTCGCGAGTGCGTCATCGTGGCCAACGACGCCACCGTCAAGGGTGGCACCTACTACCCGATGAGCGTGAAGAAGCACCTGCGCGCGCAGGAGATCGCGCTGCAGAACAACCTGCCGTGCCTCTACCTGGTCGACTCCGGCGGCGCCTTCCTGCCCCGCCAGGACGACGTCTTCCCCGATCGCGAGCACTTCGGGCGCATCTTCTTCAACCAGGCCAACCTGAGCGCCAAGGGCGTCCCGCAGATCGCCGCGGTGATGGGCTCCTGCACCGCGGGCGGCGCCTACGTCCCCGCGATGAGCGACGAGGCCGTCATCGTGCGCAACCAGGGCACCATCTTCCTCGGTGGCCCGCCGCTGGTGAAGGCCGCGACCGGCGAGGTCGTCACGGCCGAGGACCTGGGCGGAGGTGACCTGCACTCGAAGGTCTCCGGCGTCACCGATCACCTCGCGGAGGACGATCAGGACGCGCTGCGCATCGTGCGGCGGATCGTCGCGACCTTCGGCCCGCGCACGGACCGGCCATGGGACGTGATCCCGACGGTCGAGCCGACCGCGCCGCAGGCGGAGCTCTACGACGTCGTCCCGACGGACCCGCGCACCCCGTACGACGTGCACGAGGTGATCACCCGGATCGTGGACGGTGGCGCCGGCGGTGCCGGCAATGGATCCGGCTTCCAGGAGTTCAAGGCGGAGTACGGCAAGACCCTGGTCACCGGCTTCGCCCACATCCACGGACACCCGGTCGGCATCGTCGCCAACAACGGCGTGCTCTTCGCCGAGTCCGCGATGAAGGGCGCCCACTTCATCGAGCTGTGCGACAAGCGCAGCGTGCCGCTGCTGTTCCTGCAGAACATCGCAGGGTTCATGGTCGGCCGCGATTACGAGGCGGGCGGCATCGCCAAGCACGGCGCCAAGATGGTGACCGCGGTGGCGTGCGCACGCGTCCCGAAGCTCACCGTGGTGATCGGCGGCTCCTACGGCGCGGGCAACTACTCGATGTGTGGCCGCGCCTACTCGCCCCGGTTCCTGTGGATGTGGCCGAACGCGCGGATCTCGGTGATGGGCGGCGAGCAGGCGGCCTCGGTGCTGGCCACCGTCCGCAGCGACCAGCTCGACGCCTCGGGCAAGCCCTGGTCCGCCGAGGACGAGGAGTCCTTCAAGGCGCCGATCCGGGCGCAGTACGAGGCACAGGGCAACCCCTACTATTCGACCGCCCGACTGTGGGACGATGGAATCATCGACCCCGCGGACACCAGAACTGTTCTAGGACTGGCACTTTCGGCGTGCGCTCAGGCGCCACTCGAGCCGGTCTCCTACGGCGTCTTCAGGATGTGAGTGAGATGACTGAATTTTCCACCGTTCTCGTCGCCAACCGCGGCGAGATCGCGGTCCGCGTCATCCGCACCCTGCGTGCCATGGGCATCCGCTCGGTGGCGGTGTACAGCGAGGCGGACGCAGGCGCGCGACACGTGCGCGAGGCCGACACCGCGGTCCTGCTCGGCCCCGCGGCGGCGCGCGAGAGCTACCTCGACATCGCCAAGGTGGTCGACGCGGCGAAGCGGACGGGTGCCCAGGCGGTGCACCCCGGCTACGGATTCCTCTCCGAGAACGCGGCCTTCGCGGCCGCCCTCGCGGACGCGGGCATCGCCTTCCTCGGGCCCTCCGCCCGGGCCATCGAGGTGATGGGCGACAAGATCACCGCCAAGAACGCGGTGGCCGAGTTCGACGTCCCTGTGGTGCCCGGCATCGCCAGGCCCGGACTGACCGACGCCGAGCTGATCGCCGCGGCCGTGGACATCGGGTACCCGGTTCTCGTGAAGCCGTCCGCGGGCGGCGGCGGCAAGGGCATGCGGCTGGTCGAGGAGCCGGACAAGCTCGCCGACGCGCTGGCGAGCGCGCGCCGCGAGGCCGCCTCCGCCTTCGGCGACGACACCCTGTTCCTGGAGCGTTTCGTGCTGCGCCCCCGGCACATCGAGGTGCAGATCCTCGCCGACACCCACGGCAACGTCGTACACCTCGGCGAGCGCGAGTGCAGCCTGCAGCGTCGTCACCAGAAGGTCATCGAGGAGGCGCCGTCGCCGCTGCTCGACGAGGCCACCCGCGCCCGGATCGGCGAGGCGGCCTGCAACACCGCGCGGAGCGTCGACTACACCGGCGCGGGCACTGTGGAGTTCATCGTCTCCGCGGACCGCCCCGACGAGTTCTTCTTCATGGAGATGAACACGCGCCTGCAGGTGGAGCACCCGGTCACCGAGATGGTCACCGGGCTCGATCTGGTCGAGTGGCAGGTCCGGGTTGCCGCAGGCGAGAAGCTCGGCATCTCCCAGGACGAGATCACCATGACCGGCCATGCCATCGAGGCCCGCGTCTACGCCGAGGACCCCGCCCGCGGCTTCCTGCCGACGGGCGGACTGGTCCTCGACGTCGTGGAGCCGTCCGGCCCCGGTATCCGGATCGATTCGGGCCTGCGGGCGGGAACCGAGGTCGGCAGCGACTACGACCCGATGCTGTCGAAGGTCATCGCGCACGCCGCCGACCGCGCCGGGGCGCTCCGCAAGCTCGACCGGGCGCTCGCCGACACCGCGGTGCTCGGTGTGGTCACCAACATCGACTTCGCGCGGTTCCTGCTCGCGGACCCGGACGTCGTCGCGGGCCGCCTCGACACCGGTCTGCTCGACCGCAGGCTCGAGGACTATGTCGCGGTCGACGCCTCGGGTGCGCAGTTCATGGCGGCGGGCGCCTACCGGTGGCTGACGCGCTGGCCCCAGGGCACCGAGGCCGACCTGTGGGAGCGACCGACCGGCTGGCGGGTCGGTACCCCGGCGCCGACCAGCATCCGGCTCGCCTCGCCTGCCCGCACCGACCACGTGCGGATCGTCGGTACGCCCGGCGACGCGCTGGTGTCGATGGAGGATGGCGAAACACGAAGGCTGACCGCATCATTGGACGGTTCCACGCTGTCCGTCGCGGTGGACGGATTGCGGGCGAGCTACCTGGTGGCCGCCCACGACGGTCACATCTGGCTCTCGGGCACCGACGGGACCGCGGTCCTTCGCGAGGTTCGGGAGGTCAGCGTCCGCACGGGTGACGCGCACGCGGGGGAGGCCGAGATCACCAGCCCGATGCCGGGCGCGGTCATCGCGGTCGGCGTGGAGCACGGCGCGACCGTCGCCGCGGGCACCGCGGTGGTCGTGGTCGAGGCGATGAAGATGGAGCACTCGCTGACCTCGCCCATCGACGGCACCGTCGAGTTGCTCGTCGCGGCGGGCGACCAGGTGAAGGTCGACCAGATCCTCGCTCGCGTGATCCCGCATGCACCCGAAACTTCCGATAACTCAGGACAACCCGAACTCGCAGAGACGACAACGAAGGGCGCCGCGGCATGACCGATTACCTCTCCTCCGGATCGCTGCCCGACGAGTACCAGCAGCTCGCGAAGGTGGTCCGCGACTTCGCGCAGACCGTCGTCGCGCCGGTCGCCGCCGAGCACGACGCGAACCACACCTTCCCGTACGAGGTCGTCGCGGGAATGGCCGAGCTTGGCCTGTTCGGCCTGCCGTTCTCCGAGGAGTACGGCGGACAGGGCGGCGACTACTTCGCGCTGTGCCTCGCCCTCGAGGAGCTCGGCAAGGTCGACCAGTCCGTGGCCATCACCCTGGAAGCGGGCGTCTCGCTCGGCGCGATGCCGATCTACCGTTTCGGCAACGAGGCGCAGAAGCAGGAGTGGCTGCCGCAGCTCACGAGCGGCAAGGCGCTGGCCGCGTTCGGCCTCACCGAGCCGGGAGCAGGCAGCGACGCAGGGGGCACCAGGACCACCGCGAAGGAAGACGGCGGCGACTGGATCATCAACGGCAACAAGCAGTTCATCACCAACTCCGGCACCGACATCACCCGCCTGGTCACCGTCACCGCGGTCACGGGCGAGAAGGAGAACGGGAAGAAGGAGATCTCCACCATCCTGGTGCCGACCTCCACGCCGGGATTCACCGCGGAGCCGGCGTACAACAAGGTCGGCTGGAACGCCTCCGACACCCACCCGCTGACCTTCCAGGATGTTCGGGTGCCCCAGGAGAACCTGCTGGGCGAGCGCGGGCGTGGGTATGCGAACTTCCTGCGCATCCTCGACGAGGGTCGGATCGCGATCGCGGCGCTGAGCGTCGGTGCGGCGCAGGGCTGCGTGGACGAGTCGGTCAAGTACGCCAAGGAGCGCGAGGCGTTCGGCAAGCCGATCGGCGCCAACCAGGCCATCGCCTTCAAGATCGCGCGGATGGAGGTGCGCGCGCACGTCGCCCGCACCGCGTACTACGACGCGGCCGCACTCATGCTGGCGGGCAAGCCCTTCAAGAAGCAGGCCTCCATCGCCAAGCTGGTCGCCAGCGAGGCCGCGATGGACAACGCCCGCGACGCCACCCAGATCTTCGGCGGCTACGGCTTCATGAACGAGTACCCGGTCGCCCGGCACTACCGGGACAGCAAGATCCTCGAGATCGGCGAGGGCACCACCGAGGTGCAGCTGATGCTGATCGCGCGCGAGGCCGGGCTGTGAGCCAGCCGGACCGCAAGAGGGTCGTCCAGCGCGGGCTCTGGTTCGAGGAGTTCGAGACCGACGTCGTCTACGAGCACCGCCCCGGTCGCACCATCACCGAGGCGGACAACGTCCTGTTCACCACGCTGACGATGAACACTCAGGCGCTGCACCTGGACGCCGCGTTCAGCGAGCAGTTGCCGCCGTTCAACCAGCGGCTGGTGAACTCGATGTTCACGCTGTCCACCCTGGTCGGCCTGTCGGTCGCCCAGCTCACCCAGGGGACGATCGTCGCGAACCTCGGGTTCTCCGAGATCTCCTTCCCCAAGCCGCTCTTCCACGGCGACACCATGTACGCCGAGACGGTGATCACCGACAAGCGGGAGTCGAAGAGCAGGCCGGGCGAGGGCATCATCACCCTGGCGCACACCGCGCGGAACCAGCACGGCGACGTGGTGGCGATCGCGGTGCGCAAGACGCTGGTCAGGAAGAGGCCGTCATGACAGCGAACTCCGGTCACTCCTCGGGGTGGACACCGCCCGGCCCGGCCTGGCTTTTCTGCCCGGCGGATCGGCCGGAGCGCTACGCGAAGGCCGCGGCCGCCGCGGACGTCGTCATCCTCGACCTCGAGGACGGCGTCGCCCCCGCGGACAAGGCGGCCGCACGTCGCGCGCTGATCGACACCCCGCTCGACCCCGAGCGCACCGTGGTGCGGATCAACGCGGCGGGCACCGAGGACCAGGCGCTCGACCTGGAGGCGCTGCTACAGACCCGCTACCCGAGGGTGATGCTGCCCAAGTGCGAGTCGGCGGAACAGGTGCGCTCCCTCGCCCCGCGCCAGGTGATCGCCCTGATCGAGTCCCCGCTCGGCGCCCTGACGGTTGCCGAGTCCGCACAGGTCGCGAACGCGATCGGGGTGATGTGGGGTGCGGAGGACCTGGTCGCGGCGCTCGGTGGGAACGCCAGCCGCCACACCGACGGCTCCTATCGCGATGTGGCCAGGCACGTGCGCTCCGGCTCACTGCTGGCGGCCAAGGCACACGCCAGGTTCGCGCTGGACTCGGTCTACCTCGACATCAAAGACCTCGATGGTCTGCGCGCGGAGTCCCTCGACGCGGTCGCGGTCGGGTTCGACGCCAAGGTGGCCATCCATCCGAGCCAGGTCGCGGTGATCCGGGCCGCCTACGAACCGAGCGCGGAGGACCTCGCCTGGGCGCGCAGGGTGCTCGCCGCGGTGTCCGAGGAGCGCGGGGTCTTCGCCTTCGAGGGGAAGATGGTGGACGCGCCGGTGCTTCGGCACGCGGAGGCGATCGTCCGCCGGAGTGAATCGTTGTGAACAGTTCAGTCGCCGAGAAATCCGAAGTGGCTGAGAAATGTGAAGGGAACAGCAAGCTGATGTCCGAGTCCACTGTCATCGTCGCCGGAGCCCGTACCCCGATGGGTCGGCTCCTCGGTTCGCTGAAGGGCTTCTCCGGGTCCGATCTCGGTGGCATCGCCATCAAGGGCGCGCTGGAGAAGGCGGGCGTCGCGCCCGAGAGTGTCGAGTACGTGATCATGGGCCAGGTGCTCACCGCGGGCGCCGGTCAGATGCCCGCGCGCCAGGCGGCCGTCGCCGCGGGCATCCCGATGGACGTGCCCGCCCTGTCGATCAACAAGGTGTGTCTCTCTGGTGTCGACGCGATCGCGCTGGCCGACCAGCTGATCCGCGCGGGCGAGTTCGACATCGTGGTCGCCGGTGGCCAGGAGTCGATGAGCCGCGCACCGCACATGCTGGAGAAGAGCCGTGAGGGCTTCAAGTACGGCGACGTGACCATGCGTGACCACATGGCGTACGACGGCCTGCACGACATCTTCACCGACCAGGCGATGGGGCTGCTGACCGAGCAGGTCAACCAGCAGGAAGCCACCCACATCACCCGCGAGGAGCAGGACGCGTTCGCGGCGGCCTCGCACCAGAACGCCGCGCGCGCCTGGAAGAACGGCCTGTTCGACAACGAGGTCGTGCCGGTGGAGATCCCGCAGCGCAAGGGCGATCCGATCGTCTTCGCCGAGGACGAGGGCATCCGGGCCGACACCACCGTCGAGTCGCTGAGCACGCTGCGCCCTGCGTTCAGCAAGGACGGCACGATCACCGCCGGCTCGGCCTCGCCGATCTCCGACGGCGCCGCCGCCGTGGTCGTGATGAGCAAGGCCAAGGCGCAGGAGCTGGGCCTGAGCTGGATCGCCGAGATCGGCGCGCACGGCGTGGTGGCCGGCCCCGACTCCACCCTGCAGTCGCAGCCCGCACGCGCGATCGCAAAGGCCTGCGCGAAGGAGGGCATCGCACCAACCGATCTCGACCTCGTCGAGATCAACGAGGCCTTCGCGGCCGTCGGCATCGCGTCCACTCGCGAGCTCGGTCTGGACCCGGCCAAGGTCAACGTGAACGGCGGTGCGATCGCTGTCGGACACCCGCTCGGCATGTCCGGTGCGCGGATCGCGCTGCACCTGGCGCTGGAACTGGAGCGTCGCGGCGGTGGCGTCGGCGCGGCCGCGCTGTGCGGCGGCGGCGGTCAGGGTGACGCCCTGATCATCCGGGTCCCGAAGAAGTGACAGGCCAGGGCCAAGGGGAGGGCGGCGGCCGGTTCGACGCCGGCCTCGCCGTCCGGCGTGAGGTGATGGGCGACGACTTCGTCGATCGCGCGTTGACCCGCGACCTCGGCACCGACAGCGAGGCGATCCAGCGGCACATCACCGAGACGGTATGGGGTTCGGTCTGGACCCGCGACGGTCTGAGCCGGCGGGACCGCAGCCTGCTGAACCTGGGCATGCTGACGGCGCTGCGCGCGGAATCGGAGCTGCGCGGGCACGTCCGCGGTGCACTCCGGAACGGACTGAGCCGCGAGGAGATCACCGAGGCGATCATCCACACCAGCGGGTACTGCGGCGCGCCTGCCGCGCTCGCCGCGATGCGCGTGGTGCAGGAGGTCCTCACCGAGGACCTCGGGCCGAAACAGACTGACTGAGAGAGGACGAACCGCATGGAATCGCTTCAGCCGCAGTGGGAACCGACACGCGACGACGTGCGGAACGCCCGGATCACCGATTTCGCCTCATGGGTGGAGCGGGAGTACTCGGTGTCCGTGCCCGACTACCACTCGCTGTGGCGATGGTCGGTCGAGCATCTCGACGATTTCTGGCGGTCGGTCTGGGACTACTTCGGGCTCAGGTCCGCGACGCCGGTCGGCGAGGTGCTCGCGCAGGACCGGATGCCCGGTGCGGTGTGGTTCCCCGGGGTCCGGCTCAACTACGTGGACCAGGTGCTGCGCAACGAGCGCTCGGACCGGCCCGCCATCGTCTACTCCGGTGAGACGGCCGCCGAGGACGTCACCATGTCCTGGGCGGAGCTGCGCAGGCAGGCGGGTGCGCTGGCCGCGACCCTGCGGGCGAACGGCGTCGGTCCGGGCGACCGGGTGGTCGGCTACCTGCCGAACATCCCGGAGACCGTCGTGGCCTTCCTCGCGACGGCGAGCCTCGGCGCGATCTGGGCGGCCTGCGGCCAGGACTACTCGGCCCCCGCCGCCTTGGACCGGCTGGGCCAGCTCGAACCGTCGGTGCTGATCACCGCGGACGGCTACCGCTTCGGCGGCAAGCTGCACGACCGCCGCGACTCGATCGCGGAACTGCGGGCCGGGATGCCGAGCCTGACGACGACCGTGCTGGTGCGGCGGCTCGGTGCGGACGCAGGTTCCCAGTCCGGTGAGCCCGAGGGAGTCCTGTCCTGGGCCGCGGCGACCGCGGGCGAGGCGCCGCTCGAACCGGTGGGCGTCGACTTCGACCATCCGCTCTGGGTGGTGTTCTCCTCGGGCACCACCGGCCTGCCGAAGGGGATCGTGCACGGGCACGGCGGTGTGCTCCTCGAGCACCTGAAATCGGTTGCCCTGCAGATGGACATCGGGCCCGAGGACACCTTCTTCTGGTACACCAGCCCGAGCTGGATGATGTGGAACTTCCAGATCGCCGGACTGCTGGTCGGTGCCACCATCGTCTGCTTCGACGGCAACCCCGGGTACCCGGACGTCGATTCGCTGTGGGCGCTCACCGCGCGGCACCGGGCCACCGTGCTCGGCACCAGTCCGGGCTACGTGCTCGCCTGCGCGAAGGCGGGCGTGGTCCCGCGTCGCGACCACGACCTGAGTGCGCTGCGCACGGTGGGGATCACCGGATCGACACTGCCGGCGTCCTCCTCGCTCTGGATCGCCGAGAACGTCGGTGTGCCGGTGGCTTCCATCACCGGTGGCACCGACGTGGTCTCCGCATTCATCGGCGGCGCGCGCACCGTCCCGATCTGGCCGGGCGAACTGTCCGCGCCCTTCCTCGGCGTCGCGCTCGAGGCCTACGACGAGGGCGGCGTGCCCATCCGTGGTGATGTGGGGGAACTGGTCATCACCAAGCCGATGCCGTCCATGCCGATCCGATTCTGGAACGACCCCGACGGAAAGCGCTACCACGACGCGTACTTCGACGACTTCCCCGGAGTGTGGCGGCACGGCGACTGGATCACCATCACCGAGCGGGGAAGCGTGCTGATGCACGGCCGCTCGGACTCGACGCTCAACCGCAACGGGATCCGGATGGGCAGCGCCGACATCTATCAGGCCGTCGAACGCCTGCCCGAGATCGCCGAGGCGCTCGTCATCGGGGCCGAGCAGCCGGACGGCGGGTATTGGATGCCCCTGTTCGTTGTGCTCGCGGACGGGGCGGTGCTCGACGGCGCGCTCGAGGATCGGATCAAGTCGACGATCCGCGAGCAGGCGTCGCCGCGGCACGTGCCCGACGAGATCATCGCGGCGCCCGGTGTCCCGCACACCCGCACCGGCAAGAAGCTGGAGGTGCCGATCAAGCGGATGTTCCAGGGCGCCGACGCGGACCGGATCCTCGATCGGAGCGCGATCGACGCCCCCGAGCTGATCGACTGGTATCTCCAGCAGAGGCCCTGACCTGGGCGGGAGATAATTGCGTCTCATCATGTAACTGAATTTTTGTGAAGTTCGCCATATTTTGCATCGCGTTCCCATACGCTGCAGCCAAGGCGGGCGGCAGCGCGGTTCCGCGACGGAGGGCGAGCGGGTAACCGCAGTTCAACGGGGTGGAACTGCGTTGGCGTCCGAGATGGAAGCTGCCCACATGCAAAGGACGCGCCGTGAACTTCAAGAGAATCGCCCCCGCGATCGCCGCTCTCGCGACCGCAAGCCTGCTCGCCGCGGGCTGTAGCAGCGACAGCGGCGCAGACGCGGCCGACAACGCCGCGACCGGTGATCCGATCAAGGTCGGTCAGATCGTGCCCATCGAGGCGCCGGGCCTCGGATCCGCCACCTACGCCGCGAGCATGGTCGCGTCGGTCGACGCATTCAACGAGCGGGGCGGCGTGAACGGACGCCCGCTCGAACTGCTGCAGTGCGACTCCATGGGCGATCCGAACAAGGAGGTCGACTGCGCGAACAAGATGGTCTCCGAGGGGGCAGTCGCGACCCTCGCAGACTTCACGCCGGCCTCGTCCGAGGCGACGTCGAAGATCCTGTTCGACGCCGGCATCGCCCGGGTCGGGCTGAACCCGGTGAACATGGCGGACTTCACCGCCACGAATGTCTACACCCCGTTCTCCGGCTCGCTGCTCAACCTGTACGGGATGATCGACATCCTGGTGGCGCAGGGCAAGACCAAGCTTTCCCTGATGCGTCCCGACCTGCCGGTCACCGCGCAGCTGGTCGGCCTGCTGACCCCGGCGGTACAGGCGAAGGGCGCCGAGATCGTCAACGACGTGGCGGTGGGCGCGGGCGCGACCGACTACACCCAGTTCATCGCCGCGGCCGAGCGCAATGACGCACAGGGCGTGATCATGGCGCTGGGCGCCACCGACGCCAACCCGATCGCCCAGGCGTTCGAGCAGCTCGGGTCGAAGCTGACCTTCGCGCTGGGGACGGCGGGCTTCACCCAGGCCGACCTGCAGGACCTCGGCACCTTCGCCACCAGCTCGACGTACACCAGCCCGACCCCCGCGCCCTCGTCGAGCACCGAGGACTTCCCCGGCCTCAAGGACTTCCTGGCGGACATGGACAAGTCCGGCAAGGAGGAGCTCGAGCTGCAGAACCTCACCGGCGATGCGGTGAACCCGTGGTTGTCGGTGCGCGCGTTCGGCGAGGTGGCAAAGAACCGGACGATCGACGCCGCGGACATCTGGAAGGGATTCGAGAACGCCAAGGACATCGACATGGCCGGCCTGATCCCGGCCTGGACTCCGGGAGCGGTGGAGCAGTTCGGGATCTTCCCGCGGATCTCGAACTCGATGATGTACAAGATGTCGTTCGACGGTGACGTGCTTGTCACCGATCCCACGCAGTACGACCTGCGCACCCCCACCGCCTAGTTCACGCCCCACCATGGAGATTGACGAATGACTGAGTTCTTGCAGTTCGCGATTCTCGGCCTGGGAGCGGGCTCCGCCTACGCGCTCCTGGCGCAGGGCATCGTGCTGGTTTACCGCGGATCCGGAGTGGTGAACTTCGCCCAGGGCGCGATCGCCATGGTGGGGGCCTACATATGCCTGGAAACCCTTCGGCACGACCAACACTGGGGGCTGCTGCCGGCCTTCCTGGTGGCGGTCGTGGTGGCCGGACTGATCGGCTTGGCATTTCAGCTGCTGGTGTTGCGGTGGCTCGCCAACGCCGCGCCGATCGTCCGGCTGGCCGCCACCCTCGGCCTGATGGTGATCCTGCAGGCGGGGGTGCAGCAGTACTACGGCAGTACGTCGATCCGGGTGAAGACCTTCCTGCCCGACGAGGCGTATCGCTGGGGAGGCGTTGTGGTGCAGCAGGATCGGATGATCCTGCTGGGTATCGCGATCCTGTCGACGGCTGCGCTGTGGGCGTGGACCAACTTCACCCGGGTGGGCCTGGCAATCACCGCGTCCGCCGAGAACGAGCGGGCCGCCGCCGCGCTCGGCTGGTCGCCGCAGCGGCTCGCCACACTGACCTGGACCGTCGGCGGCGCCCTTGCCGGTGCGGCCGGCATCATGGTGGCGCCCCTGACCGGGCTCACCCCGTCGGCCTTCGTGGTGATCGTGACGGTCTCGGCGCTGGCCGCGGCGCTGCTCGGCGGCTTCCGTTCCTTCCCCCTGACCCTGATCGGCGGCCTGCTGCTCGGCGTGGGTGAGAGCCTGGTCGTCCTGTACCAGGACGACCTGCGGGATCTGCTCGGGATGGAAACGCTCACCGGCGTCAACCGGGCTGTGCCGTTCCTGGTGATCCTCGTGGTGCTGGTGGTGCGGGGGAAGGGGCTGCCGTTGCGCAGCCATGTCTCAGAGCGGCTGCCCAAGCTCGGTTCCGGCGAGATCCGCTGGCCGCTCGTCGTCCTCGGGATCCTGGTGGCCGTGGGCATCATCCTGGGCGGTGGCGACTGGCTGCGGTCGCTGACACTGACCCTGGCCGCGGCGGTGTTCCTGCTCTCGATCGTGGTGCTGACCGGCTTCGCCGGCCAACTCTCGCTCGCCCAGTACACCGTCGGCGGCCTGGGCGCGCTGTTCGCCGCGCGACTCGTCGGCGAGGCCGGCTGGCCACTGGTGCCCGCGGCCCTGGTGAGCGTGGCGGCGGTGATCGCGATCGGTGTGGTGTTCGCACTGCCGGCGTTGCGGACGCGCGGTGTGAACCTGGCGGTGGTCACCCTCGGACTCGGGTTCACCATCCAGGAGATGGTGTTCAACAACCCGACCTTCACCGGCGACAAGCTCGAGGGCTCGGTGAAGATCCATCAGCTGAGCCTGTTCGGACTCGATGTGACGCCCAGTGTCCATCCCGAGCGGTGGGCGACGGTGTGCCTCGTGGCGCTGGTCGTCTGCGGTCTGATTGTCGCGAACCTGCGGCGCTCGCGCACCGGGCGACGGCTCATCGCCGTGCGCACCAACGAGCGGGCCGCGGCCTCCCTCGGCATCAGCGTGTTCGGGGTCAAGATCTACGCCTTCGCGCTCGCGTCCGGCCTCGCCGCGGTGGCAGGCATCCTCCTCGGCCTGCGCAACACCGCCGTCACCTACCTCGAGTTCAACGTGTTCGCGTCGATCAACGCCGTGGTCCAGGCGGTGACCGGCGGCCTCGGGTTTGTCACGGGTAGCCTCATCGGCTCGCTCATGGCGCCCGGCGCGGTCTTCAGCCGGCTGCTGTCGGGCTTGGCCATCGCCGCGCTGCTCGGCGGCGTGATCCTCATCGTCACCCTGCTCACCAACCAGAACGGCATCGCCGACATGATCTCCCGCGGGGTGCGGAAGAACCCCGCACTGGCTGCGGTGCTGGCGCGCAAGAAGCGCCGTGGACATGAGCTGTCAGACGAGGCGCCCACCGGGTCGGTCACCCCGACGCCACTGACGGTGCGCGGCCTGACAGTCCGGTTCGGTGGTGTGACCGCCGTCGACGGCGTCGACCTCGACATCGCGCCCGGGCAGGTAGTGGGCCTGATCGGGCCCAACGGCGCAGGCAAGACCACCGTCATCGACGCCATCACCGGATTCGTCAGCCCCGCGGCCGGCAAGCTCACGCTGGGGGACCAGGACATCACCGGCTGGTCCACCGCGCGGCGCTCCAAGGGCGGCCTGCGCCGGTCCTTCCAGTCGCTCGAGCTGTTCGAGGACGTCACGGTCGGCGAGAACATCCACGCCGGCGCCGACGAGTCCACCTGGCTCGCCCGGCTCACCGACCTCGTCACCCCGGGCCGCCATCCCCTCTCACCGAGTGCATCGGCGGTGGTGCGGGACTTCGAGCTGGAGAACGACCTGGACGTGCTGCCGAGCGAGCTGTCATACGGCCAGCGCCGGCTGGTGGGTATCGCCCGCGCCGTTGCCTCCGCTCCCTCCGTCATCCTGCTCGACGAGCCGGCGGCCGGACTGGACGACGCAGAGAGTCGAGAACTCGCGGTCGCCATTCGGCACCTGGCCGTGCAACGCGGGGCCGGGGTGCTCCTGATCGAACACGACATGGGTCTGGTGATGTCCACCTGTGACCGGATCGTGGTGCTCGCAGCCGGCCGGGTGCTCGCGGCCGGCACGCCCGAGGAGATCGCCGCCAGCCCGGCGGTTCGCGACGCCTACCTGGGCACAGAAGACGACACGACGGAGGCAGCACGATGACCACCACCCAGGAGAAGGCCGTGCCGTCCACGACGGTGCTCGAATGCCAGGGCCTCAGTGCCGGCTACGGCGGGACCGTGGTGTGCCGCGGCCTCGACATCACCGTGCGTTCGGGGGAGGTGGTGGCGCTGATCGGAGCCAACGGCGCAGGCAAGTCCACGACGATGCTGACGGTGGCAGGCGAGTTGGCGCCGATCTCGGGCCGAGTGTCCGTGCTCGGTTCCGACAAGAAGGCATCGCTCGCCACCCTGGCGCGGCGCGGCCTGAGCTATGTCACCGAGGAGCGGTCGGTGATCATGGGGCTGACAGCCGCGGACAACCTGCGGCTGGCGGGCGTCAAGGCCGATGCCGCGTGCGCGATCTTCCCGGAACTGCGCGCGCTGCTCGGGCGACCGGCCGGCCTGTTGTCCGGCGGCGAGCAGCAGATGCTCACCCTGGCAAGGGCGCTGGCCAGGAACCCGAAGCTGCTGTTGGCGGACGAGCTGTCGCTCGGGCTGGCACCGCAGATCGTGGCGCGGCTCCTCGACGTGGTGCGGGCGGCCGCGGACACCCAGAATCTCGGGGTGTTGCTGGTTGAGCAGCACGTTCGCCAGGTCCTGCGGGTCGCGGATCGCGTGTACGTGATGCGCCGCGGTCAGGTGATGCTGGAGGGGACGGCCGCCGAGATCGGCGCGGACCTCGACGCGGTTCAGCGGGCCTATCTCTCGTCGGGTGAGCCGGGGGAGAGTGGTTAACAAGCAATTCGGTCAACTCTTGTACCCTTGGTCGGTCATCTGTCCTGGTCAGCGCGGGGCGTGACCCAAAAAGGAGCGAGGGGTGCGAGTGACGTCCGGAACGAAGTCGACGGTGGTCCGGGTGCCGAAGGCCGGTGAGTTGGTGGCAGCCAACCTGCGGCGCCGGATCATCACCGGCGAACTCAACGTGGGCGACCCGTTGCCCAACGAGGCCGTGCTCATGGAACAGTTCGGGGTGTCGCGGCCGACCCTGCGCGAGGCATTCCGGATCCTCGAATCCGAATCGATCATCACGGTGCTGCGCGGCGCACACGGGGGCGCGAGGGTCTTGGCGCCCGACGCATCGGTGGCCGCGCGGTACACCGGCCTGCTGCTGCAGTACCAGGGCACACCGCTCATCGACGTGTACCGGGCGCGGGCATCGCTGGAGGTGTCCGCGGTGGGAATGTTGGCGGAGGGCAACCGCGGCGAGGCACTCGCGACCTTCGCGGAACTGATCGAGGCGGGTGCCGACCTCGTGGAGGACTCCGCCGGGTTCGCCCGCCACGACGTCGATGTCCACCAGGCGCTCATCGACCTCGCCGGAAACCAGACGCTCGCGGTGCTCGGCGGGATGCTGGTGCACATCATCGATGCACACAACGCCCTCTTCATCGCCTCGCATGGCGGCGGCAACGAGCGTCCCGCCGCCCGTGCGGCGCATCGCGCCTATCTCAAGCTGCTCGGGCTGCTGCGCGAGGGCGATGCCACCGCCGCTCAGGAGTTCTGGCGCAAGCACCTCGACGCGATCGAGAAGTACATGATCGGCGACACCGAGACGACCCTCGTCGAGGTGTTGTCGTAGCTCTGTAGACCGTAGGGATCAGGGCACCTGGATCACCAGCGGCGGCAGCCCGGGTATCTGGACCTGGATCTGCGGCGGTGGGGGTGGGGCCGCGGGAACCGGCGCGGGCGCGGGCGGCGGTGGTTCCGGCGCGGGTGGGGGCGGTGCGGGCGCCGGTGGTGGTGGCTCGGGCGCCGGAGCGGGCGCCTGTCTCTGGACGGGTGGCGGCGCGACCGCGAGCGGCTCTAGTTGTGCCGCGGGCGGAGGCGGCGGGGGCGGGCCCGGGGGTGGCATCGGGGGCAGCGCGCCGGGCCGATCCGCCGGCTGCTGGGGTCCCGCCCCGATCGGTACGGCCGCGAGGCCGCCGGTCGTCAGGTCCACGACCGTGACCTGCGCCATCGGCTGCTGGGCGGGTTGTACGAGCAGTAGTCGCTCGGCGTCGTAGCCGGGCCACTCGTCCTCCGCCGCGGCAGGCTCCGAACTCGAGCGCGGATCGCTCAGCGGGCTTCCCCGCGCGCATCGGACCCGCGGCGTTCCGTGGTCGTCGATCAGCACGATGGTCCCGGCTTCGAGGACCGACTGATACGACGTCGCGCGCTGTCCGCTGTAGCCGTGGTTGGTCACCCTCGTGTCCGCGCGCAGCAGCACGGGCGTGAGGGTGCGCACGTAGCTCCGCACGTCGTCGACATCGAGCACGCCGGACCAGGCCTCCACCTTGACCGGATCGCTCTCGAGGTCTGCGACCAGCCGCTCCCGGTCGCACAGGACCCGGTCGAGGCTTCCGCCGTACAGACCGACGCGATCGCCTGAGACGCTGACGCCTGCGTCCGCGTTCGGGAGGTCGGCGCCGGGCGGACCGGGCGGGACGACCGTCGGGATCTGCGGGGGTAGCAGGCGGTCGGTCCAGGGCAACCGGCCGTCGGAGATCACCCGGTCCAGCGCCAGGGGCCGCGGCTGGGTCTCCTGTCCGTTCGAACACGCCGCGACCACCACGGCACACGCGACCACGAGCCATCGACCCGGCACGTGTCCCACACGTGGACCGGTCCTTGCGACAGTGCTTCGTCGGGCAGACCGTGCGGCCTGCCCGGCGATGACGGTGGCCACGCACACATCGTAAGCACTCGGTGGGGCGGCCGGGCTCTATTACGGGACCTCGGGCGCGGTGCTCAGCGAGCCGGTTCGGGCTCCAGGTCCGCGGCCGGCGTGGGGGCAACGACGGACGCGGGGACCCGACGCGGGATGAAGGCCGCGATGAGCAGCGCCAGCAACGCGGCCGCGGCGCCGATCAGGAATGTCACCACGAACGCCCGGTGCGTCGGCACAAGGGCCGGGCCGAACGACATGGTCATGTTGGCCAGCACCACGGTCATCACGGCACTCGCGAAGGACGTTCCGACCATCCGCATCAGGGAGTTGAGGCCGTTCGCGGCCGCCGTCTCGTGCAGCGGGACCGAGCGCATGATCAGGGCGGGCATGGCCGCATACGCGACGCCGATCCCCGCACCGATGATGGTCGAGACGAGCGCGATCTGCCAGACCTCGTTCATCAGCACGGCGCCGATCAGGTAGCCGACGGCGATGACGACGGTGCCGACCATCAGGGTCGTCCGCGGGCCGTACCGGTTGGTGATGCGGGCCGAGACCGGCGAGAGCAGCATCATCACGATGCCTGCGGGCGCCATGCACAGCCCGGCCATGACCATCGACTGGCCGAGTCCGTAGCCGGTCTCCGGCGGTGACTGCAGCAGCTGCGGAACCGTCAACGACGTTGCGTACATGGCGAATCCGGTCATGACCGAGGCCAGGTTGGTCAGCAGGATCGGTCGGGAGGCGGACACCCGGAGGTTGACGAGGGGCGCTGCTGTGCGCAGCTCGGCGAACCCCCACGCCAGGAACACGACGAGGGCCGCGGCGAGCAACCCGAGGGTGGTCGCACTGGTCCAGCCCCACTCGGCGCCCTTGGTGATCGCCAACAACAGCGAGACGAGGCCGGCCGCGAGCCCCACCGCGCCGAGGTAGTCGAACCGGCCCGGATTGCGGACGGATGACTCGGGGACCAGGATCGCGACCGCGATCGCGACCAGGGCGCCCAGCACCGCGGATGCCCAGAACAGCATGTGCCAGTTGAAGTTCTGTGCCGTCGCCGCGGCCAGCGGCAGGCCGATCGCACCGCCGACGCCCATCGTCGAACTCATCACCGAGATCGCGCCGCCCACCTTCTCGGCGGGCAATTCGTCGCGAAGGATGCTGATGCCGAGCGGGATCGCCCCGGTCGCCGCGCCCTGCAGGATGCGGCCGATGATCACAAGGGGGACGGTCTCGCTCAGCGCGCACACCACCGATCCCGCGACCAGGAAAGCCATGCTGACCAGGATCATTCGCCGCTTGCCGAACATATCGCCGAGGCGGCCCGAGACCGGCGTGACGACGGCCGCGGCCAGCAGGGTGGAGGTGATGACCCAGGACGCGGTGGAGGCCGAGGTGTTCAACAGCTCGGGCAGGACGTGGATCAGCGGCACGACGAGGGTCTGCATGAGCGAGACCACGATGCCGGAGAACGCCAGCGTGGCGAGGATCCAGGTGGAGGAGCGGGTGCGCCGCGTCGCGCTGTCGGCAGCAATGGTCACGACGGACCTCTTCTCTTGTGTTCTATGCGCTGATCGAGTTCGAAGAAAGCAATAGATGTGTACGGTACACATCGTATGTATCGTGCACAATCGGTGGGAGTATGGCGGCGTGATGCGAGGATGACCCTGATGGAATCCGAGGAGATCGACCCGGGTCGCGGGTTGGAGCGCGAGATCACGCTGATGGCCCGCCACACCACCCTGGTGACCAAGCGATGGCTGGAACAGCAGGCGCTCGACCGATCCGCGTATCTGTTGTTGAGTCGCCTCGAGATCGGCGAGCCGATGACGTTGAAGGAGCTGGCGGACTCGTTCGGCCTCGACGTCTCGACGATCAACCGGCAGACCGCCGCGCTCGTCCGGCAGGGGCTGGCCGAGAGAATTCCCGACCCGCAGGGCGGCACGGCGAGGAAACTCCGGCCGACGGAGGGCGGACTGCGCGCGCTGCGTTCCGACCGGCAGCACAACGTCGACGGCATCAACTCCCTCGTCGCCGATTGGGACGAGAAGGATCGACGGGATCTGGTTACCTTGTTGCGGCGGCTGAACGAACAGATCGAGGACCGACAGGGTCTCAGCTGGCCGAGGGACTGACCGACAAGCTGCGAGGGAGTTGCACGGATGGGCATCAACGAGGGACGCGTCGTGATCGTGACCGGCGCCGCGGGCGGCATCGGCCGTGAGCACGCGCTCGAGTTCGCCAGGCAGGGAGCGAAGGTCGTCGTCAACGACCTCGGGCCCGCCGAGGCGGTCGTCGAGGAGATCAAGGCGCTCGGCGGCGAGGCCATCGCGAACAAGGACGACATCTCGGACTTCGACGGCGCAGGCCGGCTGGTGCGCAGCGCGATCGATACGTTCGGCACCGTGCACGTGCTCGTCAACAACGCGGGCATCCTCCGCGACAAGATGTTCGTCAACATGACGGTCGATCAGTGGGACGACGTCATGCGCGTGCACCTGCGGGGGACGTTCGCGCCGTCGCAGCACGTGGCGTCGTACTGGCGGGAGCAGCACAAGGCGGGCACCCCTGTCGCGCACCCGCGCATCATCAACACCTCCTCGCCCTCGGGCCTGTACGGCAACATCGGGCAGGCGAACTACGGCGCCGCGAAGGCGGGCATCGCGGCGTTCACCGTGATCCTCGCCGACGAGCTCGCCCGGCTCGGCGTCACCGTCAACGCGATCGCCCCCACCGCTCTCACCCAGATGACCGCGGGCCTAGAGGGTTTCGTCGCTGCGATGGAGGCCGAGAAGGAACGCACCGGCTTCGATGCCGCCGCACCGGCGAACATCTCGCCGACCGTCGTCTGGCTCGGATCGCCGGAGTCCGACGGCATCACCGGCCGGATCTTCAATGTGCACGGCGGTTCGATCAGCGTCGCGGAGACCTGGGTGGCGGGCCCCGGGGTGTCGAAGAACGCCCGTTGGGATCCGGCGGAGCTGGGGGAGGTCATCCCGGCGCTGGTCGCCGAGGCGCGACCGAACTCGGACATGGCCGGGCAGTCGCGCAACGAGAACTCGCGTCAGGGCCTGTAGCCCCGCACTCACCCCCGCCCGAGCAGATCGAGAGCGAAGCTCGCGTACTCCGCGGCGATCTGCTCGGGCGAGGACGGTCCATCGATCCGGAACCACTGCGGCAGTGATGTGCACATCGTCGAGATGGCCCGTCCGGCATCCCTCGGATGCCGCGTCATGAGGCTTCCCTCGGCGATCGCAGCGTCGATCTCGTCGTCGAGAAGGTATTGGATCTGATTGCGGGAGTCGGTGATCCGCGCCCGGTTCGCCGGTTCGAGGCTACGCATCTCGCTGGCGCCGATGAATGCGAGTTCCCTGCGGTGCGTGTGATAGAGCGCGAGCGCCTCGACGATGAGGCCGACGCGCTCGAGCCCGCCGGTGCCCTGGTCCCGTGCCGCCCGCACCCGCCAGTGCAGCTCGTCCATCGTGAGATCGAGCGCCCGCACCAGTAGCTCCTGCTTGTCCCGGTAGTGGTGGTACATGCCGGGAACGCTCATGCCCGCCCGCTCGGCGATCGAGCGCATGGTCGCGCCGTGATACCCGGTCTCGACGAACGAGTCGATCGCGGCCGCGAGCACGGGGTCGATGCGCAGTGCTGGGAACATGCGCCAGTCACCCGTCGACTGTGCAGTTGCCGCCGCCGCTCCTGGGGATTCGCGCCGGGAAGTGCGCACTCGGCGGTCCGCGGTGGAGGGTCCGCGGGCGAGGGTGGTGCCGGCATCGCCCACCAACCGTGCGGCGGTGGTGTCGAGCGCCCCGGCGAGGGCGTGCAGTCGCTCGACCGAGACGCCGGTCTTGCCGTTCTCGATGGCGCTGAGCGTCGCCGGGCTGATCGCCATCCGCCCCGCGAGCTCTCGCAATGTCAGGCCCGCCGACCGGCGCGTCCGCCTGATCGTGTCGGGCAGGTGCTCCGGCTTGGTCAACTCTCGATCCAATCTGTTCAGTAATGCTGAACATGCTACACGTTGGCATCTACTGAACTCCTTTGACGGGCAGACAAACCTGTGAGATCGTGTGGAAATCAGCTGCCGAGCGATCGTTCGGCTACGTGACGAAGGAGGAGTGAGTGTGTCGATCGATCTGACCTATTCCCCCGAGGTCCAGGACCTCATCGACCGCACCAGGACCTTCACCCGCGACGTCATCCTGCCCATCGAGGACGAGCACGCCGGGGACATCACGGCCGGCGGCGGCGACGCGCTGCGGATCGGCATGCAACAGGCGGCCAAGGCCGCCGGGGTGTTCGCCCCGCACGCCCCGCTCGAGTTCGGCGGCCACGGGTTGAACATGTCGGACCGTGCCCCGGTGTTCGAGGAGGCCGGCTACTCACTGTTCGGTCCCACCGCGTTGAACATCGCGGCGCCCGACGAGGGCAACGTCCACATGTTGGCGCACATCGCCAACCCGGAGCAGAAGCAGCAGTTCCTCGCGCCACTGGCCCACGGGGACGTCCGTTCGGCCTTCGCGATGACGGAGCCGGCACCGGGAGCGGGATCGGACCCGTCGGCGCTGACCACCCGCGCGGTCCGAGCGGATGGCGGCTGGCGGATCAACGGGCACAAGTGGTTCATCACCGGCGCCGACGGCGCCGGATTCTTCATCATCATGGCGCGCACCTCGGGCGAGCCCGGTCAGCGTGGCGGGGCCACGATGTTCCTCGCGCCCGCCGACAGTCCCGGGATCCGGGTGGGGCGACACATCGACACCCTGGACCGGGCGATGATCGGCGGGCACTGCGAGGTCTTCTTCGAGGACCTGCTGGTTCCCGACGCCGCGGTGCTCGGCGAGGTCGACCGCGGCTTCGAGTACGCCCAGGTGCGGCTCGGCCCGGCCCGGATGACCCACGTCATGCGCTGGCTGGGCGCCGCGCGCCGCGGCCATGACGTCGCGGTTGCCCGGGTAGCCGAGCGGGAAGGCTTCGGATCCAGGCTGGGCGACCTCGGCATGGTTCAGAAGATGGTGGCGGACAACGAAATCGACATCGCCGCCACCCGGGCTCTGCTGATACGGGCCTGCTGGGAGCTCGACAGCGGCGACCCGGCGTCGAACGCGACATCGATCGCGAAGACCTACGCCGCCGAGGCGGTCTTCCGGATCGTCGACCGCAGCATGCAGATGTGCGGCGGGATGGGGGTCTCCGGCGACCTGCCGCTGGCGCGGCTCTCCCGGGAGGTCCGTCCGTTCCGGGTCTACGACGGGCCGTCCGAGGTGCACCGTTGGGCCATCGCCAAGCGGGTCGTCGGGGCAGCCAAGCGCGAGCTGAGGGGTGCGAAGTGAGCCTTCCCGGAATGAACATCGCTGCGCTGCAGCGGTTCCTGTCCGACAGCTGCATCGAATTGCATGGGGAGCTGCACGTCGAGCTGATCAGCGGCGGCCGATCCAATCTGACCTACCGGGCCTGGGACGACCGGTCGTCGTGGGTGGTGCGACGGCCACCGACCAGTGGGTTGACCCCGTCGGCGCACGACATGGCTCGGGAGTACACCGTGACCTCGGCGCTGCAGGGCACGGCCGTGCCGGTTGCGCGGACGGTGGCCTTCGATGCCGACGGCTCTGCACTCGGCGCGCCGATGACGGTGGTCGAATTCGTCGAGGGCACGGTGGTCCGGGATCAGGCCGACCTCGCCGGGCTCTCCGATGATCAGGTCGAGGCCAGTGCCGACACGCTGGTGCGAGTCCTGGCCGATCTGCATGCGGTGGACTACCGGGCGGTGGGGCTGGGCGACTTCGGGCGGCCCGACGGCTTCGTCGCGAGGCAGGTGAAACTCTGGGCGGGACAATGGGATCGGGTCAAGACGAGGGAGCTTCCCGATGTGGCGGTCCTGCATGCCGCGCTCACCGAGGCCATGCCCGCGACCTCGGCCGCGTCGATCGTGCACGGCGACTTCAGGATCGACAACACGATCCTGGATCCCCGTGACCCGGGGCGGGTCCGGGCGGTGGTGGATTGGGAGATGTCGACGCTGGGTGATCCGCTGACCGACGTCGCCCTGATGTGTGTGTACCGGGACCCGGTGTTCGACCTTGTGCTCGGATCCCAGGCGGCCTGGACCAGCGATCGGCTGCCGTCGGCGGGCGCGCTGGCGCAGAGCTACGCCGTCGCGTCCGGCCGCGACCTCGGGGACTGGAACTTCTATCTCGCGCTCGCCAACTTCAAGTTGGGTGTGATCGGTGAGGGCATCACCCATCGCGCGCTGCAGGGATCGGACTCCGGCGCCGGCGCGGTGCGGGCCGCCGAGGCGACGCCCGAGTTCATCGCGGCGGGGCTGCGGGCACTGAAGGGAGTGACGCTGTGAGCGACGGCGAGAACAGGACGGCCCTGGTCACGGGGGCCTCGCGGGGGATCGGGCTCGGGATCGCGACTCGGCTCGCGCAGTCGGGATACTCGTTGACGATCACCGCAAGGGACCCCGCGCGGCTCGACTCCGTCGCGGATGGGCTGCGCGCCGCAGGGGCGCCCGAGGTGGTGCCGATCGCGGGCGACATGGCCGACGAGACCGATATCGCCAGGGTGACGGCCGCACACGCGGACCGGCTCGGCCCGATGACCGCGCTGATCCTGAACGCGGGAGTCGGCACCGCGGGGGAGATCGGGGACTTTCCGCTGCGCCGGTTCGACAAGACCGTTGCGGTGAACTTCCGCGGGCCGTTCCAGTTGCTCCAGGAGTCGTTGCCGTTGCTGCGGGCGGGCGCCGCCGCGAACCCGGGCCGTGGTGCCAAGGTGATCGCGCTCGCGTCCATCACCGGTGTGTACGCGGAGCAGGGCCTCGCGGTCTACGGCGCGACGAAGGCGGCGCTGATCAGCATGGCGGCGACGTTGAACGCCGAGGAGTCCGGCCGCGGGGTGTGCGCCACGACCATTGCGCCCGCGTTCGTGGACACCGATATGAGCGCGTGGACCCACGAGCAGGTGCCGCCGGGGGCGATGCTCGAGGTCAACGATGTCGTCGAGGTGGTCGACGCGCTGCTGAGGCTGTCGTCGCGGGCCGTGATCCCGAATATCATCATGGCCAGGGCGGGCACCGACGGCTATCGCGCCTGAAAGTCGCGCGCGCGACGGCCCGACCGCGTAGCCTCCCGCGGGTGATCACTCTGGCCGATCCCGCGATACGCGAGTTCCTGTCGGCGGGCACCCGGACGGGCAAGCTCGGTTTCACCGCGTCCGACGGCCGGCCGCTGGTCGCTCCCGTGTGGTTCGTCGTCGACGGTGACGATCTGGTCTTCAACACCGGCACCGGCTCCGCCAAGGGCCGCGCCGTGGCGCGCGACGGCCGGGTGGTGCTCTGCGTGGACCTCGAACAGCCGCCGTATGCCTTCGTCCAGGTGCAGGGCGTGGCCACCGTGTCCGAGGACCCCGAGGAACTGATCCGCATCGCGACCGCGATCGGTGGCCGGTACATGGGGCCGGACCGGGCGGAGGAGTTCGGACGTCGGAACGGCGTGCCAGGGGAGCTGGTGGTGCGGCTCCGTCCGACCAAGGTGATCGCCGATCTGGACGTCACCGGCTGACCGGATCGTGTCCCAAGGTCACGGCCTGTGACCGAATCACAATACCGCTGTGACTAGCGCACAAGGTGCGTTCGCGTGCTGTGAAACGCCGCTGAGCTGGGAAGATGATCGAGCGTCCGCCGTGTCGAAGCGCTGGATGAGCGTGCGGATCGCGACAATCCGGGCCAGGTCTTGGACGCTTGTTAGAAGAAATACCAAAAGGGCATGAGCGGACCTGGTTGAGATGTAGATTACATCCTGCGGTGCGGGCAGAACTCGCCGCGATTTCGGGACGTTGCCACTCGTGGCGGCGTGATTGTTCCTCGGGAGGGCGATCAATGAGCGCAGGGTGGATCCATGGACTCGGTGCGCAGGGGGCTGCTTCGGTGTCCTTCACGATGAGGTTGAGACCTCGTCGCAGTTCGGCGATCGCGCGAACCGCGGGAAGTTGTGTGACCACGTGACAGGTCGCATGACCAGACGATAGTTCTCAGTGCGCTCGGCGCGCACCCGTTCCCGCTCGCGCGTATCGGCGATGCGGTCTCTTCCTTGTCGAATCTGATTTGGATCCTTACCTGTCTTTGCTGCGCCCATGGGCTGGGGGCGAGGGGATTCAAGTGGTTGTTTGGGACTCCGCGGTGTTCCGGAAAATGAGGTATCAGTTGAAGCCGATCATGCTCAACGAAGACAACGACGGCCGCAGCTCGATCGAGTGCCAGTCCGATGTCTTTCCGCTGTCGCCCGCGCAGCTCGGAATGTGGTACGCGCAGCATGTCGACCCTGAGGTCCCCATCAACATCGCGCAGTTCGTGGACCTGCGTGGCCCGCTCGATCTGCAGATTCTCGACGACGCCAGCCAGATCGGATCCGCCGAGTTCGGCACCGGGTTCCTCCGCCTGATCGAGGTGGACGGCACCCCGCAACAGGTGATCGACCTGACGATCGACGACCATGTCGGTTACCAGGACTTCCGCGGCTACGAGAACCCGGAACGTGCCGCGCAGGACTGGATGCAGGCCGAATTCAGCGCACCGATCGACCTGCTCGAGGACCGCCTCATCGCCGCGGTCGTGCTGCAGATCGAGGACGAGCGGTACTTCTGGTACTCCCGCGTGCATCACATCGCGCTCGACGGCTTCGGTGCGATGGCCTACATGACCCGCGTCGCCGAGCTCTACTCGACGCTGATCGAGGGGCACGAGCCCACCCCGTCCAAGGCGAGCACGCTGCGCAGCCTCTACGAATCGGAGGTCGCGTACCGCGAGAGCACCCGGTTCCAGTCCGACGCCGCCTACTGGGCCGACCGCGTCAAGGGCATGGAGGAGGGCACCAGCCTGACCGAGCGGACCGCGCCGCCCGCCGCGCTCAACGGCATCGCGAGCGCGGCGCTGTCCGCCGGCACCGAGGCGCTGATGGCCGAATCGGTGGCCCGGCACGACTCCTCGCCGTCGGGGATGCTCATCGCGGCGTTCGCCGCGTACCTGGCCCAGATGACCGATGCCGGCGACGTGATCCTCAGCCTGCCGGTGACGGCTCGGACGACGGCCTCGATGCGCAAGTCCGGCGGCATGCTCTCCAACGTGGTCCCGCTGCGGCTGCACGTTGGCACGGGCACGACCGTCGAAGAGCTGCTCAAGTCCGTTCAGGTCGCGGTCGCCGGGGCGCTGCGCCACCAGCGGTACCGTCACGAGGACATCCGGCGCGATTCGTCCAACAGCACGATGCAGCGCGAATTGCTCGGCCCGTTGGTCAACATCATGTTGTTCCACAACGAGCTCGCCCTCGGTCCCGTCGTCGGTGAGCTCAGCATTCTGTCCACCGGCACGGTGGAGGACCTGGCCGTCAACTTCTACCAGAGCGTCGCAGGCACCCGGACGCACGTCGATTTCGAGACCAACCCGAACCTGTACACCGAGGAGCAGGCGAAGGGGCACCACGACCGGTTCCTCGCCTTCTTCGATCAGTTCCTCGCCGCGGACCCGGCCCAGCGGGTGTGGGACCTGACCGTCACCACCGAGGCCGAGCGGACCCTCGCACTGTCGGGTTGGAACGCCACCGATCGGGTGGTCGAGGACGGCACGTTGGTGTCGATGTTCGACGCTCAGGTGGTGCGGTCGCCCGGTGCGGTCGCATTGTCGTTCGACGGCGAGTCGGTGACCTACTCGGATTTCGATTCTCGGGTCAATCGCCTTGCGCGACATCTGATCTCCATCGGTGTCGGTCCGGAATCGTTGGTGGCGTTGGCGATGCGTCGGTCGATCGATCTGTTGGTCGGTGTGTACGCGGTGGTCAAGGCCGGTGGTGCGTACGTGCCGGTGGACCCGGATCAGCCAGCGGATCGAATCGGGAACATCCTCGACACCGCCGAGCCCGCGTGCGTTCTCTCGACGTCGCGTGACGAGTTCACGGCCCCGGGGGCTGAGGTCGTCGAGATCGACGCGGTCGACCTGGCGTCGTTCTCGGATGCGCCGGTGTCGGATGTGGATCGGTTGGCGCCGTTGGTGCCGTCCAATACGGCGTATGTGATTTTCACGTCGGGTTCGACGGGTCGGCCCAAGGGTGTGGCGGTTTCGCATGCGGCGATCGTGAATCGTCTGTTGTGGATGCAGGGCGAGTACGGGCTGTCGGCTGATGATGTGGTGTTGCAGAAGACTCCGGTGACCTTCGATGTGTCGGTGTGGGAGTTGTTCTGGCCGTTGCAGGTTGGTGCCCGGATGGTGATCGCGGTGCCGGATGGTCATCGGGATCCGGCGTATCTGGCTCGGGTGATCGTGGAGGAGTCGGTGTCGACGGCGCATTTTGTGCCGTCGATGTTGGCGGTGTTCGTGGCGGAGCCGTCGGTGGTGGAGGCGGTGTCGTTGCGGCGGGTGTTCGCTTCGGGTGAGGCGTTGCCTGCGCAGACGGCGGCGTTGTTGCGTGAGGTGTTGCCGTCGTCGCGTTTGCACAATCTGTATGGGCCGACGGAGGCCGCGGTGGACGTGACCTTCCATGAGGTCACTGCGGCGGATGAGGTGTCGGTGCCGATCGGTGCGCCGGTGTGGAACACGCAGGTGTTCGTGTTGGATTCGCGGTTGCGGCCGGTGCCGGTGGGGGTGCCGGGTGAGTTGTATCTGGCGGGTGTGCAGTTGGCCCGCGGGTATGTGGGTCGCAGTGACCTGACGTCGGATCGGTTCGTGGCGAACCCGTTCGGGGCGTCCGGTGAACGGATGTACCGGACTGGTGACCTGGTGTCCTGGAACGACTCCGGCGAGCTGGACTACATCGGCCGCACCGACTTCCAGGTGAAGTTGCGCGGTCTGCGGATCGAGCTCGGCGAGATCGAGGCGGTGCTTTGTGCGCTGCCCGAGGTGGCGCAGTGTGTGGTCGTGGTGCGCGCGGATTCGGCGGCCGGCGAGCAGTTGGTCGGCTACGTGGTGCCGTCGGCGGGCGCCGTGCTGGACGTCGACGAGCTGCGATCCGCAGTCGAGCGTGTGCTGCCGGCATACATGGTGCCGTCGGCGTTGACGGTGCTGGAGGCGTTCCCGCTCAACGCCAGTGGCAAGTTGGATCGCAAGGCGCTGCCCGCGCCCGTGTTCACGCTCGGTGAGCGGGCCTATCGTGCCCCGCGGACTCCCGCGGAGGAGATCGTCGCCTCGGTGTTCGCGGACGTGCTCGACGCGGATCAGGTGGGCCTGGACGACAACTTCTTCGAGCTGGGCGGTAACTCGCTCAACGCCAACCACGTGGTCGCCCGGATTGGCGCGGCATTCGGCATCCGGCTCGGCGTGCGGACGCTGTTCGAGGCCCCGACCGTCGCGGCGATCACGGACCGGGCGGAGAAGGCCAGCGCCAAGGGGGAGCAGCGCCCGCAACTGGTGGCCAGGACTCGGCAGGAGCAGCTTCCGCTGTCGCTTGCGCAGCAGCGGATGTGGTTCCTCAATCAGTACGACACCGCAGCTGCCACCTACAACCTGCCGCTCGTCGTCCGGCTCGCCGGACGCACCGATGTGCCTGCCCTGCGCGCGGCCCTGCTCGACGTGCTCGGCCGGCATGAGGCGCTGCGCACGGTGTTCCCCGAGTCGGCGGCCGGCGTGTTCCAGGTGATCCTGCCCCTCGCAGAAGTGGACCTGGACGTGGTCGCGCAGGAGGTGACCGAGGACGAACTGGCGACTCGGCTCACGGACTTCGCGTCCCTCGGATTCGACGTGGCGGAGGAGATCCCCTTCCGGGTGCGACTGTTCGCGGTCGGGGCGGACGAACTCGCCGTTGCGTTGGTCGTTCACCATATTGCCGCGGACGGCATGTCGTGGGCGGTTCTGGCTCGTGACGTGATGACGGCTTACACCGCCCGGGCCACGGGTGTGGCACCGGACTGGGCGCCGCTGCGAGTGCAGTACGCGGACTACAGCGTCTGGCAGCGCGAGGTGCTCGGATCCGAGGACGATCCGAACTCGTTGTCCGCCAAGCAGATCAGCCACTGGCGTGAGGTGCTGGCGGGGCTGCCCGACCAGCTGGACCTGTCCATGGACCGACCCCGCCCGGTTGTCCAGTCCTTCGACGGCGGCCGGGTCCGCTTCACCATCGAGGAGGACACGGTCCGGGCGCTGGGCGCGCTGGCCCGGGCCCAGGGCGTCACCGCCTTCATGGTTGTGCACGCGGCGCTGAGCGTGCTGTTGGCACGCCTCAGCGGTACCACCGACATCGCGGTCGGTACCCCGGTCGCCGGTCGAGGCGAGCAGGCACTCGACGACGTCATCGGCATGTTCGTCAACACCCTGGTGCTGCGCACCGAGGTAGATGCCGGTTCGTCCTTCGTCGATCTGCTTGCCCGCGTCCGCGACGTCGACCTGGCCGCATTCTCCAATGCCGACGTGCCTTTCGAGCAACTCGTCCAGGTGCTCAACCCGGCGCGCTCGACCTCCCGGCACCCGCTGTTCCAGGTGGCGCTGTCGTTCGAGAACATGGGCGCGACCACCCTCGAGCTCCCGGGGCTGTCGGTGTCCGCCAGCGAGGTCGAGGTCGATCTGTCCAAGTTCGACCTGCAGTTGACCCTGCGCGGCGGTTCCGATTCCGTAATGGACGCCGAATTCATTTACGCCACAGATCTGTTCGACGAGTCGACGGTGTCCGGATTCGCGGAGCGGTTCGTCCGGATCCTCCGGTCGGCGCTGCGCGAGCCCAGTCGCCCGGTCGGTGACATCGAGATCCTCTCCGGCGAGGAGCGAATCGACCTGTTGAGCCGCTCCGGCCGTGAGGGGGAGCCCGAGCGGCTCTTGCCTGACATCCTCCAGAGTGCTGCAGCCGCGAATCCGACCGGTGTCGCCGTGTCCGATCAGGGGCGTGAACTGACCTACCATGACCTCGACGAGGCGTCGTCGAGGCTGGCCCGGCTGTTGATCACCCGCGGCGCAGGGCCCGAGACCACAGTTGCCGTCGCGCTGACCCGGTCGCTCGAATCCGTGCTGGCGGTGTGGGCGGTGGCCAAGACCGGTGCCGCGTTCGTGCCGGTCGACCCGAACTACCCGATCGACCGTATTGCCTACATGATCGAGGACTCGTCTGCCGTCGTCGGCGTCACCGTCGACACCTTCCTCGGTCAGTTGCCCTCTGGCATCGCGTGGCTGGCGCTCGGAACAGACGCAGTCGAGGACGAACTCGCCGCACTGGCACTGACACCGGTGGGCGACCCGGACCGGGTGCGTCCGCTGCAGTTCGCCAACGTCGCCTACCTGATCTACACGTCGGGCTCCACCGGCAGGCCGAAGGGCGTCGCGGTCACACACGACGGGCTGGCCGCCGTCGTTGCCGATCAGCGCGCGTCCTTCGGTACGACGCGCGATTCACGGATCCTGCACTTCGTATCACCGAGCTTCGACGTGTCCATCTACGAGATGCTGCTGGCTTACGGCTCGGGCGGCACCGTCGTGATTGCTCCGCCGACGATCTACGGCGGTGCCGAACTCGCCGAGCTCATGCGGCGCGAGCGGGTGACACATGCATCGGTCACCCCGGCCGCGCTGGCCGCGGTCGACCCGTCGGACCTGACCGACCTGCGCATGGTGATGGTCGCCGGCGAGGCATGCCCGCCGGAACTGGTCGCCAGGTGGAGTCCTGTCTGTGACTTCGTCAACGGTTACGGTCCCACGGAAGCAACGATCATCGCCACCACCACCGGACCGCTCGCGGTCGGTCAGCCGATCACCATCGGCGGCCCGGTGACGGGCGTCCGCGCACTGGTGCTGGACGGTCGCCTGCGTGCGGTTCCGGTCGGTGTCGTCGGTGAGTTGTACCTGGCGGGGCCGGCGTTGGCTCGTGGTTACCGGGGTCGGCCGGGGTTGACGGCGGACCGGTTTGTGGCGGATCCCACCGGGGTGGTGGGTGATCGGATGTACCGGACCGGTGATCTGGTGCGGTGGACTGCCGATGGTGATCTGGACTACCTGGGTCGTAGTGACTTCCAGGTGAAGGTGCGTGGGTTCCGGATCGAGCTCGGTGAGATCGATGCGGCGCTGTCGGCGCTGTCGGGTGTGGAGTTCGCGGTCACCGTGGGTCACCAGGGTGTGGGTGGGACGACGTCGTTGGTGTCGTATGTGCTCGGTTCGGACGGGGTCGTTCTGGAGCCGGCTGCGTTGAAGGCGGCGTTGGCGGAGTCGTTGCCCGGGCACATGGTGCCTGCGGTGGTGATGGTGCTCGACGGGATTCCGTTGACTCCGGTCGGGAAGCTGGACCGGAAGGCGTTGCCCGCACCGGTTTTCGAGGCGACCGCGTATCGGGCTCCGTCGACGCGTGAGGAGGAGCTTGTCGCGACCGTGTTCGCCGAGGTGCTCGGTCTCGAGCGGGTCGGTTTGGACGACGACTTCTTCGAGCTCGGTGGCAACTCGCTGATCGCCACGCAGGTGACGGCGCGACTGGGTGCCGCACTGGACACCGTCGTCCCGGTTCGACTGCTCTTCGAGGCGGCGACCGTCGAGGCACTCGCCGCCCGCGTCGAGGACCTGGCCGGAGTCGGCCGCAAGGCGTTGGCAGCGGGCCCCCGCCCGGACCTGATTCCGTTGTCCGCCGCGCAGCAGCGGATGTGGTTCCTCAACAAGTTCGATCCCGAGTCGACCGCGTACAACCTGCCGTTGGCCCTTTCTCTCTCGGGTGAGTTGGACGTCGCTGCGCTGCGCTCCGCTATCGCCGACGTCATCGGTAGGCACGAGTCGCTGCGGACGTTGTTCCCAGAGGTCGATTCGGTCCCGCGGCAAATGATCCTGGACGCCGAAGACGTCGCTCCCGAGCTCGCACCGGTCGTCGTCGCGGCCTCCGAAATGCCCCAGACGCTGGTCGGCTTCTTCTCCAAGGGCTTCGACGTCACCGTGCAGGTTCCGCTGCGCGTCGCCCTGTTCCGGGTGGCCGGTGCGGACGGCGCCGCCGGCGAGTTCGTGCTGGCGATGGTGGTGCACCACATCAGTGGTGACGGCTGGTCGATGGCGCCCCTGGCCCGCGATGTGATGGTCGCCTACTCGGCGCGGACGCAGGGCGTCGAGCCCGCGTGGGTGCCGCTGCCGGTGCAGTACGCCGACTTCGCGCTGTGGCAGCATGAGCTGCTCGGCTCCGAGGACGACCCGGAGTCCTTGTCGGTGACGCAGCTCGACCACTGGAAGTCCGTGCTGTCGGGATTGCCGGACCAGCTGGACCTGCCGGCCGATCGGCAGCGGCCCGCGGTTGCCTCGTATCGGGGCGCCACGAACCGCTTCACGCTGGCGCCGTCGCTGCAGCGGGAACTGCATCGGGTCGCTCGCGAGCAGGGCGCGACCCTGTTCATGGTCGTGCACGCGGCCCTGTCGGTGTTGCTTGCCAGGCTCTCCGGAACCACGGACATCGCGGTCGGTACCCCGGTGGCAGGCCGTGGTGACGCGGCGCTCGACGATCTCGTCGGCATGTTCGTCAACACCCTGGTACTGCGCACCGAGGTGGACCCCGGTGCGAGCTTTGCGGAGGTGCTCGCCCGGGCCAAGGAGACCGACTTGGCTGCCCTCGGCAATGCCGACGTCCCGTTCGAGCGGTTGGTGGAGGTGCTGTCCCCGGCGCGCTCGCAGGCACGTCACCCCTTGTTCCAGGTGTCGCTGGCCTTCCAGAACCAGCGACAGACCGAGTTGGAACTCCCCGGACTCAGCATCCGTGCGCTGGAGTACGACGAGCAGGTCGCAAAGTTCGACCTTCAGCTCGACCTGACTGAGTCCTTTGACAGTGCAGATGAGTTCGCTGGGATCGTCACCGAACTGACCTATGCGACCGACCTGTTCGACGAGCCGTCCATGCGGGCGTTCGAGAACCGGTGGGTGCGAGTGCTCGAGGCGGTGGTGGCCGATATCGCCGTCGTCGTCGGCGACATCGACCTGCTCGAGCCCGTCGAGCGGGAATCCCTGCTGTCGTCGTGGAACTCCTCCGGAGTCGACGAGGGTGTCGACGCGACCCTGGTCGAGGCATTCGATGCCGCGGCAGTGGTTCGTCCCGATGCCGTCGCTGTTCGGTTCGACGGTGCGTCCCTGACGTACCGGGAGCTCGATGCGCGGGCCAACCAGCTGGCACGCGAGTTGATCACGATGGGTGTGGGACCGGAGACGCTCGCGGCGGTGGCGCTGCCGAGGTCTGCGGACCTGGTGGTGGCGTTGCTCGCGGTGCTCAAGGCCGGTGGTGGGTACCTGCCGGTGGATCCGACGTATCCGGCGGACCGGATCGCGTTCATGCTCGCCGACGCGGCACCGGTGTGCGTGGTGACCACGGTCGGCCGTGAGATGGATCTGCCGACTGACCTGCCGGTCGTCGAGATCGACGTGGTGGACGTGTCGTCGCATTCGTCGGCCGCAGTGCAGGATTCGGACCGAATCGCGCCGCTGCGCCCGGCCAACGTGGCCTACGTGATCTACACGTCGGGGTCTACGGGACGCCCGAAGGGCGTGCAGGTGCCGCATCGGACGGTGACCCGTCTGATGCGCAACACCGAGGGCCGGTTCGGATTCGATTCCTCCGACGTGTGGACGATGTTCCACAGCTATGCATTCGACTTCTCGGTGTGGGAACTGTGGGGTCCGCTGCTGTACGGCGGGACGCTGGTGGTTGTCGACTACTACACGTCGCGTTCGCCGGAGCAGTTCCTCGACCTCCTGGCCCGCGAGCGGGTGACGGTGCTGAACCAGACTCCGTCGGCGTTCTACCAGCTGGCGGAGGCCGATCGGCGGAACCCGGCCGAGCTCGCGCTGCGTTACGTGATCTTCGGTGGTGAGGCGCTCGAGCTGCCTCGGCTGTCCGACTGGTACCGGCGCCGCGGCGAGACCCCGGTGCTGGTGAACATGTACGGCATCACCGAGACCACCGTGCACGTGTCGTTCCGGGCGCTCGACGCCAGGACGGTCGCGGAGGCCGCCGGCAGCGTCGTCGGTCAGGCGATCGCCGGCCTGCAGGTCTTCGTGCTCGATCACCGGCTGCGGCCGGTGCCGATCGGAGTTCCCGGTGAGATGTATGTGGCCGGCGTTCAGTTGGCGCGCGGCTACCTGGGCCGGCCGGATCTGTCCGCAATTCGTTTTGTCGCCAACCCGTTCGGATCGGGCCGGCTCTACCGATCCGGTGACCTCGCTCGGTGGAACCGCAACGGGGAGCTCGAGTACCTGGGACGTGCCGACGACCAGGTGAAGGTGCGCGGCTTCCGAATCGAGCTCGGCGAGATCGAGGCCGCGCTGCTGGCGGAGCCGGGCGTGGCACAGGTGGCGGTGATCGTGCGCGAGGATACCGCCGATTCGGCCCGGATCGTGGCGTACCTGGTGCCCGAGGAGACCACCGGTCTGGATGTGCGGGCGGTGCGCGAGGGATTGGCCGGCGTGCTGCCCGAGTACATGGTTCCGTCGAACTTCGTTGTACTCGAAGAGATTCCGCTGACCGTGAACGGCAAGCTCGATCGGCGAGCGCTGCCCGCGCCTGCCGTGGAAGTACGCGAGTTCCGTGCCCCCGTGTCGACGAGCGAGGTCGTCGTGGCCGGGGTGTTCGCGGAGGTGCTCGGACTCGACCGGGCGGGTCTGGACGACGACTTCTTCGACCTCGGCGGCAACTCACTGATCGCGGCGCAGGTCGCCGCGCGGATCGGTGCGGCACTGGAGACCAAGGTGCCGGTGCGCGTCCTGTTCGAGGCGCCCACCGTGGCGGGACTGGCCGGCGCTGTCGACGCGCTGGCCGGTGGCGGAGCCATGCCCGCACTGGTCGCGCAGCCTCGGCCGGAACGGGTTCCGCTCTCCCCGGCCCAGTCACGGATGTGGTTCCTGAACCAGTTCGACACCGCATCCGCGGTGAACAACATTCCGGCGGCGATTCGACTCTCGGGCCCCATCGACGCCGCGGCCCTGCAGGCCGCAGTGGCGGACCTGGTGGATCGCCACGAGATCCTGCGGACCCGTTACCCCGAGACCGTCGACGGTCCGATCCAGGTCGTCGTTCCCACCGAGCAGTCCGTCCCGGACCTTGCGCCGACCCCACTGGCGGAGGATGACCTCTTCGCGGAGATCCTGCGCGAGGCCGGCACCGGCTTCGACGTCACCGTCGAGGTCCCGCTGCGCGTCCGACTGTTCGTCCTCGAACCCGGCATCGAACACGTGCTGGTGTTCGTCGTGCACCACATCGCAGGCGACGGGTTCTCGATGCGGCCGCTGATGCGTGACCTGATGGTCGCCTACTCGGCCCGAGTCGCCGGTCAGCAGCCGGGTTGGGCCCCACTGGCCGTGCAGTACGCCGACTACGCGCTGTGGCAGCGCGGGGTTCTCGGCTCGGAGGACGACCCGGAGTCGTTGGCGGCGAAGCAGATCGACTACTGGAAGTCCGCGCTGTCCGGGTTGCCGGACCAGCTGGACCTGCCGAGTGACCGGCCGCGGCCTGCGGTTGCCTCGGGCCGTGGTGCAGCGCACCACCTCACGGTCGACGCCGACCTGCACGCGGCACTGGCCGGTCTGGCCCGGGACCGCGGCGTGACGATGTTCATGGTCGTGCACGCGGCGCTGTCCGCGTTGTTGGCACGGCTCTCGGGAACCAGCGACATCGCGGTCGGAGCGCCGATCGCCGGTCGCGGCGAGGCGGCGCTGGACGATCTCGTCGGCATGTTCGTCAACACCCTGGTGCTGCGCACCGAGGTGGATTCCGGTGCGCCATTCGCCGAGTTGCTCGATAGGACCAGGTCGGTCGATCTCGCCGCGTTCGGGAATGCCGACGTACCGTTCGAGCGATTGGTGGACGTCCTGTCCCCGACCCGCTCGCAGGCGCGGGCCCCGCTGGCGCAGGTCGCGCTCTCCTTCCAGAACCTGGGGCTCCCCGGTCTCGAACTGCCCGGTCTGACGGTGACCCAGGTCGAGTTCGACGCGCACGTGGCCAAGGTCGACCTGCAGGTGACGGTGTCGGAGTCGATCGACGAGGCCGGCGTCCCCGCCGGGCTGGCGGTCGAACTCGGCTACGCCACAGACCTGTTCGACGAGGCCACGGTGGCCGGGTTCGGTGGTCGACTGGTTCGGGTGCTGGCGGCCGTGGCCTCCGTCCCGGAGGTCGTCGTCGGCGACATCGACATCCTCGACGACACGGAACGCGCCACCCTTCCGGTTCGCACCGGTGGGGCCGATGTCGAGCCGAGGAACTTGGCGGACGTGCTGACCACCGCGGTGGCGCTGCGGCCGTCGGCCGTCGCCCTGACCTTGTCGGGCGTCGACGTCACCTATCAGGAACTCGACGAGCGGTCGTCACGGCTGGCTCGCGTCCTGATCGAGGCCGGTGCCGGGCCGGAGACCGCGGTCGCGATCGCGATACCCCGTTCGATCGAATCCGTCCTCGCGGTCTGGGCCGTCGCCAAGTCCGGTGCCGCGTTCGTGCCGGTCGACCCGAAGTATCCGACCGACCGTGTCACCCACATGGTGACGGATTGCGGTGCGGTGCTTGGTGTCACGATCGGTGCACATGTCGAGGGGCTGCCCGCTTCGGTGCCGTGGCTGGTGCTCGACGGCGACGAGATGGACAGCCGATGCGCGAGCATGTCGCCAGCGCCGATCGCCGACGCCGACCGACTCCGCCCGCTGCGGGTGACGAACCCCGCCTACATCATCTACACGTCGGGTTCGACGGGGTTGCCCAAGGGCGTGGTCGTCAGCCACACCGGTCTGGCGAACTTCAGCGTCTACCAGCAGGCGGACTACTGGATCTCGGCCGACGACCGGACGCTGCACATCGGGTCGCCCAGCTTCGACATCTCCGTCAACGAGATGCTCCTCGCCGCGGGCGCCGGCGCGACGCTGGTCATCGCGCCGACCACCGTGTACGGCGGCGCCGACCTCGTCGACCTGCTGCGCCGCGAACGGGTGACCCACGTGATGATGACCCCGGCCGCGCTCGCCAGCGTCGAGCCGGAGGAGTTGCCGGACCTGAGGGTGGTCGGTGTCGGTGGTGAGGCCTGCCCGCCGGAGTTGATGGCACGCTGGGCCGACGACCACATCTTCCTCAACGGCTACGGTCCGACCGAGGCCACCATCGTCGTCACGACCACCGCCCCACTGGTCCCCGGAAAGCCGATCACACTGGGACCCCCGGTGCGCGGAGTGCGGGCGATGGTGCTGGACGGTCGCCTGCGTGCGGTTCCGGTCGGTGTCGTCGGTGAGTTGTACCTGGCGGGGCCGGCGTTGGCTCGTGGTTACCGGGGTCGGCCGGGGTTGACGGCGGACCGGTTTGTGGCGGATCCCACCGGGGTGGTGGGTGATCGGATGTACCGGACCGGTGATCTGGTGCGGTGGACTGCCGATGGTGATCTGGACTACCTGGGTCGTAGTGACTTCCAGGTGAAGGTGCGTGGGTTCCGGATCGAGCTCGGTGAGATCGATGCGGCGCTGTCGGCGCTGTCGGGTGTGGAGTTCGCGGTCACCGTGGGTCACCAGGGTGTGGGTGGGACGACGTCGTTGGTGTCGTATGTGCTCGGTTCGGACGGGGTCGTTCTGGAGCCGGCTGCGTTGAAGGCGGCGTTGGCGGAGTCGTTGCCCGGGCACATGGTGCCTGCGGTGGTGATGGTGCTCGACGGGATTCCGTTGACTCCGGTCGGGAAGCTGGACCGGAAGGCGTTGCCCGCACCGGTTTTCGAGGCGACCGCGTATCGGGCTCCGTCGACGCGTGAGGAGGAGCTTGTCGCGACCGTGTTCGCCGAGGTGCTCGGTCTCGAGCGGGTCGGTTTGGACGACGACTTCTTCGAGCTCGGTGGCAACTCGCTGATCGCCACGCAGGTGACGGCGCGACTGGGTGCCGCATTCGAGGCCCGGGTGCCGGTGCGACTGCTGTTCGAGGCGACGACCGTCGCCGCTCTGGCGTCCGCAGTCGCAGGCCTCGCGGGCAGTGGAGCGCGTCCGGAACTGGTGGCCCAGCCCCGGCCGGAACGGATTCCGCTGTCGCTGGCGCAGCAGCGGATGTGGTTCCTCAACCGATTCGACCCGCAGTCGGTTGCCTACAACATCCCGATGGCGATTCGACTGACCGGCGCGCTCGACATCGCGGTGCTGGAGGTCGCACTCGCGGACGTGGCCGCGCGGCACGAGTCGCTGCGTACCCACTACCCGGAGACCGAGGACGGCCCGATTCAGGTCATCGCGGCGCCCGCGGACGCGGTCCCGGCTCTGACCCAGATCCGGGTGGACTCCGAGGAACTGCCCCAGCGGCTGTACGAACTCGCGACCACCCGGTTCGACGTGACGGCAGAGATCCCGCTTCGGATCGCCCTGTTCCAGCTGTCGGCGACCGAGTACGTCCTGGCCGCGGTCATCCATCACGTCGCGGCAGACGGTTCGTCGATCGCGCCGTTCGTCGGTGACATCATGACCGCGTACACCTCCCGGCTCGGCGGGACTGCGCCTGCCTGGGTGGAGCTTCCGGTGCAGTACGCCGATTACGCGCTCTGGCAGCGACGGGTACTCGGGGACGAATCGGATCCGCGGTCGGTGGCCGGGCAGCAGCTCGACTTCTGGCAGCGCACGCTCGCCGGCAGCCCCGACCAGCTCGACCTTCCGAGTGACCGGCCCCGGCCCGCCGTGCGGTCCAACCGGGGCGGCCGGGTGGTCTTCGAGCTGGACAGGCAGCTGCACAAGGACCTTGCCGAGTTCGCTCGCGGCGAGGGGGCCACGGTCTTCATGGCCACCCACACCGCGCTGGCGGTGCTGCTGGCCCGGCTGTCCGGAACCGACGACATCTCTGTCGGCACACCGACGGCCGGTCGCGGCGAGGCCGCGATGGACGGGTTGATCGGCATGTTCGTCAACACCCTCGTCCTGCGAACCGCGGTGGACGGCGGCAAGTCCTTCGCCGAGCTGTTGGCCACGGTGAAGGATGCGGACCTCGCGGCCTTCGGCAACGCCGACGTGCCGTTCGAACGCCTCGTGGAGGTCCTCAACCCCACCCGGTCCACGGCCCGGCACCCGCTGTTCCAGGTCGGGTTCTCGTTTCAGAACCTCGCACAGACGAGTCTGGAACTGCCCAGTCTCACAGTGTCGGCACTGGACGTGGACAACGGCATCACCCAGTTCGACCTGCAGCTGTTCCTCGTCGAACGATTCGCCGCCGACGGTTCTCCCGACGGTGTCGAGGCGCTGTTCCACTTCGCCACGGACCTTTTCGACCAGCAGACGGTCGAGCGCTTTGCGGACCGGTTCGTGCGGGTGCTCGAGGTCGGAGTCGCGAAGCCGGACACCGCAGTCGGCGACATCGAGGTCCTCGACGAGGCCGAACGCACGCAGGTGCTGACGGGCTGGAACGAGACCCGTGCGGACGTCGCGGACCAGACCCTGGCCGATCTCTACCGTGCCCAGGCCTTGGCGACCCCGGATACACCGGCGCTGTGGTTCGACGGCACGGAACTGAGCTACCGCGAGTTCGACGCGCGCGTCAACCGCGTCGCCCGCGCGCTGATCGAGCTCGGCGTGGGACCGGAATCCCTGGTCGTCCTCGCCATGCGTCGGTCGATCGACCTGGTGGTCGGCATGTACGCGGTGGTCCAGGCCGGTGGCGCCTACGTGCCGGTCGATCCCGACCAGCCGGCGGAACGGACCGGTCACATCCTGGAGACCGCGGCACCGGTCTGCGTATTGTCCACCGCGCGAGATGATTTCCGCGATGCAGGGGACAGGTCTGTCCTTTTCCTGGACAGCGCCGACCTGACCGGATTCCCCGCCGGACCGGTGCAGGCCGCCGAGCGGATCCGTCCGCTGCGTCCGGAGCACCCGGCGTACGTGATCTTCACCTCCGGCTCGACCGGCAAGCCCAAGGGCGTCGCGGTCAGTCATTCCGCGATCGTCAACCAGTTGGTGTGGAAGAACAACGCTTTCGGGCTCGACGGGTCGGATTCGGTGCTGCTCAAGACCGCGGCGACCTTCGACCTGTCGGTGTGGGAGTTCTGGTCCCCGCTGGTCTCCGGTGGCCGGATGGTCATCGCAAAGCCGGGCGGCCAGCAGGATCCCGGCTACCTGCTGGACCTACTGCGTGCCCAGCGGGTGACCACGCTGCACGCGGTGCCCTCGACGGTGTCGATGCTCTCGGCGGCGGCTTCCGGTGCGGCGTTGTCTGATTCGCTGCGTCGCGTGCTCGCGATCGGCGAAGCATTGCCCGCTGCCGCGGCGCAGGACTTCCTGGCGGCGAACGCTGCCCGCCTGTTCAACCTGTACGGCCCGACCGAGGCCGCGGTGTCGGTGACTGCGCACGAGGTCACCGACGCCGATATCGCGTCGGTGCCGATCGGCGTCCCGGAGTGGAACACCCGAGTGTTCGTGCTCGACGGTCGCCTGAACCCGGTTCCCGTTGGGGTCGCGGGGGAGCTCTACCTGGCCGGAGCGCAGCTCGCACGGGGCTACCACGGCCGTGCGGACCTCACCGCGGATCGCTTCGTGGCCAACCCGTTCGGGGCATCGGGTGAGCGGATGTACCGCACCGGCGACCTGGTCAGTTGGCGCCAGGACGGCGAACTCGAATACCTCGAGCGCGGCGACTTCCAGGTCAAGGTGCGCGGCTTCCGGATCGAGCTCGGTGAGATCGAGTCCGCCCTCACCCGAGAGGCGTCGGTCGCCGCCGCCGTGGTGACCGCGCGATCGGACGAGCGCACCGGGGACCGTCTGGTGGCGTACCTGGTGCCTGCCGCCGGTGCGGTGCTCGACACCGCCGACCTGAAGGCCGCCGTGGCGGGGGCGTTGCCGAGCTACATGGTTCCGGCGGCATTCGTGGTCCTCGAGGCGCTGCCGCTGAACATCAACGGCAAGATCGACCGAAAGGCGCTGCCGGAGCCCGAGTTCGAGGCTGCGGAGTTCCGGGAGCCCGGCACCGAGGCGGAACAGCTGGTGGCCGGTGTCTACGCCGACCTGCTCGGCCTCGACGCCGTCGGTCTCGATGACGACTTCTTCGCTCTCGGCGGCAACTCGCTGATCGCCACCCAGGTCGCCGCCCGGTTGGGCGCCGCGCGCGACACCCAGATCCCGGTGGCCTGGCTGTTCGAGGCCCCGACCGTGGTCGAGTTGGCCGCGCGGGTGCAGGCGCACGTCGGTGCAGGCGACCGGATCGCACTGGTGGCAGGGGAGCGTCCGGAACGGATCCCCCTCTCGCTGGCACAGCAGCGGATGTGGGTGCTCAACCGGATTGCTCCGGATTCGGCGGCCTACAACGTGCCGGCCGGCATCCGACTCACCGGGACCCTGGACCTGGCCGCGCTGCGGGCCGCGGTCGCGGACGTCTTCACCCGGCACGAGGTGCTGCGCACCGTGTACCCGGACGGGCCGGAAGGACCGTCGCAGGTGATCCTGCCGGTGACCGAGGTGGCCGTCGAGCTGGTCCCGATCGACGTCGACGAGGCCGGGTTGGTGACGGCCGCAGCCACGGAGATGGGCACCGGTTTCGATGTCACCGACGCGGTGCCGCTGCGCGTGCGCCTGTACCGGGTCAGTCCTACCGAGCATGTGTTGCTGGTGGTGGTTCACCACATCGCCGCGGACGGATTCTCGATGGCCCCGCTGGCTCGTGACGTGGTGCTGGCTTACTCGGCCCGCACGGCCGGGGCGGCGCCGGACTGGGCTCCGCTGGCAGTGCAGTACGCGGACTACAGCCTCTGGCAGCGCGCGGTGCTCGGCAACGAGGACGATCCCGACAGCCTGCTGGCCCGCCAGATCAACCACTGGCGCGAGGCGCTGGACGGAGTGCCGGACCAGCTCGACCTGCCGTCGGACCGACCCCGTCCGGCCGCGCAGACGTTCGCCGGTGACCGGGTCGCCTTCGAGATCCCCGCGACCACGCTCGAGGCTCTGCACGACTACGCCCGACGCCGGGGCGTCACCACGTTCATGGTCGTGCACGCGGCGCTGAGCGTGCTGCTGTCGCGGCTGTCCGGCACCACCGACATCGCCGTCGGCACCCCCGTCGCCGGTCGTGGCGAGCAGGCGCTCGACGACGTGATCGGTATGTTCGTCAACACCCTCGTGCTGCGCACCGAGGTCGACCCGGCCGTCGGGTTCGACGCCCTGCTCAGCCAGGTCCGCAGCCGAGACCTGGCGGCCTTCGGCCAGGCCGAAGTGCCGTTCGAGCAGCTGGTCCAGGCACTGAACCCGGCTCGGTCGACGGCCCGGCACCCGCTGTTCCAGGTGGCGCTCTCGTTCGAGAACATGGGCGAGTCCCAGATCGAGCTGCCCGGTCTGACGGTGTCCGCGGAGGACGCTCGGATCGGCGGCGCGAAGTTCGACCTGCAGTTGACCCTCCGGCCCGGTGCACAGCCGACCGAGATGCTGGCCGAGTTCGGCTACGCCACCGACCTTTTCGATGCGGCGACAGTGCGGGGCTTCGCGGACCGCTTCGTCCGGATCCTCGACGGCGCGCTGACCGATCCGCAGCGCCCGGTCGGTGATCTCGAGGTCCTCACCGTTTCGGAGCGGTCCGACCTGATCGCCCGCCATGACGCCGAGACCGTCGGGCGCCCCGGCGGGGCGTCGGGTGCGGTCGGCCCGCAGCTGATGCCGGACATCCTCGCGGCCGCTGCGGCTCTCGACCCCGCGGCGATCGCACTGGTCGGCGAGGACGGCGATCTCACCTACCGCGAGCTCGACGAGCGCTCCTCGCGCCTGGCGCGTGCGCTCCGCGAGTACGGTGCCGGCCCGGAGACGACCGTCGCGGTCGCCATCCGTCGTTCGGTGCACTCGATCCTGACGGTGTGGGCGGTGGCGAAGACCGGTGCCGCGTTCCTCCCGGTGGACCCGAACTACCCGGCGGACCGGATCACCCACATGGTCACCGACTCCGGCGCCGTGCTCGGTGTCACCACCGAGGCGTATCTGCCGACGCTGCCCGCGTCCGTGCAGTGGCTGGCGCTCGAGACACTGGAGGAGGGTGCGGCCGCGCAGTCCGCGGCTCCGGTCACCGACGCGGACCGGACCCGGCCGCTCCGGCCGCAGCATCCGTCGTACGTCATCTACACCTCCGGCTCGACCGGGTTGCCCAAGGGCGTCGTGGTCACGCACGAGGGACTGGCCAACCTGCGGGACCACCTGCGTTCGACGTTCCGGGCCGATGCGCGGTCCCGGACCCTGCACGTGGTCTCGCCGAGCTTCGACGTCTCCGTCTACGAGCTGTTGCTGGCATACGGCGTCGGCGCGACCATGGTGGTCACGCCGCCGGACGTCTGGGGCGGCGTCGAGCTGGCCGAGTTGCTTCGCCGTGAGCGGGTCACCACCATGGTGATCACGCCCGCCGCGCTGGCGACCGTCGACCACCGCGGCCTCGATGAACTCGTGACCGTCGCGGTCGCAGGTGAGGCCTGCCCGCCGGAGCTGATGGCGCGCTGGGCGCCCGGTCGGCGGTTCATCAACGCCTACGGTCCGACCGAGGCCACCGTCATCGCGACGCGCACCGACGCACTGACCCCGGGCCAGCACATCACCATCGGTAGGCCGACCGCGGGCATCCGCAGCACCATCCTCGATGGCCGGCTGCGTCCGGTGCCGGTTGGCGTCGTCGGTGAGCTCTACCTGTCCGGCCCGGGTCTGGCACGGGGCTACCGGGCCCGTCCGTCCCTGACCTCGGACCGCTTCGTCGCCGATCCGTTCGGTAAGCCCGGATCGCGGCTGTACCGCACCGGCGACCTGGCCCGCTGGACCGCGGACGGGGAAGTGGACTACCTGGGCCGCACCGACTTCCAAGTCAAGGTGCGAGGTTTCCGGATCGAGCTCGGCGAGATCGACGCGGCGCTGGCCCTCCAGCCCCAGATCGAATTCGCGGTCACCCTCGGCCACCCCGGACCGGCAGGTACCACCGTGCTGGTGTCCTACGTGAAGGCAGCGGGCGACGTCGACGTGGTCGCGCTCGAGGCGGCCGTCGCCCGGATCCTGCCGGCGCACATGGTGCCGGCGTCGATCATGGTTCTCGACGAGATCCCGCGTACTCCGGTGGGCAAGCTGGACCGGAAGGCGTTGCCGGAGCCCGTCTTCGCGGTTCGCGAGTTCGTTGCGCCGAGCACCGAAGCCGAGCGAGTCGTCGCGGAGGTCTTTGCCGACGTGCTCGATCTCGAGCAGGTCGGCGCCGCCGACGACTTCTTCGACCTCGGCGGCAACTCGCTGATCGCCACCCAGGTCACCGCGCGGCTTGGCGTGGCGTTCGACACCTCGGTGCCGGTCGTTACACTGTTCGACGCCTCGACGGTTGCCGGCCTGGCGAGGGCCGTGGAGCAGATCAGTGGTCGTGGTGCCCGGGCGGCGCTGGTCGCCCAGGAGCGCCCGGAGCGACTGCCACTGTCGCTGGCTCAGCAGCGGATGTGGTTCATCAACCGCTTCGAGCCCGACTCGGCGGCCTACAACATCCCGGTGGCGATCAGGCTCGCCGGCGACCTCGACACCGATGCGCTGCAGGCCGCGGTGGTGGACGTGCTCGAACGCCACGAGTCGCTGCGCACCGTCTACCCCGAGGTCGACGGCGAGGCCCAGCAACTCATTGTGCCTGCGGCACAGGCGGTCCCGGATCTGCGTCCGGTCGCCGTCGCCGAGGCGGAGATCTTCGAGCGCATCGTGGCAGTGTTGTCCGCGCCCTTCGACGTCACCGCCGAGGTACCGCTGCGCGCGGCGCTGTTCGAGGTCGGCGACCGGGACCACGTCCTGGTGCTCACCGTGCACCACATCAGCGGCGACGGCTGGTCCGTCGCACCGCTGACGCGTGACGTGATGGCTGCCTACGTCGCCCGCAGCGCCGGGCAGGCGCCTGCGTGGTCGCCGCTGGCCGTGCAGTACGCAGACTTCGCGCTGTGGCAGCGTCGGCTGCTCGGAGCCGAGGACGATCCGGACTCCCTGATCAGCGTCCAGTTGGACTACTGGCGGAGCGCTCTCGCAGGCGTGCCGGAGCTCCTGGAGCTTCCGACGGACCGGCCGCGTCCTGCAATCGCCAGCAACCGAGGGGCGCGGCTGCCCTTCGAGATCGATCACGGCCTGCGGACCGGTGTCGAGCGGATCGCCCGCGAACACAGCGCGACACCCTTCATGGTGCTGCACGCCGCCCTGGCGGTGCTGTTCGCCCGACTGTCCGGCAGCACCGACATCGCTGTCGGCGCCCCGATCGCGGGCCGCGGCGATGCGGCCCTCGACGACCTGGTCGGCATGTTCGTCAACACCCTGGTGCTGCGCACTCGGGTCGAGCCCTCCGACACCTTCGCGGAGGTCCTCGGGCGGGTTCGCGTCGGTGATCTCGGCGCATTCGGGAACGCCGACGTGCCGTTCGAACGGCTCGTGGAGTCTCTCGCCCCGACGAGGTCCCAGTCGTACTCGCCGCTGTTCCAGGTGTCGCTGACGTTGCAGAACCAGCAACAGACCGAGCTGGAATTGCCCGGACTGACTATCGGCGCCCTCGATCCGGGTGTGCGGGTGACCCAGTTCGACCTGGATCTGACGATCGGCGAGGCCATCTCGACCGACGGAGAGCCCGCAGGCATGGCTGCCGACTTCACCTACGCCACGGACCTGTTCGACGAGTCCACGGTGGCCGGTTTCGCCGACCGGTTCGTGCGTGTGCTCCGGGCCGCCGTCGCGGATCCGGAGTCCGTGGTCGGGGACGTCGACATGCTCGGGGCCGACGAGCGCGAGCGGGTGCTGCGGGAGTGGAACCAGACCGCGGTCGATCTCGGGCCCATGACGTTGATCGACCCGTTCGACGGCCAGGCGGCGCGCACCCCCGACTCGGTGGCCTTGGTGTTCGAGGGCGAAGAGCTGAGCTACCGCGAGTTCGATGAGCGGGCGAACCGATTGGCGCGCAGGCTGATCGCCGAAGGAGTCGGCCCCGAAGCGCTGGTCGGCCTCGCGGTGCGCCGCTCGGTGGAGCTGATGGTCGGCATGTACGCGATCGTCAAGGCGGGTGGCGCGTACGTCGCGATCGACCCCGACCACCCGGCCGAGCGCACCGAGTACGTGCTCGAGTCCGCGGCACCGGTGTGCGTGCTGACCACCAGCAGGGACCGGGGCTGCCTGGCGGCGGACCAGGCGGTGATCGTGATCGACGAGGCGGATCTGAGCGACTACGACGGCGCGCCGGTCGCCGACTCCGAACGGCGTTCGCCGTTGCGGCCGCAGAACACCGCCTACGTGATCTACACCTCGGGCTCGACCGGCAGGCCCAAGGGCGTCGCGGTCAGTCACGAGTCGATCGCGAACTACCTGGCGTGGCTCATCGACCGGTACTCGATGACCGCGGCGGATCGCGTGGTGCAGAAGGCCCCCGCCACGTTCGACGTGTCGTTGTGGGAGTGCTTCGCCGCCCTGCAGGTCGGTGGCCGCGTCGTGCTCGCCACGCCCGACGGGCACCGCGACCCCGAATACCTGGCGCGCCTGATCGGCGAGCAGTCGATCACGATCGCCGAGTTCGTCCCGTCGATGCTCAGCATGTTCCTGTCGGCCGGGGCGGCCTCGTCGCTGGAGTCGCTGCGGTACGTGATCGCCGGTGGCGAGGAACTCTCGCCCGCGTTGTTGCGGGACTTCGCCGCTGCGACCGGGACCAGCATCGACAACACCTACGGCCCCACCGAGACCACGGTCGGCATCATCTTCGAGCCGGACGTGGAACGTCTGGCCGGTGACCGGGTGACGGTGCCGATCGGCGGACCGAGCTGGAACGCCCGTGCGGTGGTGTTGGACACCCGCCTGCACCCGGTTGCGGTGGGTTCCGCTGGTGAGCTGTACCTGTCGGGAGTCCAGCTTGCTCGCGGCTATCTCGGCCGCGCGGATCTCACCGCGGAGCGGTTCGTGGCGGACCCGTTCGGTGACCCGGGCGAGCGGATGTACCGCACCGGCGACCTGGTGCGGTGGAACGCGGATGGTCAGCTGGAGTTCCTGGGCCGGACCGACTTCCAGGTCAAGCTGCGCGGACTGCGGATCGAGCTCGGTGAAATCGAGTCGGCGTTGATGCGGTCCGAGGCGGTGGCGCAGGCCGTCGTGACCGTGGTCCGCAGCCGGCACGCCGGTGAGCACCTGGTCGGCTACGTGAGCGCGCGACCGGGGGCGTCGGCTACGGCGTCCGAACTGCGCGCCGCAGTGGCGGCAGAACTGCCCGCGTACATGGTGCCGTCGCAGATCCTGGTGCTCGACGAGTTCCCGCTCAGCAGTGCGGGCAAGGTCGACCGCAAGGCGCTGCCGGAGCCGGACTTCACGACGGCGACCGTCGAGTTCCGCGAGCCCGGCACCGCCGCCGAGGTCGCGGTGGCGGCGGTGTTCGCGGAACTGCTCGGAGTCGAGCGTGTCGGCGCCGATGACGACTTCTTCGCTCTCGGTGGCAACTCGCTCCTGGCGATGCGACTCGTGTCGCGGGTCGATGCCGCGCTCGGCTGCGGGCTCGGTGTGCGTGCGGTGTTCGAGGCCTCGACGGTGGCCGGACTGGCCGAGCGGGCCGAGGCGGCCGCGGCGTCGTCCTCGGCGCCGGCCCTCGTCGCCCGGCCGCGGCCGGACCGTATCCCGTTGTCGTTGGCGCAGAACAGGATGTGGTTCCTCAATCAGTTCGATCCGTCCTCGTCCGCGTACACCATCCCGCTGGCGATCCGCTTGCAGGGCAGCCTCGACGTCGAGGCGCTCGACCTCGCGGTTCGTGACGTACTCGAACGGCACGAGTCGCTGCGGACCGTGTTCCCGCACGACGGTGAGGGACCGGTACAGGTGGTCGTGCCCGCGGACCAGGTCGAGCTCGACCTGGCGCCGGTGCGGGTCGACCCGCAGGACGTGTCTGCCCGGGTGATCGAGATCCTGGGCGCCGGTTTCGACGTGACCGCCGCGGTCCCCGTGCGGGGTGCGCTGCTCGATGTCGGATCCGACGAGTACGTGCTGTTGATGGCCGTCCATCACATCAGCGCGGACGGCGTCTCGACCGGGCCGATGGCTCGAGACCTGATGCTGGCCTATGCGTCTCGCACCGCCGGACAGCCCCCGGTGTGGGCGCCGCTGCCGGTGCAGTATGCCGACTTCACGCTGTGGCAGCACGAAGTGCTCGGTTCGGAGGACGACGCACAGTCACTGGCCGCGCGGCAGATCGCGTTCTGGAAGAATGCCCTTGCCGGCCTGCCGGACGTGCTCGAGCTGCCTACCGACCGGCCCCGTCCGGCCGTGTCGTCGGGCCGCGGAGCGCGGCTCGAGTTCGACATCGACGCCGAGCTCGCCTCGGGCATCGAGGCGTTGGCCCGTGCACACGGCGTCACCACATTCATGGTCGTGCACGCCGCGTACGCGGTGCTGTTGGCCCGGTTGACCGGCAGCGCAGACATCGCGATAGGCACGCCGATCGCGGGGCGCAGCGACGCCGCGCTGGACGAGTTGATCGGCATGTTCGTCAACACCCTGGTGCTGCGCACCGACGTTGCGTCCGACGTGGCCTTCGCTGAGTTGCTCGGCCAGGTCCGCATGGCCGACCTGGCGGCGTTCGAACACGCCGAGGTGCCCTTCGAGCGCCTCGTCGATGTGCTCAACCCGGCTCGCTCACAGTCCCATTCGCCGCTGTTCCAGGCGTCGATGACGTTCGAGTCCCGTACCGACACCAGCTTCGAGCTGCCTGATCTGACGATCAGCCCGGTGGCACACGAGGTCGAGGTGACGCAGTTCGATCTGACCCTGGTGATCGCCGAGGGGATCGACGAGACGAACGCGATGGGTGGCGCGTTGCGGTACGCCACCGACCTGTTCGACGCGGCGACCGTGTCCACCTTCGCGGAGCGGCTCGTGCGGATCCTGCGCGCCGTCGTCGTGGCGCCGGGGACACTGGTCGGTGACATCGAGCTGCTCGGCGAGGACGAGCTCGAGCGGGTGCTCTTCGACTGGAACGCCACCGACGAGCTGGTCGCACCGCAGACGCTGGTCGACCTGTTCGACGAGCAGGTCGCCCGCACGCCGGATGCGATCGCGCTCACCTTCGAGTCCGCCTCGCTGACCTACGCGGAGTTCGACGACCGGGTGAACCGGTTGGCGCGCCACCTCATCCGGATGGGCGTGGGCCCGGAGTCGATGGTGGCGATCGGGATTCGCCGCTCCCTCGAGATGATGATCGCGATCTACGCGGTGGTCCGGGCGGGCGCGGCCTATGTGCCACTGGATCCGGATCAGCCGGCCGAGCGGATCGGCCACATCCTCGACACGGCGAAGCCGGTGTGCGTGCTTTCCACGTCACGGGACGGCTTCGACCGCGCGGGTGCGCGGCCGATCCTGTGCATCGATGAGCTGGAACTCGGTGATGTGGACGGCGGATCGATCACGGACGCGGAGCGGGTTGCGTCGTTGCGGCCGGACCACTCGGCCTACGTGATCTTCACGTCCGGATCCACCGGCCGTCCGAAGGGTGTCGCGGTCTCACACGGCGCGATCGTCAACCGGTTGGTCTGGATGCAGGGTCAGTACGGGCTCGGCGGCGACGACGTCGTCCTGCAGAAGACCCCGGTGACCTTCGACGTGTCGGTGTGGGAGCTGTTCTGGCCGCTGCAGGTGGGCGCTCGCCTGGTGATCGCCGTGCCGGACGGTCACCGCGACCCCGCGTACCTGGCGCGGACGATCGTGGCCGAGTCGGTGACCACGATGCACTTCGTTCCGTCGATGCTGGCGGTCTTTGCCGCCGAACCGAGTGCAGTACAGGCACGTTCGCTCGTGCGGGTGTTCGCCTCGGGTGAGGCGCTGCCCGCCGAGACCGCGGACCGGCTGCGCGCGGCCCTGCCGCAGGCCGGGTTGCACAACCTGTACGGGCCCACGGAAGCCGCCGTCGACGTCACCTTCCACGAGGTCACCGAGGCGGACCGGACGAGCGTGCCGATCGGTGCGCCGGTGTGGAACACCCAGGTGTTCGTGCTCGACGGTCGACTGCGGCCGACGCCGATCGGGGTGCCGGGTGAGCTGTACCTGGCCGGCGAGCAGCTGGCCCGCGGCTACGTCGAGCGGCCCGACCTGACCGCGGATCGTTTCGTGGCGAGCCCGTTCGTCCCGGGCTCCCGGATGTACCGCACCGGTGACCTGGTGAAGTGGAACGGCGCCGGGGAGGTCGAGTACATCGGGCGAACCGACTTCCAGGTGAAGCTGCGCGGTCTGCGCATCGAGCTCGGCGAGATCGAGGCCGCGCTGACCAACCTGCCCGAGGTAGCCCAGTCGGTGGTCGTCCTGCTCCGGGATCCGATCGCGGGTGAGCGGCTGGTCGGCTACGTCGTGCCAGCACCGGACGCGGTGGTCGAGACCGGTGCGGTGAAGACCGCGCTGGCCGCGACGCTGCCCGCGTACATGGTGCCGTCGGCGTTCGTGGTGCTCGAGGAGTTCCCGCTCAACGCGTCGGGCAAGCTGGACCGCAAGGCCCTGCCCGCGCCGGCCTTCGAGGCGCGGGTCTACCGTGCCCCGGCGACACCGATCGAGGAGATCGTCGCGGCGACCTTCGCGGATCTCCTCGGTGCCGAGCGGGTCGGCGCCGAGGACGACTTCTTCGAACTCGGTGGCAACTCACTGATCGCCACCCAGGCCGCGGCGCGGCTCGGTGCGGCGCTCGACACCACGGTGCCGGTGCGCGCGCTGTTCGAGGCATCGACCGTCGAGGCTCTCGCAGTACTCGTCGGGACGCAGGCGGGCAGCGGACGGATTGCGCTCACCCCGCAGGAGCGTCCGGAGCAGATCCCGCTGTCGCTTGCGCAGCAACGGATGTGGTTCCTCAACCGGTTCGACCATGCCAGCGCGGTCAACAACATCCCGGCCGCGGTCCGGCTGGCGGGCGATCTCGACGTGGCGGCGCTGCGGGCGGCGTTCGCCGACGTGGTGGCCAGGCACGAGATCCTGCGCACGGTGTACCCGGAGCACGGGGGCACCGGACATCAGGTGATCCGGCCGGTCGACGAGATCACCGCTGACCTGACCCCGGTTCCGGTCAGGGCGGGCGAACTGCTCGAACGCGCGGCGTCCATCGTGACCACCGGATTCGACGTCACCGTCGATGTCCCGCTGCGGGTCGCGTTGCTGCGCGTCGTGGACGACGCCTCCGCAGCCGACCAGCACATCCTCGTCTTCGTGGTGCACCACATCGCCGCCGACGGGTTCTCGATGGGCCCTCTGGTGCGCGATCTGATGCTGGCCTACGCCGCCCGGACCATGGGCGTAGCGCCGTCGTGGGAGCCGCTGTCGGTCCAGTACGCGGACTACAGCCTGTGGCAGCGGGAGGTGCTCGGCTCGGAGGACGATCCGGAGTCGCTGATCTCGCGTCAGCTCGGATACTGGACGCAGGCACTGGCCGGGTTGCCCGCCCAGCTGGATCTCCCGTCCGATCGGCCGCGGCCGGCCATCGCCTCGAACCGCGGTGCGGCGATCGGCTTCGACCTCGACGCGGATCTGCATGCCGCGCTCGGTGCCGTTGCCCGCGATCAGGGCGCCACCGTGTTCATGGTGGTGCACGCCGCGCTGGCGGCGCTGTTGGCGCGGCTGTCGGGGACCACCGATATCGCGATCGGTGCGCCGATCGCCGGGCGCGGCGACGCCGCGCTGGACGATCTCGTCGGCATGTTCGTGAACACGCTGGTGCTGCGGGCGGAAGTCGATCCGGCGCAGTCGTTCACGGAGCTGCTCGCAGGTGTCCGGACGACGGATCTGGGTGCGTTCGGACACTCGGAGGTGCCCTTCGAGCGGCTGGTCGAGGTGCTCAACCCGACGCGGTCGCAGGCGCGGCATCCGCTGTTCCAGGTGGCTCTGTTCTTCCAGAATCTCGCCAAGCAGAGCCTCGAGCTGGACGGGCTCACGGTCTCCAGCGTCGAGTTCGACGAGGAGATCGCCAAGTTCGACCTGCAGGTCACGGTGTCGGAGAACCACGGCCCCGACGGGATGCCCGGCGGGATCCGGGTGCACCTGGCCTACGCCACCGACCTGTTCGACGAGTCGACCATCCGCCGGTTCGGCGAACGGTTCACCCGGATGCTCGAGGCGATCGCCTCGGACCCGTCGGCACGGGTCGGCGATGTGGAGTTGCTCGAACCCGCCGAGCGCGCGGTGATGCTCGAGGGTTGGAACGATTCGGCGTACGAGCTGCCCACCGGGCAGCGCTTGCTGGACGGGTTCCGTCGTCAGGCCGCCGCCACCCCCGACGCCACCGCCGTGGTGTACGAGGGCGAGTCACTGACCTACGCAGAATTCGGAGCAAGGGTCGCCCGGTTGGCGCGGCTGTTGATCGCCGAGGGCGTTCGGCCGGAGTCGTTGGTGGCCTTGTCCATCCGTCGTTCGCTCGATCTCGTGGTTGGCATCTATGCGGTGCTCGAGGCGGGCGGTGCCTACGTGCCGGTCGATCCGGACCATCCGGTGGAGCGGATCGGTCACATCCTCGAGACCGCCGGTCCGGCCTGCGTCCTGACCACCGCGCGGGATGATTTCCAGGTTCCGGGGGACAGGTCGGTCCTGCGGATCGACGAGGTGGACGTGTCGGGGTATTCGGCCGAGCCGGTGACCGACGCGGATCGCTCGTCGGTCCTGCTGCCCTCGCACCCGGCGTACGTGATCTTCACGTCCGGGTCGACCGGCAAGCCGAAGGGTGTCGCGGTCAGCCACGGCGCGATCGTGAACCAGATGGAATGGATGCAGGGCGAGTACCTGCTCGACGGCTCCGATGTCTACCTGCAGAAGACCGCGACCACGTTCGACGTGTCGTTGTGGGGCTGGTTCATGCCGTTGCGCGTCGGCTCCACCCTCGTGGTGGCGACGCCCGATGGTCACCGCGACCCCATGTACGTCGCCGAGAAGATCGCCGAGCACTCGGTCACGGTCACGGACTTCGTGCCGTCGATGCTGACCGTGTTCGCGGAGTACGCATCCGGTGCGGCGCTCGCCTCCCTGCGGCACGTGTTCGTGATCGGTGAGGCGTTGCCTGCCGAGACGGTGCGCGCGTTCGCGGAGATCAGCCCGGCCCGGCTGCACAACCTGTACGGGCCGACCGAGGCCGCCGTGTCGATCACCTACCGCGAGGTGACCGGAGACGGCCACGCGGCCGCGGTGTCGATCGGACGGCCGCAATGGAACTCGCAGGTGTTCGTGCTCGACTCGCGGCTGCGGCCGGTCCCCGTCGGGGTGCCGGGCGAGCTGTACCTGGCGGGTGACCAGCTGGCGCGCGGTTACTACGGACGGGTCGACCTGACCTCGGATCGTTTCGTGGCGAATCCGTTCAGCGAGCGTGGCGAGCGGATGTATCGCACCGGCGACCTGGTGTTCTGGGGACCGGAGGGCGAACTCGGCTACATCGGTCGCACCGACTTCCAGGTCAAGTTCCGCGGCCAGCGCATCGAGCTGGGCGAGATCGAGACGGCCTTGCTGTCGCACGAGTCGGTGCTGCAGGCGGCCGTGCTGGTGGTCTCGACCGCCACCGGCGATCAGTTGGTGGCCTATGTGGTGCCCGCGCAGGGCTCCCACGTGGTGCCCGCCGACCTCGTCGGCTTCGCGTCGACCTCGCTGCCCACCTACATGGTTCCGGCGGCCGTCGTGGTGCTGGACGAGTTCCCGCTGAACTCGTCGGGCAAGCTGGACCGCAAGGCGCTGCCTGCGCCGCTGTTCGAGGCCAGGGCGTACCGGGCACCGGAGACCGCGTCCGCGCGACTGGTGGCCGCGACCTTCGCGGAGGTGCTCGGGCTCGAACAGGTCGGCCTGGACGATGACTTCTTCGAGTTGGGCGGCAACTCGCTGGTCGCGATGCAGGTCGCCGCACGCCTGGGCGGTGCGCTCGACACGCGCGTTGCGGTGCGTGAGCTCTTCGAGGCAACCACCGTCGAGCTGCTCGCCGCGCGGCTGGACGTCTCCGCGAGGAGCGGCGGCCGGATCGCGTTGACGGCGGGGGAGCGGCCTGAGCGGATTCCGCTCTCGACCGCGCAGTCGCGGATGTGGTTCGTCAACCAGTTCGACACGACGTCGGCGGCGTACAACATTCCGGCTGCCGTGCGGCTGTCCGGTGAGCTGGACGTCCCGGCGCTGCGCGCGGCGATCGCCGATGTGGTCGCGCGGCACGAGGTGCTGCGAACGGTCTACCCGGCAGTGGACGGGATCGGCCACCAGGTGATTCTTCCCGCGGAGCAGGCTGTTCCCGAGTTGGTCGTCGCGACGGTACCGGAGTCGAACCTCATCGATCGGGTGATCAGGACCGTGGCGACGGGCTTCGACGTGACGGCCGAGGTTCCGGTGCGCGCAGCCCTGTTGCGGGTCGAGCACACCGCAACCGAAATGCCCGAGTACGTGCTGGTGCTGGTGGTTCACCACATCGCAGGCGATGCTCTCTCGATGGGTCCGCTGGCTCGCGACGTGATGGTGGCGTATGCGGCACGGTCCGCAGGCACGACGCCCGGCTGGACGCCGCTGGCGGTGCAGTACGCGGACTACACGATGTGGCAGCGGGAGGTGCTCGGCAACGAGGACGACCCGCAGTCGTTGATCTCGAGCCAGCTGGCCTACTGGACTCGGCAGCTGTCCGGGCTGCCGGATCAGTTGGACCTGCCCACGGACCGGCCGCGGCCGGTACAGTCGTCGAACCGCGGTGCCACGAAGGCATTCACGATCGACGCCGACCTCCACCGTGCGTTGACCGATATCGCGCACCAGCACAATTCGACCCTGTTCATGGTGTTGCACTCGGCGCTCGCGGTGCTGCTGGCGCGGCTGTCCGGGACCGACGACATCTCGATCGGTACGCCCATCGGCGGCCGGGGCGAGCGGGAGCTGGACGATCTCGTCGGCATGTTCGTCAACACCCTCGTGTTGCGGACGACCGTGGCCGCGGGCGCGAGCTTCGGCGAACTGCTGGAAGGCGCCCGGGACACCGATCTGTCGGCGTTCGCCAACGCGGACTTGCCGTTCGAGCGGCTCGTCGAGGTGCTGGAGCCGGCCCGCTCCACGTCGCGGCATCCGCTGTTCCAGGTCGCATTGGGCTTCCAGAGCGCGGATTCGGCGAGCTTCGAGCTGCCGGGGTTGACGCTGAGCGAACTGGAGATCGACGACCAGGTCGCAAAGTTCGACCTGCAGCTCACCGTCGCCGAATTGTTCGACGAGGACGGTGCGGCCGGCGGACTGTCGGCGGAGTTCCTCTACGCAACCGACCTCTTCGACGCGGCCACGGTGTCGCGATTCGCGGAGCGTCTGCTGCGGATCCTGTCGGCGATCCGGCTCGACCCCTCCGTTCCGGTCGGTGAGATCGAGATCCTGGCACCCGAGGAACGGGCGGATCTGCTGAGCCGCCTCGATCCGATCGCGACGACGCCTGCCGCCGAGCGCGACGGTGCGCCGCGTCTGCTCCCCGACATCCTCGTCGCGGGTGTGCGGATCGACCCCGACGCGACCGCGCTGTCCTTCGAGGGCGAGCGGTGGACCTACCAGGAGGCGGACGAGCATTCCTCACGGTTGGCACGAATGCTGATCGAGCAGGGTGCCGGCCCGGAGACCACTGTGGCAGTAGCGATTCCGAGGTCGGCTGATTCGGTGCTCGCGGTGTGGGCGGTGGCAAAGACCGGCGCCGCCTTCGTGCCGGTGGACCCGAACTATCCGACGGACCGGGTGGCACACATGCTGGCCGATTCGGGTGCGGTCCTTGGCGTCACGATGCAGCGGTTCAGCGACCAGTTGTCGCCGCTGGTGCCGTGGACTGCGCTCGACGATGCCGCGGTCGATGCTCGTGTGCGGGAGCTGTCCGCGGCGCCGGTCACGGAAGAGGACCGGCTCGCGACACTGCGACTCGAGCACCCGGCCTACGTGCTCTACACCTCGGGTTCGACGGGTCTGCCCAAGGGTGTCGTCGTGACGCACGCGGGCCTGGCCAACGTGCGTGACCACCTGCAGCGCGACTACCTGACAAACAGGGACTCGCGGATCCTGCACCTCGCGTCTCCCAGCTTCGACGTCTCCGTCTATGAGATGCTCATGGCGGTCGGAGTGGGTGCGACGCTGGTCATCGCGCCGCCGACCGCGTGGGGCGGATCCGAGTTGACCGATCTGCTGCGCCACGAGAGGGTGACCCACGCGTTGATCACACCCGCCGCGCTCGGCTCCGTCGATCGGACGGGGCTGGACGAGCTGCGGGTCCTCATCGTGGCGGCGGACACCTGTCCGCCGGATCTGATGGAGAAGTGGGCTGTCGGCCGCCGGTTCGTGAACGCCTACGGTCCCACCGAGGCGACGATCGTCGCCACGTGCACCGGCGCCCTCGTGCCGGGTGGCCCCATCACGATCGGCGGGCCCACCGCGGGCACGCGCCTGATGGTTCTCGACAACCGGATGCAGCCGGTCCCCGTCGGCGTGGTCGGTGAGCTGTACCTTGCCGGTGTCGGGCTCGCGCGGGGTTACCGTGGCCGGCAGGCGTTGACCGCGGACCGGTTCGTGGCCAACCCGTACGGGGCGTCCGGCGAGCGGATGTACCGGACCGGTGACGTCGTGCGGTGGACCGAAGACGGTCAGGTCGAGCACCTCGGGCGCTCCGACTTCCAGGTCAAGGTGCGCGGACTGCGAATCGAACTCGGCGAGATCGACGCCACGCTGTCGTCGCACCAGGACGTGGAGTTCGCGGCCACGATCGGGCACACCACCGCCTCGGGCTCGACGTCGCTCGTCTCGTATGTGCTCCCGGCTGCGGGCCGCACCGTGGATCCCGCGCAGCTGACCCAGTTCGCGGCGCAGTCGCTGACCGCGTACATGGTGCCTGCGGCGATCATGGTTCTCGACGAGATCCCGATCACCCCCGTGGGCAAGCTGGACCGGAAGGCCCTTCCGGAACCGGTCTTCGCGGTCCGGGAGTTCCGGGCCCCGACGACCAGGACAGAGGAGGTCGTTGCCGACGCGTTCGCCGAGGTGCTCGAGGTCGAGCGGGCGGGCGCGGACGACGACTTCTTCGAGCTCGGCGGCAACTCGTTGCTGGCGACGCAGGTGACGGCTCGGATCGGCGCCGAACTGGACCTTCGGGTTCCGGTGCTGTGGCTGTTCACGGATTCGACGGTGGAGTCCTTGGCCGCGAGGATCGACTCGGCCGGTCTCGGGTTCGAGAACCTGGCCGAGGACGCGGCCTTCGATGTCCTCATCCCCCTGCGGGCGGGAGGGTCCAAGCCGCCGGTGTTCTGCGTGCATCCGGTCATCGGAATCTCGTGGGCGTTCGCCGGACTGGCACAGCACGTCGATCGCGAGCGCGGCGTGTACGGCCTGCAGTCGCCGGTGCTCTCCGGGACCGCGGACCTGCCGGAGTCGATCGAGGCGTGGGCGCGGTTGTACGTCGAGACGATTCGGACCGTGCAGCCGGAGGGGCCCTACAACCTGGTCGGCTGGTCTCTCGGCGGCATGATCGCGCACGCCATGGCCGCGCAGCTGCAGGAGGTGGGCGAGGAGGTCGAACTGTTGGCGATGATGGACAGTTTCGCGCAGCAGCCGGCGGACGGGACCCTGGTGGACCGGGATCTGACCGTCGGTGACCTGCTGGGCGGGTTGGTCCCGGCCCTGACGGCGGACGGTGGCCTGGAGGCAGGCGAGAACCCGCTGCTGGAGGAGTTGTCCGAGGAGATGCTGGCCGGGATCATCGAGAATCTGCCCGCGCCGTTCAACGCCATCGGGGCCGAACGCGTTGCGGCCGCCGTGCGGGCGATCGATGAGTCCGTCACGCTGATCGAGGGCTATGTGCCGCCCAGGTTCAAGGGCGACCTGCACTACTTCGCGGCGCTCGAGGACGATCCCAGCGGCGCCGTCGGTGCAGCCACCTGGCGGGACGGGGTGGACGGCCGCATCATCACGCACGGCGCCCCGGCCACCCATTGGGGCATGGCAGGCCCGAGCTCTCTCTCCCTGATCGGGGAGGTGCTGCACGAGGCGTGGAACACCGAGGAGCGCAAGTGAATTCAGGACATGACGAAAGAAAGGTAGATCTATGAGCAACCCCTTCGATGACGAGGACGGCCAGTTCCTCGTGCTGGTGAACGACGAGGGTCAGCACTCGCTGTGGCCGATGTTCGCGAAGGTCCCGGCGGGCTGGAACGAGGTGCACGGCCCCTCCTCGCGCCAGGAGTGCGTCGACTACGTCGAGGCGAACTGGACCGACATGCGGCCGAAGAGCCTGATCGATGCGATGGCGGGGGACGCCGACAAGTAGGCGTCACCGAACGACGAATCGGCCCGAGAGCTCAGCTCTCGGGCCGGTTTCTCGTTTCGGAATCGATCAGGTGTGCGTGCCCCGCGCGGGACCCACGATCGCGGTGTGGATCTTGTTGCCGTCGGCGTCGGCGTCGGCGTCGGTGTGATCGGGGTCGTTGGTTGGGTTGTCGGGATCTACCTGCGGGTTGCAGTGGCCTGCGGTGATGCCTACCTTGCGACCGGCGGAATCGGTGCCGGCGCCCCGTGTGCACCAGTAGCCGTACTCCGTGTAGTCGTCGAACGTGATCGTGGTGCCCGGTCCGACAACCTTTGCGGGTGGTACGGCCGGGCCCGGAACTCGGTCAGCAAGGGCGGACGCGACGCCCAGGCCGAGCAGTAGGGCCGAGGTGGCGAGCAAGCCTGTGAGTAACCGGGTGGTGCGTGTCCTGCGGGCTCCTTTGCTGTGAACGACAATCCGCCGAAGCAAGATAAACCGTCTGGTCGGTTTTTGTTACGAAACGAGACCTCCGCTGGATCGCGAGAGCCGGGGCACGGCAAACGGTTTCGGTCGCCCTATGTGCGGCCTGCCAGGGCTCTCAGGAGACGCCACAGGAGTGGGTCGGGGAGGGCGGTCGTGGCCGTGACCGAGTCCGGGCGGGATGTGTGCCGGTCACGTAGTCTTTTCCCTCGGTGTCGCACTACGCGATGGTCATGCCAAATGGTGCAGGGGGGATTCGGGCATGGCGAGGGCTCAATAGTTTCGGAGTAGGTGTTGTCGGATTTCCCCCGGTCGGTCGCCGCCGTCGCGGCTACTCGCCCCGACGCGGTCGTCGTGAAAGTCGACGATGTGTCGGTGACCTATCGGGAACTCGACGAGCGCCTCCAGATGCTGGCCGGACCGCTCGCTGCCAGGGGATTGGACGCTGAGGCCATCGTCTCGGTGACCCTGTCCGGACTGGCACCGATGGTGGTCGCGGCCGAGGGTGGCCTGGGCGCGGTCCTGGACACCATCGAGCGGGACGCCAAGGCGCTTGAGGCCCCGCCTGCCCGGAGCACCCTTGCGGATCTGTTCGACGAGCAGGCGGCGCGGACGCCGGAGTCGGTCGCTCTGGTGTTCGAGGGGCACGCGCTGACCTACGCAGAGTTCGACGCCCGCGCCAACCGGCTGGCGCGCCATCTCATCGCCGACGGGGTCGGTCCGGACACCGTGGTCGCGCTGGCGATGCGTCGGTCGATCGACCTGTTGGTCGCCGTGTACGCCGTGGTCAAGGCAGGCGGCGCCTACCTCCCCCTCGACCCGGACCACCCGGCCGAGCGCACGGCGCACGTGCTCGAGACCACCGCGCCGGTTGTCGTACTCACCACCGGCGCCGACGGCGCGGCTCTGCCCGCCGGATCACCGGGTGTGGTCCTCGAGCAGTTGGACCTCGGCGGGTTTTCGGATGCGCCGGTGACGGATGCGGATCGGATGGCGCCGCTGGCGCCGGAGAACGCGGCGTACGTCATCTTCACGTCGGGTTCGACGGGCCGGCCCAAGGGTGTGGCCGTGAGCCATGCCGCGATCGTGAATCGTCTGTTGTGGATGCAGGGCGAGTACGGGCTGACCGTCGACGACGTGGTGCTGCAGAAGACCCCGGTGACGTTCGATGTGTCGGTGTGGGAGTTGTTCTGGCCGTTGCAGGTCGGTGCTCGGATGGTGATCGCGGTGCCGGATGGTCATCGGGATCCGGCGTATCTGGCTCGGGTGATCGCGGAGGAGTCGGTGTCGACCGCCCACTTTGTGCCGTCGATGTTGGCGGTGTTCGTGTCGGAGCCGGGTATGGCGGGTTGTAGTTCGCTGCGACGAGTGTTCGCCTCGGGTGAGGCGCTTCCGGCGCAGACGGCTGGGTCGCTGCGTGAGGTTCTACCGTCGGTGCGATTACATAATCTGTACGGGCCGACGGAGGCCGCGGTGGATGTGACGTTCCATGAGGTCACAGCCGCGGATCGGGTGTCGGTGCCGATCGGTGTGCCCGTGTGGAACACGCAGGTGCTGGTGTTGGATTCGCGCCTGCATCCGGTGCCGGTGGGGGTGCCGGGCGAGTTGTATCTGGCGGGTGTGCAGCTGGCCCGCGGGTACGTGGGTCGTAGTGATCTGACGTCGGATCGGTTCGTGGCCAACCCGTTCGGGGCCGCGGGTGAGCGGATGTACCGGACCGGCGACCTGGTGCGATCCCATGTATCCGGCGAGCTGGAATATTTGGGACGCAACGATTTTCAGGTGAAGTTGCGCGGCCTGCGGATCGAGCTCGGCGAGATCGAGTCCGCGATGCTCGCACACCCGACGGTGGCGCAGGCGGTCGTGGTGGTCAGAGAGGACGTTCCCGGAAACCAGCAGCTGGTCGGCTACGCGGTCGCCGCCGCCGAGGCGCTCATCGACGGCGATGAGCTGCGTGCGTTCCTTGGCCGTTCGCTGCCCGAGTACATGGTGCCGATCACCGTGCTGACACTCGCGGAGTTTCCGATCACGGTGCACGGCAAGCTCGATCGGAAATCGCTGCCGAGGCCGGACTTCGAATCCGCACCTGGTGAGCACGGTGAGCCGTCGACCCCGGCCGAGGTGGTGGTCGCGCGGATCTTTGGTGAGATCCTCGGGGTCGAACGGGTCGCGGCCCAGGATTCCTTCTTCGATCACGGCGGCAACTCGCTGTCCGCCGCACGGGTGGTGGCCCGGGTCAACGCGGCACTCGGATGCGACGTGAGTCTACGAGAGGTGTTCGACGCGCCGACCGTCGCGGGGCTCGCCGCCCTGGCGTCGGTTCGGGCCGACGGCGCGCGTCGTCGGCCCGAACTGGTGGCCGGGCCACGCCCGGATCGGGTCCCCCTGTCCCTGGCACAGGCCAGGATGTGGTTCATCAACCAGTTCGACATCTCATCGCCCGCATATAACCTCCCGCTCGGGATCCGGCTGGTCGGCGAACTCGACCATGAGGCGCTGCAAACCTCGGTCCAGAGCGTGTTGGATAGGCACGAATCACTGCGCACGGTGTTCCCGGACGACGGCGAGGGACCGCGGCAGGTGGTGATCCCGGTCGCCGGGGTCGATGCAGATCTCCGTCGGATTCTGGTCGCGGACGAGGCGGACCTGCGCGGCAGGTTCGCCGCGGCTGCGGCGGCCGGATTCGACGTGACGGTGGAGCCGCCGGTCCGGGTGCGACTGTTCCAGCTCGGCGGGGGCGAGCACGTGCTGCTGTTCCTGCTGCACCACATCGGGGCCGACGGCGTCTCGATGGCGCCGCTCGCGCGTGAGGTGGTGGCCGCCTACACGAGCGCGGTGGCCGGCGGTCGATATGAGCCCGAGCCGCTCTCGGTGCAGTACGCGGACTACTCGATCTGGCAGCGCGAATTGCTCGGCAGCGAAGACGACCCGGAATCCCTGCTCTCGCACCAGGTCCGGTACTGGCTCGACGAACTGTCCGGCATTCCCGATCTGTTGCCACTGCCCACCGACCGCCCACGCCCGGCCGCCGCCTCGCTCGAGGGTGGACGGGTGGAGTTCGAGATCGGAGCGGACCTGCACCGCCGGCTGTCGGCGCTGTCCCGCGAGCACGAGGCGACCCTGTTCACCACCATGCACGCGGCGTTCGCGTTGTTGCTGTCGAAGGTCTCGGGCACCGACGACGTCGTCATCGGGACGCCGACGGCCGGCCGCGGGGAGCACGTACTCGACGACCTGGTTGGCATGTTCGTCAACACGCTCGCCCTGCGGACCGTGCTGGACCACTCGGTGTCCTTCGCCGAGTTGCTCCGCAGCACAAGGGAATCGGATATCGGTGCGCTGGCGCACGCAGAGGTGCCCTTCGAGCGACTGGTGGAGGTCCTCGCACCGGAACGGTCCACCGCGCACTCGCCGATTTTCCAGGTCGTGCTCGCGTTGGAGAATGCCGAGCCCGCGGTCCTGGAGTTGCCCGGCTTGGCGGTGAGCGAGGTCGATCCCGGGTTCGTGTACGCGAAATACGATCTACAGCTCGCACTGGGGGAGCGGGCCGACCGATCGGGAATCGCGGGCACCTTCATCTATGCCACGGACCTGTTCGACGAGTCGACCGTGCGCACACTGGCCGCACGGTTCGTCCGGCTGCTCGACGCGGTGGCGCAGGATCCATCGGCGCCGATCGGGGACGCCGACGTGATGGACGCCCGTGAGCGCGCGGCGCTGTGCCCGGTCGCCGGCCGCCCCGCGGAGTCGCCGGTCACCCTTGCCGAGCTGCTGGCGGCGGCTGTCACCGAACGGACGGCGCCCGCACTGGAGTTCGGCTCCCGCACCGTGAACTACGGCGAGCTCGACACCCGCTCGAACGCTCTGGCGCGCTTGCTGATCGCGCGCGGTGTCGGACCGGAGTCGTTCGTCGCGGTCGCCCTGCCCCGATCGGTCGAGTCGATGCTGGCGCTGTGGGCGGTGGCGAAGACCGGCGCAGCCGTCGTACCCATGGACCCCGCCTACCCCGTCGATCGCCTCGGACACATGCTCGCCGACTCTGGTGCGGTGGTCGGCCTCACCGTCGCCGGGTACACGGACGCCCTGCCGGACGCGGACTGGGTGACGCTCGACGCCGACGCCGTTGTGGTGGAGTGGGCTGCGCTCTCGACGGCGGCGGTCGCCGATCGGGACAGGCTCGCTGCGATGCTCCCGGCCCAGCCGGCGTACATGATCTACACCTCCGGCTCGACCGGGGTTCCCAAGGGCGTGGTGGTCACGCATCAGGGCATCGCGAGCTTCGCCCTCGAGCAGCGGCAGCGGTACTCGGTGACGGCCTCATCTCGGGTACTGCACTCCTCGTCGCCCAGTTTCGATGCATCGATCCTCGAGATCCTGATGGCGACGGCGGCCGGAGCGGCCCTGGTGATCGTGCCCCCCGGCGTGTACGGGGGCGGTGAGCTGGCGGACGTCATCGATTGCCAGCGGGTCACCCATGCCTTCATCACCCCGTCCGCTGCGGCCGCGCTCGCGCCCGACGGACTCGATTCGCTGCGGGTGGTCGTCATGGGCGGCGAGGCACTGAGCTCGGACCTGGTGATCCGCTGGGGTGCGGACCGGGACCTGTACAACGCGTATGGGCCGACCGAGATGACCGTCATGGTGTCGGCCAGCGCGGCGCTCGTGCCCGGCGAGGCGGTGACGATCGGCGGCCCGATCCGCGGGGTGACCGCGATGGTGCTCGACCGACGGCTTCGCCCGGTGCCGGTGGGGGTGGTCGGCGAACTGTACGTCGCGGGTCCGGCGATGGCGCGGGGATATCACAACCGATCGGGTCTGACCGCGGATCGCTTTGTGGCGAACCCTTTCTCGTCGATCGGTGCACGAATGTACCGGACGGGCGACATGGTGCGGTGGCTCGCCCCAGCGGCACAGGGCCGACTGTCGGATCTGGAACTCGAGTACGTGGGGCGCGGCGACTTCCAGGTGAAGATCCGCGGCTTCCGCATCGAACTCGGCGAGGTCGATGCGGCGCTGACCGCGCACCCGTCGGTGGATTTCGCGGTGACGATGGGCCGTCCCGCCCCGTCGGGGGCGACGGTGCTGGCCGCGTACGTGGTGGCGGCCGCCGGAGCGTCGGCGGACCCCGAGGAGCTGACCACGTTCGCCGCGAGGACCCTGCCCTCGCACATGGTGCCGTCGGTGGTGACGGTGCTGGACGAGATCCCGTTGACGGTGAACGGGAAGCTCGACCGAGGCGTTCTGCCTGCGCCGGAATTCGTGTCGACGGCGTTCCGCGCACCGTCGACACCGGTCGAGGAGATCGTCGCCGGGACGATCTCGGAGGTGCTCGGTCTTCCGAGAGTCGGGTTGGACGACAACTTTTTCGACCTCGGTGGGAACTCGTTGATCGCGACGCGAGTGGCGGCGCGTCTCGGCTCCGTGCTGGGCGTGACGGTTCCGGTTCGGCTGTTGTTCGAGTCCCCGACGGTGGCGGCGCTCGCGGTGCGGGTCGAGCGGGACTCCGGGTCGGCGCGAGCGGTGCTGGCGCCGAGGCCCCGACCGGATCGCATTCCGCTGTCGCTGGCGCAGCAGCGGATGTGGTTCCTGAACCGGTTCGATCCGGAGTCGGCCGTGAACAACATCCCGGTCGTCGTGCGGCTGTCGGGTGCACTCGATGTCGCGGCGCTGCGTTCGGCGATTCGCGACGTGCTCGAGCGACACGAGTCGTTGCGCACAATGTATCCGGAGTCGAGTGATGGTCCTTCTCAGGTGATCGTGCCCGCGGCGTGGGTGGTCCCGGATCTGGTCCCGGTCGAGGTGTCGACGGGCGACCTGTCCGATCGTGTGGCCGAACTCGTGGTGGCGGGTTTCGACGTGGCGGCCGAGGTCCCGATCCGGGTGGCCCTCTTCCATGTGACCACGACCGAGCACGTGCTGGCGATCGTGGTGCATCACATCAGTGCCGACGGCTTCTCGATGGGGCCGCTGACGCGAGACGTCATGGCGGCCTATGTCGCGCGGGTCAGGGGCGAGGTACCGGTGTGGTCGCCGTTGGCCGTGCAGTACGCCGACTTCGCGTTGTGGCAGCGTGAGGTTCTCGGTGACGAGTCCGATCCCTCGTCGCTCGTGGCGCGGCAGCTCGGGTACTGGCGCGGCGCGCTGTCCGGGCTGCCCGCACAGCTGGATCTGCCATCGGATCGTTCGCGTCCGGCGGTCCGGACACACGCGGGTGCCCGGGTGGACACCCCCATCAGCGAGCGCACCCGGGCCGGACTGTCCGATTGGGCCGCACAGCACAATGCCTCGTTGTTCATGGCAGTGCACGCGGGCCTCGCGGTGTTGTTGAGCAGGCTCAGCGGTACCTCCGATATCGCGGTCGGCACGCCGGTGGCCGGTCGCGGCGAAGCCGAACTGGACGATCTGGTCGGCATGTTCGTCAACACCCTGGTGCTGCGGACGTCGGTCGAGGGGGCGGAATCGTCGACGGAACTCCTGGCGCGCGTGCGTGAATCGGATCTGGGTGCGTTCGGGCACACAGAGGTCCCGTTCGAGCGTGTGGTGGAGGTGCTCAATCCGGAGCGGTCCATGTCGAGGCACCCCCTCTTCCAGGTGATGCTGTCCTACCAGAACCTCGAGCAGCCGGACCTGGAGCTGCCGGGCTTGCACGTATCGGGGGTCGGCGCGGCGGTCGAGGTGGCGAAGTTCGACCTGCAGGTGACGGTCGTGGAACAGGCAGGTGCAGGCGGACTGTCGGTTTCCTTGGTCTACGCGACGGACCTGTTCGACCGGTCGACGGTGGACGGTTTCGCGCGCCGGTTCGGCCGGATTCTCGACGCGATGGCGGCCGACCCGCAATGCCCGGTCGGCGATATCGACCTCATCGGCGAGGAGGGTCGCGAGGCGATCCTGGGCGCGTGGAACGCCACCGCACATCCGGTGGCGCCGCGGACATTGGTCGATCTGTTCGACGGGCAGGTGGCGCGGACGCCGGATTCGGTGGCGCTCGTGTTCGAGGGCCAGGCTCTGACCTATGTCGAGTTCGATGCTCGGGTGAACCGCCTTGCGCGGCAATTGATTTCCATCGGTGTCGGTCCGGAATCGCTGGTGGCGTTGGCGATGCGTCGGTCGATCGATCTGTTGGTCGGTGTGTATGCGGTGATCAAGTCGGGTGGCGCGTACGTGCCGGTGGATCCGGACCAGCCGGGGGAGCGGGTGGCGCACGTACTCGGATCCTCGTCCCCGGTCTGTGTGTTGAGCACCTCTCGCGACGTTTTCACGGCCGCGGCGGCCGAGGTCGTGGAGATCGACGCGGTCGACCTGGCGTCGTTCTCCGATGCGCCGGTCACTGATGCGGATCGGTTGGCGCCGTTGGTGCCGTCCAATACGGCGTATGTGATTTTCACGTCGGGTTCGACGGGTCGGCCCAAGGGTGTGGCGGTTTCGCATGCGGCGATCGTGAATCGTCTGTTGTGGATGCAGGGCGAGTACGGGCTGTCGGCTGATGATGTGGTGTTGCAGAAGACTCCGGTGACCTTCGATGTGTCGGTGTGGGAGTTGTTCTGGCCGTTGCAGGTTGGTGCCCGGATGGTGATCGCGGTGCCGGATGGTCATCGGGATCCGGCGTATCTGGCTCGGGTGATCGTGGAGGAGTCGGTGTCGACGGCGCATTTTGTGCCGTCGATGTTGGCGGTGTTCGTGGCGGAGCCGTCGGTGGTGGAGGCGGTGTCGTTGCGGCGGGTGTTCGCTTCGGGTGAGGCGTTGCCCGCGCAGACGGCGGCGTTGTTGCGTGAGGTGTTGCCGTCGTCGCGTTTGCACAATCTGTATGGGCCGACGGAGGCCGCGGTGGACGTGACCTTCCATGAGGTCACTGCGGCGGATGAGGTGTCGGTGCCGATCGGTGCGCCGGTGTGGAACACGCAGGTGTTCGTGTTGGATTCGCGGTTGCGGCCGGTGCCGGTGGGGGTGCCGGGTGAGTTGTATCTGGCGGGTGTGCAGTTGGCCCGCGGGTATGTGGGTCGTAGTGATCTGACGTCGGATCGGTTTGTGGCGAATCCGTTCGGTGGTGCGGGTGCGCGGATGTACCGGACCGGTGACCTGGTGACCTGGAGCGCCGCGGGTGAGCTGGAGTACATCGGTCGTACTGACTTCCAGGTGAAGTTGCGTGGTCTGCGGATAGAGCTCGGCGAGATCGAGGCGGCCCTGCTCGGGCTCGACGGGGTCGAGCAGGCCGTGGCCGTGGTCCGGCAGGACAGCCTGGGGCATCCACAACTGGTCGGGTATGTGGTCGGCGACCCGTCGTTCGATCCGGGCGTCGCCCGCGCCTCCCTCGGCCGCGCCCTGCCGGAGTACATGATTCCGAGCGTGTTCGTGAGGCTGGGGGCGTTGCCGGTGAACGCGTCCGGCAAGCTTCACCGCTCGGCTCTGCCCGCGCCGGTGCCGGTCGCCCGCGAGTATCGCGCACCGGTGTCCGCGACGGAGGTCGCGATCGCAGAGGTGCTGGCCGAGGTGCTCGGTGTCGGCCAGGTCGGTGTGGACGACAACTTCTTCGAGCTCGGCGGCAACTCGCTGATCGCCACCGGCGTGGTGGCTCGGCTGACGGCCCGACTCGGATCCGAGGTTCGCCTCCAATGGATGTTCTCCGAGCCGACCCCGGCGGGGCTCGCCGACCGGATCGACTCCGGCACGAGGGCCGACGCGGACGGTGAGGAGTCCTTCGAGGTGCTGCTCCCGATCCGCGTCGGTGGATCCGAGCCGCCCCTGTTCTGCGTGCACCCGATCGGCGGGCTCTCGTGGGCGTTCGCCGGCCTGGCCCGGCACCTCGAGTCCGACCGCGGAATCTACGGCCTGCAGTCGCCCGCGCTCGGGAGCTCCGGCTGGGCGCCGGGTTCGATCGGTGAATGGGCCGACAGGTACGTGCGCGAGATCCGTTCGATTCAACCCGAGGGGCCCTATCACCTGCTGGGGTGGTCGCTCGGTGGCGTGATCGCGCAGGCAATGGCGGTCCAATTGCAGTCAGAGGGCGAGGATGTCGCGCTACTGGCGATGATGGACAGCTTCGCCGATCACGAGGCCGCGCCTGCACGGTCGGTCCTCGATGAGCCGACACCGGACGAGCTGCTCGGCGGGCTGGTCCCGGAGGGGATCCGCCTCCACGACCGGGCACAGGCCGTCGAATCAGTGGTGGAATCCCTCGTGCTGCTGGCCGCGCATCGTCCGAAGTCGTTCGCGGGAGATGTCGTGTACTTCACCGCGGCGCAGGAAGACAGGAGCGGGTCGCTCGGGGCCTCGACCTGGCGGTCGGTGGTGGACGGCGCGATCCACAATCATCCGGTGGAATCGACGCACTGGGGGATGGCCTCGCCCGAGGCACTGGCCGTGATCGCCCGCGTCCTCGACGGCTGGTGGTCCGGCGCGGAGGCGGTGACCCGCTAGCGCTCGGTGACGACTACACCGTCAGTCCCAGATCCCGACGTCTTCGAGGTGGCTGATCAGTCGCTGCGCCCCGTCGAGGAAGTGCGCCCGGGATTCGCGCCCGGCCTCCTCGGCGTCCCCCACGGCCATCGCGTCGATCAGCCGGTCGTGGCTCGCGATGGCGGCATCGCCCCAGCCGTGGTCCGCCGAGTAGAAGTGCACCGGCGTATACCGGGTCGCATTGAGCAGGAACCGGGAGAGCTTGGCGGAACCCGCCAACCGATTGAGGATCCGATGGAAGCCGAACTCGAGGTCCTCGATCCGTGCCGCATCCGAATCCTCCACGGCACGTGCCAGTTTCACATTGATGGCGCGGAGCTCGTCGAGGGTCTCCTTGTCGATTGCCGCGGTGGCCCTCGAGGTCAGCTCCTCGGCGATCTGCCCCTGCAGCCAGAAGACGTCGTTGATGTCGCCACGACTGAGAGCGGCGACGACGTACCCACGGTGCGGCACCAGCTCCACGAGGCCCTCGCTGCGCAGTGTCAGCAGGGCCTCGCGGACAGGGGTGACGCTGACCCCGAGTTCGGCGGCGGTCTCGTCGAGACGGATGAACTCGCCCGGCCGCACCCCGCCCGACATGATGAGGTTGCGGACGTGCACCGCGACGTCATCGGAGAGCTGGGGGCGGCGACGGAGCGCGCGCGCCTCCTTGGGGCGTGGTGTGGCGGACGAGGTCATCGAGTCTCCTTCTGACGGCAATCAGCTTAAACGCCTGCCAGCGGCTACAAGCCGTACGTCTTGCCGATGATGTCGCGCTGGATCTCGCTGGTCCCGCCGAAGTTGGTGGACACCAGCGCCCCGCGGACGTGCTTCTCCATGTCGAACTCGGTGGCGTAGCCGTACCCGCCCATCATCTGCATGCCCTCGAGGGCGACGCGCTTGGCGGTCTCCGTCGCCTTCAGCTTGGCCATCGAGGCCTCTCGGGCGAGGACCTTGTCCGGGTTGGCGTCCGCCTCGCGCGCGACGTTGTAGACGAGCAGCTTGGTGCATTCGATCTCGGTGGCGAGGTCCGCCATCCGGTGCCGCAGCGACTGGAAGCTGCCGATCGGCCGGCCGAACTGCTTGCGCTGGGTGATGTACCCGAGGGTGTCGTCGAAGGCCCGCTCCGCGGTCCCCAGGATCATCGCGGCAAGGATCAGCCGTTCGAAGTTCAGTCCGGTCATCAGCTGACGCCAGCCGTTCCCCACCTCGCCGACCACCGCATCCGCGGGGAGGACGCAGTCCGTGAAGTAGAGGTCGTTCGTCTCCTTCTGGCCGCCCATCAGCTCGATCGGGCTGATCTTCAGGCCGTCCGTGCGGGCGGGCACGTGGAACATGGTCATGCCCTCGTGCTTGTTCTCGCCGCGGCTCGTACGCGCGACGAGCAGGATGTTCTCCGAGATGTGGGCGTTGGAGCACCACGTCTTCTGGCCGTTGACCAGCCAGCCGTCCGAGGTCTGCTCGGCCTTGGTGCTCAGGTTCCCGACATCGGAGCCGGCCTCGGGCTCGGACATCGAGATCGACTGGGACGCACCGCGGACGATGCCGCGCAGCACCTCGTCCTTCTGCTGCGGGGTGCCGAACTTGGCGTATGCCCCGCCGGTGATGAGCGTCGGCCCGATCGCGCCGATCGGCAACATCCCGCGTTGGGTCTGCTCGAGCAGGATGCACATGTCGACCATGGTCGCGTCGGAGCCGCCGAATTCCTCGGGGATGGTCAGCCCGAGCCAGCCCAGCTCGGCCATCTTCTCGTATACGCCCTGGTTGTGATTGTGCGCGCCGTGATCCGTCAACTGATCGCGCTTCTCGCGCGTGCCGGCCTCGCGCTTGCAGAAGTCCGTGACGGCCTTGGCGAATGCCTTCTGTTCCGTGGTGAATTCAACGCTCATCTTCGTTGGCTCCCGCTGGTTGGGTGGGCGCACGGTGCGCGCCGGGGGATCAGTGTCGATGTGGTCTTGTCGGCGGGCCCGCCGCCGCCTAATGTGATGTCCATAACACTACATCACATCAAATATATTTGATGCGAAGTATCTAGAGGCGATCGGCGACGGAGGGAACTGTCCATGCCACAGCAGGCGGCCAAGAAGCACGAGCTCACCGAGACAGCCGGGTCTCCCGCGGGGGCGGGGGTGATCGAGTCGCTGGATCCGCGCACCGACGAGGTCATCGCCAGCTACCCGGTCGCGGATGCGGACGAGGTCGCGAGGGTCGTCGAGCGGGCTCGCCCCGCCGCGCGGTGGTGGGAGTCGCTGGGCTTCGACGGACGCAAGCGATGGCTGCTGGACTGGAAGACGGCGATCGCATCCGACGCGCAGGCCCTGGCTGCCGTGATCTCCCGCGAGACCGGGAAACCGCCGGGCGACGCCCTGCTGGAGGTGATGCTCACCGTCGAGCACCTGGATTGGGCCGCCCGCAACGCCGCCAAGGTGCTCGGCAAGAAGAAGGTGCCCGCCGGGTTGGTGAGCGCCAATCAGGAGGCGACCGTCCGATACCAGCCGCTCGGCGTGGTGGGGGTGATCGGGCCGTGGAACTATCCGCTGTACACGCCGATGGGTTCGATCTCGTACGCACTCGCGGCGGGCAACGCGGTGGTCTTCAAGCCGAGTGAGCTGACGCCGGGTGTCGCAGTGTGGATCGCCGACAAGTGGCAAGCGCTCGTCCCCAACCAGCCTGTGCTGCAGGTGATCACGGGTGACGGCGGCACAGGGACCGCGCTGTGCAGGGCCGGGGTCGACAAGGTCGCGTTCACCGGTTCGACGCCGACCGCCAAGAAGGTGATGGCCTTGTGCGCGGAGACCCTGACCCCGATGGTCGCGGAGTGCGGCGGCAAGGACGCGATGCTGGTGGACGCAGATGCGGATCTGGAGGAGGCGTCGAGTTTCGCCGTCTTCGGCGCCATGGGCAACGCGGGCCAGACCTGTGTCGGCGTGGAACGAATCTATGTGGCGGACGGGGTGTTCGACACGTTCGTGCAGAAGGTCACCGAGAAGGCCAAGCGGTTGCGACCCGGCGGTGCCCCGGACTCCTCGTATGGGCCGATGACGATGGCACGGCAGTCGGAGGTGGTGCGCGGGCAGATCGACGACGCCCTCGCCAGGGGCGGTCGCGCGGTGCTCGGCGGCCAGGAGTCGATCCGCGGGCCCTTCGTCGAACCGGTGATCCTCGTCGATGTTCCGGAGGACAGCAGCGCCGTCCGGGAGGAGACCTTCGGTCCGACGGTGGTGATCAATCGGGTCGCGGACCTGGACGAGGGGATTGCTGCGGCCAACGCCTCCAAGTACGGACTCGGTGCCTCGATCTTCACCGGTGACCGCAGGCGGGCGGTGGAGGCGGCCGAGCGGTTGCGAGCCGGAGTGGTCACGATCAACTCGGTGCTGGGATTCGCGGGCGTGGCCGCGCTCCCGTTCGGCGGGGTGGGGGAGTCGGGCTTCGGCCGGATCCACGGCGCCGACGGACTGCGCGAGTTCAGCCGCGCCAAGTCGGTTGCCCGGCAGAAGTACCGGGCGCCGTTGAACCTGCTGTCGATGGAACGTAAACCCCGGGACATGAAGATCGCCGCGTGGTTGCTCAAGACGCGGCACGGCCGGAGCTGAGAGGACACCATGTTGCTGGTGAACGAGAACCCGTCCCGACCGCGCGGCAGGTATGGCTGGCTCCACCGGATCGAGCAACTCGATCCGGCAACGGACAACCACGAGATCCATCGGATCACCGCCGGCTTCGAGTTTCCGTGGGACTATCAGCGCGCGCTCGAGTTCGCGCTGTTCCGGACCTACTGCGTGCCCACGATCTCCGCATTGCTGCGCCGGACCGGGGAGTTCGAGAAGCGGCCGCAGAAGCGCTATGACGACACCGCTCTGCTGATGGCAGAACTCGTCGAGCACGGCTACGACTCGCCCCGCGGCACGGAGTCGCTGCGAATGGTGAACCGGATGCACGCGAAGTACGACATCGACAATTCGGACATGTTGTACGTGCTGAGCACTTTCGCCTTCGATCCGTTGGACTGGATCGACCGCTACGGATGGCGCCCACTGCACCCGAACGAACGGCTTGCCTCCTTCCTCTTCTATCGGGAGGTCGGACTGCGGATGGGTATCAAGGACATTCCGGAGGACTTTCAGGAGTTCTACCGGTTCAAGATCGAGTACGAGGCCGAGCGCTTCCGGTACACCGAGGACAATCACCTGATCGGCGTCTACACCCGGGACCTGTTCTGTGCGTGGTTCCCCCGTCCGCTTCGGCCTGCCGTGCGTCAGGGGGTCTACGCGATGCTGGATCAGCAGATGCGCGCGGCCTTCGGGTTCCCGGCCGCACCGGCCTGGATGACGGGCGTCGCGCAGCGCGGATTGGTTGCCCGGTCCAAGGCTGTCCGGCTGCTGCCGCCGCGCAGGAGGTCGAAGGCCGCAAGGGACCCGCACAACCGGACCTATCCCGGATACCCGGTTGGCTACCGGCCGAGCGATCTCGGAGTGGACCAGAACCACGGTCGGGGCTGACCGGCGGGGAACGCGCGTCGTCCCGCGCTGCGGGAGCCTCGATGCGCGGGGCTTAGTGTCAAACGGTACCGTCTCGCCGGCAGGGGTCGACGAACGGGGAGTTACGTGCTGCAGGTCGATCCGAGGGATGCGGTGTTCCTCTATGTGGAGCGTCCCGTCGCCTGGCAGACCTTTCTGTCCGCCTACGCGTTCGTCCCCGATGGTTCGCAGGCTCACCCGGCCGATCGCCGGGAGATCGCCCAGTGGATCTCCGACCGCGCTCGCGGGATCGCGGTATTGCGCCAACGACTGGTCCGCGTCCCGTTCGACCTCGACCATCCCTACTGGGTCGAGGATCCCGAGCACTCCGTCGAGGATCACCTCTTCTTCCATGACGGCTCGGGATGGCAGGAGCTGCGCGAATGGATGGCGCAGCTCGTACAGCAGCCGATGGATCGGTCCAGGCCGCTGTGGGAACTCCACGTCGTCACCGGGGTCCGCGGTATCCCCGGCGTCGGGGGGGAGGCCACGGTCGCGGTGATGAAGTTCCATCACTCGATGGCGGACGGCGAGCTGAGCACCACCATCTCCAGGACGCTGTTCGCGGCAGGCCCGGTTCCGGCTGTTCGCCCCGGCGGGCCGGTCGCCGCCCTGCAGATACCGGCCCCGGCCGGTCTGTTCGCCTCCGCCGTCCGAGCGTGCCCGCGCAAGGTCGGCGAGCTCGTCGGCGGCCTGCGAGAGTTCCGCGCGACGCGCCACCGACTCCTGGTCGAGCGCGAGGAGGGCACGCACACCCTGCCCGTCGCGAAGCGGCCGCGGACCGTGCTCAACCAGCCGCTCGGCCCCGATCGGGTGTTCGACGTGGCGTTCCTCCCGCTCGACGAAGTGCGGGACATGAAGGCCGCGCTCGGCGAGGTCACCGTCAACGACCTCGTACTGACGGTGATCGCGGGCGCGTTGCGGAGGTACCTCCACGAGATCGATGGCCCGACTGCGGGTTCGCTGGCCGCCGCGGTTCCGATGTCCATCCGCCGCACCCGCGCCTCCGAGTCACGAAATCAGTTCCTCACGATGGCGGTGGACCTGCACACCGCCACGGTCGATCCGATCGCGCGGGCCCGCGCGATCCATCGGTCGGTCCTGGAGGAGCGCGAGCGGTTGAGCATTCCGGCCGAGGCCGTTGCGGCTTCCTGCGATGTCGTCGGGGTCATACCCGGATGGGCGATTCGAGCCGCGCTGCGGATCGGTTACGGACGGCCGAAGCGACGGGCGGACTCGATCCACTACGTCAACACTCTGGTCAGCAGCGTGCGCAGTGGCGGTGCGGACCTGCGCCTGTGCGATGCGACCGTGGTCGCAGGCTTCGGCCTCGCGCCGCTCGTGGGTTTGGGCGGGGTGGCCCACGCCATCGGCTCGGTGGGCAACTCCCTCACCGTCAATGTCACCGCCGATCCAGTGCAGTTGGCCGACATCCGCCGCTATCGCGAACTCCTTCTCGAGTCGTTTGCCGAGCTAAGGGACCAGATCTGCCTCGGGAATGGTTCGCCGGTACGGTTGGACATCGGGAGCGTCGCCTCGGGGTGAAGCGGCGCGTGTTGGGGATGAGGCGGTACATGGAGCAGATGCATCCGAGAGACACCGTATTTCTGTACGTGGAGAAGGAACAGGCCAAACAGGCCACCATGACCGCGTATGCCTTTGTGGCCGAACGTGATTCGGATCGACGTCCGGATCCCGCCGAGATCACCCGGTGGATCGCGGACCGCGCGGGCGGGATGGAGATCCTGCGACAGCGGGTTGTCCGCGTGCCGTTGGACCTCGACCATCCGTACTGGGCGGAGGACCCGGAGTTCTCCGTCGACAATCACCTCGTCTTCCACACGGCCGAGCGCTGGGAGGACGTGCGGACGTTGCTCGCCGACCTGCTGCAGAGCCCGATGGACGAGTCAAGGCCGCCATGGGAACTCCACGTGATCTCCGGCGTCCGCGGGATCGATGGCATCGCGGGTGAGGCCACCGTGGCGGCGCTGAAGCTGCATCACGCGGCGGCCGACGGCATGTTGAGCGCCGCGATCGCACGCCGCCTCTTCGCGGCGGAGCCGGACGAGCAGGACGAAATCGTCGAGGTCGTGGACCCGGCCGCGCCGCCGTCGCAGGTCGGAATGCTGGCGCGGGCGCTCGGATCGACCCCACGGAATCTGGGTCGGCTCGCACAGGAACTCCTCAGGGCGCGCTCGGCGCAGCGTGCAATGCAACTCGGGAGCGATCTGGGGCTGTACCGGACGCCCACCGCCGTTCGCCCGCGCACGACGCTCAACCAGCCGTTGGGCCCTGACCGGGTTTTCAACACCGCGATACTCCCGCTCGGCGGCCTGCGTGCGATGAAGGTAAGGCTCGGCGAGGTCACGGTCAACGACCTGGTGCTCGCCGTGATCGGCAGGGCGATGCGGAATTACCTGCACGCGTCAGGCGAGGTGCCTGCCGGTTCGCTGGGTGCTGGGGTCCCGATGTCGACCCGCTCGACAGTGGAGGCGACGTCGCGAAACCGGTTCGTGACCATGTACGTGGATCTGCACACCGAGACCGAGGATCCGGTCGAGCGGGTGCGGGAGATCCACGATTCGGTCCTCGAGGAACGGGTCCGCACGACCACTCCCGCGTCGCTGACGCTCGATGAGCTCCCCGGTGCCGTTCCCGGCGCCCTCCTTCGCGCGGGCCTTGCGGTTCTCGGCGCGCTGCCCAAGCCGGAGTCGTCGACTGTCAGCCTGGGGAACGCGCTCGTCTCGAACGTGCCCAAGGGGCCGGCGGACATGAAGCTCGGCGATGCGACGGTGGTCGCGAGTTTCGGCCTGTGCCCGCTCTCGGGGCTCGCCGGTCTTGCGCACCGGGTCGACAGCGTCGGGGACGTCCTCACGATCAACGTCACCGCGGATCCGCTGCAGTTGCCGGACGACGATCGATACGTCGAACTGCTGCACGAGTCGTACGACGAGCTCGAATCGGCGATCATGAGCGGCGCCACGGCCTGAGGCGACGGCTCGCGGCCGGTCAGCTGTGCAGCACCGTCAGCATGAGGGTCTGCATCCGGCCGCGGGCCTGTGCGCCGGTGTCGAAATGGAGTAGCCGGCCCACGTCGAGGGTCTGGCCGAGAGCCGCGTGCACCAGGAACCTGGCCTCGACCGCGGACAGCTCTGGCCGTACCGCGGTGAGCAGGTGGACCCACTCCTCGACGTGCAGGCGCTGCACGTTGCGGAGGTTGGTGCGCTCCTGCTTGGGCAGGTTGCCTATCTCCGAGAAGTACACGGAGAGCACCTCGGGATGCGTGAATGCCAGGTCGATATAGGTGGCCGAGAGTCGACTGAGCGCCTCATCCGGGTCGGTGGAGGCGGCGAGCGCCGCGGCCGTCGCCATGGCCAGGCGATCGGCCGCCCGGTGGAATGCGGCCGCCAGCAGGTCCGCCTTGCTGGGGAAGTGTCGGTAGACGCTGGACGCGTTGATGCCGGCTGCGGCGCCGATCTCCTCGATGCTCGACTCGTGATAGCCGCGGTCGTGGAAGATCTTCACCGCCTCCGCGAGCAGTAGTTCACGCTTGGACGTCACGGCGAGTCCGCGCTGTGCGGCGGGATCGTCGATCGTCGTCGTCGCGGGCGGCGCGCCGGCCAGGTCGCATCTCAACACGCCCCACGCGGTGCCGAGCAGGAGCTTCTCGATCTTGCGGTTCGCCAGCGCGGCGCTGTGGGCAGTGATGCTCCCGATCACGCTGAGCGCGGCTGCAGCGAGGATCACCGATTCGCGTTCGGTGAGGTCGGGTCGCAACGCGCGCAGCGGCCCCGCGACGTTCTGGGTCACCGCGACGAACTCGGTCCGCATCAGGTCCCGGTCGTCGGGTCGGAGGTAGCGGCCCTCCCACCGGTAGAGCCCACCGGTCTTGCGGCTTTCGACGGTCGTCACGATCAGTGCTCGCAGCACGGAATCCAACCGGAGCTCAGGGGTGCGGTCCGGATCGTCGGACTCGGCGGCGGCATCGGAGGCCGATCGGAGGGCGCCGACCGTTCCCATCGCGGCATGGACCAGCAAGGCGTACTTGTTGGGGAAATGGCGATAGAGGGCAGGGCCGGAGATACCGAGAGTGGCGGCGATGTCGTCCACGCCGACCGCGTGATAGCCCCGTTCACTGAAGGCCTGCGCCGCCACCAAGGCGATCTGCGCCTTGCGGTCCTTCGGTCGTCGCCGAACGGGCGCGGCGGCCGAAGCCGGCCGGCCGGTGGTCGTCTGGGGCATCGACGTCTCCTGACTTCGGTCGCAGCAATCCTAACCGAGAGCCTGGTGGCTTCGGCCCGAAAGCGAATTCGGGTTTCCGGTGCCGACGCCGACGCTTCCCCGTAGATCGCCATCGCAAAGTCCGGACTAGCAACGGCATTCGCTATTGACAACCTCGAGCAGGTGCATAAAAGTTAACGGTAATTCGCACGGTGTGAGCGTGCTCACTGGCGCGGGCCGGCCGTGGCCCGCACGTCGACCGCCGGCATGTGCGCCGAATCGAAAGGGGAAGCATGACCGTGTCCCGACCTGTGGGGGCCCTCCGATGACGGCGACCCCCGAGCTCGAGGTGATCGCCGGGCTGCGGGTCGAATTCGGCGATGGGATCCTGCGGATCACCGTCGACAGGCAGGAGCGGATGAACGCGATCGACCTGGCGACGATGGACGCCATGGGCGACCTGCTGACCGGGCGCGCGAAAGACCCGTCGGTCCGGGTCGTGGTGATCGGTGGAGCGCGCGCGGCCTTCTCGACCGGCGCCGACCTCGCCGCGGCGGCCGACGGTCCCGAGGCGGATCCCCGTGTCGTGATGGACTCGGCGAACCGGGTGGTCCGGGCGATCCTCACCCTGCCGATCCCGGTGATCGCGGAGGTGAACGGGGCGGCGGCCGGAGTCGGTGCGTCCATTGCCTTCGCGGCCGATCTGGCATTCGCATCGCCGAGTGCGTACTTCCTGTTGGCCTTCGTCAACGTCGGGCTGATGCCCGACGGTGGATCGAGTCTGCTCGTCCCTGCGGCGGTCGGGCGTGCAAGAGCGAGCGAGATGGCGCTGCTCGGGAGGAAGCTCGGAGCCACAGATGCCGTAGCCGCCGGATTGATCGCCCGGATGCTCCCCGAGGACGAACTGTCGTCTCATGTTCGAGCGGTCGCGGCCACGCTCGCCCGCGGTCCGCGGCGCGCGATCGAACTGACCAAACGCGCGCTGACCGCCACCACCCTCGCCCGAATCGACGAGACGCTCGAACGGGAAACCGAGGGCCAGATCGAACTCCTGGCAGCACCCGATTTCCGGGAAGGTGTCGCAGCGATGCTCGGTGGCCGGGCGCCCGAATTCGGCCGCTGAGGCACGACACGGCCTGCCCGGCGTGCATCCCGGACGGCCCGGGCCCTGATTGAACAAACGTCCAGTCAGGGCTGGCTTTCTCGATGCGAATCTGTGTTAACAAAAAGGCCTCGCGCTGGATCGCGTGTTGCCATACTGGGCGCATCCGTGAGGGTACGTCAGCCAGCCACACCGTGACAGGGAAGGAACACCAGGATGTCGCTCAGCGATGATCTGCTCTCGCAGCCGCTGCAGGCCCGTAGGAACCATTGGAACAATCAGGTCGCCACCCACGCGGCCATGCGGCCAGACGCGGTGGCGCTCCGTTTCCAGGGGGCCACCACCACGTGGTCCGAGCTGCACCTGCGCTCGGAGTCGTTCGCGGACGCACTCGCCCGGCGAGGTGTCGGGTTCGGCGACCGGGTTCTGCTCGTCATGCTCAATCGCCCCGAATTCCTCGAGGCGGTCCTCGCCGTCAATTCACTCGGCGCCATCGCGGTCCCGGTCAACTTCCGACTCACTCCGCCCGAGATCGCATTCATCGTGACCGACAGCGGCGCGACCGCGGTCCTGACCGACGTACCGCTGGCGCCCCTTGTCGCTGCTGTGCGAGCTCAGGTTCCTGCCCTGTCGACCTGTGTCGTCGTGGGGCAGCCGGGCGCGGACGGCGTGCTCGGCTACGAAGAACTGGTCGACGAGGACGGCGCGGCGCACGCGCCGATCGACCTGATCGAGGACACCCCCGCGCTGATCATGTACACCTCCGGCACGACGGGCAGCCCCAAGGGGGCGGTCCTCTCGCATGCGAACATGCAGGCGCAGGCCCTGACCTGTATCCGGGCCCTGCGGATGTCGGGTGGCGACGACGTCGGGTTCTGTGCCTCGCCGATGTTCCACATCGCCGCGCTCGGGAGCATGGCTCCGTCCCTGGTGCTCGGAGTGCCGACGGTGATCCATCCGCTCGGCGCATTCAACCCAACGGAACTGCTGGAAGTATGGGAGGCGGAGCGGGTCACCACAGCCTTCCTCGTGCCGGTGCAATGGCAGGCGGTGTGCGCGGAACCGACTGTCCGCCAGCGTGATCTGGCCCTGCGGGTGATCAGCTGGGGTGCTGCGCCGGCTTCCGACGTGGTACTGCACGCGATGGCGGACACCTTTCCCGACGCGGTCAACGTTGCGGTGTTCGGGCAAACCGAGATGTCGCCGATCACGTGTGTTCTGGACGGCGAGGACGCGGTGCGCAAGCTGGGATCGGTCGGAAAGGTCATCCCGACGATCCAGGCACGCATCGTGGACGACGAGATGAACGACGTGCCCGCGGGGCAGGTCGGCGAGATCGTCTACCGGGGACCGACCATGATGCGCGAGTACTGGCGGAACCCGCAGGGCACCGCGGATGCGTTCGCGGGCGGCTGGTTCCACTCCGGAGACCTGGTTCGGCAGGACGAGGAGGGGTTCATCTTCGTAGTCGACCGGAAGAAGGACATGATCATCTCCGGTGGGGAGAACATCTACTGCGCCGAGGTCGAGAACGCGCTGTTCGCACATCCGAAGGTATTGGAAGCGGCGGTGATCGGGCGACCGGACGACAGGTGGGGTGAGGTGCCCGTCGCCGTCGTGGCGCTGCGGGGTGACGATCTCACCCTCGGCGAGTTGTCCGAGTTCCTCGATGGTCGGCTGGCCCGGTACAAGCACCCGAAGGAGCTGGTCATCGTGGACGCGCTGCCGCGCAACGCCAGCGGCAAGGTGGTCAAGGGCGAGCTGCGCAAGGGCCACGGATCGATGTCGGTCAGAGCGGGCTGACACCCGCTCGGGGGCATGGACGACGGGGAGGGTCGTCCATGCCTCGCTCTCGCTTCGCGGGACCTCCGGTCCCCTGCTCGACGCGATAGAGCGGAATATTCACTAACACGGCTTTTCGGTAGAAGTCGTACCGGATGACACGTAATCCATTGGTATAGAGGATCAACAGAGTCCCCATTGGCGGCTTCCCGGCGAGGACCTCTCATCGAATTATATGAGAATCATCGTTCACTTAATCCTTGCGACGGAGTGCGAGCCGTGAGAGGCTTCACACATTCGACGTCCGCGGTTTCGACCGCGAACCGGTTGAGAGGGGGCTCTGGCGATGACATACGAACTACCGGTCGCCAAGGGGCCGGTTCGTGACGTCGCGAACCAGGGCGGGTACCTGATCGGATTCGCGGTTCTCTCGCTCGTGGCATTGGCCCGAGCGTTGTTCCGCCGCCGATTGTCCCTGCACGAGACCATCACTCAGACGTTGTTCATCGGCCGGGTCAGCACCGGCCCCTCATTGCTGCTGATGATCCCGATCGGCGTGTTCATCGCGGTGTCGGTTGGCGAGCTCGCGGGCCGGATCGGTGCGGGTGGGTACTCGGGTGCGGTGGTGGCATTCATCATCGTCGGGCAGGCCGCCGCGCTCGTGTGTGCGCTGATGATGGCGGGCGTGGCGGGCTCGGCGATCTGTACCGACCTGGGGTCACGCAAGATCCGGGAGGAGATCGATGCCATGGAGGTCATGGGCATCGACGTCGTCGAGCGACTGGTCGCGCCCCGGCTGGTCGCGGCGGTGGTGGTCTCGCTCGCGCTGTGTTCGATGGTGACCTTCGGCGGCGTGATGGCCTGCTACCTCTATCACATTTATGTTCAACATCTTCCGGCCGGAACGTTCATGTCGACCTTCAGCCAGTACGGACGGATGTCCGACTTCGTGATGGCGCTGGTGAAGGCGGCGGTCTTCGGTCTCACGTCCACCCTGGTCGCGACCTTCAAGGGCTTGCACACCAAGGCTGGGCCCCGCGGAGTCGCGGATGCGGTCAACGAGGCGGTGGTGATCGCCTTCGCCCTCGTGTTCATCGTCAACGCCGCACTCTCCGCGCTCTACACCGTGATCGTCCCGGCCGTGGGGTCCTACTGATGGTCGGCTTCGACACGATGGTCCGCGTCCGGCGTCAGTCGACCGTGCCCGCCAGAGCGGTCTACGGGGCTCTGGTCGACGTCGGCAGGCACGTGACCTTCTACGCGCGGACCGTCGCATCGATCCCGTTCGCGCTCACGAGGTATCGCAAGCATGTCCTCGGTCAGATCAGCGAGGTCAGCTTCGGTACCAATTCGGTGCTGTCCGGGGGCGGCACCATCGGAATCGTGTTCGCGATGTCCCTCGCCGCCGCGATGATGCTCGGCGTCGAGACGCAGCGCGGTCTCGAACTGGTCGGGATGACGACGATGTCGGGAATGCTCTCCGCCATCGCGAACACCCGCGAGCTCGCACCGGTCGTGGTCGCCATCGCGCTGGCGGCCAAGGTCGGCACCGGATTCACAGCCCAGATCGGCGCGATGCGGATCTCGGATGAGATCGACGCGCTGGACGCGATGGCAATTCGCTCGATCCCGTTCCTCGCCGGCACCCGGGTGCTGGCCGCCATGGTCTGCGTCCTCCCCATCTTCATGGTCGGATTGCTCGCGAGCTACCTCTCGACGCGGCTCGTGATCGTGTTCTGGGGCGGTGCCTCCGCGGGTACCTACGACTACTTCTTCCACCTGGCACTGTCCCCACAGGACCTCGTCTACGCCGCACTCAAGGCGGTGGTCTTCGCCGCGGTGGTCTCGTTGGTGCACTGCGCATACGGCTACTACGCCTCGGGCGGACCCGCGGGGGTCGGGCAGGCCGCGGGCCGCGCGCTGCGCACCGCGATCCTCGCGATCGGGATCCTCGATGTGCTGATGACCTTCGCGCTGTGGGGCCTGGTCCCCGAGATCCCCGGAATGGGGGTCTGAGGTGGACCAGTTCACGGGACGATCGCGTGGGTGGCTGGCGCTGCGCGGGGCGGTCGCGGTGCTCGTCGGTGCGCTCGTCGTGGTGACGCTGGTGCTACGCGGATCGGGGAACCTGCAGCGCGATCCCGAGGTGGTCGTCGCCATTCCCGCGTCGGCGGGCCTGATCACCGGTGAGGCGCCGGTGCGCTATTCCGGTGTCAATATCGGCAGGATTTCCGGAATCGAATCGGGCACAAAGTCTTCCGTGGTCCGCCTGCAGATCGATGCCGCCGCGATCGGGCAGGTGCCGTCCTCGGTCCGAGCGCGGGTGGTACCCCGGACGTTCTTCGGGGACATCTACATCCAGTTGGTCGACGACCCGAACGCCCTGGCTGGGGTCGCGCTCGCGGACGGTGACGCGATCGCTGTCGATGCCGGTCCGGACGCGGTGGCCCTCTACGGGATCTACACGAAGATGGTCGACGTCCTCGACCACATGCAGCCTCAGAAGATGCAGACCGCGCTGACCGCGCTGGGCCAGGCGCTCGACGGGCGGGGGGAGACGGTCGGCCGCATCGTCGACCGGCTCGGCTCGGCATCGCGAACGCTCGGCCCCGCCGCCGAGCAGTTCGTCGGGGCGACTCCCGATTTCCGTTCGGTGATGGCGGCGCTCGACACGGCGACACCGGACGTGCTCGCCACCCTGACCGCGGCGACATCGGTATCGCAGCGAATGGTCGATCACGGCGATCAGGTGGCGGCCATGCTCGGGAGCGCGGCGGGATTCGCCTCGGTGGCGGCGTCGTTCGTCGGCGAGCAGCGCGATCAGATCATCACCGTGGTCGATTCGACAGGCACGATCCTCGCGACCACCGCGGCGAACCCGGCCGGCCTGGTCGACACGCTGTCCGGGGCCGAGACCTTCGGGGCGGCGGGCGCTCGGGTGTTCGCCACGGGAAAGTTCAACATCACCGCGGTGCCGACCTTTCAGGGCCCGCTGCCGTACACGGCGTCCGACTGCCCGCGCTACGGCGACGAGTACGGCGCCGACTGCGGTGGGGCCCAGGTCTTGTCCGCCCAACCGGGACGCCAGGCCGTGGTCGATGTGGGACGCGAGGCCCCCGTGTTGAACCTTCTCGAGGCCGGCCTGCGCGAGAATCGCGCGACCGCCGACCCCGATGCCGTCCCGAACCCGGCCACCGTCGTCATGCTCGGACCGATGGTGCGCGGCAGTGAGGTGACCGTCCGATGAAGATCGGTTGGGTGCCCGCGCTGAAGGCCGTCGGATTCTGCTTGACCGGCCTGCTGTGCGGGTCGTTCGTGGTGAACACGCTGACGGTTCCTGTGCGCGGCGCCACCGACCGGTACACGCTCGAATTCACCGACGTGGAGGGCCTGAGCCCAGGCAACCCGGTGACCATGGCGGGTGTTCGGGTTGGGCGCGTCGAGACCATCGACTTCGCCGACGCGGGCGGCGGCACCAGCAAGGCCGTGGTCCGGATCGAGGTCGAATCGGAGCACCGACTGGCCACGGACGTCACCGCCGCGGTCCGATACGGCGACATGCTGGGCGCGCGCTATATCGCGCTGACCCAACCGGACGGCGCCGCGATCGACACCGTGGCGATCGGGCAGCGCCCGGCCGCCCTCGAACCGGGTGGGCTGATCCCGGTCGCGCAGACCACGCCGCCGGTGGACCTGACCGCTCTGATGAACGGGTTTCGTCCGCTGTTCGACGCGCTCGCCCCCGACCAGGTCAACACCCTCACCCGTGGATTCGTCGAGACCTTCAGCGGACAGGGGCAGACGATCGCCACCCTGCTCGCACAGATCGGCTCGCTCAGCACCGGGCTGGTCGATCGGCAGGACGTGATCGAGCAGCTGGTCGACAACCTGGTCTCGCTGCTCGGCTCGGTCGAAGCGAGGGCCCCTCAGCTCGAGCAGCTGCTCGCGGGGCTCAGCGGGCTGAGCACTTCGGTGGCCGGCAACAGCGACCAACTGATCGCACTGCTCGGCGACGGGAACCGGGCGGTCGCTCAGATGGCGCAGGCGATGGCCCGGTCCAACGGGGCCTTCGGGAGGTCCGTGACCGATCTGAAGGCGGTGACCGACAGCTGGGTCGCGAGCACCGACGAGTTCAACGCCTTCGTGGCCAAGATGCCGGAGTTCGGGGCCGCGATCAACCGGATGGGCAGCTACGGCGGATTCGTCAATCTCTACCTCTGCAACTTCACCCTGAAGGCGGGCGATGTGGAAGCAAACATCTTCGGCAGCACGCATTCGCCGGTGTGCTCATGATGTTCCTGGTGAAGCTGATCGACGTGGTCGTCGGCGCCACGCGGTTTCTGTTCACCGGCGAGCGACGGCCTGGCAGCGGCACGCCGATGGTGCTGGGCGCCCTCGGGATCATCGCACTGGTGGCGGGCCTCGGGATCGCGATCGGCGCGCCGAAGGCGTGGTATCTGGCGCGGACCGGTCCCTTTGTCGCCGAACTCGACAACGCCGCTGGGTTGTCCGGAGGTGACCCCGTTTACGTGGCAGGGGTCCCCGCCGGCCGGGTGGAGGGAATCGAGTTGTCGGGTGACCACGTCCGGGTCGACTTCCGGTTGGACAAGCAGCAGCCGCTCGGCAATCAGAGCACCGCAACCGTGCGGCTCAAGACGGTACTCGGCAAACGGTACCTCGAGATCGTGCCCGCCGGGGTAGACGACGGCGGCACCGTCATCCCGCGCTCCCGCACCACCGTTCCGTACAGCCTCGACGACGTCAGCAGGGACGCGACGGCGGCTGCCGAGGGTGTCGATGTCGACTCGATTCAGGCGATGATGACCACGCTGTCCCAGATCATGCCCGCCGATTCGGACCAACTCGGGAAGACCCTCGCCGGGCTCAGCGGCGCATCGGCCGCGTTCGCCGAGAATGGGCAGCAAATAGACGAACTTCTCGTCATGTCCCGTTCGCTCTCCGATCTCGTTGTCCGTCAGAGTGATTCGCTGGCGACGACGATGTCGAACGCGCAAACCGTGGTGCAGATCCTCGCCGTCAGGAAGCAGGCGCTGACCGAACTGGTGGACAACCTCAGCGCGGTGGTGTCGACCCTGTCCGCCTCGATGTCCGACCATCAGGAGGAGTTCGGACAGCTGGTCACGAACCTCGTGTCGATCACCGACACGCTGAAGGCGAACGCGGGCAACATCGAGGTGCTGATGGACCGGCTGCCACCCGCCCTCCGATCCGCGACCGATGCGACCGGTAACGGGGCCTGGACAGATGTCAACGCGCCTGCCGCGGTGATCCCGGACAACATGCTGTGTTCCCTCGGAGTGATGCAGGGGTGCAGATGACCGCCGCCCGATGGTCGCGAGTGGCGACCGCGCTGACACTCGCCGTCGCGCTGGTGACGGCGGGATGGTTCGTCTTCGCCCGCACCGACGACTCGAAGACGGTGTACGCGAACTTCAGCTACGTCAACGGGATCTACCCCGGTAGCAAGGTCACCGTGCTCGGAGTCCCGGTCGGGTCGGTGATCGCGGTACAGCCGCAGGGCACCTCGGTGCGTGTGACGATGACGGTGCCCGGCGAGGTGGAGCTGCCCGCAGACGCGAGTGCCTATGTGCTCAACCCGTCGGTGATCAGCGACCGGCACGTCGAACTCGGACCCACCTACGGTGGCGGGCCGATGCTCGCGGACGGTGCCGAGATCCCCATGGAACGCAGCCACGCCCCGATCGACTTCGACGGGCTGATGGGCAGCATCAGCACGCTCGCGGATGCCCTCGGTGGCGGTGCACCGGACCGGCCTGGTGGCAGCACCGGCGACCTGTTGACCGAGGTCGCGGACAACTGGCGCGGCAACGGCGACCAGTTCAACTCCGCCATCAAGAGCCTCAGTGCGGCAACGGGAGTGGTGGGAGCGCGGGCCGAGGACATCGGGGCGCTCGTGCGCAACATCAACACGCTGATGGTGGCGTTGGATGCCCGTCAGGTGAGCCTGGACTCCCTCGTCGCTGACCTCGGCGAGCTCGGGGACGAATGGTCGGCGCGGAAGATCGACATCGCCGGTCCGCTGCAGGACCTGCGCGTGGTGCTCGATCAGGTCAACGACTTCATGACCCGACACGGAGACGATGTCGGCACGATGGCCGAGAACACGCGGGTGCTCGGCGACACGCTTGCCGCGAACCAGGCCGGCCTCGCCGAGTTCATGGATGTGGTGCCGCTGCTGATGCAGAACCTCTCCAACACCGTCGGGCCCGACAATCGGGGCCGGATCCGGCTGAACGTCTCGACGTCGCTGACCCAGTTCGCTGTCGCGAAGCCGCTCTGTGACGCCTACCCGCTGCCGCTGTGTACCGGGGCCGGGTTCACCAATCCGATCTCGTTCCCGGTCAGTGCGTCTGACCCGCTGGGCATCGTCTCGGCGGTCACCGGGGCCGCGCAGGCGCCGAGGGGGAATTGATGCGCCGCACGTCGGTGGGTCTCGCTTGCGCCACGCTGGCAGGCAGTCTGCTCCTGTCGGGCTGTGGCGTCGGCATCGCGGACCTGCCGCTTGGCCGCTCGGCGGACGGTCCCGGCTACACGGTCACGCTGCAGCTCGCCACCGCGGATGGATTGCTGCCGGGTGCCGATGTGCGGGGTGGGCAGAAGGTGATCGGTCGCGTCGCGGGCCTTGCGACCGACACGGTGGGCGCGAGGGTCTCGTTGAGTCTCGAACTCGCGACCGAACTGCCGGACAACGTCGAGGCGTCTGTGGAACTGCCGTCCGCACTGGGGAACCCGTTCATCCGGCTCACCGAACCCACGCAGCCCTCATCGCGGCCGCTGCGGAACGGCGATGTCATCGCCGAGTCCCGCACGACGATCGGTCCGCAGATCGAGAGTGCGCTGGCCACCCTCGGCACGATCGTCAGCGGAAGCGGGCTGAGTCAATTGCAGACCGTCGTCGGCGAGTTGAACACGGCGTTCGCGGGCCGGTCGGGGGAGGTTCGGGGACTGATGGACACGCTGGCCTCGCTGATGGCGGGCGCGACAGCCAACCAGAGCGAGTTCGATGCCGCCATCGACCTCGCTGCACGGGTCTCGCAGCAGCTGGCAGATCAGCAACGGGTCGTCGACGGCTACCTCGACGCGATGCCGGGTGCGGTCGAACTGCTCACGCAGCAACGGGATTCCATCGCGTCGCTGCTCGCCTCGACGACCGCGCTCGCGACCAATACCGACGCCATCCTCGCTGCGTCGCCGCAGGGCATCGACGGCATGCTTGCCGATGCCGGCACGGTGATCGGGGCATTGAACAGCGTCAACGGCAGGATCGCCACGACGCTGGACAACATGAACACCTTCCTGGGGAACTTCGGGCGCTCGGTGCACGGGGACTACCTGAACTTCGATGGCGCGCTCGACATCCCGGGGGGCATCGACAAGTTGATCACCGGAGGAGCGCTGCCCGGCGGCGCCGCGAGCCCGCCCGCGGGCACGCTGACATCGCTGCTGACCGGCGGTGTCCCGCTGTCCGCGCCGGTCCCGGGTGGTGTCCGATGAGACGCCTCGTGCTCGTCCAGCTGGTGCTGTTCGCCCTCACGTCGGCGATCGTCATCCCGTTCGGTATCAATTACGTCCTCGGGCCGCAGGCGTTCGGGGACCCGGTCCGGGTGCATGCCACGATGACGGACGCGCTCGGGCTCACCGCGGGCACCAGCGTCACCTACCGGGGGGTCACGGTCGGGAAGGTGGCGGGGGTGTCGCTCGACCCCGACATCCGCGGTGCCCGTGTGGAGTTCGACCTGGACCCGGGGACCCTGATCCCGCGGGACAGCGTCGCCCGGGTCGGGATGGGGACAGCCGCGGGAATCCAGAACGTCGACATCTTCCCCAACACCGAGCTGGGTCCGTACCTCGCGGAGGGTGACGAGCTCGCCGCGCCCGCCGACGCGCAGCCGGTCCAGATGGGTCAGATGATGTTGCAGGCGGCCCGACTGCTCGAGGACATCGATCCGCAGGCGGTCAGCGATATCGGCACGGAGCTCGGCGCGTCGTTCGACGGTCTCGGTCCGGCGATGGCGAGCATGATCGATCACGGTGATCGGCTGTCGGCTCAGCTCGACGAGCAGGCTCCGATGCTCAAGGCCCTTCTCGAGCGGACCACGAGTCTGGTCGGAGCGATGGCGGGACAGTCCGATTCGTTCGGGCGGGGGATGGCGGCCGCGCGCAACTTCACCGAGCAGCTCGACTCGAACGCGCCGGTTCTCGTCTACCTCGCCGACACCTCCCCGCAGGCGCTCGGCAATGCCAGGACCCTGTTCGACCGCTACCACGACACGTTCGGGGCCGTGCTCGCGAACCTGGTGACCGTGGAGCCGATCATCTCGGATCGCAGCGATGCCCTCGCTGCCGGTCTCGTCGGTATTCCACAGGGCCTGGGCAAGCTGGAGTCGATCGTCACCGGGGACCGGGCGAACTTCGCTCTCGTCGCCACGCAGGGGCCGGTCTGCAGCTACGACACCGTGCGCAGGGCGGTCGGCGACGTGAGTCCGACCGAAACCGATCTCACCTACTACTGCCCGCCGGGATCGAACATCGCTCAGCGTGGCGCCAGGAACGCACCCCGTCCCGACGAGCTGGGCCTGCAGAACGCCACAACGCCGGGGACCCCCATCGGTCCCCCCGTTGTCGCCGACCCGATCCTCATCCCCACCGGGGTCGAGGCATTGAACTACTGGAAATCGCTTCTGGAGGATCTCGGACGATGACAACCGACAGCATCACAGCCACTACGCCGCGGGAGTCCGACGCACCCCCGCCCACCGCGGAGAGCGAGATCGGGCCCGTGCCGCCACGTCGCGCGATCGCTTCGCTGCGTCGACCGTCGGCGCTCGTGGCGCTGCTGTTGGTGCTCGCGCTGCTCGCCACGACGGCGGTGTTGACGATCCAGGTACTCCGTGCCCGGCACGTCGACGCGCTACGCGCCGAGGCGGTCGACATCGCGCGGGAGTACTCGGTGGCGATGTCCTCGTTCGACTTCCAGAGCCTGGATGCGAACCGGGACGCGATCATGGAGATGTCGACCCCGGCCTTCGCGGACAAGTACAGCCAGATGGTCGACGCGCTCGCGCAGATCGTCACGGAGGGCAAGGGCCAGGCGACCGCGACCGCGGACCACGTGGCGGTCGAGCGCATCGACGACTCATCCGCGCTGGTGCTCGTCTTCGTGGACCAGCAGGCGAAGAACGTCGTCTCGCCCGACGGCAACTCCCAGAAGTACCGGATGGTGGTCTCTCTCGTCCGTGAGGGCGACCGATGGATCGTCGACAACGTCGACACCAAATAGTCACGGACGAGGACTGGGGAAGCGATGCCCACTCACCACTCGGGTGCCCCGGCCGGCGGATCGGCCCTGACCGCGGCACAGACCCGGATCCGGATCACCTCGTCCGCGCGCAGGTGGACGCGGCGACCCGCGCACATCTCCGAGGCATTGGACTTCTGGTCCTTCGCCGGCGGCGCGGCGAACGTGGTCATGCAGTTGAGCAGGCCCGAGGTGGCCTACGGGGTGATCGAGAGCAAGGTGGAGTCCGGCAGCCTGATGCGCCATCCCTGGAAGCGGGCCAGGACGACCTTTCAGTACCTCACCGTCGCGATTCTGGGAACCGACGAAGAACGCCTGGCCTACCGGGAGGCGGTCAACGTCGCACACCGGCAGGTGCGCTCGGGCGAGAACAGCCCAGTCAAGTACAACGCCTTCAACCGCGAGCTCCAGATGTGGGTGGCGGCCTGCCTGTACATCGGGTTCGAGGACACCCACCAGCTCCTGCACGGAGCGATGTCCGAGGAACAGAAGGAGTCGTTCTATCAATCGTCGAGCACACTGGGCACGACCCTGCAGGTCACCGAGGAGATGTGGCCGGCCACCCGGGCCGACTTCGACAGTTACTGGAACAACGCCTGCCTGCGGGTGTCGATGGACGACACGGTCCGCGCCTATCTTATGGCCCTGGTGAACCTGCGGATGATCGGGTGGCCGCTGCGGCTCGTCTTCGGAAACCTGTTGACGTTCCTGACCGTCGGTTTCCTGCCGCCGCTGTTCCGCGAGCAGCTCCGGGTCGAGTGGAACGAGGACGATCGCAGGCGATTCGAGCACCTGTTCGTATTCGTCTCGTTCGTCAATCGGTTCCTGCCTCGGTTCGTCCGGCACGGAGCCAACTACGTGCTGATGCGCGACATTCGCCGGCGGATCGGCGCCGGACGGGCGCTGATCTAGTCCGCGGGGGCGGGTTTCGCCGAAATGTGATGAACGATAAGTTACTCGCTAGTAACAGTCGGGTGCTGGTAGCAAATAGCGCGTAACGCGTGTCGGCTGAATGGGTCTCCCGTCTTTGGTGTGCGATGATTTCGGTTGCTGTATTGCAGGTCATCAGCGACTGCGTGCTGTGACGGGGGTCATTGGGAGGTGGAGGCAGGCTCCGCAACCTGCACAGGCCGATCGAGCGATCCTCGACGCGGTCGATGGGCCGTGCGCGCTGTTCACCGATGGCGGGCACCCTCGCTGACGTGGACTTATGTGTGCGGCGCAGGGTTACTTCGGGAAAACGGCTAACGCGGATCGTTCGAGCGGCGATGTGATGGGTGGACTGAACGGAAGACCATTTCGCCGCTTGGGCGGGGCCATGACGGGATACAGCGACGGAGTGTCGTCGAGATGGGGGAGCGAACGTTGGACGCCCTGGGTACGGTCGGACCTGCTGAATCTTCGGATGAAGGGGCGCAGGTGAGCGCGCACCCGCAGGATGCCGCACCGTTTCCGCTCTCGTCGGCGCAGCGTGGCATGTGGTTCGCTCAGCAGGCCGCAGGAGATGTTCCGCTCAACATCGCTCAGTACGTCGAGGTCGACGGTGTCCTCGACGTGGACGTCCTCACAGCGGCATGCCGATTCGCCGGCATGGAGCTCGGCTCCGCCTACCTGCGACTGATTGCCGATGACGGTCTTCCCCAGCAGATCGTCGATCGAACGATCGACGATCGCGTCGAGTTCATCGATCTCTCCGGGCACGAGGACCCGATCGCGGCGGCGCAGGCCTGGATGCGCAACGACTACGGATCCGCTCGTGACCTGTTCGTCGAGCGCCTCAACGTGTCGACGGTTCTGAAGCTGGCCGACGATCGCAGCTACTGGTACTGCCGCTTCCATCACATCTCCATCGACGGCTTCGGCGCGATGAACATGCTCAACCGCGCCGCGGAGGTGTACACAGCGCTCGTAGAGGGTCGGGAGATCGCTCCGGGCAAGGCTGCCGATCTCGTCGAGATCTACGAGGACGAGCTCGCCTACCGCAACTCCGACCGCTTCCAGCGGGACCGGGAGTACTGGATCGAGCGCGTCGTCGACCTGCCTGCGGCGCCCAGCCTCGCGGGCCGCACCGCGCCCGTCGACTCGCATGCCACCGTGGCGGGCAAGCAGGTACCGCCGTCCACGGCCGAGCTGCTCAGCGCGACGGCGTCCGCGAGCGTCGTCGGCGAGACCCCCGCCATCGTCGCCGCCTTCGCCGGCTACCTCGCCGCGATGACCGGCAACGCCGACGTGGTGCTGAGCCTGCCGGTCTCCGCACGATCGTCCGCGGTTCTGCGCAGGTCGGGTGGCATGGTGTCCAATGTCGTCCCGATCCGGCTGCGGATCGAGGGCGACACCACCGTCGAGGACCTGATCGGGAAGGCGAACCTCGAGCTGACCGGCGCCCTGCGGCGCCAGCGGTACCGGCACGAGGACATGCGCCGCGATGCCGGGACCGTCGACGGCCAGCGCGGTTTCTTCGGACCGTCGATCAACATCATGATGTTCCACCGCGAGATCCGGCTCGGTGATCTCACGGGCCGGTTCACCGTGCTCAGCACGGGCCCTGTCGAGGACCTGGCCGTCAACCTCTACCCGAGCGTTGCGGGCAAGAGCGTCCAGATCGACTTCGAGGGCAACCCCAACCTCTACAGCGCGTCCGATCTCGACGCCTACCACCACCGATTCCTGAGCTATCTCGAGCGCTTCCTGTCGGCGGCGCGCGATTCCGAGGTGCGCGGCATCGACCTCCTCGAGGTGGGGGAGGCGGAGCACCTCCGATCCCTCGGCGCGGGCGGGTCGGCCCCCTTCGAACCGAACATCATCGATCGCTGGGAACAGAGCGTTCGGCGGGACGCAGGCGCTGTCGCGGTTGTCGGGTCCGGAAAGTCCGTCACCAGGGGCGACCTCGACCGGCGCGCCAATCAGCTCGCGCGCGAGCTGATCACCAGGGGCGTCGGGGCCGACGACATCGTGGCGCTGATGGTGCCGCGGTCGGTGGACTGGGTCGTCGGGATGCTGGCCACGTGGAAGGCGGGGGCCGCGTACGCCTACGTCGACCCGACGCTGCCCACCGATCGGGTGCAGTCGATCCTGGAGGACTGCGCGGTGAGCTGCGTGGTCGCCACGAGCGCGTGGGAGCGGGCCGGATTCGACGGCCAGATCATCCTGCTCGACGATCCGATCTCGCAGGCCGCCGTCGCCGAACTCGATCCCACCGCCCCCGCGAATCGGTGGGCCGAGCCGTGCGCGGGCGAGCGCATCGCCTACGTCATCTCGACCTCGGGTTCGACCGGTAGGCCGAAGCCGACGCTGGTCCCGATGCACGGGTTCGCGAACAACGTGGACTGGTACCGCGGAGAGGTTGCGCTGCAGCCCGGCCAAGGCCTGCTCGTGGCCGGCTCACCCAGTTTCGATGCCACCCAGAAGAACGTCTGGGTGGGACTGTCGGAGGGCTGGTCGGTCCATCTCGCGGGCGATCCGTTCGACCCGGTCGAGGTCCTGGACATCGTCGACAGCGAGGTCGTGCGGGTCGCGAACATGGCGCCGAGCCTGTTCAACGTCCTGCTCGATCACGACACCAGGGGTGTCCTGCCCAAGCTCGATGCGGTCTTCCTCGGTGGCGAGGCCATGCGCATGGACCGGCTGGGTCATCTCGCCTCGGCAGGCACCCGACTGGTCAATCATTACGGTCCCACCGAGGTGACCGACATGACGACCTTCCACGAGGTGTCTGTCGACCACGCGAGCTACCCGGATGGGCGGATCCCGATCGGTGGGCCGCTGCCCAACGTCGATCTGTACGTCCTCGACGAGCACCTGCGGCCCGTCCCCGCGGGGGTGACCGGGGAGCTGTACGTCGGTGGTGCCGGTGTCGCGCGTGGATACGGCAACCGGTTCGGCCTCACCGCGTCGACGTTTGTTGCGGACCCCTTCCGCTGCGCTGGGACGCGCATGTACCGCACCGGCGACGTGGTGTGGTGGAACTCCGATGGCGAGCTCGAGTTCCAGGGCCGCAGCGACTTCCAGGTGAAGATCCGCGGACTCCGGATCGAGCTGGGCGACATCGAGGCCGCCGTCCTCGCGCACCCGGACGTGGTGGCGGCCACCGTGCTGGTCCACGAGAGCGATCTCGGGCAGCGACTGATCGGCTACGCCGTTCCCGCCGCGGGCGCCGACCTCGACGTCGCCGCCGTCATCGGTCACGTCGGTGAGCTGGTGCCCAGCTACATGGTGCCCGCATCGATCATCGTCCTGGATCGGCTGCCGCTGACCGCGAACGGGAAGGTGGACCGGAAGGCATTGCCGGAACCGGACTTCCGGACCCCGGTTTCCGCGTTCGTGGCACCGGCCACCGCGATGGAGAAGACCATCGCCGCGGTGTTCGCCGAGGTGCTCGGCCTCGACGAGGTCAGCGTGGAGGACAGCTTCTTCGCCCTCGGCGGCGACAGCATCATGTCGATCCAGCTGGTCTCCCGCGCCAAGGAGGCCGGCGCGGTGTTCACCACCCGCGACGTGTTCGACTGTAAGACGGTCGCGGGCCTCGCCGAGGTGGTCACGCGCCGTCAGCTCAGCGACGACGTCCAGTTCGTGCTCGACGAGTTGCCGGGCGGCGGCGTCGGTGACCTCCCGCTGTTGCCGGTGGTCCGGTGGATGGTCGATCGGGGGCGCTTCGATCGGCTGGCCCAGGCGGTCCTGTTGACGCTGCCCGATGCCGTCGACGACGGACACCTGCGGGACGCGCTGCAGTCCGTGCTCGATCACCACGATGCGCTGCGTTCACGCCTGTCGCGACATGCGGACGGGGAGTGGATCTTCCGGGTCGGCGAGCCCGGTGTGGTGCGTGCCGGAGACCTCATGCGCGCGGTCTCCCTCACCGTCGAGCCCGGTACCGATGAGTTCGAGGCCGCCGTCGACGAACTGCTCGACGCGGCTGCCGACCGGCTCGACCCCGCGGCCGGGGTGATGCTGGCCGTGGTCAGGACGACCTCTCCGTCCGGTGCGGGTCGCCTGCTGATCGTGATCCATCACCTCGCCGTCGACGGTGTCTCCTGGCGAGTGCTGATTCCCGACGTCGCGATCGCGTGGTCGAACACCGCCGCCGGACAGCCGGTGGCCCTCGAGCCGGTCGGCACCTCCATGCGCCGGTGGGCGCACGGCCTGTCCGAGGAGGCGGGCAGCGATGCCCGCGCGGACGAGTTCGACCGCTGGCGAGAGGTTCTCGACGGACCGGACCCCGTGCTCGGCTCGCGCGCGCTCGACACGGCCGTAGACACGGCGGAGACCGCACAGACGGTCCGGATCGACATCTCGCCCGAGGTCACCTCGGCCGTGATGACCAGCATCCCCCGTGCGTTCCACGGTGGCGTCAACGACGGACTGCTCTCGGCACTGTTGCTCGCGGTCGCCCGCTGGCGCCGCGACCGCGGCGTCGACGAGTCCTCGGTCCTGTTGTCCCTCGAGGGCCACGGCCGCGACGACGACGTGATCGCCGGGGCCGATCTGTCCCGCACGGTCGGCTGGTTCACCAGCATCTTCCCGGTTCGCCTCGACCTGGCGGGTGCGGATCTCGACGATGCGCTCGCTGCGGGTCCGGCCGCGGGTGCGGTGGTCAAGGCGGTCAAGGAGCAGTTGCTCGCGGTTCCCGATGGCGGCCTCGGCTACGGCATGCTGCGTCACCTCGGGGAGGCGACCGGGGCCCGGCTGGCCGCCATGGCGGAGCCGCAGATCATCTTCAACTACCTGGGACGCACGGCGTCGGTCGGCGAGCACCTGATCGGCGCTCCGTGGACGCCGGACGACTCCGTCGGCATCGGCGGATTCATGTCGACCACCGACGGCACGACCCCGCTGTCGGCGACCGTCGAGATCAACGCAGGCATCGAGGGCGAGGGCCCGAACGCACACCTCGCCGCCTCGTTCACGTTCGCGGGCGGACTGCTCAGCGAGGACGAGACCCGGTCGCTCGGTCACTGGTGGGCGTGCGCCCTCGAGGCGATCGCGACCTTTGCGAGCGGAAGCGACGCGGGCGGACTGACACCGTCCGACCTGAATCTCGTCGAGCTGTCGCAGAAGCAGGTCGACCGGCTCGAGCAGCGGTACCCGAAGCTCACCGACGTGTGGCCGCTGGCGCCGCTGCAGCACGGCATGTACTTCCATTCTCTGCTGTCCTCGGACGTCGACGTCTACACCGCGCAGATCCTGATCGAGCTCGGCGGCGACGTCGATGCCGATCGTCTCCGGACGGCCGGCCAGGCACTGATCGACCGGCACGAGAACTTCCGGACCGCCTTCGTGCAGGACGAGGACGGGGGCGAGGTCCTGCAGGTGCTGCTGCACGACGCGCAGTTGCCCTGGACCAACACCGACCTGTCGTCGATGGACCCGCAGGCCGCCGCGGTTGAGGTGGAGCGAATCCTGGAGGCGGATCGGACCACCCGATTCGATCTCGGTTCGGCGCCGCTGACCCGCTTCCACCTGATCAAGTCGGCGCCCGCGAAGTGGCTGCTGACGGTCACCAACCACCACATCCTGATGGACGGTTGGTCGACCCCGTTGATCATCCGCGATCTGCTGACCCTCTACGCGGCGGCCGGTTCGTCCGACGTGCTGCCGAGGGCCCGCTCGTACCGGGACTTCCTCTCGTGGCTGGCGGCCCAGGATGCCGAGGCCACCACGGCCAGGTGGCATCGGGTGCTCGCGGGCATCGAGGAGCCGACCCTGCTGGCGGCCCGCAGCGAGGCGGCCGCGGAGGACGCGGTGCCCGAGGAGGTGTCCGCGGCGCTGTCCGCCGACCTCGACCGGCGCCTGTCCGAGCTGGGTCGCTCCCTCGAGGTCACCACGAACACGCTGCTGCAGGCGGCATGGGGTGTGGTGCTCGGCCAGCTCACTGCCCGCGACGACATCGTCTTCGGTGCCACCGTCTCGGGTCGTCCGCCGGAGTTGGCAGGCGTGGAATCGATGGTCGGTCTCTTCATCAACACGGTCCCTGTCCGGATCGAGCTCGACGCCGAGGAGTCGGTCGCGGAGCTGCTCTCCCGCGTCCAGCGTGAGCAGTCCGAGACCCTCGGCCATCAGCACATGGGTCTCAGCGAGATCCTCACGGCGCAGGGCAAGGGAAACCTGTTCGACACCCTGGTGGTGCTCGAGTCCTACCCCGTCGATCGGCAGGGGCTGACCGAGCACTCCGACATCGCGGGCATGCGTCTGCTCGATGTCGGGGTCCGTGACGGCTCGCACTACCCGCTCGCGGTCGTCGGACTGCTCGGCGAGACGCTCGAGCTGAACCTCAAGTACATGCCGTCGGTGTTCGACCGTGCCGCGGTCGAGGGCTTCCTCGGCCGCCTCGTGCGGGTGCTCGAGGCGTTCGCGGCGGACCAGAATGCGCGCGTCGGCGGGATCGAGTTGCTCGGAGCAGACGAGCGCGCCCGGCTGGTACCGGTGCGCGGCACCGGTGCGGTCGCGGGATCGACTCTGCCCGAGCTGCTCTCGGCGGCGGCAACGGCCAACCCGCGGTCGGTGGCGCTGGTCGCAGGCGGCCGTGAGCTGACCTATGCCGAGCTCGACGAGCGCTCGAACCGGGTGGCGCGCGCGCTCATCGCGGCAGGCGTCGGCCCGGAGACGTTCGTGGCGTTGGCATTGCCGCGCTCGGTCGAATCCGTGCTCGGTGTGTGGTCGGTGTCGAAGGCGGGCGGCGCGTATCTGCCGATCGACCCGGGCTACCCCGAGGACCGGATCGCCCACATGGTGTCCGATTCGGGTGTGCGCATCGGGCTGACCGTCGCCGCGCACCGCGCCGGGCTGCCCGAGTCGGTCACCTGGGTCGTGCTCGACGATCCGCAGTTCATCGCGCGCTGCGAGGGCCTCGCGGTGGACGCCGTGGCCGACGAGGAGCGGCAGGCGCCGCTGCGGCTCGAGCACAGCGCCTACATGATCTACACCTCCGGCTCCACCGGGTTGCCGAAGGGCGTCGTCGTCACCCACGCAGGACTGGCGAACTTCGCGAGCGAGCAGCGGGAGCGGTATGCGCTGTCCGCGTCCTCGCGCACGCTGCACTTCTCCTCGCCCAGCTTCGACGCCTCGGTGCTCGAACTGCTGCTCGCGGTCGGTGCCGGAGCGACGATGGTGATCGCAGGACCGGAGATCTACGGAGGCGAGGAACTCCGCGCGCTCCTGGCGACCGAGGGCGTGACCCACGCCTTCGTCACCCCTGCGGCGCTGGCGACCGTCGATCCGTCCGGACTCGACACCGTCCGCACAGTCGTCGTCGGTGGCGACGCCTGCAGCCCGGACCTTGTGGCGCGGTGGTCCGTCGGCCGGGCGATGTTCAACGCCTACGGCCCCTCCGAGGGCACGGTCGCGACCAACATCAGCGACCGGCTCGTCGCGGGCGAGCCCGTCACCATCGGCGGACCGATCCGTGGCGTGTCGGCCGTGGTCCTGGACGCGCGACTGCGCCCGGTCCCGGTCGGCGTCGCGGGCGAGTTGTACGTCTCGGGGGTCGCGCTGGCCCGTGGTTACCACGGCCGGGCAGCCCTGAGCTCCGAGCGCTTCGTGGCCGACCCGTTCGGTGGGCCCGGTAGCCGGATGTACCGCACCGGGGACGTGGTGCGGTGGATCGAGGCGCCGGGCACGGACACCGGCCTGGCAATCGAGTATGTGGGCCGCAGCGACTTCCAGGTGAAGGTGCGCGGCTTCCGCATCGAGCTCGGCGAGGTCGACGCCGCGCTCGGCGCCCACGAATCGGTCGACTTCGCGGTCACGGTCGGGCGTCCCGGTCCGTCCGGCGACATCCTGCTGGCCTCGTACGTGGTCCCGGTCTCCGAGGAGGCGGTCGATGCCGCCGAGTTGAAGGAATTCCTGGGTCAGAGCCTGCCGGGGCACATGGTGCCCTCATCGATCGTGTTGCTCGACGCGCTGCCGCTGACGGTGAACGGCAAGCTCGATCGCAAGGCGCTGCCGGAACCCGAATTCGTTTCGGACGGGAGCGAATTCGTCGCGCCAGATTCTCCGGTCGAGGAACTGGTGGCCGGGATCTTCGCGGAGGTGCTCGGTCTGGATCGGGTGTCGGCGGCCGATTCGTTCTTCGCCCTCGGCGGGAACTCGTTGTCCGCGACCAGGGTGGTTGCCCGGGTCAACTCGGCGGCGGGCGCGGCACTCGGGGTGCGCGACCTGTTCGAGGCGTCCACGGTGCGGGATCTCGCGGCGCGCGCGGTCAGCACGGACGGACGTGCGCCGCGGCCCGCGCTGGCGGCGGGGGATCGGCCGGATCGCCTCCCGCTCTCGCTCGCGCAGCAGCGGATGTGGCTGATCAACCAGCTCGACACCGCGTCGCCGGTGTACAACATCGCGATCGCCGTGCGGCTGTACGGCAGCCTCGATTTCGACGCGCTCGGCTCGGCCGTGACGGACGTGCTCGCGCGCCACGAATCGGTGCGGACCGTCTACCCGGCGGACGAGGGGGTGCCGCGGCAGGTCGTGCTCCCGGTCTCCTCGGTCCCGATCGATCTCGACCCGGTGGAATGCGCGGAGGAGGCGCTCACCAGCGGGCTGGTCGAGTTCGCCTCCCACGGCTTCGACGTGACCTCGTCGCCGCCGCTGCGGACGCGGTTGTTCCAGGTGGGCGATCAGGAGTTCGTGCTCGCGCTGGTCGTGCACCACATCAGCGCCGACGGCGCCTCCATGGGGCCGCTGGCACGGGACGTCATGCTCGCCTACGGGCAGCGGGTCACCGGGCACGAGCCCGGCTGGGAGCCGCTCCCGGTGCAGTACGCGGACTATGCGCTGTGGCAGCGCGAGGTCCTCGGCGCCGAGGACGACCCCGAGTCGCTGGCCTCGCGTCAGCTCGACTTCTGGGAGCGGACGCTGAGCGGCATGCCTGCGCTGATCGAGCTGCCCACCGACCGGCCGCGGCCGGCGCGGCAGTCGATGGACGGCGGCAAGGTCGACTTCGAGATCGGCGCGGATCTGCTCGCCCGACTGCACGAGATCGCGCGCGGCAACGACGCCACGCTGTTCATGGTCACGCACGCCGCGCTCGCGGTGTTGCTCGCCCGTCTGACCGGCGGCGAGGACATCGCGATCGCCACCCCGGTTGCCGGGCGCGGCGAGGCCGAGCTCGACGGTCTGGTCGGGATGTTCGTGAACACGCTCGTCCTGCGGGCGGGGGTCGACCCGGGCGCGACCTTCACCCAGGTGGTCCAGCAGGCCAAGAAGGTCGACCTCGAGGCCTACGCGCACGCCGACGTGCCCTTCGACAGCGTGGTGGAGCGGCTCAACCCGGAGCGGTCGACCGCCTACTCGCCCTTGGCGCAGGTGATGCTCTCGTTCGAGAACCTGGGACGTCCGACCCTGGAGCTCCCGGACCTGACGGCGTCGGAGTTCGACAGCGGGTTGGTCGCGGCCAAGCTCGACCTGCAGCTGACCCTCGTGGAGAACCGGGACGCGGAGGGCAAGGTGACCAGCCTGTCCGCCTCGTTCAATTACGCGGCCGCCCTCTTCGACGAGGCCACGGTCTCGAGCTTCGCCGATCGCTTCCTGCGGATCGTGACGGCCGTGGCCGATGACGCCGAGGTGATCGTCGGCGACATCGACATCTGGAGCGCGCCCGTCGACGAGTCGCCGAGCATCGTGGGGCCCACCGTCGACGACCTGCCGGTGCTGGTCGCCGCGGTGGCCGAGGTGGTGCCCGCCGAGATCGCTCTCGAGCACGACGGGATCAGCGTCACCTACGGGCAGATGGACGAGCGCCTGAAGCTGCTCACCGCGTCGCTCGCGGACCGCGGCATGGCGGTCGAGGCCATCGTCACGACTGCCCTGACCAGCCTGGTGCCGACCATCCTGCTCGCCGCGGGCGGCAGCGGTGCGGGCGACGGCTTCGCCGACGTGGTCGACCGGCTGGTCGCCGACGCCGCGGCAGCGGCGGCACGACATTCGAAGGATCCGATGGTTCGCCTTGTGACCGGTCACTGATCCACAGCAGCGAGCCTCGTTGTGTCGGTCCCGTATGTTTAGCTGCGGTGATTCGTCGCATCGGACGGCTCGCTGTTCTGTGATGCGTAAACGAACGAACTAGCTCGAATGCTTCGGAGGAACTGTTGTCTGCTGCGGATCTGACTCGATCGATCGCCGCTCTCGCCTCGGACCGCCCGGACACGATCGTAGTGTCGGTCGACGGTATGTCGGTGACGTATCGGGAGCTCGATGAGCGTCTGCAGCTGCTGGCGGGGGCACTGTCCGATCGCGGGATGGATGCCGATGCCATCGTGTCCGTGGTCCTCACCGGTCTGGTTCCGACGATCGTTGCCGCCGAGGGCGGCATCGGTGGCGTGCTCGACAGGATCCACGCCGACGCCTCCACCCTCGACCTTCCCGAGGTGGCCGCCGAGGCGCCCGCCGACGGATGGCCGTTGGTCTCGGCCGTCGCCCTGTGGCAGGAGTGGGTCGAGCGCGATCCCGAGGCGATCGCCGTCGTCGAGGACGGCCGCCCGACCACCCGTGGTGAGCTGAACCGCAGGGCCAACCAGTTGGCGCGGGAACTCGCCTCCTGTGGGGTGCGACCCGACGATGTGGTCTCCCTGATCGTTCCCCGTTCACTCGAGTGGATCGTCGGCATGCTCGCGGCGTGGAAGCTCGGCGCCGCCTACTCGCCGCTCGACCCCGCGTGGGCGCTCGAGCGGACCGAGGGGCTCATCGAGGCGAGCGGGGCAAGGGCCGTGGTCGCACTGAGCGGGTGGCCCGCGCTGGCGGACGCTCCCTTCGGGGTGACGGTCCTCGACGATCCCGACACCGTGGCGCGCCTGGAGGCGCACGAGGCGACGGATCCGGATCGGGATCCGTGGACGGACGACGACGCGGGCCTGCGACTGGCCTATGTCATCTCGACGTCGGGATCGACCGGCCGTCCGAAGCCGACGCTGGTGCCGATGCGCGGCGTCTCCAACACCTTCCAGGCCTACCGCCGCATGCTGGACTTCGGTGCAGGCACCGGCGTCCTGATGGCGAACTCGCCGCTGTTCGACCTGACCCAGAAGAACATCTGGGTCGCGCTCGCGTACGGCGGCACGCTGCACCTGTCCGAGGACGGCTTCGACCCGCAGCCGATCCTGCGTCAGATCGGTACCGGGGACGTCCAGATCGCCAACATGGCGCCGAGCGCCTTCGAGGTGCTGGCCGACCTCGACACCGAGGGCGTGCTGACCAACCTGGGCGCCGTGATCCTGGGCGGTGAGCAGATCCGGCCCGCCGCGTACAACGGGTTGATCGGCACGCAGACGCGGATGATCAACAGCTACGGTCCGACCGAGGCCTCCGACGTCACGTCGATCTACGAGCTGGACCTCTCCGCCCCTGACGTCGAACAGGGCCAGATCCCGATCGGTACCGCCTGGGAGGGAGTGGATTACCACGTCCTCGACGGCCGTCTGCGGCCGGTGCCCGCTGGTATCACGGGTGAGCTCTACATCGGTGGCAACGCGGTCGGCCGCGGCTACGGCGGCATGACCGCCCTGACCGCATCACGATTCGTCGCGAGCCCGTTCGGCTCCGGCGGCGCCCGGCTGTACCGGACCGGCGACCTGGTGCGCGAGCGCAGCGACGGCGAACTGGTGTTCCTGGGGCGCAGTGACTTCCAGGTCAAGATCCGAGGTCTGCGGATCGAGCTCGGTGAGATCGAATCCGCACTGGTCGCGAATGCCGATGTCCTGCAGTCCATTGTCGTCGTGCACGACGACAACCGGGTGCAGCGACTCGTGGCGTACGTGACCGCGGTCGCGGGCGCGACGATCGACACCGATCAGGTGCTTGCCGACGTGGGCCGGACCCTGCCTGCGTACATGGTTCCCGACCTGCTGCTCGTGCTCGACGAGATGCCGCTCAACACGAGCGGAAAGATCGACCGGAAGGCGCTGCCGCGCCCGCAGTTCGAGTCGCATTCCGATCATTACCGGGAGCCGTCGACCCCGGCCGAGATCGTGGTGGCGCAGATCTTCGGCGAGATCCTCGGCATCGAGCGGGTCGGCGCCGACGATTCGTTCTTCGAGATCGGCGGCAACTCGCTGTCGGCGGCCCGGGTGGTTGCGCGGGCCAACGCGGCACTCGGCTCGGACGTGAATCTGCGCGAGGTGTTCGACGCACCGACGGTGGCCGGGCTGGCCGCCCTCGCGGCCGCGGGGGCGGGGACCGGTCGTCATCGGCCGGAACTCGTGGCGCAGCCGCGACCCGAGCGGATCCCGTTGTCGCTGGCTCAGTCTCGGATGTGGTTCATCAACCAGTTCGACACCTCGTCGCCTGCCTACAACCTCCCGCTCGGTATCCGGCTGACCGGGTCGCTCGACACCGAGGCCTTGGCGGCCGCGGTGGCGAGTGTGCTCGAGCGGCACGAGTCGCTGCGCACCGTGTTCCCGGACGACGGGGACGGTCCGCACCAGGTGGTGCTGCCCGCCGACGGACTCGACATCGATCTGACCCCGGTCCATGTCCGTGACGAGGCCGACCTGATGACGACGCTCGCGGACCTCGCGTCGCGGGGCTTCGACGTGACCGTCGAGATCCCGGTCCGGCCGCGCCTGTTCCGGTTGACCGAGAACGAGCACGTCCTGCTGTTCCTGGTGCATCACATCTCCTCGGACGGCGCGTCGATGGCGCCGCTGGCGAGGGATGTCGTCATCGCGTACTCGAGCTGGGCGAGCGGTCATGGCCCGGACTGGGCGCCGCTCGAGGTCCAGTACGCGGATTTCGCGATGTGGCAGCGCGAGCTGCTCGGTGTCGAGGACGACCCGGAGTCGCTGCTGGCGCGGCAGGTCGGCTACTGGGTCGACGAGCTCGCCGGGATCCCGGAGGTGCTGCCGCTGCCGACCGATCGCCCGCGTCCCGCGGTCATCTCCATGGAGGGCGCCCGGGTCGAGTTCGAGATCGGTCAGGATCTGCACGGCCGGTTGCTCGAGCTGGCGCGCGAGCACGAGGCGACCCTGTTCACCGCCGTGCACGCCGCGTTCGCCGTGCTCCTCTCCAAGCTGTCCGGCACGGACGACATCGTCCTCGGTACCCCAACCGCGGGTCGTGGCGAGCGTGAACTCGACGACCTCGTCGGCATGTTCGTCAACACCCTCGCGCTGCGGACCGTGGTCGACCCGGCCAAGTCGTTCGTCGAGATGCTGCGCAGCACAAGGGAATCGGACATCGGTGCGCTCGCGCACGCGGACGTACCGTTCGAACGCCTGGTGGAGCTCCTCGCGCCCGAGCGGTCGACCGCGCACTCGCCGATCTTCCAGGTGGTCATCGCGCTGGAGAACACCGAGGCCGCGGTCCTGGAACTGCCCGACCTCGTGGTCGGCGAGGTCGACCCGGGCGTGACCTTCGCGAAGTTCGACCTGCAGCTCTCGGTGGGCGAGAAGGCCGATCACTCGGGGATGACCGGCACCCTGGTCTACGCGACCGACCTGTTCGACGAAACCAGCGTGCGCACCCTCGGGGAGCGGTTCGTGCGCCTGATCGAGGCGGTCACCGCCGATCCGTCGGTTCCGGTCGGCAACGTGGAGATCACCAGCCCGGACGAGCGCAGGGCCCTCACGCCCGTGCGTGGCGCGGATTCCGCGGCCCCGGTCTCGCTGGCGGAGCTGCTGACCTCCGGAGCCGCGGAACGCGGTGCCCCGGCCCTGGTCTCCGGCGACCGCGTGGTGTCCTACGGGGAGCTCGACGACCGGTCCAGCGCCCTTGCCCGGGTGCTGATCTCGCTCGGGGCCGGCCCCGAGACCTTCGTGGCGCTCTCCCTCGCGCGGTCGATCGAGTCGGCGGTCGCGGTGTGGGCGGTCGCGAAGACCGGCGCGGCGTTCGTGCCGATCGATCCCGCCTACCCCGCCGACCGGATCGAGCACATGGCCTCGGACTCGGGGGCGACGCTCGGCCTGACCACGACCGGGGCGCTCGCCGGACTGCCGTCCGGTGTGCGCTGGCTGGCGATGGACGACCCGGGCTTCCTCGCGGACTGGAACGCCGAGCGTACGGATCCGATCCTCGACGCCGATCGCACCACGGCCGCGCACGTGGACAACCCGGCGTTCATGGTCTACACCTCCGGCTCCACCGGCCTCCCCAAGGGCGTCGCGGTCACGCACACCGGCCTGGTCAACATCGTCGCCGAGCACCAGCAGAAGTTCGGCGTGCAGGCCACGTCCAGGGTGCTGCACTTCGCGTCGCCGAGCTTCGACGGCGCGGTGTGGGAACTGCTGATGGCCTCGGTCGCGGGCGCGGCCGCCGTCATCGTGGCACCGGGCATCTACGGCGGCGACGAGCTGCGCGAGGTGATGCTCGAGCAGCGGGTCACGCACGGCTACACGGGACCCGCCGCGTTGAACACCGTCGATCCCACCGGCCTGGTCGACCTGGAGTCGATCTCGGTCGCGGGTGAGGCGGTCAGTCCTGAACTGGTGGCCAAGTGGGCGCCCACCTATCCCTTCCGGAACCTGTACGGCCCCACCGAGACCACCATGATCGCGACCATCTCGGAACCGATGGTCGCGGGCGCGCCCGTCACCATCGGTGGCCCGATCCGCGGGGTGTCCGCGGTGGTCCTCGACGGGCGACTGCGCCCCGTCCCCTTCGGTGTGACGGGTGAGCTCTATCTCGCGGGCCCGGCGCTGGCCCGCGGCTATCACGGCCGCTTCGACCTGACCGCGTCCCGGTTCGTGGCCGACGTGTCCGGAGCGCCTGGCGCCCGGATGTACCGCACCGGTGACCTCGTCCGCTGGGTCGACCGGTCGGTCTCGGGTGACCGGTCCCGGCTCGAGATCGAGTACGTGGGGCGCAGCGACTTCCAGCTCAAGGTGCGCGGCTTCAGGATCGAGCTCGGTGAGATCGACGGCGCACTGGCGGCGCACGAGTCCGTCGACACCGCATACACGATCGGCAGGGAGGGACCGGCCGGTGCCACCGTGCTGGTGTCCTACGTCGTGCCGGTGCCCGGTGCCGCGCTCGCGGACCGCGAGCTGACCGAGTTCGTGTCCCGTTCGCTGGCCCCGCACATGGTGCCGTCGGCGATCGTGGTGATCGACGCGCTGCCCGTGACGATCAACGGCAAGGTGGACCGGAAGGCGTTGCCGGAACCGGACTTCGGCTCGGCCGCGGAATCGTATGTCGCTCCGTCGAATGCGATGGAGGAACTCCTGGCCGGCCTCTTCGCCGAGGTGCTCGGCGTCGACCGGGTCAGCGTCGCCGACTCGTTCTTCGCGCTGGGCGGTGACAGCATCGTCTCGATCCAGTTGGTGGCCAGGGCGAAGGCCGCGGGCGTGCTGATCAAGGCAAGGGACGTCTTCGAGCGCAAGACCGTGACCGGTCTTGCCCTGGTCGCCACGACGGTCGCCGAGGCGGGCGTCGCGGTGCTGGAGGAGCTTCCCGGCGGCGGTGTCGGCGACATGCCGCTGCTGCCGGTGGCGCGCTGGGCGCTGGAGAACGGCGCGGGGTCACGGTTCTCCCAGGCGGTGTTGCTGACGGCGCCGCTCGGACTCGACCGCGGCACCCTGGCTGCGACGGTGCAGGCGGTGCTCGACCAGTATCCGATGCTTCGGTCGGTGCTGGCCTCCGCTGACGGGGACGCGCCCGTGCTGCGCGCCCGTGAGCTCGGCTCGGTCGACGCGAACTCGGTGATCGACCGGATCGAGTTCGATTCCGAGAATGCCCCCGGCAGTGCGGGATTCGAGCGAATTGCGGCCGCGGCACTGGACGCGGCCGCGGACCGACTCGACCCCGCCGCCGGTGCGATGGTGCAGGTCGTCTGGTTCGATCCGGCATCGCAGCTCGGCGAGGCGAACGGACGCCTGCTCCTGGTACTGCACCACCTCGTGGTGGACGGCGTGTCCTGGCGCCTGCTGGTGCCCGCCCTCGCCTCGGCCTGGGGCCAGATCGTCGCAGGCGGTACGCCGAGCTTCGAGCCCGAGGTCACCTCGATGCGTCGGTGGGCGCACGCCCTCGCGGACGAGGCACGTTCGGACTCCCGGGTGACCGAACTCGGTTACTGGCGTGAGGTTCTGGCGACGCCGGAGGCGCCGATCGGATCGCGGCCGCTCGACGCGCGGCTCGACACCGTGGCGACCAGGGGACAGGTCTCTCTCGAGTTGCCTGCCGATGTGACCGACGGGCTGCTCACCGGGGTGCCCGCCCGATTCCGGGGCGGCGCCCAGGACGGACTGCTCGCGGCCCTCGCCGTCGCCGTCGCCGCGTGGCGGCGAGCCCGCGGCGGACGCGGAGCAGCGGAGTCCTCGACCCTGATCACCCTGGAGGGACACGGCCGTGAGGACCAGGTCGTGCCGGGCGCGGATCTCTCGCGGACCGTCGGCTGGTTCACCAGCGTGTACCCCGTTCGGCTCGACCTCGGTGGGGCCGACCTCGATGACGCGCTCGCGGGCGGGGCAGCGGCAGGATCTGCGGTCAAGGCCGTCAAGGAGCAGCTGCTGGCGGTGCCGGACAACGGCATCGGGTACGGCCTGCTGCGGTACCTCAACCCGGAGACCGGCGCGGAGCTGAGCTCCGGGGCGGTTCCCCAGATCAGCTTCAACTACCTCGGCCGGTTCGGGACCGGGGAGCTCACCAACGAGATCCGTGGCCTCGGCTGGATCCCGGTCACCGACGGCGGCGCGCTCGGCGGCGCGGCCGATCCGGCCATGGCGCCCGAGTCCGCGTTGGAGATCAACGCGTCGGTGCTGCCGGGCGGCGGCCTGTCGGCGACCCTGTCGTTCGCGACCGGTGTGCTCAGCGAGGCGGAGGTCGAGGAGTTCGCCGGATTCTGGCGCGCCGCGATGACCGCGATCAGCGCGCACGCGCGCACGGAGGCGGCCGGCGGTCTGACCCCGTCCGACCTGCCACTGGTGTCCCTGTCGCAGGACCAGATCGAACTGTTCGAGTCGCGGTACCCGAGCGTCGAGGACCTGTGGTCCCTGTCCCCGCTGCAGCACGGCCTGCTCTTCCACGCACTGCTCACCGAGGGCATGCCGGACGTGGTGGACGTCTACACCGCGCAGTTCGTGCTCGACCTGACCGGATCGGTCGATGCAGATCGGCTGCGGCGCGCCGCCGACCGGCTCCTGGTCCGGAACCCGAACCTGCGCTCGGTGTTCCTGGTCGACGAGGCCGTGGGATCGGTCCAGGTCGTCGTCGGCGACACCCGGGCCCCGCTCACCCTGCACGATCTCAGCGGCCTCGACGAGGAGTCGAGGGCGGCCGAGCGGCAGCGGATCCTCGATGCGGACCGCGCGACGGGCTTCGATATGGCGACGCCGCCGCTGGTCCGGCTGACCCTGCTCGCGTTGGCGGCCGATCGCTGGCAGCTCGTGTTCACCAACCACCACGTGATCCTGGACGGCTGGTCGACCCCCCTGGTCATCCGCGAGCTGATGGCGCTCTACGCCATGGACGGCGACGATTCGGCGCTGCCGCGGGCCCGGGACTACAAGGACTACCTGCACTGGCTCGCCGGACAGGACCGCGCGCAGTCGCTGGAGACCTGGCGCGACGCGCTCGCCGGAGCGGATGATCCGACCCTGCTGGCGCCTGCGGTGCAGGGCGTCAACCACGCTGCGGTGCCGGGCAAGGTGGAGGGTTCGCTCTCCGCCGAGGAGACCGCGGGTGCCGAGGCGCTCGCGGCGGAGCTGGGCGTCACGCTGAACACGCTGGTGCAGACGGCATGGGGCGTCGTGCTCGGCATGCTCAGCGGTCGCGGCACCGTGGTGTTCGGTGCCACCGTGTCCGGTCGGCCGTCGGACCTGTCCGGCGTGGAGTCGATGGCCGGATTGTTCATCAACACCATTCCCGTTGCCGTGCAGCTCGTTCCGCACGAGCCGGTGCGCGAGCTGCTCGTACGCCTGCAGTCGGAGCAGGCGGGGCTGCTCGACCACCACTTCGTGGGGCTGACCGACATCCACCGGGCCGCGGGTGACGCCGCGCTGTTCGACACCGCCGTGATCTACGAGTCCTATCCGGTGGACACCTCCGGGGTGGGCGGCGACGTCGACATCGCCGGGATGCGGTTGATGGGTGTGGAATCCGCGGCCGCGAGCCATTTCCCGCTCTCGATCGTGGCCGCTCCCGTCGACGGCCGTCTGCACCTCGCCGCCGAGTTCCAGCACGAGGCCTTCGACGAGGCGACCGTCGCGGGTCATCTCGACCGCACGATCCGGGTGCTGCGCGAGTTCGTGGCGCGTCCGGAGGCGAACGTCGGTTCGCTGCGCCTGATCACCGACGACGAGCTGCAGCTGCTCGACTCGTACAACCGCACGGAACTCGCCCGCACCCCCGAGACGTTGCTCGAACGCATCGAAGCACGGGTCGCCGAGGACGCGTCCGCGATCGCCGTGCTGACATCGGGCACGAGCGTCACGCGCGGCGAGCTCGACCGTCGCGCCAACCGGTTGGCGCATGAGCTGATCGCCGCGGGCGTCGGCATCGATGACGTGGTGGCCCTGGTCGTCCCGCGTTCGGTGGACTGGGTGGTCGGCATGCTCGCCGCGTGGAAGGTCGGCGCGGCCTACCTGCCGGTCGACACGAAGGCGCCCGCGGACCGGATCGCAGCCGTTCTCGAGGACTGCGAGGTCCGGGCCGTGGTGCTCGCGGACGGGTGGAGCGAGGAGCTCGCCTACTCCGGAGCGCTCGTGCGGCTGGGCGATGCGGACACCGAGGCCCGGCTCGCGAGCAGGCAGGAGACGGCCCCACCGAATCGCTGGACCGAACCCGGTGCCGGTCACCGCCTCGCCTACGTGATCACCACCTCGGGATCGACCGGCAGGCCGAAGCCGACCCTGGTGCCGATGGCCGGCGTCCTCAACACCGCCGAGTGGTACCGCGGTGAGATCCGCCTCGAGCCGGGTGACGGTGCGCTGGTCGCGAACTCGCCGGTCTTCGACCAGACGCAGAAGAACGTGTGGGTCACACTGTCCGACGGTGGCGTGCTGCACCTGGCGGGGGACCCCTTCGACCCGGTCGAGATCCTCGAGATCATCGGTGGCGGCTCGGTGGTCAACGCGAACCTGGCGCCGAGCGCCTTCGCCACGCTGCTCGACGCGGACACGGACCAGTCGGTGCTGCCCGCGCTGCGGTCGTTGCACCTGGGCGGCGAGTCGTTCAACCCGGCCAGGCTCGCGCACCTCGAGGCGGCGGGCACCCGGCTGCACAACAACTACGGGCCGACCGAGGCCACCGACATGATCACCGATCACCGGTTGAGCTCGGTGACCACCGGCTACCCCGACGGCCGGGTCCCGATCGGACCCGCGCTGCCGAACTACGAGCTGTATGTGCTCGACCAGCACCTGCGCCTGGTGCCGCCCGGAGTGCCCGGCGAGCTGTATATCGGTGGTCCGCTGGTGCTCGCCCGCGGCTACGGAAGCCGGTTCGCGCTCACCGCGGCCCGGTTCGTGGCGAACCCGTTCCGGGGCGGCGGCGAGCGGATGTACCAGTCCGGCGACGTCGTTTACTGGAACACCGACGGCGAACTCGAGTACGTCGGCCGCACCGACTTCCAGGTGAAGATCCGTGGTCTGCGGGTCGAGCTCGGCGAGATCGAGATGGCGCTGCTGGCCGACCCGCGGGTGGGCCAGGTCGCCGTGGTGGTCAAGACCACCGAGACCGGGATCGACCGCTTGGTCGCCTACGTGGTCCCCGCCGACACCGCGGACGGACTCGAAGACGCGGTCACCGAGGTGGCCCGACGTGCCCTGCCCGACTACATGGTGCCCTCGGCGGTCGTGGTCCTCGACGAGTTCGCGCTGACCCCCAGCGGAAAGGTCGATCGGAAGGCGCTGCCGGATCCCGATTTCGGCTCCGCGGAGGAGTCCTACCGGGCGCCCGCGAATGTCGTCGAGGAGATCGTCGCGGCCGTGTACGGCGAGCTGCTGTCGGTGCCCCGGGTGTCCGCGACCGACAGCTTCTTCGCCCTCGGCGGCGACTCGCTCGTCGCGACCAAGGTCGTGGCCCGGGTCAACGCGGGGACCGGGGCGGCGCTCCGTCTGCGCGACCTCTTCGAGGCGCCGACGGTGTCCGAACTGGCCGCCCGGATCGAACTCGGGGAAGGCCGCGCCGAGGCGCGCAGCGAACTGTCGGCCCGACCGCGCCCTGGCCGGATCCCGTTGTCGCTGGCTCAGTCTCGTATGTGGTTCCTGAACCAGTACGACACCTCCTCGCCGGTCTACAACATCCCGATGGCGATCAGGCTCACCGGCGCACTCGACACCGACATCCTCCGCTCCGCGCTCGGTGACGTCCTCGAACGCCACGAGTCCCTGCGGACGTTGTTCCCGAACACCGACGACGGTCCCCACCAGCTGATCGTGCCCGCGGCCGATGTCGACCTGGACGTGAGCACCGCGACCGTCTCCGAGTCCGGCCTCGCGGCCGAGCTGGTCGCGTTCTTCTCCCAGGGCTTCGACGTGACGACCGGGATCCCGTTGCGGGTCAAGATCGTCCAGATCGCCGACACGGATGTCGCCGAGCACGTACTGGCGATGTCGATCCATCACATCTCGTCCGACGGCGCCTCGACCGCGCCGCTGGCCAGGGACCTGGTCACCGCCTACCTCGCGCGCACCGCGGGCGAGGCGCCGCGGTGGACCCCGCTCGAGGTCCAGTACGCGGACTTCAGCATCTGGCAGCGCGAGGTCCTCGGCACCCCCGACGATCCGAAGTCGTTGGCGGCGCAGCAGATCGAGTACTGGACAACGGCACTCGCGGGGATCCCCGAGGTCCTCGAACTCCCGGGGGACCGCCCGCGGCCCTCGCAGCAGTCCTTCCGGGCGGGCAGCGTCTCCTTCGCCGTCGACCCCGAGCTGCGTGCACGCCTGGACGCGCTCGCCCGCGAACACGGGGCCACCCTGTTCATGGCCGTGCACGCGGCGCTCGTGGTGTTCCTGTCTCGACTCGGCAACACCGATGACGTCGCCATCGCGACGCCCGTCGCGGGACGCGGCGAACGTCAGCTCGACGATCTCGTCGGCATGTTCGTCAACACGCTGGTGCTGCGTACGGCCATCGATGCGGATGCTTCCTTCGCCGAGCTCCTCGCGCAGGTCAGGGAGACCGACCTCGGTGCCTTCGGCAACGCCGACGTGCCGTTCGAGCAGCTGGTCGAGGCGCTCAACCCCACCCGTTCGCGGGCGCATTCGCCGTTCGCCCAGGTGATCCTCGGATTCCAGAACCTCGAGCAGGCCGCGCTGGAATTGCCGGGGCTCACGGTGAGCGCGTTGGAGAGCGGCCTGCAGGTCGCGAAGTTCGACCTGCAGTTGATGATGATGGAGAGCGACCCCGCGGGTGGCGGCGGGCTGACCGCCGAGTTCACCTACGCCTCAGATCTGTTCGACGAGTCGACGGTCCGGGACTTCGCCACTCGCTTCCTTCGGGTACTGGAGGCCGTCGTCGCGGCTCCGGCGCAGGCGGTCGGCGACCTGAGCCTGCTCGATTCGCGCGAGCGGGCACGACTCGCGCCGGTGTCAGGAACCCCGAGCATCGCGCCGGCCACCCTGCCGGAGTTGCTGGCCGCGGCCGTCGCGCTGAACCCCGATGCGCACGCGGTGGAGTTCGGTGACCTCGCGATGACGTACAGCGAGCTCGACGAACTCTCGAACAGGCTGGCGCGCAGGCTCATCGGAGCAGGCGTCGGCGCCGAGGACTTCGTCGCGGTGGCGCTGTCCCGGTCCGCCGGATCGGTGCTCGCGGTCTGGGCGATCGCCAAGACCGGTGCCGCCTTCGTGCCGCTCGACCTGTCGTACCCGCAGGAGCGGATCGAGTACCTGGCCGCGGATTCCGGCGTTCGGGTCGGACTCACCGACCTGGCCAGCATCGACTCCGTGCCCGGCTCGGTGACCTGGTTGGCGCTCGACGACGTCGAGTTCTCCGCCTCGGTCGACGAACAGTCGTCCGAGTCGATCACCGACACCGATCGGGTTCGGCCGCTGAAGGTCGAGTCCGGGGCCTACATGGTCTACACCTCGGGCTCCACCGGTAAGCCCAAGGGCGTGCTCGTCACGCACACCGGCCTCGCGAACTTCGCTGCGGCGCAGCGAGAGCACTACTCGGTGACCCGTGACTCGCGGACCCTGCACTTCGCGTCGCCGAGCTTCGACGGTGCGGTGCTGGAACTGCTGCTCGCGATCGGCTCGGGCGCCACGATGGTGATCGCGCCGCCGAGCATCTACGGCGGCCAGGAGCTGGGTGACTTCCTGCGTGAGGAGCGGGTGACCCACGCCTTCGTCACGACGGCCGCACTGGCGACCGTCGACCCGGTCGGGCTCGACGAGCTCACCGACGTCGCGGTCGGCGGCGAGGCCGTGCAGGCCGAGCTGGTCGCCAGGTGGGCGCCCGGCAGGCGACTGTTCGACGTCTACGGTCCCACCGAGACGTCGATGGTGATCACCATGAGCCGGCCGATGGTGCCGGGCGGATCGATCAACATCGGCGGTCCCGTCCGCGGTGCCGACGCGATGGTGCTCGACGGTCGCCTGCACCCGGTCCCGGTAGGGGTGCCGGGCGAGCTGTACTTCGCGGGCCCCGCGCTCGGCCGCGGTTATCACCAGCGGTTCGCGCTGACGGCGGACCGCTTCGTCGCGAACCCGTTCGCGGAGGACGGGTCCCGGATGTACCGGACCGGCGACGTGGTGCGCTGGATCGAGACCGACGGAGCGACGGGGGATGACACCGCCGCATTGGCGATCGAATACGTGGGCCGCAGTGACTTCCAGCTCAAGGTGCGCGGCTTCCGCATCGAGCTCGGCGAGATCGACGCGGTTCTCACCCGGCACGAGAGCGTCGAGTTCGCGGCGACGATCGGCCACAAGACCGCCTCGGGCAACACGGTGCTCGTGGCGTACGTGCTCGCAGGCACCGGTCGGAGCATCGACAGGTCGGTCCTCGCCGAGTACGCGGGCGTCGAGATGCCCGCGCACATGGTGCCCTCGGCCTTCGTCGAGCTCGATTCGATCCCGCTGACGCCCAACGGAAAGCTGGATCGCAGGGCACTGCCCGAGCCGGTCTTCGAGTCGGCCGCTGAGTACCGCGCCCCGCGCAACCCGGTGGAAGAGGTGATCGCGGGGGTCTTCGCCGACGTCCTCGGCGTGGACCGGGTCTCGGCGGATCAGGACTTCTTCGACATCGGCGGCAACTCACTGGTGGCCACCCGGGTGGTGGCACGGGTGAACGCCGCGCTCGGCATCTCGATGGGCGTGCGGGAGCTGTTCGACGCCCCAACGGTGGAGTCGCTGGCGGTGGCCGCGGCATCGATGTCCGGCAGGGACGTCAACCGCCCCGCGCTGGTCGCGCGTCCGCGGACCGGCCGGATCCCGCTGTCGATGGCACAGAAGCGGATCTGGTTCCTCAACCAGTTCGACACCGCCTCGGCCGCGTACAACATCCCGCTCGGGGTCAGGTTGTCCGGTGTGCTGAACGTGGAGGCATTGCAGCAGGCCATGTTCGACGTGCTGGCCAGGCACGAGTCGCTGCGGACGATCTACCCCTCCGGCCCGGACGGACCGGAACAGCGCGTGATCGAGGTGGCCGCGGCGTCGATCGAGCTCGACCGGATCGCCGTCACGGAGCCGGAGCTGATGGCCAGGGCGGCGGACTTCGCCGGCCGGGGCTTCGATGTCACGGATTCGATGCCGGTGCGCGCGGCCCTGTTCGAACTGGCAGCCGACCAGCATGTGCTGTTGGTCGTGGTGCACCACATCAGCGCGGACGGCTCCTCGATGGCGCCGCTCGCCCGGGACGTGATGAGTGCCTACGTGGCACGCGCACAGGGCGAGGCGCCGCACTGGGAACCGCTTCCGGTGCAGTACGCCGACTACGCGCTCTGGCAGCGCGAGGTCCTCGGCGCGGAATCGGACCCGGAGTCGGTGATCGCCAAGCAGGTCGACCACTGGCGTGATGCCCTGTCCGGCCTGCCGGACCTGCTGGAGCTGCCCACCGACCGCCCCCGGCCCGCCATGCAGTCGATGCTGGGCGAGCGGGTGGACTTCGAGGTCCCGTCGCACCTGTCGACTCAGATCGATGCGCTCGCGCGGACGACGGGCACCACCTCGTTCATGGTGATGCAGGCCGCCTACGCAGTGCTGTTGATGCACATGAGCGGCACCGGTGACATCGCGGTCGGCACCGCCGTCGCCGGGCGTGGCGAGGAGGCACTCGACCCGATCGTCGGCATGTTCGTCAACACCCTCGTGTTGCGGACGCAGATGGAGTCGGCCGACACCTTCCGGTCGGTTCTCGAGACGGTCCGCGAGGGCGATCTGCAGGCCTTCTCGCACGCCGATCTGCCGTTCGAGCGGCTCGTCGAGATCCTCGACCCGGAACGGTCGACCGCACACGCCCCGCTGGTGCAGGTGTCGTTCGGCTTCGAGAACGTCGACACCCCGGTCTTCGAGCTGCCCGGCCTGACGGTCAGCGGCCTGTCCACCGACCTGGGCCAGGCGAAGTACGACCTGGAGCTCTCCTTCTCCGAGCAGTCCGACGAGGCCGGGAACACCGGGTTCGCTGGCGTGTTCGGATTCGCGACCTCGCTGTTCGACCGCGAGAGCGTGGAGCGGATGGCGCAGCGGTTCGTCCGGATCCTGACCACGGCCGTCGGCGACCCCGAGGTCGTCGTCGGGGACATCGACCTGCTCGAGCCGGACGAGCGTGAGCGCGTGCTGACCGAGTTCAACCAGACCGCGGTTCCGGTGGAGCCGACCACCCTGGTGGAGCTGATCGACCGTTCGGTCGCGCGGACGCCCGATGCGCCCGCGATGACCTTCGAGGACACCACCCTCAGCTTTGCCGAGTTCGACGCCCGCGTGAATCGTCTGGCCCGGCACCTGATCTCCGAGGGTGTCGGACCCGAGACGCTGGTCGTCCTCGCGGCCCGCCGGTCCCTCGAGATGATGGTCGGGATGTACGCCGTGATGAAGGCGGGCGGCGCCTACGTGCCGGTCGACCCCGATCAGCCGGCCGAACGACTGGAGCTGGTGCTCTCGATCGCGCAGCCCGTCGCCGTCCTCACCACGTCGTGGGACGGGGTCGAGCTGCCCGCGGGTGTTCCGGTCGTGGAGATCGACTCGGCTCCGACCGGTCATCTCGATGCCGCCCCGATCACCGATGCCCAGCGGTTGCGTCCGCTACGCCGCGGCAATCCCGCGTACGTGATCTTCACCTCCGGCTCCACCGGTGTGCCCAAGGGCGTGGCCGTCAGTCATGCCGCGATCGTCAACCAGCTCAGCTGGTTCATCGGCGAGTACGAGATGACGGCCTCGGACGTTGTGCTGCAGAAGACGCCGATCGTGTTCGACCCGTCGGTGTGGGAGCTGTTCGTGCCCTTCATCTCCGGCGGTCACCTGGTGATCGCGAAGCCGGACGGGCACCGCGACGCCGAGTACCTCATCGACGTCTCCCGTCGGTGGAACGTCACCACTCTCGGGTTCGTGCCGTCGATGCTGGCGGCCTTCCTGTCCAGCCCCGAGCTGGCGTTCCCGCAGTCGGTGCGCTCGCTCCAGTTGGCGGGCGAGGCCCTGAGTCCCGAGCTCGCGGCCCGCACGCTGGCAAGCGCGTCGCTCGGGATCAACAACGCCTACGGGCCGACCGAGACCACACTGACCTCGGTGCACTACTGGGCGGACGGCACCGAGACCGGCACCATGCCGATCGGCATCCCGGTGTGGAACAGCCAGGCCTATGTGCTCGACTCGCGCCTGAACCCGGTGGTCCCTGGCGCAAGGGGAGAGCTCTATCTCGCGGGCGGTCAGGTTGCCCGCGGCTACCACGCCCGGTCGGGGCTGACCGCGGAGCGATTCGTGCCGAATCCCTTCGGTGCACCCGGCTCCGTCATGTACCGGACCGGTGACCTCGGGCGCTGGCGTCGCGACGGGCAGCTGGAGTACCTGGGACGCACCGACTTCCAGGTCAAGATCAGGGGTCAGCGGATCGAGCTCGGCGAGATCGAGTCGGCCCTGCTGGACCACCCGTCGGTGGACCAGGCGGTGGTGATCGCGGCGGACACCGAACGGGGTCAGCGCCTGGTCGCCTACCTGGTGGCCGCGACGGGCGTCACCGTCGACACCGGCGACGTGCGGGCCGAGGTGGCCAAGGCGTTGCCCGGCTACATGGTGCCGGACGCCCTCATCGTGCTCGAGGCGATGCCCGTGACCAGCAACGGCAAGCTGGACCGGCGGGCGCTGCCCGCACCGGAGTTCACATCCGTCGCCGACACCTACGTCGCGCCCCGCACCCCCGCGGAGCAGACGATCGCCGCGGTGTTCGCGGAGGTGCTCGGGTTGGAGCGGGTCAGCGTCGAGGAGTCGTTCTTCGCCCTCGGCGGTGACAGCATCATGTCGATCCAGCTGGTCACCAGGGCGAAGGCCGCAGGCCTGGCCTTCACCGCCCGGCAGGTCTTCGAGCACCGCACGGTCGCCGCACTCGCCGCGGTCGCGGGCGAGGCCGCCGCGGCTGCCATCACCCTGGCGGAGCTGCCGGGCGGCGGCGTCGGCGAGATGCCGCTCACGCCGATCATGCGGGCCACCGCCGAGCGTGGCGGACTGCTGCGCCGGTACTCACAGTCGAGCTTCGTGACATTGCCGCACGGAATCGACCGTGCCACCGTGGAATCGACGATCCAGTCCGTCCTCGACCGGCACGACGCGCTGCGTCTGCGCTGGAACGACGACGGCTCCGGGCTCACCGTCACCGAGGCCGGGTCGGTCCCGTCGGCACGGCTGATCCATCGCGTCGAGTTCGCATCGCGGCCCGGCACCGAGGAGTTCGCCGCGCTGGTCCGTGGCGAGTTCGAGGCGGCCGCAGACCGGCTCGATCCCACGGCGGGGATCGTGGCCCAGTTCGTCTGGTTCGACCCGTCCGCCGGGGCCGGTGACACCAACGGTCGCCTGCTGATGGTGATCCACCACCTGGCCGTCGACGGTGTGTCCTGGCGGATCCTGTTGCCGGACTTTGCCTCTGCGTGGGGTCAGGTGCAGTCGGGTGCGGAGCCCGAGCTGCCCGAGGTCGGTACCTCGCTCCGACGGTGGGCCCACGGACTCGCCGAGGCCGCGGTGTCCGAGCGGCGCACCGAGGAGCTCGGATACTGGCGCAGCGTGCTCGAGGGGGCCGACCCGACGCTCGGGTCGCGTCCGGTCGATCCCGCTCTCGACGTGGTGTCGGCGACCGCGGGGGTCCGGGTCGAGGCATCCGCCGAGACCACCGAGGGGCTGCTCACCGCGGTACCGCGGGCGTTCGGCGGCGGTGTCAACGACGGACTCCTCGCCGCCCTTGCCCTCGCCGTGGCGCGCTGGCGTGAGCGGCGCGGCGTCGCCGCGTCGGCGACCCTGCTCGGCCTGGAGGGACACGGCCGCGAGGAAGAGGCCGTCGAGGGCGCGGACCTGTCCCGCACCGTCGGCTGGTTCACCTCGCTGTTCCCGGTGCGGATCGACGTGTCGGGTGTGGACCTCGACGACGCCTTCGCGGGCGGCCCGGCCGCGGGCCAGGCGATCAAGTCGGTCAAGGAACAGCTCCTCGCCGTCCCGGACCGGGGCATCGGATACGGACTGCTGCGGTACCTGAACGCCGACACGGCCCAGGAGCTGAGCGGTTTCGCCGCCCCGCAGATCGGGTTCAACTACCTCGGCAGGACCGGCGCGTTCGAGGTCACCGACGAGATGCGCGACATGGGCTGGGTGCCGGTCGGCGACGGCGGCGTTCTCGGGTCGGCACTCGACCCGGACATGCCGGTCGCCGCGCTCGACATCAACGCTGTCGTGTCGAACTCCGAAGGCGTCGAGACACTCTCGACGGTGTTCGACTTCGCGACCGGCGTGCTGTCGGCCGCGGACGTCGACGAGCTGGCGGAGCTGTGGACCGATGCGCTCGACGCGATCGCGAGCCATGCGAGCAGCCCGGGCGCGGGCGGGTTCACCCCCTCCGACCTTCCGCTGGTCTCGCTGACCCAGTCGCAGATCGAGCGCTACGAGGCGCGATTCCCGACGATGTCGGACATCTGGTCCCTCTCACCGCTGCAGTACGGCATGTACTTCCATGCGGCGCTGGCAGAGTCCGCCGTCGACGTCTACACGGCACAGCTGTGTCTGCGGCTCGGTGGCGTCGTCGATGCCGACCGGATGCGCCGGGCCGCTCAGGCCCTGATCGATCGGCACCCCAGCTTCCGGACCGCCTTCGTCACCGATGACACGGGCATCGCGGCGCAGGTGGTGCTCGAGGGCACCGAGATCCCGTTCGTCACCGTCGACCTGTCCGGCATGGACGAGGCCGACCGGGGTGCAGAGCGGGCCCGGATCGTCGAGCACGACCGACTGGCCAAGTTCGACCTCGGCGCGCCGCCGCTGATGCGGTTGACGCTGATCACCCTCGGGGAGGGCGAGTACGAGCTGGTGGTGATGAACCACCACATCGCGATCGACGGTTGGTCCACCCCGTTGGTGCTCAAGGAACTGCTGGTGCTGTACGCAGCGGACGGCGACGCCTCGGTGCTGCCGCAGGCACGCTCCTACCGCGATTTCCTGGCGTGGCTGGCCGAGCGTGATCACGTGCGCTCGCTGCAGGCGTGGGAGGACTCGCTCGGTGGTGTCGAGGGGCCGACGCTGCTCATCTCCGGCGACCGGGGTCGTCAGCAGGACAGCACCTCCGGTCAGTACCTCACGCAGTTGGGTGCTGCGGAGACCGCGGAACTCGTCGCCCGCGCACGCGAACTCGGCGTCACGCCGAACACCTTCGTGCAGGTGTCCTGGGCGATCCTGCTCGGGTCGCTGACCGGCCGCGAGGACACCGTCTTCGGTGCCACCGTCTCGGGCCGGCCGCCGGAGATCCCCGGCGTGGAGTCGATGATCGGCCTGTTCATCAACACCGTGCCGCTGCGCGTGCACCTGGACCCGTCGGAGTCGGTGGCGCAGCTGCTCACCCGGGTGCAGGCCGAGCAGGCCGACCTGCTCGACCATCACTACGTCGGCCTGGCCGAGATCCAGCGCGCCGCAGGCGAAGCCGCGATGTTCGACACCCTCGCGGTGTTCGAGTCGTTCCCCGTCGACATGGCGGGTGCGACCTCGCAGACCGACATCGCCGGGATGCGGGTGCTCGGCATGGACGGCATCGATGCCGCGCACTACCCGGTCGCGATGACGGCCAGCCTGGACAGCGCGCTGCACCTGAAGTTCATCCACGCCACCGAACTGGTGGACGAGGACGCGGTCCGGACCCTGTCCGAGCGCTTCCTGCGGGTGCTCGGCACCGTCGTCTCGGCGCCGTCGACCCCGGTCGGCGACGTCGAGGTCACCGATCCGGACGAGCGCGCTGCGCTGTCGCCGGTGTCCGGCCCGGCCGCGGAGCCTGCCACCCGCATGCTGCCCGACTTGCTGGCCGCCGCCGCGACCGACCGGGATGCCCCGGCGTTGGTCTCGGGCGACCGGACCGTGTCGTACGGCGAACTCGACGATCGCTCGAATGCGCTCGCGCGGGTACTGATCGACCGCGGCGTCGGCCCCGAGTCGTTCGTGGCGCTGGCGCTGCCGCGGTCCGTTGAATCGCAGATTGCGTTGTGGGCGATCGCGAAGTCCGGCGGTGCCTTCGTGCCGATGGACCCGGCGTACCCGTCGGACCGGATCGAGCACATGACCACCGATTCGTCCGCCCTCGTCGGCATCACCGATGCCGAGCACCTGGCGGACCTGCCGACCACCGTCTCGTGGCTCGTCCTGGACGACCCCGAGTTCGCGGCGGCCGTGGATCTGGGGTCGACCGATCCGGTCACCGACGCGGATCGCCGTGCGCCGGTTCGAGAGCGGCACGCGGCCTACGTGATCTACACCTCCGGCTCCACTGGACTGCCCAAGGGCGTCGTGGTCAGCCACCAGGGCCTGGCGAACTTCGCCGCGGAGCAGCGCGAGCGCTATGGCGTCACCGCCCGGTCGCGCGCCCTGCACTTCTCGTCGCCGAGCTTCGACGCATCGATGCTCGAGCTGTTGCTCGCCGTCGGCGCGGGCGCGGCCATGGTGATCGTGCCTCCCGGCGTGTACGGCGGCACCGAGCTCGCGGACATCATCTCCTCGGCAGGCGTCACCCACGCGTTCATCACCCCTGGCGCGCTCGCGTCCGTCTCGCCGGAGGGCCTGGACTGCCTGCAGCACCTGGTTGCCGGTGGCGAGGCGGTGCCGGACAACCTGGTGGACATCTGGGCGCCCGGCCGCAGCTTCTACAACGGCTACGGCCCGACCGAGACGATCATCATGGCGACGATCAGCGGGGCACTGACCCCGGGCGAGATCCTCACCATCGGTGGGCCGATCCGCGGCATGTCCGCGACGGTGCTCGACCGCCGGATGCGTCCGGTGCCGGTCGGGGTCGCGGGTGAGCTCTATCTCGCGGGGGCGCAGATGGCACGCGGCTATCACGACCGCCGCGCGCTGACCGCGGACCGCTTCGTGGCGAACCCGTTCGGCGAGGCCGGATCCCGGATGTACCGCACCGGCGACATGGTGCGCTGGGTGGATCGATCCGAGGCGGGCGACCGGTCGAGGCTCGAGATCGAGTACGTCGGACGCAGCGACTTCCAGGTCAAGGTGCGCGGCTTCCGCATCGAGCTCGGCGAGATCGACGCGGCGCTGTCCGCACACGAGTCGGTGGACTTCGCGGTCACCGTCGGCAGGCAGGGACCGTCGGGCGCCACGGTGCTGGTGGCGTACGTCGTCCCGGTCGCGTCCGCGACGGTCGACGTGGCCGCACTGACCGAGTTCGTCGGGCGCTCGCTGCTCGCGCACATGGTGCCGTCGGCGATCGTGGTCCTCGATGCGATCCCGCTGACCGTCAACGGCAAGGTGGACCGCAAGGCGCTGCCCGAGCCCGACTTCGGTTCCTCGCTCGAATCGTTCGTGGCTCCCACGAACCCGGTAGAGGAGATCCTGGCCGGCCTGTTCGCCGAGGTGCTCGGCGTCGAGCGGGTCAGCGTCACGGATTCCTTCTTCGCGCTCGGCGGCGACAGCATTGTCTCGATCCAGCTGGTGACCAGGGCCAAGGCCGCCGGTGTCGTGCTCAAGGCGCGGGATGTGTTCGAGCGCAAGACCGTTGCCGGACTGGCTCAGGTCGCCACGCTGATGTCCGAGTCCGGTGGCGCGACGGTGCTCGCCGAACTCGAGGGCGGGGGAGTAGGCGAGATGCCGCTCACCCCGATAATGCGGTGGATGACCGAGCGGCCCGGCGGCCACAACCGGATGCTCATGCCCGCCTTCCTGGCGCTGCCCGAGGGCATCGACAGGGCCGGGCTGGTGGCGACCCTGCGTGCGGTCTTCGACCAGCACGACATGCTGAGGTCGTCGATCCCGCAGACCGGCGCGGAGCCGATCCTGTCGATCGGCGACGCGGGTTCGGTCGACGTGGACGCGATGGTCGCCCGGGTCGAGTTCGGCGCGGGCGCCCTGCCCGGCAGCGCCGAGTTCGACGCACTCGCGGCACCCGCCTTCGAGGACGCCGCCGCGGAGCTCGACCTCGCCACCGGTTCGGTGGTCCGGTTCGTCTGGTTCGATCCCGAGCCCGATGCCGACGGGTCGGGACGACTGCTCATCGTCGCCCACCACCTCGTCGTCGACGGTGTGTCCTGGCGCATCCTGGTCGCCGATCTGGTGGCCGCCTGGCAGTCCGTCACCACGGGCGCCACTCCGGAGCTCCCGCCCGTCGGGACGTCCATGCGCCGCTGGGCACACGGACTGGCCGAGGAGGCGAACAGCCCGGCCAGGGAAGCCGAGATGGCGTACTGGCGAACGGTGCAGGGCGGGGTGGACCCGTTGCTCGCATCGCGCCCGCTCGACCCCGCGGTCGATCTGTTCGCGTCCATCGCCGAGGTCAAGGTCGTGCTGTCCGAGCAGGCCACCGACGCCCTGCTGACCGCGGTGCCCGCGGCCGTCCGGGGCGGCGTCAACGACGGCCTGCTCGCCGCGCTGGCGCTCGCCGTCTCGGCGTGGCGGCGTGATCGCGGCGTCGACGAGTCCTCGACGCTGATCAAGCTCGAGGGCCACGGTCGCGAGGAAGACACCGTTCCCGGTGCCGACCTGACCAGGACCGTCGGCTGGTTCACCAGCATGTTCCCGCTCCGACTCGACCTGCCCGAGATCGACCTCGACCTCGACGAGGCCCTTGCAGGCGGACCCGCCGTCGGCTCGGCCGTCAAGGCGGTCAAGGAGCAGCTGTTGGCCGTGCCGAACAAGGGCATCGGGTACGGGTTGTTGCGGTACCTGAACGAGCGGACCGCGGCCGAGCTGGCCGCTCAGCCGTTGCCGCAGATCGGTTTCAACTACCTCGGCCAGCTCGGCGGCGAGGAGCCAACGGGCTCCGCACCGATCGGGTGGCTGCCCGCGCCGAAGGGCGAGCTCTCGGTGTCGGCGGCTCCGGACGCGGACCTGCCCGCGGCCGCGGTCGTCGACATCAACGCCTCGGTGACGGGCGCACGGCTGAGCGCCACCTTCGCGTTCCCCCCTGGCCTGATCGACGAGTCCGAGGTGCGCGAGCTGTCCGAACTCTGGTCCCGGGCCCTCGAGGCCATCGGCCGGTGGGCCGCGGCGACCGGGTCGGCGCAGTTCACACCCTCGGATCTGCCGTTGGTGTCGTTGTCACAGAACGAGATCGAGCGGTTCGAGGCGGAGTACCCGACCCTCGCGGACGTCTGGTCGTTGACGCCGTTGCAGGAGGGCATGCTCTTCCACTCGATGCTGGCGCAGACCTCCACCTCGCTCGACGTCTACACCTCGCAGGTGGTGATCGAACTCGGCGGACTCGTCGACGCCGGCCGCCTGCGCGCGGCCGCTCAGGCACTGGTCGACCGGCACCCGAACCTGCGGGCCGGGTTCCGGCACGACGACGCGGGCAATGCCGTCCAGGTGATCGTGGACGGCGCGCCGGTTCAGTTCCGCGAGGTGGATCTCGGTCACCGCGGTGACGAGGAGCGGCAGCGGGTCCTGGACGAGGACCGGCAGCGCCGGTTCGACATGTCCGAGCCCCCGCTGGTCCGGTTCAGTCTCGTTGGGCGTGCGGACGGCACGTACTCGCTGGCCATGACCAGCCACCACATCCTGGTCGACGGCTGGTCCATGCCGCTGCTCCTCAAGGACCTGATCGTGCTGTACGCGGCGCGCGGCGACGGATCGGTGCTGCCGCCGGTCCGCTCCTACCGGGACTTCCTCGAATGGCTGTCCACCCGCGACGCCGAGGCCTCGCTGGAGCAGTGGGCGGGCTCCATGCTCGGTGCCGAGGAGCCGACGTTGCTCGCGCCCGCGGACCGCGGACGCGAGCAGTCCTCGCTCCCCGGCGAGGTCAGCCTGCACCTGTCGGCCGAGCGCACCAGGGCGCTGTCGGGACTCGCACGTGAGCTCGGCGTCACGCTCAACACCGTCGTGCAGATGGCATGGGGCCTGGTGCTCTCGCGCCTGATCGGCCGCGACGACGTCGTGTTCGGTGCCACGGTCTCCGGGCGCCCGCCCGCGCTGACCGGCGTGGAATCGATGGTCGGCATGTTCATCAACACGCTGCCGGTGCACGTCAGCGTGGACCGGGCGGAGACGGTGACCGAGCTGTTGCTCCGGCTGCAGGGCGAGCAGTCGGACCTGCTCGAACACCACCATGTGGGCCTGCAGACGATCCAGCAGCGCACCGGCACCGGTTCCGTGTTCGACACCATCACCGTGTTCGAGTCCTACCCGGTCGACGCCGCGAGCGCGACTGGCGACGCGGACATCGACGGGATGCGCCTGCTCGGCGTCGGCGGTGTGGACGCGAACACCTTCCCGCTGTCGCTGTACATCGAGGCAGGTGATCGCCTGCAGTTGGACGCGAAGTTCCTGACCGACCTGTTCGCGCCCGACGAGGTCGAGTCGATCCTGGACCGGGTCGATCGGATCCTCTCGGCGATCGAGCGGAACCCGGACGCGAAGGTCGGGGATCTCGACGTGCTCTCCGATGCGGAGTACGCCGAACTCGATCGCTGGAACGCGACCGATCACGAGATCCCGGCCGCGACCCTTGCCGACCTCTTCGATGCCCAGGTGACGCGCACCCCGGATGCGGTGGCGCTGGTCTTCGAGGGCGAGGAACTGACCTACGCGGAATTCGACGCGCGGGCCAACCGGTTGGCGCGGTACCTGATCGAGCTGGGCGTGGGCCCGGAGTCGATGGTGGGCCTGGGAATCCGGCGTTCGCTCGACCTGATGATCGGCATGTACGCGATCGTCAAGGCCGGCGGTGCCTACGTTCCGATCGACCCCGATCATCCGGCCGAGCGAACCACCTACGTGCTGGAGACGGCCGACCCGGTGTGCGTGCTGAGCACACGGCGCGACCGGATCGACGTCGACCTGCGTTTCGAGGTGCTCGAGATCGACCAGCTCGACACCTCGGCCTACGACGATGCCCCGGTGACCGACGCGGACCGGCGTGCGCCGCTGCATCTGGACAACACGGCGTACGTGATGTTCACGTCGGGATCGACCGGAAAGCCGAAGGGTGTCGTCCTGACGCACCGGGCGATCGTGAACCAGCTGGTGTGGAAGCAGTCCGAGTACGGACTGGGTGCCGACGACGTGGTGCTGCAGCAGATCGCGATGACGTTCGACGTCTCGGTATGGGAGTTCTTCTGGGCCCTGCAGAACGGTGCCCGCCTGGTGATCGCCAAGCCCGACGGACACAAGGACATGGAGTACCTGGCCGGGCTGATCGCCGGGCACGGGATCACCACGGCTACCTTCGTGCCGTCGCCACTCGGCGTGTTCGTCGCGGTCGTCGACGCGCCGTCGCTGCGAACGCTCAAGCGGGCCTTCGTGATCGGCGAGGCGTTGCCGCCCGAGACGGCGGCACGATGGCGTGAGCTGACCGACGCGGGCCTGCACAACATGTACGGGCCCACCGAGGCGGCGGTCTCGGTGACCAACTGGGAGGCGCGTCCGGAGGACACGGTCACGACGCCGATCGGCTTGCCGCAGTGGAACGTCCGGGTGCACGTGCTGGACGCGGGGCTGCGGCCCACCCCGGCCGGGGTGGCGGGCGAGCTGTACCTGGCAGGCCCGCAGCTGGCGCGGGGGTACCTGACCCGGCCCGGCATCACCTCGGACCGTTTCGTGGCGAACCCCTTCGGCGCCGAGGGCGACCGGATGTACCGCACCGGCGACCTGGTCCGGCGACGGGCGGACGGGGTCCTCGAGTACATCGGGCGCACCGACTTCCAGGTCAAGCTGCGCGGCCAGCGCATCGAGCTCGAGGAGATCGAGTCGGCGGTGCGGGGCTTCGACGGGGTTCGGCAGACAGCCGTCCTGGTGCAGTCCGACGACCGCGGCGACCACCTGGTCGCGTATGTGGTCCCGCAGGACGGCGCCACGGTGGACCCGGACGAACTGAAGCGGTACGTGGCGACGGCGCTGCCGGTGTACATGGTGCCGAACGCGGTCGTCGGACTCGACGAGTTCCCGCTCAACCCCAGCGGCAAGCTGGACCGCAAGCTGCTTCCGGTGCCGGAGTTCGAGGACACCGGCGAGTACCGGGCCCCGAGCACGGCCACCGAGGCCGCCGTGGCAGAGGTGCTCGCGGAGGTCCTCGAGATCGAGAAGGTGTCCGTGGACGCGTCCTTCTTCGATCTGGGCGGAAACTCGCTGACCGCGACCCGGGTGATGTCCAGGCTGACCGAGGTGCTCGGGGTCACGGTGCCGCTGCGGGCCGTGTTCCTCGACCCGACGGCCGAGGGCATCGCGGCCGCGATCGACGCGGAGTCCGGCGCGGAGGGCGCGAGCGGGACCGGGGCGGACATGTTCGACGTCCTGCTCCCGATCCGCGCCGCGGGTGAGCGGTCGCCGGTCTTCGCCGTGCACCCGGTGCTTGGGCTGTCGTGGGCGTACACCGCCCTGGCCCCGGTGCTGGACGGTGAGACGCCGGTCTACGGTCTGCAGTCGCCCGCCGCGTCCGGCGACGCCACGCTGCCGGACTCGATCGAGGAGATCGCGCACCGCTACGTGACGGAGATCCGGGCCGTTCAGCCGAGCGGGCCGTACCGGCTGCTGGGCTGGTCGCTCGGCGGCGTCATCGCGCACGCCATGGCCGTCGAGCTCCAGGCGGCGGGGGAGTCGGTCGAGCGGCTGATCATGCTCGACAGCTTCGCGGGCGACGCGGCCGACGCACTCGGTGAGGGCGCGGCGGTGACGGCGGAGGAGATCCTCGGCGGCTTCGGTATCGCGGCGACGGCCGACCTCGATCCGTCGGAGGCCGGCATCGACGAGGTGCTGGACCTGATCCGGGCATCCACCGGGGGCCCGCTGTCCGCGGTGTCCGAGGAGTGGCTGCGACAGATGGTCGCTTCGGCCACGAACTCGGCGGAACTGATGCGGCGCTACGTCCCCGGCCGCTTCGACGGCGACCTGGTGCTGTTCACCGCGGCGCAGGGACGCCAGGACGACACCATCGCGGCGCGGTCATGGGGCCAGGCGGTCTCGGGCACGGTCCGGCACCGGTCCGTGCACAGCACGCACTGGGCGATGATGAGCCCCGCCGCGCTCGAGGAGATGGCGCCGGTCCTCCGGGAACTGCTGGCCGGCCCGGTCGAGTAGCGACAGGAAACGAGAAAGGCCCCGCCCGTGAGGGCGGGGCCTTTCTTAGTACGGCGGAGATGGTGTTGGGGCCGGGATCAGGAGGCGGGGTTGTGTGCGGCCCTCTGGTAGCCCTTGATGGCGGGGTAGGTGAACACCAGGATGGCCCCGACCGACCACAACACCGTTTTGATCAGCGGCTCCGCGACCGGGCCGCCAAGTGTCAGGCCCTTCATCGCGTCGATCGCGCACGACATGGGCTGGTTCTCGACAAACGTCTGCAGCCACACCGGGTAGGCCGCGGTCGGCACGAACCCGGAATTGAAGAACATCAACAGGGTGCACAGCAGCGAGAGGAGCTCCACCAGCGGCGCCTTGGCCGCCATCACCGACAGCATGGTGACAAGTGTCGCGAACCCCAGTCCTAGCAGCAGCGGGACGAACAGCATCGCGACGGCGGCGAGGGGGCCCTGGGTGAATCGGAAACCGAGCGGGATCGCCACCAGCACGATCAGCACCGTCGTGATCATGATGCGGATCGACTCGGCGATCAGGCGGCTCACCAATCCGGCCGCCCGGTGCATCGGCAGGATCCAGAAGCGTGCGAGCAGCCCCTTCTTCCACTCCTGCTTCAATGACAGGCCGCTGGCGATGCATCCGAACATGGCGCCGACCAGGGTCATCATCGGGGCGGTGCCGAAGATGCTGTTCACTCCGGTCGCCTTGGTGATCGAGATCCCCAGCACGGCCCAGAACATCAGCATGGTGACGGCGGGGTAGATGACCGCCTGCAGGATGGTGAAGGGGTCGCGGAGCCAGCCGCGGAGCAGCCTGCCCGCCTGCAGCTTGCTGTGCTCGATGAGGGCGGGCCAGGAGGTCTCGGACGGCGGGTCGGTCACGACCGGGAAGCTGTGAGTGAGGGGGCCGGCCTCCCGGGTCTGCAGGTCGGTCATCCTCGCCTCACGTTCGCCCAGATCGACAGCGGGACCGAGACGAGCAGCAGTCCACCGATCCACAGCAGCGACGGCGTCAGTTGGTGCAGGGTGATGCCGCCCTCGGCCATCGAGCGCATCGAGACGGAGAACTGCGAGATCGGCTGGTTCCTGACGAAGCCCTGGGACCACTCGGGGAACTGCGATTCCGGGACGAACCCGCTCGAGAACATGCCGAGGATGAGCTGCGGGAGAGTCAGCGACTGGCTGGTGATCTCCGGGCTCTTGGTCAGGGTGCCGAGGGCATCGCCCGCCATCGCGAGCGTCATGCCGACGGCGAGCGCCAACGCACAGAAGCCAACGGCCAGTGTCGTACCGCCGACGAATTCGAACCCGATGACGTGGCCGTAGGTGACGGCGGCGATGAGGGATATCACCGCATGGATGAACATCGCGGTCACCCGCGAGGCCAGCGGGACGGCGGAGAAGATCGGCATGGTCTGGAAACGCGCGTTCATCCCGTTGGATGCTTCGGTCGCGGCGCGGCCCGCGGCCGAGATCGCGGTGAACGCCATCGCCTGCAGCACGATGATCGGCATCACGAACTGTGCGTAGTCGATGCCCTGGACCTTCATGACGAACTTCAGCGGCAGATAGAAGCCGAGCGTGAAGATCAGGGGAGCCAGGACCGCGACGAAGATCTGGCCGTGCGACCACATGGTGTGCACGTTGCGCCCGGACAGCGCCAGCCACTGCTGCATGCTGGACAGCTGCGGCTTGCGGTGCCGCCCGGTGCGTGCGATCACGACCGGGCTCGCGGCGACGGCGGTCACGACGCAACGCTCGCTTGCTCGGGTTCCTCGTCCTCGGCCCTCGTTCCTGTCAGTGCCAGGAACACGTCATCGAGCGACGGTCGGCGCAGCGCGATGTCGGCGAGCGGGATCCGCGCGATGTCGAGCCGGCGCAGCACCTCGGCCAGGGTCTGCGCGCCGTACTGCGCGGGAATCGAGAGCCGGTCGTGTCCGGTCTCGGTGATGTACTCGGGCGGGACCAGGCTCATCAGCACATTGAAGACCCGCGGCAGATCCGCGAGCTGCACGGGCACGACCTCGCAGTAGCTGCCGCCGGTGCGCTCCTTGAGCTGGTCGGCGGTGCCCTCGGCGATAACGGTGCCCTTGTCGATGACCACGATGTTGTCGCTGAGGACGTCGGCCTCCTCGAGGTACTGCGTCGTCAGCAGGATGGTGATGCCCTGTGCCTTGAGGTCGGACACCAGCGACCACACGCCCTGACGGCTGCGCGGGTCGAGACCGGTGGACGGCTCGTCCAGGAAGACCACCTCGGGGCGGGTGACCAGCCCGCAGGCGATGTCGACGCGCCGCCGCATGCCACCCGAGAATCCGGACACCTTGCGGTCGGCGGCGTACCCCAGATCGAACTGGCGGAGCAGTTCCTCGGCGCGGGCCTTGGCGGACTGCTTGGTCAAGCCCAGGAGCCGCCCGAAGAGCACGAGGTTCTCTCGAGCGGTGAGTGATTCGTCCAGCGCCGCGTACTGACCGGTCGTCATGATGCTGCGTCGCACGGAGGCGGCCTGCTCGACCACGTCATGGCCGGCAACGAACGCGCGGCCCGAATCGGGGCGCAGCAGCGTCGAGAGCACATTGACCGTGGTGGTCTTACCTGCGCCGTTCGGGCCCAGGATGCCGAGCACGGTCCCTCGGGGAACCTCGAAGCTGACGCCGCGCAACGCATGCACGTCGCCGAACGACTTCGTGATTCCCTCGACCAGGACGGCAGAGTGGGGTGAAGGCATGCACGCGAGTATGTCATGCGTCCACTTCGCGGGTGGTCGACAGCGCTGGATTCGTCACATGTCGGGGTCCGGTTTCCCGTCTCGCGGACTCGATGTCGCGGCGAGTTCGTCCACCCCGGTGTACAGCCGGTCGCTCACCTGGGCGTTCTGCCGCTAAGTTAACAGCAAATCGAATCGAAATGACGCTTCTCCGATTTCGTATACTGCTGTTGAGCACCGCTTTTTATCTACATTTTGAAAGGTCTGGTGAACAGGGCGGCGGTGTGGTTGCATGACGATCATGACTCGGCGGGCGGCAGTGACAATCCAGGATCTGGCGGGCGAGGGGATCATGCTTGCGGCGGGCGGGCGGGCGATCCTGCTCCAGGTGGCGAATCGTGGCGTCGGTCACGGGGTCGCGGACCACAGTGATTTCGCCTATCGGGCAGTCGACAGGCTGCGGACGACGATGACCTATATATATGCAGTCGTCTACGGCACCGACGAGGAACGCGCGGCCGTCATCAGGATGGTCAACAAGGCGCACGCCAAGGTGCGCTCGGATGACTACAACGCCTTTGATCCGCAGCTTCAGCTGTGGGTGGCCGCCACCCTCTACGAGAGCGCCGTCACCCTGTACGAACGCGTCTTCGGCACGCTCGACGACGCCAATGCCGACGCCCTGTACCGCGAGTACGCGATCCTGGGCACCGCGCTGCAGGTGCCGGACGGACTCTGGCCGCGCGATCGTGCCGAATTCGCCGCGTACTGGAAGCAGCAGATCGACGGTGCCGAGGTGGACGCGAAGGTCCGGGCCGTCTCGAGGGACCTCTTCCACCCGGTCCTGGCGCCGTTTCTCATTCGCGCGAATCTGCCCGCGTATCGGTGGCTCACGACGGGGCTGCTGCCCGAGCGATTGCGGCAGCAGTTCGAGTTGCCATGGAACGAGCGGGACCAGCGCAGGTTCGATCGGGTGATGACGCTCGCTTCCTGGGTCTACCCCCGCATCCCCAGGGCGATCCGGCACGCGCCCAGGTCCGTCTATCTATGGGACATGCGTAGGCGGCTGCGCTCGCGGGGCTCTCTCGCGGCCTGAGCGGCGCAGCCGCCTGCGGCTACTTCGGGCTCACCCAGACGGTGATGTCCGCGTGCACCACTTCGGTGCCTGCCTTGTCGTAGAGCGCGACGGACACCACGAGGTCCGTGCCGGAGGTGATCTCGGTGAAGTCCGGGAGGTCTGGCACCGTCGCCACGGCGCGCAGCCCGGTGTCGGCCTTGGCGAGGTATCGGGTGTTCATCGACTTCGGGATCCATCGGTGGGAGGTGGGCACCGTTGCCTCCGCGAGCATGCCCATCGCCGCCTCGGCGAGGTTGCACGCGGCGATGGCGTGGAAGGTGCCGATGTGGTTGTGCACGCCCCACCACTTGGGTGCCCGCGCCTCGCAGCGTCCCGGCTCGAGGCGGGTGACGTGGGGGAGCACTGTCGCGAAGTAGGGCACCCGCAGGCACATGCCCAGCGAGAACAGCGCCCCGCCGATGCGGTTTCGGGGGAGCTTGAGCCAGCCGCGGTAGGTGGGTGTCTGAGTCGTCATGAGCACTATCTTACTTTGGAGTAAGTTACTTGGCGTCCGGTCGGCCCGGATCGGATTTGAACTCCTGGCCGGTCTGCGGCATACTGTTCGGGTTGCCTAGACCCCGGTCGTGTTCCACTGCGTCTGGCGGCGGGCGAGAGATGACCGAAGCTCCGGCAGTCAGTGCGGGGCCGAGGCCAATGCAGGACGGAAGCAGTACCTGCGCTCACTTGCGAGCGCATCCGGTATTCATGTTCAGGGGACAATTGTGCCTTGAGTGTGAGAGGTAGGGCGACACGCCCGACCGCGTGTACCGGAGAACCATGACAGATGAACAGCGGCAGCGGATCGGGTACTTGCCCGGTCGCCAACGTTCGGACAGTCATGGGCAAGGCAGGAACTGTGCAAACGAGGTAGCCCATGACGGGTCTACACGAACGAGGTAGCCCCCCAGGGTCTACAAGGGCCTAATTCATAACGGGCAAGGAAGAGGACACAAGCGTGGCGGGACAGAAGATCCGCATCAGGCTCAAGGCCTACGACCATGAGGCGATCGATGCGTCAGCGCGCAAGATCGTCGAGACGGTGACCCGTACCGGGGCCCGTGTCGTTGGACCGGTGCCGTTGCCGACTGAAAAGAACGTGTACTGCGTCATCCGCTCGCCGCACAAGTACAAGGACTCGCGCGAGCACTTCGAGATGCGTACCCACAAGCGGCTGATTGACATCCTCGACCCGACGCCCAAGACAGTCGACGCGCTCATGCGCATCGATCTGCCGGCCAGCGTTGATGTCAACATCCAGTGAGCGCGGCGGAGACAAAAACAATGACTGAGAACAAGATCAAGGGAATCCTGGGCACCAAGCTCGGCATGACCCAGGTCTTCGACGAGAACAACCGGGTCGTCCCGGTCACCGTCGTGAAGGCCGGACCGAACGTGGTCACCCAGATTCGTACCGAGGAGCGCGACGGCTACAGCGCCGTGCAGCTCGCGTTCGGTGCGATCGACCCGCGCAAGGTCAACAAGCCGGAGTCCGGCCAGTTCGCCAAGGCCGGTGTGACCCCCCGTCGCCACGTCGTGGAGCTCCGCGTTGCGGATGCCTCCGAGTACGAGGTCGGCCAGGAGCTCACCGCCGAGGTCTTCGAGGACGGCGCCTACGTCGACGTCACCGGAACCAGCAAGGGCAAGGGCTTCGCCGGAACCATGAAGCGGCACGGCTTCGCCGGCCAGGGCGCCTCCCACGGCGCGCAGGCCGTGCACCGTCGCCCGGGTTCGATCGGTGGCTGCGCCACCCCCGGCCGCGTGTTCAAGGGCATGCGCATGTCGGGCCGCATGGGTAGCGACCGCATCACGACGCAGAACCTCTCGGTCCACAAGGTGGACGCCGAGAACGGTCTGCTTCTCATCAAGGGTGCGATCCCGGGCCGCAAGGGTGGTCTCGTGATCGTCAAGACCGCAGTGAAGGGTGGTGCGTCCGCATGACCGAGACCGCAACCAAGCTGACCCTCGACGTCAAGGCCGCCGGCGGCAAGACCAACGGCACCGTCGATCTCCCCGCTGAGATCTTCGACGTCACGGCCAACATCGCGCTGATGCACCAGGTCGTCGTCGCGCAGCTCGCCGCTGCACGTCAGGGCACGCACTCCACCAAGACCCGCGGCGAGGTTCGCGGCGGTGGCAAGAAGCCGTGGCGTCAGAAGGGCACCGGCCGCGCCCGTCAGGGCTCGACCCGCGCCCCGCAGTTCGCCGGTGGTGGCGTCGTCCACGGCCCGCAGCCGCGTGACTACAGCCAGCGGACCCCCAAGAAGATGAAGGCAGCCGCCCTGCGCGGTGCCCTCTCCGATCGGGCGCGCAACGAGCGCATCCACGTGATCACCGAACTGGTGTCGGGTCAGACCCCGTCCACCAAGGGCGCGAAGTCGTTCCTCGGCGAGATCTCGGATCGCAAGAAGCTCCTGCTCGTCGTCGGGCGTGCAGACATCGCGGCATGGAAGAGCGTGCAGAACCTGGAAGGCGTGCATCCCATCGCACCCGACCAGCTCAACACGTACGACGTGCTCAACAGCGATGACATTGTGTTCAGCGTCGAGGCGCTCAACGCGTTCATCCACGGGCCGGCCGAGTCCGCCCAGGCAGACAGCAAGGAGGAGAGCAAGTGAGCACCATCGCTGATCCCCGCGACATCTTGCTGGCCCCGGTCATCTCCGAGAAGTCCTACGGACTGATCGAGGAAGGCACCTACACCTTCCTGGTGCACCCGGACTCGAACAAGACGCAGATCAAGATTGCCGTCGAGAAGGTCTTCGGCGTCACTGTGACGAGTGTCAACACCGCCAACCGTCAGGGCAAGCGCAAGCGGACGAAGTTCGGTTACGGCAAGCGCAAGGACACCAAGCGCGCGCTCGTCACCCTCTCCGCCGACAGCAAGCCCATCGAGATCTTCGGAGGACCGGTCGCGTAAGCGGGCGGGACTTGACGAGACATAGAGGACGAGAAGACTCATGGCAATCCGTAAGTACAAGCCGACTACCCCGGGCCGTCGTGGCTCGAGCGTCTCGGACTTCGCCGAGATCACTCGGTCGACTCCCGAGAAGTCGCTTATCCGCCCGCTGCACGGTCGCGGTGGACGTAACGCCCACGGTCGTATCACCACCCGTCACAAGGGTGGCGGTCACAAGCGCGCCTACCGGCTGATCGATTTCCGTCGCAACGACAAGGACGGCGTGCCGGCCAAGGTCGCTCACATCGAGTACGACCCCAACCGCACGGCGAACATCGCCCTGCTGCACTACGCCGACGGCGAGAAGCGCTACATCATCGCGCCGAAGGACCTCAAGCAGGGCGCGAAGGTCGAGTCCGGTGTCGGAGCCGACATCAAGCCGGGCAACAACCTGCCGCTGCGCAACATCCCGACCGGTACCACCATCCACGCGGTGGAGCTGCGTCCGGGCGGCGGCGCCAAGATGGCCCGCTCCGCAGGCGCCAGCATCCAGCTGCTGGGCAAGGAAGGCCCCTACGCGACCCTGCGTATGCCGTCCGGTGAGATCCGTCGCGTCGACGTGCGCTGCCGCGCATCCGTCGGCGAGGTCGGCAACGCCGAGCAGTCGAACATCAACTGGGGCAAGGCCGGCCGTATGCGCTGGAAGGGCAAGCGCCCGACCGTCCGTGGTGTCGTGATGAACCCGGTCGACCACCCGCATGGTGGTGGCGAGGGCAAGACCTCCGGTGGTCGCCACCCGGTCAGCCCGTGGGGACAGCCTGAGGGCCGTACCCGCAAGCCCAACAAGCCGAGCGACAAGCTCATCGTCCGCCGCCGCCGTACCGGCAAGAACAAGCGCTAGGAGGGAGTTCAGAATGCCACGCAGCCTGAAGAAGGGCCCGTTCGTCGATGACCACCTCCTCGCGAAGGTGGATGTGCAGAACGAGAAGGGAACCAAGCAGGTCATCAAGACCTGGTCCCGTCGTTCCACGATCATCCCGGACTTCATCGGACACACGTTTGCGGTCCACGACGGCCGTAAGCACGTCCCCGTGTTCGTCTCCGACTCGATGGTCGGACACAAGCTCGGAGAGTTTGCACCGACCCGCACGTTCAAGGGTCACATCAAGGATGATCGGAAGGCGAAGAGGCGATGAGTAACACCGAAACCGCCAACCCGACCGCCAAGGCCGTCGCGCGCCACGTGCGTGTGACGCCGATGAAGGCGCGTCGCGTTGTGGATCTGGTTCGCGGGCGTTCCGTCGAGGACGCGCTGTCGATCCTGAAGTTCGCGCCGCAGGCAGCGAGCGAGCCGGTCGCCAAGGTGATCGCCTCCGCAGCGGCCAACGCCGAGAACAACCTCGACCTGGACCCGAGCACGCTTGTCGTCGCCACGGCGTTCGTGGACGAGGGTGCGACCCTCAAGCGGTTCCAGCCGCGTGCACAGGGCCGTGCGTTCCGGATCCGCAAGCGCACTAGCCACATCACCGTGATCGTGGAGAGCCTGCCCAAGGCCGGCACCTCGACCCGCAATCGCCGGAAGGGAAGTGCTCAGTAGTGGGCCAGAAAATCAACCCGCACGGCTTCCGCCTCGGCATCACCACCGACTGGAAGTCTCGCTGGTACGCAGACAAGCAGTACGCGGAGTACGTCAAGGAAGACGTCGCCATCCGCAAGCTCCTCGCCACCGGCATGGAGCGGGCCGGCATCGCGAAGGTGGAGATCGAGCGCACCCGTGACCGGGTTCGCGTCGACATCCACACCGCGCGTCCGGGCATCGTCATCGGCCGCCGCGGCGCCGAGGCCGATCGCATCCGCGCCGAGCTGGAGAAGCTGACCGGCAAGCAGGTGCAGCTCAACATCCTCGAGGTCAAGAACGCTGAGGCCGAGGCCCAGCTCGTGGCCCAGGGTGTTGCGGAGCAGCTGTCGAACCGTGTTGCCTTCCGTCGCGCCATGCGCAAGGCCATCCAGTCGGCCATGCGTCAGCCGAACGTCAAGGGCATCCGGGTGCAGTGCTCGGGCCGTCTCGGCGGCGCCGAGATGTCCCGCTCGGAGTTCTACCGCGAGGGTCGGGTTCCGTTGCACACGCTGCGTGCGGACATCGACTACGGGCTCTACGAGGCCAAGACCACCTTCGGCCGCATCGGCGTGAAGGTCTGGATCTACAAGGGCGACATCGTCGGCGGCAAGCGTGAAGCCCTCGCCAGCGCTGCAGCCCCGGCCGGCGATCGCCCCCGTCGCGAGCGTCCGAGCCGTCCGCGTCGCTCCGGTGCCTCGGGCACCACGGCGACCAGCACCGAGGCCGGCCGCGCTGCGACCGCCACCGCAGAAGCTCCGGCTTCGACCGAGACGAATCAGGAGGGCTGACGCATGTTGATCCCCCGTCGGGTCAAGCACCGCAAGCAGCACCACCCGAGCCGTTCGGGTGCCGCCAAGGGCGGAACTCAGGTGACCTTCGGTGACTACGGCATCCAGGCTCTCGAGCCCGCGTACATCACCAACCGTCAGATCGAGTCCGCTCGTATCGCCATGACGCGCCACATCAAGCGTGGCGGCAAGATCTGGATCAACATCTTCCCGGATCGCCCGCTCACGAAGAAGCCGGCCGAGACCCGAATGGGTTCCGGTAAGGGTTCGCCCGAGTGGTGGGTCGCGAACATCAAGCCCGGTCGGGTCATGTTCGAGATGACTTACCCCAACGAGGAGATTGCTCGCGAGGCCCTGCGTCGCGCGATGCACAAGCTCCCGTGCAAGTGCAGGATCGTCACGAGGGAGGAGCAGTTCTGATGGCTACTGGAACCCCAGCCGCAGAGCTCCGTGAGCTCAGCGAAGAAGAGTTGGTCACCCGGCTCCGCGAGTCGAAGGAAGAGCTGTTCAACCTTCGCTTCCAGATGGCGACCGGTCAGTTGGACAACAACCGTCGTCTGCGCGTTGTCCGCCACGAGATCGCGCGCGTCTACACCGTCATGCGCGAGCGTGAGCTCGGCCTCGCAGCCGCCCCGAGTGCGGGAGACGCGGCATGAGTGAGAACGAGAAGGACACCGCAGTGACTGAAGAGCGTGGGACCCGCAAGGTCCGCATCGGCTACGTCGTCTCCGACAAGATGGAGAAGACGATCGTTGTCGAGCTCGAGGATCGTGTGAAGCACCCGCTGTACGGCAAGATCATCCGCCGTACCACCAAGGTGAAGGCGCACGACGAGAACGGCATCGCCGGCATCGGCGACCGCGTCCAGCTCATGGAGACCCGACCGCTGTCGGCGACCAAGCGCTGGCGTCTGGTCGAGGTGCTCGAGAAGGCCAAGTAAGAAGAGCACTACACCGAAACGGCCCGTCCCCGGTTGGGGGCGGGCCGTTTTGTGTGTGCCACCAGCGGGGGAGTGCACAACCACAATCGACGCCGATAGCGCGCGATTTGGATTCCCTCGGCGTGTTCCCTACACTAGAGCGGTTGCCTATGCCTCCGCATGCCCGCATGTGGGTACGGCCGGGTAACAGACCGCGCGCATCGGGTCGGTAATCCGGTGCGTACGAAAATCCAGGTCTTAGGAGAGATCAGTGATTCAGCAGGAGTCGCGACTGCGCGTCGCCGACAACACGGGTGCCAAGGAGATTCTCTGCATCCGCGTTCTCGGCGGTTCGTCTCGTCGCTACGCCGGGATCGGCGACATCATCGTCGCCACCGTCAAGGACGCCATCCCGGGTGGAAACATCAAGAAGGGCGAGGTCGTCAAGGCCGTCATCGTCCGTACCACCAAGGAGCGCCGCCGTCCGGACGGCTCGTACATCAAGTTCGATGAGAACGCTGCCGTTCTCATCAAGCCTGATCACGATCCCCGTGGCACCCGCATCTTCGGACCCGTGGGTCGTGAGCTGCGCGACAAGAAGTTCATGAAGATCGTTTCGCTCGCCCCGGAGGTGCTGTGATGAAGGTGCACAAGGGTGACACCGTTCTGGTCATCGCCGGCAAGGACAAGGGCGCCAAGGGCAAGGTCATCCAGGCCTTCCCGGCGACCGAGAAGGTCCTCGTCGAGGGCGTGAACCGGATCAAGAAGCACACCGCGGTCTCCGCGAACGAGCGTGGCGCCTCCTCCGGCGGCATCGTGACGCAGGAAGCCCCGATCCACGTGTCGAACGTGCAGGTCGTGGACTCGGACGGTAACGCCACTCGCGTGGGCTACCGCACCGATGAGAACGGCAAGCGGGTTCGGATCTCCCGTAAGAACGGGAAGGACATCTGAGATGACTAGCACTGAGAACAAGATCGTTCCCCGTCTGAAGACCCGCTACCGCGCCGAGATCAAGGACGCGCTGAACGCGGAGTTCGAGTACGCGAACGTCATGCAGATCCCCGGCGTCGTCAAGGTCGTCGTCAACATGGGTGTCGGAGACGCCGCCCGCGACGCGAAGCTGATCAACGGCGCGGTCAACGACCTCGAACTGATCACCGGCCAGAAGCCCGAGATCCGCAAGGCTCGCAAGTCCATCGCGCAGTTCAAGCTGCGTGAGGGCATGCCCATCGGCGCGCGCGTCACCCTCCGTGGCGACCGCATGTGGGAGTTCCTCGATCGCCTGGTCAGCATCGCGCTGCCCCGTATCAGGGACTTCCGCGGCCTGTCCGGCAAGCAGTTCGACGGCAACGGCAACTACACCTTCGGTCTCAACGAGCAGTCGATGTTCCACGAGATCGATGTGGACAAGATCGATCGCCCGCGCGGTATGGACATCACCGTCGTGACGACCGCGACCAACAACGAAGAAGGCCGTGCCCTGCTCAAGCACCTCGGCTTCCCGTTCAAGGAGAACTGAGCCATGGCGAAGAAGGCACTGGTCAACAAGGCCAACAAGAAGCCCAAGTTCGCGGTGCGCGCCTACACCCGCTGCCAGCGGTGCGGCCGTCCCCACTCGGTGTTCCGCAAGTTCGGCCTGTGCCGAATCTGCGTTCGCGAGATGGCGCACGCGGGCGAGCTGCCGGGCGTTCACAAGAGCTCCTGGTAGCCACAACACTTCTGGCTTGCATCCGTGAGCCAGTCCAAAGGAAAACCCCTTCGCTGTAGGCCCACGACCGGCAGGCGCTCCACGAGTGCCGGACCCGGTGTTGCATGGGAACCGCTGCGAGAAAGGTGAACAGGTCAACCCCATGACCATGACCGATCCAATCGCAGACTTCTTGACGCGTCTGCGCAACGCCAACTCGGCGTACCACGACGAGGTGAAGCTTCCCCACTCGAAGATCAAGGCGAACATCGCCGAGATCCTCAAGCGCGAGGGCTACATCTCCGATTTCCGTACCGAGGACGCCGAGGTGGGCAAGACCCTCATCGTCGACCTGAAGTACGGACCCAGCCGTGAGCGCAGCCTCGCGGGTGTCCGGCGCGTTTCCAAGCCCGGCCTCCGGGTTTACGCGAAGTCCACCAACCTGCCCAAGGTCCTGGGCGGCCTCGGCGTGGCGATCATCTCCACGTCCTCCGGCCTGCTCACGGATCGTCAGGCGGCCAAGCAGGGCGTCGGCGGCGAAGTCCTCGCCTACGTCTGGTAAGGGAGGCCACCACAATGTCGCGTATTGGAAAGATTCCGGTCACCGTCCCCGCGGGCGTTGACGTCACCATCGAAGGCCAGAACGTCTCGGTCAAGGGCCCCAAGGGCACCCTGGCGCTGACGATCGCCGAGCCGATCAGCGTTGCCAAGAGCGAGGACGGTGCCCTTCTGGTCACCCGTCCGGACGACGAGCGTCGCAGCCGCGCGCTGCACGGCCTCTCGCGCACCCTGGTCGCCAACCTGATCACCGGTGTCACCGAGGGCTACACCACGAAGATGGAGATCCACGGCGTGGGTTACCGCGTCGCGCTCAAGGGCAAGGACCTCGAGTTCGCGCTGGGTTACAGCCACCCGGTGCCGATCGAGGCCCCCGAGGGCATCACCTTCGTCGTCGAGACGCCCACCCGGTTCTCGGTCTCGGGTATCGACAAGCAGAAGGTCGGCCAGATCTCGGCCAACATCCGTCGTCTTCGCCGTCCGGACCCGTACAAGGGTAAGGGCGTGCGTTACGAGGGTGAGCAGATCCGCCGCAAGGTCGGAAAGACGGGTAAGTGATATGAGCCAGACTGCAAACCAGAAAGCCAAGCGGATTCCGCTGGGCAAGGATGCGTCCACCACGCGTCGTCTCTCGAAGACGCGTCGTCACTTCCGTCTGCGCAAGAAGGTCTCGGGCACGCCCGAGCGTCCGCGCCTGGTCGTGAACCGGTCCTCGCGCCACATCCACGTCCAGCTCGTGGACGACCTGGCCGGCCGCACCCTGGCCGCCGCGTCGACCATCGAGCCGGACCTGCGTGCGGCCGAGGGCGACAAGAAGGCCCTGAGCGCGAAGGTCGGTCAGCTGATCGCCGAGCGCGCGAAGGCAGCCGGCGTCGAGGCCGTGGTCTTCGACCACGGTGGCCACGGCTACCACGGTCGCATCGCGGCCCTGGCGGACGCTGCTCGCGAAGGCGGGTTGAAGTTCTGATGATGAAGTTCACGAATGGAAGGACAGTCTGATGCCGGGACGTCAGAGGCGTGACGGCGGCAGCGGACCCGCCGGACAGAATGGCCCCAACACCGGGGACAACCGCGGCGGCGGCGATCGTCGTGGCGGCGGTCGTGACGATCGTCGTGGCGGCCAGGCGGCCCCGAAGTCGGACCACATCGAGCGCGTTGTCACCATCAACCGCGTGTCGAAGGTCGTCAAGGGTGGTCGTCGCTTCAGCTTCACCGCCCTCGTGATCGTGGGCGACGGCAACGGGCTCGTTGGCGTCGGCTACGGCAAGGCCAAGGAAGTTCCCGCGGCCATCCAGAAGGGTGTCGAGGAGGCTCGCAAGAGCTTCTTCCGCGTTCCGATGATCGGTGGCACCATCACTCACCCCATCCAGGGTGAGGCGGCTGCCGGTGTGGTCATGCTCCGTCCGGCCAGCGCCGGTACCGGTGTCATCGCCGGTGGCGCGGTGCGTGCCGTGCTCGAGTGCGCGGGTATCCACGACATCCTGTCGAAGTCGCTCGGTAGCGACAACGCAATCAACGTCGTTCACGCGACCGTCGCCGCCCTCAAGGGCCTCCAGCGTCCCGAGGAGGTGGCCGCTCGCCGCGGACTGCCCATCGAGGACGTGGCCCCGGCCGGCATGCTGCGTGCACGTGCGGGACAGGGAGTCTGAGATGGCTGAACTTAAGGTCACCCAGGTAAAGAGCTCGATCGGTACCAAGAAGAACCAGCGCGACAGCCTGCGCACCCTCGGTCTGAAGGGCATCCGTCAGACCGTCGTCCGCGAGGACAACGCGCAGAACCGTGGCCTGGTCAACGTGGTCCGCCACCTCGTCACAGTTGAGGAGGTCTAACCATGACCATCAAGTTGCACCACCTGCGCCCCGCCCCCGGTGCCAAGTCCGACAAGATCCGCGTCGGTCGAGGCGAGGGCGGCAAGCGAGGTAAGACCGCAGGTCGCGGCACGAAGGGCACCAAGGCCCGCAAGAACGTGCCCGCAGCCTTCGAGGGTGGACAGATGCCGCTGCACATGCGTCTGCCCAAGCTCAAGGGATTCAAGAACCCGTTCCGGACCGAGTACCAGGTCGTCAACGTGGGCGATATCGCCCGGCTGTTCCCCAATGGTGGGACCATCGGCGTTGCCGAGCTCGTCGAGGCAGGCGCGGTTCGCAAGAACCAGCTCGTGAAGGTCCTCGGCGACGGAGAGCTCACGGTGTCCGTTCAGGTCACCGCGAACAAGTTCACCGGTGCCGCCAAGGAGAAGATCGCCGCTGCCGGTGGGACGACCACCGAGCTGTGATCCACCAGTAGTTCGAGACCGATGGCCGCAGCGCATCCCGAAGGGACGTGCTGCGGCCATTCGTCTAACCTGACTCACATGGTCTATCGGGGCTGAGTGAACGGGTGTCACTGCTAGTGTTCTAAAGTTCATTTCGCCTCGTGAGCGATCCCGCTCGCGTTCTGCCAGTGCCAGGAGGATCTTTGCTTTCCGCCTTCGTCTCGGCCCTCAGGACTCCCGACCTGAGGCGGAAGATCCTCTTCACCCTCGGCATCATCGCGTTGTACCGGTTCGGTGCGACGCTGCCGTCGCCCGGTGTCGACTACGCGAACGTCAAGACCTGTATCGATCAGATCTCCGGTGGTGACTCGGCGGGCATCTACTCGCTGATCAACCTGTTCTCCGGTGGCGCGTTGCTGCAGCTGACGGTGTTCGCGATCGGCATCATGCCGTACATCACGGCGAGCATCATCGTGCAGCTGCTGACGGTGGTCATCCCCAGGTTCGAGGAACTCCGCAAGGAGGGCCAGTCGGGCCAGGCGAAGATGACCCAGTACACGCGGTACCTGTCGATCGCGCTGGCCATCCTCCAGGCCACCGGCATCGTTGCGCTCGCAGCGCGCGGCCAGCTGCTGCAGGGTTGCCAGGAAGACATCATCGCCGACCAGTCCATCTTCGGCCTGGTGACCATCGTCCTGGTGATGACGGCCGGTTCGGCCCTGGTGATGTGGTTCGGCGAGCTGATCACCGAGCGCGGCGTCGGCAACGGCATGTCTCTGCTGATCTTCTCGGGCATCGCCTCGCGCATGCCGTCTCAGGGCACGGCCGTCCTCGACAGCCGAGGCGGTCTGGTCTTCGCGATGGTCTGTGTCGCGGCCCTCGCCCTCATCGCAGGCGTCGTCTTCGTCGAGCAGGGCCAGCGGCGCATCCCGGTGCAGTACGCCAAGCGAATGGTCGGCCGGAAGATGTACGGCGGCTCGTCGACGTACCTGCCGCTGAAGGTCAACCAGGCCGGCGTCATCCCGGTGATCTTCGCGTCGTCACTGCTGTACCTGCCGAACCTGATCGCTCAGCTGACCGGTGCCAGCACGTCCACCGATCCGAGTTGGTGGCAGGAGATCATCCAGAAGTACCTGGTGAACCCGAGCAACCCGGTCTACATCCTCATCTACTTCCTGCTGATCGTCTTCTTCACCTACTTCTATGTCGCGATCACCTTCAATCCTGAAGAACGCGCGGACGAGATGAAGAAGTTCGGTGGCTTCATCCCGGGCATCCGGCCGGGCCGCCCGACGGCGGATTACCTCAACTACGTGCTCAGCCGCATCACGCTGCCGGGCGCCATCTATCTCGGTCTCATCGCGACGCTGCCCAACTTCTTCCTCTCGGGGAATGCCGGGGCCAGCATCTTCGGTGGTGCGGCGGTGCTGATTCTCGTCAGCGTCGGCCTCGACACCGTCAAGCAGATCGAGAGCCAACTCATGCAGCGCAACTACGAAGGGTTCCTCAAGTGAGACTTGTCCTCCTTGGTCCTCCCGGTGCCGGTAAGGGCACTCAGGCCGCCATCCTGTCGGAAAAGCTCGGCGTTCCGCACATCTCCACGGGCGACCTGTTCCGCGCCAACATCGGGCAGCAGACGGCGCTCGGGCTCGAGGCGAAGAAGTACCTCGACGCGGGCGACCTGGTGCCCAGCGAGATCACGAACAACATGGTTCGCGCCCGGGTCTCCGAGCCGGACGCCGTGAACGGTTTCCTGCTCGACGGTTTCCCCCGCACGGTCGATCAGGCGCAGGCGCTCGAGGGCATCCTCGGCGAGCTGAACGCCAAGCTCGACGGCGTGCTCGCATTCGAGGTCGACGACGATGTCGTGGTGGAGCGGATGCTCGCCCGTGGTCGCGCGGACGACACCGAAGACGTGATCCGGAACCGGATGCGTGTCTACCGCGAGGAGACCGCGCCGCTGCTGGACCACTACGCGGGTCAGATCGTCACCGTCGACGCAGTCGGCGAGGTCGACGAGGTCAACGCGCGCGCACTCGCCGCGCTCGGTAAGTAAGAGGCAGTCGTGGGGTTTCGTCGTAAGAAGGTAGTTCCCTTCCGCACCGCGGGCGAGCTGGACGCGATGGCGGCGGCAGGCGCCGTCGTCGGAGCGACACTCGTCGCGGTGCGCAACGCGGCGAAACCCGGCGTGAGCACCCTCGAGCTCGATCAGCTGGCCGAGCAGACCATCCGTGACGCCGGTGCCGTCCCGTCGTTCCTCGGGTACCACGGGTTCACCGGTTCGATCTGCTCGTCGGTGAACGACCGTGTGGTGCACGGGATCCCGTCGGCCGAGGACGTTCTGGTCGAGGGCGACCTGGTGTCCATCGACTGCGGCGCGATCCTCGACGGCTGGCACGGCGACTCCGCCTGGACCTTCGGTGTCGGCACGATCATCGAGGCGGACGAGCTGCTCAGCGAGGCGACGAGGCTGTCGATGGAGGCCGGAATCGCGGCCATGATCGCAGGCAACCGCCTCACCGACGTCTCGCATGCGATCGAGCTGGGCACCCTGGCCGCCGCGAAGGCCCACGGACGCAAGTACGGCATCGTCGACGGGTACGGCGGTCACGCCATCGGCCGCGAGATGCACATGGATCCGTTCCTGCCGAACGAGGGGGCGCCCGGCAAGGGACCCGAGCTCGTCATCGGCTCCGTATTGGCCATCGAGCCGATGCTGACCCTGGGGACCCACGAGACCGAGGTGCTCGAGGACGACTGGACCGTCGTGACCACCGACGGATCAAGGGCCGCGCACTGGGAGCACACCGTCGCGGTCACCGAGGACGGCCCGCGGATCTTGACGCTCCGTCCCGAGTAGGCACACACCATCCCAGCGGGCATCCGCGGTCGACTCCCGACCGTGGGTGCCCGTTCTGGTTTCGGGGCAACGGATCCGGGCTCGGGCGCGACTTGCCTAAGGGAGTGTTAGGAAAGCCGCGCAGGCCTTCCCGCCCTGTGTGACAGCGACCACAGTATCTCCGAGCGGCGCAATGGGGCGTCCGGAAGGAGATCTGATGAGCACGACAAAGAACGTCGGTGAGCGGAGAGTCGTCGCCAACGTGCTGCGTGGGTCGATCGGCAACCTGGTCGAGTGGTACGACTGGTACGTCTACGCAGCGTTCAGCGTGTACTTCGCGAAGGCGTTCTTCCCGGAGGGGGAGCCGACCGCCCAGCTGCTGTCCACCGCGGCCGTGTTCGCCGTCGGATTCCTGATGCGCCCGCTCGGCGGCTGGGCGCTCGGTCGCTACGCGGACAAGTTCGGCAGGCGGTCCGCGCTCACCCTGTCGGTCACGGTGATGGCGGCGGGGTCGCTGATGATCGCGCTGACTCCGGGCTTCGCCACGATCGGTATCGCGGCTCCCGTGCTGCTGCTCCTCGCGCGCCTGCTGCAGGGCCTCTCCGTGGGTGGTGAGTACGCCACCAGCGCGACTTACCTGTCGGAGGTGGCCTCGCCCGGCAAGCGCGGGTTCTATTCGAGCTTCCAGTACGTGACGCTCGTGGCAGGCCAGCTGACCGCCCTCGGCGTGCAGATCGTGCTGCAGCAGGTGCTGACCTCCGAGCAGATGTACAGCTGGGGCTGGCGGATCCCGTTCCTGATCGGCGCCACCGGTGCGGTGGTGGTGATGCTGCTTCGTCGTGGCATGGACGAATCGGAGTCGTTCCGGGCGGAGACCGCGCGAAACGCGCAGACGCCCGCGGAGTCCCGCGGCTCGCTGCGGGTCCTGCTGCAGTACCCGCGTGAGTGCCTGCTGGTGGTCGGTCTGACGATCGGCGGCACCGTCGCGTTCTACACGTACACCACCTACATGCAGAAGTTCATGATCAACACCTCCGGCATCTCGAAGACGACGGTCGCGTGGATCAACTTCGTCGCGCTGCTCGCCTTCGTGGTGCTGCAGCCGCTGGCCGGTGCGCTGTCGGATCGCATCGGCAGGCGCAAGTTGCTGATCTTCTTCGGCGTCGGCGGCACGGTGCTGACGGTGCCGATCATGACGGTGCTGGCACAGACCACCAACCCGTTCGCCGCTTTCGGTCTGATGATGCTCGCGCTGGTACTGGTCACCGGCTACACCTCCATCAACTCGATCGTGAAGGCCGAACTGTTCCCGACGAAGATCCGGGCCCTCGGCGTCGGGCTCCCGTACGCGTTGACCGTGGCGATCTTCGGCGGCACCGCCGAGTTGATCGCGCTCGGACTGAAGAAGGCCGGCCACGAGTCGCTGTTCTTCTGGTACGTCGCCGGTTGCGTGGCGATCTCACTGATCACCTACTTCTTCATGCGGGAAACATCGGCGCAGTCCACCATTGAGGCAGAGGCCGGTGCCGCCGCCGGAGCCGATGCACGGGACAGGGAGATCGTTGGCGTCCACAACTGACCGCGCGCTGCGCCCGCCGACCCTTCTCCGGAGCGGGGGGAGGGTCGGCGCGTGCGGATAGCGGTGGTGGAGGACGACGACGGGGTCGGCGAGGCCTTGATCGAGGCCCTCGGGGCCCGCGGCCACGTCGCCGAGCGCATGCGGCGCGGTTCGGACCTGCTCGTGGCGCACCGCGGATTCGACGCGGTGATCCTCGATCTCGGCCTGCCCGATGCGGACGGCCTGCAGGTGCTGCGGCAGCTACGTGAGGTGAGCTCGGTCCCGGTTCTCATCCTCACCGCGCGCAGCGACGAGCGGTCGATCGTTCGCGGGCTGCGCGGTGGCGCCGACGACTACCTGGTCAAGCCGCCGCGCATCGCGGAGCTGACGGCGCGGCTGGACACCGTCACCAGGCGCGCGGCGCAGGCGCCGTCGCCGGCCCGCGCCGCAGACGTGGTGGTCACCGGCGATGTCCGGGTGGACCGGCGCGCTCGCGTCGTCGAGGTGGACGGGGTGGACATCGGGCTGACCCAGAAGGAGTTCGCACTGGTGGAGGTGCTCGTCGAGCGGCCGGGGTCCGCGGTGAGCAGGCAGCAGTTGATGGATCGGATCTGGGGCGACGCGTTCGTCGCCGTCTCACGGTCGCTGGACGTGCACATGACCGGTCTGCGATCGAAGCTGAACCGGCCGGGACTGATCACGACGATCAGAGGATTCGGCTACCGGTGGGGTTCGTGACCGGAAGGGAGATCCCGCGATGCGCCGACGGCTGCTCGCCGCGCTGACGGGATTCGCCGCCCTCGCGGTGCTGGCGTTCGCGGTGCCGTTGACGCTGACCGTCGCCACCAACCGCACGCAACAGCTCGTGCTGGCGCGCAGCGGCGATGCGGACAGGTTCGCCCTGCTCTCCGGCGACGCGGTGGGATCGGGTGACCCCAGAGCCCTTGCCGACGAGGTCGCGCGGTACTCGGACCTCTACTCCGAGGGAGTGCTCGTCGTCGACGCGCGGGGCGCCGTGGTGGTCGAGGCCGGCATCGAGCGGAGCGATCCCGCCATCGGGGACGCCGTCGCGGCCGCCCGCCGTAACCAGCGGCCCGCCGTGACCCAGCGGCTGATGCCGTGGAGCGCGCCCGCCATGCTGGTGGCCCGGCCGGTCGGCACCGGCGTCCAGGTGGACGGCGCGGTGGTGATCGAGGCGTCCACCGAACGCGCGCGAACGGACATCGCGCGGGCGTGGGCGGTCATCACGGCCGGAGCGGTGGTCGCGATGGCCGTGTTCACGGCGCTGGCGCTGGTATTGAGCCGGTGGGTGCTGCGACCGCTCGGGGAACTGTCCGACGGGGTCGCCGCGCTGACCGCGACCCTGCCGGCCCCCCGGCACGGGCAGGGTGCGCCCGCCTCGATCGCGCGTCGCTACGGCGGGCCGCCGGAGGTCCGCGAACTGACCGAGTCCTTCGATGCGATGGCGGCGGCGGTCGCCGACTCGGCCGAGGCGCAGCGGCAGCTGGTGGCGGACACCGCGCATGCGATGCGTAATCCGCTGGCGGCCCTCACGATCCGATTGGATTCGCTGGAGACCTCGATCCCGGACCGCGCGGCCGCCACCTTCCGCGGCGCCGCCGCCGAGGTCGACCGGCTCACCTCCCTTCTCGACGGTCTACTGGCACTCGCGGTCGCCGAGAGCGCGTCCGGGTTCGCCCCTGCCGACCCGGCCTCGACGGTGACTGAACGCTGCGATCCCGCTTCGGTTGCCCACGAACGGGTCGACGCCTGGCATCAGGCGTTTGCGCGGGCGGGGGTGGAGCTCACCCTGGTCGAACCCGGGCCGTCACACGAGGCGGCGGTCTCGCCCGACGTCCTGGCGCAGATCCTGGATGTCCCCTTGAGCAACGCGTGCCGATACGCGGGGGCAGGGTCGCACACCCGGATCACCGTGTCCACGGAGCCGGGATGGACGAGGATCGAGATCGCGGACGACGGGGTCGGCGTGTCCGCCCCGGAGGTCGACCGCCTCGACACCCGGTTCTTCCGGGGCACGAGTGCGGCCGGAGGGCCCGCCGGGGGCTCAGGGCTCGGCCTGCCCATCGCGCGGGCCCTTGCCCGGGCGAACCGGGGCACGATGACGATCGCCAGGGTCTCTCCGCACGGGCTCGCCGTCACTGTGCGGCTGCCCGCGACGGACCCGGGACGCGCAGGCAACGCGTCCGGCGACGGGTCGGCGTCGTGATCACCCGCCGCGGGTTCCTCGCCCTGGCCGCCACGGGAGCGCTGGCCGCCGCGGCCGGGTGCGGCTCGCGATCGGGTCCCGCGGTAGTGCGGATCGCGTCCGGCGAGTACGGCGGTCTGTATCACGCCTTCGCCGGACTGCTGGCGCGGGCGGCCGCCGAAACCGACGACCTGCGGATCGAGCCGGTGGTCACCAGCGGATCCCGCGAGAACCTCGACCTGCTGGCCCGCGGTGAGGTGGACCTGGCCCTCACGCTCGCGGACTCGGTCGATCCGATGACGGTGGACGCCGTGGCCATCGGCCGGGTGTACGAGAACTATCTCCAGCTGGTGGTCCGTGCGGACAGCCCGGTCGGGGCGGCGGGGGACCTACGGGGAATGCGGGTGAACCTGGGTGCGGAGGGTTCCGGTGCCGCGCTGACCGGCGAGCGCATGATGATCGCGGCCGGGCTGGATCCCGCCTCGGAGCTCACCGTCACCCACCTGCCGTTGGATGCGGCGACCGAAGAGCTCGAGGCGGGCTCCATCGACGCATTGCTCTGGGCGGGCGGGGTGCCGACCGCGGCGTTGGACATTCCCGCCCGCATGCGACTGGTAGACCTGTCCGAGCTGGTTTCGCCGATGAGGGACCGGTTCGGGCAGGTGTACGACCCGGTGACGATCCCCGCGGACGCGTACCCGGGCGGCCCCGCCGTCGGCACGGTCGGAGTCGCGAACCTGTTGCTGGCGGCGGAGGGTCTGGCTGATGTGCTCGCGGCCGAGGTGGTCGACCTGCTGCTGTACCGGGCCGCCGATCTGGTGCCCCCGGAGGCGTCGGGCACCCAGTTCCTCGACGGCCGCTCGTTGATCACCACCGCTGGGGTTCCGCTGCACCCGGGTGCGGCCGAGGCCTACCGTCGCTGGCACGGGTGAGGAGCCGAACGAGCCTCCTCAGGCCTCGAGCAGCAGTGTGACGGGGCCGTCGTTGACCGAGCTGACGCGCATGTGCGCGCCGAAGTGTCCGGTCTGGACGTCCGCGCCCAGCCCGCGCAGCGCGTCGGCGAACGCGTCCACCAGCGGCTCGGCCACGGCGCGCGGCGCGGCGGCCGACCAGGACGGGCGCCGACTCTTGCGGGTGTCCGCGAGCAGCGTGAACTGGCTGACCACCAGGATCGGCGCGCCGATGTCGGAGGCCGAGCGCTCGTCGTCCAGGATGCGGAGCTTCCACACCTTCGCGGCGAGGGCGTAGGCGACCGCGGGATCATCGCCGTGTCCGACGCCGAGCAGGACCAGCAGCCCCTGGCCGTCCGGCGCGATGCTGGCGACGGTGTGACCGTCGACCTCGACGGCCGCCTGGGTGACCCGTTGCACCACCGCGCGCACTCTTCACGTCCCTTCTGGGGTTCGGGGGGATTGAACCCGCATTTGGCCTGGTGAGCGAACTCCGGTAAGCTAGATCAACGGTGCGCCCTGCGTGCCGGTCGTTTCGTGCGTCTGTGCGGCTCGCCGGTTCTCTACCGCGTGCGCATCACCGTAACGGAGAACGATGCCCACCAACGGATCGCGGAGGATATGGCTAAGAAAGACGGGGCCATCGAGGTCGAGGGACGCGTAGTCGAACCGCTGCCCAATGCAATGTTCCGCATTGAGCTCGAGAACGGCCACAAGGTCCTCGCGCACATCAGCGGGAAGATGCGTCAGCACTACATTCGCATCCTGCCGGAAGACCGTGTCGTCGTAGAGCTGTCGCCCTATGACCTCTCTCGCGGTCGCATCGTCTACCGGTACAAGTAACACACACTTCCCGGGCCACATCTGGCCTGGGGAAACCATGTCCACCCACCGGTGGGCGACCACACAGGAGATTAGACAGACGTGAAGGTTCAGCCCAGCGTCAAGAAGATCTGCGAGAAGTGCAAGGTGATCCGTCGTAACGGCCGGGTCATGGTCATCTGCGACAACCTGCGTCACAAGCAGCGTCAGGGATAACCACCTGCACGACTTGCGATCGGCTTGTCCGACGCAACTGAAAAGAAGACCTCTCAGCACCAGCCAGGATGACGGCCAACGGGTTTCGGCCCGAGCAGCACATCCGGGTGCACCCCCGGCACGGAGGCCGGGGCCCCACTGAGTTAGTTGAAAGACGCTCTGAGCGATCAGAGGACACAGGGGACGGACTGGGAGCAGACCTCCGCACACCGATAGGAAATGCCAACATGGCACGTCTCGCAGGTGTTGATCTTCCTCGCGAAAAGCGTATGGAGATCGCACTGACCTACATCTACGGCGTCGGCCGTACCCGCTCCAAGGAGATCCTCGCGGCCACCGGTGTCAACCCGGATCTGCGCAGCAAGGACCTCAGTGACGAGGATCTGACCAAGCTCCGCGAGTACATCGAGGAGTCGCTGAAGGTCGAGGGTGACCTTCGCCGCGAGGTTCAGGCGGACATTCGTCGCAAGATCGAGATCGGCTGCTACCAGGGCCTGCGCCACCGTCGTGGTCTGCCCGTGCGTGGACAGCGCACCAAGACCAACGCGCGCACCCGCAAGGGCCCCAAGCGCACCATTGCCGGCAAGAAGAAGGCGAAGTAATGCCCCCTAAGTCACGCACCGGTCCGAAGAAGACCCAGAAGGCACGTCGCAGGGACAAGAAGAACGTCCCGCACGGCGCCGCTCACATCAAGAGCACCTTCAACAACACCATCGTGTCCATCACGGACCCGGCCGGCAACGTCATCTCGTGGGCGTCCTCGGGCCATGTGGGCTTCAAGGGTTCGCGTAAGTCGACCCCGTTCGCCGCTCAGCTGGCCGCCGAGAGCGCTGCCCGCAAGGCGCAGGAGCACGGCGTGAAGAAGGTCGACGTCTTCGTCAAGGGCCCCGGCTCGGGACGCGAGACCGCGATCCGCTCGCTGCAGGCTGCTGGCCTCGAGGTCGGCACCATCTCCGATGTCACCCCTCAGCCGCACAACGGCTGCCGTCCGCCCAAGCGGCGTCGGGTCTAGCGGGAAGGAAAGGTTTAGAAAATGGCACGTTATACCGGCCCCATCACCCGCAAGTCGCGTCGTCTGCGCGTCGACCTCGTCGGAGGAGACCAGGCGTTCGAGCGTCGCCCCTACCCGCCGGGCCAGCACGGCCGCGCGCGGATCAAGGAGAGCGAGTACCTGCTCCAGCTGCAGGAGAAGCAGAAGGCTCGCTTCACCTACGGCGTCATGGAGAAGCAGTTCGTCCGCTACTACAAGGAAGCGGTGCGTCGCCCGGGTAAGACCGGCGAGAACCTGCTGCGCATCCTCGAGACCCGTCTCGACAACGTCGTGTACCGCGCCGGCCTGGCCCGTACCCGTCGTCAGGCCCGCCAGCTCGTCAGCCACGGCCACCTTCTCGTGAACAACAAGAAGGTCGACATCCCGAGCTACCGCGTTTCTCAGTACGACATCATCGATGTCAAGGAGAAGTCGCTGAGCACGCTGCCGTTCCAGGTTGCCCGCGAGACCGTCGGCGACCGTCCGGTTCCCGGCTGGCTGCAGGTCGTTCCGGGTCGCCTCCGCGTCCTGGTCCACAATGTGCCCGAGCGCGCGCAGATCGACGTTCCGCTGCAGGAGCAGCTGATCGTGGAGCTGTACTCGAAGTAATGCCTTGTGCCCCGTGCGCCTTTCCGACAGCCCCGGCTGGGGGAAGGCGCACGGGTGCCGGAGGCGCCATCCATCGTGGGCGTCAAATAGCGGACGTCCGTACAGGAGGAAAACCACATGCTCATTTCTCAGCGACCCACGCTGACCGAAGAGGTCATCGCTGACAACCGCTCGAAGTTCGTCATCGAGCCCCTTGAGCCCGGCTTCGGGTACACCCTCGGCAACTCGCTTCGCCGCACCCTGCTGTCGTCGATCCCCGGCGCTGCTGTCACCAGCATCCGTATCGACGGCGTCCTGCACGAGTTCACCACCGTCCCCGGCGTGAAGGAAGATGTCACCGACATCATCCTGAACCTCAAGGGCCTGGTCGTGAGCTCCGAAGAGGACGAGCCGGTCACCATGTACGTCCGCAAGCAGGGCCCCGGTGCCGTGACTGCAGGCGACATCGTGCCCCCGGCCGGCGTCACGGTGAACAACCCGGATCTGCACATCGCCACCCTGAACGACAAGGGCAAGCTGGAGATCGAGCTCGTCGTCGAGCGCGGTCGCGGCTATGTCCCCGCCGTCCAGAACAAGGCGTCCGGCGCCGAGATCGGCCGTATCCCGGTCGACTCGATCTACTCGCCGGTGCTCAAGGTCACCTACAAGGTGGAGGCCACCCGCGTCGAGCAGCGCACCGACTTCGATCGGCTCGTGCTGGACGTGGAGACCAAGAACTCCATCACTGCTCGGGACGCGCTCGCCTCGGCGGGCAAGACCCTGGTTGAGCTCTTCGGCCTGGCCCGTGAGCTGAACGTCGAAGCAGAAGGCATCGAGATCGGACCCTCGCCCGCCGAGGCCGATCACATCGCTTCCTTCGGACTGCCGATCGAGGACCTGGACCTCACCGTCCGTTCCTACAACTGCCTCAAGCGCGAGGGTGTTCACACCGTCGGCGAGCTGGTTGGTCGCACCGAGTCCGATCTGCTGGACATCCGCAACTTCGGTCAGAAGTCCATCGACGAGGTGAAGGTCAAGCTGCATTCGCTCGGCCTTGCCCTCAAGGACAGCCCGGCCTCCTTCGATCCGACCACCGTTGCCGGCTACGACGCCGCCACCGGAACCTGGAGCGACACGGACGCCGGAGCCTTCAGCGACGCCGAGGGCAACGACCAGGACTACGCCGAGACCGAACAGCTGTAGTCAGCTCACCGGTTCCTTACTAGGAGATTCATCATGCCCAAGCCCAAGAAGGGTGCTCGCTTCGGCGGGTCGGCTTCGCACCAGAAGGCGATCTACGCCAATCTGGCCACCGCGCTCTTCGAGCACGGTCGCATCACCACCACCGAGGCCAAGGCCAAGGCCGTGCGGCCCTACGCCGAGAAGCTCATCACGCACGCGAAGGCCGGTACGCTGGCTCACCGTCGTGAGGTGCTCAAGGTCATCCGTAACAAGGATGTCGTGCACACCCTGTTCGCGGAGATCGGTCCGTTCTACGCGGAGCGCGATGGCGGCTACACCCGCATCATCAAGACCGTCCCCCGCAAGGGTGACAACGCTCCGATGGCGATCATCGAGCTCGTCAAGGAGCAGACCGTCACCTCCGAGGCCGATCGCGCGCGTCGCGTGAAGGCTTCGCAGGAGGCCCCGGCCGAGAACGTCGTGGAGGCCGTCGAGGCCGAGGCGACCGAGGCCGAGGTCGAGAACGCGGACGCAGTCGTGGAGGCTCTCGAGGACGAGACCGCCACCGCCGCCGACGCGGACGAGGCCAAGAAGGACTAACGCTGAACGCGTCAGAACCTCGCAACGAACCCGTCGCCCCCTCCGGGGGTGGCGGGTTCGTTCGTTATCGCCTCGATGTGACCTATGACGGCACCGACTTCTCCGGCTGGGCGCGCCAGCCCGGGCTCCGGACGGTGTGTGGGGTGCTCGAGCAGGCACTGTCGACCGTGCTCCGCGAACCGGTCGAACTGACCGTCGCCGGACGGACCGACGCGGGCGTGCACGCGGCCGGGCAGGTCGCGCACATGGACCTCGCGGCGCCGTTGGACGACCCCAGCCGGCTGGTTCGCCGATTCGCGCGGTTCCTGCCGCCGGACGTCCGGATCAAGGCGGTCACCGCGGTGCCAGCCGAATTCGACGCCCGGTTCTCGGCGATCCGCAGGCATTACGAATACCGCATCAGCACCGCGAAGTACGGCGTAGAGCCGTTGCGGGCCCGCGACACCGTCTCGGTGCCGAAGGACCTGGACCTCGACGCGATGAGCCGGGCGTCGGCCGGGCTGCTGGGTCTGCACGACTTCGCCGCGTTCTGCAGGCGCAAGGAGAACGCGACGACGGTCCGCGAGTTGCAGCGCTTCGACTGGGTGCGCGACGGCGACATCGTCATCGCGCACGTCAGCGCGGACGCCTTCTGCTGGTCGATGGTCCGCAGCCTGGTCGGCGCGATGCTGGCGGTGGGTGAGGGCCGCCGCAGCGTCGAGTGGACGGTCGGGCTGTTGGAGCAGCGCGAGCGGTCGAGTTCGGTGCTGGTCGCGCCCGCGCACGGGCTGAGCCTGGTGCGGGTGGACTACCCGGCCGACGAGGATCTCGCCGAGCGCAACGCCGTCACCCGTGAGGTGCGGGCGGTGCCGGGCGGCTGCTGCGGCGACTGATCGCCGAGTGTGCAGCTACCGAGGCATCGGCCGAGAGGGCAGGTCGGTAACTGCACACTCGGCGGGCTGCGGCGCGGGCAACGGTGGTCGTCGGCCGCCGGCGCCGCCGAGCCGGGCGAGCGCGATGCCGCCGAGCATCCCCGCACCACCGATGATCTGGACGGGCGTCATCGATTCGCCGAGCAGGATCCACGAGGCGATGACGGCGAACAGTACCTCGGTCAGCAGGACCAGCGAGGTCAACGTCGGCCCGATCCGGGCGACCGCGGCACTGCCCGACAGGTAGGCGACGACGGTGCTCACGAGGATCAGCAGGGCGAGCGGGACGAACCAGGCCAACTCGACCGACCCCAGCGTGGTGTCCGCGGCCGTCGCGCTCAGCGGCAGCACTCCGATCAGTCCGACGCAGCCGATCGCGACGGCGCCGACGCTCATCCCGGTCGCGGTCAGCACCAGCGGGCTGAACGTGTCGGAGGTCCGGTCCGAGATGACGAAGAAGCAGGCCAGGCAGACCATCGAGATGGTCGACCACGCGACGCCCGCGAGGCTGACCTCGACGGACCCGAACAGGTCGAGCACGCCAACCGCGCCCGCCAGCGCCAGAGCAGTGCCGAGCAGGGTCACCGGGCCGGGGCGCTCGCCCCGGGTCGCCCACGCCCAGCCGATGACCAGTAGCGGCGCGAGGAACTGGATCATCAGGGCGACGCCGACCGAGAGGTACTGCAGCGCCAGGAAGAAGCTGGCCTGGACGCCCGCCACCGCCATCAGGCCGTACAGCACGATCGTCTTGGCGTGCCGGTGTGCGGTGCGCAGTCCGGACGGGTCGGCGATCGCGGCGATGACCAGCATCACGACGGCGGCCCCGGCGATCCGTGCGAGCACCGTGCCGCCGGGGGACCAGCCGACACCCATCAGCGACTTGGCGAACGGGCCCGACATCCCGAAGGTGAAGGCGGAGAGCACGCTCAGGGCGGTACCGGTCCGGATGGCCACGGCCGCGCTGCTGTGCACGTCGGCGTCTCCTGTCATGAGTGAAACCTGATTAGACTCATGACGGTATGAGGCGAGTCGTCAGGAGTCAAAGTGTATATAGCCCATGACACCGAGAGGGCCCTGATCTGCGCGGCGGCACTGGTCAACACCGGACTCGGCGGCCGTGAGCTGCTGCCCGACGTGGCCGCACTCGACGCGTTCCTGACTGAACACGACTGGAGCGGCAGGCGCGACGGCACCGAGGCGGAGTTGCGCGCGGTGCGTGCGTTGCGGCCACGGCTCGCCCGGTTGTGGCAGTCGGGCAGCGACCGTGACGCGGCGCAGATCGTGAACACGTTGCTCCTGGAGGCAAAGGCCATGCCCCGCCTGACCGAGCACGGCGACTGGGGCTGGCACCTGCACGTCACCGCGGATGACGATCCGTTGGTGCACCGGATGGGAGCCGAGGCGGCGATGGCGATCGTCGACGTCATCCGCGTCGGCGACCTCGACCGTTTGCGTCACTGCGTGGCGCCCGATTGTGATTCGGTTCTGATCGACTTGTCCCGCAACAGGTCCCGGCGGTACTGCGATACGGGAAACTGTGGGAACCGGGCGAACGTGGCGGCATATCGGGCGCGCAGGGCCGAGGCCGCCGCCCGCTAGATGGCACGGCGCTACGCGGTCAGACCTGCCGCGCGACGCCCTCGATCACGGTCATCACCACAGTTTCGGCGTTGTGCCGGGCAACCGATTTGTTCACCTTGACCCGGATGACGCCGCCGTCCTTGCGCACCAGATCGACGTCCGCGGACAGGCCGAGTTGCTCGCCGTTGATCAGCTGGGTGTGTCCGCGATCGTGTTCTTCGATGAGACTCGGATGGATGAATTGGCGAGGACCCAGGGTGCGCGCCTCGGGCAGTGAATATCCGAGGAGGTCTGCGAAGGCCCGGTTGACATCGACGACGTGATCGTTGCTCTTGTGCACGATCACCGGCATGTTGACGTTGTGGATGAGCGATCGATAGTGGGCACCACTGATCGCACTCACGGAACTCGAAGACACCCGCGACCTCCCGACTGGCCTCAGTCTTGGCTCGGCCCAGCGTCGTGAGCCTTGCAGGTCAATGTGTCAGCGGCGATGTGGGTGCGCAACGTGACACATGACACTTGCCGGGTTGGCGTATGACCGGGGTCTTTCCAATCCGCCGCGCATATCGGACCGTTCGGTCTATTCTCCCCATCGTCCTTCATTTGAGTGACAGCAACATCTTTCGGAGGGGAATTGATGAAACGCTCAACCCGGCGACTCGCCAGCCTTGCTTCCGCGGTCGCGATGGCGTTCACGCTCGCAGCGGGCACAGCAGGGGCCGATCCGGCAACGCCGACCAAGATTGCGGCTCCCGGCATGCGCCTCCAGTTCGAGAAGGGCAAATGCACGCTGGGCGCCGTCGGTACCGACGCAGGGGGCCGAAAGGTGGGCATCACTGCTGGGCACTGCAACCCGTGGGAAATCGGCAAGGGGGTCGCGGAGGCAACCCACACCACAACCAACGACGACGGCCAGCGCGTGTGGGACTGGCGCGACAAGGAATCCGGTCCGATCGGCTGGATTCGATACATATCCGCAGACTCCCGCCCGACAGCTCAGTGGCCCGCAGAAGCAAGCGGGGAGGCGAATATTCAGAAGACTCTCCCGCTCGACTACATGGTCATTGAGTTCGCACCGCACATTCAGCTCTCGAGTCAGGTCATGACGGCGCCCACGTATGAGTTCGAGGCGGACGGGGTGACTCCGTTCAGTACGGACGAATTCCTCCCGTCCGCTACTCACGGGCCTGTTGTCACGCCGTCGGTGCCCTGGTTCAAGATCAACACGAACCTCACGGGTAGTTCCGGGCAGTTGGTCGCACCCGGGACCTTTGCTCAGCTCTGCCAGGTGGGGTCCTATACGACCCAGGCCAACGCGCAGGCCGGTCAGCCGCAGTCCCAATTGAATCGATGCGGAACAGTGACGCACGAGCTCAGTGGCGTCTCGTACGGAAACATAAAGAACAGGGCTGGTGACTCAGGCGGCCCGCTCGTCGGGAGGTTGGAGCCCCACAAGTGGGCCGGGATTGTCTCCGGACAGGGCCCGACAGTTCTTGGTTACCAGTACTACTACAACTCGGCGAAGATCATCCTCCAGGACATGAACTCTAAGCCGGATGGCTTCACCGGCAAGGGCTTCCAGCTCACCAACAACTAGTTCCCGGAAACGCCGGAGCCCCGCCCTTGACTGGTTGAGTCAAGGGCGGGGCTCTTGTCACTCTGTTGAGAGTGCGCGGATCGCCTAGCCGGCGAGCGACCGCGCGATCACCAAGCGTTGAATCTGATTGGTGCCCTCGAAGATCTGGGTGATCTTGGCCTCGCGCATGTACCGCTCCACCGGGAAATCCTGGGTGTAGCCGTACCCGCCGAACACCTGGACGGCATCGGTGGTCACCTTCATCGCGGCGTCGGTGGCGACCAGTTTCGCGACGCTGGCGTTGCGCGAGTAGGGCACACCGGCGTCGCGCCTGCGCGCCGCGTCCAGGTAGGTGGCGCGGGCCGAGTCGACCGCGGCGGCCATGTCCGCGAGCAGGAATCCGAGACCCTGGTGGTCGATGATCCGCTTGCCGAAGGCTGTGCGTTCCTTGGCGTATGCGACGGCGTCGTCGAGCGCGCCCTGGGCGAGCCCCACCGCGACCGCGGCGATGCCGAGGCGGCCCGAGTCGAGCGCGCTGAAGGCGATCGGCAGGCCCTGTCCCTGCGCTCCGATCAGTCGCTCCTGCGGGACGAAGGCATCGTCGTAGTGGGCGGACGTGGTGGGGACGGCGCGCAGCCCCATCTTCTCCTCGGGCTTGCCGAAGCTCAAACCCTCGGTGCCGGAGTCCACAAGCAGGCAGGAGATGCCGCGCGGACCGTCGTCGCTGGTGCGCGCGAACAGGGTGTAGAAGTCGGCCCGGCCGCCGTTGGTGATCCAGGCCTTGGATCCGTTGATCCGGAAACCGCCGTCGACGGGCGTCGCCTTGCAGCTCAGCGCGGCGGCGTCGGAGCCGGCCTGCGGCTCGGAGAGGCTGTATGCGCCGATGGTGTTGCCGCCCAGCATGTCCGGGAGCCACCGGGACTTCTGCTCGTCGGTGCCGTGGGTGGCAAGTGCGAAGCAGGAGAGGCTGTGCACGCTGGTCGCCACGGCGACGGCGGCCCAACGCGCGGCGAGTTCCTCGAGCACCTGCAGGTACACCTCGTACGGCTGGTTGCCGCCGCCGAACTCCTCGGGATACGGCAGGCTCAGCAGCCCGGCCTGGCCGAGGGCCGGGAAGACGCCCTCGGGGAAGGTCTCCGACTTCTCGTGCTCGTTCACCTTCGGTGCCAGCACCTTGTCCGCGACGTCGCGGGTCAGTTCGATCAGGTCGCGGGCTTCCTGGCTGGGCAGCAGGCGTTCGACGGGCACGGCGGTCTCCTCCGGTGAGTAGTACTAGAAAAGATACTGCAGTACAGTTAGCGGTATGGCAACCCGCTCCAGTGCTCCGGCCGTGCGTGGCGCCGCGCGCCGAGCGCAGCTGCTTGATCAGCTCGTCGACCTGCTCCTGGAGGAGGGCTTCGCCCACCTGACGCTCGACGACATCGCGGGCAGGTTGCGGTGTTCGAAGTCGACGCTGTACGCGCTCGCGGACAGCAAGGAACAGCTGGTCCGCGCCGCGACGGTGCACTTCTTTCGGGGTGCCACCGAGCGCGTGGAGTCCCGGCTCGACGGTGTCGTCGGCGCGCGCGAACGAATCGGGACTTACCTGGAGGCGGTGGGCGAGCAACTCCGGCCGGCCTCGACCCGCTTCATGGACGACCTCGCGAGCAATGCCGCGGCCCGCGAGATCTACGAGCGCAATACTCGGTTCGCCGCCCGACGGGTGCAGGAACTGATCACGGAGGGGGTCCGGGAGGGCGAGTTCCGGGACGTCAATGCCGCCTTCGTCGCCGATGTGGCCGCGGCGATGATGGTGCGCATCCAGCAGCGCCGGGTCGCGGAGTCAACGGGGCTCCCGGACGCCCAGGCATATCTCGAACTGGCGGCGCTGCTCACCCATGGTCTCGCGGTGTGAACCTCTGACCTGCAATTTCACAGTTGGACGAATGTCCGCGACGGCAATCATCTCAATTTGGCATCGCAGCGCGATGGCGGTTGGTTATGGTTGCCGCATTTCGTGCGATCTGTAACCGGTTCTAGGTCTGGCTATGCATTCGCGCGGTCCCTGGATGCATGGAGGAACAAGAATGTCACATGCGGTGATGCGTCGTGCGCTGGCGGCGGTGAGTGGTGCGGCCCTCGCGGTGCTCGGTCTGGGGATCGGCGGTGGTGCCGCATCGGCGGCGCCGGGCTCGGTGACCTGGGACGACGGGAGCGAGCGGATCACCCGCACGATCAGCGACGTCACCCCGGCCGCGGGCGACACCATCACGTCGACGACCGCCTTCGACCGGACCGGTGGGGTTGTCGAGTACATCCAGCAGGTCAAGGACATTCATCCGCCGTGCCTGACCTACGTGGAGGGCTCCGCGAAGGTCGACGGCTCGCCGCGCGGCCTCGACAGCCAGGGCGCCGACTTCGCGAAGGTGGCGGGCAGCTGGTCGCTCTACCCGCACATCTCGCCGAACCTGCGGACCTTCGAGTTCTCCTACAAGGTGGGCGCCGACTGCGCCCGCGGCGTACCGCTGATGACGACGGTGCATTACGCCGGAACGCTCGGCAGCGGCACCTATGACGGCAAGGGACCGACGGTATCGGTGTCCGAGACCGCAACCACGACCACGTTGACGGTTCCTGCGACGGCGAATGTCGGTGCTGCTGTTGAGTTGAAGGCGACGGTTGCTCCGGCTGCTGCGGGTGGCACGGTGCAGTTCAAGGATGGTGCCGCGAATATCGGTGGTCCGGTTGCGGTCAACGCTGGTGTGGCGACGTTGTCGCACAGCTTTGATGCTGCGGGTGCGAAGTCGATCACCGCGGTGTATTCGGGTGGTGCGGGTTTCACGGGTTCGACGTCTGCTGCGGCGACGGTGACGGTGTCGGTGCCCGACGCGGCGACCACCACGACGTTGACGGTGCCTGCGACGGCGAATGTGGGTGCGGCGGTTGAGTTGAAGGCGACGGTTGCTCCGGCTGCCGCGGGTGGCACGGTGCAGTTCAAGGATGGTGCCGCGAACATCGGTGGTCCGGTCACTCTCAACGCTGGTGTGGCGACGTTGTCGCACAGCTTTGATGCTGCGGGTGCGAAGTCGATCACCGCGGTGTATTCGGGTGGTGCGGGTTTCACAGGTTCGACGTCTGCTGCGGCGACAGTCACGGTGTCGGTTGCCGATGTCGCGACCACGACGACGCTGACGGTACCGGCCACGGCGAACGTGGGTGCGGCGCTCGACCTGTCGGCGACGGTGTCGCCGACCCCCGCGGGTGGCACGGTGCAGTTCAAGGACGGGGGCACCGCCCTCGGTGGCCCGGCAGACGTGGTGGACGGCAAGGCCACGATCCCGCATGCGTTCGACGCCGCCGGTCCGCACACCATCACCGCGGTCTACTCCGGTGCTCCCGGCTTCACGACGTCGACCTCGGAGGCGGCGACGGTGACGGTCTCGGCTCCGGAGATTGCGACCTCTACGGCGTTGACGGTGCCTGCGACGGCGTTCGTGGGTGCGCCTGCGGAGTTGAAGGCGACGGTCTCGCCCGCTCCCGCCGGTGGCACGGTGCAGTTCAAGGACGGTTCCACCCCGATCGGTGGTCCGGTGAATGTGGTGGACGGTAAGGCGGTGCTGTCGCATACGTTCGCTGCTGCTGGTTCGCATGCGATTTCGGCCGTGTTCTCGGGTGCTCCCGGTTTCCTGGGTTCGACCTCTGCGGTGCAGTCGGTGTCGGTTCCGGTTCCCGCCGTGGTGACGTCGATCGTGTTGACGGCGCCTGCGACTGCGGATCGTGGTGTCGTGGTGGAGTTCTCGGCGGTTGTGTCGCCGACTCCGAATGGTGGCACGGTGCAGTTCAAGGACGGTGCGACCCCGATCGGTGGTCCGGTGAATGTGGTCGACGGTAAGGCGAAGCTGTCGCACACCTTCGATTCGCCGGGTGCTCATTCGATCTCGGTGACGTACTCCGGGTTCGCAGGTTTCTCGGGTGCGGGTTCTCAGGCGAGCACGGTGACGGTGGCCGGTGCCGGTGGCGACGGGTCGTTCGGTTCCAGCCAGTTCGGTTCCTGAGTCTCTAGCTCTGTTTCGATCCAACAATGCTCTGTGCTGCAAATGGAGGAACTTTCATGTCCGGTCTGATGATGCGCCGCGCGGTGGCGGCGGTGAGTGGTGCCGCCCTCGCGGTGCTCGGTCTCGGGGTCGGGGTCGCCTCGGCGGCGCCGGGCTCGGTGACCTGGGATGACGGGAACGAGCGGATCACCCGCACGATCAGCGACGTCACCCCGGCCGCAGGCGACACCATCACCTCGAAGACCGTCTTCGACCGGACCGGCGGAGTCGTCGAGTACATCCAGCAGGTCAAGGACATCCATCCGCCGTGCCTGACCTATGTGGACGGCTCCGCGAAGGTCGACGGTTCCGGACAGGGACTCGACAGCCAGGGCGCCGACTTCGCGAAGGTGTCCGGCAGCTGGGCGCTGTACCCGAGCATCTCGCCGAATCTGCGGACCTTCGAGTTCTCGTACAAGGTGGGTGCCGACTGTGCCCGAGGCGTGCCGCTGATGACCACGGTGCACTACTCCGGGACGCTCGGCAGCGGTACCTATGACGGCAAGGGCCCGACGGTGTCGGTCCGCAAGAACGCCTCGACCACGACGCTTGCCCCCGTGCCGGCCGCGACTGTCGGGCAGGCCGTGCAGCTGACCGCGACCGTCGCGGGCGGCGCCGTGGGCAATGTCGTCGAGTTCTACGACGGTGCCGCCAAGATCGGTGAGGGACCGCTCGTCGGCAGCGCAGTGACGGTCGGCTGGACGCCGTCCACCGCCGGCGCGCACAACCTCTCCGCGAAGTTCCTCCCGACCGCCACAGCCGAGGGCTCGCAGTCGGCCGCCCAGGCGGTGACGGTGTCGGCTCCCGACGCGGCGACCACGACGACGTTGACGGTTCCTGCGACGGCGAATGTGGGTGCTGCGGTTGAGTTGAAGGCGACGGTTGCTCCGGCTGCCGCGGGTGGCACGGTGCAGTTCAAGGATGGTGCCGCGAATATCGGTGGTCCGGTTGCGGTTGCCGGTGGTGTGGCGACGTTGTCGCACAGCTTTGATGCTGCGGGTGCGAAGTCGATTACCGCGGTGTATTCGGGTGGTGCTGGTTTCACGGGTTCGACGTCTGCTGCGGCGACGGTGACGGTGTCGGTGCCGGATGAGGCGACCACCACGACGCTGACGGTGCCTGCGACGGCGAATGTGGGTGCGGCGGTTGAGTTGAAGGCGACGGTTGCTCCGGCTGCCGCGGGTGGCACGGTGCAGTTCAAGGACGGTGCCGCGAATATCGGTGGTCCGGTTGCGGTTGCCGGTGGTGTGGCGACCTTGTCGCACAGCTTTGATGCTGCGGGTGCGAAGTCGATCACCGCTGTCTACTCCGGCGGTGCCGGGTTCACCGGTTCGACCTCTCCTGCCGCGACGGTGACCGTGTCGGTTGCCGATGTCGCGACGTCGACCCAGCTGACGGTGCCTGCGACGGCGTTCGTGGGTGCGCCTGCGGAGTTGAAGGCGACGGTCTCGCCCGCTCCCGCCGGTGGCACGGTGCAGTTCAAGAATGGTGATCTGGCGCTGGGTGCTCCGGTGAATGTGGTGGACGGTAAGGCGGTGCTGTCGCATACGTTCGCTGCTGCTGGTTCGCATGCGATTTCGGCTGTGTTCTCGGGTGCTCCCGGTTTCCTGGGTTCGACCTCTGCGGTGCAGTCGGTGTCGGTTCCGGTTCCCGCCGTGGTGACGTCGATCGTGTTGACGGCGCCTGCGACTGCGGATCGTGGTGTCGTGGTGGAGTTCTCGGCGGTTGTGTCGCCGACTCCGAATGGTGGCACGGTGCAGTTCAAGGATGGTGCGACCCCGATCGGTGGTCCGGTGAATGTGGTCGACGGTAAGGCGAAGCTGTCGCATACCTTTGATTCGCCGGGTGCTCATTCGATCTCGGTGACGTACTCCGGGTTCGCAGGTTTCTCGGGTGCGGGTTCTCAGGCGAGCACGGTGACGGTGGCCGGTGCCGGTGGCGACGGGTCGTTCGGTTCCAGCCAGTTCGGTTCCTGAGTCTTCAGTTCTGTTTCGATCCAACAATGCTTTGTGCTGCAAATGGAGGAACTTTCATGTCTCAGACGGTGATGCGCCGCGCGGCGGCCGCGATCAGCGCGGCGGCCGTTGTCGCCCTCGGTCTCGGGGTCGGTGGTGGTGTCGCGTCGGCGGCGCAGCAGTCGGCGACGGTGACGTCCACGAACATCGTGGCGACGAAGACGTTGCTCGGTGATGGTTCGGTGTTCCCGGGTGAGGTGGTGACGTATCGGACCGAGTTCTCGGTGAACAGCATCATCGACCGGTACCTGAACAAGATCACCGATGTGCATCCGGCCGGGTTCGAGTACGTGCCGGGCAGTGCGAAGGTGTCGGCGGCGTCGACGTCGGCGGTGACGCCGAGCGTGGATGTGGCGAACAACCGGGTGTCGGTGTCGAATTCGCTCAGTGCGTGGATGCTGTCGAAGAACGTCAACCGGACGGTGTCGTTGGAGCTGTCGTACAAGGTTCCGGACAACGCGCCCGCGGGCACGTTCGACAGCGGCCTGACGTTCGATGTGAACACCTTCGGTTCGACGCAGGTGTTCAACCCGATCGGCGTGACGATCGACGTGCAGGGCCCGGCCTCGACCACCACGCAGCTGACGGCTCCTGCGGCCGCGACCGTGGGTGTCGCGGTTGACCTGTCGGCCTCGGTGTCCCCGTCTGTCGCGGGCGGTACCGTGCAGTTCAAGGACGGCGACGTGAACATCGGTACGCCTGCCAATGTCGTGAACGGCACCGCGACGTTGTCGCATGCGTTCGCCACGGCGGGCCCGCGTAGCATCACCGCGGTCTACTCGGGCGTGCCGGGATTCGCGGGTTCGACCTCTGCGCCTTCGACGGTGGCGGTGTCGATGCCCGACGTCGCGACCTCGACGGTGCTCAGCCTCGCGAACGACGCGCAGACCGGCGTCCAGGTGAGCCTGGTCGCCGCAGTGACCCCCGCCCCGGCAGGCGGCACGGTGCAGTTCAAGGACGGCGACACCCCGATCGGCGGCCCGGTGGGCGTGGTGGACGGCAAGGCCACGCTGTGGTTCACGTTCAACACCGCGGGTGATCATCAGATCACCGGCGTGTACTCGGGTGCGCCCGGCTTCAAGGCGTCGACCTCCGCGGCCACCGCACTCAAGGTCACCGGGGCGAACACCGGCGGCACCGGGTCGCTCGGGTTCGGCTCCTGATCACCAGGGCCCGGTCGCATTCAGTTCCACACAAGCACCTTGGAGGAATTCTCATGTCTCAGACGGTGATGCGCCGCGCGGCGGCCGCGATCAGCGCGGCGGCCGTTGTCGCCCTCGGTCTCGGGGTCGGTGGTGGTGTCGCGTCGGCGGCGCAGCAGTCGGCGACGGTGACGTCCACGAACATCGTGGCGACGAAGACGTTGCTCGGTGATGGTTCGGTGTTCCCGGGTGAGGTGGTGACGTATCGGACCGAGTTCTCGGTGAACAGCATCATCGACCGGTACCTGAACAAGATCACCGATGTGCATCCGGCCGGGTTCGAGTACGTGCCGGGCAGTGCGAAGGTGTCGGCGGCGTCGACGTCGGCGGTGACGCCGAGCGTGGATGTGGCGAACAACCGGGTGTCGGTGTCGAATTCGCTCAGTGCGTGGATGCTGTCGAAGAACGTCAACCGGACGGTGTCGTTGGAGCTGTCGTACAAGGTTCCGGACAACGCGCCCGCGGGCACGTTCGACAGCGGCCTGACGTTCGATGTGAACACCTTCGGTTCGACGCAGGTGTTCAACCCGATCGGCGTCTTCGCGACCGTCGAGACGCCGGACACCGCGACCACGACCGGGCTCACCGTGCCCGGTTCGGCGTCGGCGGGCACCGCCGTCGAGCTGTCGGCGACGGTGGCCCCGGTTCCCACCGGAGGCACCGTGCAGTTCAAGGACGTTGATGCCCCGATCGGTGCACCCGTCAACGTCGTGGACGGCAAGGCGACGCTCCCGCACACCTTCGACACGAACGGGAGTCACCCGATCACCGCGGTGTACTCGGGCGCGGGTCGATTCCTCGGGTCGGCCTCGCCGACATTGTCCGTGAACGTGTCGGGCGGTAGCGGCGGCGGAACCGGTTCGGCCGGGCTGCCTTTCGGCTCCTAGACGCGTAAGCGACAGGGCCCCGCCGAAGCTCGGCGGGGCCCTGTCGTGTTCGGGGGCGGAGCGGGATCTAGAGCGCGCGCCGGTAACTGTTGAACGCCGCGATCGACCAGGCGAACGCCGCGGTGGCCAATGCGGTCAGAAGGCCCAGCTGCCAGGCGATCTCGCCCCAGTTCGCGGTGCCGGCGAGGCCCGTCCTGGCGATCTCTACCGACCATGTCATCGGGTTGTACCGAGAGACGGCCTGCACCCACCCGGGCATGAGGTCCCGCGGCATCATCGCGGTGGACAGGAACGTCACCGGCAGCACCACCATCTGGGCGATGCCGATCAGTGCGAGGTGACTCCTGGTCGTCAGCGCGACTGCGGTCGAGAGGGAGCAGAACGCGGCGGCCAGCAGGGTCGCCGCGACCAGTGCCAGCCCGACGCCCCCGACTCCGCCCGGATACCGGGCGCCGCCCGCGAAGCCGATCACCAGCACGATCGCGGACTGCAGCAGTCCCACCACCAGTTGCTGCGCGAGCTGGCCGGCCACCAGCGCGGATCGACGGACCGGGGCGGTGAGGAGCTGGTCCATCACGCCGTTGTCGATGTCCTCGATGTAGCCGGTGCCCGCCCAGGCGCCGGAGTACAGGACCGTCATCATCAGGATTCCCGGCACCAGGAAGGTGATGTAGCCGTCGGAGCCGAAGCCGGGGATGGTCCCGATCGAGGTGAAGACCTGACCGAACAACAGGATCCAGATCACCGGCTGCAACAGCGAGACCCCGACGCCCCAGGCCTCGCGCATGGTGTTGACGCTCCAGCGCCGGAATATCTGCCCCGCGGCGACCGACCAGCGGGCACGATGGTCGGTGCGGGCGGGGGAGTGGGTGAGCACCGCTGTGGTCATGACCGGGCCGCCTTCCCGTTCTGGGCGTCGACCTCGAAGGCGTGGCCGACGTAGTGGAGATAGACGTCGTCGAGGGACGGCCGCGAGACCGAGACCGCCCCGAAGCCGATTCCGGCCGAATCGAAGGCCGAGATGACTGAGCCGATCACCGCGGGGGCGTCATCGGCCCTCGCGATGAGCCTGCCGCTGGTGCCGCGGGCCTCGACCACCACGTCGCGCAGGGCGGCGATCGAGCCGGCCGCCGCGCGGACCGACGCGGGGTCCGGTTCGATCAGATCGACGGACAGGGTGTCGCCGTCGAGCGTGGCCTTGAGCTCACCTGGCGTGCCCTCGACGACCGCACGGCCGTGATCGATGATGACCAGGCGGTCGGCGAGTTCGTCCGCCTCCTCGAGGTAGTGCGTGGTGAGCACGACGGTCAGCGAGGTCTCGGCCGAGAGCCTGCGGATCTCGGCCCACATCTCGGCCCGCGCCTCCGGGTCGAGCCCGGTGGTCGGCTCGTCGAGGAACAGCACCGCCGGCGCATGGATCAGTCCGATCGCGACGTCGAGCTTGCGTCGCATCCCGCCGGACAGCGTGCCGACCCGCCGGTCGGCGGCATCGGCGAGGTCGAACTGCGCGAGGAGTTCGGTCGCGCGGTCGCGCGCGGCTGCCCGGGGGACCCCGCGTAGCCGTGCGGCCATCATCAGCGACTCCAACGGGGTCTGCCGGGGATCGGCACCGGTGCCCTGCGAGACGTAACCGATCTGGCCGCGGACCGCGTCGGGGGCGGAGCCGACATCGAAGCCGGCGACCCGCACGGTGCCGGATGTCGCGGTCGACAGCGTGGCGGCGATCTTGGTCGTGGTGGACTTGCCGGCCCCGTTCGGGCCGAGCATCCCGTACACGGTGCCCGCCGGTATGGAGAAGGACAGGCCGTCAAGGGCTTTGACGTCCGGTTGTTTCCGGCCGCCCGGATAGGTCTTGACCAGGTCGGTCGCTTCGACGGCGACCGGGTTCACTGCGTGCATCTCTGGTTCCTCACTCATGAGTGGTGGGTGAACCGGCGTGCCTCGCGCGTCTATGCTGATCGGTGCAGACGAAACGCATCGATGCGCGAGTGTCGGTCGGTTCGGATCCGGTGACGGCTCGGGTGTTGGCGCACCCGGGCCGTTGCTGTTTCGTCGCTAGTGCTGTGGCGGCGGTACCCCCTCGGATCGGAAGATCGCATCGAGTTCGTCGGGGGGAATGGGGCCCTGGGCCAGCCGCTCGTGCAGCGACCGCCAGCCGCGTACGCCGCCGAGGCTGCCGTCCGCGATGCGCCCGGCCAGGCTCGCGACGTAGTCCCGCTCGGCCCGGAGCAGCGCGAGCTCGTATTGGTTCTCGACGACGAACAGCTCGGGCAGGAAGGACGCCGTCGCGGCGATCGTCGCGTCGAGCTGCCCGATCCGGTCGTCGAGCCGGGCCAGGCGCTGTCGCAGCAGCTGGACCGACACGTCCGGGCTCAGCAGCGGCATGAACGACAGCGCCGCGAGGAACTGGGTGTATTCCTTGGTCGGGCTCGAGAGGAGTTCACGCATCCACGCCTCGACCTCCGCGGCGCCGGAGTCGGTGATGCCGTAGACGGTCCGCGGTGGCCGGTTTCCGTCCCGCTCGGTGCCGACCGGTTCGATCATTCCCTGTTTGGCCAGCGACTCGACCACCGAATATAGCGATCCGTAGTTGAGCTTGACGGAGTCGTCCTTGCCGCGGTCCTTGAGGGTCTGGGACATCTGGTACGGGTGCATGGGCCGCTCGGAGACGAGCCCGAGGATCGCCAGCGCCAGCGGATTGCCTCGGGAGAACGCCCGTGTTCTGGCCATCGTCGCCCTCCCGTTGGATCCCGACTCAAATACTCGACTCAGAGTATACGGGCTCGGATATTGGGGCAAGGGGGTGCCGAGGACGTCCGCGGCACGTGGTTCGATGAGGCGTGGCAACGGAACCGATCCGGCTCGAGGTGATCATCGGCAGCGTCCGCGTCGGGAGGTTCGCACCCGTCGTCGCCGACTGGTTCGTGCGTCGGGCGCGCGCGCATCGGGCCTTCGACGTCGGTGTGCTCGACCTCGCCGACATCGCGCTGCCCGCCGATCTGTCCGACGGCCCCGAAGCGGCCGTCTTTCGCGAACGGGTCGACGCCGCAGCGGCGTTCGTGGTGGTGACCCCGGAGTACAACCACGGCTATCCGGGCGCACTGAAGAACGCGATCGACACCGCGAAGCAGCAGTGGCGGGCCAAGCCGGTCGGTTTCGTCTCCTACGGCGGGCTGTCGGGCGGACTGCGCGCCACCGAACAGTTACGTCAGGTGGTGGCCGAGGTGCACATGGTCTCGATCCGGCAGACCGTCAGTTTTCACCAGGCGCGCAAGCGATTCGGTCCGGACGGCGAGACCCAGGACGGAGCCGCGATCGACGGCTCCGTCCGTATGCTCGATCAGCTGGCGTGGTGGGCCGAGGCGCTCCGGACCGCGCGCGTCGCCGATCCGTATCCCGGCTGACCGCTGCTCACCGGGCCGGCTGAAGCGGGCGCGTGGCCCTCGGCCTGCCGATGAACGCGGTCTCCTGCGCGATGGTGACCAACACCAGGTCGACCTGATTGCCGTCGGCTCGGAGGGTGACACGGTCGCCGCCCGCGCCGGGCTGCACGATCGAGATCTGCGGATCGATCGCCGACGCGGGCTCGTGCACGTCGCGTATCCGGATGGTGGTGACCCCGGCGCGCGGCGGCACCGGCTCCACCCCGTCGAACAGAACCGCCGTGAAGGTCGGGTCGAGCCGGGTGGGGTCGTCGATCAGCCGCAACCGGTCGGGTGTGGCGATGGAGTCGATCAGCGAACCCCACACCTGGGGACGGTCCGAGTGGATCTGGATCCGGGCTCCCGTCGCGATGGCGCGGAAGACCAACTGCTGCGCGAGGTACAACTCGCCGAGCACGTCCACGTACTCGATCTCGGGCCCCACGATCCGGGCCGTCAGTCCGTGCCCGTAGTTGTCCGAGCCGATCAGCTGCCCGCACCCGGACAGCGGCAGGGCCAGAGCATCGAGCTGCGCTGCGGAGAAGTCCGTGAACGGGGTCAGCGAGTCGAGATCGGCCGAGGCAAACGGCAGGTTGGAGATCAGTCCGTCGGCCTGCCTGCCCTGCATCGAGATGAGTCCGGGGAGGTCGAGCCGCTCCGGCAGGGTGCGGGTGGTCATCCGGCAGGAGGCAGCGACCCGGACCTCGCCCGCGCGTGCGCCGGGGCGCAGCCGCACGGTCACCGTGGTACCGAGGCTCGACGGTACCCACAGCTTGGCCAGCAAGTCGTCGGACAGCACCCGCGGATCGATCGCATAGCCGGTGTTGCACACGCCAGGCAGCGGAGTGTGGGACCAGGAACGGGCGAACGAGTCGGGCCGGACGCCACGGGTGATCTGCGCTGCGGCGGAGGTGATCTCGCCCGCGGTGAGCAGCCGAGACGGGCAGCCCGCCTCGGACAGTGCGCGGACGATCCGCAGTGCCGCGACCGATGCGGCCCGCGCGGCACCGGTGGTGCCGCCGCCGCGCCGCGTGACGGCATCGGACTGGGCGGTCGCGTCGAATCGAACCGCGAGCCACACCGTCCGCTGGGCCATCGCGGGCAGCGGACCCACCAGCTGGTCGTACACCTCGGTGGCGGGGCTGCCCGCGCTCGCGCGATAGCCGTGACTGACGATGTCGATGCCACCGAGACTGATGTCGTGCTGTGTCATCGATTCGGCGAGCGCGAGCGCCGGCAGCCGGTGGACCGATTCGAATCCGTCGCGGGTGACCTGAGTCAGATTGCCGGGAATCGGCAGCACCTCGATGACCGCGACCACCGACCCGTCGTCCCAGTGCAGCCCGACCACGGGACCCGACGGGGCGCGGAAGTCGGATGTCTCCCCGAGGCGGCGTTCGCGCCGCAGCAGATACCGCCATCCGGTGGCCGCCCAGTCGAGTACGCAGCGTCCGCCGACCGGGATCAGGCCGAGCAGTGCGACGGCCGCTCCGACGGCCACGGCCGGCCACCAGGTCGCACCGAAGCCTGCCGCCGCTGCGCCCGCGCCTGCACCCAACAGCTGCGCGATGACCAGATTTCGGATCGACACCCTCGGCACCACACGCAGACGCCGCCCCCGCCGTCGAGACACAGTCTTCCCCCATCCCCCCTGATCCGTGCGGTCCCCGCCGCTCGGTTCTTCGACAGAACTGTACTGTGTCCCTCCGTAGTGCGCGCCAAACGGGGGAGGGATCATGGCAGCACAGCCGACCACGCGTTGGCAGGTCAACGGGTATCGCTTCTTGGTTCGTCGGATGGAACACGCCCTGGTTCGCCGGGATGTGCGGATGCTGCACGACCCGATGCGAACCCAGTCTCGGGCTCTGACCGTGGGGGCGGTCTTGGCCGTCATCGGGCTCGCCGGGTGCGGAGCGCTGGCGTTGATCCGGCCGCAGGACAAGATCGGTGACGCGCAGATCGTCGTCGGCAAGGATTCCGGGGCCATGTTCGTGATGGTGGAGGACACACTCCATCCGGTGCTGAACCTGGCGTCCGCCCGATTGATCGCGGGCGACGCTGCAACGCCGGTGATCGTCAAGGAGTCGGAGCTCGGCACTCGTCCGCGCGGCGCCCTGATGGGCATTCCTGGTGCGCCATCGGCACTTCCGCACGGTGAGCCGACCGCGTGGACGGTGTGCGATTCCATCGCCTCCGGTGGCACCAAGGCGATCAGGACCGCCGTCATCGCGGGAGATCCCGAGCTCGGTGAGAACGTCTCGACCCTGGCCGACGGCCAAGCGCTGCTGGTGACGGGGACGGACGGCACCTTTCTCGTCTACGACGGCAAGCGAGCCCGGATCGACCCGAACAATCGCGCGGTGTCCCTCGCCTTCGGATTGGACGGAGTCGAGCCGCGGCCGGTGAGCCCCGGCCTGCTCAATGCCATCCCGGAGGCGCAGGCGATCGCGCCGCCCGAGATCAGTGGGGCGGGCGAGCAGCCGGACTATCCGGTGCAGGGCAAGACGATCGGATCGGTGATCCGGGCCAAGGATGCCCAGGGGAGCAAGTCCTACGTGGTGCTGCGCGGTGGGTTGCAGCGGATCAGCCAAGCCACCAGTGACTTGATCCGGGCGTCCGACTCGCAGGGCAGCGCGGAGGCCGACGAGGTCAGTCTCGACGTCGTGTCGCGACCTCCACAGGTGAACGACCTTGCCGTGTCCACCTTCCCGGAGACGGCGCCGGAAATCGTCGACATCGACAGCAGTCCGGTGAGCTGCCTGTCCTGGCAGCCGATCGAGGGGGCCGACGAATCCGACGGGGGTCTCAACGCCACGGTCACGGTGATCACGGGGAACGCGCTCCCGCTCCCGCGCGACGCCGAGATGGTCTCGCTGGCGCAGGCGGACGGCACCGGCCCCATGGTCGACACCGCATACCTGAAACCGGGTAGCGGCGGGCTGGTTCAGGCCGCAGGTATGGACCCGTCCAGCGAACGCAAGGGTGCGCTGTTCTTCGTGGCGGACACGGGTGTCCGCTATGGCGTCGAGAACGTGGACGCCGCAAAGGTTCTCGGGTTCACCGACGGGAGCGTCGCAGCACCGTGGTCAATCGTCGGACTGCTCGCCCCGGGCCCGATGCTCGGCAGGGAAGCGGCCTTCCTGGCGCACGACGGGGTCGCCCCCGACGATCAGCCGGTCGACGTTTCGCCGCCGTCCCGGTGAAGCCTGCGGCGCAACGGGAACGAGGCCAGTAACCCGAGCCCGAGCAGCGCAACGACGCCGCCCGCTCCCGCCACGGCGACTTTTCGTGGACGGTCGTCGGGCGGCGCAGGCGCTTCGGGAATGGCGATCGCGGTGGACTGGGGTTCGTCCGCGGGTACGGAACCGGGAAGCTCCGCAGTCACGGCGGCCGCCGGGTCGATGACGCCGTGTCCGACGAACGGATCCCATCCGTCGGCCGGCGCGTGCGCCGTCTGTTCGATCCGGTCCATGACCTGCCGGGCGGTCAACCGCGGGAACCGAGCCCGGATCAGGGCAGCGGTGCCGGCCACGTAGGGGGCGGCGAAGCTGGTGCCCTGAACCGAGCCGCCGTTGACGGAATCAGTCAGCCCGGTCGGCTCCGGCCGGCGCGGGTCGAGCGAGGTGATCTCGGTGCCGGGCGCCGCGACGTCGACCCAGGGTCCGGGGACGGTGAAGGGGGACGGCGCGCCGTCCTGGTCGACCGAGCCCACGGCGAGCACCTGATCGTCGTACCAGGCCGGGGTCGCGATGGTGGTCACCGAATCCCATGGACTCGCATGGGGTGTGGCGGGGTCCGGTGGCGGGTTCGATGCCTTGCAGGCCTCGCTGTCGAGGTTGCCTGCCGCGGCGACCACGACGATGTCCTTGATGCGGGCGGCGTAGTCGACGGCGGCGCCGAGCGCCGCGCTGTCGCCCGCGCCTGCGGGGACGCACGCCACCTCGGAGATGTTGATGACCGTGACACCGGGGAAGTCCGCGGCGTGACGGATGGCCCGGGCGAGGGTGCTCACGTTCCCCACACCCTTCGCGTTCTGGCCCTCGGCGTCCTTGCGGCCGTCGGTTTCCCGATAGATGTTGCTCGACTGCCGGATGCTCAGGATCCGGGCATCGGGAGCGACGCCTGCGAATCCGGTCTGACCGTTGCGATTCGCGGCGATGATGCCCGCCACCAGGGTTCCGTGCGCGTCGCAGTCCTGGGTGCCGTCGCCTGTGGAGACGTAGTCCCCGCCGGGGATCAGTCCGGGCAGGCGGCTGTGCCGCTCGACCCCGGTGTCGATCACCGCCACCGTCTGACCTCGCCCGGTGCTGAGCGGCCACACCGACTCCAGGTCCAGTGCGCGCTGCGGCGGCGGGACCTGTGCCAGATCGGCGACCGGCTGCGTGGTCGAGCAGGGGTCCCTGAGCTCGGTCTTCGGTCCGGACGGCGCCGAGTTGGGCGGCACCCGGCCGGGGTCGATCGACGGCGGGGGGACCGCGATCGCGGTCGCCTGACCGAGTGACACCGCGAGGGCGACGCCGGCGAGCGCGATCGGGATCCGTCGTGCCTGGCCGCTCACAGGCCGCGCATCATGGTGAACAGCCCGGACACCCAGCAGACCAGCGGGACCACCGCGGCGATGGCCGCGTAGTCGAGCAGTTCGACGCAGCGACGCAGGACCGGCGAGAAGGTCTGGTTCGGCGCGATGACACCGAGCGTGAGCGCGAGACCCGCGACGACGATCGCGAGCGCGAAGACGCCGACGGACTGTCCGGGATTGGTGACGGCGGCGCCGACGAGGAGCATCAGCACGATGGCCGCACCGCCGCCGATGAGGGGTGCCGCCTGCTCGGCACTGGCGTAGGTGCGGCCGCGGAGCATCAGGACTCCCGCGCACACGGTCGCGAGAATTGTCCCGGGCCAGTAGATCCCGCCATCGGCGAAGACCCTGGCGGCGACCAGGGTGCCCACCGCGGTCAGTGCGGTCATCGCGCACACGAGGCCGGTGAGGTACTGCCGCGCACGGGCCGCTCGCAACGCGAGGGAGGCGAACGAGGGCAGCGCGGCGTCCGGCTCCAGTGCCTCCTCTTCGATATCGACCGCCGAGCCCGGTGCGGGCACCGGTGGCAGGGGGAGTTTGGCCAACAACATCGCGATGCGCGGGGCGGCAGCGAGCCCGACGAGGGCGACGGCCGCGAGCACCGCACCGATCGCGTAGGTGGGCTGTTCGGTCAGCGTGCCGACCGCGGCGGCGGCGGACACCGGCAGCGCGGCGGCCGCGATCCCGGTGAACAGGGAGAGACCGACGCCGCTGATCCGCAGCGCGAGTGCGGCGGCCGCACCGCAGGTCACAACCCCGAGTAGTAGGCCAGGCGCGCCGAGTCGGCCGGGCACCATCAGGGCGCCCGCGGTGAACGCGAGGGGCATCGCGCATGCGCACAGCACCGCGGCCGCGGCACGGTCGAGATAGATCCGGCTCACCACGGTGCCCGCCGTGATCAGCAGGGCGGCGACGAACAGGGCCGCGAACGCGCCGACGAGACTGTCCGATTCGGCGCGCGCCAGCAGCAGAGCCCCGGCGCCTGCCACCGTGGCGAGAACCGCGACGGCGCTGCCCATCACCCGTGCCGAGAGCGGGGTCCAGCGCCGGTACCGGTCGGCCTCCAGGGCAGCGACATTGTGCATGATGTCGTCGAACAGGGGTGCCGGGGCGCTCGTCGGCGCGGACTGCAGGACCAGCAGGTCGCCGTCGCGAACTCCGTGTTCACCGAGGCTGAGGGTGGCCGACAGCGGTGACTGCCCGATCCGTGCCAGCACCCACTCGGTGGGCTCGAACGGCTCGGCGGGTGTGGCGAAGTCGTTTGCGATGCTGTGGCTTTCGATCATGTCGACGATGCCGGGAATGATCAGAGCCAGCGGCACCCCGAACGGGACCGCGAGGTCCACCTGGGTGTGATCCGCCAGGATCGTCAGGCGACACAGGTCGGTGCGGCCACCCCGATGTGCGTCGGCCGGCGACGCATCCACGCGCGCAGCGGTCATTGTTCGTTTCCCCCCAAGAAACTCGGTGTGCAGGGCCCCACCTGCACCGATCCTCGCCTAACGGGTGCACTCTACGACATCGGGCTCCTCGGCCCGGCGCCGTGGGGCGCCCGCGGGATGGGCTAACCTCTCATGGCTCGAGGTGTCGACCCAGGGGAGTGGGGTCCATTTCGGGATTGCCAAAGCGGAATCTGGGGGGTGAACGCGCGTGAGTACCGTGCGATTCGTACGTAGGGCGCGCCGAGAGGTGCCGCGCACGCCGGGAGGCGAGTTGAGCCTGCAGGCGCCGCCCGAGATCCCGAAGATCATTCCGGGCAACCTGCTCACCAAGCTGCTGCCGGTGGTGATGGTGGTGGCGATGCTCGGCATGGTCGCCCTGATGTTCACCTCCGGCATGGCAGCCAACCCGATGTCGCTGCTGTTCCCGGTGATGATGGTCGTCTCGATGCTGGGGATGCTCGCGGGCGGGGGCGGAAAGGGCGGGGGCGCCAGGTCGGCGGAGGCGAACGAGGACCGCAAGGACTATCTGCGCTACCTCGATCAGCTGCGACGGGACGTCTACGACACCGGCGACAAGCAGCGTGCGGCGCTCGAGTGGAGTCACCCGGATCCGAGGTTCCTGTGGACGCTCGCGGGGACCGCGCGTATGTGGGAGCGGCGGGTCGCCGATCCGGATTACTGCCACGTTCGGGTCGGCCGAGGCAGCCAACGGCTGGCGACCCGCCTGATCGCGCCGGAGACCGGCCCCGTGGAGGACCTCGAACCGGTCGCCGCGGTGTCGCTGCGACGATTCGTGCGCACCCATTCGGTGGTCCACGAGCTGCCGACCGCGGTATCGGTGCGCGGTTTCGCTGCCATCGGGGTCGACGGTGACCGTCAGGCGGCCAGGGCGATGGTGCGTTCGATGCTGGTGCAGCTGTGCACCTTCCACGGTCCCGATCAGCTGCAGGTCGCGGTCGTCTGCGGTCCCGACACCGCGCCCGAGTGGGAATGGGCAAAATGGCTGCCGCATTCGCAGCATCCGGAGGCGCAGGACGGGGCAGGCACCAGCAGGATGTTCTTCGGTTCGTTGATGGAGCTCGAGGCCTCGCTCGGGCCGCAGCTGGCCGTCCGCAATCGGTACTCGCGCAACGCCCCGGCCACTCCCGGGGTGGCGCAGATGATCGTGGTGATCGACGGCGGGATCCTGGACGGCGAGTCCATCATCGACGGCGGCCTCGATTCCGTGACGGTGCTCGACCTCAGCGGATACTGCCCCAAGCTGGCGGCGAGTCGTGGGATCCAGCTGGTGATGGATGGCGAATCCATCGGCGCACGAAGCGGTTCCGGGATCGAGATCTTCGCGGTGGCGGATCAGCTCAGTACCCATCAGGCGCAGACCGCAGCCAGGCGACTGGCCCCCTACCGAACGACGACCCAGCAGACGACCGATGCGGTCGAGGACGGTCAGCCGGTGGCGAGCTGGCATCACCTGCTCGGTATCCCGGATGTCGCCACCCTCGACCCGGGGGTGGCGTGGGCGCCGAGGACCGCGCGCGAGCGCCTGCGCGTACCGATCGGCGTCGGTATGGACGGCTCACCGGTCGAGATCGATCTCAAGGAAGCCGCCGAGAACGGCATGGGCCCCCACGGCCTGTGCATCGGCGCGACCGGATCGGGGAAGTCGGAGTTCCTCCGCACCCTGGTCCTCGGGCTGCTGGCGACCCACTCGCCGGAATCGTTGAACCTCGTGCTCGTCGACTTCAAGGGCGGCGCCACCTTCCTCGGACTCGAGGGGGCACCGCACGTCGCCGCGGTCATCACCAACCTCTCCGAGGAGTTGGCGATGGTCGACCGGATGAAGGACGCCCTCGCGGGAGAGATGAACCGCAGGCAGGAGTTGCTGCGTTCGGCGGGCAACTTCGCGAACGTCTCCGACTACGAGAAGGCGCGTGCCGCCGGAGCCGACCTCGCCCCGCTGCCCGCGCTGTTCATCGTGGTCGACGAGTTCTCCGAGCTGCTCAGTCAGCAGCCGGAGTTCGCGGACCTGTTCGTTGCGATCGGGCGGCTGGGCCGATCACTGCACATGCACCTGCTGCTGGCCAGCCAGCGGCTCGAGGAAGGCAAGCTTCGCGGGCTCGACAGTCACCTCTCCTACCGGATCGGCCTCAAGACGTTCTCTGCCAACGAGTCCCGCACCGTCCTCGGTGTGCCGGACGCGTACCACCTCCCGGGCACACCGGGCTCCGGCTACCTCAAGTGCGACTCCGCCGAGATCGTCAGGTTCGCGGCCGCCTATGTCTCCGGTCCCTACCTCGGTGGCCGATCGCGGGCCGCGATCGAGGCCGCCGCGTCCCCGATCGACCTGAGGCCGCGCCCGTTCACCGCCGCGCCGGTGTCCGACCTGATCGTCGATGTCCCGGCCGCGCTGCCGCCGAGTGCCGCGGACGTGGCGCCCGAACCGAGCGGGTTGACGGTCCTGGAGACGGTGGTGGACCGGATCCGGGGACGCGGTCCCGCCGCCCACAACGTGTGGCTGCCCCCGCTTGAGGACCCGCCGACCCTGAACTCGTTGTTGCCGAGATCCGTTCTGGTCGAGCCGGTCTCCGCGGTCAGCACGCTGCGGGCGCCGATCGGTATCGTGGACCGGCCCTACGACCAGCGGCGCGACGAGCTGGTGGTGGATCTCTCCGGCTCCCAGGGCAACATGGCGATCGTCGGCGGACCTCAGTCGGGCAAGTCGACCGTGCTGCGCACCGTGATCATGTCGATGGCCCTTGTCCATTCCCCCGAGCAGGTGCAGTTCTACTGCCTCGACTTCGGCGGCGGCACCCTGGCAGGCCTGGCCGGACTCCCGCATGTCGGATCGGTCGCGAACCGCCTCGACGTGGACCGGGTGCGGCGCACCGTCGCCGAGATGAACTCCATCGTGCGTCAGCGCGAACACCGCTTCCGGGAGCTGGGCATCGATTCGATGGCCGAGTTCCGGCGGCTTCGTTCGCTCGATCCGGCCACCGGCGGCCACGAGAGCGGAGCCCGCGGAGCGACCCGAGAGCCTGGAGCGCTCGGCGTGTCCGGGGACCCGTTCGGCGACGTGTTCCTGGTGATCGACGGCTGGCCCAGTATTCGGCAGGACTTCGAACCCCTCGAGGCGCAGATCGGTGCCCTGGCCGGTCAGGGCCTCTCGTTCGGCGTGCATGTGGTCCTCACGGCGTCCCGGTGGGGCGAGATCCGCCCGGCGCTCAAGGATCAGTTGGGCACCCGGATCGAGCTCCGGCTCGGCGACCCGTCGGATTCGGACGTGGGCAGGCCCAAGGCATCCCGCGTGCCGGAAGGGCGACCCGGCCGCGGCATGACGCGGGAGGGACTGCACCTGCTGACGGGGTTGCCGCGAGTGGACGGGAACCCGACCAGTGCCGACCTCACCGCGGGCGTCGCGGACGCCGTCGCGCGGATCTCGGCGGTCACCGTCGGGCGCGCCGCACCGCCGGTGCGGATGCTCCCCGAACGATTCCCACGCGCCGAACTGGTCGCGATGGCGGCGGCGGGCGGACCGCCCGCGGGCGATGGCGGGTGTCTCCGGATCCCGATCGGCATCGACGAGGCCGAATTGGCGCCGGCTTTCGTCGACTTCGCGGAACAGCCGCACATGCTCACGTTCGCCGACAGCGCGTCCGGTAAGACCACGCTGCTGCGCGGGATCTGCGCGGGCATCATGGAATCGAACACCCCATCGCAGGCCAAGATCATCCAGATCGACTACCGGCGGACCATGCTGGGGGTCGTCGAGGGCGATCATCTCGCCGGGTACGCGCCGAACTCGGTGACGGCGACCAAGTTCATGAACGAGCTCGCATCGATCATGGAGACCCGGATGCCCGCGCCCGACATCACCATCCAGGCGATGCGCGACCGGAACTGGTGGACCGGACCCGAGATCTACGTGGTGGTCGACGATTACGACCTCGTCGCCACCTCGAGCGGGAACCCGCTGACCCCGCTGCTCGAGTACCTGCCGCACGCCAACGACATCGGCCTGCACCTGGTCATCGCCCGCCGTTCCGGTGGCGCGGCCCGGGCGCTGTACGAGCCGATCATCGCGCGGTTGCGTGACCTCGTGCCGGCGGGTCTCGTGATGAGCGGAAGCCGCGACGAGGGCAACCTGATCGGCACCGTCCGCCCCAGTGAGATGCCGCCTGGCCGAGGCACTCTGGTCACCAGGGCGGGTGCCTCCCTGGTACAGGTGGCGTGGCTTCCGCCGCTGTGACCGCGGACGGGGTGCTGGCCATCCACCTCACCGAGTCGACGGTGTGGGGGTGCCACGCGGGCGTGCACTTCGATTGCCCGGCGGCGGTGTACGCAGACTCCTTCGGTTTGCGGTTCGGGGACCGGGCCTTCGCCGCGGGGATCGCCGATCCGGAGTCCTTCGAGCCGTACCCGATCCGGTATGTCGACGACGAGTACCTCTCGCTCGGCGATCGGGTGTTCCCGATGGACGAGGTGCTCGCAGGCGTGCTGGGGCACCTGGTGGCCGGACTCGGGGTGCGCACCGCGCCGGATCTGGTGGTGCTCACCCACCCGGCGCACTGGGGTCGCGGTCGTCGGCGGGCCCTGGTCAAGGCAGGCCGTGGGATAGGCAAGGGGGTGCTCCTGATCGGTGTCCCGGAGGCGCTGGCGCGGTGGTCGCCCGAGCCGATGCCGACCGGAAGCGCGGTGCTCGAGGTCGGGTTCCTCGAGACGACGGCCTCGGTGCCCGGTGCCGAGAGCGACGACTGCGTACACCGGGCGGAACTGGGCTCGTCGGATCTGCGTGACAACCCGGATGTGGCAGGCGAGTTCGCCGCGGCGATGCGTGAACTGTGCCCCGAACGACCGCCGAGAATCCTCGTCACCGGCGAACTGCCGGGAACGGCTGGACTCTCGATCGTCGATGCGATCGAGGCGGGGTGGGATCTGCCGGTGGTGGCGAGGGTGGTCTCTGGCTCCGCCGTCGCGGCGGGTGCGCTGGCCCGTGGGCTCGACATGGTGGCTCAGACGCCGGCCGCGCCCGAGACGATCGCGCCGGTGGTGCGCCGGTCGCGGTGGGCCACCGTCGGCCGGTGGGGCCCGCTTGTCGCGGCCGGTGTGCTCGTGGTCGCGGCGATCACCGCGGTTGTCGTCGTCGCGGGAGGCGGCGATCCTCGCGCATCGGCGGAGCCGGACACGGAGGTGCAGGCGCAGTCATCCGCACGCGCGGGCCGGGTGAGCGTGACCGTTCCCCTTGGGTGGCGCGAACGCGCCGACCGCGGCGACGCGGCCCGGGTGGAGCTGGTGCCGGAGAAGGGCGCAGCCGCACGAATCCTGGTCGTGGCGCAGGAACTGACGCCTGGGGCGGATCTCGAGGCGGTGGCGCACACCCTGAGTCGGCGCGCCGAGATGCGGCCGGAGACCTTCAGCGCGATCGAGCGCGGTGCCGTCGACGGGCGGCCGGGACTTCTGTACCGGGAGAGACCGGACCCCGATACCGAGGTCCGGTGGTCTGTCCTCGTCGAGGACGGGCTGCAGGTCAGTGTCGGCTGCCAGACCTCGCCGGATCGGTGGCGTGACCTCGCAGACCCGTGTGAGCAGGCAGTTCGCTCGACGGTGATCGCCGGCCGCTGAGCGCTTGCCTGCTCGCGGAAATTGGTTCGGATTCGATGGAACCGAACGGCTGGGCGCGCGCGTCCAACTATCTGTAGGCGCGGTCCGTCTCAGTCCAGAGGGGGCTGGAAATCCAGGACGCGGACGATTTCTAAGGAGCTGGTCATGAGCGGTCAGATGAGGACTACCACCGAAACCATGGAGACCGCGTCGCGGCACGTGGGCGATGTCAACGCGGACATCCAGGGGCAGCTGTCCTCGCTGCAGGGTCGGCTCGCCGCCGTCAACGGTGCCTGGGAAGGCGCAGCCAAGGTCGCGTTCGACAACCTGATGGTCCGCTGGGACTCCAGCGCCAAGCGCCTCAACGAGTCGCTGCTCGCGATCAGCGAGAACATCAAGGCCAATGGCGTCGCCTACGCCGCGGTGCAGGACGACCACTCGAGCGCCATCAACAACGCGGGCGGCGGCCTCAACATCTGAGTCCCGCGCGCTCGGGCCGGACCCGGGTGGGCGACACCCTTTTTCGAACCAGACTGCTTCGATCCACACAGTAGGAGGACCCATGAGCGGGACCATGCGTTACGACTTCGGCGCCATCGACGGCGCCAGGGCGGACATCGCCGCCACCAGCGGCAACATCAACGGCAAGCTGGGCGACCTGAAGAGCTACCTCGCGCCGCTCGTCGCCGAGTGGGAGGGCTCCGCGTCGGAGGCCTACCAGGCGCAGCAGGCCAAGTGGGATTCCGCGGCCAACGAGCTGAACCAGGTCCTCGAGGCCATCGGTCGGGCCGTCGGCGCCGGTAATGACGACATGAACGCGACGAACAACAGTGCGGCCGCCAGCTGGGCCTGAGATCGGCGCGCTGGTTGCGTTCATGCCATGAGAATTCCCCGGTGGAGGAGAGCCACCGGGGAATTCTCGTGTTCGGGGCCAGGTCATTGATTCGGTTTCGCCTGGCGCGGATACTCGTAGCACCTTCGCCGAAAGGGGCAGGGGATGACGCAGACCGCAGGGGCCGATCCCGGCCCGACGGACGCCCGCCGCGCGCGGCCGCGGAGCTACCTGATGTGCCCCCCGACCTTCTTCGACGTGGTCTACAGCATCAATGAGTGGATGCGACCCGAGGATCCCGTCGACACCGCGTTGGCGATGTCGCAGTGGGAGCACCTGGTCGAGACCTATCGGCGGCTCGGACACGAGGTCCTGACGATCGATCCCGTGCCGGGGCTCCCGGACATGGTCTTCGTGACCGACAGCGGCCTCGTCATCGACGGGGTCGCGCTCGGTGCCCGGTACCGAACCGAACAGCGGGCCGCGGAGGCCGACCACGTGCTGCGCTGGTTCCGCGCCAACGGACTGTTCCGGCCCACCCGTCCTCGGTACATCAACGAGGGTGAGGGCGACCTGCTGGTGGTCGGCGACATCGTCTGCGCGGGAACGGGGTTCCGCACCGACGAGCGCGCGCACGCCGAGGAGGCCCGGCACCTGGGCCGCCGGGTGGTCACCCTGCGGCTGATCGATCCCCGGTACTACCACCTCAACACGGCGCTCGGCGTCCTCGACGATCGCACCGTCGCCTACCTGCCGGGGGCATTCGCCCCCGAGAGCCTCGCGGTCCTTCGAGACCTGTTCCCCGACGCCGTCATCGCCGAGGAGGCCGACACCCGGTGGCTCGGCCTCAACCTGGTCAGCGACGGCCGCAACGTGGTGCTGCCCAGTCAGGCGCAGCGGCTGGCCGGCCTGCTCGCCGAGCGTGGGTACACCCCGGTCCCGGTGGACTTCTCGGAGTTCCTCAAGTCCGGCGGTGGGATCAAATGTTGCACCCTCGAACTCCGCGGCTATCGCGAGATACAGGCGGCCCGATGAACGCGCGGGTGCCGGTGACCGCGGGCACGCTCGCGGAACTCGCGCGGGCCCAGGCGCACAGCGCGCACAACTACGATCCGCTGCCGGTGGTCATCGACTCGGCGCGCGGTGCCTGGGCGCGCGGCATCGACGGCGTCGAGTACCTCGACATGCTGGCCGGGTACTCGGCGCTCAACTTCGGGCACGGGCACCCGCGACTGGTCGAGGTCGCCCGTGCGCAGCTCGGCACGCTCGCGCTCACCAGCCGCGCGTTCCAGCACGAGGCGTTCGCCGGGTTCTGCGAGGACGTGAGCCGGCTGTGCGGCAAGGAGGCGGTGCTCCCGATGAACACCGGGGCCGAGGCCGTCGAGACCGCGCTGAAACTGGCAAGGCGCTGGGGGTACGACGTCAAGGGTGTCGCCGCCGACCGCGCCGAGATCATCACCTTCGCCGGGAACTTCCACGGCCGGACCATCACCATCGTCGGGTTCTCCACCGACCCCGATGCGCACGACGGCTTCGGCCCGTACGCACCCGGTTTCCTCACCGTCGACTACGGCGACCTCGACGCGCTCGCGGCCGCGGTCACCCCGAACACCGTGGCCGTCCTGATCGAGCCGATCCAGGGCGAGGCAGGTGTGCTGGTCCCGCCCGACGGCTACCTCGCCGCGGTCCGGGCGCTGTGCGACGAGCACTCGATCCTCATGCTCGCGGATGAGATCCAGAGCGGTCTCGGCCGGACCGGCGACACCTTCGCCTGCGATCACGAGAACGTCGTCCCCGACGTCTACATCCTCGGGAAGGCGCTCGGTGGTGGGCTGATCCCGGTCTCCGCCGTGGTGGCGGACCGGTCGGTGATGGAGGTGATCCGCCCCGGTCAGCACGGCAGCACCTTCGGCGGGAACCCGCTCGCCTGCGCGGTCGGCAGCGAGGTGGTCCGGCTGCTGGAGACGGGGGAGTTCCAGCAGCGCAGCCGCGAACTGGGCGCCCATCTGCACGATCTGCTCGGGCAGCTGCCGCAGGAACAGGTCTCGGAGGTCCGCGGGCGCGGGTTGTGGGCAGGCGTGCAGCTGGCGGCCGGTCAGCCGGGCGCCCGGGTCGTCTGCGAGCGTTTGCTCGCCCGCCGGGTACTCGCGAAGGACGCGCACGAGGGGACCATCCGGATGGCGCCGCCGCTCGTCATCGAGCGCGACGAGATCACCTGGGCGGTCGAGCAGCTGGCGGACGCGCTCGGCCAGCGGTGAGCCACGGGATCGGTGAGCCACCGGGACCGACTTTGACCAGGCCCTGACCTGCGCGGTATGGTTCTACGTCGGCGTGCGGTACGGCGCGGCACTCACGTGCCCGTTGTAGTGCGGGTTCTCGGGTCTCCACTGGCCGCCGAGATCATCCGGACCACACGCTGTGGCCAGCAGCTACACGATATGACGAGGAAGTTCTGTGTCTACGTACACCCCGAAGGCCGGAGATGTGACCCGCACGTGGCACGTCATCGACGCCACTGACGTGGTGCTCGGCCGACTTGCCGTGCAGGCAGCGAACCTGCTCCGCGGCAAGCACAAGCCCACCTTTGCACCGCACGTTGACGGCGGCGACTTCGTCGTCATCATCAACGCCGACAAGGTCGCGATCAGCGGCAACAAGCGCGACGGCAAGCTCCTGTACAACCACTCCGGATACCCGGGTGGCCTGCGGTCCCGCACCGTCGGCGAGGTCCTCGAGCGGACCCCCGACCGCCTCGTGGAGAAGGCCGTCGTCGGCATGCTCCCGAAGAACAAGCTCGGCAGCGCCATCGCCGGCAAGCTGAAGGTCTACGCAGGCCCGAATCACCCCCACGCCGCGCAGCAGCCGGTTCCGTTCGAGATCAAGCAGGTGGCCCAGTGACCGAGCAGAACGAGACCGCTGAGGTCGTTGTCGAGGAGACCGTGGTGGAGGAGTTCGACTCCGCGGATCAGCCCGAGATCGTCGAGGAGTTCGAGGCCGAGGCGGCAGTCGCCCCCGCAGCCCCGATCTACATCGATCGTCCGATCCAGACCGTCGGCCGTCGTAAGGAGGCGGTCGTCCGCGTCCGCATGGTCCCCGGCACCGGCGAGTTCAAGCTCAACGGCCGCACCATGGAGGATTACTTCCCCAACAAGGTGCACCAGCAGCTCATCAAGGCCCCGCTCGTCACCGTGGAGCGCACCGAGTCCTTCGACATCGTTGCCCTCCTGCACGGCGGCGGACCGTCCGGACAGGCAGGCGCCCTGCGTCTGGCCATCGCCCGCGCCCTGATCGAGGTCACCCCCGAGGATCGCCCGGCCCTCAAGAGCGCCGGCTTCCTCACCCGTGACGCCCGCGCCGTCGAGCGCAAGAAGTACGGCCTGAAGAAGGCCCGTAAGGCATCTCAGTACTCCAAGCGCTGATGTGTCGCCGATGCCGGCCCCGAGGGTCGGCATCGGCACCTGTTCACCAACAAGAGCAGGCGTCCAGCAGTACCGGACGCCTGCTCTTGTCGTAGCAAAGACAGAGGGGTCTGTTTACATGGGTCGGATGTTCGGTACGGACGGCGTGCGCGGCTTGGCGAATGCGGAGCTAGACGCCGAGTTGGCGCTGCGGATCGCGGGGGCGGCAGCCTCTGTGCTGGCGCTCTCCGAGCGGGGCGCGCCCCGACCGATCGCCGTCCTCGGACGGGACCCCCGCGCGAGCGGTGAGATGCTCGAGGCGGCCGTCACCGCCGGGCTCACCGCGGCGGGCGTCGACGTCATCAACGTCGGCGTGCTGCCCACTCCTGCCGTCGCCTTCCTCACCGGCGCCTACGACGCCGCGCTCGGCGTGATGATCTCCGCCTCGCACAACCCCATGCCGGACAACGGCATCAAGATCTTCGCGGCGGGCGGTCACAAGCTCGACGACGAGTCGGAAGACCGCATCGAGGCCGCCATCGCCGACCGCGACCTGATCCCGCGGCCGACCGGCGCCGGCATCGGTCGCGTCCGCACCGCGACCGACGCGGCCGAGCGGTACCTCGAGAACCTCACTCGCGCCACCACCCACCGTGTCGACGGGCTGACCGTGGTGGTGGACTGCGCGAACGGCGCCGCCTCGACGGTGGGCCCGGAGGCCTACCGGGCGGCGGGCGCGCGGGTCATCGCCATCCACGCCGATCCCGACGGCCTCAACATCAACGACGGCTGCGGTTCCACCCACCTCGAAGAGCTGCAGGCCGCGGTGCTCGCACACGGCGCTGACCTGGGCATCGCGCACGACGGGGACGCGGACAGGTGCCTGGCCGTCGACGCCACCGGCTCCGTGGTCGACGGTGACGCGATCATGAGCGTGCTCGCCCTCGCGATGCGCGAGTCCGGCGAACTGGCCCAGAACACCCTGGTCGCGACGGTGATGAGCAACCTCGGCCTGCACATCGCGATGCGTGAGGCGGGTATCGAGGTCCGCACGACGGCGGTCGGCGACCGGTACGTCCTCGAGGAGCTGCGCAACGGTTCGTTCAGCCTCGGCGGCGAGCAGTCGGGACACGTGGTGCTGCCCGGCTTCGGGACCACCGGCGACGGCGTCCTCACCGGGCTCAGGCTGATGGGCCGGATGGCCCAGACCGGCAAGTCGCTGCGTGAGCTGGCCGCGGTGATGCGCACGCTGCCGCAGGTGCTCGTCAACGTCCAGGTCACCGACAAGGCCGCGGTCGCCTGCGCGCCCGCAGTGCTCGAGGCGGTTGCCGAGGCCGAGGCGATGCTCGGCGAGGCCGGCCGCGTGCTGCTCCGCCCGTCCGGCACCGAGCAGCTGGTGCGGGTGATGGTCGAGGCCACCGAGATCGAGATCGCGCAGAAGCTGGCCGATGGGCTCGCGGACCGTGTCGCCTCGGTCTAGGGCGCGGCGTCCGTGGTCGCGGACTAGGGGTGAACCCCGAACCGGCCAGGGGTTTCGACTCATCCTCCAAGGGGATACCCCGATGCCGAAATCAACCCTCAGCGCGATGCGGTGAGGACATCGACTCCCGAATAGTGGAGGACAACGCAGCGAGCCGCTGCACCGTCCGACGAAAGGGAGCACCATGACCACCCAGACCACCAGCCGTCGCCTGACTCGTGCCCGCACCGGGAACATCTTCGGCGGCGTCTGCGCCGGCCTCGCCCAGTACCTCGGCTGGAAGCCGTGGCTGGTGCGAGCGCTCTTCGTCGCCTCCTGTCTGCTGCCGGGCCCGCAGTTCCTCATCTACTTGGCGATGTGGATCTTCATCCCGAAGAGCGAGTTCTGAGCGGGCGTCCCGCTACCTACGGTTGCGTACTGAATCTCTTGTCGGGCAGGCTTCTTTGCGAATCGACGACTAGGGAGGGTTCGGCGAGATGGGTCACTACAAGAGCAACGTGCGCGATATTGAGTTCAACCTGTTCGAGGTGCTCGGGATCGGAAAGCTGCTCGACGGTGGTGCCTACGGCGACCTCGACGCCGACACCGTGCGCAACATCCTCGCGGAGGTCGCGAGGCTGGCAGAGGGGCCGGTCGCCGCGTCCTTCGTCGACGCGGATCGCCATCCCGTCGAGTTCGACGCCCAGAACCACGCGATCGTCGTCCCCGATTCACTGCGCAAGACCGTCGAGGCGGTGAACGAGGCCGGGTGGTCACGCCTCGGCCTGCCCGAGGGCATGGGCGGTGTGCCCGCTCCGGCCCCCCTGGTCTGGGCGATCGGCGAGATGCTGGTCGCCGCGAACGGGTCGGCGAGCTTCTTCAACATGGGGCCGTTGATGGCCAGCGTGCTCTACACCGTCGGGACCGAACAGCAGAAGCACTGGGCCAAGGCCGGATTCGAGCGTGGGTGGGCGGGCACCATGGTGCTGACCGAACCGGACGCCGGGTCTGACGTCGGTGCGGGCCGCACGAAGGCGATCCAGCAGACCGACGGCACCTGGCACATCGAGGGCGTCAAGCGGTTCATCTCGGGCGGCGACGTCGGGGACACCGCCGAGAACCTGTTCCACCTGGTGCTGGCCCGTCCCGAGGGTGCGGGCCCGGGGACGAAGGGCCTGAGCCTGTTCTACGTCCCGAAGGTCCATTTCGATCCGGACACCCTCGAACTCGGCGATCGCAACGGCGTGTACGTCACCGGTGTCGAGCACAAGATGGGCATCAAGTCCTCACCCACGTGCGAGCTGACCTTCGGAGCCACCGATGTACCGGCCGTCGGCTGGCTCGTCGGCGAGGTACACAATGGCATCGCCCAGATGTTCCAGGTGATCGAGAACGCTCGAATGATGGTGGGCACCAAGGCTGCCGGGACGCTGTCGACCGGATACCTGAACGCCTTGGCCTACGCCAGGGAGCGCGTGCAGGGCGCGGACCTCACCGAGATGACGGACAAGTCCGCGCCCCGGGTGACCATCACCCACCATCCCGACGTGCGCCGCAGCCTGGCGATGCAGAAGGCGTACGCGGAGGGCCTGCGCGCGGTGTATCTCTACACCGCGGCGCATCAGAACGCCGATGTCGCCGAGTTGGTGTCCGGTGCCGACGCCGAGCTCGCCGAGCGGGTGAACGATCTGCTGCTGCCGATCGTCAAAGGCGTCGGCTCCGAGCGGGCCTACGAGTTGCTCACCGAGAGCCTGCAGACCCTCGGTGGTTCCGGCTACCTGCAGGACTACCCGATCGAGCAGTACATCCGCGATGCCAAGATCGACACCCTCTACGAGGGCACCACGGCGATCCAGGCACAGGACTTCTTCTTCCGGAAGATTGCCCGCGACCGTGGGGTCGCGCTCGCCCACGTGGCGGGTCAGGTGCGCCAGTTCATCGACAGCGCCGCGGGCAACGGCCGCCTCAAGACCGAACGGGCGCTGCTCGAGACCGCACTGACCGACGTGCAGGAGATGGCGGGGATCCTGACCGGCTACCTGATGGCCTCTCAGCAGCAGCCGTCCGAGCTGTACAAGGTCGGACTCGGCTCGGTGCGCTTCCTGTACGCCGTGGGAGACCTGCTCATCGCGTGGCGTCTGCTGGCTCAGGCCGAGGTGGCGCTGACCGCCCTCGACGGTGGCGCACCGGCCAAGGATCGGTCGTTCTATCGCGGCAAGGTCGCGGTCGCGTCGTTCTTCGCCAAGAATGTCCTGCCGCACCTGGCCGCGACGAAGGTGATCCTCGAGTCGATCGACAACGAGATCATGGAGCTGGAGGAAGAGGCCTTCTAGGTCACCGGAGGGAACCGAACGGGCACCGGCTGCGTCTGTACTCCTGACAGGTGTATCCGGCGGGGGGAGTCGTGGTGGGGGAGCGTTTCGAACTGGACGTGGCGGCGCTGCGAACCGTCACGGCGGGGTTCGTCACCTCCGCGGCAGCGCTGGACGCGGCGGCGGCGGCGCTGCGGAGCCGTGACGAACGGCTCGCCGGTCCCGTGCTGGCCTGGGCGGAGGCGACGAGGTCGAACGCGCACCGGCTGGATGCGGCGATCGCCGCGTATGCGTGGCAGGAAAGGGAGAACGCCGGGACCGTCGGCGGGGCGGACCGGTGAATCCGGCCGCTTCGGACGAACTGGCGTACTTCGCCCGGTTCCTGCCGAGGCTGGGGTCCGTGACCGAGCCGACGATCGACTACGACCAGCTCAGCGAGCGGTATTTCGGACTCGCCGTGAGCGATCTCGCGGCGCTGCGCGCGGACGCGGACGTCGTCGGGGCCGCGGTCGACACGATGCGCGCGCAGTGCGACGCGCAGCAGCAGCTGATCCTCGGCCTCGCGGCCGGGTGGGAGGGCGTCGCGGCCGACTCGGCGCTGGCGGCGCTCGACGCCGACCTCGATCGCGCCCGCGCGAGCACCGAGGCCATGGCAGGCGTGCACGCTGCCCTGCTGGCGGCCGCCGATGTCATCGCGACGGTGGTCGCGGCGAACGCCACCGTGATGGACGAACTCGACGCGACGCAGATCGCGGGGCGCACCCCGGCGGAGATCGACCTGATGATCGCGGTCGTGCGGCTCGAGTCCGGCGACAACGCGTGGGGGCTGTTGCGGCAGGCGTCCGGTCTGTTCGCCGAGCTGACCCCGATGATCCCGTCCGTGGTGCGTTCCGGGGCGCTGGTCGGCGACCGGCTTCTCGACGTCGCCGTCGACCTCACCTCGACGTGGCTGAGTGAAGTGTTCGTGCCGCACGTGCAGGCGCAGCTCTCATGTGTCCTCGAGCTGTGCGACGCGACCGCGAGGGCGATCGACGGCGCGCACCGATTGGTCTCGGACGCAATGGAACTCGCCGGCTCCGATCCGGACGGATTCGGTGCGGTCGACCGGGTGGACGATCCCGTCGCCGGATTCACCCCGGCGGCTCCCGCGCAGTCGCCCGTCGCGCCGGTGGCGGCCGCCGAACCGACGGTGACGATGGTCGTCGTCGAGACCACCGAGGGCCAGACCCTGCAGCTGGTGCGGGAGGATGGCGAGCCGAGAACCTACCGTGTCGAGATCGGAGCGGACGGTGAACCGAATCTGTGCGAATGCGATTCGCGGGCAACCGAATCCGCGCCGATCACGAAACCGCCGGAACCGCCTGCGTCGCCCGATCCCGCCGCCGACCAGGGGGATCACCCGGTGCCCGAACCCCCGGTGTCGGATGCCCCGGCGCCCGAACCCATGCCGCCAGTACCGACCCCGCGGCAGGCCCGCGACGGCAGGTCCAAGGCCCCCGCGTCGACCGTCGACGAGCGCCCCGCCGACCCGGCGCCGGAATCGGGGGCCGAACTGGCCGAGGCCGGTCCGCTGTGAGGAACCGGCTCAGGGCGGAATCGGTGCTCGCCGAGCATTCCGCCGCGCTCGAGCGGATCCGGGTCGCCATCGCGGACGCGAACCTCGCCGCCGAGGCGCGTTCGCGTCAATTGTGTTCCGCGGCAGTGGACTCACCGGCCGCGGAGACGGAGCCGGCCGACGGCTACCCGGTGAGCTGGCTCGTCTGATCGGCGGCCAGCTCGACGGCCAGGGAGCCAGGGAGGTGGGCGCCTGGCAGCGCGAACTGCTCGTACCGGGTCTCGCCGAGCAGGTGATAGAGCAGGTATCCGGTCAGCAGCGCGCGCGTCGTCTTCTGCGTCCGGCGCTCGGAACCGCCGAGTCCGAGCGCGCCGAGCATCCTGCGGCCCTCGGGGAGTCCGCCGGCCGAGCCGCCGTCGACCGTCCGCAGGATCGCCTGTCCGCCCCAGGCCTCGGCGATCGAGCGGGCATTGCAGTTCAGCGAATCGATGTCCTCGTCGCCCGCGATGATCAGCCCGGGACCCGCGAGGGTGGCTGCGGCTTTCTCGGCCGACGGCGAGGTCGGTGCCGGGAACAGTGCGGCGACGGCCGCGGCCGGGCCGTGCTGGGCGGCCGCGATCACCGCAGCGCCCGCCCCCATGCCGTGGCCGGCGTAGGCCACCCGGGTCGCGTCGACGCTGATCTTCCCGGGGCCGAGGCGCACGCCCGCACAGATGTCGACCGCGGTCCGCAGATCCGCGGCGAGGCCCAGGTGCGAGGGGACCGGCGTGCGCTGGGTGGCGGGTGCGGCCACTACCAGGCCCCAGGACGCGAGGTGGGTGAGGGTCTGGGCGTACCGGTCGACGCCGGTCATCCAGCCGTGCGCGAACGCGACCGCGGGCAGCGAGAAGCCTTCCGCCGGTGTGTACACCACACCGGGCTGGCCCGCGAGGGAGAGGTCGCCGCGCAGCACCTTGTGCGGACCGCGCTTAGATAGCTGAGAGGCCAGGGTCTTAGGAGTCGGCGCCACGAGGATGACCGTATCCGATCGAGAACCACGAGGGAGAAGCGACAAGTGTTTGGCATTCCGGTACCGGTGCCCCGCGATCTGACCCGCGCGTTCGAGAACGTGTGCGCCCGACTCGGGTCGAACGGGCTGGCGGACCTGCGGCCGACGCCGTCGGAGGTCGTCGACTCGAACGCCGAGCGCACGATCCGCCGGTTCCGCTCCGCCGACCGTGCGGCGACGGGTGTGCCCCTGCTCTTGGTCACGCCGCTGGCGGCCACCTCTGTCGCCTTCGACCTGCGCCGTGGCTGCAGCGTCGTGGAATACCTGATGGAAACCGGTCGTGACGTGTATGTCGTGGACTACGGCCCGGTGAACTTCCAGGACCGGACCCGCGGCTTCGAGCACTGGGTGGACGACGTGATCCCCGATGCGGTGCAGGTGGTCAGTGACGACGCGGGCGGCGCGCTCGTGCACCTCGCGGGCTGGTCGCTGGGCGGGATCTTCGCCGTCTATGCGGCCGCGGCACATCCGGAGTTGCCGTTGGCCTCACTGACCCCGATCGCCAGCCCGTTCGACCTGCGGCAGGTTCCGCTGTTCGCGACCCTGCGTCCGCTCGACCGGCTGTTCGGTCCCTATACCGTTGCGCCCCTCTATCGGGCGCTCGGAAACATCCCGGCCCCGCTGACCAGCCTCGGCTTCAAGGCGGCGAGTGTCGACAAGTATCTGACCAGGCCGTTCACCGTTCTCGCGAACCTCGACGACAGGGACCACCTCGAGCAGCTCGAGGCGGTGGACCGCTTCATGAACAGCATGTATGCGTACCCGGGTCGCACCTTCGGCCAGCTCTATCACGTGGTGATGCGGTCGAACGAGTTCGCGACCGGCCACATGGAGATCGGGGGCAGGCGGGTCAGTCTGAGCGAGATCGACGTACCGACCATGGTCATCGCGGGCGCGGGCGACGGGCTCGCGCCCGTGAAGGCCGTCCATCACCTCACCGAACTGCTCACAGGGGCGCCATCGGTCCGCTTCGGTGCGTTCCCCGGCGGGCACCTCGGCGTGCTCACCGGTCGCGCGGCCCGCGAGACGATGTGGCCCGCACTGGCCGACTTCCTGACCAGGTCCGAGCCGGATATCACAGCACAATAACTGCCGGTTGCGCACCCGGAATCGGAATGTCGCGAAAGCATCACGATCGGGGGTTCCGGTCTGTTTGAATTCGCGGGACTTCCCGACTATCCGGACGGTGCACCTTGCGCAGAGCAGCATATTGTCTCGCACTCTCGTTCCTGTTTCTCCTGGTCGCCGGTCCCACCCCCGCCATAGCGCAACCGGGTCCCTCGGTGCTCGGGGTGGGGGAGTATCCGCGCCTGGTCCGGCTCAAGCAGTCGGGCACGATCCTGGCGTCGATGACCAGCCGCGATGCGCAGGGTTACTTCTCTCCGATCCTCGAGAGCACCGACGACGGCGCCAGCTTCCATCCGATCGGCGCGGTCCGTGACCCCGAGGCCAACTCGGGGCTGTGCTGCAGCACCCTCTTCGAGGTGCCGCAGCAGGCCGGCCTGCTGCCTCCGGGAACGCTGCTGTGGGCGGGCACGGTCGGGTACGAGGCGGGCCGTGACAGGCGGATCGCCATCAAGGTGTGGGCGAGCTTGAACGGCGGCCGGGACTGGGTGCCGCTGGGCGTCGCTGCCAGGTCCCCGAACCACGAGGGCGTCTGGGAGCCCGAGTTCGTCGTCGACGCGGCGGGCACCCTGTGGCTGTACTACGCCGACGAGACCGAGATGCCGCGGCACTCACAGGTGCTGAGCAGGGTGTCCTCCGTCAACGGCCTGGACTGGGTCGACAAGCAGGTGATCCTCGCGCGTGATCCGCAGCGCGTGCGTCCCGGCATGGCCGTGGTGACCCGGCTGGCGGACGGACGGTTCGCCTCGACCTACGAGATGTGCAACTTCGGCGCCGAGTACTGCAGCCCGTACGTCAAGGTCTCGCACGACGGCGTCAACTGGGGTGCGACGACCGACCCGGGGGTCAGGGTGACCACCGCCGACGGCAGTTACTTCCAGCACTCGCCGTACCTGCAGTCCGTGCCGGGCGGGCCGAACGGCACCCGACTGGTGCTCGGCGGCCAGACCTACGTCGGCAAGGACGGCAAGCCGTCGGCGAAGAACGGCAGGGTCCTGCTCGCCAACGACAACTTCGGGGCCGGCAACTGGTTCGAGATCCCGGCGCCGGTGGCGGCGCCGAGCGCTAAGAACAAGACCTGTGCGAATTACAGCTCTCCGCTGCTGCCGGTCGCGGGTGGGTCCAGGGTTCTGCAGGTCGCCGTCGAACTGCACAACGGGGTGTGCACGGCGTTGTTCGGCACCGGGCCGGTCGCACCGTGACCCAGGTCACCCGGCGCCCACGCCCTCCCGGTCGGCAGGGGTTCGGCAGCCCAGTACCCTGGTGACCCATGTGCGGAATCGTGGGATACGTCGGCCACCGCCAGGCGCTGGACGTCGTGGTGGAGGCGCTGCGCCGGATGGAGTATCGCGGCTACGACTCGGCCGGTATCGCGGTCCTCGACGGTGTGGGCGGCGTCGCGATCGAGCGTAAGGCGGGCCGGCTGGCCAACCTCGAGGCCGAGCTCGCGGAGACCGGCACCGAGCGCTTCGTCGGCACCACGGGCATGGGCCACACCCGCTGGGCGACGCACGGCAGGCCGACCGACCGCAACGCGCACCCGCACCGGGACGCCGAGGGCAAGGTCGCGGTCGTGCACAACGGCATCATCGAGAACTTCGCGCCGCTGCGCGCCGAGCTCGAGAACGACGGCGTCGAGTTCGCCTCCGACACCGACACCGAGGTGGCGGTGCACCTGGTCTCGCGGGCCTACGCCTCCGGTGACACCGCCGGAGACTTCGTCGAGAGCGCCAGGACGGTGATCCGCCGCCTGGAGGGCGCGTTCACCCTGGTGTTCACGCACGCCGACCACCCGGACACCATCGTCGCGGCCCGCCGGTCCACCCCGCTGGTGATCGGCGTCGGCGAGGGCGAGACCTTCCTCGGATCCGACGTCGCGGCCTTCATCGAGCACACCCGCGATGCGGTCGAGCTCGGCCAGGACCAGGTCGTCGTCATCACCGCCGACGGCTACACGGTCACCGACTTCGACGGGAACGAGGACGTCCCCACGCGTCCGTTCCGGATCGACTGGGACCTCGCCGCCGCCGAGAAGGGCGGCCACGACTACTTCATGCTCAAGGAGATCGAGGAGCAGCCGGCCGCGGTGGCCGACACCCTGCTCGGGCATTTCGATGCCGGTCGCATCGTTCTCGACGAGCAGCGGCTCTCCGATCAGGAGCTCCGCGATGTGGACAAGGTGTTCGTCGTGGCCTGCGGCAGCGCCTACCACTCCGGCCTGCTCGCCAAGTATGCGATCGAGCACTGGACCAGGCTGCCGGTCGAGGTGGAGCTGGCGAGCGAATTCCGTTACCGCGACCCGGTTCTCGACCGCTCGACGCTCGTCGTCGCGATCTCGCAGTCCGGTGAGACCGCAGACACCCTCGAGGCGGTGCGGCACGCGAAGGACCAGAAGGCGCGAGTGCTCGCGGTGTGCAACACCAACGGGTCCCAGATCCCGCGCGAGGCCGACGCCGTCCTCTACACCCGGGCCGGACCGGAGATCGGTGTCGCGTCCACCAAGGCGTTCCTGGCCCAGGTGACCGCGAACTATCTGGTGGGGCTGGCGCTGGCGCAGGCGCGCGGCACCAAGTACCCGGACGAGGTGGCCAGGGAGTACCGCGATCTCGAGGCCATGCCGGACCTGGTCGCGCGCGTGCTGCAGACGGTCGAACCGGTCAGGGCGCTGGCGCGGGAACTGGCGCACTCGCCGACCGTGCTGTTCCTCGGACGCCACGTCGGGTATCCGGTGGCACTCGAGGGTGCGCTCAAGCTCAAGGAACTCGCGTACATCCACGCCGAGGGATTCGCCGCGGGCGAGCTCAAGCACGGGCCGATCGCGCTGATCGAGGAGGGCCTTCCGGTCATCGTCGTGATGCCGTCGCCGAAGGGCCGCGCGGTCCTGCACTCGAAGCTGGTCTCCAACATCCAGGAGATCAAGGCGCGCGGCGCACGGACCATCGTGATCGCGGAGGAGGGCGACGAGGCGGTGCGCGCGCACGCCGATCACCTCATCGAGATCCCGGCGGCGCCGAGCCTGCTGCAGCCGCTGCTGTCCACGGTCCCGCTGCAGGTGTTCGCGGCCGAGGTCGCGCAGACCCGCGGCTACGACGTGGACAAGCCGCGCAACCTGGCGAAGTCGGTCACCGTCGAATAGATGCGCGTGGCGCCGTCATCGCACGATGACGGTGCCGCTCATCTGCGGGTGCAGGGTGCATTCGTACGGGTAGGTGCCATGCCTCATGAACGTGTGGCTGAACTCGCCCTCGGACATCGTCTCGCTGGCGAAGTCGCCCTCTGCGGTGCCCTTCCCGGTCGCGGTGACGTTGTGTTCGGTGCCCTCGTCGTTGAACTCCCAGGTGACGGTGTCGCCGATGAGGATTCGTGAGGTGGACGGCCAGAAGGCATTGTTGTTGATCTCGACGGTCTTGTCCCGCGCCTGCGCCGGACTGCCGCTACCCACGAGTACCGATGCGACGAGCAGTCCGGTTGCGATGGTGGCGCCGAGTGCGCGCATGGATAAAGGGTAGCCCCGAACGACGGCCGTGGCGAGATACGGTGATTCGATGCGCGACTACTTCACGGCCGACCAGGTGCGGGCCGCCGAGGCCCCGCTGCTCGCCGCGCTTCCCGACGGCGCCCTGATGCGCCGCGCCGCGTACGGGTTGACCGCCGTGGTGGCGTCCGAACTACGTTCTCGCACTGGAGGTGTGGCGGGCAGGCGGGTGACTCTGCTCGTCGGCTCCGGCGACAACGGCGGGGACGCGCTGTGGGCGGGAGCGATGCTGCGCAGGCGCGGGGTCGCGGTCCAGGCGATCCTGCTCGACCCGGTCAGGGCCCACGCAGCGGGGCTGGCGGCGTTGCGCGCCGTCGGCGGGCGGGTCGAGGTGGGCGCCGACGCCGATCTCGGCGACCCCGACCTGGTGGTCGACGGCATCGTAGGGATCTCGGGCCGGGGGCCGTTGCGGCCGCCCGCCGCCGCGCTGGTGGCCAGGGTCGGCGTGCCGATCGTCGCGGTGGACCTGCCGAGCGGGGTCGATCCCGACACCGGGGTCACGGCGGGGCCCGCCGTGACGGCCTCGGTCACGGTCGCGTTCGGGGCGCTCAAGCCGGTGCACGCCCTCGCGGCCGCGCACTGCGGCCGGGTGGAACTCGTCGACATCGGCCTCGACCTCCCGGACGCCTCGGTGCGAACACCGACCGCGGCCGAGGTCGGCGCCCGCTGGCCGATGCCTGGACCTGCGGACGACAAGTACAGCCAGGGCGTGGTCGGGGTGATCGCGGGCAGCGCGCGCTATCCCGGTGCGGGCGTGCTGTGTGCGGGAGCCGCGGTCACCGCCACGTCCGGCATGGTTCGGTACGCGGGAACCGCTGCACCGCAGGTTCTCTCGCGCTGGCCGGAGGTGGTCGCGGTGGACGGGTTCGACGCCGCAGGCCGGGTGCAGGCCTGGGTGGTCGGCCCGGGGATGGGGGTCGACGAGGAAGCGCTGACGGTGCTGCGCGCGGTCCTCGGTACCGACCTGCCGGTGTTGGTGGACGCCGACGCACTCACTCTGGTGGCCGCGGAGCCAGGGCTCGTCACGGACCGGTCGGCGCCGACGTTGCTGACCCCCCATGCCGGGGAGTTCGCCCGGCTCACCGGGCACGCCTCCGCTTCGCAGAGATTGGCGGCCGACCGGGTGGCGGCGACCCGCGGCCTGGCGGCCGAGTGGGGGATCAGCGTGCTGCTCAAGGGACGGTGCACGGTGGTCGCAGATCCGGACGGATCGGTCCTGCTCAACGAGGCCGGTGGCTCCGCACCCGCGACCGCCGGCGCCGGGGACGTGCTGTCCGGCGTCATCGGGGCCCTCATGTCGACCGGTCTTGCGCCGCTGACCGCCGCGGCGATGGGCGCCCGCGCACACTCGCTGGCCGCCAACCTGGCCGCGGGGCAGGGCTCGGGCACGGCCGCGCCCATCTCGGCCGATGCACTGTTGTGCCAGGTCAGGGCGGCGGTGAGGGTGCTTCGTGCCCAAGCGGTGCCCTAAATGTGACCTCGTTAGTGATGGAAATCATTTGGCCTTTCGGTGGTCAATGGCAGGATCGTGGATCGTGACCTCCGACTTGTCCGTATGGGACGATCTGCGCATGACTTCCGCGGTTGGCCCGTACGCGCCGCAGGCGGAAGCGCTGATCGATCTCGATGCGATCGCCCACAACGTCCGCCTGTTGTGTGAACACGCGGGCGACGCCGCGGTGATGGCCGTGGTCAAGGCCGACGCCTACAACCACGGGGCGGCAGCGGTGGCGCGCACGGCGCTCGCATCCGGGGCCGCCGAGCTGGGGGTCACCACGGTCGAGGAGGCCCTGGAATTGCGGGCCGCGGGCATCGACGCGCCGATCCTGTCCTGGCTGCACACTCCCGACACGGACTTCACCGCCGCGATCGCCGCAGGAATCGAACTGAGCGTGTCCTCGCCCCGGCACCTGGGATCGGTGGTCGCGGCGGCCCGTGCGCTCGGGTCCACGGCGACCGTCACCCTCAAGGTCGACACCGGACTGGGGCGCAACGGTGTCTCGCCGTTCGAACTCGAGGACACCCTTCGGGATCTGGCCAGGGCGGAGGCCGAGGGTGCGGTGCGGCTGCGCGGGATGTTCTCCCACCTGGCACACGCCGACGAGCCGCACCACCCGATGATCGACACCCAGGCCGCCCGCCTCGAGCACGCCGTGGCCGAGGCCAGGCGGGTGGGACTGCGTCCGGAGCTGGTGCACCTGGCGAACTCGGCCGCCGTGCTGACCCGGCCGGACCTGCGTTTCGACATGGTCCGTCCCGGCATCGCGATCTACGGGCTCTCTCCGGTGCCGGAACTCGGCGGATTCGGACTGCGGCCCGCCATGACACTGCGGGCGCGGGTGGCGCTGGTGAAGAAGATCGCCGCGGGCGAGGGCGTGTCGTACGGGCACACCTGGATCGCGCCCCGCGACACCACGGTCGCCCTGCTGCCGGTCGGCTACGCCGACGGCATCCCGCGCGCCCTCGGCGGCCGCTTCGAGGTGCAGATCGGTGGTCGGCGCCACCCACAGATCGGCCGGGTGTGCATGGATCAGGTGGTGGTGGACCTCGGACCGGATCCTGCGGGGATCGCGGAGGGCGACGTGGCGGTGCTGTTCGGCAGCGGCGACGACGGCGAACCGGTGGCCCAGGACTGGGCCGACGCACTCGACACCATCCACTACGAAGTGGTGACCGGGGTTCGGGGGCGAATCGTCCGGGGCTTCACCGGCAGGGAGGACCTGCGATGAATCCGTTCGGGAAGGCGGGCCTCGTCGGAGGTGCGGTCAGCGCCGCCGCGCTCGGCGCGCTCGCGGGGGTCACCGTCGGGCACCGTCCGGCCGCCCGCCGCGGTGGCAGGCGAGACCGGTACGCCAAGGAGGACTTCCGGTTGATGAGCGCCGACCGCGGCAGCATCGTCGCGGCCGAGGACGGCACGGCGCTCGCGGTCCGGGAGGTAGGTCCCGCGGACGCACCCCTCACGGTGGTCTTCGTGCACGGCTACTGCCTGCGCATGGAGTCCTGGCATTTTCAACGGCGCCAGCTCGAGAAGCGTTGGGGCAAGGCCGTTCGAATGGTCTTCTTCGATCAGCGTGGGCACGGCCGGTCCGCGGTCCCCGCATCCGCGAGCTGCACCATCGGTCAGCTGGGCCGGGATCTCGATGTGATCCTCCAGGCCGTCGCGCCCAGGGGCCCCGTGGTGCTCGTCGGACACTCGATGGGCGGTATGACGATACTGGCGCTGGCCAGGCAGGTGCCGGAGTTGTTCGGCACCAAGGTGATCGGGGTCGGGCTCATCTCCACCGCGGCCGAGGGCCTGAACAAGACCGGGCTGAGCAGGAACCTGCAGAACCCCGTGATCGACGCGTTCCGGCTCGCGGTCCGCACCTCGCCGGGTCTGGTCCAGTTCGGGCGCGGCGCCGCACGCATGCTGATCTCCCCGATCCTGCGCTCCGCCTCGTACGGCACCGATGTCAGTCCTTCGCTGATGCGGTTCTCCGAGTGGATGCTCAACCAGACGTCGGTGACCACGATCGTGAACTTCCTCAAATCACTTGAGCTGCACGATGAATCGGCGGCGCTTCCGGTCATCGCCGAGCTGCCCTCGCTGGTGCTCTGCGGGGACGCGGACATGATCCTGCCCTTCTCCCAGTCCGAGGCCATGGCGGCCGAGCTGCCGGAGTCCGAGCTGGTGCGCGTGGTCGGCGGCGGGCACCTGGTGCAGCTCGAGTTCCCGATCCGGGTGACGGACGCGATCGACCGACTCGTCGGCCGCTCCATCGCCGAGCAGGGCGATTCCGAACGGACGGTTGTCGGTGGCTGACCACGATCCGCGCACGATCCACCTGCCGACGACCGAGGACACCGAGGCGTTCGGCAGGCGCCTCGCCCTGGAGCTGAACGCGGGCGACCTGGTGGTGCTCGACGGCCCGCTCGGTGCTGGTAAGACTGCGCTCTCGCGGGGGATCGCGGCCGGGCTCGGCGTGCAGGGCCGGGTCAGCTCGCCGACGTTCATCATCGCCCGCGAGCATCGCGCGGGCGGCGAGCGGCCCGGTGGCGGTGAGCCGGTGGCGATGGTGCACGTCGACGCGTACCGGCTCGGCATCGGCGCCGATCCGGGACAGACCTTCGACGAACTGGACGCCCTGGACCTGGACACGGACCTCGCGGGTGCCGTCGTGGTGGTCGAGTGGGGCGAGGGCGTCGTCGAGCACCTGGCCGAGCGGCATCTGCTGGTGCGGTTGCGGCGCGAACCGGAGTCGGACGTGCGCACGGCGCAATGGGCCTGGGTCTCCTAGGTATCCTCGGTAACCGTGCTCGTACTCGCGGTCGATACCGCCACGCCTGCCGTAACAGCCGGGGTGGTGCGCCTTGAGGGCGACACCCCACGAACCCTGGCGACCCGGATCACGGTCAACGCGAGGGCCCACGCGGAGGTGCTGACCCCGCACATCCTCGAATGCCTCGCGGAGGCGGGCTTCGCCCCGTCGGACCTCGATGCCGTCGTGGTCGGTTGTGGCCCCGGCCCGTTCACCGGCCTGCGGGTCGGCATGGCCACGGCGGCCGCGTTCGGCGATGCCCTCGGGATTCCCGTGCACGGTGTCTGCAGCCTGGACGCGATCGCGATCGAGGCCGCGCTGGGACGGGATCTGCTGGTGGTCACCGATGCCCGTCGCCGCGAGGTGTACTGGGCGCGCTACAGCGGCGGTGCCCGCGTGCAGGGCCCGGAGGTGAACAAGCCCGCGGACCTCGAGCCGACTCCTTCCCAGGCGATCGCGGGATCGGCCGGTCACGTCGACCTGTTCGACCTGCCCGTGGAGCCGGTCGAGACGCCGTCGCCCTCGGGTCTGGTCGCGGTGGCCGTGGCAGCACTGCGTTCCGGTGCGGAGCCCGCGCCGTTGGTGCCGCTGTACCTGCGTCGCCCCGACGCGGTCGCCATCGCGGACCGGAAGAAATGACCGCGCGGATCGTCGGGATGACCGCGGCCGACGCAACCCGCTGCGAGGAGCTGGAGACGGTGCTGTTCCCCGGTGACAGCCCGTGGAGCGCGGAGGCGTTCCGGTCGGAGCTGACCGGGCAGCACAACCGCTACTTCGTCGCCCGCGCCGAGTCCGGCACCATGCTCGGCTACGCGGGGATCGCGTTGCTCGGGCGTGGGGCCGACGCCGAGTCCGAGGTGCACACCATCGGGGTCGATCCCGCCCACCAGCGACTGGGCCTCGGCGCGCAACTGCTCGACGCGCTGCTGCGGGAGGCCGATGAACACGGCGGTCCTGTGTTCCTCGAGGTCCGCACGGACAACGAGCCGGCCATCGCCCTGTACCGGGGAACGGGTTTCGAGATCGTCGGGACCCGAAGGAACTACTACCAGCCCAGCGGCGCCGACGCGTACACCATGCGCAGGCCCGCCGCCCGGGTCGAGGGGCAGCTGTCATGATCGTGATGGGGATCGAGAGCTCGTGCGACGAAACGGGCGTCGGCATCGTCCGGTGGCACGAGGACGGCACCTGTGAGCTCCTAGCCGACGAGGTGGCCTCGAGCGTCGATCAGCACGCCCGCTACGGAGGCGTGGTGCCGGAGGTGGCCTCGCGTGCCCATCTCGAGGCGATCGTCCCGACCATGCGGCGGGCCCTCGCACAGGCGGGGATCGCGAAGCCGGACGCGCTCGCGGTGACCATCGGACCGGGGCTTGCCGGGGCGCTGCTGGTCGGCGCGGCCGCCGCGAAGGCGTACGCCGCGGCCTGGGATGTGCCGTTCTATGCGCTGAACCACCTGGGCGGGCACGTCGCGGTGGACACCCTCGAGCACGGCCCGATGCCGCCGTGCGTTGCCCTCCTGGTCTCGGGCGGTCACACCCACCTGCTGCACGTCGAGGACCTGGCGCGGCCGATCGTCGAGCTCGGCACCACAGTGGACGACGCCGCGGGTGAGGCATTCGACAAGGTGGCCCGGCTGCTCGGACTCGGGTTCCCCGGCGGCCCGGCACTGGATGCGGCCGCGCAGGAAGGGGATCCGCGGGCTATCGCCTTTCCTCGCGGCATGACCGGACCGCGCGACGCCCGCTACGACTTCTCGTTCTCCGGGCTCAAGACGGCGGTCGCGCGCTTCGTGGAGTCGAAGGAGCGGGCGGGGGAGACGCTCCCGATCCCCGACATCGCGGCGTCCTTCCAGGAGGCGGTGGCCGATGTGCTCACCATGAAGGCGGTGCGAGCGGCGACCGACGTCGGCGTCGACACGCTGGTGCTCGGCGGCGGGGCAACCGCCAATTCACGTATCCGTTCGCTCGCCGAGGAGCGTTGCGCCGAGGCCGGTTTGACCCTTCGCATCCCCAAGCCGCGCTTGTGCACCGACAATGGGGTGATGATCGCCGCATTGGGAGCGCACGTCATCGCCGGGGGCGCCACGCCGTCTCCGTTGACGGTCGCCACGGATCCGGGCCTCTCGGTGACCGTCAGCCAGTCACGGACGGCGAGCGATGGTCGATGACCGGATCGAGAAGCTGCCGAAGGAGCAGCGGCGCAGGCTGATCCGGCGCGTCGCCATCCGCACGCTCCTGAGTGCGGCCGCGCTGGTGTTCGTGTACTTCGTCATCCCGATGCAGAACCTGGAATCCGCCTCCGCGATCGGCGGGCTGGTGCTGGGGCTGGTCTTCGTCGGCGCGCTCTTCGCCTGGCAGATCCGGAAGATCGTGCGCGCGGAGCATCCGGGGCTGCAGGCGATCGAGGGCCTCGGGCTGATGCTGCCGGGGTACCTGCTCGCGTTCGCGACGCTGTACCACCTGATGTCCCTGTCGGGGCCGGAGAACTTCAACGAGCCGCTGACGAAGATCGATTCGGTGTACTTCACGCTGGTGTGCTTCTCGACTGTCGGGTTCGGGGACATCACCGCGACCACCGAGGTCTCCAGGGCCGTCGTCTCGGCGCAGATCGTGGGGAACCTGTTCCTGCTCGCGGTCGGTGTCCGCATCATCACGGCCGCGGTGCGGCTGGGACAGCGACGCAAGGACGCCGCGACGTGAGCGCCGGCGTCAGGCCCTGACGGGGGCGGACAACTCCAGCAGGGTCAGCCCGGTCGGCGCCCGGAGCAGGTCGTCGATGGTGACCCCGTCGAGGGAGTCATAGAAGGCGATCTGGGCGCGGCGCAGTGCGCTGCGGAGACGGCAGCCGCTGCGCAGCGGGCACGGATGGTCGCCCTCGCAGTTCACGACCTCCTCGTCGCCCTCGAGGGCGCGGGCGAGCGTGCCCACCGAGGTGTGCCGACCCGCCTCGGTGATCGTGAGCCCGCCGCCCCGACCGCGGCGGGCTTCGACCATGCCGAGTTCGCGTAGCCGGACAACGACCTTGGCCGTGTGCGTGTACGGAATCGACATCTGATCCGCCACCTGACTTGTCGTCAGGCCGCCGCCTCCAGGGGAGGCGGCCAGGCGCATCACCACGCGCAGCCCAAGGTCGGTGAAACGCGTCAGCTGCACGTACCGACCGTATGATACTTGCATCTGAGATGCAACAAAACCGTCATGCGCGCGGCGAGACCAGCACCAGTTCGGTGTTGTGATCGACGGATCCGCCCAGCAGCTTCGGGTCGGCGTGGATGTCGTTGAAGGACAACTCGCGGTACAGCGAGGCCAGGCCCTCCTGGCTGAAGTCCCCGTGCCGGACCTCGTACGGGCTGTCCGACTCGACGAGCGTGGTCAGCAGCGAGAGCGTGCCGTCGGTGTTGTCGACAACCTCGATCAGCCGCGCGTGCTGCGGGAAGTCGATGTGCGAGGCGGTGTTGATCTCCCAGAAGCCCTGTGCGGCAGTTGCACCCGGGTGCGGCGTGATCTTGTTCTCGTGGGTGTGCCCGTTCACCCAGGCGAGCACGTTCGGGAAGCGGTGCAGCAGGTCCAGCAGCTCGGCGCCGGAGTGACGGCGCTCGCCGGGATTCTCGGGGTCGGGGATCAGGTTGTCCATCGTGCCGCTGGTGTGGTGGCTGAACAACAGGAAGTAGGTGTCCTGCCGGGACTGCGTCACCGGGCGGCCGCCCGCGTCGAAGAAGCGGCTGCTGCCCGCCTGCAGGGTCTGTTCGATCCAGCGGAACTGGGCCTCGCCGAGGGAGCCGTCGACGAAACCGGCGCGGTTGGTGGAGTCCATGCTGATACCGACCACGCCCGGCGCGATCTCGAACGAGTAGAAGCCGATGCCGGTCTCGCCCGCGTCGGGGGCGAAGCCGTGCCCGACGGGTCCGGGGCCCGCGTTCCTGGGGTCGAGGTGGGCGGCGATGTACTGCCGCGGGGTGAACGGTGCCCGGTTGCCGTCGGGCGTGACGATGCGCGGCGGGGTGGTGACCGCGGCGAGGATGCTTGGCAGCGCAGCCGGATCCGAGCTCGCGGCGCTGCCGATCGCGCGGGCCTGCTCGGAATCGGGCGCCTCGATCTTGATCGAGCCGGTGTACATGGCCTCGAGCGGTCCGATTCCGCTGGGGATGGTGCCCTGGATCGAGTCGTCGTGGTTGCCGAACACGCTGTACCAGGGGGTGCGCAGGCCCGGGCTCGTGACGGGGGTGAGGGCCGCAGCGCCGAGCAGTCCCGGCATCTCCGGGAAGCCAGCCTTCTTGTAGATGTCGCGGATCGGTGACTCGGGGTTCCAGTACAGGTCCGCCCCGGAGTTCTGTACGCCCTCATAGCGATCCGCGGCACCGGTGTTCGGGATGAAGGTGCCGCCGTTGAGCGCGGTCAGCAGCCAGCCGAGCTCCGCGTGCTCCTTGTTGTCGGTGTTGTCGCCGGTGGTCACCACGGCGTCGAACGCGCGGCGGGTGTGCGGGCCGCCGGGCAGGGAGTTGATCCGCGACACGAGCGAGACCAGGCCCTGCGTGGTGAGCGTCTCGTGCGGTCGGAACGCCGACCCGTTCAGCGGATGCACGTACTCGAAACGCATGGGGGACTGGGCGTCGAGGATGTGCAGGTCGGTCAGCTGCACCACGGACGCGAGGGCGGTCCTGCGCTCCTCGCGTCCCGACCGTGCCTCGGCGAGCTCGCCCCGCACGATCATCGGCCACCCGGGGCCCGCGGTGAGCGTCCGGTAGCCGGTTCCGCCGACCGGAGTTGCGACGGCCTCGAGGGTGGTGCCTGCGAAGGAGGCGGGCAGCGTGTCGGCCGCGGCGTACCAGGTACCCCACGGCGCTCTCCCGAATGCGCCGGCCCCGAGGGTTCCCGCGGCTCCGAGTCCGGCCAGTCCGATGAATGCGCGCCTGCTGATGTTTGCCACGGCGACGACTCTAGGTCACCTGCCGTACACCTCGGGTTCACGCCGCCGTCCCGCGACATCGGCCGCGACTGCGCGGCCGGTCGATCAACTCGACGCGAGGCGCAGAACGAGCGCGGCGACGGCGAGCGCCGCGTACGTGAGCGGGACGGGGAGGTGCTTCGGGTCGTGGGCGAGGATGTGGACGACGACGGCCACGGTGAAGTAGCAGATCACCCCGATCGCGGCGGCGACGCCGAGCGGGGCCAGCGCCAGGCCGAGGGCCAGGCCGGCGGCGCCGGCGAGGAGGACTCCCGCCAGCGAGTTCAGGCGGTTCTCGGGCACACCGAGCTCGGCGTATTCCCGAACCACCGCCTCCCGGTTGCTCAGCTTCCGGATGGCCGCGTACCCGAGGAGTGCGGCGAGCAGAACGGTCACGATGACGGTGGCGACGAACATGGTGAACTCCGGTCCTGACCCCCCAATCCACACAAATCTCGCATCGAGCACCTAAGTACCCGCCGACCTTGAGCGCTGGCACTCGCATGTATAGAGTGCTAGTTGGCGCTGACCGAGCCTCGGCACCCGCGACGACGGGGCTCGAGTGAGATGCCGCAAGCGTACGAACACACCATCACGTCCTGGGAACAGCCCTGGACGCATAAACCCCTGAAAGTGGAGGGCTCATCGTGGCGAGCGTGAACATCAAGCCGCTCGAGGACAAGATCCTCGTCCAGGCCAACGAGGCCGAGACGACGACTGCCTCAGGCCTGGTCATCCCCGACACGGCCAAGGAGAAGCCCCAGGAGGGCACCGTCGTCGCCGTTGGCGAAGGGCGTGTGACCGACAAGGGCAACCGCATCCCGGTCGACGTCAAGGAAGGCGACACCGTCATCTACAGCAAGTACGGCGGAACCGAGATCAAGTACGCCGGCCAGGAGTACCTGATCCTCTCGGCACGTGACGTGCTGGCTGTCATCTCCAAGTAAGCCACTTGCGAACCGCCCCGGCGTCCCACACATGGGCCCGGGGCGGATCGCGTTGCGGACCCTCCCAATCCAGGAGTAGCTGAGCAAATGTCCAAGGAAATCCAGTTCAACGAGACCGCCCGCCGGGCTCTCGAGCGCGGCGTCGACACGTTGGCGGACGCGGTCAAGGTCACCCTCGGCCCCCGCGGTCGACACGTGGTGCTCGCCAAGGCGTTCGGCGGCCCCACCGTCACCAACGACGGCGTGAGCATTGCCCGTGAGATCGATCTCGAGGACCCGTTCGAGAACCTCGGCGCCCAGCTCGTCAAGAGCGTCGCCACCAAGACCAACGACGTCGCGGGCGACGGCACCACCACCGCCACCGTGCTCGCCCAGGCGCTGATCCACGGCGGTATGAAGAACGTCGCCGCCGGCGCCAACCCGATCGCACTCGGTGTGGGCATCAGCCAGGCCGCAGATGCCGTGTCGGAGGCTCTCATCGCCGCCGCGACCCCCGTCGAGGGCAAGGACGCGATCGCTCAGGTCGCCACCGTCTCCTCGCGCGACGAGGAGATCGGTGAGCTGGTCGGCGAGGCGATGACGCGTGTCGGCGTCGACGGCGTCGTGACCGTCGAGGAGTCCTCGACACTGCAGACCGAGCTCGTCGTGACCGAGGGCGTGCAGTTCGACAAGGGCTACCTTTCGCCCTACTTCGTCACCGACATCGATGCGCAGCAGGCGATCTTCGAGGATGTGCTGATCCTGCTCTTCCGCGAGAAGATCAGCTCGCTGCCGGACTTCCTGCCGCTGCTCGAAAAGGTCGCCGAGGCGGGCAAGCCGCTGCTGATCATCGCCGAGGACGTCGAGGGCGAGGTGCTCTCCACCCTGGTGGTGAACTCCATCCGCAAGACGATCAAGGCCGTCGCGGTGAAGGCGCCGTTCTTCGGTGACCGGCGCAAGGCGTTCCTCGACGACCTCGCGGTCGTCACCGCGGGCACGGTCATCAACTCCGATGTGGGCCTGACCCTCAAGGAGGCCGGCCTGGAGCTGCTCGGCAGCGCCCGTCGGGTCGTCGTCACCAAGGACGAGACGACCATCGTCGACGGCGCAGGCACCGAGGCGGACATCGAGGCCCGTGTCGGTCAGCTGCGTCGCGAGATCGAGAACAGCGACTCCGACTGGGATCGCGAGAAGCTCGAGGAGCGCCTCGCCAAGCTGTCCGGTGGCGTCGCGGTGATCAAGGTCGGTGCCGCAACGGAGACCGAGCTCAAGGAGCGCAAGTTCCGCGTCGAGGACGCGGTCAACGCGGCCAAGGCCGCGGTCGAGGAGGGCATCGTGCCCGGCGGCGGCTCCGCACTGGTGCAGGCGGGCCAGACGCTCGGCGCGCTGGCCGCATCGCTCTCCGGCGACGAGGCGACCGGCGTCGAGGTCGTGCGCGCGGCGCTGTCGGCCCCGTTGTTCTGGATCGCTACGAACGCGGGCGTCGACGGCTCGGTCGTGGTCAGCAAGGTCGCCGAGGCGCCCAAGGGTCACGGCTTCAATGCCGCCACTCTCACCTACGGCGACTTGCTCGCCGACGGTGTGGTGGACCCGGTCAAGGTGACCCGTTCCGCGGTGGTCAACGCGGCCTCGGTCGCCCGGATGGTGCTCACCACCGAGGCCACGGTCGTCGAGAAGCCGGTCGAGGCCGCCGATGCGGATCACGGCCACGGCCACAGCCACTAGCACCACCGTCGCCCCCTGGTGACAGCAGCGACAGGCCCCGGACGGATCCTCGTCCGGGGCCTGTCGCTTTCTCTATCCCAGTGGCAGCGAGGCGAACACGTCCGTGGTCGGCTGCTCCGAGCCGCCCGCGGGTTCCACCGTGAAGGCGAGCAGTGAGGCGCCGTCCAGGTCGTCGAGTACGGCCACGGTCGAGGGCGACACCTGATCCGGCGCCATCATGCCCGCCGAGACCGGCGCACCGGTGCCCGCGAAGAGCCACATCTGATAGACCGAGTCCGAAGCGGGCGGGGTGACGTCGTTCATCATCAGCACCGCGGCGTCGGTCGACCGGGAGTAGACGGCTGTCGCCGAGCCGCCGCCTGGCACCTCCGTCGAGGACGTCCGGACGTCAGGGGCGCTCATCACCTGGGCCGCCACCGGCTGCGGCGGCGTCGTCTCGCGCAGCTGCTGTCCGATGAACACGCCGCCCGCGAGCAGCGCGACGGCGGCCGCCGCGGCGCCCACCAGACGCCACCGGGGGGTGGCGCGCCGCCGATCGGTGAGCGAGACCGGCGCCGCCGCCCGACCCGGGCCGAGGCGGGGCTCCCGCGCGATCTGCGTCAGCAGGCGTTCACGGATGTGTGCGGGCGGAGGGGTCGCGTACGCGGCGGCGGTGGCCGCCATCGTCTCCCGGCCCTGGCGTACCACCGCCTCGAATTCGACCCGCAGGTTGTCGTCGGAGGTCGCGAGGAGTTGCTCGACCGCACGGCGTTGGTCCGCGTCGAGCGCATCGAGGGCGTAGGCGTGGGCCAGGTCGATCTGGTCGTCGTCCATCACACCACCCCCAAGCATCCTCTGAGCCGGACCAGCCCGTCCCGGATCCGGGTCTTGATGGTCGGCAGCGCGACCCCGAGCTGGGCGGCGACCTCGCGGTAGGTGCGTCCGCCGTAGTAGGCGAGCGAGACCGACTCGCGCTGCACCGAGGTGAGGGTGTCGAGGCACTCGATGACGGCCTGCCTGTCCAGGCGCCCGGAGACCTCCTCGGCGACCTCGTCGAATTCGCTGCCACGGTTGCGTGACTCGTAGACCACCTCGCGGTTCGAGTGCGACTGTTCCGACCGGACCCGGTCGACCGCCCTGCGGTGCGCGAGGGTCATCAGCCAGGACACCGCGGAGCCCCTTGTCGCGTCGAAGTCGTCGGCGGTGCGCCAGAGCTGGAGGTAGACCTCCTGGGTGGTCTCCTCGGCGAAGCCCGGATCGCGCAGCACCCGCAGCACCATTCCGTAGACGCGGGCGCAGGTCCGGTCGTACAGCTCGGCGAACGACCCCGAATCGCCGTCGGCGGCGCGGGTAAGCAGGGCGGCCAGCTCGGCCGCTTCGGCCGCGCGCACGGCAAGGGCCTGCCCGACGTCAGCCGGGCAGGCCGCCTCGTCGATGCCGTGATCGGGCGCGGCGCCGGAATCCGTGGACCCCGGGTCCGTCACGACTGTCCGTTTTCCTTCATCGATAGTCACGTTACTGCGGCATCAACACAGAATCGATGAGGTAGACGGTGGCATTCGCGGTGCTCACGCCGCCGCAGGTCACATTCGCGTCGTTGACCTTGAGGGCGTCCCCCGATCCGGTCACGGTCACCGCGGTGCCCTCGACCGTCGGGTGCCGGCCGGCGATCTCGTCCGGCGTGATCTGGCCGGGCACCACGTGGTAGGTGAGGACCTTCGTCAGCAGCGCGTCGTCGGTCTTCAGCGTGTCGATGGTGGCCGGATCCACCTTGGCGAATGCGTCGTCGACGGGTGCGAACACGGTGAACTGCCCTCCGTTGAGGGTGTCGACGAGGTTGACGTCGGGGTTGAGTTGCCCCGAGACCGCGGCCACCAGGGTGGTGAGGAGGGGGTTGTTCGAGGCGGCGACGGCCACCGGATCCTGGGCCATCCCCGAGATCGAGCCGTCGCCCTGCGGCACGGCCTCGGCGTAGTCCGCGCAGCCGGGCCCGACCAGATTCACTGCGGGGTCGGCCGTCATCGCCGGTGACATCTCGTCACCGGACGAGGGGGAGGAGGGCGCGGAGTCGTCGCTGTTTGCGGAGGAACACGCCGAGACGCCGATCAGGGCGACCGACGCGGTGGCCGCGATGGCGAGGGTTCGCATGCGCGTGGTGCTGATGCTCATGGACTGCCTTCCCGAGTTGTGCGAGTGCTGTCGGGAAGGCATTCGGAGCGGGTGGTGCAGAGGATGGGTCACGCATCTCGGCGCGGCCCAGGAAGCCGGGGCCGCGCCGAGACGACGTCGTCTACACCGCGATGCGGTGGCGGCCCCTGCGGGCGTGCATCTCACGTTCGGTCTCGGACATGCCGCCCCAGATCCCGTACGGCTCGCTGACGCTGAGGGCGTGGCTGCGGCACTGCGCGAGCACGGGGCACTGACGGCACATCTCCTTGGCGCGGGTCTCACGCTGGGTGCGTGCCCGGCCCCGCTCACCGTCCGGATGGAAGAACATCGCGGAGTCGACTCCGCGGCACAGGCCGTGCATCTGCCAGTCCCAGATATCGGCGTTCGGTCCGGGGAGGTGATTCGGCTGAGGCATGCCATCTCCTGTCCATCCATACACCTGAAGAGCCTCCAGGTCTGAAATCAATTCGTCTCGGCAACGTTAGAGGTATTGCGGAAAACGAGTCAATAGTTCTTCAAGTGGGGATTTCCATAGTGTTCGCACGAGAATTTAACGTTCTGTTCATAGACAAGGACATGTAGCCGTGATCAGCTGTCGCTGCGCCGGTCCTCCGGCTCGGCCTCGGTGTCCTGTTGTGGGTGCTGACGAGTACTTTTGCTGGTCCGATGCGGTAGGAGGGCGTGGTGTGTGCCCTGTCGGCGCGCGGAGCGGGGTTGAGATTCTTGGTTAACGCAATTGCCACAAACCGGACTCTGAATCAGTTGCCTGATTCAATCTTTGATTCAACCTTGAAATACGTCGACGCGCCCGTAACTCTCGACAAACGCGACGCGAATGGGTATTCGGGCGAGGGTGGGTGCGGCGCAGGGGCGCGCGGGCCGGCCCTACTCTTGGCCTGGTGGGGACACTGATCAACGCCGCATTCGGCGACCAGCCCGGGTTGGCTCCGTTGCCTGCCGCTGACGACAACCAACAGCGCTGGCTCATGGCGGTGACGCTCGGTGGACAGGGGCGATACGCCGCGGCCCGCACCGAACTCCTGCGCATCGCACGGGGGCGCCCGAGCCCGGTCGTCGCCTCGCTCGCGCTGAGCACGGAGGCCTCGTTGCTCAGGCAACTCGGGTGGCATCGGCTGGCTGCGGGCTTCGACGGGCGCGCGCTCGCGGCACTCGCCGGACCGGCGGGCGGGGAGGAGTCGGCGCTGACCGCCGCTCGATGCGACGCATTGACCGGGCTGGCCGCGGACGCGCTCGGCTGCGGGCGGCTCGCACTCGGTTCCGCGCTGCTCGAGCGGTGCGCGCCGCTGGTCGGGAACGACCAAGGGCTGTGGCGGCAGCGCATCCGCCTGAACTGGGTGACCGCCGAGATCGCGTTGGCGTCGGGGGATCCCGTCACGGCGCGTCGGCACGCGAGCGCGGCCGTCGAACTCGCCCGGGGCGTCGACTCGGTTCGGCACCAGGTGAAGTCGGACCTCCTGCTGGCGGCCGCCCACAGCGCAGGCCCGGATCCCGCCGCGGCACTTGATCTGGGCGAACAGGTGTTGGACCGGTGCGCCGAGCACGGGCTGTTGCCACTGCGCTGGGCCGCGGCGATGCTTGTCAATGGAGTCCGTCCCGGTGCGGACGCGGTGGCGATCCGGGATGAATGTCGACGGCAAATCTCCGACCGCGGTGGCCGATTCAGGGATCTGTGAGTGTCTGTCGCTATCCTTCAAACGTTCCACCGCCAGGTGGGAGCGCTCTGGAGCGGGCGCCACTGTAACGCCAGGAATCACTCTGACGATGACTAATACGAGCGAGGAGTTGGACTCAGCCGTCGCTGCGGCAGCGCAGGGCGATCGAGTTGCCTTGTCTCGAGTGCTCGAGAGTGTTCGACCCTTGGTTGTGCGTTACTGCCGATCACGGGTCGGAGCCGCGGAAAGGGGACAACTGTCCGCGGACGACGTGGCGCAGGAGGTATGCCTGGCAGTGATGACCGCATTGCCGCGGTATCAGGATCAGGGCCGTCCCTTCATGGCATTCGTGTATGGCATCGCCGCGCACAAGGTGGCAGATGCACATCGGAACGCCGGGCGTAACAAAGCCGAGTCGATGGCCGAGGTACCAGATGTCATCTCCACCGACGAGGGACCCGAGAAGCTCGCTCTGGACTCGGAGACCACCCGGCAGATGAGCGCACTATTGGGAACCCTCCCCGAGAAGCATCGGGAGATCCTGGTCCTGCGTTTGGTTGTCGGCCTGTCGGCGGAGGAGACGGCAGCTGCCGTGGGCAGCACGGCCGGAGCAGTACGGGTCGCCCAGCACAGGGCGCTCGCGAAGTTGAAGAACGAAGTTGCGAAAGCGGGTGAGATGTATGGCTAGGGGCAGCAAGCGTGGTGGGGACGACGAGGGAACGCAGCGGGACACGTCCGGTGCCGATCTCACCCCGGACGCGTCGTCCCTCGGTGACACCGACGCGTCGTCCCTCGGTGACACCGACGCGTCGTCCCTCGGCGACGCCGAGGAGTCCGCGGATGCGACCGCCGTCGATTTCGCCGCCATCGCGCGGGACGACGCCCTCATCGACGCGATCGCCGGTGACGGCCCGATCGCGACGAACAGCCCCGAGGAGTTCGAGCTCGCGACCCTGCTGACCGCATGGCGCGCCGAGATCCTCGCCCCCGCCATGCCGGTGGAGCCCGACCTCGACCAGGTGGCCGCCGCCGTTGACCGCGAACTCGCGACGATCGGCTCACCCCGCCGCTCGAATCTGCGGTTGCTCCGGCCCATCGCGGGCGCTGCCGCGGCCGTCGCCGTCGTGATGGCCGGGCTGACGGTCTTCTCCTACAACGCCGTTCCGGGTGATCCGCTGTGGAAGGTCAAGGAGGTCGTGTTCACCGAGCGCGCCAACTCGACCGTCGCGGGCATCGACACGACCACCAACCTGGAGGAGGCCGAGCGCCTCATCCGCGCAGGCGACCCGCAGGCGGCGCTGGTGGTGCTCGAGTCCGCACGCAAGCGGGTCGACGGCGTGAACGAGTCGGCCAAGCACGACGAGCTGACGGCCTGGCGGGAGCGACTGGTGGCCGATGCCGCCAAGACCCCTCCGACGACGACCACGCTGCCCTCTGCGGCCGGGACTGTCCCCGGACTGCCCGTGGTGCCGGGTGTCACGCTGGACGGGACCACGGTGACCGCGCCGGTGCTGCCCACCACCGTGCCGAACCTCCCGAGCCTGCCGACTATCCTGCCGGTCGAGCCGGGGGTGCCGACGACTCAGGTACCGCCGACTACGATCCCGCCGGTCGACCTGACGGTCCCGCCGGTGATCACCAGCCCGCCGGTGGTGCCGACGACGGTCCCGCCCGCGCCGACCACCACCAGGATCGAGCCACCGACCCAGGACACGCCAACGCCGCGGGACCTGACGTCGAAACTGGCCCCCAGCTGATCCGAGCCCAGACACGAAACGGCCCGACAAGGTGAATTCCTTGTCGGGCCGTTTCGTCGTGTCGGGGGTGGGTCAGGCGTCGAAGCCGTCGCCGTGCAGCGCCTCGTTCATCGACGCGTCCGCGTAGCCGCGGCAGTAGTCCCACGTGACATAGGCCTCGGGGACCGGGTCGTAGGCGGGCTCGTGCGGGCGCACGGTGCCGTCCACGAGCAGCTGCAGCAGGTTGGCGCGCAGCATGTCCCAGTCGTGGTAGTGATCCTGCTGGCAGTCGTCGCAGCACACGACGAGCCCGCGGATGCCGCGGTGGCCGAGCAGGGCCTCGTAGACGGCGAGGTCCGCGAGGTCTTCTTCCACGGCCAGTCGCTCATGGGGGTCGAGGGGCTGACCCGGCTCGATCGCGTCCAGCGCGGCCGACGGATCGGAGGGGTCGCCGGCGAACGGATCCGGCGGCAGACCGGGGGGCAATTGATCACGCACAGGTCCACGGTACGCAGCGCAGGCGGGTCTGCGCCAGCCGTCACACGAACCGCGTTCGCTCGCACCCGTGTCCAGCCGATACCATGGTGGACGGGCTGAGGGAATAGTTCGCCCTCGACCGAGCATTCTTCTCAGTCCCGAAGCAATCACGACTTGACCGCGCCGCGGGGATTCGACGCCCCGCACGGCGGCGCACCACAGTTCCAGGAAAGGGTCCCGAGCCGCATGAGTATTTCCGGAGGGCACGTGCGTACCGGAGGGGACCGCCCCGACAAGGTTGCCATGCTGGGACTCACCTTCGACGACGTGCTGCTGCTGCCCGCCGCGTCGGACGTCGTTCCCAACCAGGTGGACACCTCGAGCCAGCTGACCCGCGAGATCCGGCTCAAGGTTCCGCTGGTGAGCTCGGCGATGGACACTGTCACCGAGTCTCGGATGGCGATCGCGATGGCGCGTGCGGGCGGGATGGGCGTGCTGCACCGCAACTCCTCGGTCGAGACGCAGGCCGGTCAGGTCGAGACGGTCAAGCGGTCCGAGGCCGGCATGGTGACCGACCCGGTCACCTGCAAGCCGTCGGACACGCTCGCCGAGGTCGACGCAACGTGCGCGCGGTTCCGGATCTCCGGGCTACCGGTCACCGACGACGCCGGTCAGCTGGTCGGCATCATCACCAACCGCGACATGCGCTTCGAGGTCGACCAGAACCGCACGGTGGCCGAAGTGATGACCAAGGCCCCGCTGATCACCGCGCGCGAGGGCGTCACTGCCGAGGCCGCGCTCGGGCTGCTGCGCAGGCACAAGCTCGAGAAGCTGCCGATCGTCGACGGCCAGGGCAAGCTCACCGGACTGATCACCGTCAAGGACTTCGTCAAGACCGAGCAGCACCCGAACGCCACCAAAGACCGGGACGGCCGCCTGTTGGTCGGCGCCGCCGTCGGTGTCGGCGACGATGCCTGGGCCCGCGCGATGGCGCTGGCCGACGCCGGGGCCGACGTGCTCGTCGTCGACAGCGCGCACGGCCATCAGGTCAACATCTTGCAGATGATCGCGAAGCTCAAGGCGGAGATCGGCGATCGCGTCCAGCTCATCGGTGGCAACGTCGCGACCCGGGCAGGTGCCCTCGCACTGGTCGAGGCGGGCGCGGACGGCGTCAAGGTCGGTGTCGGTCCCGGCTCGATCTGCACCACCCGCGTCATCGCCGGTGTCGGTGCCCCGCAGATCACCGCGATCCTCGAGGCCACCGCGGCGTGCAAGGCGCTCGGCGTCCCGGTCATCGCCGACGGCGGCCTGCAGTTCTCCGGCGATGTCGCCAAGGCGCTCGCGGCCGGTGCGTCCGCCGCCATGCTCGGCTCGCTCCTCGCCGGCACCGCCGAGTCCCCGGGAGAGATGGTCCTGGTCGGTGGCAAGCAGTTCAAGAGCTACCGCGGCATGGGTTCGCTCGGCGCGATGCAGAGCCGCGGGCAGGGCAAGTCCTACTCCAAGGACCGGTACTTCCAGGACGACGTGCTCGCCGAGGACAAGCTGGTTCCCGAGGGCATCGAGGGTCGGGTTCCGTTCCGTGGCCCGCTGACGCAGGTGATCCACCAGCTCACCGGCGGCCTGCGCGCGGCCATGGGCTACACCGGATCCGCGACCATCGAGGAACTGCAGGAGGCGCAGTTCGTGCAGATCACCGCCGCGGGTCTCAAGGAGAGCCACCCGCACGACATCACCATGACGGTGGAAGCGCCGAACTACGCCGCGCGGTAGCCGCGCGGGATAGTTTCCAGCGAAGATCCAGGCAAGCATCAGCCACAACGAAGAAAGGGGCGCGCGTGCGCGACCTCGTTGAAATCGGCATGGGCAGAACCGCCCGTCGCACCTACGAGCTGGACGACATCGACATCGTCCCCTCCCGCCGGACCAGGTCCTCCAAGGAGGTGTCGACAGCCTGGCAGCTCGATGCGTACCGCTTCGACATCCCGGTCCTCGCGCACCCGACCGACGCGCTGGTCTCGCCCTCGTTCGCGATCGAGCTCGGTAAGCGCGGTGGGCTCGGCGTGATCAACGGCGAGGGCCTGTGGGGTCGGCACGCCGACGTCGACGCGAAGCTCGCCGAGTTGGTGCACCTCGCCGAGACGGACGAGGACCCGGACGCACCGATCGCCCGGCTCCAGGAGCTGCACGCGGCGCCGATCCAGCCGCACCTGCTCGCGGCGGCCGTCGCGCAGGTGCGCGACTCCGGTGTCACCACCGCGGTCCGGGTCAGCCCGCAGAACGCGCGCGCACTGACGCCTGAGCTGGTGAAGGCCGGGATCGACCTGCTGGTGATCCACGGCACGATCATCTCCGCCGAGCATGTCGCGCACGGCGAGAGCGAGCCGCTGAACCTCAAGACGTTCATCTCCGAGCTCGACGTCCCGGTGATCGCGGGCGGCGTGAGCGATCACCGCACGGCGCTGCACCTCATGCGCACAGGTGCCGCGGGTGTCATCGTCGGCTACGGCTCCACCGAGGGCGCCACGACCACCGGCGAGGTGCTGGGCATCGGGGTGCACATGGCCACCGCGATCGCGGATGCCGCGGCCGCGCGTCGCGATTACCTCGACGAGACCGGCGGGCGCTACGTGCACGTCATCGCGGACGGCGACATCACCACCTCGGGCGACCTGGCCAAGGCCATCGCCTGTGGCGCGGACGCCGCGGTCCTCGGTGCGCCCCTCGCGGTCGCGGCGGAGGCGCCGGGCGGCGGCTGGTACTGGCCTTCGGCTGCCGCGCATCCGTCTGTGCCGCGTGGCGCACTGCTGCCGGTCGCCTTCGGTGACCGCCCGTCGCTCGACACGGTTCTGACCGGACCGTCGGCCGATCCGTACGGTTCGTTGAACCTGGTCGGTGGACTGCGTCGCTCGATGGCGAAGTCCGGCTACTCGGACCTCAAGGAGTTCCAGAAGGTCGGCCTGACGGTGCGTGCCTGACCGTCATCGGCGGCATTCTGCCTGTTCCTGATACCTGTCGTTACACTTAGGCAACCCTTGTGGCATCGGTCACAGGGATCCGGTGCATACTGACGAGTAACTAATCCAGGTTCATGGTGGAGGTGTCCAGATGGGCAAGCGTGCAACGGACTTCGATGTCCTGATCGTCGGATCCGGCTTCGGAGGCAGCGTGACGGCGCTGCGGTTGGTGGAGAAGGGGTACCGGGTCGGCATTCTCGAGGCCGGCCGTCGGTACGCCGACGCGGACTTCGCGAAGACCAGCTGGGACCTCAAGCGGTTCCTCTGGGCGCCCGCGCTCGGCTGCTACGGCATCCAGCGCGTGCACCTGCTGCGCGATGTGCTGATCCTCGCGGGCGCAGGCGTCGGCGGCGGATCGCTGAACTACGCCAACACCCTCTACAAGCCGCCTGCCTCTTTCTTCGAGGACCCGCAGTGGCGTGACATCACCGACTGGCACGACGAGCTCAGCCCGTACTACGACCAGGCCCGCAAGATGCTGGGTGTCGTGCAGAATCCGCACATGACCCCCGCGGACGAGGTCATCAAGTCGGTGGCCGAGGACATGGGCGTCGGCGACACCTTCATCCAGACCCCGGTCGGCGTCTTCTTCGGCGAGCCGGGCAAGACCGTCCCGGACCCCTATTTCGGTGGCGCGGGCCCGGACCGCACCGGGTGTATCGAGTGCGGCGAGTGCATGACGGGCTGCCGGCACGGCGCGAAGAACACCCTGGTGAAGAACTACCTCGGCCTCGCCGAGAAGGCCGGGGCCACGATCATCCCGATGACCACGGTGACCGGGCTGCACGAGGCCTCCGACGGCAGCTGGGACGTGGTGACCCGGCGCACCGGCGCCAAGATCCGCAAGAACCACAAGACCTACACCGCGCAGAATGTCGTGCTCGCCGCAGGCACCTGGGGCACCCAGCATCTGATGCACGAGATGAAGGACAGCGGCTCGCTGCCACGCCTGTCCGACAAGCTCGGCGAACTCACCCGCACCAACTCCGAATCGATCGTCGGCGCGGGCAAGTTGAAGGTTGACCCGGCGATGGACCTGACCAAGGGCGTCGCCATCACCTCCTCGTTCCACCCGACCGCGGACACCCACATCGAGCCGGTGCGCTACGGCAAGGGCTCGAACGCGATGGGTCTGCTGCAGACGCTGATGACCGACGGCGGTGGCACCACTCCGCGCTGGGTGAAATTCCTCGGCGTGGTCGCGAAGAACCCGATGCAGATGCTGCGCATGCTCACGGTGAAGAACTGGAGCGAGCGCACCATCATCGCCCTGGTCATGCAGAACCTGGACAACTCGATCACCACCTACACCAAGCGCGGTGTCTTCGGCCGCAAGGTCACGAGCAGGCAGGGTCACGGCGAACCGAACCCGACCTGGATCCCGGCGGGCAACGACGCCACCCGAAGGATCGCGGAGAAGATCGACGGCATCGCGGGTGGCACCTGGGGCGAGATCTTCAACATCCCGCTGACCGCACACTTCCTCGGTGGCTGCGCGATCGGATCGGACCGCGAGCACGGGGTCATCGACCCCTATCACCGGGTGTACGGCTACCCGACCCTGAGCGTGGTCGACGGGGCATCGGTGTCGGCGAACCTGGGTGTGAACCCGTCGCTGACGATCAGCGCGCAGGCCGAGCGTGCGGCGTCGCTGTGGCCGAACAAGGGCGAGCAGGATCTGCGTCCGGCGCAGGGCGAGGGCTACCGGCGGATCAACCCGATCGCGCCCAACAGTCCGGTGGTTCCTGCGAGCGCCCCCGCGGCTCTGGTGCTGCCCATCGTGGAGATCCGCAGCGGCGGTGCCGCTCATGAGGGCAGCGGCGGTGCCGCTCAGGAGAAGACCGGAACCGGCGCGGCCTGACCGCCGTTCGACTCCAGGAAGCCCCCGACTCGTGCGGTCGGGGGCTTCCTGCGTTCGGGGCAGGCGTAGCCGGTGATGGGGTGCGCGGGGCGGGGGAGCTGGGCCGATTAGACTGGCCACGTGGCAGATACCCAGCACTCCGGCCCAGCTCAGCAGCAGCCCGTTCTCGTCGTCGATTTCGGGGCGCAGTACGCGCAGCTGATCGCTCGCCGGGTGCGGGAGGCGAACGTCTACTCGGAGGTGGTCCCGCACACGGCGACCATCGAGGAGATCGTCGAGCGCAAGCCGCTCGCGGTGATCCTCTCCGGCGGACCGTCGAGCGTGTACGAGGAAGGCGCCCCGCAGCTGGACGCCCGGCTCTTCGACCATGACATCCCGGTGTTCGGCATCTGTTACGGATTCCAGGCGATGGCGGGCGCGCTCGGCGGCACCGTCACCCACACCGGAACCCGCGAGTACGGACGCACCCAGCTCAGCGTGGACGGCGGCGTGCTGCACGAGGGCCTGCCCACCACCCAGCCGGTGTGGATGAGTCACGGCGACGCGGTCACCGATGCGCCCAAGGGCTTCGAGGTGACCGCCACCAGCGCGGGCGCGCCCGTCGCCGCGTTCGAGGACCGCGCCCGGCGCCTCGCGGGCGTCCAGTACCACCCCGAGGTGCTGCATTCCCCGCACGGCCAGCAGGTGCTGAGCCGCTTCCTGCACGAGATCGCGGGCATCCCGTCCAGCTGGACCGCCGCGAATATCGCCGAGTCGCTGATCGAGCAGGTCCGCGAGCAGGTCGGCGACGGACAGGCGATCTGCGGGTTGTCCGGCGGCGTCGATTCCGCGGTGGCGGCGGCGCTCGTCCAGCGCGCGATCGGCGACAAGCTCACCTGTGTGTTCGTCGACCACGGCCTGCTGCGGGCGGGCGAGCGCGAGCAGGTCCAGCAGGACTTCGTGGCCGCGACCGGCGCGAAGCTGATCACCGTCGACGCGGTCGACACCTTCCTCGGTGAGCTCGAGGGCGTCACCGATCCGGAGACCAAGCGCAAGATCATCGGCCGCGAGTTCATCCGCAGCTTCGAGGGCGCGGTCTCCGAGGTGCTCGGCGAGAGCGCCGCGCACGGCGAGACCGTCGACTTCCTGGTCCAGGGCACCCTGTACCCGGACGTCGTCGAGTCCGGCGGCGGCACCGGCACCGCGAACATCAAGAGTCACCACAACGTCGGCGGTCTGCCGGAGGACCTGCAGTTCAAGCTGGTCGAGCCGCTGCGGCTGCTGTTCAAGGACGAGGTCCGTGCGGTCGGCCGCGCGCTCGGCCTGCCGGAGGAGCTCGTCGCCCGGCAGCCGTTCCCCGGCCCCGGCCTCGCGATCCGTATCGTCGGCTCGGTCGACCAGGACCGGTTGGAGACGCTGCGCCAGGCGGATTCCATTGCGCGCGAAGAGCTGACGGCCGCGGGCCTGGACGGGCAGATCTGGCAGTGCCCGGTGGTGTTGCTCGCCGACGTGCGCAGTGTCGGTGTGCAGGGCGACGGCCGCACCTACGGTCACCCGATCGTGCTGCGCCCGGTCTCCAGTGAGGATGCCATGACCGCGGACTGGACGCGGTTGCCGTACGACGTGCTCGAGCGGATCTCCACCCGCATCACCAACGAGGTGGCCGAGGTGAACCGGGTGGTGCTGGACGTGACCAGCAAGCCGCCGGGCACCATCGAGTGGGAGTAGGCGGCTCCGCCGCCCTGTGCGCGTGTTGCACCCCGACCGGGGTGCAACACGCGCACAGTCATTTCCGGCCGTCCAGGTACAGGTAGCCGCCGACCAGTGCGATCATGCCGAGCAGGCCCGCGCCGACCGGGAGGGCGCAGCCGACCGCGGTGATGACGGTCGCGGTGGCCAGCACGATCGGCATGGTCCTGGACTCGCCGGTGTCCGTGCTGAGCAGCGACTCGCCCATCGACCTCGTCTCGTCCGGCTTTCGCATGAGCAGCCAGGCGGCGAGGTAGACGGGGACACCCGCGCCGGCGAACAGCAGCGAGAGCAGCAGGGCCAGCCGGACGCTCGTCGTGCTCACGTTCAGTCGGCGCGCGATCCCGGCGCCGACACCCGCGATCAGTCCCTCATCGGGCAGTCGCTGCGGAAGGTCCTGGAGGAAAGTGCTTTTCGGCGTCGCGGTCTCGTTCGTGATCATGTGATCAATACTGTCGACCGGCCGCGGCGCGCACCATCGGGAAGCACCCCGATCTTTCGTCGGGAGGACTCGGGGCCGTGTCAGGGTCGCTGCGCAGGCTCCGCTCCGGCGTCTCAGGGTGCGGCCAGCGCGGCGGGGTCGACATGGGGGTCCTCGCGCCCGGACAGCGCGGTCGCGACCCACAACGAACGCTGCGCGTCTGCGGCCTCGCCGTTGCTCAGATAGTCGAGATGGTTGTCCACCTCGCGCGCGATCGACCATCGCCGGGCCAGTTCCCTGTCGAGCCCTGCGGAGTCGGCGAGGGCGTCACAGCGTGTCCGCAGTCCCGCGCCGCGCCTGCCGTCCAAGTCCGCCAAGCGATTCCACAGCATCGGCGCGACCGCGAACTCACCGACCGCGGACAGCGGCTTGGGGTCGATGGCCCGCCAGCCGTCCGGGCCCGCGAGGATGTTCTCGAAATGCAGGTCCGTGTGGACGAGTACCGCACTGCCCGCCGGCTCCCGGCACACGGCGACGGCATCCTCGATGAGCCACTGCGAGCACGGCCTGCCGAGGCGGCGCCACAGGTCCGGCAGTTCCTCCTCCCAGCGCGCGGCCAGGTCCGGCAGGGTGTCGAACTCGCCGTCCGGCACGATGATCGACAGTCCGCGCATCAGCTCGCCCCAGATCGGGATCGCCTGCGGCACCGGCACGCTCAGCAGCGACCGAGTCGGATCCAGGCGTTCGAGCAGGATCGCCTGCTCGTCGGGGTCCGCGCGCAGCATGCGGACCGCGCCGCTGCCGTCCCAGCGCGCGAGTGCCGCCGACTCCCTCGCGGACTCGGCGGCAGGGTACGACACCTTCAGCGCGGCAGGCGTGCGGTCGGGCAGCAGTACCGGGATCACGACGGCGACATTGCCGTGCCAGAGCTGGGAGCCGTCCCTGGTGAGCCCCCACTCGTTCAGCAGGCGCGCGATCAGCCCGGGCAGTCGCCGCAACCACTCCTCGGCGTCCGGGGCGTAGGAACGCACCCGGGCGCCGTAGGAGTCGGGGATCGCCTGCACTATTTACGACGGCCGGGGGCGAAGACCAGGATCAATCCGGCGACCACCGCGGCGATCACGACGATCCACCGGAACTGGGCGTCGCCGAGGGATTCGAAGTGGAACGGCCCGATCAGGGCCCACACGCTGACCAGCAGCGCGGCCAGTCCCGAGAGCAAGAGCAGTGCCGAGGGGCGGCGCCCCGCCTTGTCTGTGGTTTCGGTGTTCTCAGCCACGATCCACCCGCATCTCTCCGAACGTTCCGTCCATGTTGAGTGTCAGTACGGGGCCGCCGGTTCCGTCGGCCCCACCGTTGATGCCCTCGGGCAGGCAGTTGGCCTCCCCGAACGCCATGGAGCACGTGTTCTTCACGTCCATGTTCGGGGGGACGAGAACCGTGAACGAACCCAAGTTGAGGTCCACGTCCACCGTTCTGTCCTTGTCGAGCTGGACGGAACGCAGGTCGAGCGTGAAATCTCCCATCCGGCCCGAGTATTCGGGTTGGAGGTCGGCGGCCGTGGGTGTCCAGGTCTTGTCGCCCATGTTCTCGGCGTTCCAGTCGATGGGCCCGATCAGCGAGGCCAACAGGACGAAGCCGATCAGGGGACCGGTCACGACGAGCAGTCCGTAGCCCCTCCGCAGGAAGGCCCCGATGAGCATCCCGATGCCGATCACGGCGAGCGCGACGGCCCCGATCCGGGCGGGGGTCAGCCACTCCGCGTTGGTGGCCGAGCTGACCGCCCATGTGGCCGCGGCCGCGATGATGGCCAGGCCGAGCACCGTGGTGGTGAGGCGGGACTTCGGTGGTTTCGGGAGCACGGGCGGTGCGGGCGGGGTGGGCTCGGGGAGATCCCACGCGAAGGGGGCGACGCCGAGCGGGTCCCAGGCCGGCGGCTGGGGGACGTCGGTCGTGACCGCGCCGGTGTCCGTGCTCGCGCCCGGGCCGGCAGCGGCGGCCATGTCCTCGGGAGCAGCAGCTGCCTCGGGAGCTGGAGCTGCGGCGGCCTCGGCCGCGTCGGCGGGTGCTGCCGCTGCCGGCTCCGGCGTCGGGGCGGTGGGCGGTGTGGAGGGCTCGTAGGTCTGCGGCAGCGTCGCGTACGCGCCGACCGTGTACGGCGTCGTCGACGGGAACGTGGTCGACGGGAACGGGCTCGGCGGGAACATCGCGCCGGGGTGAGCGGTCGCCGGATGAGCATCCGCGGGCAGCCCCGGTGGCACCGGTGTGCGCTGGTAGAGCAGCCACAGGCCGCCGAGCATCAGCGCGAGGCTGATCAGGCCGGAGCCGCCCGCCCCGACGCCGACGGGACCGAGCGTGCTGAGCGCGATGATCAGCGCGACAGCGAGCACCACCGTCTTGGTGCCGGACTCCGAACTGTGCCCGCGGCCGACGAGCGATTCCGCCGCGGACGTCTGGTCGCCCGCCTGGGGGAGCAGCAGCCAGCCGGCGAGATAGAGGACGATGCCGACCCCGCCGAAGACGGTCGACACCGCGAAGGCGACCCGGATCAGCACGGGATCCACGCGGTAGCGGTGGCCGATTCCCGCGGCGACGCCCGCGATCGGCCCCTGCCTGGGCAACCGCACCGGACGGGTGCGCCACAACTCGTGCAGCTGTTCCTGGAAGTTCGGATTGCTCATGATGACAATCGTCGTCGGCGCAGGCCGCCGTGCACATCGGGAGAAACCCTGATCTTTCGCCGGGGACCAGGTCGGGGTGCCCGCGGTCGGTTCAGGGTCGGACCCTGATGCGCGTCGGGCGGTCGGCGTGCCACCATCGATGTTGTGCAGCCGGTCCCGCGTGCCCTCCCCACCGGAGAGGCGCCCTACTCCCGCCTCGAGCGCCGTGTCGGCGGTCGGGTGGTCGGTGGTGTCGCGGGCGGGATCGCCGACCATCTCGGCATAGACGTCCTCAAGGTGCGGGTGGCGTTCGTGTTCCTCGCCGCGCTGGCCGGGGCGGGCATCGTCGCCTACGGGCTGCTGTGGATCTTCACCCCTCCCGGCTCGGATACCGAGCCGCCGAGCCCCGTCGAGCGACGCCGGGCCCTCGGGCTCGCGGTGATCGGACTGGCGCTGTCCGCGTCGTTGGCCTGGCTGTTCAGCGGCAGCGCGGCGTCGGTGATAGCCCCGGTGATCGTGGTGGCCGTCGGTGCTGCGCTGGTGTGGCGCGAGTTCGATTCGGGCGGGCCGCGTTCGGCGCTCGGGCTGCCACAGCGGCCGACGGTGCTGACCTGGGCGCGGGTGCTCGGCGGTGCCAGCCTCATCGTGATCGGCCTCGGCGTGGTGGTGATCGCGCGGGTCGACCTGAACTCGCTGCGGTCGTCGCTGCTGGCGGTGTTGGTGACGCTGATCGGCGCCGGGCTGCTGACCGTGCCGCTGTGGCTGCGGATGTGGCGGGATCTCGGTGACGAGCGGGCCGCCCGGATCCGGAACGAGGAGCGCGAGGAGATCGCCTCGCACCTGCACGATTCGGTGCTGCAGACGCTGGCGCTGATCCAGAAGCAGGCCGACCGACCGCAGGAGGTCACACGCCTCGCGCGCGGCCAGGAACGCGAGCTGCGCAAGTGGCTGTTCGACGGCGGGGAGGCCGCGCACGCCAGCCTGGCCGAGGCGCTGCGGACCATCGCGGGTGAGGTCGAGGACCAGCACGGCATCACGGTGCGCCCGGTCACCGTCGGAGATGTCCGGCTCGACGTCGGCCCTGCCGAGTCCGGGTTGTCGAAGGAGAGCATCACGGCCTTGCTGGGCGCCACCCGCGAGGCACTGGTCAACGCCGCCAAGCATTCCGGCGAGACGAATGTCGACCTGTTCGCCGAGGCGGAGGCCGACGAGGTGAATGTGTTTGTGCGCGACCGCGGTACCGGTTTCGATGTGGACGCGGTGCCGGAGGATCGGCAGGGCCTGGCCAAGTCGATCCGGGCCCGGATCGAACGCCGTGGCGGCGTGGTGGAGGTGCGTTCCACGGTGGGACGCGGGACCGAGGTACGGATTCAGATGCCCCGCAACGGCAATGGGCACGACGGGCCTCCGAGCGACGAGGGCGCGGGGCCCACGGCCGAGGAGGCCGCTGTTCTAGAGTGGTCGCGACAGCTGATGCCGCATCCCGAGATCCAGCCCGAGTCCGATCCCCAGTCCCGTCCCGAGGAGCAGCCCAGGTGAGCACCCCCACCACCGCGTATCGCGTATTTCTGGTCGACGACCATGCCGTGTTCAGGTCCGGGGTGCGGGCCGAGCTCGGATCGGAACCGGACATCGAGGTCGTCGGCGAGGCGGGCGGGGTGGCCGAGGCGATCGCGGGCATCAACGCCACGACACCCGATGTGGTGCTCCTGGACGTGCACATGCCGGACGGCGGCGGGGTGGCCGTGCTCGGTGGCATCGCGGCGGGGCCGGTGTGCCTGGCGCTGAGCGTGTCCGATGCGGCGGAGGACGTCATCGCGGTGATCCGGGCCGGCGCTCGTGGCTACGTCACCAAGACCATCTCCGGATCCGAGCTCGCGGACGGGGTACGCCGGGTTGCAGGTGGCGACGCGGTGTTCGGACCCCGTCTGGCGGGCTTCGTGCTCGACTCCTTCACGGGGAAGTCGGCCGCCCCGGAGCCGCCGCTCGATCCCGAGCTGGACTCGCTCACCCCGCGTGAGCTGGAGGTGCTGCGGCTGCTCGCCCGTGGGTACACCTACCGCGAGATCGCCGAGGACCTGGTGATCTCGGTGAAGACGGTCGAGACCCACGCCTCGAACGTGCTGCGAAAGACCCAGCAGTCCAACAGGAACGCGCTCACCCGGTGGGCGCACCGGCGTCAGATCGACTGACTCGAAGCGAGTCCGTCGACCGGCCGGTCACATCGTGATCAGCGCGATGGTCAGGACCACGACGGCGATGGCGGCGATCGCGATGAGCGTCAGCACGAGCGCCATCGGCGGGGTGGGGACGGACCGGCGCGACGGCGCAGGGGCCGCCGGGTTCACGGCCAGGCTCGGCGGCCCGGGCACCCGGGGTCCGGGGCGGGGGACATTGCCGAGCGGGACGTTCTGGTCGACCGCGGGCAGGCCCGCGATGGTGCTGGTGGGCAGCCGGTTCGAGCGGCGCACCTGCCCGCCCGCGGCGCCGCGCCTGGCCCAGAACGGGACCGTGCCGTCGGCCTCCAACAGCGGCGAGTCGAGGACATAGGAGAGGTTGCCGCCCGCGCCTGCGGCGAGCGAGGCGAGCAGATCGCGGGCCTCGCTCATGGTGGGCCTGCGGGAGGGGTCCGGCTCGAGCATGTGCAGCAGTGCGTCGGTGATCTCGGCGCTCTTGACCGGCCGCATGATCTCCGCCTTCGCCACCCGGTGCAACAGGGCGATGGAGTCCTCGTCGATCCCGAACGGCGGCTGTCCCTCGGTGGCCGTGTACAGCGTTGCACCGAGCGAGAACACGTCCGAGGCCTCGGTGGGATCGCCCCCGCGCGCGACCTCAGGCGCGAAATAGGCCGGGGTGCCGGTGATCACGCCGGACTGGGTGGGGGTGGCATCGCTCTTGGCCCGGGAGATCCCGAAGTCGCTGATCTTCACCGTGCCCGCCGCCCGCCCCCGATCGGCGATGAGGATGTTGCCCGGCTTGATGTCGCGGTGCACGATGCCCGCCTCGTGCGCGTCGACAAGGGCGTCGGCCACCTGGGCCCCGATCTGTGCGACCTGGAGCGGCGGCAGTGTCTCGGTGACGTTGAGGGCCTGGGCCATGCTGCGTGAGGGCAGGTACTCCATGACCAGCCATGGGTCGCCGTGTTCGAGTGCGACGTCGTACATGGCGATCGCGTGGTCGTGCGACAGCTTCGCCGCGATCCGGCCCTCGCGCATGGCCCGCGCCCGGATCTCCTGCGCGGCCTCCTCGGTCAGCCCGGCCGTCGAGGTGACCTGCTTGATGGCGACCTCGCGGTGCAGCAGCGTGTCCTGTGCCAGCCAGACCGCGCCCATGCCGCCGCTGCCCAGCTTGGAGCGCAGTCGGTAGCGGCCCGCCACCAGGTAATCCGGTCCGGCGATCCGCTTCGACTGTTCTTGCTCCGTCACATCCGAGAGGTTAGTGGAGGGCGCGACCGGACGTCTCGAGCGGACGCTGAACTGGCGGTTTCCCCTCGTCTTGACGGATGTCGGGAGGAGGGTCTTTACTGAGAAGAGTTCGAATGCGTGTTCGATAACCGCGTCTTCCCCGTGGGTGATCGACCGGCCGTGACGGCGGTGGAGCAAAGGTGGGAGACGGTGGTGTCGGTGGTTGGTGCGATGTCCGAGGTGGCCGATTCGGGACGGTCGGACCTTGCCGGGTTGTCGAGGCAGGAACGGCTCGAGCAGCTCCGGCGCCGGATGGCTGCCGTGCCCGCGCGGGGCGAATCGGTTGCGGCCCGGCCCGTGCCGCAGCCGGCCGAGGACCAGGGGCTCCCGCAGCCCGCCGGGTCCGCGGGCATCCTCCCCGTTCCTCCCGCGCTGGCGTCGCTGCTGCCGCGCGGGGGGCTGGCGCGGGGTTCGGTGGTGTCCGTGTCGGGGGCGGGCTCGTTGTTGCTCGGCCTGCTCGCCTCGGTGACCGAGGCCGGCGGTCACGCGGCGGTGATCGGCCTGCCCCGGCTGGGTCTGCTGGCCGCAACGGAGATGGGGGCCGAGCTCGGCAGGCTCGCGCTGATCCCGGACCCGGGCCCGGACCCGGTGGAGGTCGCGGCCGTCCTGCTCGACGGGCTGGACCTGGTGGTGCTGGGTCTCGGCGGGCTCGCGGTGCCGCCCTCGCGGGCGCGTGCGGTGGTGGCGAGGGCGCGGAGCAAGGGCTCGACCCTGGTGGTGACGGACGGGCACTGGGACGGCGCGGAGGTCCGGCTCGAGGCCAGGGTGTGCGGCTACGACGGGATGGGGCAGGGCGCCGAACTGGGGCGCGGGCGGCTGCGCGCGCTGCGGCTGGCGGTCAGCGCGAGGGGTCGGGCGTTCCAGCCCCGCACCACCCATCTCGATCTGCGGCCGGTTCGCGGCCGGGTGGAGTGGACGGCGGAGACGGTGCGGCAGCCAGGGGCGTTCCAGGAAGCGGTGTCGCTGTGACCCCCGGTGAATCCGCGCGGGTGCTGGCGCTCTGGTGTCCCGACTGGCCCGCGATCGCGGCCGCGGCGGCGGCTGATCTGCCCCCGACGGAACCCGTCGCGGTGACGCTGGGAAATCGTGTCGTGGCCTGCTCGGCGACGGCGCGGTCGGAGGGGGTGCGCAGGGGATTGCGCAAGAGGGAGGCGCAGGGGCGCTGCCCGGGGCTGCACGTGTTCGTGGTCGACGTGGGCCGGGACGCCCGGCTGTTCGAGCCGGTTGCCGCGGCGATCGATGCGGTGGCGCCGGGCGTGGAGGTGTTGCGGCCTGGGTTGCTGGTGCTCGCCGCGCGCGGGGTCAGCCGCTATTTCGGCTCCGAGCCCGCCGCCGCCGAGCGGCTGATCGACGAGGCCTCGGCGGCGGGGGTGGAGTGTCAGGTGGGGATCGCGGACGAGCTGTCCACCGCGGTGATCGCCGCCCGCAGGGCCGCTCTGGTCCCCCCGGGAGAGGGTGCCGAGTTCCTCGCCCCGATCCCGGTGGCCGAGCTCGCCGCGGAGCCGAGCCTGGCGGCGAAGGGGCGCGCGGACCTGGTCGATCTGTTGCACCGGTTGGGGCTGCGGACCATCGGCGACTTCGCGGCGTTGACCCCGGTGGCGGTGGCGTCCCGGTTCGGTTCCGATGCGGTGTCGGCGCACCGCAGTGCGCGCGGGGAGCCCGAGCGTCCGCCATCGGCACGGCGGCTGCCACCGGACCTGGACGTCGAACAGCGCTGTGATCCACCGATCGAGCGGGTGGACGTGGCTGCCTTCGCGGGGCGGGCACTGGCCGAGCGGCTGCACGCCAAGCTGTCCGCCGCGTCGGTCGCGTGCACCAGGCTGCTGGTCCATGCGAGCACTGGTAACGGGGAACATCTTTCGCGGACCTGGCGGTGCGCGGAACCGCTCACGCCCGAGGGCACGGCGGACCGGGTGCGCTGGCAGCTGGACGGCTGGCTCACCGGACGCAGCGAGTCGCGGCCGACGGCGGGCATCGAAGTGTTGCGCCTCGAGCCCGTGGAGGTGGTCGCGGCGGGCGCGCTGCAACTGGGGTTGTGGGGCGGGGTCGGCGCCGAGGACGAGCGGGCCAGGCGGGCGCTGGTGCGCGTGCAGGGTCTGCTCGGGGGTGATGCGGTTCAGGTGGCGGTGCTCAGCGGCGGCAGGGGGCCGTTCGAGCGGGTCACCCTGCTGCCTCTCGGGGATGAGCTGAGACCGGCCGCGGACCCCTCCGCGCCCTGGCCCGGGCGGCTGCCCGAACCGTCGCCCTCGGCCGTGCTGTCGGGCCGGCCGCGGGTGGCGTTGGAGGGGGCGGACGGCGCGGCCGTGCTGGTCACCGAGCGCGGTGCGTTCAGCGCGGCGCCGGTCCGGCTGCGCTGGGGCAGGCGGAAGTGGGAGCTGCAGGGCTGGGCGGGGCCGTGGCCGGTGGACGAGCGTTGGTGGGATCCGGCGGCGGCACAGCGGGCGGCCAGGGCGCAGGTGCTGCTGGACGAGCCGAGGGCGTTGTTGCTGATCTGCGCCGAGGGGGTCTGGACCGTGGAGGGCGTGTACGAGTGAGGTTCGGGTGCTGTTCGCCACCTTGCAGGGTACCCCCTATGGGTATATCGTCGGGTCATGGCTTCGGGTCGCGGAACTCATGCCGGACATAGGGCACCCGCCGAACATGCGGGGCACGGACACGATCAGGCGACCGTCGTCGGCGGCCACAAGGTGCACGATCACGGCCGCAACGGCCACGAAGGTCATGGCGGCCAGGAAGGTCACGCGGGCCACGCCGGTCACGGCGACCACGTCGGGCAGTTCCGGCGGCTGTTCTGGATCATGCTCGCGATCGCCGTTCCGGTTGTGCTCGCCAATGCGATGTTCGCCGACCTGATCGGGTACAGGCTGCCGCACAGCGGACCCGTCACCTGGATCTCGCCGGTCCTCGGCACGGTGATGTACGTCTGGGGCGGCAAACCCTTCCTCACGGGCGCGGTCGCCGAGATCAAGGCCCGCCAGCCCGGGATGATGCTGCTGATCGCGCTGGCCATCACCGTGGCCTTCGTCGCGTCCTGGGGCGCGAGCCTCGGAATCCTGAACCACGAGTTGGACTTCTGGTGGGAGCTCGCGCTCCTCATCGTGATCATGCTGCTCGGGCACTGGATCGAGATGCGCTCGCTGGGGCAGGCGTCGAGCGCACTCAAATCCCTCGCGGCACTGCTGCCGGACGAGGCGGAGCGGCTCGACGGCGACGAGCCGGTCACCGTGCCGACCTCCGAGCTGACGGCCGGCGACCTCGTCATCGTCCGGCCCGGCGGCCGGATCCCGGCCGACGGAACGGTCGTCTCCGGCGCGGCCGACGTGGACGAGTCGATGATCACCGGTGAGTCGGCGGCGGTCCGCCGCGCGCCGGGCGACCGGGTCGTCGCGGGCACGGTCACCACCGATTCGGCTCTGCGCGTGCAGATCACCGCGGTCGGGGACGACACCGCGCTCGCAGGTATCCAGCGGCTGGTGAGCGAGGCGCAGAGTTCGTCGTCGCGGGCCCAGGTGCTGGCGGACCGGGCCGCGGGCTGGCTGTTCTGGTTCGCGCTCGGCGCCGCGGTGCTCACCGCCGTCGCCTGGCTGATCCTCGGCGCCCCCGAATCCGCGGTCACCCGCACCATCACCGTTCTCGTCATCGCCTGCCCGCACGCGCTCGGCCTGGCGATCCCGCTGGTCGTCTCCATCGCCACCGAGCGGGCGGCCCGCGCCGGTGTGCTGATCACGGACCGCAGGGCCCTCGAGTCGATGCGCACGGTCGACGCCGTGCTGTTCGACAAGACCGGCACTCTTACCAAGGGGGAGCCCGCCGTCGTCTCCGTCGCGGCGACGCCCGGGCACACCGAGGACCAGGTCATCGAGCTGGCCGCCGCCGTCGAGCGCGACAGTGAGCACCCCCTCGGCGGGGCCATCGTCGCCGCCGCCGAGCAGCGCGGACTCGCCGTACGGGCGGCAACCGCCTTCCACGCGCGCAACGGGGTGGGGGTGACCGGCACCGTCGCGGGCGCGGAGGTCAGCGTCGGTGGACCGGGAATGCACGCGAGCCACGGCCTCGCCGCCCTGACGCAGGCCGACGAATGGTCCGGCCAGGGTTCGACCGTGTTGCACGTGATCCGAGACGGTGCGGTCGCCGGGGCCGTGGCCCTCGCCGACGAGATCCGTCCCGAATCGAAGCAGGCCATCGACGACCTGCACGAGCGTGGCGTGCACGTCGCCATGATCACCGGGGACGCGGAGGCGGTTGCTCAGTCGGTCGCGCAGCGACTGGGAATCGACGAGGTCTTCGCCGGTGTCCTCCCGCAGGACAAGGGTGCCAAGGTCAAGGCCATGCAGTCCGCGGGCTGCAAGGTCGCGATGGTGGGGGACGGCGTCAACGACGCGCCCGCGCTGGCGCAGGCCGACGTGGGGATCGCGATCGGTGCGGGCACCGACGTGGCCATCGCGTCCGCGGGTGTGGTGCTCGCCAGCGACGACCCCCGCTCGGTGCTGTCGGTGATCGAACTCTCCCGTGCGACCTACCGGAAGATGATCCAGAACCTGAGCTGGGCGGCGGGATACAACCTGATCTCGGTGCCGCTCGCGGCCGGGGTGCTCGCGCCGTGGGGGTTCACCCTCCCGATGGAGGTCGGGGCGCTGTTGATGTCGGCCTCGACGGTCGTCGTCGCGATCAACGCGCAGCTGCTGCGGCGGCTGGACCTGCGGCCCTCGGCTGTCCTCGCGAAGCGGCCTGGGTAACCTCACCACGTGGCCTCGGACGAGATGGCCGAGGCTGCGAAGGGCGGTTGCGCACGGTGATGCTGATGACCGCCACGACCGCCGACGACGTCGAGCTCTCCTTTCGCGATTCCGGTGGCGCCGACCCGGTTCCGGTGATCCTGGTGCACGGCATGGGCGGCGACAGTCACACCTGGGACCGGTTCGCCAGGACCCTGGTCGGCCGTGGGCGCCGGGTCGTCACCCTCGACCTGCGTGGCCACGGCCGCAGCGCGCACGCACCGTCCTATCTGTTCCCCCAGTTCGGCGACGACCTCCTGCATCTGTGCGACCACCTCCGGCTCGAACGGGTGGACCTGGTCGGGCACTCGCTCGGCGGGCACACGGCCTCGCTGGTCGCGCAGGCGCGCCCGGACCTGGTGCGGCGGCTGGTTCTCGAGGAGGCGCCCCTCCCGCTCCGGACCGGGGAGACGCTGGGGCGGATGAGCAGCAGGCTGCCGACGCCGGTCGAACTCTGGCACGCGGTGACCGGGGTGGTCCGACACCCGCGTGCGGTCCTCGCGTTCGACCGGTCGATGACCCGCAGCGCGCTGGCCCAGTTCCGCGAACCGAACCCGGTGTGGTGGCAGAATCTGCCCGGGATCACCGCCTCGACCCTCGTGATCAGCGGCGGTCCGGGTGGGATGGTCGATCCGGACCGGCTGGCCGCTGCCACGGCCGCCATCTCGCGGTGCGAGGCCATCACCATCAAGGTCGGCCACAGCGTGCACCGCGACCGGCCGAACCAGTTCGAGGCCGCCGTCACGGCGTTCCTCGCGGACTGATCGCCTGCCGCCGGGTCACCACCCCGCACTGAACGAATACCAGGGGCCGCGCAGGTGCCAGACCTGCACGCCCTCGCCCACCGGGTCGGGCGTCGTGGGCTCCCCGTCCGGCAGATAGGCCACACCGTCGTCATCGAGGAAGCCGCTGTCGGAGACCACGAAGTAGACGTTGTCCCCGTGCGTGCGCACGTCCCGGATGTCGTAACCGCCGATCCCGCCGTCGAAGTCGCTCCGGTTGGCGCCGGACCGGATCTCCTCGACGGACGCCGCGAAGTCCGACTGCGAGAACTGCCAGCGCGCCTGCAGTGGTGCGTCGAAAACGAGCAGCGCGGCGCTGATCAGCGCGACCAAGGGCACCGCGAGGATCCAAGGGGACCAGGGATTGCGGCGCGCGAGGAAGGTCGCGGTCTTGGCGGTCCAGCAGATCGCGATCAGCGCCGCGGGCCAGAGACAGAACAGGATCAGGATCCAGCTGTTCGGCGTAGGAAAGGTGAACGCCCACAACGCCGCCCCGCACACCAGCGCGGTGGTGGCCAGCAGCGACCATCCCGGCGGCCGATCCCAGAACGTCGCCAACCACTGCCGCATCCGCAGCCCCCCGTCGTCGGCCCGACCCGAACCGGAGCCTACCCGCGGGGCCGCCAGCTCCCGGCTTGTCTCGCGTAGGTGGCGGGTGGGGTCCCGACCGCCGCGGTGAACGCGCGGATCAGGTGCGCCTGGTCGCTGTACCCGAGCCGGTCCGCCAACTCCGCCCACACCACGGGGTGTCCGCTGTGCGCCTGCTCGGCGGCGTCGAGCAGGCGGTGACGCTGGATCACCCATTTGGGCCCGATGCCGACGTACTCGGTGAACATCCTTTGCAGACTGCGCACGCTCATCCCGGCCAGCGCGGCCACCTCGTCGACCCGGTGGATGCTCGGGTCGTGCTCGATCCGGTCCATCAGCGCGGCGACGCGCTCAGCGGACGGATCGCGTTCCGGCCGTAGGGCTTCGAGGTAGTCCTCGACGAGCGCGGTCATCTCGTCGTCGTCGACGGTGTCGAGCGCCGCGGCCGCGACCGGGCCGTCGCCCCGACCGAGGAGGTCCCCAGCGGGCTGCACGGTGCCCTCGAGCGCGCCGACGCTCGACCGTAGGAACGGACGGAACCCTCCCGCCCGGAACGCCACGCCGATCACGTGCCCGGTTCCCATCAGCTTTCGGCTGAACGGATCGCGGCTCACCCCGTGCACGAGCAGTCGGCCTTCCTCGGCGGCCAGGTGGATCCTCGGCTGCGGGAGCACCTGCTGTTCGTGGGTGCCGTCGACCGCCCAGTGCACGATCCAGATGTACTCGACGAAGGGCGCCAGTGACTCTCGTGGGTGCCGCCGTGCGACGGTGAAGCGCTCGGCGGCCTCGTCGGGGTGCAGCACCGCCTCCGGTGTGCCGTGGGGTGGGGTCGATTCGGTCATCGCCATCGATCCTACGATCGGGATATGACACTGACTGCGCTCGACGGCAAGCTCATCGGCTGGTCCGCCGCATATCTGCTCTCGCAGGCCAACATCGCGCGGTTGCTCGGCCCCGCAGGGCCCAAGCTCCTCAAGACCCAGACCGCGATGTCCGCCGGCTCCTATCGGGCCGTCCTCGACAGCATGGACGAGGCGGAGACGGCCCGGTTCCGCAGTCATTTCGGGCCGGACATGATCCATCCGGTCATCTACGGGGTCGCCCTGTGCACCGGTGCCAAGCGGCTCGGCCAGCTCTCCGATCTGTCCCCGACCACCCGGCGCGCGCTGTCCGCGGCCCCGGTCGTCGCCGCGGCCGCGGACTACGTGGAGAACGTGGTCGACCTGTACCTGCTCGACCACCGCGACCGCATCACCGACCCGGTGGTGCGCGCGACGTCGACGGTCAGCATCACCAAGTGGGTGCTGAGCCTCGGCACCCTCGCGTACCTGTCGCAGGGCTTCGTGCGGGTGTGGGCGGGCATGGCGACCGGCCGCCGATAGCGGCGCGTTTGTTCAAGACCCTGTCGTGGTCGCCGCCTACGTTGGAACCATGGCTGGAAACACCCCCCGTCGCTCCGCTCGCCCCGCAGAACGCAGCATCGAGCACTTCCCGGACCAGGTGAGCTTCCGCGAGTGGCTGGCCGCGCACCACGACAGCTCACCCGGCATCTGGCTCAAGTTCGCGAAGAAGGGGTCGGCCCAGACCAGCCCCAGTTGGGACGAGGCCGTCGAGGTCGCGCTGTGCTTCGGCTGGATCGACGGTCAGGCCCGCAAGTGCGACGACGACTTCTCGCTGCGCGGTTTCACCCCCCGGCGCAGGCGCAGCCCGTGGTCCAAGCGGAACCGGGAGAAGGCCGAGCGGCTGATCGCCGACGGCCTGATGCAGCCGTCGGGGCTGGCGGAGATCGAGGCAGCCAGGGCCGACGGCCGCTGGGAGCGGGCCTACGAGGCGCAGTCCACCGCGACCGTGCCGCAGGACTTCCTGGAGGCGCTGGCACTGGTCCCCGCGGCGGAGGAGTTCTTCGGCACCCTGAACAAGGTCAACCGCTACGCGGTCTGCTACCGCTTGCAGGAGGCGAAGAAGCCGGAGACCCGCGCCCGCCGGATCGAGAAGTTCGTGCAGATGTTCGCCGAGGGCAAGAAGATCCATGGGTGACGCCGCGGGCACAATGGTCGGGTGACCGCCCCAGCCCCCACGCCGACCTGCTCCGCGCTCTCCGCGACGGACGAGCCGCTTGCAGGGACCGCGGCGCGCGTCACCGGCTGGCTGTGTCTCGAACACCCCGGCGCCTGGGGCCGCGACGTGCTCGGCGGTGAGGCACTCGGGCCCGAGCTGTCCGCGGAACTGGAACGACGGACCGAGGCCGCGGGCGTGCGACTGCTGCTGATCCGCAGGCCGGGCCGGGCCACGGCCCCGCCGGCCAGGCGCACCGTGCTGATCGGGCGGTCGGATCCGTCCGGTGCCTGGTGCGAGCGGCTGGAGGTGGCCGATCCGGCCGCACTGCTGGACCTCGATCTCGAGCTGCCCGCCTCGGCGCCGGGGATCGGGCGTCCGGTGACCGACCCGGTGACCCTGGTGTGTGCGCACGGCAAGCGCGATCAGTGTTGCGCGGTGCTCGGCAGGCCGATCGCGGCGGAACTGTCCGCGCGGTTCGGGGATTCGGTGTGGGAGTGCTCGCACACCGGCGGTCACCGGTTCGCGCCGTCGATGATCCTGCTCCCGACGGGGTACACCTACGGACGGCTCGGCGCGCGACAGAGCGTCGAGGCGGTGCTCGCGGCCGGTCGCGGCGAGGTCCAGCTCGACGGGCTGCGCGGCCGCAGCTGCTGGGACTCGGCCGGCCAGGTCGCAGAAATCGCGGTGCGGGAGCAGGTTTCGGCGAGCGCCTCGGACCTCACGGTGGACGAGTCCGGCGTGCTGCCGGTGGTCCGCCACCGTGACGGCCGGGCCTGGGTGGTCGAGCTGTCGCGGACCGAACTGGAGGCACGCCCACCGAGCTGTGGCGCCGCGTCGAAGGCCGTCGTCGCGCTGGTCGCGGAATCGGTCCGGCCGCTTGCCTCGTGATCGCCGCGGTCCCTGCGACACTGGGGTGCATGGCCGAGAACAGTGACCTGCCGCGATACCGCGTCCTCACCGGGCCCGACGACGCCGAGTTCTGTCTGCGGGTCAGTGCCGCCCTCGACGCCGGCTACGACCTGCACGGATCGCCCGCCGTCACCTTCGACGGCGATCGGGTCATCGTGGCGCAGGCGCTGATCCGTCCGCGCTAGCCCGATCGCCCCGCGTCACCAGTGGGTGCCGGGCACCACGCGGGCGATCCGTCGTCCCACCTTCGAGACGGTGGAATGCCTCGGTTTCGCCGCGGGCGGTGCGACGGGGACGGCGCCGCCGTTCTCGGTCACACCCTTGGCGGCGGGGGAGTCCGGGAACGCCCGGTACATCCGGTGCAGCACCCGGTCCTTGACGCCGGGCGCGAACAGCTGCCCGTACTCGCCGAGGGTGCCCAGCGGGTCGTCGATCCGCTTGGGGCGCTCGATCAACCCGCGAACCACCATCGCCGCGGCCTTCTCCGGGCTGATGACCTTGCCGATGTTCGCCTTCCCCGACGGCGTGATCATCGGGGTTTCGACCAGCGGCATGTGGATGGTGGTGAAGGTGATGCCGGCCGAAAGCGTCTCGGAGGCAATGGTGTCGGTGAATCCGTCGAGGGCGGCCTTGCTGGCGACGTAGGCGGAGAACCGGGGCGTATGGCTCTGCACGGCGGCGCTGGAGATGTTCACGACATGCCCGAAGCCGCGCTCGCGCATCTGGGGGAGCAGCGCCAGGACCAGCCGGACCGCGCCGAAGTAGTTGACGGCCATGGTGCGTTCGTAATCGTGCAGCCGGTCGGTGGAGGCGAACACGCTGCGTCGGATCGATCGGCCGGCGTTGTTGACCAGCATGTCGACGTGCTCGTGCTCGTCGAGGATGGTCTTGACGGTCTGGTCGACCGATTCCCCGTCGGTGATGTCGCAGGGGTACCCGAACGCGGTGCCGCCCTCGGCCCGGATCTCGGCGACGGTGGCCTCGAGTTCCTCCGCACCGCGGGCCAGCAGCAGCACGGTCGCGCCCTTGGCGGCGACCGCGCGCGCCGAGGCGCGCCCGATCCCCGACGACCCGCCGGTGATCATCACGTGCCTGCCTGCCAGCAGGCCGGACCGGCGGTTGCGCGCAGGGTCGAGGTTGCGTTCCCAGTAGGACCACAGGGTGCCTGCGTAGGAACCGAAGGGCGGCACGGTGATCCCGGTACCGCGCAGCGCCTCCTGGGTCTTGGCGGAGTCGAAGGTGGTGGGCAGCGTGAGGTGGTCGAGGATGACCGGCGGGATGCCGAGCCGGCCCAGCACCACGTTCCTGGCGGCCTTGACGGTGCGCAACGGCGGTCGCATCACCGGGGCGGCGACGACGCCGGGCAGGTCGGCCACCGGATGCGGGGCGCCGGAGGCCTGGGCCAGGGCCGCGTACACCTCGCGCATCGGCTGCGGTTCGGGGTTCACGAGGTGGAAGGCCTCGCCGTCGTGGCCGGGTGCCTGCATCAGCGCGACGATGGCCTTGGCCACGAAGTCGACGGGGACCAGGTTGGTGGCGCCGAGGCTGGGCACCGCAACCGGGAGTCGCGAGGGCAGCCTGGCGAGCCCGGCGATGGCGGGGAACAGGTAGTACGGCCCGTCGATCTTGTCCATCTCGCCGGTGGTCGAATCCCCGACGACCGCGGCGGGGCGGTACACCCGCCAGGTCAGCCCTGGGGCCTCGCGCACGAGCTTCTCGGCCTCGAACTTGGTCCGGTGATACGCCGTGGGGAAGCCCTGGCCGAGGTCGAAGTCGTCCTCGGTGAACGTGCCCTTGTAGTCGCCTGCGATCGCGATCGAGGACACGTGGTGCAGGGTGGCGCCGGTCCGCTGGGCGAGCTCGATGACCGACCTGGTGCCCTCGACGTTGGTGCTCGCCTGCTCGTCGCCCGCGGTCATGTCGTAGATCGCGCCGAGGTGCAGGAGGTGGTCGGCGGCGGGCGGTGTGGCCTCGAGGCCGAGCCCGGGCTCGGTGAGGTCGCCGATCAGCGGGTGCACCCGGTCGCCGCCCTCCCAGTCGGCGGCCAGGCGCTCGAGCCGGGCCATCGAGGCCGGTCGCACCAGTACGTGCACCTGGGCGTCGGGGTCGCGGCGCAGCAACAGCGCGAGCACGTTGCGGCCGAGGAACCCGGTCCCGCCGGTCACGATGTAGGTCGACATCAGCTCTCCTCCTACATAGGGCTACGCCGGTTAACTTACTCCGAAGTAATAACTTGTGGAAGGGGTGATGGTCGGCACCTGGAAAAGTGGATTCCATGGAGTCCATGGAATCGGTGGTGCGGTTGACGGTGGGGGCGGCGGGTGAGTTGCTGACCCTGCAGCGTGCCGCCTATGTGACCGAGGCCCAGGCCCACCACGATCTGGATCTACCTCCGCTGACTCAGTCATTCGGCGAGTTGTCGAGCGAACTCTCCGAACCCGGTGTCACGGCAGTCGGTCTACGCGATGAGGCCGATCGCCTCGTGGCCGCCGTTCGCTTCCGCGTCTCGTCGGTGGAGCCGAATGTCGCCGAGTTGGGCAGGCTGGTCGTAGCCCCGGATGTGCAGGGACGAGGGTTGGGCAGTCGCCTGCTGACCATCGTGGAGGAGCACCTGCCCGCGTCGGTGACCGATATTCGGTTGTTCACGGGGGAGCGCAGCCTGGGCAACCTCCGGCTCTACGCCCGGTTCGGATATGAGGAAACCCATCGCACGCCGACTCCTGGCGGCTACGCGTTGGTTCATCTCGCCAAGCGGGTGCCCTGAACGCATGTCGACGGGTCGGCGGGCACCACCGGTGTACCGGTCACGGTGCCCGCCTTCCGATCAGTGCCCGATGCCGACCTTCTCGTGCAGCTTGCGCATCCAGGCCGGCGCCCACCAGTTCGCCTCGCCCATCAGCTTGACCAGCGACGGGACCAGCAGCATCCGGACCACGGTCGCGTCGATGATCAGCGCCAGGATCATGCCGACACCGAGGAACCGCATGATCGACAGCCCGGAGATGGTGAAGGCGCCGGTCACGATGATCAGCAGCGCCGCGGCTGTGGTCACGATCCGGCCGGTCCGCTCGGCGCCGAAGCGCACGGCCTCCTCGGTGGTCGCCCCGTTCGCCCGCGCCTCGACCATCCTCGACATGAGGAACACCTCGTAGTCGGTGGAGAGGCCGAACACCACCGCGAGGATCAGGACCACGAAGGTCGCCTCGAGCGGAGCCGGGGTCACGTCGAGCAGTTCGGCGCCGTGACCGTTCTGGAAGATCCAGGTCAGCACGCCGAACGTGGCGGCCATGCTCAGCCCGGCCATCGCCACAGCCTTGATCGGCAGGACCACCGACCCGAACGCGAGGAACAGCAGCACGAGGGTCGAGCCGACCATGATCGCGAGCATCAGGGGCAGCTTCGCCGTGACCGCGTCGTTGCCGTCGTCGACGAGGGCGGCGCCGCCGCCGACCAACACGTCGACGCCCGCCGGGGCCGGGATGGCCCGCACATCGCGGACGACCTGGCCCGGGGTCGCCCCCTCGGCGTAGGTCGCGGACAGGACCGCGAAATCGTCGGCCGCCGCGACCATCCGCGCCGCGGCGACACCGTCGACGGCCCGCACCTGCGCGCCGACCTCGCTGAGCTGGGCGGTGGTGGGCGGCGCCCCGTTCTCGCCGCGCACCATCACCGTCGCGGCCTCACCGGTGGTGGGGAACTCGGTGGACAGCGTGTCTGCCGCGGTGCGGGCCGGGTCGTTCGGCGGCAGGGCGGTGTAGGTGACCTCGCCGAGGCTCGCGCCGAACAGCGGGGCGGCCAGCAGCAGCAGGCCCGCGGTGATGGTCACCGCCACCGTGGCCGGCCTGCGCATCACCTTGGTGACCACGCCACCCCAGAACTTGCGGGCCCGCTCCTCGCCGCGTTCGACGGTTCCGCGCCGCCACGCGAGCGAGTTGATCCGGTGGCCGAGGACCGCGAGCAGCGCGGGCACCGCGGTGAGGGAGAGCACCGCGGCCCCGGTCACGGCGGCGATCGCACCGAAGCCGAGCGAACGGATGACCGCCTGCGGGAACACCAGCATGCCCGCGAAGGCGCAGACCAACAGCAATCCGGAGAACATCACGGTGCGGCCGGCCGTGTCGACCGTGCGGCGCACCGCGGCACCGGGTTCGGTGCCAGAGGCCAGTTCTTCCCTGAAGCGGCTGACGATGAACAGGCCGTAGTCGATGGCCAGGCCGAGGCCGAGCAGGGAGGCGACGTTGATCGAGAACGAACTCACCTCGGTGACGGTGGTGAGCAGCCGCAGGATCGCCAGCGCGCTGAGCACCGCGAGCATTCCGACGAACACCGGCACGGCCGCGGCCGTGACGGTGCCGAAGACGACCACCAGGAGCAGCAGGGTGATCGGCAGCGCGATGGCCTCCGCGCGCACCAGGTCCTGCTGCAGGTGGACGTTGAACGAGTACCCGACGACGGTGCCGCCCGCGAACTCGGTGTCGATGCCGGGCGGGGTGAGTGCCGCGGTCATCTTGTCGAGCTCGGTGAACTCCGCGCCCGCGTCCCAGTCGATCGAGATCGTCGCGAGGGCCTTGGTGCCGTCGTTCGAGGTCATCAGCTTCGCGGTGTTCGGGTCGACGGACCAGTACGAGGCGGTGGCGAGGGTGGGTACCTGGTCGCGGAAGGCCGCCAGGTTCTGTTCGACCTCGGGGCCGATGTCCGCGAGGGTCTTGCCCTCGGGCGCGGTGTAGATCGCGACGATGTCCGGTGCCTGCGGGCCGAACTTCTCGTTGACCAGCGAGCTGACCTGTGCCGCTTCGCTGTTCGGGTCGATATAGCCGCCCTGGCTGAGCTTGCTGAACACCCCGAGTCCCCAGAGTCCGCTGATCAGCACGGCGAGCACCGTCAGGATCAGGACCCACCATTTCCGGGAGACGACGAATTTGGCCCAGCGCGTCATGTATGACTCTCTCGGATCGGGGGGTCGGATGCGCCCCGACTCTACCGATGGCCTGCGCGGGACTTCCCCTGGTGCCCGGCCGCCGAAACGCGGAGAGTGGACCCATGGGCATTCCGGATGTCATGTCGGGATGGCGGGTCCGCGAGCCAGGGCCGATGCGCGGCGAGCCGGTGGAGCTCGCCGAGTTGCCGGTGCCGGAACCGGGCCCATCGGAGCTGCTGGTGCGGGTGCGCGTGTGCGGCGTCTGCCGCACCGACCTGCACGTGGTCGAGGGCGATCTGCCCGTGCATCGCAGCCACGTGGTGCCCGGCCACGAGGTGGTGGGCGAGGTGGTCGGGTGGGGCGACGAGGCCGGCTCGGACTTCGGTCTCGGCGACCGGGTCGGGATCGGGTGGCTCCGGCGGACTTGTGGCGAGTGCCGGTACTGCCGCCGGGGTCGGGAGAACCTCTGCCCGCACTCGCGGTACACGGGGTGGGACGTCGACGGCGGGTACGCGGAGTTCGCCACCGTGCCCGCGGCGTTCGCGCACCGGCTGCCCGACGGCTACCTGGACGAGGAGCTGGCGCCCCTGCTGTGCGCCGGGATCATCGGCTACCGGGCATTGACGTGTGCGGACGTGCCCGAGGGCGGGCGCCTGGGGATCTACGGCTTCGGTGGCAGCGCCCATCTCGCGGCTCAGGTCGCGCTGGCTCGGGGCGCCGAGGTCCACGTGATGACGAGGGGGGAGCGGGCCAGGGAGCTGGCGCTCGAACTCGGTGCCTCCTCGGCCTCCGGCGCCGCGGATCCGCCGCCGGTGCCGCTGGACTCGGCGATCCTGTTCGCCCCGGTCGGCGAGCTGGTCCCGACCGCGCTGGCCGCCCTGGATCGGGGCGGCACGCTGGCCGTCGCGGGCATCCACCTCTCCGACATCCCGCCACTGAACTATCAGCGGCACCTGTTCCAGGAGCGCACGCTGCGATCGGTCACGGCCAACACCCGCGCCGACGCCCGCGAGTTCCTGGAGTTCGCGGGGACGCATCGGCTGTTGGTCAGTGCGATGGGGTACTCGCTCGACGAGGCCGACCGGGCGCTGTCGGACCTGAAGGAGGGGCGGGTGACCGGCGCGGCGGTGCTCATCGTGTGAGGCCGGTTGACTCCTGCGCCCGGCTCGGACCATAATAGAACACACGTTCGATGCGCCTTCCCCGCTCGGGCTCCGCCGCCGAATCCCCGGCGGCCGGATGCGCAGGGAAGGTGAACGCGATGGGCTGGGGAAACGGGCCGCCGACATGGTCGGAGATGGAGCGGGTGCTCTCCGGCAGGCCGGGACGGAACCCGCCGGAGGCGATGTACCCCGGCGACGGCAGCGACAGCCCTGCCTGGTCCCGCAAGCGCGGCGAGTACCGCGCCGGCCCGATCTCCCGGGACGAGACGCCGACCGTGCCGTACGCGGAGCTGCATGCGCACTCGGCCTTCAGCTTTCTCGACGGCGCGAGCCCGCCCGAGGAACTGGTGGAGGAAGCGGTCCGGCTGGGGCTCGAGGCGATCGCGCTGACCGACCACGACGGGCTCTACGGGGTGGTGCGGTTCGCGGAAGCGGCCAAGGAGCTGAACATGCGCACCGTCTTCGGGGCCGAATTGTCCCTGCCGTCACACGATGCGGACTCGGCCGGTTCGCGGACCGGGACACCGGACCCGGGTGGCACCCATCTGTTGGTGCTGGCGCGCGGGCGGGAGGGCTACCGGCGGCTGTCGCGGCAGCTCGCGGCGGCGCACCTGGCGGGCGGCGAAAAGGGCAAGCCGCGCTACGACCTGGACGCGCTGACCGAGGCGGCGGGTGGGCACTGGCAGATTCTCACCGGCTGTCGCAAGGGGCACGTGCGTATGGCGCTCGACTCCGGGGGCGCCTCGGCGGCGGAGGCGGAGCTGCGTGGGCTGGTCGAGAGGTTCGGCAGGGACCGGGTCGCCGTCGAGCTCACCCACCACGGCGTGGCTGAGGACGATGAACGCAACGGTGCGCTGGCCGAGCTCGCCAGGGCGGCGGGTCTGCCCGTCATCGCTTCCACCGCAGCGCATTTCGCCGGACCGCCGCGCCGACGCCTGGCCATGGCGATGGCGGCGGTCCGTGCCAGGCAGAGCCTGGACGAGGCGGCCGGATGGCTGGGGCCGACCGGCGGCGCGCACCTGCGGTCCGGGGCGGAGATGGCCCGGCTGTTCGCCGCGCATCCCACCGCGGTGCCGGGCGCGGTCGAGCTGGGCCGCGAGTGTGCCTTCGACCTGCGGCTGATCGCGCCCGAGCTACCGCCGTTCGAGGTGCCCGAGGGCCACGACGAGAACAGCTGGCTGCGCGAACTGACGATGGCGGGCGCCCGGCGGCGCTACGGCACCCCCGAGCAGCGGCCCGACGCCTACCGGCAGATCGAGCACGAGCTGACGATCGTCGCCCAGCTCGGGTTCCCGGGCTATTTCCTCGTCGTGCACGACATCGTGTCCTTCTGCCACCGCAACGACATCCTCTGTCAGGGCAGGGGATCGGCGGCGAACTCGGCCGTCTGCTACGCGATCGGCATCACCAACGTCGACCCGGTCGGGAACAAGCTGCTGTTCGAGCGGTTCCTCTCGCCCGAACGAGACGGCCCACCCGACATCGACGTCGACATCGAATCGGATCGCCGTGAGGAGGCGATCCAGTACGTCTACAACCGCTACGGCCGCGCCTATGCGGCGCAGGTCGCGAACGTCATCACCTACCGAGGCAAGATGGCGGTGCGGGACATGGCTCGGGCACTTGGCTTCTCGCAGGGCCAGCAGGACGCGTGGAGCAAGCAGGTCAGCCGATGGACCGGCGTCTCTCAGGAGACCGATACCGACATCCCGCCCGCGGTGTTGGAGCTCGCGGGCCAGATCGAGGGCCTGCCCCGGCATCTCGGCATCCACTCCGGCGGCATGGTGATCTGCGACCGTCCGATCGCCGACGTGTGCCCGGTGGAATGGGCGCGGATGGAGGACCGGAGCGTTCTCCAGTGGGACAAGGACGACTGCGCGGCGGTGGGGCTGGTCAAGTTCGACATGCTCGGGCTCGGCATGCTCTCCGCGCTGCACTACATGATCGACCTGGTCGCCGAGCACAAGAATCTCGAGGTGGATCTGGCCAGGCTGGACCTGTCCGAGGAGGCGGTCTACGAGATGCTGCAGCGCGCCGATTCGGTCGGCGTGTTCCAGGTGGAATCCCGCGCCCAGATGGCCACCCTGCCGCGACTGAAGCCGCGCAACTTCTACGACCTGGTGGTGGAGGTGGCGCTGATCCGTCCCGGGCCCATCCAGGGCGGCTCGGTGCACCCGTACATCCGGCGCCGCAACGGGATCGAGCCGGTCACCTACGATCACCCGTCGCTGGAGAAGGCCCTGGCGCGGACCCTGGGGGTGCCGCTGTTCCAGGAACAGCTGATGCAGATGGCGGTCGACGTGGCCGGGTTCACCGCGGCCGAGGCCGACCAGTTGCGCCGGGCGATGGGGTCCAAGCGGTCGCCGGAGCGGATGGAACGGCTGCGCGGCCGGTTCTACGACGGGATGCGCGAACTGCACGGCGTCACAGGGGAGGTGGCGGACCGGATCTTCGAGAAGCTGTACGCCTTCGCGAATTTCGGCTTCCCGGAAAGCCATTCGCAGAGCTTCGCCGCGTTGGTGTTCTACTCGGCCTGGTTCAAGCTGCACCACCCGGCGGCCTTCTGCGCAGGCCTGCTGCGGGCCCAGCCGATGGGGTTCTACTCCCCGCAGTCGCTGGTCGCCGACGCCCGCAGGCACGGGGTCCGGGTGCACGGGCCGGACGTGAACGCCAGCCTGGCGCACGCCACGCTCGAGGGCGACGGACTGGAGGTCCGGCTGGGTCTCGGGGAGGTGCGGCACATCGGTTCGGCACTGGCGGAGAAGATCGTGGCGGCCAGGTGCGAGGGCGGTCCCTACACCTCTCTGCTCGACCTGACCGGTCGGGTGGAACTGACCACCCCGCAGGCGGAGTCGCTGGCCACCGCGGGCGCGCTCGGCTGTTTCTCCGGGTCGCGCAGGCAGGCGCTGTGGGCGGCGGGGGCGGCCGCGGGGGAGCGGCCGGGCCGGCTGCCGGGCATGGGTGCCTCCACCGTCGCGCCCACCCTGCCCGGGATGAGCGACGTCGAGCTCGCAGCCGCGGATGTGTGGGCGACCGGGGTCTCGCCGGACTCCTATCCCACCGAGTTCCTGCGCCCCCAGCTCGAGGCGCTGGGCGTGACCCCGGCATCGGGATTGCTGGCGGTGCCCGACGGCGACCGGGTGCTGGTCGGGGGAGCGGTCACCCACCGCCAGCGCCCGGCCACCGCGGGCGGAGTCACCTTCATCAACCTCGAGGACGAGACGGGGATGGTGAACGTGGTCTGCTCGGTGGGGCTGTGGGCCCGATACCGCACGCTCGCGCACACCGCGCCCGCGCTGCTGGTCCGAGGAAAGGTGCAGAACGCGGAGGGTGCGGTGACGGTGGTGGCGGACCGGCTGCAGCGGATGGACCTGCGGATGACGGGCAGGTCGAGGGATTTCCGGTGAACCGAACCGAGTGATCGCCGAGCGGCGTGTCGGAGTTCCGTCCGCCGGCGCCCACCGGCTTAGCATCCCGGTATGAAGGCTCCCGCGCTCGCCACGATCCTGATCCTGATCGCGTTGTTGGCGGGGTGCAGTGGCGGCGAACCCGAGCAGTCGCAGTCCGAGTCGCAGTCGTCGCTCGCGGCCGGTGCCGATGCCGGCACCGCACCCGATGCGAAGCTCGCCCCGGCGCCCGCGGAGGGCCTCGCCGAACGTCAGGAGGTCACCACCGGCACGGTCTCGCTCACTTCGGCCGATCCCGTCGACACCGGCCATGCCGTCGTGCGCATCGTCGAGGATGCGGGCGGACGGGTCGACGACCGGACCGAGCGGCCGCGGACCGACGACACCGAGCCGAGCAGTTCGCTGACGGTACGGATCCCGGCGGACCGCCTCACCGCCACCCTCGACGAGATCTCGGACCTCGGCGAGGTGACCGGGGTGAGCGTCAGCAAGAGCGATGTCACCATGCAGACCCAGGATCTCGACGCGCGGATCGGTGCCCTGCAGGCCTCGGTCACGCGACTGCAGGGGCTGATCGTGACCGCCGCGAACACTGCGGATCTGATCGAAGCCGAGAACGCGCTCGCGGAGCGGCAGGCGGAACTCGACAGCCTCGTCGCGCAGCGGCGCGCGCTGTCCGACCAGGTCGAGCTCGCGACCATCTCGATCGACATCACCACCGACGGGCCGGACAGCGCGGACCCGGACAGCTTCTTGGACGGCGTCGTGGCCGGGTGGCACGCGCTGCTGTCCGCGCTGCACGGACTGATCGTCTTCCTCGGCCGGGCCGTCCCCTGGATTGGCTTCGCCGCGCTGGTCGTCCTCGTCGGGTACGCCGTCGTGCGGCTGGTACGCAGGCGCTGACCCCCGGCGTCCCGGTGTGGCCGGTCACGTCCACGGCCGAACGGATACCCTAGGGGGTATAATTTGGGTCGACTGAGAGGAGTCGCAGTGAAGGTCGTCATCGTGGGTGGGGTCGCCGGAGGTATGTCCGCCGCGACCAGGTTGCGTCGCCTGGACGAGGAGGCGGAGATCGTCGTCTTCGAGCGCGGTGCGCACGTGTCGTTCGCGAACTGCGGGCTGCCCTACTACGCGGGAGGGGTGATCGAGGACCGGGAGGCGCTGCTGCTGCAGACCCCGGAGAGCCTTGCCGCCCGGTTCCGGCTCGACGTCCGGGTGCGCAGCGAGGTGGTCGCCGTCGACCCCGTCGCAGGGACGGTCACCGTCCGCGATCTGCGGACCGGCGACGAGACCGTGGAGCCGTACGACTCGCTGGTGCTCAGCCCCGGCGCGAGCCCCATCGTCCCCGACATCGAGGGCGTGGGGCGCGCGCTGGTCCTGCGCGACGTCGAGGACGTGGACCGGTTGGTCGGCGCGCTCGATGCCGACGCCCGCACCGCGGTGATCGTCGGGGCCGGGTTCATCGGCGTCGAACTCGCCGAGAACCTGCGACGCCGTGGACTCGAGGTCACCGTCGTCGAGCTGGCCGACCAGGTGCTGGCCCCACTCGATCCCGAGATGGCGTCGCCGGTCGCGGATGAGCTGCGCGGCAACGGCGTCCGGCTCGAGCTCGGCACCCAGGTGACCGGAATCGGCGCGGACGCCGTGACCCTCGCCGACGGCAGGCTGGTCCCGGCCGACATCGTCGTGATGGCGATCGGCGTGCGGCCGGAGACAGCGCTGGCCGTCGGCGCGGGCATCGAGATCGGGCCCCGCGGCGGCATCGTGGTCGACGAGAGCATGCGCACCTCCGCGGCGGGGGTCTACGCGGTCGGCGATGCGGTCGAGAAGACCGACGCGCTCACCGGCGGCGCCGGATTGGTCCCGCTGGCGAACCCCGCGAATCGGCAGGGCCGGCTGGTCGCGGACGTGATCGCGGGCAGGCCGGTGAGGGCGCGTCCCGTTGTCGGCACCGCGATCGTCGGGGTGTTCTCGCTGATGGTGGCCGCGGTGGGCTGGAACGAGAAGCGGTTGCGCGCCGCGGGCCGCGGGTATCGGGCCATCCACACACACCCGCAGTCGCACGCCGGCTATTACCCGGGCGCGCAGGGCATGTCGCTCAAGCTGCTCGTCGACCCGGACACCGACGCGATCCTCGGTGCCCAGGGCGTCGGCGGTGACGGTGTGGACAAGCGCATCGACGTGATCGCCACCGCCATGGTCGGCGGCCTCACCGCCGCCGAACTGGCGGACCTCGAACTGGCATACGCGCCGCAGTTCGGTTCCGCGAAGGACCCGGTGAACATGCTCGGCTACGTCGCCGACAACCTGCGCACCGGCACCACCACCACGGTGCAGTGGCACGAGCTGCCCGCGCTGGTCGAGGCCGGTGCGGTGCTGGTGGACGTGCGCACCCCTGCCGAGTTCGCGTTGGGCTCGATCCCCGGCGCGGTCAACATCGAGCTAGACCAGTTGCGCTCGCGCACAGCCGAATTGCCGGAGGGCGAGCTGATCGCGGTCTGCCAGGTCGGCCAGCGCGGCCACACGGCGACCCAGCTGCTGCGTCAGCTCGGGCGCAGGGTGCGCAACCTGGACGGCGGCTATCGCACCTGGCAGGCCGGGCGGACACCGGTCGCCGAGTTGGTCTAGCTAGCTCTCGTCGTCGGTGGGTGCCCGGCCGGTGTCGCCGGTCGGGGGCTCGTCCGTGGAGTCTGCCGAGGCTGCGGAGTCGGAGGCATCGGCGGTGTCCTCGTCGAGCACGCTCACCGTCACCCCGTACGGCAGGAACCGCACCAGTCGCCTCGGGTCGGTGTTGTTCTTGTGAATCCGCAGTGCCTCGAGCTCCGTCGCGAACACCTGGTCCACCCGGGCGGACCCGTCCTCGTCCACGGTGTAGATGGCCCACACGCCGTCGCCGGCATCACCCGTGGTCTCCGGCCGCGGTCGGGGCCACGACGTGCTGGTTCCCACATTGAACGAGTGCGAGTAGGGGATGCCCGCATCGTCGAGGAACCTGCCGAATTTCTCGGCCGCGTCGCGCAGTCCCGCACTGGCCTCGCGGGCGATGCGCTCGATGTCTTCCGGATCGATGCCGAACGGTCCCCTGCTACCCATGGCAATTCTCCTGCGGTGTCGCCCCGGCTCGTCGTCGACCCGGGATTCAACTCCAGTGTGGCCGCAGCGCGTCGGTGGCGCCAGACCCGCGGGTCATCGAGGCGCGGACTCCTGTTCGGCGAGCGCGCGGCGCGACTCCTCGTGCAGCACCTCCAGCAGCTCCTGCTCCAGAGCGACGAACTCCGGCGAGGTGACGACGGACAGCTCCCGAGGCCGCGGCAGGTTCACCCGCACCTCCCGGCGCACGGTGGCGGGCCGGGCCGACAGCACGATCACCCGATCGGAGAGGTAGACCGCCTCACGGATGTCGTGCGTGATCATCAGGACCATCCACCGGTACCGCTGCCACACCTGCTGCAGCCAGTCCTGCATCTCGGTGCGGGTCAGCGAATCGAGCGCACCGAACGGCTCGTCGAGCAGCAGCAGCTCGCGGTCCTGGACGACCGTGCGCAGCATCGCGGCTCGTTGGCGCATCCCGCCCGACAGCTGGAACGGGCGGGCGTCCTCGAACCCGGACAGGCCGAAGATCGGGAACAGCTCGCGGGCGCGGCGCCTGGCCTCCCGCTTGTCGATCCCCTGCACCTCGAGCCCGAGCGCGGTGTTGTCGAGGACCGTTCGCCACGGGAACAGCAGGTCCTTCTGCGGCATGTATGCGCTGTGCGGGGTTCCCGACGCGGCCCCGTCGCCGACCAGCACCCGGCCCGAGTCCGGCGAGTCCAGCCCGGCGAGGATGTTGAACACCGTGCTCTTGCCGCAGCCGCTCGGGCCGATGACGGAGACGAACTCGCCTGGGGCGGCGTCGAAGGACACCCGGTCCAGCACGAGGCGCGAACCGGTGCCGTGTCGACGGGCGGCACCGCCGCCGAGTCGATGGGCGGCACCGCCGCCGCGCCCGGGCAGCGGATACGACTTGGTGATCGCCTCGAGCGAGATCCTCGATCCCCGTGCCTCAGCCATGGCCGTGCTCCATCCGGGACCACGGGGCAACGACCCGCTCCACCGCGAACGTGAGCAGGTAGAGGGCGATGCTGATGACGGCGGTGATCAGCACCGCCGCCAGCACCAGGTCGGTACGGAACGAGTTCTTCTGCAGGCTCATGTAGATGCCGAGTCCCTTACTGGCCCCGACGTACTCGGCGAACACCGCCCCGACGACGGCGTAGGTGATGCCGATCCGCAGCGCGGTGAAGAACCGCGGCAGCGCGGACGGCAGCCGGACGTACCGGAACACCTGCCAGCGCGTGGCGCGCATGCTGCGCAGCAACGCGCCTGCCTCCCGTTCGGTCGAGGCGAACCCCTCGATCAGCCCGATCGCCATAGGGAAGAAGGTGGCCAGCGCGATCACCAGGACCTTCGGCAGCAGGCCGAACCCGAACCAGATGATCATCAGTGGGGCTATCGCGATGATCGGCAGCGTCTGCGAGGCCACGAACAACGGCACGAACGCGCGGCGCAACCACGGCGAGAAATCCACCAGGATCGCCAGCGCCCACGCCAGGACCAGCGACACCGAGAACCCGATCAGGGTCACCGTCAGCGTGGCGCCCGCGTGCACGGCGATCTCCTCGCGGTGCCCCCAGCCCTGCTGCGCGACGCGCACCGGTGACGGCAACAGTTGCGGACGGATCCCGCTGACATCGACATAGATCTGCCAGGCGACGACCAGCGCCGCCACCACCACCAGGGCGGGGGTCAGTCTACGAAGGGCCGAGGTAGTCATTGGTGAAGTACGTCGACCAGTCGGGTTCGGTGGTCAACGTGTTGCCGTCCGGGCCGGCGAGCAGTCCGTGCTGGTAGAGGAATTCGGAGTTGCCTGCCCATTGCGGCAGGGTCTGGGTGCCGACCTTCCCGGCCGCGTCCTTCATGTACTGCGAGGCGAGCATCCGCTGGCTCTCGACCACCAGTGACTCGTCGTTGAAGGCGCCCGGGTTGGCCTCGACGAGCATCTTCGCGGCCTCGTCCGGGTTGTCAGCGGCGAACTGGTAGCCCCGCTGTAGCGCCTGGACGAACTTGCGGGCCTGCTCGGGGTGCGATGCGAGCCAGTCCTCGTTGCCGTCGACCACGATGGCGTAGGCGTCGGGGAACCCGTAGTCGGTGTAGCGGAAGTACCGCATCGGGGTGCCCGCGTGCTCGGCCTCGATGCCCTCCCATGCGAAGTACGAGACGGTGAAGTCGGCCTTGCCCGAGTAGACGGCGTCGTACGCGGACGTGCCGAGGGTGACCGAGTTGAAATCGCCGGTGCCGCCGTCGTTTCGGATCACCTGGCGGAGCGTCTCGTTCTCTCCCGGATCGCCGAACCCGGCGTAGGTCTTGCCGTCGAGGTCCTTGGGGCTGACGATGTCGGCCCGGTCGGCGCGGACGCCGATCGCGGTCGCCCAGTGCTGCAGCGGCGCCAGGACAGAGATGGTGTGCGCGCCGGAGGCGCGGGAGAACGTCGACGCGTCGTGGGTGCTGATCCCGAACTCGGCGTTGCCTGCGTCGACGAGGGTGTCTACCGCGGTGTTGTTGTACGGCAACACCTCCACGTCCAGCCCGGCGTCGGCGAAGTACCCCTGCTGCTGCGCAACGAAGAGCCCGGTGTGGTTGGTGTTCGGGGTCCAGTCGAGGGCGAACCGGATGGTCTCCCCGGAATCGGTGTCGGAGCCACACGCGGTGAGCAACGACAGCGAGGACAGCGCGACGACGGCGCCCGCGAGCGCGCGGCGGATCCGGGCGCTCACGGCGCGGGCCAGGGCTGCGGGTGGAGCGCGGTGTCCCAGAACAGGAGTTCGTACCGCGTCGCGACGGTGAACGCCTCGACCATCGCCTCGCGCTCGCCCGGGGTGGCGGCGGCCGCGGCCGCGTCGACCAGGGTGCGGGCGGTCGCCGCGGCCGTCTGGAACTCCTCGGCGTCGTAGGTGGACACCCACTGCGCGTAGGGATGTCCGGGATCGGCGGCCAGCACCTTCGCCGCGCTCGCGGCCAGGTCGCGCCCGACCTCGGCGTAGATCCAGAAGCACGGCAGGATCGCCGCCGCCGCGACCGGGTACGGCTCGGTGGCCGCCGCCGCGATCAGGTACGAGACGTAGCCGAGGCAGGTCGGGGAGTGGCGGGCTTCCTGCTCGGCGGGCGGCAGCACACCGCCCGACAGCAGGTCCTCGTGCAGCGAGGTCTCGACCACGGCCGCGCTGGCGGCGGAGGTGGCCCAGAAGGCGGCGGACGCCGGGTCGGGTGCCCGCGAGGCGAGGACGGCCAGCGCCTTGGCGTACCCGCTCAGGTACAGCGAGTCCTGCTCGACGTAGAAGCGGAAGACATCCAGCGGCAGGCTGCCGTCGCCCAGACGGCGCAGGAACTCCAACTCGTCGATCGCGACGCGCAGCGCCTTGGTGTGATCCCAGAGGTGTTCGGTGAAGCGGTCAGTTCGAGCGACCTGCAAGCAGTCGCCAGCGGTGTTGTTTCGAGCGACCTGCAAGCAGTCGCCAGCGGTGTTGTTTCGAGCGACCTGCAAGCAGTCGCCAGCGGTGCCCCCCGTGGTGGGCGTATGCGAAACCATGACATCCCTTCGTCAGCATTACCTGGCCAGGTTCTCGGGTCTGCTCTCAGCCCCGCGACTTGCGGAGCACCCCGTGTCTCAACACGGCTGACATTAGCATCCGTGCAGGCCAGGGCCGCACCCGCCCGCGTTCACATACCCCGGCGGGTACCATTGGAGTCGACGGATCCGGACGTGAGAACAGGGAGTGGCGCAATGACGGGTGACGAGGAGAGCATCGCGTTGGTGCTCAACAGGCTGCGGCGCGCGCAGGGCCAACTGGCGGGCGTCATCTCGATGATCGAGAGCGGCCGCGACTGCAAGGACGTGGTGACCCAGCTCGCCGCGGTCTCGCGTGCGTTGGACCGCGCCGGCTTCAAGATCGTCGCTACCGGCCTGCGCGATTGCCTGTCCGGAACCAACCGGGACAACCAGGAGCCGATGACCGAGGCGGAGCTCGAGAAGCTCTTCCTGGCGTTGGCCTGACGCCTGGCCGCGCCACCGGCGGTCCGCCGGACCCCGAACGCCCGCTCGGGCGTCGTAAAGAAATGGGAACCGGGCGCTCTTGCCGTCGTGTCGCAACGCCCACCTGAACGTCGGCATAGCAAGATGTAACCCGGCCGCGCGCTGAATGATTCGGCGCGCGGGCGGTGATCTGTTCATACCGAATGAGGTGTTGGCGTGTCCGTGGGAATTGGGCTCAGGGTGGGCAGCATCGTGTCGCACACGGTGATCGCGTCGAACGGCGTGGGAACCCCGGACCCCATAGTCATCGTCCGCGACACGGTGCTGCATGTTGGCTCGGATGGGAGCACCGTGCTCGGCGGTGTCGGACAGGACGGTGGGACGGAGCACACGCTGTCCGGGTTCCTGTCGAGAGTGGGCGACCCCGAGGGGGTCGCGGCGAGCGACGGCACCCGCTATCGGGCGGAGGACGTGGTCGCGACGGCGATCAGCAGCCTGTTGCACGAGTGTGAGCCGCTGCCGGACCACGGTGGTCGGGACGGCGGCACGCCGCACGTCTGGGCGACCTACCCGTCCAACTGGGATTCCGAGTCCGTGGCGGACCTCCGCGAATCGCTCGACTACGGCGGCATGCCGCAGATCACGCTGGTGTCCGACGCCGAGGCGACGTGTGCCTGGTTCGAATCCGAGGTCGCGGAGACACCGGGCCAGCTGATCGGGACGTATCACGCGGACGACGCGGGAACGACCGTGAGCCTGGTGCGCTCGGGTGTCCTGGTCGGTCGCTCCTTCCGGTTCCCCGCGGGCAGCGGGACGTCGCCGACCGCGCAGCTCTCCACCGCGCTCGGGGCCTTCGGGTGGTTGCCCTCGAACCTCGACGCCGTGATCGTGACCGGGGACGGACTGGTGGCGCGGGACACGGTTGCCATGAAGGGCGTCGCGACCGCGCTGACCGACCGGCTCGGCGTGCACAGCGTGGTGGGCCCGGGTCCGGAGCAGGCCGCCGCGCTGGGTGCGGCGATCCTGGCCGCCGGATTCCAGACCCCGGCGATGGCGATCCGACGGATCGGCCTGCCGCCGTCGTATGACGTCACCGAGGTGATCAGCGCGATCCCGGGTTCGGTGCGCGAGGTGACCGACGCCCACGAACGTTCGAGCCTGCTCACCGCATCCGCGGTCGGGGCGATCCAGGCCGTTCGGGAGGGCGACGCGGACGCAGATCCCGACGGCGACGCGGACGCGGACGCACCCTCGGGAGGTGGCAGGCCGGTGATGCTGGCCGGCGCGCTCGCGCTCATCGCGGCGGTCGCCCTGATCGGTGCGGTGCTGGTGTTCCTGCTCTGACGCCGCGCGACGGCGGGGCTCAGGGGGCGGGGACGAACAGTGCCCTCGTCCACACCCCGCGCGCGGTGTTCGCGGCGACCACGGCCCAGATGGCGAGCAGCGATGCGAGCAGGGCCACGGAAAACCACTGGACGGCAACGGAATCGGTTGCGATCCCCAGCGCTCCCGCGCCGACGGCGCAGGCACCGAGCGGGAAGGTGAAGCTCCACCAGCTCATCGAGAAGCGGAGCCCGTGGCCCGCGGCCCGTGCGGTGAGCAGACACGCGTAGCCGAGGACCAGCGCGCCCACACCCGCCATCGCGGTGCCGTAGGCGATGCCGAACGCGCGGAGCCCGGCGGCCGCGCCGGACGAGACCGTGGTGTCGGAGACCCGTCCGAGCAGGTTCGCGGCGGCGATCGACTGCCCGATGATGCCCAGCGGGATCCACATGGTCGGGATGGCCTGCACGGCGGGCAGCCCGGTGCGGGCGAGATGCCGGATCACCACCGCCATCGTCACGACGGCCGCGGTCAGGGCCATCGCGAAAAGGGCGTAGCAGCCGATCAGCATGGCGAGCCGGGCCTGGCCCTCCGGCAGGTGGGGGATGAGCGCGGCCCCGGTGGTGGCGGACACCATCGGCGGCACCACCGGCATCAGCCACACGGGACCGGGAGTGCCGCCGGACAACATGCGCGGCGGCACGACGACGGCCGCGGTGACCCCGGCCACGGTGCCGAGCGCCCACAGGACCGCGGCGACCACGATGGCGGACGGGCCGAAGATCTCGGTGCCGACGGCCGCGGTGCCCGCGCCGACGGTCAGCACGGCCATCGGCAGTGCGCCGTAGAAGGGCGCCATCGCCGGATTGCGGGCGTAGCCGAGTGCCTGCTCGCGATGGCGCACCCAGTGGGTCGCGAATGCGACCGAGAGCAGCAGCAACGCGGCGGTCGCCAGCACCCAGAACCCCCGCGCGATCGAGTCGCGGCCCGGCAGATCTACCGGGAGCGAGGCCGCGCCCACCGCGATGATCCCGGTGCCCATCACCACCGCGAACCAGTTCGGCGTCAGGTGCGCCAACGCGGGGCTGCGGCGGGCGGTTGTGGCGGGGGCGGGGGCGGTCGTGAGCATGATTAAAGACTGCCGTCCGGACGTCGGCGCCGGTAGACGGCTTGTGGTTGGCTTGTCACAACTTCAGGTTGTGGCGGCCTATTCTGTTGGTATGCCGTTGTCCCCGCGTGTCCCCGAACTCGCCGCCCTCGACGTCCTGGTCTCCGTCGCCCGGCTCGGCAGCATGGGGGCCGCGGGTCGCGAACACGGACTCAGCCAACAGGCCGTCAGCGCCCGGATCCGCTCGGCCGAACGGCTGCTCGGGATCAGGGTGTTCGACCGCGCCACCACCGGCGTCACCCCGACCTACGAGGGCGGGCTCGTGCTGGAGTGGGCGGCGGGCACGCTCGCCGCCGCCGAGGAGCTGGCGTCGGGGATCTCGGCGCTGCGCGGCGAGCGCGAGGCCAACCTGACGGTGGCGGCGAGCATGACGATCGCCGAGTACCTGGTGCCGGGCTGGACGGTGACCATGCGGCGCAAGAACCCGACCGTGGTGACCTCGGTGCGGCTGCTGAACTCGACCGACGTCGCGGCACAGGTGCTGGCGGGGGAGGCGGACCTCGGCTTCGTGGAGGGGCCGGACGTGCCGGCCGGACTCCATGCGCGGGAGGTGGCGCGCGACGAGTTGGTGGTGGTCGTCCCTCCCGGGCACCCGTGGGCGAGCGCGGCGCCCATCACCCCGATCGAACTCGCCAGGACACCGTTGATCCAGCGCGAGTTCGGTTCGGGGACAAGGAACACGCTCGAGAACGCCGTACCCGGGTGCGTGGACCCGCTGCTCGAGCTCACCTCGTGCACGGCGGTCAAGGCCGCCGTCGTCGCGGGCAACGCGCCCGCCGTGGTGTCCTCGCTGGCGGTGGCGGCGGACCTGACGGACGGACGACTGGTGTCCGTCGAGGTGCAGGGCCTTCGGCTGCCGCGCCGGCTGCTCGCGGTGTGGTCCGCTGATCGCGGCCTGCGCGGGCCCGCCCGCGACTTCCTCGACATCGCGGCGGGGTGAGGGCGCCGGTGTCCGGACCCCGCGTCGTCGCCGCGCAGATCAAGCCGAACAGCAAGAAGGGGCCGCTGGTCGAGGTCCTCGAGGACGGCACCCTGCTGCTGTACGTGCGCGCACCGGCGGTGGAGGGCAAGGCCAACAAGGCCGCCGAGGAGTTGCTCGCCGCGCATCTGGGCCTGCCGAAGAGGTCTGTGCGGCTGATATCCGGGCAAACCTCCCGCCACAAGCGCTTCGAGGTGCAGGATTGACCCGTGTCCGAATGGGACGGTGAGGGGTACGCAGAGGTCAGTGGCCTGCAGCGGACGCTGGCCGAGAGGTCGCTGTCCGGTCTCGAGCTGACCGGCACCGAGCGTCTGCTCGACGTCGGGTGCGGCGACGGGTTCATCACGCTCGCCCTGGCCCGGCGGTTGCCGCGGGGGTCGGTGGTCGGTGTCGACGTCTCGGCGAAAATGATCGACAAGGCCCGGTCGAGGCCGGTGCCCGATGGGGCGTCCGCGACCTTCCTCGTCGCGGACGCGCGCGAGCTGCCGTTCGAGGACGAGTTCGACGTCGTGGTCTCGTTCAACGCGCTGCACTGGGTGAGCGAGCAGCGCCGGGCGCTGGCCGGCATCGCCCGCGCCGCGCACCCCAGCGCGCGGGGGATCATCCAGATGGTGTGCGCGAGCGAGCGGCCGAGCCTCGAGTCGGTGGCCATGCGCGTGTGCCGGGAGCAGGCGTGGGCCGCCTCGTTCGCCGAGTTCGAGGCGCCGTTCACCCACGTGGACCCGGCCGCCTATCCGGAGCTGGCCGCGTCGGCCGGCCTCGTCGTGACCGACCTGCGGACCTCGGATCTCGACTGGGACTTCGGATCGCGGGACGAGTTCTCCCGCTGGTGCGCGGTGGGTTTCGCGGCCTGGACCGCCCGGCTGGACGAAGACCGGGTGCCGCGGTTCGTCGACGACGTGGTGCGCGCCTACGAGGAGGTCTCGGGCGGTCCCGGCCTGTTCCGGTTCACCCAGATGCGGGTGGCGTTCGCCGTGGCGACCGGGCCACGCTAGCTCCCGCCCGCGAAGCCGTGCTGGCGCCAGGCCTCGTACACGACGACGGCCGCGGCATTGGACAGGTTGAGCGAGCGCCTGCCCGGGACCATCGGGATCCGCAGCTGGGCGGTGACGTGCGGGTCCGCGAGCACCTCTGCCGACAGCCCGGTCGGCTCGGGGCCGAACAGCAGCACGTCGCCCGGTTGGTACTCGACGTCCGCGAACGAGGTCTGCCCGTGCGCGGTGAACGCGTACACCCGCTCGGGTGCCAGCGCGGCCCACGCCGCCTCGAGGTTCTCGTGCACGGTCACCGAGGCCAGGTCGTGGTAGTCCAGGCCCGCCCGGCGCAGCTTCGGCTCGGACAGGTCGAAGCCGAGCGGACCGACCAGGTGCAGCTCGCACCCGGTGCCCGCGACAAGTCGGATCGCGTTGCCGGTATTCGGTGGGATGCGAGGCTCGTGGAACATCAACCTGTACACAACAGGCTACCGTACAGGATATGGAATCGGCTTCTCCAGGTCTGCGCGTTCTCGGCAGGCTCCGACTGTCCCGACTTACCGACGAGTCGACCTCGATCGAACGTCAACGCGAGGCGGTTCAGCGGTGGGCCGAAATCCAGGGCCACACCGTGGTCGGCTGGGCCGAGGATGCGGACGTATCTGGTGCAGTCGACCCGTTCGATACTCCGCAGCTAGGCCAGTGGCTGAACCATCGTGTCGAGGACTACGACGTCATCGCCGCGTGGAAGCTCGACCGGCTCGGTCGTAACGCAATCCAGCTCAACAAGCTGTTCGGCTGGTGCATGGACCACAACAAGACGCTGGTTTCCTGCTCTGAGTCTATCGATCTCGGCTCGTGGGCTGGTCGGATGCTGGCCGGCGTCATCGCCGGCCTTGCAGAGGGGGAACTGGAGGCTATCCGCGAGAGGGCAAGGGGCTCCCGTGTGAAGCTGAGGGAGTCGGCTCGGTTCGCAGGTGGCAAACCCCCGTTCGGGTACCGCAAGAAGCAGCGTGCTGGTGGCGGCTGGATGCTTGAGATCGACAAGGTGGCGGCTGACCTGGTCGGGGAGATCGTGGCCGACGTGCTGGACGGTAAGCCCGTGTCTCGAGTCGTGTCGAAGCTGAACGATGACGGGTACAGGACGCCACGGGACTACTACGAGACGGCAAAGGTGGGGAAGCCGTCGCTGAAGTTGGCAGCGGGGGAGAAGAGGGCTTCGGAGTGGCGGTCTACTGCGCTCCGCAACCTGCTGACGAACCCGGCCCTGCGTGGATATGTCCACCACAAGGGCCAGGTCGCACGCGGAGACGACGGGATGCCCCTGCAACTCGCGGATGAGCCGCTGGTGGATGCCGACGAGTGGGAGGCCCTCCAAGCGATATTCGACGGTCACCGAGAGCGTCGTAGCCACTACCGGCGACCGGATGCCAGCCCGTTGGTCGGGCTCGTCTACTGCTACTGGTGCCACTCTCCGCTGTGGCACAACCGCACCGTCTCCAGGGGGCACGAGTACTTCTATTACCGCTGCCCGAACATCCAGAAGCATGAGCGGGCATCGATGATCCCTGCCGACCAGGCCGAGAAGGCCGTAGCGGAGTCGTTCCTGGATGAGGCCGGCGACCTGCCGGTGATGGAGCGAGTGTGGGCTCCGGGCGATTCGACCGAGCGGGAGCTCAGGGACGCAGTCGCGGCGCTGGACGAGCTCACCGAGGTGCTGGGGACTCTCGGGTCAGCAACCGCACGCCAGCGCATCACGCGGCAGATCACCGCGCTGGACGAGCGGATCCGGAATCTTGAGACGCAGCCGGTTCGAGAGGCTCGATGGGAGTACAAGCAGATCGGCGGCACATACCGCGACGCCTGGGAGGCGTTAGGGGAGGCTGAGCGGTGGCAGCTCATCATGAAGTCAGGGATGACGTTCGGGTTCGGTCTCACAGACCGAGGGCGAGGGCCAGACTCCGTGTGGGTCAGCAGCGTCTACACGCCCGAGCCCTTGAGGCAGACGCTGGTCTCGGGAGTGACCCAGCGTCGTACGTTGGCCGACAATGACCCGCACCGCGACGTGGACCCGGCTGATCACACCAAGCTCCTGCCGGAGCACTGGGCGACGATGCGAGAGGCCGGCATCCGGGGAATCGAGACCCACGAGGACAGGACCGTCGTTGTCCTGAAGTCCGGCGAGCAGGTCGAGACCCCGAACTGGCTCGGCGAGATCGGTATTTCGGAGATTACGAACGACGACGATGTGCGGATCGTGTGGACCATCGACGGCAGAGGCTTCTACCACCAGCCATCCGGGGAGTGGATCGAGGTTCCGCTGGGCGAGTCCGAGGAGTGACCTAGCTCGACGCTCCCCCGCCCATTTTGGCCGCAAGGCGCTGTGCCATTTCCCATTCGGCCTCGGGGGCGTCTGGACCTTCAATCTCATGCTGTATGGCCTTGATCGCCTTGGCGGTCAGCACGCCGCCCGCCTTACCGGGGATCGAGGTGAGCATCCCTGCCTTACGGGCACGGTGCAGGTGCTGCCTCGCAGTGTCGCGGGATCGACCGGTCATCTCGGCGAGCTTCGCCGCGACCGAGCTTTCTCCCGAGCCAACCAGAGCCACGTACGCCTCGGCGAGCAGGGCGAGGTATCCGTCAGCCACTCCGTCGCGAGCAAGAGTCTCTTGTAAGCCCTCCGCTCGCGAGTTCATGACCTCTTCCTTCGTCCACGGGGACAACCACTTCGGCGAATTTGCCGAGTCGATAGGTTTCGGCGTCACGATTCTTTGCACTTGCCAGTCTGACCTGGCCGCTGGGAAATCGATCTGACGGAGAACCGTAGATGACAGACCGCCCAGCAATTGGTCATCCGTTGCGTCCGGTGCCGCCGTGATCGTGATGGACACCGGGCCTACCTGGAATGAGTCGTCGGGCCAACCCAACTCGACCTGCCACGGACCGATCCGCTGCACAACGGAAACGTCGACGTCGCGTCTACCTGCTCGATCCGAACTCGTCACGCCTGTCACATTACCCCGGGCGACATACGTCTGGCGATGTGTTAGCGATTCAGGTCACATCGGCATTAACACCTTGACCGACATGTGTCGACCATGCCAATGTTCACGGGTCGTCGATGACGCGGTCCAGATCCGGACCAACCCACGGCAGCGGGACGAGCTGCCATGAACAACAACGAGATGACTTTGACCTACTACGTGATGGTGGCCGCGTGAGCGCGCCGACGTTCGACCGCGAGTTGATCGACGCGGCTAGTGATCTGCGCTACGGAAATCCTGCGGGCTGGCAGCAGTTCCTCGCGGAGCATCCGGAGCTGGCAGCCGAGGCTGAGAAGCCAAAGGCCACGAAGGATTCCAAAGGAACCGGCAACTCCAAGGGTCTCGCACCGTATCGGTGCTGGGAGCACCTCGACCGGGGTCGATGGGAGCGAAGGAACGTCGACACATGGCCGGAGGGCCTGGACCCAAGCGGTTACGCCGTCAGCCAGAAGGACGCAACGAACCAGAACCAGCTCGAGGTCTGCCGATCGTGTGGCAACCCGCTGGAGCTGCCAACCGAGCCCGATGGGGTTGTGCACCGCAACGCCGGCGCTCAGCCGGAGTATTGCTCGGAGCGTTGCCGCAAAGACGTCAAGAACGCCCGCGACCGTGCTCGACGGGCGGAGGAGAGTCCTCGTCGAAAGCTGCCTCGGCGGCTGCCGGAATTGTCGACGATCACGGTCGCGGGGATCGGCGAGATGGACATTGCACCGACGGAGTGGAGCCGGCTACAGCCTCGGCGAGATCCCGAGATGTTCAAGCCGGTACCAGCACCCCGCGAGCGACTGCCGTACCTGCACCACAATGCCCGGTCTCGTCAGATCACCTCGATCGAGGCCCGTGAGGTCCTCGTGGAGCTGTCGCAGCCGTATAGCCCCGAGCGTGAGGGATACCCGCTGCCGATCCACCAGGCGATCATCGACCTGCGCCGTCGACCGACGTGCCGGAATCCACTGTCGAGCGCGGACCGGATCGCCCGCAGGTACGGCACAGGAGGTACCCCGAAGCCGCTCGCTCTGACGCCGGGATGGGATCGAGTGGCGTCGCGATGGAAGTTCTTCCCGCGTAGCCGGTGCAGCGAATACGCCTTGATCAGGGGAGAACGCACTACATGGCGTGTCTCACATTGCATTTCGGCATGATCAGGGTCAAAAGCGCGCACGTGGTTCATTAGAAGTAGAGGGGTACACCCCCCGCGCGGCGTGCCGCTCGGCAGCTCCGCTAGAGCGCCGCCGGCGGAAGAGCGGCGGTGCGTTCTCTCCCTTCCCGCCGACCGCCTGAACCCCACGCTGGTCCACCTGCGTCAGCGTGTGAGCCGTCCGCGTGATCGGACGGATAAGGGACGCCTAGCCCGTGTCCCGTCTCCTGAGGGTCGCCCCCGGTCTGTCTCGTCGGACAGCAGACCCGGGGGCGTTCTCGACCCACAACGACTACCCGTATTCGATCCGAAGGAGGTGGCACATGCCTGCCTACAGATGCACTGAACACCCGCACGACGGCCCCACCGTCGAAACGGACGATGCCAGGTCTGCCAGAAGGCAGCCCGCAAGCGGTACGCAGTCCGCTGCCGCGACGCGCTGAGGGCACTCAAGGCCGATCTGACGAACTGACCCCACACCAGCCGGACCACCTGGTCCGGGACCGCAACCACGCCGGCATCCGGCGCATAACCGACCTGAGGAGGTCAATCGTTTGAGCCACACCATCGACATCGCGAGGCGGTTCCCGCGCTCCACGACCAAGGAAGCGTACGAACGATCGAAGCAAGCCGAGCGATGGGTGTTCCCTGAGCTGGTCAGTTCATCAATCACGATGATCTACGGAAGGTCGAACGTCGGTAAGTCGTACCTGGTGTGTTCGATGTTGCTCTCCTTGCTGGTCGAAGACCGGGAGTTCCTGGGAACTCAGCCAGCGGACAATACGAAACTGTGGAAACCGGCGATTCTGTGGACGGACCCCGGTTCCGATGAGGAGTACGGGGAGCGCATCCACAAGGCGCTGCCGGAAGGCGTCGAGGTCGACGTACCGGTCTTCCACATCGGGCGCACTGCACGATCGGACGAGTGGGAGACCCTCACGGACCATCTCGTCAGCGAAGGGGTCAACTTCGTGGTGGTCGACAACCTCATGGGTGCCACCGGAGACACGAACGATGCCCTGGTTGTGACGACCGTGTTCGACGGACTCACCAGGCTCACGAACCAAGGTGTTCCCGTCGTAGTGCTTCACCATGAGTCCGAGAAGGGGCAGGTTGTCGCCGGTGCTACCTCAATGGGCGCATCGGTAGCAGTGCAGAAGTCTCGCGTCTGGATTCATGCGCGGCAGACTTCCCGTCGCAAGCTCCGTGGCGGGAACACTGCGTTGGTGGTCCAGTCGAACATGCTCGACCAACCGCGTGAAGTCATCGCGGAGCCGATGCAAGGTCCGGACTACCGGGTCCTGTCGCAGGGGCCGTGGGTGTCGCGTTCCGAGTCGGAAGCTGAGAAGCCGAAGCAATCCCGCGAGAAGGCCACGTTGGACACGAACCGGGCAATGGCCGAGTGGGTGGTTGCCAACTGCCAGGGCATCGGCGTGAATGCCGCTGCTCCGCTGCTGGCAGCCGAGTTCGGCAAGTCCGCATGGACTTGCAGAGACCAGCTCATTAAGGGCGGAGTGTCGAAGGTGCTCGCTCGCACCGGTAGTGGGCCGACGACGACCTGGGAGCTGGCCGCGTAGTGGTGGTGGTAGTGGTTTCCCCCTTAGGTGGTTCGTTCCTCACCACCACCCCCACTTCTCAACCGCTTGGTAGCGGTTGGGGGATCAGATGACTAGGCCGGTATAGACCGGCCCTCATCTCATGTGATCGACCTCGATCACGTGAATCACTGGCAGCCGTCTGGATGCGGCTGCCACTCAGATCAATCCGATGGATCACCGGAGCGCCGGTGATTCTTCATTCGGGTTGTCCCGAGGAGGACAACCGAACCCCATCGGTCACCACGAGACGGGTGGTGACCCAGGGCTGCCAACAGGCAGCTCTCATCGGGGTGTGCCGAGAGCACATCCCACAACAGTTAGGAAGATTATGTACGACACCATCAGCACCGCCCACACAGTCAGCAACTGGAGCAGCTTGGGCGTCAAGCTCCCCAAGGAACTCTCGACCGCCGTCGACGTGTTCGAAGCGATCCGTTGGGTCGAGACCGGCCACACGGTCGAGTTCGACCTGGCCGACATCACCGCGGCCAACGCAGAGGAGAAGCTTATCGATTTCGCCAACCGGCTTGTACCCGCGCTGAAGACAGGCGATCACCTCAGCCGCACCCCGCTGGACGAGGCCAAGCATCGAATGCTCGACGAAGCCGCCCGTGAAGTGCTGGGCAAGGCGACTGAAGCCGTTCCAGTCGTGATCGAGCAGCTGACGCCGGAGTTCGAAAAGCGTGCAGCGGCGTACATCGCCGCCGTCGGCGAACTCCCCGACAAGGTCGATTCCGACTCGCTGGTGAAGGCGGGTCCTGCTGCAGTGACCGCGTATGCGACTGCACAGACTGAAGCTGCTTGGCTCAACCAGGTTTCGTCCTGGGTCGCTGGGACCAGAAACCTTCCGGGCTTCGCCGGCCTCGATGTCGAGGTTGCGCTTCGCATCCTGCGGCCTGCGGATGCGTTGCAGCTCGCCAAGCTCGACGCCGCTCAGTACAAGAACAATGTCGATTCGACGTTGCATTCGCTCAATCCCATGTTCTACACCGCAGCTCGCGAGGGCATCGAGTTCGGGATCAACACACTGCGCGAGTGCGCCGAGATCCGGCAGTCGTCGGAGGAGGTCAACAGCCGCGTGACGATCGTCCACTGAACAACCCACGTATCCCGAGCGGCCCCCGGCGACCGACCTCCGGGGGCCGCTCACGCCACCACAACACCAACTGCAAAGGCAGGAGACTCAATGACAACCCGTAGGAACCTCAGTGCGGCAGCACTGCTGATCCGCCAGATCAACTCGACCAATCGGAAGCCCGACGCCATCCAAGGCGGCCTTGCTCAGGCGGTCGGTCGCAGGCTAGAGGAGCGGCACGTCACGGCGGTTCCCGGCCTCCCCGACGATAAGCCGGAACCAGAGTGGTACGACATCGCCATCGAGGTCCACCGCCGGCACGAAGAGTTCGTCGCCGAACGCGAGGCCAAGCAACAAGCCGAACAGCATGCAGCGCAATCGACACCGGACTTGATCCGTACAGCACTCGCCGGGGCCACCCGGCAGCGTTCATCGACCATGCCGCTCAACGGCACTCGCGTCCTCCACGCGGCACTGGCCGGCGGGGGCGGGACAATAAACAGCACTCGCCCGTGACACAGCGACGTCAGTGAATTGGGATCGTCGAGGGCCCGGTCCGCATCAGAACCGGGCCCCTCGGGGCAAGTGTTACTAGCCTCGCGCTTTCGCGCTGACTGAGCGGGCGCCCGTGTCGGAAACGAACAATGGTGCCCTGAACAGGAACAATTCGACTTGCTGGGGGTCGAGTTTCAACCAGTTCGAGGAGCACCATTCAGGTGGCAGGTCTACGTCCCCTGCCCCTATGTGTCCGCATCGGCCACCGGGCCGGGGTCGTGTCGCAGGCCGAAGCGGTCCGGCTGAGGAGGGGACTTTTGCAATCAAGGCCGTGACGGTTGCTTGGATCCCTGGCCTCCTCATGGCCCAATTGTCTGACCTCACTCGGTCGATTCAAGGGGAAGTCGCCGGGACACGAGAGAGCGGCTTCCGTGGGCTACATACACCACCCTGAATGCACAGACGAGACCAAAGCCATCCTGTCGTACGCGAAACTTATCGTCTTCGGAGTGACTACATCTATCGCTATCTGCTTCACCGTATACGACCTGCCCACCAGCGACGCTGAAGTGATCGCTCAATTGTTCGAGGAGGTGCTGAAGGAGACGCAACTGGACAGCGACACGATCATCGCCTTGCGAGACAGTGAAGACGGGACCCGACGTGACGTGCGCGTGTTCTCCGAGGATTGGGTAGGTTTCAGCGGATTTTACAGGTGGCGCCCGCCCTTCGAGGAGTCGTTGCAGCGTCGAGTGACCGAGGCGGTGCCGCATGCAAAGGTGTCATTCGAATGGGACTACCGCGACGAAGACCAATGACGGCATGAATAGCAAACGGCCCCCAGTCGCGTGGGCGACCGGGGGCCATCGCGGTGCACAGCGCCCTGAGCTACTCCGAAACGATACGGCTGTCTTACGGGGCCAGTCCGTCGCTCGAGCGGGGAAGCCCGAGTTGAGTCTTGACGTTCTCGGCGGCCTGCTTCACAGGTGCACGGTTGGTTGCAATTTTTCCATCGTTGGACACGATGTTGCCCTTCCAGATCGCCGCATCTCTCCGCCAATCGATTTCCCTGGCCAGCCGCTCGTACTGCTTCGTGCGCCATTCCTCTCCGGCCACTTCTTGCATCAACCGAGCAGTGCTGGGCACGCCTGGCGCCGTACCCGACCGACCTCCCGCAGTCGGAGGCGCATCGGCCACCTCCTGCCTAGGTCGACTGGCTGTGGTCCCGACCGACGACGACTACAACCCAAAGACCGAGCGCATCACTCGTCGTTAGCGTCCTCATAGACGAGGACTTCAAAGTCCTCGTCATCCGAGTAGCGCCACTCACAGGACGCCCACGCCGCCGGATTCGCTTCCGCCACTATCTGCTTTATGGCTTCCTGCACCGACTCTTGCCAATCCTCGAACGACATTTCCCTATTGCGCTCCAGGTATACGTCGTAGTCAAGACCGGCATGCCAAGCGAACGACCCCCCTGGATAGCGATCCAGGAATACGTCGTAGTCAAGATCGGCAGTCCAGCCGGACATCATCCACTGATCCTCGCCCTCGGGTTCGAGCTGTCCGTAATTCGGCTCCAGCCCCTCTCGCTTCATCAGCGCACGGATTGCGGGCAGTACCAAATTGGCCTGCTGCGTAGTGAGAGGAGCCCGAAGTTCGAAGGAGAAACGAAACAATCTCTGCACGAGCCGGAATCCTAGAGCAACAGACCGACAACCCAGATCCATACACCCGGAATTACCCCATCCTCCCTCATGGCGCCCGCTGATCTGACTTCGATACGGTCGAGTAAAGGGCGCTTCGCGTCACTCCGTGATGCCTATCGGCCCCCTTGACTAGCCCTTCCCTCAGCGCAGAGATGGCCAGTATGAGGAAGCAGGGAGAGGGAAGTCACCGGGGGCGGCAAGGCAGCAGAACGGCAGCGGGAGCACCGGTACGGCCTAGAACAGGACGGTATGGGAAGGCATCGGTTGCCAGCTCAACGGCACCGGGTGAGACCACCCAACACACCGGAGCAACGTTCACGGCGAGGACATCGCGATCCCACTGGGACGTCACATCGAGACATCCACGGCGGCAGCGGCGTTCGCGGCCTCGCGGGTGTGGTCGTACCGTGGCGGGGGCAAGAACCGTGTCTTCGGGGCCGTCCCGCTGGCAGGCCCAGGTCGATGGGCACAGCCGTACGAGGGAGTCACTCTCTACACCAACGACTCCCGCATCCTGTTCCTGAAGATCGACGGAAGTGACGAGTCGAGGGAGACCCGCACCCAGCTGATCCGTGCGCTCGACAAGGCGTTCAAGGCGGGCCAGACCGCCCCCGAGGCGTTCGAGCGGCTCCGCAACGGTGCGCCCGTCACCACGGGCGACCTATCCGCGTTGGCATGAGCTGGGGCGAGTCCACGAGCTGCTCAGTACGTGCCCGATAGGCCGGCTACTCCTGGAAGAGGGCCAGTAAGCCGCCGTCCCCGATCACGGGGATGTCCTGGATCGAGTGAATCTCACCCTTTGAGGCACAACACGGGTTCGCCAGCACCAGGTTCGACTCGCTGCGTTCCTCGCCGAGTACCGCTGCAAAGAACGCGTCCAGGCCGTCGAGAGCCGGCCGAGTCCCGTTGTCGTCAGTCTGCCTCGGCACATCGTAGGTCCAGGGTCCGACAACACCGGGCCGACGACTCTCGATCCCTTGTTTCCGCAGTTCAGGCACCCCAGGGAGGGGATCCCCGGCCCCCATCCTGACCGGGTGGTTATGCGGTTGAGCCATCGTGTACGGGTTTCCAAGTCGATCAGCACAGCCGGCGGCGGCAAGGCTCGACAGCCGGGAGCGTGTTCGGCGCATTGGGGGGCGCTTCTCACGAGCGGCTGACGTAACCACGCTGTCGTAACCACGCTGTGGGCCAAGGAGCCCGAACCCCCGGGTACCGGCATGCTCTCCTTCCCGGCCAGCAACAGGTCCATCCACTTCGGTGTCCACCCTGCCGAGGTACGCGCTGCGATCGAGCTTGCGCGGACCGCTGGCTGGTCCCCGGAGAACTTTCGCCAACACTGTTTCGCTTGGACCACCCCGGACCGCCCGTAATCAGGCAGGCCAGGCGCCACTTAAGTTGCCGGGACGCTACAAACCAAACAGAGGACTTGGGAGAGAACTAGGCAGGGCACTGGACCGAGCGATCAGAGGCGGAATAGTGCAGTCGGATCGGAGGCAGTCACCGAGTTCAGCGCTGGCCAGTGTCGGTGCTCATCGTTACGGTGCGTGGATGGGCATCTACATCAGCTTCGCTTTGGCCGACGTCGCCAAGATCGAGGCCGCGACCGGATCACGCGATGGCGAGCTGTTCGCCCGAATCGTCGAGGAGAACCGAGAAGACCTCGAAGCCGACCTCGAGGAGCGTGAGCCCGAGGAGATCACTGAACTCGAAGCATTGCGGAGGCTGATCTTCGACGAGGCCACCAGCAATGACTGGGACAACACCTTCAATGACGCTTACTGCACCTTGGCCTCTGGATTCGATTGCCGCTGGCTGGACGACCTCAATGCTGAGTGGGTCGAGTGGCTCGGCGAGGAGCTGGCAGCGCTGAACATCGACGCGGCCCGGCCCGACGATTTCACGGTAGGCCGTCATTGGTCCAACGCTGAATGCCGGAGCGTGTGGCAGCAATGGCTGACAGTCACCCCGGATCAGCGTGCCAGCCTAGACCCCAGAGCAACTGAGGCCATCAGCCTTTGGATGGGGTGGGTCCAGGAAGCGGCGTCCACATCGAATCTCGGAATCTTCGGAGTCTTCTATCCGCCGTGGTGATTTCACCCAACCCGGGGCAATCCCGAGGCCGAGGCCGAGGCAGTGTTGCGGGTCGTCCGCAACCCCGAGGGGTACACGTCGGAAACCGACGGCGGGTACTCGTACCAGTTCAACGGCGAGGCATCCTCGGGCAAGCGCAAGATCATCCCCGAGGAGCTGCAGATCCTCGGGATCCGACCGATCCAGGTCTTCACCACCGTCCCCAACCTAGTTGCACCCGTCCGAGGTCCGTTGTTCGGCTCCGGGGGCTATCCGTGGGGATAGCGGCCTCTATGCCTGTATGCCTGTATGCCTGTATGCCTGTATGCCTGTATGCCTGTATGCCTGTATGCCTGTATGTCTGTATGTCTGTATGTCTGTATGCCGTGATCACGTGACGTTCGACCAGTCGCATATGTGACTGTGCGTATATACGTCGTTACGTCGTTACGTCGCCACGTGGTCACGTCACCATGTGTGGATGCTCTCCTACACGGCGGAGCCCCAGGCTGTTGACCTGGGGCTCCTCTCGACTCCTCGACTCCTCGACTCCTGCTCACGTCGACTACGTGATGGTGCGGAAGTGAGCCGACCGCGTTCCATGCCCCTTCTAGCGGATCCTCAGTATTCCGGCCGGAGTTTCATTCGGCTTGACCTTAAGGTTTTCGACCGCTGCGATGATCTCGCGCACCGTCTGATACCGCTGTGTCGGGTCTGAATGAGAGCACTTCTGGATGATCTCGCCGAGCGGATCGGTGCCTGGCAGGAGCTGGTCGACGCCTTTGAAGATGTACGAAAGTACGAATCCGACCGACCAGATATCGTTGACTGGCGCAAACTCTTTGAACTTGACGAGTGCGGGATCCACATACGTTCCCCGGATATCGGTCTCCACTCTCGTGAAGTCGGAATCGCGCGGTTTCGCCAGGCCGAAATCCGAGAGCTTGACCGTGGCCGTCTCGTTGGAATACACGCGAAGCAGGATGTTCCCCATGCTCAAATCCCTATGACAGATGCCCTCTTCGTGCAGGTGATTCAGTCCGAAGAGGAACTGGAGCGCGATCCTCCGTCGGGTCTCGAAGCCGAACTTCGGCTGGTTATTTCGCCGCTTGATGTACTCCTTGAGCGTGCTCTCGCAGAACTCCATCGTGTAGGAGTTCTCCTCCTCGTTGTACCGGTAGACCTTGAGGATGTACAGGAAATCAAGGCCCTTCATGATCTGGTACTCACGACGGAACCGTTCGAGGTCCCGCTCGTCCGCCTCGCGTTTCAGCCTCTTCCTGGCGATCGTTAGGTCGTAGTTCGGGTCCACGAATTTGTGGACGAATGCGAAGGAACCTTCACCGACAAGGACGAGATTGACCTTCGAGTGGTCAGCTAGCTTTATCGCGGTGTCAGACAACCCGAACACCGTGTCGTACTTTTCCACCAGCACAGGCGTGAAGCCTTCGGGGATCGGACTTCCGTCGCTCGGACGCAGCCAAGTCTTGGAACCTTCAAGAGCCCGCTCATACTCCGGCGCGAGGGTGAGGGATCTTCCAGTCATCTCCAACGCGTTTTTCAACTCGCGCACTTCGTCAATTAGGTCCAGCAGTGTGCGACTATTTTGGGCGTTGAAGTGTCCCGACTGTCCATCGCGCGCCTTGCCATTCATGAAAACGAACTGGAGGTCGAGTCGCTCATGGATCGACGCGAACGCGTGCTTAAGAGTATCCCGACTTGCGAAGGGATTTCGGTGCCCGGTGTACAACTCGAGGTAGTCGAGATTGACTAGCTCGGCATTGTACTGCCTAAGGACCCGCTCTAGACGTCTCTCCGCTGGTGTAGTCACGCGTGCATCTTGTCATCGCCCGTCCGTATTCAAGCGATCGGCATGACGTGGGCCCGAGCGCCGATATCGAGGCCCTGTCGTGGCCGCCGCCCCAACTAGACGGACACCTAATGGGCGGCGGTGTTGAACCGAGCGGAGCACCACGGGTGCCGGAGTCGTAAACCCCACCCCGGAAATCTCCCACGAACCATGCCCCGATATCGCGTCACGGCAGCACCTGTAGCCCATCCGCAAAGTGCGAAGTAGGACCACCTCCCGAACCGGCCTCATGCCGGGAGAGAGTGGAGCGGAGGGAGGGCGGGGCGTACCCCGTACCGCACAAGGTACGGGAGCACATCATGCCGGTCGGTCGTCTCGCTCCGGTCGGTTGGTGTGAACGCAGCGCCGGGTATTACTCGGCTGCTGCCGGGACTGGGATGTTCCACGCGCTCGTACGGCTACCACAGCCGTTCCCGCTCGAGTCCGCCTTTACCGGGTGAGCTACGTGTGATCGAGAAAGGGTGCAGTGGCCCCTCTGACGGGCGACGGCACCGCTGGTGAAGCGGCCTACCCGTTGGGAAACCCACGGGCACAGGAGTTTGGAGCGTTGCGGAGGGGAGCGCCTGGCGTACCGGAGTGGCCGGCAGCACGAAACCGACCCGCAAGGCCGCACAGGTGCTGGTGGGAAACCTGCACGACCCAACGGGCCGCTACGGAGTGACGCGGTAGATGCGGTGGGTACCGGACTCGAACCGGGCGACGGTGGCCCCGTCCTCGTCGGTCCAGACTTCGACGACCGGGTCATTCGAGATCCGGGCTACGCAGTTGATGCGCTCCCGAATGAATCGGGATGCGCCTGCAAGGGAGTCGATGGCCCCGAGTGCGACACGCTCGGGGTACGCGCTCTCGACCTCGCAGGTGATGGTGAATCCGCTTGTGGGCGTGGTTATGCTGCGTGAACGGTGCATGACGGGTTCCCTCCGTTGTGGACCTAGGCCCTCGGACGGTGTTCGCACCACCGCCGGGGGCTGTTCAGGTTTTGTGGAGGTTGCTGTCCGACTCGTGGAACATCAATCGGAACACCGCATCAGCTTGCCACCGGAGGTGGCGGGCCGTTCACGGACCCAGGTGTCCCGATCGCCGCCCCGGGATGAAGATCTTCACTGGACGGGGCTACCGGGACGGTGCTGGTCAGCGAGTTCCGCCAACGGCCGATGATCGGGACGCGCCGGCGAAGTTCCTCCGTCGGGAAAGGATGATCGCGGGATGGACCGATTCGTGCTGTGATTGTTTGTGTCAGACGGCGCTGCCGGCTGGGTCACGGCGGCGATCTTGGTAGGCCTTCGGAAGGCATAACGATGGGCATCATCGCCGATCCAATCCCCGGTGGCGACACGCTGCCGTTCCCACCACCCCCACCCGGCAGCATCGCCGGACGCACGATGCAGGAATCGACATATCGGCCACGACCGAAGGTGCGCCGACTGCCCGAAGACACACCCAACGTGCTGATCGTCTTGATAGACGACGCCGGACCAGGACTGCCGGACACCTTCGGTGGCGAGGTCCGCACCGACACCCTGAGCCGGATCTGCGCGGAGGGGGTGTCCTACAACCGATTCCACACGACTGCGATGTGCTCGCCGACGAGGGCGTCCCTGCTGACCGGCCGCAATCACCACCGCGTCGGCAACGGCCAGATCGCCGAGTTGGCCAACGACTGGGACGGCTATTCCGGACACATTCCCGGCTCCAGCGCCACCGCCGCGACGGTCCTGCGGCATTACGGCTACAGCACCGCCGCGTTCGGCAAATGGCACAACACCCCCGCGGAGGAGACCACCGCCGCTGGTCCGTTCGGCAACTGGCCGACCGGGCTGGGCTTCGACTACTTCTACGGATTTCTTGCCGGGGAGGCCTCCCAGTACGAACCCAACCTGGTCCGCAACACGACCCTCGTCGCGCCCCCGAAGACCCCCGCACAGGGCTACCACCTGAGCGCGGACCTCGCCGACGACGCGATCGACTGGCTGCGCAAACACAAGGCGTTCGACGCAGACAAGCCGTTCTTCCTGTACTGGGCGAGCGGCTGCCTACACGGGCCGCACCACATCATGAAGGACTGGGCCGACAGGTACGCGGGCAAGTTCGACGACGGCTGGGACGCCTACCGGCAGCGGGTCTTCGCACGGGCCAAGGACAAGGGATGGATCCCACCCGAGGCGGAGTTGACCGAACGGCACCCGGACATGGCGGGATGGGACGACATCCCCGACGACGAGAAACCGTTCCAGCGGCGGCTGATGGAGGTCGCGGCGGGGTTCGCAGAACACTGCGACGTCCAGGTCGGTCGCCTCGTCGATGAGGTGGACCGGCTCGGATATGGCGAGAACACCCTGGTCTTCTACATCTGGGGCGACAACGGATCCTCCGGCGAGGGACAGAACGGGACCATCTGCGAACTGATCGCCCAGAACGGCATCCCCACCACCGCGGCGCAGCACATCGCCGCGCTCGACCAACTAGGCGGACTCGACGCGCTGGGGTCCCCGAAGACCGAGAATCAGTACCACGCCGCCTGGGCCTGGGCGGGCAGCACGCCGTTCAAGGGACTCAAGCTGCTTGCCTCACACCTCGGCGGCACCCGCAACCCGCTGGCGGTCCGCTGGCCGGCGACCATCACCCCCGACCCGGTGCCACGCGACCGCTTCCTGCATTGCAACGACATCGTCCCCACCATCTACGACATCGTGGGGATCGCCCCGCCCCGGGTGGTGGACGGATTCCCGCAGGACCCCCTCGACGGAGCCGGTTTCGCGGAGACCCTCCTCGACCGCGACGCGCCCGGCGGCAAACGCACGCAGTACTTCGAGGTCATGGGCAGCCGCGCCATCTACCACGACGGCTGGATGGCGTCGGCATTCGGCCCGCGAGTGCCGTGGCTGCCCGGCCTGCCGCCAGGCATCACCGACTGGACCCCCGACGACGACGTGTGGGAGCTCTACCACCTCGACGACGACTTCACCCAGAACCACGATCTCGCCGCGCAACGCCCAGACAAACTCGCCCAGCTTAAGGAGATCTTCGCGATCGAAGCGGCGAAGAACCACGCACTCCCGATCGGCGGCGGACTGTGGGTGCCGGTCCTGCACCCGGACCAACGCATCACCCCGCCCTACACACGGTGGGAGTTCCCCGGGCCCATCACTCGGATGCCCGAGTTCTGTGCCCCCGCGTTGGGCAACAAGAACAACCGCGTCACCCTCGAAGTCAGCATCCCGGACCAGGCGGACGGTGTCCTCTACGCGCTCGGCGGCGCCGGCGGCGGACTGACCTGCTACCTCGACGACGGGTACCTCTGCTTTGAGTACAACCTGTTCATCCTCATGCGCACCAAGATCCGGTCGGCGACCGCAGTGACCACCGGCAGGAAGACAATCGAGACAATCACCGAATTCACCGAACCGCGGCCCGGCGGGCCGCTGCACATCACCGTCTGCGTCGATGGTGAACAGGTCGCCGACGGCATCGTCCCGATCAGTGTGCCCCTGATCTTCACCGCCAACGAATGCCTCGACATCGGCACCTGTCTCGGCTCGCCGGTGTCTCTGGATTACTACGACCGGGCGCCGTTCCCGTTCACCGGCCACATCGAGAAGATGCTGGTCGAATACATCTGAGCGGTCAGATAGGGGGGCATAGCGAATCCCTACTGATCCCGGGTACAGGTGGCGGGCCGTTCAGCGCCCCGGGCCGCCGATCGGTCGTATCGTCGAGACAGACCCCGATTGGAGGCCGACATGGACATGCCGCCCGAGGCTCGTCGCCACATCGCAGAGGATCACATCGCCTGGTTGACCACCGTTACCGACAGCGGAGCGCCGGCACCGAACCCGGTCTGGTTCGTGCCGGACGGTGACGATCTGGTGGTGTTCAGCGCCCCTGGATCGCGGAAGGTGCACAACATCGCCGAGCGACCGACGGTCACCCTGAATTTCAACTCCGACCGCACGGCGCCGACATCGTCGTCATCAACGGCACCGCGTCGGCGACGCCGAACAAGAAGTCGAGCGGCCTGCGTGCCTATCTCGACAAGTACGAGGCCAGCATCACCGGTGAACTCGGGACCACGGTCGAGGAGATCGACCGGGTCTACAGCACCGAACTGCGGATCACCCCGACCCGGGTGCGCCTGACGCCTCCGGCCTGATCGGCGCCGAGTAGCAGACCGGGTGCCGCGGGCGGTCGGCCACCGCCGCGCCGCCGCGCCGGTGGGTGGGGGCAGGATGGCCACATGGCATCGGAACACCCCGAGGAATTCGTCGGCGAGGACTTCTCGGACGCGCGTTTGCCGCGTCAGAATTGGCAGGATCGGCACTACACCGGCTGCAACTTCCGTGACGCGGACCTCAGCGAGCTGCGCACGGAACGGGTGGTGTTCACCGACTGCGACTTCACCGGCGCGGACCTGTCCGGTTCGCATCACACCGTGACGGCGTTCCGGTCCTGCACCTTCAATCGGACGCGGCTGTGGCACAGCGTGTTCCGGAGTTCCAGCCTGCTCGGTTCCAACTTCCAGGACTGCCGCATCCGGCCGATCGAGTTCGACGAGGTGGACTTCACGCTCGCCTCGCTCGGCAAGGCCGACCTTCGTGGGGTCAACCTCACCGACTGTCGACTGCGCGAGGCCAACCTCGTCGACGCCGACCTGCGGCAGGCCGTGCTGCAGTCCGTCGACCTGTTCGGCGCCCGCACCAGCGGCCTGCGGCTCGAGGGTGCGGACCTGCGCGGTGCGCACGTCGATGCCGCACTGTGGACGAGCGCCAAGCTGGACCAGACGAAGATCGAGATGACGCAGGCGATCGCGATGGCCGCCGCGCACGGATTGATCGTCGAGCCCTAGCGACTCCCGTCCGCCACGATGTCGGCGTCCTCGGTCGCGGTGGCAACCAGGTCCGCCGGTTCGGCGAGATGCCCGCAGTCGCACACGAGACGAGCGGTCACGGTCCCGCCGCATCCGGCATGGTGGAGCCGGAATGCGCCGCCCGTGCTCGCGTAGCGGTCGCCCCATTGCATCAGGGCGATCAGGACGGGTAACAGTGCGCGGCCCTTGGAGGTGAGCACGTACTCGTCCCTGGTGCGCGAACCCTCCTCTCGATAGGGGCGCCGCTCGAGCAGTTCCTCGTCGACGAGCCCCTTCAATCGCGAGCTCAACGCGGCCTGGGGGATCTCGAGGTCCGCCCGCATCTCATCGAATCGCGTCACGCCGTAATGCGCCTCGCGCAGCACGAGCAGGAAGTCGCCGACACCCGCTTCCTGACGGCCGGACGGACCTGGGCGGAGCTGAAGCCCGTCTTGTACCCCGAGGGCTGACGGGCCCTGCGCCTCAGCGCACGAACTCGCGCGCCAGCAAGTCCATCAGTAGCCCGTCGTCCCAGGTGCCTTCCTTGTTCTTCTCGTACTCGCGCATCACCCCAACGTCCTTGAAGCCCACCTTGCGGTAGCAGGCGATCGCGGGGGTGTTGGCGAGCTTCGGGTCGATGACCAGCCGGTGGAACCCGTGGTCATCGATCAGATGAGCGCAGATGACCCGCACCACCTCGGTGCCGAGGCCCCGGCCCTGCGTCCCCGACGAGAGGAACAGGTCCAGCCCGGCGTGCCGGTAGTCGGGGTCCGGTTCGCAGTACCACTGGGCGAAGCCGATGACCTGGTCGTCCTCCAGCACGGTGTACTTGACGGTGTCCGGCTCCTCGACCTCGGGCCAGTCGTCGTCGGGAATCTGCCACCATCTGCGGACGTCGGGCTGGCGGTGGATCTCGCGCAGCCGGTCGCGGTGTTCGGGGCGGATCGCGGTCAGCACCACCCTCGGGCCGACGAGATCGGGTGCCTGTTCGGGAGTCGTTGCCATGCCATCCAGTCATACCTGAAACAATGGTGGCCGTGACTGCGACGATCCTGGATGGCAAGGCAACCCGCGACGAGATCTTCATCGATCTCAAAGCCCGAGTGGATGCGCTCAAGGCAAAGGGCATCACGCCCGGGCTGGGCACCGTCCTGGTCGGCGACGACCCCGGATCCGCCGCCTACGTGCGCGGTAAGCACAACGACTGCGCCAAGGTGGGGATCACCTCGATCCGGCGCGACCTGCCCGCCGACATCACCCAGGCCCAGCTCGAGGCCACCATCGACGAGCTCAACGCCAACCCCGAGTGCACCGGGTACATCGTGCAGCTGCCGCTGCCCAAGCACCTGGACGAGAACGCCGCGCTCGAGCGGATCGACCCGGGCAAGGACGCCGACGGGCTGCACCCGGTGAACCTGGGCCGGCTGGTGCTGGGCAAGGAGGCACCGCTGCCCTGCACCCCCCGCGGCATCGTGCACCTGCTCCGTCGTTACGAGGTGCCGATCAACGGTGCGCACGTGGTGGTCGTCGGCCGTGGCATCACCGTCGGCCGGCCGATCGGTCTGCTGCTGACCCGTCGCAGCGAGAACGCCACGGTCACCCTCTGCCACACCGGAACCAAGGACCTCGCGGCCGAGGTCGAGCGCGCCGACATCATCGTCGCGGCGGCCGGGGTTCCGGGACTGATCACCGCGGACATGGTCAAGCCGGGCGCCGCGGTGCTCGATGTGGGTGTCAGCCGGACCGCCGACGGTCTGCGCGGTGATGTCGACGACAGCGTCCGCGAGGTCGCGGGGTTCATCTCACCGAACCCGGGCGGCGTCGGGCCGCTGACGCGAGCCTTCCTGCTGACCAACGTCGTGGAGCGCGCGGAGCGGCTCGCAGCGGGCTCCGAGTAGAACCCGGCGATGACCGCTCAGACGTCCGCACCGACGGCGAACCGTTGGGTGCGCTTCGCTCGTAAGAACCTGCCCCTGTTGGCGGTGTTCACTGTGGTGCTCGTCGCGGTGGTCTTCGTGCTCGCCGACCGATGGCGTCGCGGTGCCTTCGTATTCGGGCTGGCGACGCTGCTGGCCGCCGGATTCCGGCTGTGCCTGCCCACCGAGCGGGTTGGGCTGCTCGCGGTCCGGGGTCAGCGCTTCGACGTGGGGGCGCTGACCGCGGTCGGCGCCGCGATCGTGTGGCTGGCGGTCTCGATCGATCCGTTGGGCACCGACTGAGGGGTGCCCTGATCGGGGCGCCCGTGGTTGCGGGCGCCGCGAGCGCGGTGCTGCCGCCGTCACGGCGGCAGCACCGCATCACGCCACTGCGGTGTTCACCCTGCTGGCCCTGGCCAGCGTCAAGGTCTCGTCGACCAGCGAGGTGACCCAGTCGACCTCGGTGAGGAAGCCGTCGTGCCCGGCGTCGGACCGCGCGACCCGCAGGCCTGCGCAGCCCGGCAGCAGGTCCGCCATCTCCTGGAGATGGCGCAGCGGCATGATCCGGTCCGAGTCGATGGCCCCGACGACCACCGGGACCGGGGTCGACGCCAGCGCGGCCGCGATCCCGCCGCGGTTGCGACCGACGTCATATCGGCAGACGACCTCGCTGAGCGCAACGTAGGAGCCGGCGTCGAAGCTCGACACCAGCCTGTCCGCGCAGTACTCGAGGTAGCTCTGCACCGCGAACCGGCCGCCGCGCCAGATGTCCTCGCCCTGCTGTGCCGCGTTCTCGAACTGCAGGTCCAGGGCCTCCTCGCCGCGGTACGACAGATGCGCGAACCGGCGGGCGATGCTCAGCCCGGAATCCGGGCTCCTGCCGGTGCCGTAGTAGTCGCCGCCCTGCCAGTTCGGATCCGTGGTGATGGCGTCGATCTGGGTGGTCTGGCCGCCGATCTGGTCCGCGGTGGAGCGCGGACCGATCGCAAGGGCAAGGGCCGAGCCGATGCGGTCGGGGTGGCCGATCGTCCATTCGAGGACGCGCATGCCGCCCATCGAACCGCCGACGACGGAGGCGAATTGCCTGATGCCGAGCGCGTCGGCCACGGCGACCTCGGCCGCGACCTGGTCGCGGACGGAGATCAGGGGGAAGCGTGATCCCCATGGCTTTCCGTCGGGTGCGAGCGAGCTCGGTCCGGTGGTGCCGCGGCAGCCGCCGAGCACGTTGGTGGCCATCACACACCATTCGTTGGTGTCGATGGGGGCACCGGCGCCGACCATGCCGTTCCACCAGCCCGGCGACGGGTGCTCGTCGTCGGCGGGCCCTGTGACGTGCGAGTCGCCGGTCAGGGCGTGCTCGACGAGCACGATGTTGTCGAGCTCCGGGCTGGGGGTGCCCCAGCATTGCAGGGCGACGGTGACGTCCGGGAGGACACCACCGCCCTCCAGCTGGAGCGTGCCGATGCGGATCTCGGTCAGACACCCGTTCGTCGGTGGAAACGCGACGACGCTGCGGGTGACCGACTCAGCGGTGACCGCCATCACGGTGGCGTCGGTCGCGAGCTGCTCGACGGGGGTGCTGAGGTTGATCGTTGGTGTTGACACGGCGGGAATGTTATCGATCAAGCGTCCAGGATGAGGGCAATCCGGAAACTTTTCGCTGGCATGAATCCGGGTTGGCCGCCCGCGGCCCCGATGCTGTCGATTTTGGCCAGAGCCGGCGGTCTCGCGGAGTAGCTTGGTGACCCGTTCGGCCTCGGTGAGGTGGCCGACAGTCCATCCGTACGGCCCCGCGAGATTCGCCCTATTCAGCGGAGCTACGGCCCGCCCGGGCCAGCGCCATGGTCTCGCCGAGCAGCTTGGTGACCCATTCGGCCTCGGTGAGGAAGCCGTCGTGGCCGTAGCGGGAGTTCACCACGCGAAGCCCGTCGCACCCGGGCAGATGCTGGGCGAGTTCCTCCTGCTGGCGCAGTGGGTAGAGCCGGTCGGAGTCGACGCCGCCGACGATGACAGGGACGGGGGTGGAGGCCAGTGCGGCCTCGATGCCGCCGCGGCCGCGGCCGACGTCGTGACGGTTCATCGCCTCGGTGAGCAGCACGTAGGTGCCGGGGTCGAAGCGGGCGACCAGCTTGTCGGCCTGGTGCTCGAGGTAGCTCTCCACCGCGTAGCGGCCGCCCTGCCAGGTGTCCTCGCCTGGTTGTGTGGCGTTGCCGAATCGGGTGTCGAGTTCGTCCTCGGTGCGGTAGGTCAGGTGCGCGATCCGTCGGGCGATCCCGAGTCCGGCGCGTGGCACCCGTCCCGTGCCGTGATAGTCGCCGCCCTGCCAGTCGGGGTCGGCGGTGATCGCGGCGATCTGGGTGGTCTGGGTGCCGATCTGGTCCGCGGTCGCCCGCGCCCCGACCGCGAGAATCAGGGCGGACCGGACGCGGTCGGGGTGGCCGACAGTCCATTCGAGGGTCCGCATGCCGCCCATCGAGCCGCCGACCACCGCCGCGAATTGGTCGATGCCCAGCGCGTCTGCGAGCGCGAGTTCCGCCTCGACCTGGTCGCGGATGGAGATCTCCGGAAAGCGTGATCCCCAGGCCCGGCCGTCCGGGTCGAGCGAGGCGGGACCGGTGGTGCCGCGGCAGCCGCCGAGGACGTTGGTGGCCAGTACGCACCATTCGTCGGTGTCGATGGGGGCGCCGGGGCCGATCATGCCGTTCCACCAGCCCGGCGACGGGTGCTCGTCGTCGACGGGACCGGAGACGTGTGAGTCGCCGGTCAGGGCGTGTTCGACGAGCACGATGTTGTCGAGGTCGGCGTTCGGCTCACCCCAGGCCTGCACGGCGAGGGTGACATCGGGCAGGACGACGCCGTTCTCCAGTCGGAGTGCGCCGATACCGATGCCCGTCAACCGCCCGTTCGGCGGCGGGAACCCCGCGAGGGCCGGTCGGGCTCCCCGCGAAGGCCGCGCCGAACGGGCGTCTGACTCGGAGCGCACTGTCAAGATGCCGCCGCCGCGAGACCGGCCTCGAGATCGGCCAGGATGTCGTCGATGCCCTCGATGCCGACGGCGAGCCGCACCAGGCCCGGGGTCACGCCCGATGCCAGCTGCTCCTCGGGGGTCAGCTGCGAGTGCGTCGTGGAGGCGGGGTGGATGACGAGCGAACGCACGTCGCCGATGTTGGCGACGTGGCTGTGCAGGGTGAGGGCGTTGACGAAATTCTTGCCCGCGTCGACCCCGCCGGCCAGCTCGAACGCCACGATCGCGCCCGCACCCTTCGGTGCGAGCTGCTGGCCGCGCTCGTACCAGGGCGAGGAGGGCAGGCCGGCATAGGCGACCGAGGTGACCTCGGGCCGGGCCTGCAGGAACTCGGCGACCCGCTGGGCGTTCTCGACGTGCCGCTCGATACGCAGGCTCAGCGTCTCCAGGCCCTGGCTGATGAGGAAGGCATTGAACGGCGAGACCGCTGCGCCCACGTCGCGCAGGAGCTGCACGCGGGCCTTGAGCGCGAACGCGGGCGCGCCGAGGTCCGCGAACACCGCGCCGTGGTAGCTGGGATCGGGCGTGGTGAAGTTCGTGTGCCTGCCCTGGGTCCAGTCGAAGTTGCCGCCGTCGACGATGACGCCCGCGATCGCCGTGCCGTGGCCGCCGAGGTACTTCGTCGCGGAGTGCACCACGATGTCCGCGCCGTGCTCGAGCGGCCGGATCAGGTACGGGGTGGCGACCGTGTTGTCCACGATCAGCGGGATGCCGTTCTCGTGCGCCACGGCCGAGACACCGGGGATGTCGAAGACGTCGTTCTTCGGGTTGGAGATGGTCTCGCCGAAGAAGGCCTTGGTGTTCGGCTGGATGGCCGCACGCCACTGTTCGAGGTTGTCGGGGTCCTCCACGAAGCTGACCGTGATGCCGAGCTTGGGCAGCGTGTAGTGGAAGAGGTTGTAGGTGCCGCCGTACAGGCGCGGGCTGGAGACGATGTGGTCGCCTGCCTCGGCCAGGTTGAGGATGGCGAAGGTCTCCGCGGCCTGACCCGAGGCCAGCAGGAGTGCCGCGACACCGCCCTCGAGCGCGGCGATCCGCTGCTCGACCGCGTCCTGGGTCGGGTTCATGATCCGGGTGTAGATGTTGCCCGGTTCGGCCAGACCGAACAGTGCCGCCGCGTGATCGGTGTTGTTGAACGTGTACGAGGTGGTCTGGTAGATCGGCAAGGCGCGGGCGTTGGTGGTCGCGTCGGACGTCTGGCCCGCGTGGATCTGCTTGGTCTCGAAGCTCCAGGCCGCGGTCGGGTCGGTGACGGGGGTGTTCTCGCTCATGTGTTGTCTACTCCAAGAAATTGGGGAGATCGGCGCAGCTCAGGCGCCAGGGGGCAAGAGTGGGTCCTATCTGCGACAACAACACATGGTGAACCTCCGGTGGGTCGTGGCCCGGTTTGTGGGTCCGTCCCGACGGACCCGCGCTTGTCATCCGAACTGTTTCTCGGACAACCCGGTCATCACCCGGGGCACCCCACCGCGGATGGAGGGTTGCCGACCAGCTAGCCGGGGCTTGATGCTGGCACTCATGACCGCCCTCGATATTAGCGGCTCGGATCGAACGGTCGACAGCTAGGGCGGCGTTTCGGTGTGACCGAGGCCCCTGCGAGACACGGCGACGGCGGGTGACCTGCATTACAGGGCTAGGCTCCTGGTCGCCATCATCAAGTTCTTGGCATCGCCCGAGTTTCGAGTACCTCGCAGGGAGACCGATAGTGAAAGCCGCCGCCACGGCGCTGACCCGAGGTCTCACCGCCCGGCACATCCGGTTCATCGCACTCGGCTCCGCGATCGGGACGGGACTCTTCTACGGCTCCGCCGCGGCGATCCAACAGGCCGGTCCGTCGGTCTTGCTGGCCTACCTGATCGGTGGCCTGGCGGTGTACATCGTGCTCCGCGCCCTCGGCGAGATGGCCGTGAGCAATCCGGTGTCGGGCTCCTTCGGCGAGTACGCGAGCAAGCACCTCGGGCCACTGGCCGGGTTCATGACGGGGTGGACGTACACCTTCGAGATGATCGTCGTCTGCCTCGCGGACGTGACCGCATTCGGCGTCTACATGGGGTTCTGGTTCCCCGACGTGCCGCGGTGGATCTGGGTGCTGGCGATCGTCTTCTTCATCGGCGCGATCAACCTGCTCAGCGTCAAGGTGTTCGGCGAGCTCGAGTTCTGGTTCACGCTGATCAAGGTCGCGGCGATCGTGGCGATGATCGCCGCGGGTGTGGCGATCCTGATCTTCGGCTTCGGGATCCACGACACCAGTACGGGGATCAGCCAGCTGTGGTCCGAGGGCGGGTTCTTCGCGACCGGCTTCGGCGGCTTCGTCGGCTGCTTCGCGATCGTCGTCTTCGCCTTCGGCGGGACCGAGATCATCGGTGTCACCGCGGGCGAGGCGCAGGATCCCGAGCGGACCATCCCGCGCGCGGTCAACACGGTGCCGATCCGGATCATGCTGTTCTACGTGCTCACACTTGCGGTGATCATGGCGATCAACCCGTGGCAGAGCATCGGCACCGACGGCAGCCCCTTCGTGCAGATCTTCGAGGGCCTCGGCATCGGCCCCGCCGCGACCGTGCTGAACATCGTGGTGATCACGGCGGCGCTGTCGGCGATCAACAGCGACATCTTCGGCGCAGGCCGGATGATGTTCGGCATGGCGCAACGCGGGCAGGCGCCCGCGATCATGCGGCGGGTCTCGCGCAACGGCGTGCCGTGGATGACGGTGGTCATCATGATCGTGGCCCTGCTGGTCGGGGTGCTGTTGAACTACGCGATCCCGGAGTCCGTCTTCCTCGTGATCGCCTCCATCGCCACCTTCGCCACGATCTTCGTCTGGCTGATGATCCTGTTGTCGCAATACCGGTCGCGGCGCCGGATGAGCGCGGAGGAGACGGCGGAGCTGAAGTTCCCGGTGCCGTTCTGGCCGTACGGGCAGATGTTGGCGATCGCCTTCCTGGTCTTCGTGATCGTCGTCCTCGCCTTCTCCGCGGACACCAGGGTGGCGCTGGTGGTCGGGGCCGTGTGGCTGATCCTGCTCACCCTCGCCTACTTCCGCTTCGTCCGTCCGCAGCCGGAATCGGAGCCGGAACTCGTGCATCAGCCGTCCTGACGGCGATTCCCCTGCGCCGCGCCCGATTCGGCGGGAGGATGTGAGCAGCAGCTCGCTTCCCGACGGAGGAGCCCGCGGTGGACAGTCCCGGACCGGTCTTGGTCGGCGTCGGCCCCCTGACGCCAGGCCAGGTGCTGCGTGTGGCCCGTTCCGACGCCGCGGTGGGACTGTCGGATCAGGCCGTCTCGGCCATGGCGGCGACCAGGGCGCACATCGAGGCGCTCGCGAGGGACTTCGGTCCGGTGTACGGCGTGTCCACCGGTTTCGGCGCGCTGGCCACCCGGCACATCCCGCCGGAGCTGCGGGCCCAGCTACAGCGCAGCCTGATCCGTTCGCACGCCGCGGGGAGCGGTCCGGAGGTCGAACGCGAGGTGGTACGCGCGATGATGCTGCTGCGCCTGGCCACGCTGGCGACCGGGCGCACCGGCGCACGACCCGCGGTGGCGCACACCTACGCCGCGTTGCTGTCGGCCGGGATCACGCCCGTGGTCCCCGAATTCGGTAGCCTCGGCTGCTCGGGCGACCTCGCACCGCTCGCGCACATCGCGCTCGCGGTGACCGGGGAGGGCCTGGTCCGAGACGCCGCGGGGCAGCAGTTGCCTGCCGCCGATGCGCTGGCAGCGGCGGGGATCTACCCGCTGGCCCTCGAGGAGAAGGAGGGCCTCGCGCTCATCAACGGCACCGACGGGATGCTCGGCATGCTGGTGCTCGCCTGCGACGACCTGCGCCGGTTGTTGCCGCTGGCCGACATCACCGCCGCGATGAGCGTCGAGGGGCTGCTCGGCACGGACCGCGTGTTCGCCGCCGATCTCCAGGCGTTGCGGCCGCATCCCGGACAGGCCGCGGCGGCGGCGAACATGGTCCGGCTGCTGGCGGGCTCGGAGATCGTCGCCAGCCACGCCACCCCCGACTGCCCCTTGGTCCAGGACGCCTACTCGCTGCGGTGCGCGCCGCAGGTCGCGGGCGCCGCAAGGGACACCCTCGCGCACGCCGAACGGGTCGCGGCGTGCGAACTCGCGAGCGCCATCGACAACCCGGTGGTGACCCTCGACGGCCGGGTCGAGTCCAACGGCAACTTCCACGGGGCGCCGGTCGCCTACGTGCTGGACTTCCTCGCGATCGTCATCGCCGACCTGGCCAGCATGAGTGAGCGCCGCACCGACCGTTTCCTCGACACCGCGCGCAGCCACGGGCTGCCGCCGTTCCTGGCCGACGATCCGGGGGTGGACAGCGGGCACATGATCGCGCAGTACACCCAGGCCGCGATCGTCTCGGAGCTCAAGCGGCTGGCGTCGCCTGCGAGCGTTGACTCGATCCCGTCCTCGGCCATGCAAGAGGATCACGTGTCGATGGGATGGTCGGCCGCGCGCAAGCTCCGCCACTCGATCGACGGTCTGACCCGGGTGCTCGCGATCGAGGCGCTCACCGCGGCGCGCGGGCTCGACCTGCGGGCCCCGCTGCGTCCGTCGCCCGCGACCGCCGCGGTGCGGGACGCGATCCGGGCCCGCGTCGGCGGACCCGGCCCGGACCGGTTCCTCGCCCCCGAGATCGGGGCCGCCGTCGAGCTGGCGGCCTCGGGTGCGCTGCTGCGCAGCGCCGAGATGCTGGTCGGGGACCTCGCCTGAGTCGACCGGGATCGGGTAGCCGACTACCCGTGACCTGCACGGCGCCGGGGCACAGCATGGGTATGCGGGCGGACCCGAGTCGTTGTGAACGAGGTGGTCGTCATGGCTGTTTCCCGCGCCGTGCCGACCGAGCGCGCGACGAGCGATGAGGAAGCGTTGGTCGCCTCGATCTGGGTGACACGCGTTCGCTGGTCCCTCGTGGCCGACCGTCTCAAGAGGCGTATCGACATCGCCCGCGCGGCCGTGCTCTACCTCGGCGCCGCGGGCGCGATCGCAGCGACGTCGACCGCGACCTTCCTGAGGACGGCCGACGTGGCCAGGGTCCCGGTGGCGGCGTTCGGCGCGGTGTGCCTGGCCATCGCGGCCGTCGTGACGGCCTTCCTGCTCACGCCCGACGCGGTCCGTCGCTGGACCAGGGCTCGGGCCGCCTCGGAGGGCATCAAGCAACTGGTGCTGAGGTTTCGGGCCGGGGCGGTTCCCTTCGACGGCGCGGACGCGCCCGCGCGACTGGCAGCGGAGGTCGCGGAGATCGAGGAGGCCGTCGAGGACCTGTTGGCCTCTGTCGCCGAGTTCGCCGAGTTCGCCGAGTTCGCCGAGTTCGGCGAGGACGACGCGGAGGTCCGCGACGCGGTGGTTCCTGGACCGATGACACCGGGGGACTACGTCCGGGATCGGGTGCAGAGTCAGATCACCGAGTACTACCGACCCAGGGCCTGCGCGTACGCGGGGCGGGCCCGGCGCCTGCGACGGGTGGCGCTCGGGTTGAGCGTGGCGACCGCGAGCGTCGCCGCCGTTGTCACGGTTCTCGCCGGCGACGCCGACACTTCGGCGGGTGACCAACCGTCATCCGGCCTCGCACCCTGGGTGGCCGTGCTGACGACGCTCGGGGGAGCGGTTGCGGCTCACCGGGCCGGCAGCAGGTACGACTACCTCGCGATGAGCTATTCCGCCTGTGCGGGTCGGCTGGGCAGGCGCGTGAACGAGTGGCGGACAAGCGGATCGCCCACCGACCCGGCCGCGTGGAAGGCCTTCGTCGACGACTGTGAGGGCGCGATCTCGGCGGAGAACGCGAGCTGGATGGCCAAGTGGTCCGAGCGAAGACCCGACGTCGACTAGGCCTCGGCCGGCGGCGCCCGCCAGGTGACGACGCGATGGATCAGCCTCGCCGCGGTTCGTGCGGTCCGGTTGTCGAAGTCGAGCTTCGGATTGAGCTCCGCGATGTCGAGCACTGCGAGCTTGCCGCTACGCGCGACGATGTCGCACACCCGCTGGATCACCTCGAGCGGCACCCCGAACGCCGCGGGGGCGCTGACGCCGGGTGCGACGGACGCGGGCAGGACGTCCAGGTCGATGGTCAGGTGCACCAGGTCGGCCGTCCGGAGGAACTCGTCGACGAACGACTCCACGGCGGGCAGGTTCGCCGTGCCGCAATCGTCGTCGAGCAGGTACCGCACGCCGAGTGATACGGCGCGCGTGAACAGCGCCGCGGTGTTGCTCGGCTGCGCGATGCCCAGCACCGCGTAGTTCAGCAGCCGACCGCGCTCCGCCTCGGCGTCGGCCATCTGCCGGAACGGTGTCCCGGAGTTCGGCGCGGGATCGTCGCGGAGATCGAAGTGCGCGTCCAGGTTCAGCACCCCGAGCCGCGCGCCGGACATGCCCGCAGCCGAGGTCGACAGCCCGAGATAGCTTCCGTAGGCGACCTCGTGCCCGCCGCCCAGCACCGCGACGAAATGGCCTGCGTCGAGCAGCCCGGCCACCACATCGCCGAGCCGCCGCTGCCCGTCCTCGAGGTGACCGACGGCGACCGCCACATCGCCCGCGTCGAACACCCGGATCGGCGCCGCGAGTGCCATCGACGCCAGCGCGTGGCGCAGGGCGGTCGGACCCCTCGCGGCCCCCGGTCGGCCTCGGTTCCGCCGTACGCCCTCGTCGCTGCGGAAGCCGACCAGAACGGTTGCCCCCGGCGCGATGTCGGCATGGAAAGCGGACATCGCCGAATGCCAGCGCAGGTGCTCGGGGCCGGGGCCGTCGTCGCGTCCCGACCAGGCGCCGGGAATGAGGTCCACCTTCGTCATCGTCGGTACCCGTCCTTCCACACCTCGTGGACCAGCGGCACACCCGGCCGGTAGGCCAGGTGCAGGTGCGTGGGCGCGTCCAGCGCGATCAGGTCGGCCCTGGCCCCGACCCGAATGTGTCCGATGTCGTTGCGCCGCAGCGCCGCGGCGCCGCCCGCCGTCGCGGCCCAGACTGCCTCGTCCGGACTCATGTGCATCTCGCGTACCGCAAGGGCGATACACAGCGGAATGCTGGTCGTGTAGCTCGTGCCGGGGTTGCAGTCCGAGGCCAGCGCGACGGTGACGCCTGCATCGAGCAGGGTCCTGGCGTCGGGATACCGGTTGCGGGTGGAGAAGTCGGCGCACGGCAGCAGCGTCGCGACCGTCTCGCCCGATGCCAGCGCCTCGACATCCTCGCCGGTCACGAAATTCACGTGGTCGACGGAGGCGGCGCGTAGCTCGACGGCGAGTCGGACCCCGGGGCCGGGGCCGAGCTGGTTGCCGTGCACCCGTGCCGTGAGGCCGGCGGCGATGCCCGCCTCGAGCACCGCCCGCGACTGGTGCTCGTCGAATGCCCCTGTCTCGCAGAACACGTCTATCCACCTGGCGTTCGGCGCGCACGCCGGGATCATCTCCGTGCACACCATCCGCACGTACGCATCGGTGTCGCCTTCGAACTCGGGCGGAGTCAGGTGCGCGGCCAGCAGCGTCGTCTCGGGCGTGACCTCCGCGGCCACCTCGAGGCTCCGCAGTTCGTCGACGACCGACTGCCCGTATCCCGACTTGCATTCGATCGTGGTGGTGCCCGAGCGGACGGACTCGGCCACCAGTCGCGCGGCGGTCGCGCTCAACTCGGCGTCCGTCGCGCCGCGGGTTGCCGCGACGGTGGTGCGGATGCCGCCCGCGGCGTAGGCGGTGCCCGCCATCCGGGCGGCGAACTCCTCGGCCCGTTCGCCGCCGAAGACAAGATGCGCGTGGCTGTCGACGAACCCGGGCAGCGCGGCCCGGCCGTCGAGGTCCACGGTGGCGTCCGCGCTGCCCTGCGGGATGTGGGCACGTGCGCCCACCCACTGGACGACGCCGTCACCCAGCACCACGGCGGCGTCACGGATGAGCCCGAGCCTGCCCTCGCCGGCCTCCGGGTCGTTGGTGACCAGGGTGCCGATGTTGTCGACGACCACCCAGGGGCTGATGCTCACGGCACTAGCCCTCCCACATCGGGACGCGCAGGCCGCGGGCGGTCGCCACCCCGGCCGCGGCGGGGTAGCCGGCGTCGACGTGCCGGATGACGCCGGTGGCCGGGTCGTTGGTGAGCACCCGCTCGAGCTTGCGCGCGGCCAGTTCGGTGCCGTCGGCGATGCACACCTGGCCGGCGTGGATGGACCGTCCCATACCGACTCCGCCGCCCTGGTGGATGGACACCCACGAGGCCCCGGACGCGGTGTTGACCAGCGCGTTGAGCAGCGGCCAGTCGGCGATGGCGTCCGATCCGTCGGCCATCGACTCGGTCTCCCGGTACGGGGACGCCACCGAGCCGGCGTCGAGGTGGTCACGGCCGATGGCCAGCGGCGCGGACACCTCGCCGGACGCGACCATCTCGTTGAATCTCAGGCCGGCCCGGTGGCGTTCGCCGTAGCCGAGCCAGCAGATGCGCGCGGGCAGGCCCTCGAAACGGACCTTCTCGCCCGCGAGTGTGATCCACCGACGCAGGTGTTCGTCGTCCGGGAAAAGGTCGACGACGGCCCTGTCGGTGGCCGCGATGTCGGCGGGGTCGCCGGACAGCGCGACCCAGCGGAACGGGCCACGGCCCTCCTCGAACAGGGGGCGGATGTACGCGGGCACGAAGCCGGGGAAATCGAACGCCCGGTCGTAGCCGCCGCGCCGCGCCTCGTCGCGGATCGAGTTGCCGTAGTCGAAGACCTCGGCGCCCGCGTCCTTGAACCCGACCATGGCCTCGACGTGCGCGGCCATGGACTCGCGGGCCTCGGTCGTGAACCAGTCGGGGTCCTTCTCGGCCATCCTGTGCCAGTCCTCGACGGCGATCCCGACCGGCAGATAGCTCAGCGGGTCGTGCGCGGAGGTCTGATCGGTGACGATGTTGATCGGCGCGTTCATCGCGAGCAGTCGCGGCACCACCTCGGCCGCGTTGCCGAGCAGTCCGATCGACAGCGGGCGGCGCTCGTGGCGGGCGAGGACGGCCATCTCCAGCGCCGATTCGACGCTCTCGGTCTTCGCGTCGAGGTAGTGATGCGCGATGCGGCGATTGATCCGGTCCGGGTCGCACTCGACGCAGATCGCGACACCGCCGTTCATGGTCACCGCCAGCGGCTGCGCCCCGCCCATGCCGCCCAGCCCGGCGGTCAGGGTGATCGTGCCTGTCAGCGAGCCCCCTCTGTGCTCATACCGACCAGAGGCCGCGAGCTTGCGGGCGACCGCAGCGAACGTCTCGTAGGTGCCCTGCAGGATGCCCTGGCTGCCGATGTAGATCCAGGAGCCTGCGGTCATCTGGCCGTACATGATCAGGCCGAGCGCCTCGAGCCGGCGGAACTCCTCCCAGTTCGCCCAGTCGCCGACCAGGTTGGAGTTGGCGATCAGGACCCTCGGTGCCCATTCGTGGGTGCGCAGAACCCCCACCGGCTTGCCCGACTGCACCAGCAGCGTCTCGTCGTCGGCCAGCGTCCGCAGCGTCCGCACGATCGCGTCGAAGCACGCCCAGTTGCGGGCGGCGCGGCCGGTGCCGCCGTAGACGACCAGGTCGTCGGGGCGCTCGGCCACTTCCGGGTCCAGGTTGTTCATCAGCATCCGGAGGGCGCCCTCCTGCTGCCACCCCCGGCAGGTCAGGGTGTTGCCGCGCGGGGCGCGGACCGGTCGTGGACCGGCGTCGGCACGTTCGGTCATCTCGATCTCCCCTCGATGACGTCCGCCCACTCATCACACTCCGTCGGAACCGGGTTGGCCAGAGTTCGGCGGAATCGGCGCCGAGGTCACGGCCCGAATCCGCGCTTGAGCTGCGCAAAGCTACCGATCGGTAGGTTCGCCGGGGCCGGGCCAGCGGTTGCGTCCGAGTCGCTTAGCAGTACGCTCGTCTTGTTTGGTGCGGATCGACCCGGTTCGCACGGGTTGTATAGATTACTGATTGAGTCGTTCGTGGTCTCGCTCACAAAGCGGGGCCCGAGCCGTGTGACCAGGGGAAACTTCCTAGGAGGACGCGAATACCACATGTCCAAGATCAAGGTTGAAGGCACTGTCGTCGAACTCGACGGCGATGAGATGACCCGCATTATCTGGCAGTTCATCAAGGACAAACTGATCCATCCGTACCTGGATGTGAATCTCGAGTACTACGACCTCGGTATCGAGTACCGCGACAAGACCGATGACCAGGTCACGATCGATGCCGCGAACGCGATCAAGAAGCACGGCGTCGGCGTCAAGTGCGCCACCATCACGCCGGACGAGGCTCGCGTCGAGGAGTTCGGCCTCAAGAAGATGTGGCGTTCCCCCAACGGGACCATCCGCAACATCCTCGGCGGCACGATCTTCCGCGCGCCGATCATCATCTCGAACGTTCCGCGACTGGTTCCGGGCTGGACCAAGCCGATCATCATCGGCCGTCACGCGTTCGGTGACCAGTACCGCGCCACCGACTTCAAGGTGCCCGGTCCCGGCAAGGTGATGATCACCTACACGCCCGAGGACGGCAGCGAGCCGATCGAGCACGAGCTGGTGAACTTCCCCGAGGGCGGCGGCGTCGTCCAGGGGCAGTACAACTTCACCTCGTCCATCACGGACTTCGCGCGGGCCTCGCTCAACTACGGCCTGCAGCAGAACTACCCGGTATACCTCTCCACGAAGAACACCATCCTCAAGGCGTACGACGGCGCGTTCAAGGACATCTTCCAGCATGTCTACGAGACCGAGTTCAAGTCCGAGTTCGACGCGGCGGGCCTGACCTACGAGCACCGCCTCATCGACGACATGGTGGCTTCCGCACTCAAGTGGGAGGGCGGCTACGTCTGGGCATGCAAGAACTACGACGGCGACGTCCAGTCGGACACCGTCGCCCAGGGCTTCGGCTCGCTCGGACTGATGACGTCGGTGCTGCTGACGCCGGACGGAAAGACCTGTGAGGCGGAGGCCGCGCACGGCACCGTCACCCGGCACTTCCGCCAGCACCAGCAGGGCAAGCCCACCTCGACCAACCCCATCGCGTCCATCTTCGCGTGGACCCGGGGTCTCGAGCACCGCGGCAAGCTGGACAACACCCCCGAGGTGATCGCGTTCGCGCAGCAGCTCGAGGACGTCGTCATCAAGACCGTCGAGGGTGGTCAGATGACCAAGGACCTCGCGTCCCTCGTCGGCGGCGACCAGGGCTACCTCACCACCGAGGAGTTCCTCGGTGCGCTGGACGAGAACATGCAGAAGGCCAGCCGATAGCGGAGGCCGCAGGGAGTCGGAAAGTGGGACCAGCCCCAGGTCGGGGCGGGTCCCACTTTTTGTTTGTCAGGGACCGACTCGAGCAACCCCATGCAGAGTCACCGTCGAACCGATACTATTCCGGCACCCCCCTGGCTAGGAGCGACGTTGTCTTCCGTTGTGCCCCTTTTCGAACGACTGATCTCACCCACCGAGCGTCTGTATCTGGCGATGCAGACGCTTGCCCCTCCCTTCGCCATCCAGTTGGTGGTCCAGGGGACGGGCTCGGTCGACGAGCGGGACCTCGCGGTCGCGGTCGCGGGCGCGTCCGAATCCTGCCCCGGTGCCCGGCTCGTGCGGCGCGGCGAGCGATGGGTGGACAGCCGCATCGCGCCCCCCGTGGTGGTGGCAACGGAACACTCGTTGGTGGACACCCCGCTCGACGACCATCCGATGCTGAGTCGTCCGCTCGACCCGGAGCATGGACCGACCTGTGAGGTCCTGCTGCTAGGAGACACTCGGAATATTCTGGTGTTCAGGGCTTTTCATGGCGTGATGGACGGAAAGGGCCTGCATCTGTGGGCTGCCGAGGTGTTCCGCCTGCTGCGCGGCGATCGGACGGTCGGCGCGCGGGACGCGATCGCCGACCACGGCCTCGTCGAGTCGCTCGGGATCGACGGCAAGCCGACCGCGCTGATCCCCACCGCGCGTTCGCCGTTCGGGCGGGCCCGCCCGGCCCCCGGCGAGTCGGACTTCCTCTGGCGCAGGCGAACCGTGGAGGGAACCTCGCCCGCGGTGGTCGCCCGGATCGCCGAGCTGATCACGGCTGCGGTCGGGGGTAAGACCCGGATCATGGTCCCCGTCGATCTGCGTCGGCACGACAAGGACCTGCGGTCGACGGCCAACCTGGCGCTGCCGCTGTTCCTCGACGCGACGCCGGGGGACGGTTGGTCGCGCATCCATGCCCAACTGCTGCGCGGGATGGTGGAGTCCCGCGAGCTCGGTGAGATGAACAACGGTGGGCTGCAGCAGATGCCGGTGTGGATGGCACGGTCCATCCTGCGCGCCGGCATGTCCATCGGCACCCGTACCGGGGGAAACCTGGTGTCGGCGATCGTCTCCCATACGGGGACAGTCGATCTCGACGAGTTGAGCTTTCCCGGATTCGCCGCCACCGAGGTGTGGGGCCTGCCGGTCCACACGGGCATGGTGCCGCTCTCGATCGCGGTGCTGGAGGCTCGCGGGCGAACCGAACTCGTGGTCTCCTGCCGCAACGGTGCGGGGATCGCGTCTCGACTCGAGCGACTGCTGGACGATATCGCCACCGCACTCGGAGCCCAGGTGCAGCCGGGGCCGATCGGGGCACAGGCCCCCGGGCCGGGGCGAACGGTGACGAGCATCTTCGACGGCCTGGTCCGGAGCGCGCCGGACGCGCCTGCCGCGATCGGCCCGGACGGTCAGCTCAGCTATGCGGAGCTCGACGCCCGTGCCGACGTGGTGGCAGCGGAACTGCGCGGCCGGGGTGTGCGGCACGGCGACGTCGTCGCGGTGCTGGCGCGTCGGTCGCTCGACGCAGTGGTGGGACATCTGGGAATCCTCAAGGCGGGCGCCGCTTTTCTCTCGCTCGACCCCAAGCACCCGGACGAGCGGATTCTCGGAATCCTCGCGGATTCCGGTGTGCGCCACTGCGTGACCGAGCGGGCGTCGAAGGGGCGGGCCGCGTTCGGCGAAACCGATGTCCTGGTGGTCGACGACCTGCCCCATTCCGGCGCCGACAAGCTGCCGGACCTCGCCACTGCCGACGATCTGGTCTACGTCACCTACACCTCGGGCTCGACGGGACGGCCCAAGGGCGTCCAGGTCGAACACCGGGGCATCGTGAACCTGATGCGCTCGGCCACCGACTGGTACCGGCTCGGGCCCGAGACCCGCTACGCGCACTATCACACGCAGGCGGCGGACATGGCGTGCGCGGCGCTGCTGCTCCCGCTGCTCAGCGGCGGTGCGGTGGTGTTGGTGCCGGACGACATCAATCACCTGGTCTTGTCGGAGATGCTCGAGGGTTCCACGGTGAACACGATGATGGTGACGCCGAGCCTGCTGGAAGTGATGGTCCGGCTGGAGCTGCGGCCGGTGGGGATGCGGGCGGTCAGCATCGGAGGCGAGGCGCTGCACGGGCCGCTGGCCGCGCGTGCCCGCGAACTGTTCGGCCCGGACTGCCGGCTGCTCAACAGCTACGGGCCCGCGGAGATGTCGATCGTGTGTACCGCCCTTGTCCTCGACGACGAGCCGTCGGCCGCGCCCCAGCCGGTACCGATCGGTGGGCCTGCCGCAGACACCACGGTTCATCTGCTCGACCCGGATCGCCTGCCGGTGCCCGACGGAGAGATCGGTGAGCTGTACTTCGGCGGCCCCCAGGTGGCGCGCGGCTACCTGAACCGGCCGGACGTCACCGCCGAACGCTTCGTCACCCTGTCCACGGGCGAACGGTGCTATCGGACCGGTGACCTCGGCCGCCGACTTCCCGGCGGTGCGCTCGAGTTCGCGGGTCGCGTCGACAGCCAGGTGAAGATCAGGGGCAATCGCGTGGAGCCCGGCGAGGTCCAGGCCGCCATCGAGCAGCATCCCCTGGTCGGCAGGGCCGCGGTGGCGGCGGTCCGGCGCGCGGAGCGCGGCGACAACGTCCTGGCCGCGTACGTGGTGGGCGCTGGCGAGACGGACGCGCCAGATGCACAGCAGCTCCGGGACTTCCTGGCGCAGAAGGTGCCCGCCTACATGATCCCGGCCGAGATCCACATCGTCGACGCGATTCCACTGACCGCCAACGGGAAGCTCGACAGCGCGGGACTGAGCGTCGCCGACGCGGTGATCCCGGAGCAGGCGACCGACACCGCGAAGGGCCCCGGATCGGCCGAGCCCGACCGGCGGATCGAGGACGAGATCGCCGCGATCTGGGCGAAGGTCCTCATGGTCGATGTGAGCACCCTGCGCGCGGATTCGGATTTCTTCGCCCTCGGCGGGGATTCACTGGCGTCGGTGGAGATGCTCTCGCAGGTCTCGCGCACGGTGGTCGGACGCGCAGGCGAAGCGGCGTTCGTCGCCGAGCTCGAGGACTTGGTGCACCAGCTCACCCTCGGCAGGGTGTGCGCCGCCGCCGTTTATGCGAAGCGGGCGGGGGAGCTCGGATGATCCTGGTGGGAAGCGGCGCATTGCTCTGGCGCGCTGCGCGATTCGCGTCCGCATCGGATTTCACGGTTGACCTGGTGTGCACCGGGCCCGGCGATGCCGCGCCTGCTGGGCTCGAGGGACTAGCGCACCTCGAGACCACGGATGTCGACGCCGAGGCAGCAGTGCTTGCGGAGGCGTGCACCGACTCGGTGGTGTGGTCGATCAACAACCCCATGATCTTCGGTCCCGCGCTCGTGAACTCCGACCTGCGGATCTACAACATCCACAACGGCCCCTTGCCGGAGTTCCGTGGACTGCCCGCCGCCGCGATCGTGCACGCGATTCTCCAGGGCCGCGACGAGTACGCGGCGACGCTGCACCGGGTCGACTCCGGCATCGACACCGGAGCTGTGGTCGACGTCGAGCGGTTCGCGATCGCACCCGACGACCGCTTCCAGGATGTCATGATGAACGGATTGCGCGCCTGCCACGAGTTGTTCGAGCGGAGCCTGGACGCGGTGATGACCGGGCCGGCACCGTCGGCGCCCGCAGCCGTCGTCCCCGGCGGTTACTACGGTGCGGCGAGCATTCGCGAGCTGCCGGGGCACCGCGGCGACGCGAACTTCGAGCGGGCAACCGCGCTCGGGGTCTTTGCTCCTCGCTACCCGGCGATCGCGGCCGCGGCGGCAGGCGGCGCCGTGCCGGATCTCGAGGCCGCCGCACTGATGTGACGCTCCACCAAGAGAACGCCGAACCACCAGCCAGATCTACCGACCCCCAAGAGGATCCAAGATGACCCAGTCGAGGTTCGAATCGATAGGCGCGTACCTCCCGTCCGCGGTACTCAGCACGAAGGACCTGCTCGCCAAGCTCGCCGTGCCGCCGAGCTTCGATCTGCAGGCGATCACGGGAGTTGTGGACCGCCGGGTGTACGACTCCAGCGCGGACAACTACGAGGATTCGTTCACGCTGGCCTGCAACGCCGCCCGTGACGCGCTGTCCCGATCGAGCTACGAGGCGGGCGATCTCGACGTGATCATCTCGACCTCGATCTCGCGGAGCAAGGACAGGGACTTCATGTACCTGGAGCCGTCCTTCGCGTCGATGCTCGGCAAGGAGCTGGGCGTCAAGGGCGCCATCCATTTCGATCTGTCCAACGCCTGCGCGGGGATGCTCAGTGGCGTCTACGTGCTCGACCGGATGATCCGCTCCGGCGCGGTCCGCAACGGGATGGTCGTGAGCGGCGAGCACATCACCCCGATCTCGGAGACCGCGGTGCGCGAGATCTCGGAGAAGTACGACCTGCAGTTCGCCTCGCTGTCCGTGGGCGATTCGGGCGCTGCCGTGATCATGGACCGATCCGTCGACGACGCCGACAAGATCGACTACATCGAGCTGATGACGGCGTCGGAGTACTCCGACCTGTGCATGGGTATGCCGAGTGACCAGTCGCCGGGCATCGCGCTGTACACCGACAACCGCAAGATGCACAACGAATCACGGTTCCTGCTGTGGACGAACGCGCAGCGGGAGTTCCTCGCTGCCCGCGGCCAGACCTTCGCCGACGAGGAGTTCGACTTCGTCATCCACCACCAGTTCGGCGCCTCGGCCGTCGTGTACATGAACGCGCTCGGCGAGAAGGAGTTCGGCACTCCGATGCCGCCCGCGCTCAACGTGGTGGAGAAGTACGGCAACACCTCCAGCACTTCGCATTTCATCGTGCTGCACGACCATCTGAAGGACAAGGCGGTCCCGAAGGGATCGAAGATCCTGATGGTTCCTGCGGCATCCGGCATCGTGACCGGCTACGTGTCCGCCACGATCACGTCCCTGGAGGTCTGAGCAACATGGGTATCTCGATCAAGTCCACCGGGATGAGCGTGGCCACCGCGACGACGAGCGCCATCGAGCATTCCGCTCGCGCGGCGCGCGGCGCCATGAGCAGTGCAGGCGTCGAGCCCGAGCAGGTGGGCGTGCTCATCAACACCGGCGTCTACCGCGACTCGAACCTGTTCGAGCCGGCGATCGCGGCGCTCATCCAGCGGGAGGCGGGCATCGGCCTCGAGTATCCGGAGGGCGTGAGCAGGTCGTTCTCGTTCGACCTGATGAACGGGGCCTGTGGTGTGCTCAACGCGGTGCAGGTGGCGACCGCCCTTCTCGAAACCGACAGTGCGCAGTACGTTCTCGTCGTCTCCGGGGACACCCACCCCTCGCTCCAGCGACGCAGGCCCGCCGCGGACTTCCCGTTCGTCACGGCGGGGGCGGCGATGTTGCTCGAGAAGACCGACACCCCATCGGGATTCGGCCCCGTGCACGTCGCGGAGTTGGAGGGGACCCCGGCGACGAGGGGGTTCGCCAATATCGCCGAGATGGGTGTCCACGGTCGCTCGCTGGTGACCGTGGAGCGCGAGGACGGGTTCGAGGAGCGTCTGCTCGAGGTGGCAGGTGTCGCGGCGGGTAAGGCGATCGGAGCGCACGAGGGCGGGCTGGACCTGTCTCGGACCGCGCTGATCAGCTCGCGGCCGACCGCGGGGTTCCCGGCCGCCCTGGCCGCGCAGCTCGGTATCGCACCGGAGGCGGTGCTCGGCAGCGGTGTGGTCGAGGGTGACGCGCACACCGCCGCGCTGACGGCGGCGTATCACCAGGTGGACGAGGCGATCCTGGCCGGCTACGACACCGTGCTGTTCGTGGCAGCGGGCGCCGGGCCGAGCGCGGCCGCCACCGTGTACCGGCTGGCACCGACGGCGTGAGCAGGGCGACGACCACGACCGCGGCGCCCGCCCGCCCGGCGGCGCACTGCGGATCGGTGGAACGGATCCGGGCGATCGCGCGGGCGCACCCGGATCTGGAGGCGGTGATCTCACCGGACGGCAAGGGCGAGGCGGGTGTGCCGACGTACGGTCGGCTGACCTATCGGGAGCTCGACGACTGGTCCGATCTGCTCGCCCAGCGGTTCGAGGAGATCGGGATCCGGCGCGGGGTGCGAACCCTGCTGCTGGTCACCCCTGGGCCCGAGTTCTACGCCATCATGATCGGTTTGCTGAAGGTGGCGGCTGTGCCCGTCGTGATCGACCCGGGCATGGGTCTGCGTCCGATGCTCACCTGCCTGAAATCCGTTTCCCCACAGGCGTTCATCGGCATCTCGAAGGCGCACCTGCTGCGGTTGGTGTTCCGTTCGTCGTTCGCGACGGTGGGGGTCAAGGTCACCGTCGGGCGCAAGCTGTGGGGCGGCCATTCCCTGCGGGCCTGGGGCCGGACGCCGGACCGGCCGGTGGCCGCGAGCCAGGAGGCACCGGCCGACGAGGTGATGATGATCGCCTTCACCACGGGCAGTACCGGCCCCGCCAAGGCCGTCAACCTCACCCACGGCAACCTCGCCGCGATGCTGGACCAGGTTGACGACGCCCGCAAGCGGGTGCCGCCCGAGACGTCCCTGATCACGCTGCCGATCTTCGGGGTGCTCGACCTGATGCTCGGATCCCGTTGCGTGCTGCCGCCGATCGTGCCGGGGGAGGTGGGCTCGACGGATCCCGCGCGCGTGGTCGACGCGATCCACCGGTTCGACATACGGACGATGTTCGCCTCGCCTGCCGTGCTGGTTCCGCTGGTGCGGTACGCGCAGACGCACGACGTGCGGCTGCCGTCCGTGCGGTCCATCTACTCCGGTGGCGCGCCGGTGCCGGACCACGCCATCGCGGCGCTCCGCTCGATCCTGCCAGCCGAGGCCGAGGTGATCGCCGGCTACGGGTCGACGGAGGCGCTGCCGATGTCGGCGATCGAGTCACGCGAGCTGCTCGGGGAGTTCGTCGCCCGGGCTCACGCAGGCGCGGGAACGTGCATCGGGCGACCGGCGCTCGGCCTCGAGGCGAGGGTCGTCGGCATCACCGACGAGCCGATCCCCACCAGGTCCGACGAGACGGCCGCGGGTGGGATCGGCGAGATCGTGGTGGCCGGGCCGAACGTCAGCACCAGCTACGCGTGGCCGGAGGCGGCGAACGCGCTCGGCAAGATCAGGGACGGCGACCGTACCTGGCACCGGACGGGCGACCTGGGCTGGATCGACGAGGGTGGCCGGATCTGGTTCTGCGGGCGCAAGAGTCAGCGGGTCCGCACCGCGGACGGAGCGCTGTTCACCGTCCAGTGCGAGCAGATCTTCAACACGGTCCCGGAGGTGTTCCGGACCGCGCTGGTCGGTGTCCGTGGTGACAGCGACACCCGCCCGGTGCTCTGTGTCGAGCTGATGCCCGGGGTCCGGAAGAGCGAACGGGCGCGGATCGAGGAGGAACTGCGTGAGCTCGGGGGACAGAGCCACACCACCGATCGAATCCACGACTTCCTCTTCCATCCCGGCTTCCCGGTCGACATCCGGCACAACGCGAAGATCGGGCGCGAGAAGCTGACGGTCTGGGCGGCATCGCAATTGGTGAAGGCGGAACGATGAATACGAAGGTCATGCTGCTGCGTGTCATCCCGGTCTTGGGATGGATCTACCTGGTGGCCGGGCTCATCCGGCCCTCCGGCAACCGTGTCGCGCGGGCGCTGTGGTGGATCGACGTGGTGCTCAGTGTCGGAGCGCACGCCGCGCAGATCCCGGCCGCACTGAAGGAAGGCCGCGCACGGGGGCATTCGGATGTGAAGATCGCCGCGATGACGATGCTGCTCGGTGCGACCTGGTGGCGGACCCAGTGAGGGCACTGGTGACCGGTGCGAGCGGATTCCTCGGTGGCGCACTCGCCCGTCGACTGGTCGCGGACGGCGAGATGGACGTCTCCGTGTTGGTGCGCCGCAGCAGCAACCTCACCGATCTCGGCGACACCTCGAAGCTGACCATCGTCTACGGCGACCTCACCGACCGTGACTCCCTGTTCGAGGCGACGCGGGGAGTGGACGTGGTGTTCCACAGCGCCGCGAGGGTGGACGAACGTGGTGTCCGCGAACAATTCTGGAAAGAGAACGTGCAGGCGACCGTCGACCTGCTGGAGGCGTCCCGCCGAAACGGTGTGTCGCGCTTCGTGTTCATCTCCAGCCCGAGCGCGTTGATGGAGTACGACGGCGGCGATCAGATCGACGTCGACGAGTCGGTCCCGTACCCGAGCAGGTACCTCAACCTGTATTCCGAGACGAAGGCCGCCGCCGAGCGGCTCGTGCTGGAGGCGAACGGCCCCGACCTGATCACCTGCGCGCTGCGGCCGCGGGCGATCTGGGGTGCGGGCGACCGGTCCGGTCCGATCGTCCGGCTGCTCGCGAAGGCATCCGAGGGCTCCCTGCCGGACATCTCCGGCGGCAAGGACGTCTACGCCTCGCTCTGCCACGTCGACAACATCGTCGACGCGTGCGTGCGGGCCGCGGGCTCGGACCAGGTCGGGGGCAGGCCGTACTACATCGCGGACGCCGAGACCACCAACGTGTGGGAGTTCGTCGGGGTGGTGTCACGGATGTTCGGGTTCGCCCCGCCCAGCCGCAGACCCAACCCTCGGGTGCTGGCCGCCGTGGTGACGATCGCGGAGGCGATCTGGCGGGTGCCCTACATCGCGAAGCGCTGGTCGCCGCCGCTGTCGCGGTACGTGATCGCGCTGATGACGCGCAGCGCGACCTTCGACACCGGCGCCGCGCGGCGCGACCTCGGCTACCGGCCGGTGGTGGACCGGGACAAGGGGCTCGCCGCCTTCAAGGACTGGGTGGACGAGCAGGGCGGACTCGAGGCGCTGGCGGCCCCGCTGCGATAGCGGCGCTGTCGGCCGGTTGGGCTACGGTTCCTACCCGTGCCGCACATCATCACCACCGTCAACGTCAACGGGATCCGCGCCGCAGCCAAGAAGGGCATGCTGGAGTGGATCGAGTCCACCGAGGCGGACGTCATCTGCCTGCAGGAGACCCGCGCCGACGACAAGCAACTCGCCACCACCCTGGCCGCTGCCCTCGAGGCCGGCTGGCACCTGGCCTCCGCCCAGCCGTCGGCCAAGGGCCGCAACGGGGTGGCGATCCTGTCGCGCAGGCAGGCGGACGCGGTGCGGATCGGGCACGGGGACGAGGAGTTCGCCGAGGCCGGGCGATACATCGAGGCCGACTTCGACGACCTCACGGTGGCCAGCCTGTACCTCCCCTCCGGGGAGGTGGAGACCGAGCGGCAGGTGGAGAAGGAACGGTTCCTCGGATCCTTCGGACCGTATCTGGCCGCGACGGCAGCGGCGGCCGAGCGGGCGGACCGGCACGTGGTGGTGTGCGGCGACTGGAACATCGCGCACACCGAGCTGGACCTGAAGAACCACAAGGGAAACAAGAAGAACTCCGGCTTCCTGCCGAACGAGCGCGAGTGGATGGGCTCGGTGTTCGGCGAGTTCGGCTGGGTGGACGTGATGCGCCGGCTGCACCCGGACCTCGAGGGTCCCTACACCTGGTGGTCCTACCGCGGCAAGGCATTCGACAACGACTCTGGCTGGCGGATCGACTACCAGGTCTCGACGCCCGTGCTCGCCGAGCGGGCGAAGCAGGCCGTCGTCGAGCGGGCCGCGTCCTACGACCTGCGGTGGTCGGACCACGCGCCGGTCACCGTCCAGTATCGCTAGTCCGATACCGCCAGTCCGATACCGCTAGTCTTCCACCGTGACGCGGTGGACATCGTTCGTGCTGGGGCGCCGTTGGGCCGTGCTGACGGTCGTGGTCGGCGCCATGCTCCTCGGGGGCCTGTGGGGATCCGGTGTGCTGGACCGGCTCAGCCAGGGCGGTGACATCGACCCGTCCAGTGAGGCGGCGCTCGTCGACGAGTTGCTGGCCGACCATTTCGGGATCCGCAGCCCGGACATCGTCGCGATCTACCGTGCCCCCGACGGTAAGACCGTCGACGACATCGGCCCCGCGGTGTCGGCCCGGCTCGCCGAGGTCGATCGGGGCCTGCTGGCGGAGCCGATCGAGGACTACTGGAGCGCGACGGGCCCGATCCGGTCGTTGCTGCGCAGCGCCGACGGATCCACCGCGCTGGCAGTGGTTTTCGTGGCGGGCAGCGAGAGCGAGCGGATCGAGTCGTTCACGGAACTCGAACCGCAGCTGACCGTGCCGGGGGTGTCGACCGAGCTGTCCGGGTTCAGCGCGATCGCGGACGAGGTCAACAAGGAGTCCAAGCGCGACCTGGTGGTCGCGGAGATGGTCTCGTTGCCGGTCACCCTGCTGGTGCTGGTGCTGGTCTTCGGCGGGCTGGTCGGCGCGGCGATCCCGGTCGCGATCGGCGCGCTCTCGATGTTCGGCGCGCTGGCCGCGCTGCGCCTGCTCTCGATGTTCCTCGAGGTCAGCGTGTTCTCGGTGAACATCGCCTCGCTGCTCGGGCTCGGCATGGCGATCGACTACGGACTCTTCATCGTCAGCCGCTATCGCGAGGAGTTGGCGGCAGGCGCGGGCACCGACGAGGCGGTCACCAGGACCATGGCCTCCGCGGGCCGCACGGTCGCGTTCTCCGCGGTGCTGCTGCTGTGTGCGTTCGCGGGCACCCTGGTGTTCCCGCAGCAGATGCTCAAATCGCTCGGGTTCGGCGCGATGGCCGCGGTCGCGCTGGCCGCGGTGCTCTCGTTGACGGCGCTGCCCGCGCTGCTCGCCATCCTTGGCCCTCGGATCGACGCGCTGACCTGGCGCCGCGGGGCGTTCGAGCGGGGTGAGGCTCGCGCGCAACGTTTCTGGGGCGCGCTCGCGACCGCCGTGATGCGCAGGCCGGTCGTCATCGCCGTCACCATCGTGACCGTGCTGTTGCTGTTGACGCTGCCGCTGTTGGGGACCCGTTTCGGCGATGTGGACCACACAGCGCTGCCGCCGGGCAACGAGACGCGCACGACGGTGGAGCAGCTCACCGCGCAGTTCCCGATCGCGAGCAGCGGCGCGACCGTCGTGATCCGCGGCGAGGACGGCGCGCCACCCGACGATGCGGCGGTCACCGAGGTGATCGCGGCGATCGGGGCGACCGACGGCGTCCAGCAGGCGATCACCGTGGGTACCGCCGATGGGATGGTCGCGGTCCGCGCGGTTCTGGAGGACCCGGACCGCTCGGTCGCCGCGGTCGACACGGTCCGCAGACTCGACGAGATCGAGGCGCCCGCGGGCACCGAGTTGCTGCTCGGCGGGATCACCGCGTTGTCGGTCGACAGCGTGAATTCGGTCCTGCACTATCTGCCGGTGATGATCGCGGTGATGGTGATCGCGACGCTGGTGCTGATGTTCTTCGCGTTCGGGTCGATCGTGCTGCCGATCAAGGCCGTGCTGATGGCGGCGTTGAGCCTGGGCGCGACCTTCGGCATCCTCACCTGGATCTTCTACGACGGCCACCTGGCGGGCCTGCTCAACGTCACCCCTGGACCGTTGATCTCGGGGATGGTCGTACTGATCATCGCGATGGTCTTCGGTCTCTCCACCGACTACGAGGTGTTCCTGATCTCGCGGATGGTCGAGGCGCGGCGGGCCGGGGCGACCACCGAGGAGGCGGTGCGCATCGGCGCGGCCAAGACGGGGCGGGTGGTGACCGCGGCCGCGACCCTGCTGATCTTGGTGACCGGTGCCTTCACCCTCTCCGACCTGTCCGTGATGCGGTTCATCGGGGTCGGGATGATCGTCGCGCTGATCATCGACGCCACCGTGGTCCGGATGTTGCTGGTGCCCGCGCTGGTGAAGCTGATGGGCGAGGCCAACTGGTGGGCGCCCGCGTCGATGGTCCGGTTGAGGGAGCGGGTCAATGTCCACTAGGTCCCGCGGTGTGATCGCCGCGGCGGTGCTGGTGCTGGTCGCCATCGTGGCGGCACTGCTGCTGACCACCGGCCAGGACAAACCGGGCTCGTCGGCGCAGACCGGGGTTCCCGCGGCAGCCGTCGCGACCCTGCAGAAGATCGACGAGGGCACCTGGCCGGACTCGGCCGTGGCGCCGGGCACCAAGGGCGGTGACCGCTTCGGCAACAGGGAGCGGCAACTGCCCACCACGGATGGGTCGGGTCGGGCGGTCGGTTACCGCGAGTGGGACGTGAACCCGAAGCAGCGCGGAAAACCGAGGGACGCGCAGCGCATCGTCACCGGCAGTGACGGTTCGGCCTGGTACACCGGTGATCACTACACGACATTTGTGAGGATGCGCTGATGACAACGGTGGACGGATTCATCACCGATCGAACCGGTCCGGTGGCGGGCATGCTGACCGGTACCGCGCCGGTCGGCGACACCCTCGCCTACGCGCTCTCCGAGCGCGGCTACACCGTGCGGGTGGTGCGAGCGCCGAAGATGCGGACGACCGACGCCCTGTTCGACGAATTCGCCGCGGCCCTGCAGTTCCCGTACTACTTCGGTGCCAACAAGGACGCGTTCGACGAGTGCCTGCGCGACGCCGACGACTGGCTGGGCGAGTCGCCGGGACTGGTGCTGATGATCCGCGACGCGGCGGACCTGCTGGCCGACGAGCCCGGCGAGTTGGGCTGGTTCGTCGACGCCGTCGAGGACGGCGCGAAGGACCGGACCGACGGTCTGCTGCGGGTGATCCTGCAGGCGGATCGACCGTCGGCGAGCGCGTTGGCCCGCCGCTGGACGTCGGCGGGCGGGGAGCTCGCGTGGGTGGAGCCGTAATCGAATTCCAGGTGGGTGACCGGGCATGAAAGGATCGGGGCCATGTCGAGTTCCGCATCGTCGCCGTCCGCACCGTCATCGGACACCGCCCCGGTGAACACCGCCCCCGCCGCGCCCGGCACCGCCGCCCGCCAGCGGGTGCTCTCGGGCATCCAGCCCACCGCCGACTCGTTCCATCTCGGCAACTTTCTCGGGGCGCTGCAGCAGTGGGTGCCCCTGCAGGATGATTTCGACGCCTTCTACTTCATTCCCGACCTGCACGCGATCACGGTCCCGCAGGAGCCCAAGGAGCTGCGGCGCCGCACGAAGATCGCCGCCGCCCAGCTGCTGGCGCTCGGCATCGACCCGGATCGGTCGACGCTGTTCGTGCAGAGCCAGGTGCCCGAGCACGCGCAGCTCGCGTGGGTGCTGAACTGCATCACCGGCTTCGGCGAGGCCAGCCGGATGACGCAGTTCAAGGACAAGTCCGCCAAGCAGGGCACCGAGTCCGCGACGGTGGGCCTGTTCACGTATCCGGTGCTGATGGCCGCCGACATCCTGCTGTACCGCCCGCAGCGGGTACCGGTGGGCGAGGACCAGCGCCAGCACCTGGAGATGGCGCGTGACCTGGCGCAGCGGTTCAACACGCGGTTCGGCAAGGCGTTCGTGATCCCCGAGGCGCAGATGATCAAGGGCACCTCCAAGATCTACGACCTGCAGGACCCCACGTCGAAGATGAGCAAGTCGGCGGCGTCGGCCGCCGGACTGATCAATCTGCTCGACGACCCGAAGGTGTCGGCGAAGAAGATCAAGTCCGCCGTCACCGACAACGAGCGCGAGATCCGCTTCGACCGGGAGACCAAGCCGGGCGTGAGCAACCTGCTGACCATTCAGTCCGCACTGTCCGGCACCAGCGTCGAGGACCTGGAAAAGGGCTACGAGGGCAAGGGCTATGGCGACCTGAAGTCCGATACCGCCGAGGTACTGGTGGAGTTCGTGACCCCGCTCCGCGCGAAGGTCGACGCGTACATGGCCGACCCGGCCGAGCTGGACCGCATCCTGGATGCGGGCGCGCAACGGGCCCGCGAGGTGTCCGAGCGGACTCTGGCGACGGTCTATGACAAGGTGGGGTTCCTGAAGTACAAGGGGTGATCCGCGGTGCCGGACGTCAAAGCGCTTCTCGAGCGTCTCCGTGCGACGCGGCCGTGGCTTGATCACCTGATCCGTGCGGGCGGGCGGTACCAGGCGCAGAAGGGCGACTACTTCGCGGCCGGGATCACCTATTTCAGCGTGTTCGCGCTGTTCCCGCTGTTGATGGTCGGCTTCGCGGTCACCGGTTTCATCCTGGTCGGACACCCCGAGCTGCTGACCACGATCCACGATGCGGTCAGCAAGGCGATGCCGGGAGACCTGGGCGTCCAGATCAACCAGCTGATCGATGCCGCGATCGCCGCACGCACCACGGTGGGTGTCATCGGTCTGGTCGTCGCCGCGTACTCGGGCCTGGGCTGGATGGCGAACCTGCGCGAGGCGCTCAGCGCGATGTGGGACCAGCGCCATCCCACTGCAGGGTTCCTGCGGACCAAGCTGAAGGACCTCGCGAAGCTGGTGGGTCTGGTACTGGCCCTGATCGTTTCGGTCGGTCTGTCGGTGATCGGTGAGGGCAGCACCACCGGGCGGGTCCTGGGATGGCTCGGCATCGACGACATCGGCTGGGTGGGCACCCTGGTGCGGGTCCTGTCGAGCCTGCTCGCAGTGGTGGCGACGTGGGCACTGTTCGTCTGGGTCATCTCACGGTTGCCCCGCGAGCCCATCACCCTGCGCAGTGCGGCAAAGGCGGCGTTGTTCGCGGCGGTGGGGTTCGAGCTGTTCAAGCGGCTGGGCGCGATCTACCTGAAGGCGGTCACCAACGGTCCGGCGGGCTCCGCCTTCGGCCCGATCATCGGCCTCCTGGTGTTCATCTACTTCACTGCGAGGTTGGTGCTCTTCTCCACGGCATGGGCGGCGACGGCGCACGAGAACGAGGTGAAGGCGTTTGTGCCGCCGCCGGATCCGGCGATCATCGAGGTGAAGCAGGCGCCGGCGAGGGGGCCGACGATGTCCGAGGCCCTCGCCCTGGTCGGGGTGGGCGCGGCGGCCGCGGTCGGACTCGGCGGATTGATTCGTCGGCGCAGGCGCCGCGACTGACCTTCGGTCTCGGCCCGGTCAGCGCCGACGTCGGAGCCGCGCGGCCGCGACGAGGAGCATGCCGACGATTGCCGAACCGACTACCGCGACAGCTGTTCTCGACAACCCGGGGCTGGAGTCCGCAGGCGCGGCCGCGGCGATCGGACCGCCGACCGGACTAGACGGTGGTGCGGCCAGGGTCACCGGTGCGGCTGTCTGCGCCTCGGTCGAGTCCGTGAGGGTGCCGACCGTTTCCGACGCCGGGAGCGCGAAACCGTAGTCGAGGAGTCGGGCGGCCTGTTCCCACGGGCGAATCGGTTTGACGTCACCCGCCATCAGGGTCACCACGAGCGTTCGGCCGTTGCGTTCGGCGGCACCGACGAAGGTCTGCCGCGCATCGTCGGTGTACCCGGTCTTGCCTCCGAGTGCTCCGTCGTAGTTGTAGAGCAGCTTGTTGTCATTGGCGAGGGTGAACCCGGGGTGGTCCTTGTCCTCCGGGTCGGTGGGGTCCTTCGGGAATCCAGGGAACGGTACCGACTCGGTATGGATGAAATCGGCGAAGGTCTTGTCCCGCATGGCCTCACGGAAGATGACGGCGAGATCGTATGCGGAGCTGGACATTCCGGGCCCGTCCAGGCCGGACGGGGTGGCGGTGCGGGTGTCGAGGGCGCCGAGCGAGCGGGCCAGCTCGTTCATCTTCTCCACGGTGCGCTCGTCGCCGCCGAGCTGCGCGGCGAGCGCGTGCGCGGCATCGTTGCCCGAGGCCATCACCAGGCCCTGCATGAGCTGGCGGTTGGTGTATCGCCCGTCCTTGCCGAGGCCGACCGCGCTGCCCTCGGCGTTCGCGTCGTCGGCGGTGGCGGTGACGGTGGTGTCGAGGTCGAGCTCGCGCAGGGCGAGGATCGCGAGGAGCACCTTGATGGTGCTCGCGGGGCGGTAGCGCCCGTGTGGGTCCTTGGCCGCGATCACGGCGCCCGAGTCGAGGTCGGCGAGCACCCACCCGGTCGCGGAGATCTCGGCGGGCAGACCGGGTGCGCCGTCGGGAGCGATGGCGCCGCACTCGCCGAGGCGGGCGCCGCCGACCGGCCGGGCGGGGACGGGTAGCGCGGCGGGCGCGGTCTGTCCGGGGGCAGGCACCTCGGAGAGATCGATGGCCTGCGGCGGGGAGTTGCGCTGCGGGCAGTGGTCGGTGTTCGGGGTGGTGAACGGCGTGGTGGTGGTCGTGCTCGAATCCGGCGGCATGGGGGAGGGCTGCGCGACCGCCGGCGCGCCGACCAGGGCGATCGAGGCGACGGCGGCCAGTGCGGTCAGGGCTCGTGCGGGCGCGTTCATCGAGGATGCAGGGTATTCGACCCGGTGCTGGGGTCCAAGTTTCCACACCGGCCCGTGATCGAATCGGGTCGAGAGCGGCCGTGCCGGCCGTGGTCGTGCTCGAATGAGCGTCATGACCACGAACCGGCACCGGGTGCGCATCGACGGGGACATTCTGCTGACGCTCGACGGCGACATCGTCACCATCGCGACGCCCCGATTCGCACCGGGGATCTTCTTCGTGCACGCGGAGCTCCTCGAGGTGCACGTCGTCCCCAAGGGGGAGGACTGGAAGGTGAGGCTCCAGACCACGGGGGTGAGCATTCCGTTCCAGGTGTTGCCGTTCAGGGTGCCTGCCGCGCAGATCCCGGCCTTCTCCGCCTTCGTCGAACGCGCCAAGGAGGCGAGGGAGCGGTCGCTCCGGGACGAAGCCTCCTAAACGCGTTTGACACCGTAGTGGTGGAGCATTGCTGCCCTGAAATGTAGTAGGTATGCTACAAATCATCGAAGACCGATGACAGGGAGGGTGCATGACTTCGCACAATGGGGTTGTTCTCGATGTCGACACGCTGCGAATGCAGTACGACACGAACGAGGTTCTGCGTGACGTGACATTCCAGGCACGGCGCGGCGAGGTGCTGGTCATGCTCGGCCCCAACGGGGCGGGCAAGACCACCACCATCGAAATCCTGGAGGGCTTCCGTGGCCGCTCGGCCGGCCGCGTCGCGGTCCTGGGTGTCGACCCCGAACAGGGCGACGAACAGTGGCGCGCTCGGATCGGCGTCGTGCTGCAGTCCTGGCGCGATCACGCGAAGTGGCGGGTGCGTGAACTGCTCGCCCATCTCGGCGCGTACTACCGCCCCTTCTCCACCGACCGGGTCCAACGCCCGTGGGACACCGACGACCTCATCGAGCTGGTCGGCCTGGCCGAGCAGGCCGACGCCAAGATCTCCACGCTGTCCGGCGGTCAACGGCGCAGGCTGGACGTGGCGATCGGCGTCGTCGGCAGGCCCGAGTTGCTGTTCATGGACGAACCGACCGCGGGCTTCGACCCGGCGGCGCGGCGCGACTTCCACGATCTGGTGCACCGGCTCGCCGACCTCGAGGACACCACCGTGCTGCTGACCACGCACGACCTCGACGAGGCCGAGATCCTGGCCGACCGGATCCTGATCCTGGCCGGCGGCCGGATCATCGCCGACGGCTCGCCCGACGAACTCTCCCGGTCGATCGCAGGCGAAGCCCAGGTGAGCTGGACCGTCGACGGTCGGCGCTTCGTCCACACCACCACCGAGTCGACCAAGTACGTGCACGAGCTGTTCAAGCAGCACGGCGAGAGCATCGCCGACCTCGAGGTGCGCCGAGCCTCGCTGGAAGACACCTACATGACCCTGGTCAAGCGCGCCGAGTCCGGCGAAGCGACCGAGCCCGTCCACACCCTCGCGGAGGTCACCCGATGAACGCCACTGCCACCCGCGCCGGTCTCGCCCGCGGCGGCATCGAACTGCGGCAGTTGTACACCAACGGCCCCGACCTGATCGGCCAGTTCCTCACGCCCGCAATCGCGCTCGCCGTTCTGTTCCTGTTGCGTGGCCGTATGTACGGCGACAGCGGGCTGTCCGTCGCCGAGCTGGCCGTGCCGGGTCTGCTCGGCAGCATCATCGCGTTCAACGGCATGTATGCCCTGCTCAACGTGCTGGTGCTGGACCGCGAGGACGGGACGCTGTTGCGCGCCAAGGCGGTGCCGCGGGGCATGACCGGCTACTTCGTCGGCAAGATCGTGGCCTCCGCCGGGTCGGTGATCGTGCAGGTGGTTGTCGTGCTCGGGGTGGGCATGGTGATCATCGGTGGCTCCTCGCTGTCCGGACCGGGCGCGGTGGTGACTTTCGTGTGGGTGGTGGCCTTGGGGCTGCTGGCCGTGCTGCCATTCGGCGCGATCCTGGGCAGCGTGCTCGACACGCGGACGGCCTTTCTGCTGACGATGCCGCTGATGGGATTGATCGCCATCTCGGGCATCTTCTACCCGATCACCGCGTTGCCGGGCTGGCTGCAGGCCGTCGGCCAGTCCTTCCCCATGTACTGGCTCGGCCTCGGCATGCGCTCGGCGCTGCTGCCCGAGGAGGCGGTCGCAATCGAGATCGGCCAGTCCTGGCGGCACCTCGAGACCGCGGCGGTGCTGGGTGTTTGGGCCGTCGTAGGCCTGATGATCGCGCCGGTAGTGTTGCGACGCATGGCGCGTCACGAATCAGGATCGAGCATGGCCGAGCGGCGGGACAAGGCGATGCAGCGTGCCTTCTGAGGTCATCTACAACCGCATCGCGATGCTCCGCGCCGAGCGGGGCATCTCGCGGCGGGAACTGGCCGAGGCGCTGGGGGTCCACTATCAGACCGTTGGCTACCTCGAGCGCGGCGAATACAGCCCCAGCCTGCACCTGGCGTTGCGGATCGCGGCGTACTTCGAGGTGGCGGTGGAGGTCGTGTTCTCCACGGAGCCCTTTCCCCGTCTGGGGTCGGGTGCCGCAGTCGCCGATTCTTGACACAGAAGCCACGAACGATGTCGTCGATGCAGGACATCGTCAGCGCAGAGGACCCCGCGCCAGACCGGCCGCGAGGTCCTCTGTGTTCGCCGACGAGTCCTTCCGTATGTATCGGTGCTCAGCTCCCGAAAACGCTGCCGATGCCTTGTCCTGAACTACTGGAGGAGCCACTCGATCCCGAGGATCCGGCCCCTGGGGCGCCTGCGGGGAGGAAGGCCTCGATCCCACCGCGGAGCGGGGGCATCTTGTGCCCGTCAGGCAACCGCGGATCGATTGCGCCACGGGCCGGTTCGAGTGCAGAGGTGCCTATCGCGCCGTACCCGGCGACGACGAGGTCGTTCATCGTGTTCGGCACCGTGAATCCGTCGCTCTCGCCGGTTTCGGCTGCGAGAACCTTCTCGACCATGCCGTTCGCTGGGTCGATCTTCACGAGCCGGAAATCTGTTGCCACGAATGGAGCGCGGCCGGGCCCCAGCGGGACTTTGTAGCCGAGTGAGATCGGTGCGAGCAGTCCGTCGCGGGTGATGGTCGGAGGGCCTCCCGCGCTCCAGGTGGGTTCCCCGACCGTCGGGCTGACCGGGAGGACATCTTTCGCGAGCGCCGAATAGTCACCACTCCAACGCCGTTGGCACTGAGCATCGTAGGAGGTCAGGCTCGCGCCCTGATCGCCGAGCAGGTAGATGTGTCCGTCAGGACCTGCGGTCGGTGAGCCCCCGTTACTGCCGGCATCTGCGGTGCAGCGGATCGCCCCGTCGTTGGCCCCGACCGCGTAGAGGATTCCGGTGTTGTCGGTGACGTAGGCAGCGCTTCCGTCCGCCGAGATCGACGGGCTCGAGCCGCTGCCGCTGCCGACGGGTGCGCTGAAGGCGAGTGTGATCGTGCCCCGCGCACCGTCCGCGCCGGGGGCGTAGTCGATTCCGTAGACGTACCCCTTCGTCATGTCCGATGCGACGGTGAAGATCCGGCCGGTCTTGTTCGACACCGACGGCGTGTTGGCCTGCGGCATGGTGCCGCCCCAGAACAGTTCCCATGCCGGGGCTTTGAGTTCGGGATCGAGTAGTCCGCCGCCGAGGAGAGTGGGCGGTTGGGGTTGGCTCGCCGCCGGCGCCGCGGTGGCAGGCAACTGCGTCACGGGTGCCCGCAACGCTCCGGTCGCCGGGTCGACCACCACCACCTTGTTCCACGTCGTGACACCCATGACGGAGCCGTCAGCGAGGAACTGGGCGGTGACCAGTGGTCGGAACGGGGTTGCCCGGGCGGGTTCCTGCCAGGGGGCGCCCGGGACCGCATCGGGCAGCGGAATCTTCCACTTCACCTGACCATCCGGGCGGAACGCCCACAGCTGATTGCAGTCGCTGACATAGAGCTCGCCGTTGCGGGCTACCAGCGGGCTCTGAAGGACGGCGCAGCTGTCGAAGTCCTCGGAGTTCTGCCACTCGGCAGACTTCCATCTCAGCGTTCCGTCGGGTGCGTACGCGTACAGATTGGATTGACCCGGTCCGAGTCCGGTGGTGACATAGGTCGTCCCATCCGGGCCGACCACGGGGGCTGTGAGCACCGAAGCGTTCGCCAGCCCGGACCATGCGGACTTGTACTCATCACTCGGCGAGACCGGGACCGATTTCCGGTTGCCGGCGTCGCCGTGCAGGGTCGCCCAGCCGGTCTGCGCGTAGTACGCATCGATGCCAGGTGTGTCCGCGGCCGCGTTCGGTGCGCCAACGCCCGTAGCCGCAAGCGCGGCGCAGGCGAGGACGGTCGCGGACCTGCGAGTGATCCATGTCGATTTCAGCAACTAGCACCTCCCGTACAATTAGGCGTTACATGGTGTATCGCCTGAAGCCGTGACAGCATGTAACGCCAGTCACATCGACGTCAAGGGGGAAGTTGGGTGGCGCGGGGAAGCACTACGCACAAGTTGGGGCCGCATCAAGACCCGGCGGTCGACGCCGCGATACTCTCCGCGACTCGCCGACTGCTGGTCGAAGTCGGCTATTCCGATATCACGATCAACTCGATCGCGGTGGCCGCTGGTGTCGGTCGACCCGCCGTCTACCGCCGGTGGCCGGCCAAGGTTCACATCGTTCACGAGGCTGTGTTTCCCCCGTTGACGGCTGAGTGGGTGTCTGACGATCAGGTCGAAAATGAAGTCAGGAGACTGGTTTTCGGTGCGGTGGCGCTTTTCGGTGACCCGGTCACCCGAGAGGCAGTCCCGGGCTTGATGTGCGACATGCGGTCGGATCCTGCCCTGAAGAAGGTCCTGGCCGAGCGCCTGCTTGCGGGGGCCCGCGAAGGCCTCGCGCAGACCCTCGCCGACGGGGCAAGGGCTGGGCAGGTGCGACCGGGAATCGACGCGGGAACTCTGCTCGACACGTTGGCGGGTGCGGCAATCGTTGCACTGTCGATCCGCGAGGTCGACGACCTCGAACGCCTCGCCACCTCGCTGACGGACTTGCTGCTGCACGGCATCCTGGCTTGAGAGGCCAGCGGGCCTGGCAAGTGCGCAATGGGATCTGCATCGCATCCCAATATATGGATTCAATTTCTTAAATAATGGACTCGACTGTGTTGGAATGTAGGCAACAGGGAGGGGCTGTTGTGGAGTTGCTGGAGTGGGACGCCCGAACCTACGACGCGCTACCGCTGCCGCACAAGCGGTGGGGCGCCGCCGCGATCGCGCGGCTGGAGCTGGACGGCGGCGAGACCGTTCTCGATCTCGGCTGCGGGACGGGACGGGATGCCGAACGGCTTCTCGGATTGCTCCCGCAAGGCCGGGTGATCGCCGTGGACGGCTCCGCGCAGATGCTGCGGGAGCTGCGCACCCGGCTGGAATCGCAGCTGGATCGAATCGACGTCCTTCATGCGGACGTCCGCGAACCGATGGTCCTGCCGCGACCGGCGGATGCGGCGCTGAGCGTGGCAACCCTGCACTGGCTGCCGGACCACGCGGCGGTGTTTCGCACTGTGGCCGCGGTGCTGCGGCCAGGTGGGAGGTTCGTCGCCGAGGCGGGAGGCGCAGGCAACCTCGCGACATTCCGTACTGCCCTGCGAGCCGTGAGCGACGCCGACGGCAGCGAGATCTGGAACTTCGCCGGTGCCGCCGAAACGACCGATCGCCTACGGGACGCGGGATTCACCGACATCGACGTCCGCCTGGTCGAGGACCCGGCGACCCTGGAGCGCGGCGAACAACTGGAAGCATTCGTCGCCACCGTTCTGCTCGGCGCCCAGCTGCGTGAGCTACCCGACGACGAACGCAGGCCGTTCGTGCACGCCGTTGCCGAACGGCTGCCCGAGCCGGTCGTCGATTACGTTCGGCTGCAGATCAGCGCGACACGCGGCTGACCTGGCGACGATCCTCACAAGCCGTCGACGGTCGAGCGGGGAACCATGTCCACCTCGATCCGGTCCCAGGTCTCCAGCGATCGGATCCCGGCCGTGCACACCGCGGTGGAGGCATAGCCATCCCAGGCGCCGGGGCCGTCGACACAGTCGCCGGATCCGCCGCCTGCCCGGACGGCGTCCACCCAGCGCTGGACTTCGCTGTCGTAGGCCTGCCCGAACCGCTCCCGGAAGCCGGGCGTGATCTGACCGCCCCACCGTCCGGAGTCGGTCCGCCGCACCAGCCCGACGTCGAGGCCGATCATGGCGCTGCCCCGGTCGCCGACGACCTCGGTTCGCACCTCGTAGCCGACGCCGCTGGTGACGAAGGCCTCGATGTCCACCATCCGGCCGGTCTCGGTCTCCAGGATCACCAGCTGTGGATCCTGAAGTCCTTCCGCCGCATGGGAGCTCGGCGTCGGCCGCAGCACCGTGATCGCCATGATCTCCTCGCCCAACAGGTACCGCGTCGCGTCGATCTCGTGCACCACCGAGTTCCAGATCACCGCCGCGCTGTCGCACTGCGGCGGCACCGCCGGGTTCCGATGGACGCAGTGCATCACGAGGGGCTGGCCGAGCTCGCCCGCATCGATCAGGGACTTGAGCCGCTGGTGCTCGTGATCGAACCGGCGCATGAACCCGACCTGCACGAGCCGCCGACCGAGTTCCGCTTCCCGCCTGACGATCGCGAGTGCGCCCTCCGCGTCGGTGGCCATCGGCTTCTCGCAGAGCACCGGCTTGCCCGCGTTCACGCAGGCGAGTGCCTGCTCTGCATGCACGGCACTCGGCGTGGCGAGCAGAACCGCGTCCACGTCCTCGACGGCGATGGCCTCGAACGGATCGGCCACCAGTTGCGCATCCGGTGCGCTCGCACCGACCTCCGCGGCCCGTTCGGCGGAGGTGTCGCTGATCACCGTGACCCGCGCGCCGCTGATCCGCCGGTTGATCCGGTCCACGTGATCGGCCCCCATGACGCCGACTCCCAGCACGGCCACCCGCAGGTCCTCGGTACCAGACATGGTGTGCTCCTCCTGATCAGTCGAACCGGAGAGCCGGGACACCGCATCCCGACAGGTACTTCTGGGTGCGCGCGGCAATGGGTAGCGGCACGTCGCCCGCACACGGATACAGGTCCTGCTCGACGATCGCGAACAGGTCCACGTCCAGCTTCTCCACCGCGGCGAGCAGCGGGGGCAGTTCGGGGACGCCGCGCGGCGGTTCGACCATCACCCCGAGCATGACGGCCTCGCCGAACGTCAGATCCTGCTCGGCGGCCTTGGCGACGATGGCCGGATCGACCTGCTTGAGATGCAGGTAGCCGATGCGGTCGGGATAGTCGCCGATGATCGCGAGGTTGTCGCCGCCGCAGTAGCTGATGTGGCCGGTGTCCAGGCACAGGTTCACGAACCTCGGGTCGGTGTCCTCGAGAAACCGGACCACCTCGTCCTGTCTGCCGACGTGACTGTCGGCATGGGGGTGGTAACGCAGCGACACCCCGAACTCCTCGAACATCGCCCGGCCGAGCCGGTCGACCCCTGACATCTTGGCGCGCCACTGCTCCGGGGTGAGGTGGCTGTCCTCGCGCACGGTCCCGGTCGCGGGATCGCGCCACATCTCGGGTATCACCACCACCTGCCGCCCGCCGGCCCCGGCCGTCAGCGTGGCCACTCGGCGGACCGATTCCCACACCGCATCCCATGAATCCGGCTGGTGCAGGCGCTCGAAGACGGTCCCGGCGGACAGCAGGAGATCGCGGGCGCCGAGTTCGTCACGGAGCCGCTGCGGGTCGGTGGGCAGGTACCCGAAGGGGCCCAGCTCGATCCACCGGTAGCCGGCCGCGGACACCTCGTCCAGGAACCGCCCGTACGGCACCTGTCGCGGGTCCGCACCGAACCACACACCCCAGGAGACGGGCGCCGATCCGACCCGGATCACGCTCATCATGGCTCCTCTCCAGCCGCTCGGTGCGACTCTCTCAGCTCTCGGACGGGCGCAGGTGGTGCCGCTGGGCCCGCTTGCGGGATTCGTACCCCGCGCGGGCCTGCCGGGCAGACGGCAGGGTCGCGACCTCGGAAACCGGTACATCCCACCAGGACCGGCTGTCCGGCGCGGAGGCCAGCGGGTCGGTCTCGACATACAACACAGTGCTGCGCGCGCTCGCCTTGGCGGTCTTGACGGCGTCGGTGAACTCGCTCGCGGTGCGGGTCGAGATGACGTCGACGCCGAGACTGGCGGCGTTCGCCGCGAGGTCGACCGGCAGCGGGCCGCCGTCGAGTCGGCCGTCCGGCGACCGGTAACGGTATCGGGTGCCGAAGCGCTGCGAGCCAACCGATTCCGACAGCGCTCCGATCGAGGCGAACCCGTGGTTGTCGACCAGCACGACGATCACCTTGATCCCTTCCTGGACCGCCGTCACCAGTTCGGTGGCCATCATCAGATACGAACCGTCGCCGACCATCACGAACACATCGCGCCCGGGGCATGCCATCGCGACGCCGAGACCGCCTGCCACTTCGTATCCCATGCACGAATAGCCGTACTCCACCTGATAGCCCGCGCGGTCGCGCACCCGCCACAGCTTGTGCAGGTCACCGGGTAGCGAGCCCGCCGCGCACACGACCACATCCGTCGGGTCCGAGAGCGTGTTCACCAGCTCGATCACCTCGGTCTGGGTGAGACCCGCGCCCGTGGACCGATAGGTCGCGTCGACGGCGGCATCCCAGATCGTCACCAATTCGGTTGCCCGCATCCGGTATTCCTGCGGCACCCGGTGATCGTGCAGTTCCGCGGTGAGGGCATCGAGCGCCTCCCTGGCGTCCGCGACCACGCTCACCCCGGACAGCTTGGCGGTGTCCGCGGAGGCGACGTTGATGTTGACGAACCGCACGTCCGGATGGGCGAACGCGGATCGGGAGGCGGTGGTGAAGTCGGTGTACCGGGTGCCGATCCCGATCACCACGTCCGCCGCGGCGGCGAGCTCGTTCGCGGCGGTGGTCCCGGTGGCGCCGATCGCACCGACGGACTGTGGGTGCTCCGACGCCAGAGCGCCCTTGCCGGACTGGGTCACCGCCACCGGGATCCCGGTGAGCCCGGCCAACCGGGCCAGCGACTCGGACGCGTCCGAGTAGAGGACGCCGCCGCCGGCGACGATGAGCGGTCTGTGTCCGGCACGGATGGCCTCGACCGCGCGCGCCAGCGCGGCGCGCTGCGGCAGGGTACGTCCGATGTGCCAGACCCGCTCCGCGAAAAGCGATTCGGGCCAGTCGTGCGCCTGGGTCTGCACGTCCTGCGGGATCGCCACCGTCACCGCGCCGGTCTCGACCGGATCGGTGAGCACCCGCATCGCGCCGAGCAGTGCCGCGGGCAGCTGCTCGGGCCGCCACACCCGGTCGAAGTACCGCGACACCGGACGGAAGGCGTCGTTCACCGTGACGTCGCCGCTGGACGGCAGCTCCAGCTCCTGCAGGACCGGGGCGCCGACCCGGGTGGCGAAGGTGTCGGCGGGCAGCAGCAGCACCGGCAGGCGGTTGATGGTGGCGAGCGCGGCGCCGGTGACCATGTTCGTCGCGCCCGGTCCGACGCTCGTCGTCACCGCCCAGGTCTGCAGCCGGCCGCGCGCCCGGGCGTACGCGGCGGCGGTGTGCACCATCGCCTGTTCATTGCGCCCGAGCACGTACGGCATCAGGCCCGGATCCTCGAGCTCGGCCTCCAGCAGCGCCTGCCCGAGTCCTGCGACGTTGCCGTGGCCGAAGATCCCGAGAAAGCCAGCGAACAGCCGGACGCGGTCGCCGTCGCGCTCGGTGAACTGGTTCGCCAGGAACCGCACGGCGGCCTGGCCGACCGAGAGCCGCACCGTCGCTTCGGTGTTCGCTACGTCCTGTCGCTCAGCCACGCTCACGCTCCTGTGGTCCGGGGGATGGGCAGCCGGGGGTCGACGTCCTGGCCGAGCCAGGTCTGCCTGACCCAGGCATGGGCGGGATCGTCGACGATCCGCCAGGACCGCCCGGTGCCGGCCCCGGACATCACGTTCAGGTAGTACATGTCGTAGCCGGGCGCGGCCACGGACGGTCCGTGGTAGCCGTGCGGCACCAGCACGGCGTCCCCGGTACGCACCTCGGCCAGCACGTCGATCGGTCGGTCCGGCGTGCCGTACACCCGGTGGAACCCGAACCCGCGCCGGCCCCGATCCACCGCCCGCCCTCCGGTCTCGCCGAACTCGAAGTAGTAGATCTCCTCGAGTGCGGACTCGTGTGCGGTGTCCTCGTCGTGCTTGTGGCTGGGGTACGAGGACCAGTTGCCCGCCGGGGTGATCACCTCGCAGGCGAGGATCGAATCGGCGTCGAAGGTGTCGGTCATCGCGAAGTTGTGCACCTGACGACTGCAGTGCCCGGCGCCGCGCAGCTCGACCGGGACCGCGGCCGCCGCGACGTGGCGGAACGGGAGGTCGGTTGCCGCCCGCGCGCCGCACAGGGCGAAGCGCCCGCCGTCGACGCTGCCCACCGCGTACGGACGTCCCCGCCCCACGTAGCCGAAATCGCTCGGTCCGTCGAACACCGATCGCCGACCGGCGAGGGTGATCTCGCGACTCTCGCAGCCCACCGCGGCGGACCCGGACAGCGGCAGCACGATGATCTCGTCGTCGCCGGAGTCGAGGTCGACCCGCCCGCCCGGCGGTAGCTCGAGGATCCACAGGCTCGACGCGCTCCAGCCCGCCGACTCCGGGGTGATGGCCAGCGCGAACGGGCCGTCAGCGGCGGTGCCCGCGGGGAGGTGGTTCGGGTCAGGCATCGACGGCCCCCACGGCGGACTGTTCGGCGAGGGCCGCGACCTCGTCCGAGGTCGGCATCGCGGTGGAGCATTCCAGGCGCGAGGCGACGATGGCACCCGCCGCGTTGGCATGGCGCAGCGTCTTCTCCAGCGGCCAGCCGGCGAGCAGGCCGTGACAGAGGCTGCCGCCGAAGCCGTCACCCGCGCCGAGCCCGTTGACCACCTCGACCGTGACGGGCGGCACGGTCACCGTCTCGTCCCGCGTCCTGGCGAGCACGCCTGCAGGCCCGCGTTTGACGACCGCGAGCTCGACGCCGAGGTCGAGCAGCGCGTCGGCCGCCCGGCGTGGATCGCACTCGCCGACCGCGATCTCGCACTCCTCGAGATTTCCCACCGCCACGCTGACCTGTTGTAGCGCCCGCCGCGCCACGGCGGTGGCCGCCGCGGGGGAGTCCCAGAACATCGGCCGGTAGTCGAGGTCGAGCACCGTGTGCCGAGAGCGGCCCCGCGCCAGCCACGCGGCGAAATGAGCGTCGCGGCTTGGCTGTTCGGACAGGCCGGTCAGCGTCGACCAGTACAGCGCCGCGGACCGGACGGCCGCGGTGTCGATCTCGTCCGCGCGCAGCTGCAGATCCGGCGCGGCGGGGCGGCGGTAGAAGTACAGCGGGAACCGGTCGGGCGGGAAGACCTCGCAGAACGTGATCGGTGTCGGGTACTCCTGATCCGTGCGGACGTACCGGTTGTCGACACCGAGGCGGGCGAGTTCCGCGCGCACGAACGCGCCGAACGGATCACTGCCGACGCCGGAGATCAGCGCGCTGCGGAGGCCGAGGCGGGCCGCCGCGACGGCCACGTTTGCCGCGCTGCCGCCCAGGAACTTGCCGAAGAGCTGAGCGTCCTCGAGGCCGACACCGGTCTGCATCGGGTAGAGATCGACGCCGCATCGCCCGATGGCGAGCACGTCGAACAGTCGATTTCCCGTGTTTGCCAAGAGGGACTCCCGACGTTGATGGAGACTGATCTCTGATGCAAACTCTGCGCCACTCCGCGGGGGAATGTCAACCATTTGTCCTGACATTCTAACTTTCGGTCGACTGGTGTTAATCTTCGCCTCAGCCTGCCTTTCGGTGGCCGCACGGGCGCGGTCGCCGTCGATGATCGGAGCCGAGAGTGGCTGCACCGCTTGCCGTTGAACTCGACCGGTCGAGTCCGGTGCCGCTGTACTTCCAGCTGGCGCAGGCGATCGAGGGCGCCATCCTTGGCGGTGACCTGGGGCCGGGGGACCGGTTCGAGAACGAGCTGGATCTCGCCAAGCGGCTGAACCTGTCCCGGCCCACCGCCAGGCGCGCCATCGCGGAACTGGTCGACAAGGGGCTGCTGGTGCGCAAGCGCGGCGTCGGAACCCAGGTGGTGCAGGGCCCGGTACACCGGCCGATCGAGCTGACCAGCCTCTTCGACGACCTCGCCAAGGCCGGCCAGAACCCGACCACCACGCTGCTCGAGTACCGGGTCGGCGCGCCGACCGAGGACGTCGCGCGGGAGCTGAACCTGCTCGGCCAGGAAGAGGTCGCGACCATCCGCCGGCTGCGGCTGAGCAACGGCGAGCCGCTCGCGCTGATGACCAACCACCTGCCCGCGGCCCTCGCGCCCGGCCCCGAGGAACTGGAGACGCACGGGCTGTACCAGTCGCTGCGCACCCGCGGGGTGCACATCCGCCTGGCGCGGCAACGGATCGGGGCCAAGGCCGCCGACCGGGCCGAGGCCGCGCTGCTCGACGAGAAGATCAGGGCGCCGTTGCTGACGATGAACCGCACCGCCTTCGACGACGAGGGCCGGGTGGTGGAATTCGGCAGCCACGTCTACCGCGCGACCATGTACCACTTCGACATGACCGTGGTCGACCGGTAGCCGCCGCCCGCGGTGGTCCGAGGTGACTACCGTGGATCTGGGTGACGACTAATGGCCGAGACGATCACGCTGTTCCTCGCCGGGGACGTGATGACCGGCAGGGGCGTGGACCAGATCCTGCCGTGTCCGGGCTCGCCTGCGCTGCGGGAGCGCTGCGTTCGCGACGCGCGCGAGTATGTCTCGTTGGCCGAGCGGGTGAGCGGCGCGATCGCCGCACCGGTCGACTACGACTGGCCATGGGGCGCGGCGCTGAAGGTCCTCGAGGAGTCAGGGCCCGACCTTCGGGTGATCAACCTGGAGACCGCCGTCACCACCTCCGAGGACTACGCGCCCAAGGGGATCAACTATCGGATGCACCCATCGAATGTCGGGGTGCTCACCGCCGCCGACATCGATGTCTGCGTCCTGGCGAACAACCACATCCTGGACTTCGGCGTCCGCGGTCTCGAGGAGACACTGCGCACGCTTCGCCGCGCGGGTGTCCGGCACGCGGGCGCGGGCCGGACGGCCCGGCAGGCGTGGGCTCCGGTTGCGGTTCACACCGCGGCGGGCCGCGCGCTGATCTGGTCGATGGGCGCCGAGTCCGCCGGTGTCTCGCCCCTGGACGCGGCGAGGGGCGGCCGCCCGGGTCTGGCGCTGCTCGCGGACTTGTCGAACAGCGGCGCCGACGCCGTGATCAACCGGGTGCTGCGGGCGCGCCGCGAAGGCGACCTGGTGGTGGCCTCGGTGCATTGGGGATCGAACTGGGGTTTCGGTGTGCCAGGGGCGCAGGTGCGATTCGCACACCGGCTGGTCGACGGCGGCGTCGACATCGTCCACGGTCATTCGTCGCACCACCCGCGCCCCGTCGAGATCTACCGAGGCAGGCCGATCCTGTACGGCTGCGGCGACCTGATCAACGACTACGAGGGGATCGGTGGATACGAACGGTTCCGCGACGACCTCAGGCCGCTGTACCTGGTCACTCTCGATGCCGGGACGCACGAGCTTCGCGAGTTCCGGATCGTGCCGATGCAATCTCGGCGGATGCGGCTGCGCCGTGCCTGCGCGGCCGATGCCGAATGGCTACGCGGGGTCCTCGACGGACTCGGTCGCGACCTCGGAACCCGGGTGGACGCGGCAGGCGGCGGCGCCCTCCTCGCCCGTCCGGACCGGGGGAGGGAATGACAAAAGGCGCGGTTCCCGTTGCCGGGAACCGCGCCTTCGGTGTCTGAATCGCTTAGCGCGCGAACAGCAGAGCGCGCTTGACTTCCTGGATCGCCTTCGTCACCTGGATGCCACGGGGGCACGCGTCGGTGCAGTTGAAGGTGGTGCGGCAGCGCCACACGCCATCCTTGTCGTTCAGGATGTCCAGACGCTCCGAGGCACCCTCGTCGCGGCTGTCGAAGATGAACCGGTGCGCGTTGACGATCGCGGCGGGGCCGAAGTAGCTGCCGTCGCTCCAGTACACCGGGCACGAGGTGGTGCAGCACGCGCAGAGGATGCACTTGGTGGTGTCATCGAAGCGCGCGCGGTCGGCCTGCGACTGGATGCGCTCGCGGGTCGGCTCGTTGCCGGTGGTCATGAGGAACGGCTTCACGGCGCGGAACGCGTCGAAGAAGGGCTCCATGTCCACGAGCAGGTCCTTCTCCACCGGCAGGCCCTTGATGGGCTCGACCGTGATGGTGAGGGTCTTGCTGGGGTCCTTCGGCAGCATGTCGCGCATCAGGACCTTGCAGGCGAGCCGGTTCACGCCGTTGATGCGCATGGCATCGGAACCGCAGACGCCGTGCGCGCAGGAGCGACGGAACGTCAGCGTGCCGTCCAGGTAGCCCTTCACGTAGAGCAGCAGGTTCAGCAGGCGGTCGGTGGGCAGGGTCGGGACCTGGAAGCTGTCCCAGTGCTGGCCCTCGCCGTCCTCGGGGTTGAAACGGGCGATCTTGAGGGTCACCATCACGGCGCCCTCGGGAACGGGCGGCAGCGCGGGGGCGTCCTTGTCTACAACGGGTGCGGACATCAGTACTTACGCTCCATCGGCTCGTAGCGGGTCATGACTACCGGCTTGTAGTCGAGACGGATGTCGGAGAGCAGACCGTCGCCTTCCTTGTAGGCCATGGTGTGCTGCATGTACTCGGCGTCGTTGCGGTCCGGGTAGTCCTCGCGCGCGTGGCCGCCGCGGGACTCCTTGCGGTTGAGCGCGCCGACGACGGTCACCTCCGCCATCTCCAGCAGGAAGCCGAGCTCGACGGCCTCGAGCAGGTCGCTGTTGTAGCGCTTGCCCTTGTCCTGCACGGTGATGTGGTTGTACCGCTCCTTGAGGGCGCGGACGTCCTTGAGTGCGTTGCTCAGCGTGGTCTCGGTGCGGAACACGGACGCGTTGTTGTCCATGGTCTGCTGCAGCTCGGTGCGGATGTCCGCGACCCGCTCGCTGCCGTGGTCGGAGAGGATGACCGCGAGCCACTCCTCGACCATCTTCGCCGGGTTCGCCGGCAGCGGCACGAAGTCGGTGTTCTCGGCGTGCTCGGCGGCCGCGATGCCGGCGCGACGGCCGAACACGTTGATGTCGAGCAGCGAGTTGGTGCCGAGACGGTTCGCGCCGTGCACGGACACGCAGGCGCACTCGCCCGCGGCGTACAGGCCGGGAACGATGTCGTCGTTGTTGCGGAGCACCTCACCGCGGATCTTGGTGGGGATGCCACCCATCACGTAGTGGCAGGTCGGGTACACGGGCACCAGTTCGGTGACCGGGTCGACGCCCAGGTAGGTGCGGGCGAACTCGGTGATGTCGGGGAGCTTCTCCTCGAGCACCTCCTCGCCGAGGTGGGTCACGTCGATGTAGACGTAGTCCTTGTTCGGGCCTGCGCCGCGGCCCTCGAGCACCTCGAGCACCATGGAACGGGCCACGATGTCGCGGGGCGCGAGGTCCTTGATGGTGGGGGCGTAGCGCTCCATGAAGCGCTCACCGTCCGCGTTGCGGAGGATGCCGCCCTCGCCTCGGACGGCCTCCGAGATCAGGATGCCGAGGCCCGCGAGGCCTGTCGGATGGAACTGGTGGAACTCCATGTCCTCCAGGGGCAGGCCCTTGCGGAAGATGATGCCCATGCCGTCACCGGTGAGGGTGTGGGCGTTGGAGGTGGTCTTGTACATGCGTCCCGAGCCGCCGGTGGCGAACACGATGGACTTGGCATGGAAGACGTGGATCTCGCCGGTGGAGAGCTCGTAGGCGATGACGCCCGTCGCGACGGGGCCCTCCTCGGTCTCCGTCAGCGCGATGTCGAGCGCGTAGAACTCGTTGAAGAACTCGACGTCGTGCTTGACGCAGTTCTGGTAGAGCGTCTGCAGGATCATGTGACCGGTGCGGTCCGCGGCGTAACACGCACGGCGCACGGGCGCCTTGCCGTGGTCACGGGTGTGCCCACCGAAGCGGCGCTGGTCGATCTTGCCCTCGGGGGTCCGGTTGAACGGCAGACCCATCTTCTCGAGGTCGAGGACCGCGTCGATGGCTTCCTTGGCCATGATCTCGACCGCGTCCTGGTCGGCGAGGTAGTCGCCGCCCTTGACGGTGTCGAAGGTGTGCCACTCCCAGTTGTCTTCCTCCACGTTCGCCAGCGCGGCGCACATGCCGCCCTGGGCCGCGCCGGTGTGGCTGCGGGTGGGGTAGAGCTTGGTCAGGACCGCGGTGCGCACCCGAGGGCCGGCCTCGATGGCTGCGCGCATGCCGGCGCCGCCGGCACCGACGATGACCACGTCATAACGATGTTCCTGCATGAAGTTTCTGCTCCCCTAGCTCGCGACGATATTGGGGTCGAAGGTGAAGATGACGTAGGTGCCCAGGCCCATGATCAGGATCATCGACACCACGAGAACCGTGTTGAGCCAGAAGCGCGTCGAATCCTTGCGCGAGTAGTCCGCGATCACGGTGCGCAGGCCGTTGCCGCCGTGCAGCTGGGCGAGCCAGAGCATGGTGAGGTCCCAGAACTGCCAGAACGGGCTGGACCAGCGACCCGCGACGAACGCGAAGTTGATGCGGTGCACGCCGTTGTCAACCATCAGCATGATGAACAGGTGCCCCAGGACCAGCACGATCAGCGCGAGTCCGGACAGGCGCATGAACAGCCAGGCGTAGAGCTCGAAGTTGTTCTTCGCGACGCGGCGCGGCGAACGCGGGTTCTCCAGGCTGGCGGGACGGTCGTAGGACGTGCCGAGAGTCTTGGCTTCAGTCATGTCAGTGCCCCGCAAACATGTTGTAGAAGATGCGACCGGCGCCGGGAATCATCACGACGAACCAGATCGCGATGATGATCCAGAGCATCGGGCGCTGGTACTGCGGACCCTTCGACCAGAAATCGACGAGCATCACGCGGACGCCGTTGAGTGCGTGGTAGAGAACCATCGCGACCAGGGCGAGCTCCATGAGCCCGACGAGCGGGTTCTTGTAGGTCTCGATGACCCGGTCGTAGGTGTCCGGGTTGACTCGCACCAGTGCGGTGTCGAGAACGTGAACGAAGAGAAAGAAGAATGTCGCGACTCCGGTGATCCGGTGTAGAACCCAGGACCACATGCCGGGGTCGCCCCGGTATAGCGACCGTGTGCGCTCCTTCGCCGGAGCGGCTTCAGTCGTGCTACTCATCGAGTGCTGTGCCTCCAACGTCTTTGGTGGACGTGCCGCACCCCGTTTGGCTGTTTCATCTGGGACGACCCTGGAGTTTTCAGCCTTGGCGCGACGTGTACCTGAACCGACTGACTGAACTGTAATCCCCGTCCAATCGGGGAACTAATTCGAGAGGCGGTTCGTACGACGAGGTGGCGACCTTCTTAGGTTTGCCTGTCCAATGGCCCGAGGGGCCATCTCGGGGATCTTCTGCATCCATTCAGTGGGCGTGCCAGGATGGCTCACCGTGGCCCAAATCGATTGGAAAACGTTGCGCGACAATGCTGATCGCGCCATGAGATCCGCCTACGCGCCCTACTCGGGGTTCCCGGTGGGCGCGGCGGCGCTGGTCGACGATGGACGAATCGTCGTCGGATGCAATGTGGAAAATGTCTCATACGGACTCGGCCTGTGCGCCGAATGTGGACTGGTCAGTAACTTGCACTCTACGGGCGGCGGGACCCTCGTCGCCTTCAGTTGCCGGGACGGCAGCGGGCAGACGCTGATGCCGTGCGGACGCTGCAGGCAACTACTGCTCGAGCACGGTGGCGGCGACCTCCTGGTCGATGCTCCCGGCGGAGCCGTGCCGCTCGCAGAGCTCTTACCTGCGGCGTTCGGGCCGCAGGACCTGGACCGGGTGCGGCAGGACGGAGGGGCGAGGTCATGACCGATCCCGTCTCCGTCATCACAGCCAAGCGGGACGGCGGTGAGCTCAGCGCGGCGCAGATCCACTGGGTGATCGACGCGTACACCAGGGGCGAGGTCGCGGACGAGCAGATGTCGGCGCTGGCCATGGCGATCGTCTTCCGTGGACTCACCAGGGCGGAAACCGCCGCATGGACGGATGCGATGGTCGCCTCGGGCGGCCGGATGGACTTCTCGCGCCTGCGCAGGCCGACCGTGGACAAGCACTCGACCGGCGGTGTCGGCGACAAGATCACCCTGCCGCTGGCCCCGCTGGTGGCGGCCTGCGGGGCGGCCGTCCCGCAACTGTCCGGGCGCGGCCTCGGCCACACCGGGGGCACCCTCGACAAGCTTGAGTCGATTCCGGGCTGGCGAGCCGACCTCGGTGCCGAGGAGATCCACTCGATCCTGTCGGACCCCGACGTCGGCGCGGTGGTGTGCGCCGCGGGCTCGGGCCTGGCGCCCGCCGACCGCAAGCTCTACGCGCTCCGCGATGTGACCGGCACCGTCGAGTCCATCCCGCTGATCGCCAGCTCGATCATGAGCAAGAAGATCGCGGAGGGGACCGGGGCGCTGGTGCTCGATGTGAAGGTCGGCTCCGGTGCCTTCATGAAGAACCTCGACGACGCGCGGGAATTGGCGTCCACCATGGTCGATCTCGGCGCTGATGCCGGGGTCCGCACGGTCGCCCTCCTCACCGCGATGGACAGCCCGCTCGGCAACACCGCGGGCAACGCCCTCGAGGTGGCGGAGTCACTGGAGGTGCTCGCGGGCGGCGGGCCCGCCGATGTCGTGGAACTGACGCTGACACTCGCTCGCGAGATGCTCGCGGCGGCAGGCATCGACGGGATCGACCCGGAGCGGGCGCTGCGCGACGGGCGGGCGATGGATCGCTGGCGGTCGATGGTCCGCGCACAGGGCGGGGACCCACGCGCCGCCCTGCCGACCGCCCGCCATCACGAGGTCGTGCGGGCGACCGAGTCCGGCGTGCTGACCCGGCTCGACGCCATGGCCGTCGGTGTCGCGGCCTGGCGGCTCGGCGCGGGCCGCGAGCGTCAGGGTCAGGCCGTGCAGGCAGGCGCGGGGGTGCGCTGGCACGCCAAACCCGGGGAGACCGTCGCCGCTGGTCAGCCGCTGTTCACGCTGTACAGCGACACGCCGCGCCTGTTCGACCCGGCGCTGGCCGCCCTTGCGGACGCGTGGAGCGTCGGCGACACGCCGCCGTCGACGCCGCTGGTCTTCGAGCGGATCGGCCTGAGCGGGTCTAGCGTCGGAGCATGAGCCCGACACCGCTCGATCTCGCCCACATCAGGACCGCGCCCAAGGCACTCCTGCACGATCACCTCGACGGCGGACTGCGGCCGGCGACCGTGCTCGAGCTGGCTCAGCAGGTCGGCTACGACGCCCTGCCCGCCGCCGACGCCGACTCGCTGGCGGAGTGGTTCGCCGAGGCCGCGGGCAGCGGCTCCCTGGTGCGCTATCTGGAGACCTTCGAGCACACGGTCGCGGTGATGCAGACGCAGGAGGGGCTCGCCCGGGTCGCAAGGGAGTGTGCCGAGGACCTGGCCGCGGACTCGGTGGTCTACGCCGAGGTGAGGTTCGCCCCGGAGCAGCACCTGGAGGCGGGGCTGAGCCTGGACGAGGTGGTGCACCACACGCTGCTCGGGTTCGAGGAGGGTGTGGCCGCGGCACGCGAACTCGGACGCGAGCTCCGGATCGGCTGTCTGCTCACCGCCATGCGGCACGCCGCCAGGTCGCGGGAGATCGCCGAACTGGCCGTGCGGTTCCGGGATCGCGGGGTGGTCGGATTCGACATCGCGGGCGCCGAGGCCGGGCATCCGCCGAGCAGGCACCTCGACGCATTCGAGTACATGCGGACGAGCAACGCGCACTTCACCATCCACGCGGGCGAGGCGTTCGGGCTACCGTCCATCCACGAGGCCATCGCGTTCTGCGGCGCGGATCGGCTGGGCCACGGGGTGCGGATCACGGACGACATCACCGTGGCCTCGGACGGCACCGCGAGCCTCGGCCGGCTCGCGAACTACGTGCGGGACAAGCGCATCCCGTTGGAGCTGTGCCCGAGTTCGAACGTGCAGACCGGTGCGGTGGAGAGCCTGGAGAAGCACCCCTTCGACCTGCTGGCGAGGGAGCGCTTCCGTGTCACAGTGAACACCGACAACCGGCTGATGAGCGCGACCAGCATGAGCGAGGAGATGCTGAAGCTGGTCACGACGTTCGGCTACGGCTGGAGCGACCTGGAGCGGTTCACGATCAACGCGATGAAGTCCGCGTTCATCCCGTTCCCCGAGCGTCTGCGCCTGATCGACGAGGTGGTCAAACCCGGCTACGCGGTGCTGATCGGCTAGCCGATCACTCGACCCGCAGGCGCGCCTCGAACTCGCGCTCGAGCACCCGCCAGGCCTCCGATTCGGCGTCGAACGGCGGGTTCGGTGCCATTCGGGTGGGGTCGGGGTTGAGCGTGTACGAGACGTACCAGCCGAGCGGCGTGGATGCGGCGAGGGCCTGCTCGGTGGAGTCGTCGTCCGCGTAATCGGCTGCGTCGGTGAACAGTTCGACCGCGAGGTCGAGCTGGTCCGCGTCGACCGACTGGGGTCCCTGCGCGAGATCGTCCGCGAGGCCCGGCAACACGTAGACGTTCTCGTCGGTGACCTCGATCTCGAGCGCGCCGTCGACCGCCGCGGTCTGCACGTCCGAGTAGGTGCTCACCTGTGCGAGGTCGTGGTCGTGGTTGTCGGCCAGGTAGCGGGCCAGCGCGCGCTCCGAGGTGAAGACCAGGATGCGGCCCGACCTGCCGAGGAAGATCGGATCGTCGTCGAGGTAGCACCGCAGCGTGTAGTACTCCGCGCCCGAGGTGATGATCTTGATCGGGTCGATGCCGACGGACGCCCAGAACGACTCGTCCTCCGCGGCAAGGGCGATCGGGTCGGCGGTGTCGTCGTCGAGGTCGACCGTCATGAACTCGAGGTCGTCCTCGTCCTCGTCGGATTCCTCCGCGGCGTCCTCTGCGTCGACGATGTTCTCCTCGGCGGCAAGGATTTCGGCCTCGGCGACCGCGACGGCGGCCTTGTCGACCTCTGGGGTCGCGACGATCGCATCGATCGCGTCGAGCACGTCGTCCCAACCGCTCGCGACCGCGGTGCCGATCTGGACCCACAGCTCCTCGCCGTCGCGGCCCGCGAACGCGTTCACCCCGCCGGGCAGTGCCCCGAGGACGGGATGGCCGCCGAAGAACTTGGTGACGGCGTCGAGCTCGCACACCTCGCCGATGGTGCGCACCATCTCGAGGGTCTCCTCGAGCTCGGCGATGGTCAGGGCGTCCGGATCCCCCGCGGCGAGCTCGGGCACGCCGACCAGGTCGTAGACGTGCGTCTCGTCGGGTTCCAGCTCGGAGGCCCCCAAGGCCGACAACGTCGACCAGGACGGGTGCTCGACCAGGTCGTTGTCCGAGTTGGTGCGGGTGAACGCGGCCAGTTCGCCGACCGATTCGAAGGCGTAGAGGTCCTCGTCGTGACCGAGGAACGCCTCCCACTCGTCGTCCCCCTCGCGCCACTGGGGAGCCCACAGCGTGACGAGGTCACCATCGGTGAGACCGAGCTGGATCGGGACGATGTCTCCTGCCATGGCTGGCAGCCTAGTCGGTGAACGCGGCCTGCAGCGACGCCAGTATCCGTTCCCGGCGGTCGGCCACCATCTGGGCTGCCCTTGCCGCGGTGGCGGTGATCATCGCCGCGAGCTCGCGGGAGTCGACATGGGCGATCGACTCGGAGATCCACAGGCCGCTCATCCCGCCGTTCTGGTCGACCTCGACGCTGACCAGACCCGATTCGTGGGTCACCCGGGCCCGCGCGCGGGTGAGGTCGTGCAGCGCGTCCTCGAGGCTGTTGGCCAGGCCGGTGGCACGCTCGACCACGAGGTCCATCTGGTGTCCGCTGTTCACGGCGTTGTCCTTCGTTCGTTCACAGCTGCCGCATCCAACTCGTGGGGGCGGCTTCTTCCTCGTCCTCCTGGTACGCGGCGGCGGCCAACTCGTTCCTGGTCGGCAGGCCGAGCGCGTCGAGCACCTCGGCGGGCACGCCCTGCTCGGTCAGGTCGGCGCGTCTGCGGACCTTCGCCTCCGCCGTGGCGCGCGTGCAGACCTCGAGGATCGAGGCGGCAAGTTGCGTTCCGCCATAACGGAGTTCACGCTGGTCGATGTGGATCGCCAGGGGCATGCCCTGATCGGTGGCGCGCACGGTGACGGTTCCCGCGCGGTTTCCCACCGTCGCGACAATGACCTCCTCGGCCGTCGCGACCGCGACCTCGTCGGCGTTCATTCGGTCGGCCTGTAGAAGCCATGGAAGCCCATGCCGATGTTCTCGGTGCGGACCGAACTCACCTGCACTGGATCCCCGGCCTCGACCATCTGACCGTTTCCGATCACCATCGCGACGTGGCCGTCCCAGACGGCGAGGTCGCCGGGCTGCAGGTCGGATTGGCTCACCGGGACGCCCACGTTCTGTTCCTGGGCGAGCCGGGGGATCTCCACGCCGGCTTCGCCGTACGCCCACTGGGTGAGCCCGGAGCAGTCCAGGCCCTGGCCGGGAGTGGTGCCACCCCACTCGTAGGGCACGCCCTGCTGGCTGAGCGCGTTGCGGACCGCGTCCGCGGCCTCCCGGTTCGGTGCCATCGCGGTGCTGCCGTCGGGCAGGAAGATCTCGACGCCCTCGCTGCTGCCCAGCGGGTCCGAGCTGCTGCCGGTTCGCTGGCGGGTGGGGGCCTTGCCGATCTCGGGGGGAGCGGTGCCCGCGCCCCGCCCGAGCGGGTTGCCGCCGCCGAGCCCGCGTCCGGGCTGACCCATCGCGCCGCTGAAGCCGGAGTAGGCGTTGCTCGGGGCGGACGAGGCGGCGTTGCCGAAGCTGTTGCCGAAGCCGCTGAAGGCGTCGCCGCGCTGCTGCAGCGAGGACGCGGGAGTGGTGCCGGCGCCCGCGGATGCCGTGGGGCGGATCGGGGCCTGCGCGGCACCGGGGTCCGCGGGATCCGTTGACTGCTCGGGTGCGGTCAGCGCCGTCATCTTCGCGGTGTGCGCGGTCAGCTCGGCACGGACGCGGGCAACGACCGTCAGCCCACGGGAGAGGTGATCGATCGCGGCGGCGATGATCATGATCTGGCCGGGCGGGGTGGTGAGCGTGGGGCCCGCCGCGACGGCGACCGAGATGAACGACTGCAGGATGCCCTCGAGTTCGACCATCCCGGTGTTCACGTCGCGGGACGCGACCGTGAGGACCCCGGCGATCTCGTTGCCCCGGTCGGAGAGCTGAACCTGCTGGGCCTGGGCCTGGTCCGCCTTCGCCACGGCGGCATCGGACGCGACACCGGTCCACACGCCGCCGAGTTCGGCGATGCCGAGTTTGCCGACCGCGTACGCGGAGTCCAGCGCGATCGAGGCGATCTTCATGGCATCGGCCGGTCCGCCGGACGGCATCACGCCGGTGCCGAACGTCTCCACGAGTTCGATGATGGGGCGGGCGAGGAGGTCGATCCCGATCATGCTCAGGCCTCCAGTCCGTTGCCCGTGGCGCTGAGGCCGGTGGCCGCGCCCAGGTCCGCGGAGTCGTACGCCGCGGCCGAGGCGTGCGCGGCCTCGCTCATGCTGCCGAGTGTCCGCGCGAGGTTCGTCAGCGCGGCCGCGTGGCCGCCGTGCGCCGTCGCGAAGGCGGCGACGAAATCGCCGCCGATCAGCCCGAAGGCGGGTCCGAGCAGAACGGGGCCCGCCGCCGCCGTCCCCATCGCGGCGGTCTCGACCTGCGCCGCCATCGACGAGGCCGTCGCGCCGTAGGCGCGGATGCCCTCGGTCACGGCCAAAAATTCACTCATGTCGTTCCCCCGGGGTCAGAACTGTGCGTTACATGGTTGGACGCCGCCGACGTCGTTCCGGTTCCATCGACGCGAATTCCCCGCATATTCTTTTCGCCATGGACACCCATGTGGTTGATCACCCGCTCGCCGCCTCGCTGCTGACCACGATGCGCGACGCGGGCACCGACAACCCGACCTTCCGCTCCGCGCTGCGCGAGCTGACCCAGATGCTCATCTACGAGGCCATCCGCGACGCCGAGATCGAGGTGTTCGAGGTGCAGACCCCGGTCGCACCCGCCCGCGGGGTCCGGCTGGCCACGCCGCCGTTGCTGGTGCCGGTGCTGCGTGCCGGGCTCGGCATGGTCGAGCAGGCGAGTTCGTTGATCCCGCAGTCGCAGGTCGGCTTCGTCGGCATGGCCCGTGACGAGCAGACCCATCAGCCCGTGCCGTACCTCGAATCGCTGCCCGACGACCTGTCCGGGATCCCCGTGTACGTGCTCGACCCGATGCTCGCCACCGGCGGCTCGATGGTGCGCACCATCGAACTCCTCGTCACCAGGGGAGCGGTCGACATCACCGCGGTGTGCGTTGTCGCCGCCCCGGAAGGCGTCACGGCCCTGAAGGACTCGGGATTCCCGGTCCGGTTGGTCACCGCGAGCATCGACGAGGGACTCAACGACGACGCGTACATCGTCCCCGGTCTCGGCGATGCGGGCGACCGGCAGTTCGGCCCGCGCTGGATCTGAGCGTCACAGTTCGCGCGCGTAGTCGCGCAGCTCGCTCAGTCGGCGCGCGGCCTCGGCCCGCGCTCGGTCAAGGCCGGCGCGGTCGTCGACGTCCACGACGACCTCGAGGTAGCACTTGAGCTTGGGCTCGGTTCCGGACGGCCGCACCACCATTCGGGTGCGTTCACCGCGCAGCACGACCGCGTCGGTGCGCAGCGCGCCGCGCCGGGCCAGCAGGTCCTCGGCGGTGACCACGTCGCCGGCCAGCGACCGCGGCAGGTCGGCACGCAGGCGGGCCATCAGGTCCGCGAGCTCACCCTGGTGCCCGACCCGCCGCGACACCTGGTCGCCCGCGTGCACCCCGAACTCGACCGCGTAGTCGTCGAGGACGTCGGGCAGGGATCGGCCCCGCGCCCTGAGCCCCGCCGCCAGATCGGCCATCAGCACGGCAGCGGAGATCCCGTCCTTGTCGCGGACCGCCTCCGGGTCGACGCAGTGCCCGAGCGCCTCCTCGTAGGCGTAGACCAGGCCCGCGCCCGCCCGGACCAGCCACTTGAAGCCGGTGAGCGTCTCGGCGAACCGGGCGCCCCTTGCCGCCGCCACCTTCGCGAGCAATTGCGAGGACACGATCGTGGTCGCCAGGAGGGGATCAGGCCCCGCGGTGGCCAGCACGTGGTCGCCGAGCAGGACGCCGGTCTCGTCGCCGCGCAGCATCCGCCACCCGTCGGGTCCTGGGACGCCGACCGCGCACCGATCCGCGTCCGGGTCGAGCGCGATCGCGAGGTCTGCGCCGACGCTCTCGGCGAGCTCGAGCAGGGCGTCGGTGGCCCCGTCCTCCTCGGGATTGGGGAACCGCACGGTGGGAAAGTCGGGGTCGGGATCGAATTGGCTTGTCACGGTGTGCAGATCGGTGAATCCGGCCGCGGTCAGGGCGGCGATCGCGGTGTCCCCGCCGACTCCGTGCAGCGGGGTCAGCGCGATGCGCAGGTCCCGGTTGCTCCCGTGTGGGAGCGCCGCCACCCGCGCGAGGTACTCGGTGAGCAGTGCGTCGTCGGTGGGAGTGGCGGGGGCCCTGCGAACCGCGAGGGCCGGACCGACCGCCGCGATGGCGTGCTCGATCTCTCGGTCGGCGGGCGCGATGAGCTGTGCCCCGCCGTCCGTGTACACCTTGTATCCGTTGTCCGTTGCGGGATTGTGCGAGGCGGTGATCTGGACTCCCGCGGCGGCGCGGAGCCTGCGGACGGCGAACGCCAGCACCGGTGTCGGCAGTGGTCGGGGCAGCACCACCACGTCGAATCCGGCCGCTGCGAGCACCTCCGCGGTCGCGGCGGCGAACTCCCGCGAACCGTGCCGCGCGGCCCGGCCGACCACCACGGTGGACCCGCCGAGGCAGCGGGCCTGCAACCAGGACGCCAGCCCGGCGGTGGTCCGGACGACGGTGTCGACGTTCATCGCGCCCGGACCCGGACCCAGCGGTCCGCGCAGTCCGGCGGTGCCGAAGGTCAGCGGTGTCCCGCTCTCGTCCGTCACTGTCTGGTCCGTCACAGCCGGGCGACCAGGTCGCGGAGCAGTTCGCCGATCCGGGCGGCGGACGCGGCACCCGCCGCGAGCACCTCGGAGTGGTCGAGCGGTTCGCCGGTGATGCCTGCGGCCAGGTTGGTCACCAGCGACAGCCCCAGCACCCGTGCGCCGATCGCCCGGACCGCGATCGCCTCGTGCACGGTCGACATCCCGACCAGATCGGCGCCGAGCACCCGCAGCATCCGGATCTCGGCGGGGGTCTCGTAATGCGGTCCCGGCAGGCCCGCGTACACGCCCTCGGCCAGTGTCGGGTCGATCCGCCTGGCGAGCGCGCGCAGATCGGGGGAGTACGCGTCCACCATGTTCACGAACTCGGCGCCGACCAGCGGCGACCTGGCCGTCAGGTTCAGATGGTCGGAGATCAGGACCGGTGTACCGACACTCATGCCCTCCCGGATCCCACCCGCCGCGTTGGTCAGGATCACGGTCCCCGCGCCCGCGGCGCAGGCCGTCCGGACCGGGTGCACCACCCGGGTCAGGTCGTGCCCCTCGTACGCGTGCGTGCGACCGAGCAGCAGCAGCACCCGGGTGTCGCCGACGCGCACCGAGCGCACCTGCCCGGCGTGCCCGGACGCGGACGGAGCGGCGAAGCCGGGCAGTTCCGCCATCGGCACCGTGGCGGTCGGGACACCGAACGCATCCGCGGCGGCCTGCCAACCGGAGCCGAGCACCACCGCCACGTCGTGGGCGGGTACACCGGTGCGTTCGGCGAGCACACTCGCGGCCCGCGCCGCGGTGCCGAACGGGTCGGCGACCAAATCGGAATCGTCCATGGCCGCTATTGTGCCCATATGCCATTTCTTGAGCGCGACGGCGACGTATTCATCCTGTACCTCGGTGCCGAGGGTCAGACGGACAGCGAGAACCGCTTCCATCCGGACTGGATCACCGAGATCCACGCGAAGCTGGACGAGGTCGAGGCCCATGAGGGTCCCGCTGCCCTGGTCACCTACGCCACCGGCAAGTTCTACAGCAATGGTCTCGACACCGATTGGCTGTTCGGCAACCTCGACAAGTCGCACTGGTACCTGGACCAGGTGCACACCGTGTTCACCCGGCTGCTGAACTTCCCGATGGTCACGGTCGCCGCCGTGCAGGGCCACGCGTTCGGGGCGGGCGCCATGCTCGCCACCTCGCAGGACCTGCGCGTGATGCGCGCGGACCGGGGCTTCTACAGCCTGCCGGAGGCGGCACTGAACATGCCGTTCACCATCGGCATGAACGCGCTGATGACGACCGCCCTGCCCCGCCAGACCGCGGTCGAGGCGATGACCACCAGCCGCAGGTACGGCGGTCCGGACGCGCTGGCGGCCGGGATCGTGAACCAGACGGCGGACGGCGACGGCGTGCTGGCCGCCGCGGTGGCGCGGGCGGCGGCGTCGACGGCGCTGCACGGGCCGAACCTCGCCGGGATCAAGTCCGGTATCCACCGGCCGGTCCTCGAGGCTTTCGCCGTGCCGACGGATCCGTCGAACCTCAGCTTCGGGTAGCCATCGGGCTCGAGCGGCGGGTGACGCCGGACACGGATGAGATACTGGAGCCGTGAATTCGGAAGTGGTCGGTACGGTCGCGACAGCGGCGTCCGACCTCGTCGCGCTGTCGCATTCGATCCACGCGGAGCCGGAGCTCGCTTTCGAGGAGCATCGCAGCGCCGCAAAGGTCGCGGAACTGCTCTCGCAGCGGGGTTTTGACGTCGAGTCGCCGGTTGCCGAACTGCCGACGGCGTTCACCGCCAGCTATGGCAGCGGCGAGCTGGTCATCGGGATCCTCGCGGAGTACGACGCGCTGCCGGAGATCGGACACGCCTGCGGGCACAACATCATCGCGGCGTCCGCGGTCGGCGCGGGCCTTGCGCTCGCGCCGCTCGCGGACCGCCTCGGTATCACCGTCCGGGTGCTCGGCACCCCTGCCGAGGAGAGCGGCGGCGGCAAGGTGCTGATGCTCGAGCGTGGTGTCTTCGACGACCTCGGTGCGGCGATGATGGTCCACCCTGGCCCGGAGGACATCGCGGGTGCCACCTCACTCGCGATGGCCGATCTGGCCGTCGTCTTCAGCGGCCGCGAGGCGCACGCCTCGGCATCGCCGCAGCTCGGGCGCAATGCGGCCGATGCGGCCACCATCGCGCAGGTGGGTCTCGGGCTGCTCCGTCAGCACCTGTCCGCGGGCCAGCAGATGCACGGGATCGTCAGCGACGGCGGGATCGCGCCGAATATCGTGCCCGCCAGGACCGAGATGCACTACTACCTGAGGGCGCAGACCGCGGATTCGCTCACCGAACTGACGGAACGGGCGCTGGCCTGCTTCGAGGCGGGCGCGCTGGCGGCCGGGTGCACGCACGAGATTCGTACCGTCTCACCGAACTACACCGAACTGCGGCCCGATCCGTGGCTGGTCCGGTCCTATCGTGAACTGATAGTGGAGATGGGGCGCAGTCCGTTGGCCCCGGCATTGGAAGGATCGCGTCCCTTGGGCAGCACAGATATGGGCAACGTCACGCACGTGTTGCCGGGGATCCACCCCGTGATCGGGATCGAGTCGGGCGGTGCGGCCACCCATCAGCCGGCGTTCGCCGCGGCGTGCGTGACCGAGTCCGCCGACCGCGCGGTCACCGACGGCGCGGTGGCGCTGGCGGGCACCGCGATCCGTGCGGCGACCGACCCCGAACAGCGGGCGCGTCTGCTCGACGGCGCACAGCGGCGGGGGGTGGGCGGTCGATGACCGAGTGGATCGACCGCTGGGTCGCCGACCACACCGCGGACCTCTCGTCGTGGCGGCGCCACATCCACGCGCACCCGGAGCTGGCCCGGCACGAGTACGCCACCACCGAGTTCGTCGCGACCCGCCTGATCGCGGCCGGCCTGGCACCCGAGATCCTTCCCGGCGGAACCGGTTTGACCTGTGACATCGGCCCGGACGGCCCGCGGGTCGCGCTTCGGGCCGACATGGACGCGCTGCCGCTCCAGGAGGCCACCGGAGCGCCCTACGCGTCCACGGTCACCGGGGTCTCCCATGCGTGTGGCCACGACGCACACACCACCATCCTGCTCGGCGCGGGCCTTGCGCTCGCCCAGGCGCCGGACCTGCCGGTCGGGGTGCGGCTGATCTTCCAGCCCGCCGAGGAGGTGATGCCCGGCGGCGCACTGGAGGCGGTCGCGGCCGGAGCCCTCAAGGGGGTGTCGAGAATCTTTGCGCTGCACTGTGACCCACGGCTGGAGGCGGGCCGCGTCGGCGTCCGGCTCGGTGCGATCACCTCCGCGGCGGACACCGTCGAACTGATTCTCGATTCCCCGGGCGGGCACACGTCCCGACCGCACCTGACCACCGACCTGGTGTACGCCCTCGGCACGGTCATCACCGGACTGCCGGGAATGCTGAGCAGGCGGATCGATCCGCGCACGAGCACCGTGATGGTGTGGGGCGCGGTCACCGCGGGTCAGGCACCGAACGCGATTCCTCAGTCGGGCAGGCTGATCGGGACCGTCCGGACCGGCGACCACGACACCTGGGCGCTGCTCGAACCGATGGTCCACGAGATCGTGGACGGTCTGCTGGCGCCGACGGGGGTGCGCTATCAGCTCAACTACCGGCGCGGCGTGCCGCCGGTGGTGAACGACGAGGACTCCACCCGGATCTTCGAGAGCGCGATCGCCGCGATCGGACCGGACGCGAGATCGGACACCCCGCAGTCGGGCGGCGGCGAGGACTTCTCTTGGTATCTCGAGGAGGTTCCCGGCGCCATGGCCCGCCTGGGGGTGTGGTCGGGAGTCGGGCCGCAGCTCGACATCCATCAGCCGACCTTCGATCTGGACGAGCGCGCGCTCGGGGTCGGTGTCCGGGTGTTGGCCAACCTGCCGCTGGCCGCGGCGGGCGTTCTCTAGCTGGGGTAGCCGGGAGTCCCGGGGCCCACGTTGCGGCTGTTGCGGGTTCGCAGATCGCGGACGTACTCGGCGGGCGCTCCCGCGATCTCGGCGGCCTCGGCCATCACGCCGAGGTAGCGCGCGGAGGGCAGCCCGCCCTCGTAGGCGTCGAGGACATAGAGCCAGGCCAGCACCGGTTCGCCGTCGGTGTCGACGCGGAGCCGTATCTTGCGGTGGATGCCGAGCTCGGAGCCCTCCCACCGGTCGAGGCTCACCTCGTCCTCGTCGGGGACGTCGTAGAGCACCACGAAGACGCTGGAGTCGGGGTCCTCGACGACGGTGGCCAGTGCGCCTTCCCAGCCGATGTCGCCGCCGCTGAAGGTCAATCGCCAACCGTGCAGCCAGCCCGTTCCCGCCATCGGCGAGTGCGGGCAGCGCTTGAGCATCTGCTCCGGATGCATGTTGGATCCGTAAGCGGCGTAGATCGGCACGGCGAAAGCCTAAACCGTGTCGGGGTGACTGCAGAACCGCACACAGCAAAACGAAACCCGTTCGCCGCAGGGAACCCGTGCCAACGTGCGTCGGAAGGGGCCGGTGCAATAGCGTGGAACGCACCGACACCCTGCGTAACAGCTCCCGAACAACTGGAGGATGAATGACCCGGATCGTGATCATTGGCGGCGGACCGGCCGGGTATGAGGCGGCGCTCGTCGCCGCCCAGCACGGTGCGTCGGTTTCGCTGATCGATTGCGACGGGGTCGGCGGTGCCTGCGTGCTGTGGGACTGTGTGCCGTCGAAGACGTTCATCGCCTCGACCGGGGTGCGCACGGACATGCGCCGGGCCACCGACCTGGGCATCAGCCTTGAGCCGTCCCAGGCCACCATCTCGCTGCCGCAGATCCACTCCCGGGTCAAGAGCCTCGCGCAGGCCCAGTCCTCGGACATCAGGGATCGGCTCCAGACCGTCGGCGTCGAGCTGCTCGCGGGGCACGGGGAGCTGATCGACCAGGAGCTCGGGATGGCGGCGCACCAGGTGAAGGCGACGCTGCACGGCGGCGGCGAGCAGGTACTCGACGCCGATGTCGTGCTGATCGCCACCGGCGCGAGCCCCCGCATTCTGCCGACCGCCAAGCCGGACGGCGAGCGCATCCTGAACTGGCGTCAGCTCTACGACCTCGATTCGCTGCCCGAGCACCTGGTGGTGGTCGGTTCAGGCGTCACCGGCGCCGAGTTCGTCTCCGCCTACACCGAGATGGGCGTCAAGGTGACGATGGTCTCCAGTCGCGACCGGGTGCTGCCGCACGAGGACGCGGACGCGGCCCTCGTCCTCGAGGATGCGCTGTCCGAGCGTGGTGTGACGCTGGTCAAGCACGCCCGCGCCGACTCCGTCGAGCGCACCGCGGACGGCATCGCGGTGACGCTGGCCGACGGTCGGGTGGTCACCGGAAGCCACGCCCTGATGACGGTCGGTTCCATCCCCAACACCAACGATCTCGGACTCGAGCGGGTGGGCATCGAGCTCGACCCGGGCGGCTACCTGCGGGTGGACCGCGTCTCGCGAACCTCGGTGTCGGGGATCTACGCGGCGGGCGACTGCACCGGACTGCTGCCGCTGGCCTCCGTCGCGGCGATGCAGGGCCGGATCGCGATGTACCACGCCCTTGGCGAGGGGGTCAGCCCCATCAAGCTCAAGACCGTCGCCTCCGCGGTGTTCACCCGTCCCGAGATCGCCACCGTCGGTGTCAGCCAGGCCTCGATCGACGACGGCGAGGTGCCGGCGCGCACCGTGATGCTCCCGCTGAACACCAACCCGCGGGCCAAGATGTCGGGACTGCGCCGCGGCTTCGTGAAGATCTTCTGCCGCCCGGCCACCGGCGTGGTGATCGGCGGGGTCGTGGTCGCCCCGACCGCGTCGGAGTTGATCCTCCCGATCGCCATCGCGGTCCAGAACAACCTGTCGGTGAACGACCTGGCGCAGACCTTCTCGGTGTACCCGTCGCTGACCGGATCCATCACCGAGGCCGCCCGCCAGTTGATGCGCCACGACGACCTCGACTGACCTCGCTGGTCCCACGATATGAAACAGAGGGTTCATATCGTGGGCCCGCCTGTGTGATAGTCGATGGTGCCGGCCGCGACCATCGGCCCCCCGCTTCGGCGCCTCCCGCCCCGCAGACCCGGGACGACCAGGTGTTTCTGCCTCGTCCTGTCCCCGCCTGCCCCGGGAGGTCTCATGTCCCCGTCCCCGCACCCCGCGTTCGCACGCCGTATGAACGGGCTGCGCAGCTCGGCGATCCGGGATCTGCTCACCATCACCGCCCGCCCGGAGATCGTCAGCCTGGCAGGCGGGCTGCCCGACCCAGAGCTCATCCCTCGGGAGCGGATCCGCGAGGCGAGCGAGGCGGTGCTCGCGCGACCCGACGCGGTCCAGTACACCGAGACCGCGGGCTGGTTCGGCCTGCGCGAGGTGATCGCGGCGCGGGAGTCCGCAGCCGGATCGCGCTCGGTGGACCCGCGTGAGGTGGTGGTGACCCACGGGTCCCAGCAGGCGCTGAGCCTGCTCGCCCAGGTGCTGCTCGACCCCGGCGCCACGGTCGTCGTCGAGGAACCCGCCTACACGGGGGCCCTCCAGGTGCTCCGCCTCGCCGAGGCGAGGATCCTGACGGTGCCGCTCGACGCGGACGGGATGCGCACCGACCACCTGGAGGAGCTCCTCGCCGCGGGCGAACGGCCCACGTTGGTGCACACGGTGAGCAACTTCCACAACCCCGGAAGCGCGACGATGTCCGTCGCGCGCAGGCGGCACCTCGCCGCACTCGCCGAGGCGTACGGATTCTGGGTGATCGAGGACGACCCGTACGGCGAGATCTGGTTCGACGGCGCGCCGCCCGCACCGGTCGCGGACCACTCCGACCGGGTCATCCGGCTCTCGAGCGCGTCGAAGATCCTGGCACCCGCGCTACGGGTCGGGTGGCTGCGCGGCCCGCGCGCGGTCTGCGACGCCGTCGAGTTGGTCAAGCAGGGCGCGGACCTGTGCGGCGGGGCGTTGACCCAGCAGATCGCGGCGACCATGCTGGCCGACGGACCGTGGCTGGCCGGGCACCTGGCGCGGATCCGCGCCGTGTACGGCGCCCGCGCCGGGGCGCTCGCCTCCGCGGTCACCGGCGCGTTCGGTGACGCCGTGTCCGCGACCGAGATCGGCGGCGGCATGTTCTGCTGGCTCGAGTTCCGCGACGGCACCGACACCGGGCTGCTGCTGCCTGCCGCACTCGACCACGGCGTCGCGTTCGTGCCCGGATCGGCCTTTGCCGTCGGTGGTGACCATCGGGGCACCGCGCGGTTGTGCTTCACCACCAACGACGAGTCGACCCTGAGCGATGCGGTCGGCCGGCTGGCGGCGGCGCACAGAGGCCGCTGAGCGCAGGGGGGCCTAGTCGACCCAGTCGTAGGTCCGCTCGACGGCCTTGTTCCACTCCCGGTACAGCCGATCACGCTCGGCCGCGGCCATGGTGGGCTTCCAGGTGCGCCCGACGGCCCAGTTCTTGCGGATGTCGTCCTCGCCCGCCCAGAACCCGACCGCGAGCCCCGCGGCGTAGGCGGCGCCGAGGGCGGTGGTCTCGTTGACCACCGGCCGGATCACCGGGACGTCGAGGATGTCGGACTGGAACTGCATCAGGATCTCGTTGAGCACCATGCCGCCGTCCACTTTCAGGGCGGTCAGCTCGACACCGGAGTCGGCGAGGCACGCCTCGAGGACCTCACGGGTCTGAAAGGCGGTGGCCTCCAGCGCGGCCCGCGCGAGGTGCCCCTTGTTGACGAACCTGGTCAGCCCCACGATCGCCCCGCGTGCGTCGGGGCGCCACCTCGGCGCGAACAGACCGGAGAACGCGGGCACGAAGTATGCCCCACCGTTGTCCTCCACGCTGGCGGCGAGTCCCTCGATCTCCTTGGCGGAGTTGATGATCCCGAGGTTGTCGCGCAGCCACTGGATGAGCGATCCGGTGACCGCCACCGAACCCTCGAGCGCGTACACGGCGGGCGCGTCGCCGATCCGGTAGCAGACGGTGGTGAGGAGCCCGTTGCTGCTCGGCATCGGGGTGGTGCCGGTGTTGAGCAGCAGGAAGTTGCCGGTGCCGTACGTGTTCTTGGCCTCACCGACGCTCAGGCAGGCCTGCCCGAAGGTGGCGGCCTGCTGGTCGCCGAGGATGCCCGCGATCGGCACCCCGGCCAGGATGCCGCGCTCGCGAACCTGCGCGTACACCTCGGAGGAGCTGCGGATCTGCGGCAGCATCGAGGTCGGGATCCGGAACTCGGCGCAGATCTGTTCATCCCATTCGAGCGTCCGCAGGTCCATCAGCATGGTCCTGGACGCGTTGGTCGGATCCGTGACGTGCAGCCCACCGTCCGCGCCGCCGGTGAGGTGCCACAGGATCCAGGTGTCCATCGTGCCGAAGCAGAGCTCGCCCGCCTCGGCTCGCTCGCGGGCCCCCTCGACGTTGTCGAGGATCCAGCGGATCTTGGGGCCGGAGAAGTAGGTGGACAGGGGCAGCCCGGTGCGCTCGCGGTAGCGTCCCGGGCCCTCGTCGCCGGCGAGTTCGGTGCAGAGTTCGTCGGTGCGGGTGTCCTGCCAGACGATCGCGTTGTACACCGGCTTGCCGGTGCGGCGGTCCCAGACCACGGTGGTCTCGCGCTGGTTCGTGATGCCAACCGCGGCGATGTCGTGCCGGGTCAGATCCTTCTTGGCCAGGGCGGCCGCGACGACCTCGCGGGTGGCCCGCCAGATCTCCTCCGGATCGTGCTCGACCCACCCCGCACGAGGGAAGATCTGCTCGTGTTCCTTCTGAGCGGAGGCGACCACCAGCCCGTCATGATCGAAGATCATGCATCGGCTCGAGGTGGTGCCCTGGTCGATCGCGGCGACATACACGGCTAAAAGCTACTAAAGCGCGCCTCACAATTCACGTCGATCGTGAGACGGCGCCCTTCCCAAGCGTCGTCCCGGTGCTGCATACCACCCGTTCGAGGCAGCGAAGACCGGTCGACATGGCCTAGCCTTGGTGCTGATTCGTCGACAACTCACAGGAGCATGCGTTGAGCAAGCAATCGGGAGCACAGTTTCTGGGCCCGCAACAGCGCAAGGATGCGTGGGACCAGCTGGGATCCGAGCAATTCGACATCGTCGTCGTCGGTGGCGGAGTCGTGGGCTCGGGCATCGCGCTCGACGCCGCCACCCGGGGGCTGCGTGTCGCCCTTGTCGAGGCGCGCGACTACGCCTCCGGCACCTCCTCGCGGTCGTCGAAGATGTTCCACGGCGGCCTGCGCTACCTCGAGCAGCTCGAATTCGGACTGGTGCGTGAGGCTTTGCGCGAGCGCGAGCTCTCGCTGTCGACGCTAGCCCCGCACCTCGTCAAGCCGTTGAAGTTCCTGTTCCCGATCACCCACCGGGTGTGGGAGCGTCCGTACATGGCGGCCGGGATCTTCCTCTACGACACGATGGGCGGCGCCAAGTCGGTGCCTGCGCAGAAGCACCTCACCCGCTCGGGCGCGCTCCGCCTGGCACCCGGCCTCAAGCGGAACTCGATGGTCGGTGGGATCCGCTACTACGACACCGTCGTCGACGATGCCCGCCACACCATGACCGTGGCCCGCACCGCCGCGCACTACGGCGCGGTGGTCCGCACCTCGACGCAGGTGGTCGGATTCCTGCGCGAGGCCGACCGGGTTTCCGGTGTGCGGGTGCGGGATTCGGAGGACGGCAGCACCACGGAGGTCCGCGGTCACGTCGTCATCAACGCGACCGGTGTGTGGACCGACGAGATCCAGGCGCTCTCCAACCAGCGTGGGCGGTTCCGCGTGCGTGCGAGCAAGGGCGTGCACATCGTGGTGCCCCGCGACCGGGTGGTTAGCGAGGCGGCGATCATCCTGCGCACGGAGAAGTCGGTGCTGTTCGTGATCCCGTGGGGAAACCACTGGATCATCGGAACCACCGACACCGACTGGAATCTCGACCTCGCCCATCCGGCCGCCACCAAGGCGGACATCGACTACATCCTGGGCCACGTGAACAAGGTGCTGGTCACGCCGCTTACCCACGACGACATCGACGGCGTGTACGCCGGGCTGCGGCCGTTGCTCGCGGGGGAGAGCGACGAGACGTCCAAGCTCTCGCGTGAGCACGCCGTGGCGCGGGTCGCGCCGGGACTGGTGGCGATCGCCGGTGGCAAGTACACGACTTACCGGGTGATGGCGGAGGACGCCGTCGACATGGCCTCCGAGGACATTCCGGCCCGCGTCGCGCCCTCGATCACCGAGAAGGTGCCGCTGGTCGGGGCGGACGGATACTTCGCGTTGGTGAACCAGACGACAGCGGTCGGTGAGCAGTACGGGCTGCACCCGTACCGGGTCAAGCACCTGCTCGACCGGTACGGTTCGCTGATCCACGAGGTGCTCGGGCTCGCGACGGATACCCCGGAACTGCTGCAACCGATCACCGATGCGCCCGACTACCTTCAGGTCGAGGCGGTGTACGCGGCCGCAGCCGAGGGCGCGCTGCACCTCGAGGACATCCTCGCGCGGCGCACCCGGATCTCGATCGAGTACGCGCACCGCGGGGTGAACTGCGCCGAGCAGGTCGCGCAGCTGGTGGCGCCGGTCCTCGGCTGGGACGCGGCCACCGTGGACCGGGAGGTGGAGACCTATCGCGCGCGGGTCGAGGCGGAGGTCCACTCGCAGGCGGAGCCCGACGACTCCGCGGCGGACGCCCTGCGGGCCGCCGCGCCCGAGGCGAGGGCGGAGATCCTGGAGCCGGTGCCGATCTCGCGCTGATCGGTTGCGCCGGGGGTCAGTGCGTCAGCACGAGCTTCACTGCGACCACGGCGATCGCGACGAAGGCCAGCAGGCTGCAGGCCACCAGGGTGTGCCTGCTGAGCTTCTCGCCGCGCAGGCGGGTCATGACGATGCCGAGGCCGGCGATGCGGCTGACCACCCAGATTTCGGCGAGCAACAGCGCGGTCTGCCCCTCGAGCACGCCGAGGGCGTCGAGCCCGACCACCGCCGCCGGGACGAGCCCGGAGGTCAGCACCGGCACCGAGTCGCGGAGCTCCTCGAAATGCTCGGATCGGGTCAGCGGGCGCCCGATTCGGGCGCTCCTGCCGACCGACTCGGCGAAGGCGTGCGCGATGAAGGTCGACAGCACGGTGCCGATGACCACCATGGCGGCGTGCGAGGTGCTGGCGTCGTGCAACGGGATGAGGGCGGCGAGCACCAGGACGTTGCCGTAGACGTACGCGCTGATCCGACTCGCCGAGTCCTCGACGTCCAGGGGTGTTCGCTCCATGGACGTAGAGCTTTCCACGTCCGTCCGGGTCAACGCGTGCGGACCACGGTCGAGGGAACCGAACGAGCGGCGAGGCCGGACACGGCCATGGCGGTCAGGACGATGAAGACGAGCGGGAATGTGATCATGTCTCAAGGATCACGAGCGAACCCTTGACACACATCAGCGCCAGGTGTGAACTCGCTGAGAGTCGTGTCATCCCTGAGGAGTACGCAGACCGGCGGTGAGCGTCCGGATGCATCGCGCGACGATCTCGGCGGGAGTGCCGTCGCTTCCGGCGGCCACATCCGAATCCGCCCAGGTCTGGATGGCGATGCGCATCGCGGTGTTGCCTGCCACCGCCATCAGCCGCACGTCCAGCGGGTCGGCCTCGGGGCCCATCAGGTCGCGCAGGACCTCGACGAGCGACTCCTCCGTGTCGTGGACGATCCGGAACCAGACGGACTCGAGTCCGGGGTCGCCGGGAATCGCCCGGAAGAGCTCGTGCGTCAGCCGCAGTGAATCGACGCCTGCCCGGTCGGTGCGGGAGAGGGCGCGGCGCGCGGACCGCTCGAGTGCCTCGGCCGCCGGGAGGTCGCGGGGGCCACGGGCCAGGTCGTGGATCCAATCCCGGACCCCGCCGGCGAGCATCGGGGTGACCGCCTCTTCCTTTGTCCGGAAGTACCGGTAGAAGGTCCGCAAGCTGATTCCGGCGGCGGTCGCGATGTCCTCGGCGGTGACCGCGGACGCGCCCCGCGCGGCGAACAGCTCGGCCGCGCAGTGTGCGATCTCGAGCTGGGTCTGGAGTCGCCGTCGCTCGGTGAGAGGGAGGGGGGCTTGTGCGCCGGGGTCCGCCATGGACACCATCATGGCACGTTGTGCCATCTCGGCGTAACGTGCAGCTGAGACCGGGAACACACCACTACCCAGTAGAAGGAGATCAGTTCATGAACCGCTTCGAGGGCCGCAAGACGCTCATCACCGGGGCCGGATCCGGCATCGGTCAGGCGACGGTCGCCCGGATTCTCGCGGAGGGCGGCGTGGTCGCCGCCGCCGATGTGTCCGAGGAGGGGCTCGCGGTCACGCGCGCCCGCGCCGAGGAGGCCGGGGCCGCGGACCGCCTGACCACCGTCGTCGTCGACATCTCGAACGAGGCGTCGGTACAGGAGGCCATCGGCGGCGCGATCAAGGACCTCGGCGGGCTGCAGGTGCTGATCAACGCCGCGGGCATCCTGCGCGCCTCGCACACGCACGAGACCAGCCTCGACTTCTGGAACAAGGTGATCGGCGTCAACCTCACGGGCACCTTCCTGGTCACCCGCGAGGCCTTGCCCGCGCTGGTCGAGAACGGTCAGGGTGTCGTGGTGAACTTCAGCTCCACCTCGGCGTCGTTCGCGCACCCGTACATGGCGGCGTACGCGGCCACCAAGGGCGGCATCCGGTCCTTCACCCATGCCATCGCCCTCGAGTACGCCAAGGCCGGCCTGCGCGCTGTCGCGGTCGAGCCCGGCAGCATCGCCTCCGGCATGACCAGCAACCCGGGCTTCCCGGAGCACGACCTGGACCCGACTCTGATCGGCAAGCTCTACCCGTGGATCGGCGAGGGCTTCGCGCCGCCGGAGGACGTCGCAGGCGTGATCGCGATGCTCGCCTCCGACGACGGAAAGTTCGTCACCGGCACCGAGATTCGCATCGACGGCGGCACCCACATGTGATCGACCGGGCCCGAATACACTGGGTCCGATGAGCACCACCGACCGCCCCGGCCTCGATCAGCGCCGTCTGCAGCGACGGACGCGCCTGCTCGAGGTCGGGGTGGATCTGCTCGGTGCGGCAGGCGGGCCCGCGGTGAGCGTGCGCGCGGCGTGCCGCGCGGCCGGGGTCACCGAGCGGTATTTCTACGAGAGCTTCGACGACCGCGACGCCTACATCCGCGGTGTGTACGCGGAGGTCGGTGAGCGGGCCCGCGACGCGTTGGTGTCCGCGGTCGCGGGCGCCGAGACGCCGACGGAGATCGCGGAACTCGCCGTCCGCGCGTTCGTTGCCCTCGTCCTCGACCACCCCGAAGCAGGCCGGGTCCTGCTGCTGGCGCCGCTGCGGGAACCCGCACTGGGCGGGCGCGGCCTGGAACTCGCCCCGAGTTTCGTTGTGCTGGTGCAGGATCAACTGCAAGGCGTCGCCGATCCCGACGAACGGACCCTGCGTGCGCTCGGTCTCGTCGGGGCCCTGACGAGTCTGTTCATCGGTTACCTCGACGGCACGGTCACCGTGCCCCGCGAGACGCTGATCCGGCACTGCCTCGGCCTGCTGGACCGGGCGAGCCGTCCCTAGTGCCTCGCGCCCGAAGTCTTCTCGCGGTTGCCGGGGCCCACGCGGCGCCTCGCTGCGTTGTCGAAGTCCCAGGTAGAACCCCGCTACCTGGGACTCCTCCGCCTGGCGATGCATCCACGTGGATCCCCGGCAACCATCAATTGACTTCGGGCACGAGGCACTAGCTCAGACGGACGGTTGGCAGCGCGGACACCAGAAGATCTGCCGTTCGCTTACGTGGGTTCCGTCGCCGAGGACCCCGCCCCTGACGAGGGTGCCGCAGCGCAGGCAGGGCCTGCCGGAACGGCCGTACACCCAGGTGCTGCGGCCGCGCCGGCGGTCTCCGGTGGTGATGCGCACGACGCGGTCCCGGTTCGCCACCAGTAGTCGGTGCGCGAGTTCGGCCCACGCGTGCGGCTCACCTGCGGCGGCCACCGGGGTCGCCGGGTGCACTCCGCGCAGGAAACACAGCTCGTTGCGGTAGACGTTGCCGATGCCCGCCATCACGCGCTGGTCCAGCAGGGCCAGGCCGATCGTGCGGGCGGGGTCGGCGGCGAGATTCGTCGCGGCGCGGTCGGGGTCCCAGTCGGGGCCGAGCAGGTCCGGCCCGAGATGACCGACCGCCCGCTCCTCTTCGTCCCTGGCGAGGACCTCGACGATGCCGAGCTGAAACCCGACCGCGAGGAAGTCGGTGGTGCCCAGCAGGATCCGCGCCTGCCACGCGGGCCTCCGCCAGCGTCCGCCCTCGGGATAGACGTGCCAGGCGCCCTCCATCTTCAGATGGGTGTGCACGGTCTGCCCGCTCACCCGGATCAGCAGGTGCTTGCCCCTGCTGACCACCTCGTCGACCGGTCCAGGGGTGAGGTCGACGGTCGCGAAGCGCGGCACCCGGATGTCGCAGACGGTGAGCGGCCGGCCCGCGAGCGCGGCGCGGAGCTGCCCCGCGACCTGCCAGACGGTGTCACCCTCGGGCATGGAGGGCCCGCTTGCGGAGGCCGCGCGGAGTCGCCGCGAAACCGGCCTCGACGAGGACCGGCGAGAGGGGGCTGGTGTGCACGGACTCGCCGTCGACCTTCTCGATGACGATCTTGTCGACGCCGCCGTGGTCCACCACGGCGGCCAGCGATCCGGCCGCACCGTGCAATGCGCCGGGATCATCGGTGAAGGTGAGCACGGTCTTGCCGCCGCGCTCGACGTACAGCGCGAGCTCCCCATCGATGAGCACCACCAGGGCGCCCGCCTTGCGGCCGGGCCGGTGCCCGCCCGCGGTGGCGGGCCAGGCCAGCGCGGCGCCGAACGGGTTCGCCGGGTCCGTCGCGGCGAGGGTCACGGCGGCTGGTGCGTTGGCCGGGCCGACCCGGTCGCCGTAGGCCCGCAGCCGGTCGACCACCTCGGAGGTCGAGAACTGTGCGGCGCCAAGGGTGTTGACGAAGTACCCACGTCTGCACCGCCCGCTGTCCTCGAAACCCCGCAGCACCTTGTACATCAGGGCGAAGCCACCGGGGACCGATTCGCTGACCACCGATCCCCGCGTGAGCACGCCGTACCGGTCCAGCAGCACGTCCGCCCGCGCGTGTGCCCGGATGGTCGGGTCGGGTTCGAGTTCGGGCAGCAGCGACCACCGTCCGCCGACGGTGGGCGGCCCGGTCCGGCTCGGCAACGCCGGACGGGCGAGGGCGCGGTAGGGCCGGGCTCGCGGTGCCCGGCGCGGCGCCCGGTGGCTCGGCGTCGAGCGCGAGGGCCCCGACAACAGGGCACGCAGGGGAGCGAAGGTGTCGTTGCTGAGGTGGCCGGCCCACACCAGCTCCCACAGCGAGGCCGCGAGGGCGGCGTCGTCGGTCCCGCCGATCAGGTCCGAGAGGTTCCGGAAGAAGTAGGCGCCACCCGGCGCGAGCGCGTCGAGGATCTGGCGTTGCTGCTCGGACAGCTCCGTGTCGACGGGCGGGGCCAGCGTCAGCGGCGCCGCATCGGCCGGGTGCAGGCACACCCAGCCGTCGCTGCCGGAGATCGCGCCTGCGCCCGACCACAGCACCTCGCCCGTGGCGGTCAGCTCGTCGAGCATCGCCGGCTGGTAGTCGCGCACCCGCGAACTCAGGATCATCGGTTCCCAGGCGGAGGCGGGGATCGGTACGCCCGCAAGCTGTTCGATCACCGCGGCCACCCCGTCGATTCCGCGCAGGCCGCCGCCGATGTGCTGCCAGTCGGGCAGGAAGCGGCCGAGCGCGAACGGCTCGACCGGCTCGACCTCCTTGCGGGCGGCGGCGAGGGAGCGGCGCCGGAGCCGCCGCAGCACCTCGGCGTCACACCACTCGCTGCCCGCGGCTGCGGGCCGGAACTCGCCCTCCAGCACGCGCTTGTCGGCGGCGAGGCGGCGCAACACGTCCCGGACCACGGAGGTCCCGAGTCCGAACCGGGCGGCCGCGTCGGCGAGGGAGAACGGTCCGTGGGTGCGGGCGTAGCGCGCGACGAGGTCGCCGAGCGGGTCGTCGACCGGTTCGATGAACGCGGCCGGGGTGCCGATCGGCAGCGGCACGCCGAGCGCGTCGCGCATCCGGCTCGCGTCCTCGATCGCCACCCACCACTGCTCGCCGGCGAAGCCGACCCGCATGGCCCGACGTTGCGCTTCGAGCTCGCGGACCCAGAGCGCGGCATCACCGTGCGTCCTGTTCGCGATCTCCGAGTCGGTCAGCGGCCCGAGCAGGCGCAGCAGGTCCGCGACCCCCTCGAGATCCTTTGCCCTGCGATCGGGGACGAGGCGTTGGAGTTCGCCTTCGGTGAGGTCGATGACGTCGGCATCGAGCAGTTCGCGCAGCTCCACCCGGCCGAGCAGTTCGGCGAGCAGGGTGGAGTCGAGGGACAGGGCGGCGGCCCGTCGCTCGGCGAGCGGGCTGTCGCCCTCGTACATGAACGCTCCGACGTAGTCGAAGAGGAGCGCCCCCGCGAAGGGCGACGGCGACGGCGTCTCGACCTCGACGAGCCTGATCTGCTTGCGGCCGATGCCGTCGAACAGGGCGGTGAGGGAGGGCAGGTCGTAGACGTCCTGCAGGCATTCGCGGACGGTCTCGAGCAGGATCGGGAAGGTCGGGAACTTGCGCGCGACGTCGAGCAGCTGGGCGGAGCGCTGTCGCTGCTGCCAGAGCGGCGCCCGCTTGCCCGGGTTGCGCCGCGGCAGCAGCAGGGCACGGGCGGCGCACTCGCGGAATCGGGACGCGAACAGCGCGGAGTTGCTGACCTGCTCGGTGACGATGTCCGCGATCTCGTCGCGATCGAAGACGAACAGCTCCGAGCCGGGCGGGGCGTCCTCGGTGTCCGGTAGCCGGACGATGATGCCGTCGTCGGATGCGGTCGGCGCGGAGTCGATCCCGTACCGCTCCTGCAGCCGGGCGCCGACCGCGAGGGCCCAGGGCGCATGCACCGGCAGCCCGTAGGGCGAGTGCAGCACGAGTCGCCAGTCGCCGAGCTCGTCGCGGAACCGCTCGACCACGAGGGTGCGGTCGGTGGGGACCTGTCCGGTGGCGGTGCGCTGCTCCTCGACGAGGGCGAGCAGGTTCTGGGTGGCGTTGGTGTCGAGGCCCTGGTCGGCCAGGCGGGCCCGCAGATCCGTGTCCGCGCCGAGTGACATCTCGCGCAGGAACTCGCCCAGAGCCGCGCCGAGCTCGGCGGGCCTGCCGAGGCCGTCACCGTGCCAGAACGGGAGCCGGCCGGGCAGGCCGTAGGCCGGGCTGACGAGGACCCGGTCGTGGGTGATCTCCTCGATCCGCCAGCTGGTGGCGCCGAGCGCGAAGACGTCGCCCACCCGCGACTCGTAGACCATCTCCTCGTCGAGCTCGCCGACCCGGGAGGCCTTCTCACCCACCATGTACACGGCGAACAGTCCGCGGTCCGGGATCGCTCCGCCGGAGGTGACGGCCAGCCGCTGTGAGCCGGGCCTGCCGGTGAGGACATCGGCGTCGCGATCCCAGACGAGTCTCGGGCGCAGCTCGGCGAACTCGTCGGACGGGTAGCGGCCCGCCAGCAGGTCGAGGGTGGCGTCGAACGCGGACCGGGGCAGTGTCGCGAAGTTCCCGGTGCGGCGGACCGCGTCGAACCAGGACTGGACGTCGAGCTGGTCGAGGGCGCAGGCGGCCACGGTGTGCTGGGCCAGGATGTCGAGCGGGTTCGCCGGGACCGCGAGCGCCTCGATCCGGCCCGCGGTCATCCGTTCCACGGTGACCGCGCAGTGGATGAGGTCGGTGCGGTGCTTGGGGAAGAGCACCCCCCTGGAGATCTCCCCGACCTGGTGCCCGGCTCGCCCGACCCGCTGCAGCCCGCTCGCCACCGAGGGCGGCGCCTCCACCTGCACGACGAGATCGACCGCGCCCATGTCGATTCCGAGCTCGAGGCTGCTGGTGGCCACCACGCAGCGCAGCCGCCCGGATTTGAGGTCGTCCTCGATGAGCGCGCGCTGGTCCTTGCTCACCGAGCCGTGGTGGGCGCGGGCGAGCAGCGCCTCGGCGCCGTGCCCCACCTCGGCGGTGGAGCCGATCAGCGAGGCCGGCTTGTGCACGGTCTCGACCGGGGCGCCGAGGCGGTCGGCATAGACCTCGTTGAGCCTGGCGGTGAGCCGCTCCGCGAGCCGGCGGGAATTGGCGAACACGATCGAGGACCGGTGCTCGAGGACCAGGTCGACGATCTGCTCCTCCACATGCGGCCAGATCGAACCCTGTTGTGGGGCCGGGGAAACGGAATTCTCGTCCGGTGTCGTGACCCCCAGTTCGGTCATGTCCTCGACCGGTACCCGCACGGTCAGGTCGAAGGTCTTCGGGGAGGGTGGGCAGACGATGTGGATGGGCGCGGACCCGGTGAGGAAGCGGCCCACCTCCTCGTGCGGGCGGACCGTCGCGGACAGCCCGATCCGTTGCGCAGGACGGGGGAGCAGCATGTCGAGCCGCTCGAGCGAGAGAGCCAGGTGTGCACCGCGTTTGGTCGCCGCGACGGCGTGCACCTCGTCGACGATCACGGTCTGCACGGTGGCGAGCGATTCGCGGGCCGCCGAGGTGAGCATGAGGAACAGCGACTCGGGCGTGGTGATGAGGATGTCGGGGGGTGTGCGCACCAGGGCACGGCGATCCGCGGGGCTGGTGTCGCCGGAACGGACGCCGACGGTGATCTCCGGCGGCGTCAGGCCAAGGCGCTTGGCGGTCTGGGTGATGCCGACCAGCGGGGCGCGCAGGTTCCGCTCGACGTCCACCGCGAGCGCCTTGAGCGGCGAGACGTACAGGACGGTGGTGCCAGGCGGGCGCTGATCGTCGTGCGGGCGGGCGGCCAGCTGGTCGAGCGCCCACAGGAACGCGGAGAGTGTCTTGCCGGATCCGGTCGGCGCGACGACCAGCGCGTGCGAGCCGTCGGCGATGGCGTCCCAGGCCCCGAGCTGGGCGGCGGTGGGCGCGGGGAAGGCGCCGGCGAACCACTCCCGGGTGGGGGCGGAGAACCTGCCGAGCACCGTGTCCATGGTGTCCATAGTGCCTCGGGCCCCCGACACTGGGCGCACACTGAGGGAGGCGTACTGCATCCGAGTCCGGAGAGGTGAACCGTCGTGTCCGAGAAGTCGAGCGTCAAGCAGGAGGTCGCCGCCGGCACCTCGATCGGGGCCGCGGTGCTTCTGGTTGCCGTCGGCGTGCTCCAGGTTCTTCAGGGGTTGGCTGCGGTCGGCACCGACGAGGTCTTCACCGTCGGCGTCGATTACACCTACGAGCTCGATCTGACCGCGTGGGGCTGGATCCACATCGCCCTCGGTGTGGTGATCGCGCTGGTGGGTGTCGCCTTGTTCCGGGCCGGGATATGGGCGCGGACGTTGGCGATCGTCATCGCGGCACTGTCGATCGTGGTCAACTTCCTGTGGCTGCCCTACGCCCCGGGGTGGGCCGGCCTGATCATCGTCCTCGATGTATTCGTCATCTGGGCGGTATGGACCTGGATTCCGAGCTCCGGCTGGGAGAAGCCGTTGCGGTAGGCGGAGGTGGCCATGGTGTCGACGGTCGTGGATACGCCCGAGTCCGGTGAGCACAGGAAGCTGCTGTATGTCACGCTGCCCGGGTGCTGGGGTGCACTCGTTTTCGCGTGCCTGTCGTTCACGCCGTCGCTGCTCCCGCGCGGGGGTGTGCTGCAAGGGGTGGTCTGTGGAATCACCGCCGCGATCGGGTACGGGCTGGGCGTGTTCGCGGCCTTCGTGTGGCGCGCGTTCGCCGATAGAGCTGCTCGGCGCCCGGGACGTCGCTCGTGGCTGGTCTTCCTCGTCAGTGCGGTGGTGCTGTTCGCAGTCTCGTTCGCGGCAGGGCAGTACTGGCAGCACCAGATCCGCGCGTTGATGGGTGTCACCGAGTACAACGTTCCGCTGGTGGTGCTCGCGCCCGTCGTCGCGGCGGTGGTGTTCTGTCTCCTCATTGCGATCGGGCGCGGCATTCGCGGCATGTATCGCTGGAGCGCGCGGCGGCTCGACCGGTGGATCGGCCAGCGGGCGGCGAGCGTTGTCGGGTGGTTCCTGATTGCCGGAATCGTCTACGCGGTGGTCTCGGGAGTGCTGCTCGGAGGCCTCGTCAGCGTCGCGAACGGGGCGTTCTCGTTGCGCGACACGATGACTCCGGAAGGTGTCCAGCAGCCCGCGACCGGCCTCCGGTCAGGCGGCCCCGGCTCAGTGGTGCCGTGGGATTCGCTGGGATGGCAGGGACGCAGCTTCATCGGCGCAGGTCCGACCACCGATCAGATCGGCCAGTTCGTCGACCACCCGGCCCTGGAACCGATTCGCAGCTACGCCGGTCTGGCGTCGTCGGACGATTCCGAGTCGAGGGCGGCGTTGGCGGTCGAGGACCTCGGCCGTGCCGGAGGCTTCCAGCGCGCCAACCTGCTCGTGGTGACGACGACCGGGAGCGGCTGGGTGGATCCGGCCCTGGTGGACAGCTTCGAGTACCTCACCGGTGGCGACGCGGCGACCGTGGCGATCCAGTACTCGTACCTGCCGTCGTGGATTTCCTACCTGGTCGATCAATCGAAGGCCAGGGAGGCGGGCCGCGATCTGTTCGACGCGGTCTACGACGTGTGGTCGAAACTGCCGCAGGATGCCCGTCCCCGGCTGTTCGTCGCGGGGGAGAGCCTTGGCTCGTTCGGCGGCGAGACCGCCTTCAGCGGTGAGTACGACCTGCGCAACCGGACCTCGGGAACGTTGTTCGCCGGCCCTCCCAACTTCAACACGCTGTTCCGCGAGTTCAGCGACCGGCGTGAGCCGGGGAGCCCGGAGGTCGAGCCCGTCTACAAGGACGGGCGAACGGTGCGATTCAGCAACGACCCCGAGGCCGGGATTCCCCCCGAGGGGAGCCCCTGGGACGGCAGCCGCGTTCTGTACCTGATGCATCCCTCGGACCCGATCGTCTGGTGGAGTCCGAACCTGATCTTGAGTGAGCCGGACTGGATCGGTCAGCCGCCGGGGCGGGACGTGCTCGAGGAAATGGTCTGGATACCGTTCGTGACGTTCTGGCAGATCACCGCAGACTTGCCGTTCTCCACCGGCGTTCCCGGCGGTCACGGCCACAAGTACACGTCCGAGTACGTCGACGGATGGAACGCGGTGCTGCAGCCCGTGGATCTCACCGGCGAGCAGCTCGCCACCCTCAGGACCGTCATCGGCACCGGCGGGTAGTGGCGATCGGCCGCCGCGTCGAGACGGTTCAGACGCCGGCGGCGTCAGCCCCGAGCTCGCCAAGCAAGGCCGCTCGCATCTGCGGCCTCGACGCCGCCACCAGTGTGAATGTGGCCTCGCGCATCAGCCGTTCGGCGGTGGCGCCGCTGACGGCCGCGGAGCTGCCCGTCGCGGTCACCAGCGCGGCGGCGGCCCGGATCGCGAGCTCGGAGGCCTGGGCCCGCGCCGCGAAGAGGTCGAACCGGCCGCCGAGTGCGGCATCGAGATTCGCCCGGACCGCCGTCGCCTCCGACGCGAATCCGGTGGTGTCCACGCCCCGCTCGCCGAGCTCGGTGAGGCAGCGCCGGGCGACGCCCATCGCCATGCACGCGTTGAGCCAGGACCCGAATCCCTGACCGGCGGCGAACTCCTCCTGGGGCACCACCTTGCTCACCCGCTCGTCCGGCACCTCGAAGCCGTCGAACCGCATCCGGACGGTGTTGCTCCCGCGCGCGGCGATCAGCGGCAGCTCTTCCACCGACACGCCCTGGCCGGGGGCCGCGTCGACGATGGCGTGCACGATCGAATCGTCGAACTCGTCGCGGGCGCTCAGCTGCAGGATGTCGACGATGCCCCAGCCGGTCACGAACGGCGCGACGCCGTCGAGCACGTACCCGCCCTCGACGCGGCGCGCGTACAGGAGCGGCGGCTGCGGGATGGCGCCTGCGAAGGCGACGCCTGCCCGGACCGACCCGTCCATCAACCCGTCCCAATATTCATCGCGCAGATCATGATTCGGGCTCGACGCCAGCCCCGCGACCACGCCGTGGTGCTGCATCCACGTGAAACAGGTGGCGAGGCAGCCGCCGCACAGCGTCTCCACCACCGCCACCAGGTCGTCGATACCGAGACCGGGTCCGCCGAACTCGGTCGGTGCGGCGAGGCCGTAGAAGCCCTCCGCGGCCAGCGCCTCGAAGTGACTGAGCGGGATCTCGCCGTCGGCATCGACGCTGTCGGCGGCGGGGTACAGCACGTCGTCGGCGATCTCGCGCGCGAGCTCGGGCCAGTTCGTCACGCCTGTGAGGGTAGATCCGCGGGGCCGGCAGCAGTGAGAAGCGCGCGGAGGTTTCGGGTGACGATGCCGGTCGAGATCGTGGGGTCGATGGCGCGCTGGATGCCGAGGCCGACGCCCATACTCAGCACGCTGGTCGCGGCGTCGTCCACCGACATCGGGAGCGTGACCTCCCCGGACGCCGTGAGCGCATCGAGCAGGGCCGCCACGATGCCACGCGCCATGTCGAGACTGGCCACGAGCGCGGCCCGCAGCTCCGGGTCGTGGCGCGCCAGCACGATGAACTCGAACTCGAGCGTCGTCCAGCCGACATCGCCGAGGGTGCGCTGCGCCCAGTCCTCGAACGCCGTCAGCCGTTCCTCCAGCGGCGCCTGCCGCGACATCACCTCGGCCACCTCGGCGCCCTTGGTGACGTGGATCAGCTGGAGCACCTCCAGGCACAGCTCGTTCTTGTTGCGGAAGTTCGAGTACACCGCGCCCTTGGAGTAGCCGGCCTCCTCGGCGACCTTCTCGAGCGAGGTCGCGGCGAACCCGTCGGCGAGGAACAGGTCGCGGGCGGTCGCGATCAGATTGGTCCTGGTCTGGGCCTGGCTCTCCGACCTGGTCAAGCGTGCCATTTGCGGTCCTCTCGAAAATTCTCACTCTTGGTATACCCATCGTATCCAAATACTGTTAGTTTCTGAATATGACTTCGAGTGACAGACAACTCCGTCGCGGCCTCGTCATCGGTTGCGGCGGAACTCTCGGCGCGGCCTGGACCGTTGCCGCGCTGGTGGCGGTGCGCGACAGCCTCGGCTGGGACCCCCGCGAGGCGGACGTTCTCGTCGGCACCTCGGCGGGCGCGGAACTGGTCACCATGCTCGGCAGCGGGGTTGGCGTGGACGAGATCCTGGCCATGCAGCTGGGGGAGCAGCCGACCCATCCGGCGCTGCGCGATCACCTGGCGGACGCCCCCGGCCGGGTGCCGCCGCTGCCTCGACTCGGGCTCGGCTCGCCGAAGCTGGTGCGCGCGGGCCTGCGCCATGAGGTGGCGCCGGTGACGGCACTGAGCGGGTTGCTGCCGCCCGGCGGGGGTGACGCGTCCTGGCTGCACCGGCTCGCGGTGGGACTGAACCCCGACCGTTCCTGGGTCCCGCACCCCGCGACCTGGCTCGTCGCGATGGACTACGACACCGGAGCCCGCGTCGCGTTCGGCTCGCCCGGTGCGCCGGAAGCGACACTGTCGCAGGCGCTCCGCGCGTCCTGGGCGATCCCGGGCTGGATGCCACCCGTCCGGATCAAGGGCCGCCGCTACGTCGACGGCGGCGCCGCCTCGACCGCGTCCGCGGACGTCCTCGCCCCGCTCGAACTCGACGAACTGGTGGTGCTGGCGCCGATGGCCTCCACCGGCCCCGTCCGCGCCAGGGGAGCCGCCCGCGCGGAACGACTGGTCCTGCGGAGCTGGATGAGCGCGGGCCTGGACGCGGAGATCACCACCGTCGAGGCGGCCGGCACCCGGGTCATCCGGCTCGACGCCACCGCCGAGGACCTGGCCGTGATGGGCCCGAACTTCATGGACGACCGCAGGCGTCTGGCCACGCTGGAGGCCGCCCTCCGCACGACCCGAAAGGCGCTCGCATGACACAGGAACAGCACTTCGAGGTCCTCATCGTCGGGGCCGGCATCTCCGGCATCGGCGCCGGGATCACCCTGCGACGGATGGGGATCACGGACTTCGCGATCCTCGAGAAGGGCGACTCGGTCGGTGGCACCTGGCGCGACAACGACTACCCCGGGTGCGCCTGCGACGTCCCGTCCGGCCTGTACTCGTTCTCGTTCGCGCCGAATCCGGAGTGGACCAGGCTGTTCGCGGGTCAGGACGAGATCCGCGGCTACATCGACCGCACCGCCGCTGAACACGGGGTCGACGCGCACGTTCGATTCGGCACCGAGCTGATCCGCGCGGACTGGGACGAGCCCGCCCACCGCTGGGTGCTGCAGACCTCGACGGGCACGCTCACCGCGAACTCCGTCGTCGCGGCCGTCGGGCCATGGAACGAGCCGCTGGTGCCGCCGATCCCCGGCCTGGACACCTTCGGCGGCAAGGTGTTCCACTCCTCGCGCTGGGATCACGACTACGACCTGGCAGGCAAGCGCGTCGCGGTCGTCGGCACCGGCGCCTCCGCGGTGCAGTTCGTGCCCGCGATCGCACCGACCGTGGGGGAGCTACACCTCTACCAGCGCACGGCGCAATGGGTGCTGCCGAAGCCGGACCATCACGTGCCGAAGGCTGAACGCTGGGTGATGCGCCGTGTCCCGGGCGCGCATCGCGCCCTGCGCGCGATCGAGTACTCGATCATGGAGGCGCTCGGGCTCGGATTCCGGCACCCGTGGATCCTGCGGATCGTGCAGCAGATCGGCAAGGTGCAGCTGCGTGCCCAGGTGCGCGACCCGGAGCTGCGGAAGGCACTCACGCCCGACTACACCCTCGGCTGCAAGCGCATGCTGCTGTCGAACACCTACTACCCGGCGCTGACCCGCCCCAATGTCGAGGTGCACGCCAACGCGGTCGCCTCCGTCCGGGGCAACACCGTGGTCGGGGCCGACGGTGCCGAGCGGGAGGTCGACGCGATCATCTTCGGCACCGGCTTCCACATCCTCGACATGCCGATCGGCGGCAAGATCTTCGACGGTGAGGGCCGCAGCCTCGACGAGCACTGGAAGGGCAGCCCGCAGGCCTACCTCGGCACCACGATCGCCGGCTTCCCCAATGCCTATGTGCTGCTGGGCCCGGCGCTCGGCACCGGCCACACCTCGGCGTTCATGATCCTCGAGGCGCAGCTGGGATACCTGGCGAAGGCGATCGCCGCGGCCAAGGACGGCAACTGGACCCGGATGGAGACCCGCCAGCAGGTGCAGGCGGCCTTCAATGCCGAGGTGCAGCAGGCGTTGGCCACCACCGTCTACAACGCCGGCGGATGCCAGAGCTACTTCCTGGACGTGAACGGGCGCAACAGTTTCAACTGGCCGTGGTCCACGGCGCGGATGAAGACCAGGCTCGGCGAGTTCGACGAGCGTGCATACGAGATGGAGACGCGATGAAGTATCCCGAGATCGATCTGCGCGGTGCGGTCGTCCTCATCACCGGAGCGGGCCGTGGCATCGGCCGTGCGACCGCACACGCCATGGCCGCGCGCGGCGCCTTGATCGCGGTCGCCGACCTCGATCGCGGCGCGGCCGACGAGGTCGCGGCCGAGATCGGTTCGGCGGCACGGGCCTACACGCTCGACGTGCGGACCCGGGCGTCGTGGGATGCCTGCGTCGCAGGCGTCATCGCCGATCTCGGCCCGATCGACATCCTGGTCGGCAACGCAGGCGTGATGCCGGTGGCCGCCTTCCTGGACGAACCGGACGAGATCGGCGAGACCACCCTCGACGTGAACGTGTGGGGGCTGATCCACGGCATGCGGACGGTGGCCCCCGCGATGGTCGCACGCGGCCGCGGCCACATCGTCAACGTCGCCTCGCTCGCGGGCAAGATCGCGATCCCGGGGCTGGCCGTGTACAACGCCAGCAAGTTCGCCGCCGTCGGACTCTCCTCGACGGCCCGCCTCGAGTTCGCGGAGGCGGGCGTCAGCGTGTCCACGGTGCTGCCCAGTGCCGTGCGGACGACGTTGACCTCTGGGCTCCCGCTCGGCAAGGGGCTGCCGACCGTCGACCCCGAGGACATCGCGGCGGCGGTCGTGCGCACGGTGTCGACGCGGCGCGCGCAGACCCCGGTGCCCGGCTACCTGGCCGCACTGGATGTCGGCCTGGCGCTGGCCCCCGAAGCGCTGATCACCCTGGTGCGCCGGGTGATCGGCGGGAACCGGGCGGTGACGTCCGTCGACCCGGCAGGGCGAGCAGACTATGACGAACGGGTGAAGTCGATCAGCCGAACTTCACCCCCTGCGCGAGCGGAAGCTGATCGGAGTAGTTGACGGTGTTGGTGGCGCGCCGCATGTAGGCCTTCCACGAATCGGATCCCGACTCGCGGCCGCCCCCGGTTTCCTTCTCGCCGCCGAATGCGCCGCCGATCTCCGCTCCTGAGGTGCCGATGTTCACGTTGGCGATCCCGCAATCGGAGCCGTCCGCCGCGAGGAACCGTTCGGCCTCGCGCTGGTCGGTGGTGAAGATCGCGGACGAAAGCCCCTGCGGCACATCGTTGTGCAGCGCGATCGCCTCGTCGAGGGCCTCGTAGGTGAGCACGTAGAGGATGGGGGCGAAGGTCTCCTCGCGCACCACCGAGGTCTGCGCGGGCATCCGGACCAGCGCGGGGGAGACGTAGTGGCCGCCGACCGCCTCCACCCGTTCGCCGCCCCACACCAGGGTGCCGCCGTCCGCCCTGGCCTTGTCCAGCGCGACCGTCATGGCCTCCCACGATCGTTCGCGGATCAACGGACCGACGAGGGTGTCCGCCTCGAGTGGGTTGCCGACGCGGAGTTGCCGGAAGGCGGTCGCGACCCGCTCGATCGTCTCCTCGGCGATCGAGGAGTGCACGATCAGCCTGCGCAGGCTGGTGCACCGCTGGCCTGCCGTGCCTGCCGCGGAGAACACGATCCCCCGCACGGCCAGGTCGAGGTCTGCAGACGGCGCGATCACGGCCGCGTTGTTTCCGCCGAGTTCGAGCAGGCACCGGCCGAAGCGCTGCGCGACCCGCGGTCCGACCTCCCTGCCCATCCGGACCGACCCGGTCGCGCTGACAAGGGCGACCCGCGGGTCGTCGACGAGCTGCTCACCGACGGGACCGGCGCCGAGGACAAGACGATGGACCCCGGCGGGCGCGCCCACGTCCTCGGCGGCCCTGCGCAGCAATGCATCACACGCGATCGCGGTCAGCGGCGTCAGCTCCGACGGCTTCCACACCACGGTGTCCCCGCACACCAGGGCGATCGCGGTGTTCCAGGACCACACCGCCACAGGGAAGTTGAACGCGGAGATCACCGCGACCACGCCCAGCGGATGCCAGGTCTCCATCAGGCGGTGTCCGGGGCGCTCGGACGCCATGGTCCTGCCGTACAGCTGGCGGGACAGGCCGACCGCGAACTCGCAGATGTCGATCATCTCCTGGACCTCACCGAGCGCCTCGGAGGTGATCTTTCCCGCCTCGAGCGTGACGAGGGTGGCGAGGTCCGACTTGTGCTCGGTCAGCAGTTCGCCGAGCCGTCGGATCAGCGCGCCACGCTGCGGTGCCGGCACCGTCCGCCACTGGAGGAATCCGTCGTGCGCGTCGGTGATGGCGTCGGCGACCTGCGCCGGTGTGGACGGCGTCAGCCGGCACAGGACTCCGCCGGTGATCGGGGTGCGGGCGAGCAGGGTGCCATCGGACGACGGGTGCTCGTCACGGGCACCGCATGCGCGCAACGCCGTCTCGGCCATCGTCCGCAGGGTCTCGGTGTCGGGAAGGTCCATGGTGTTCCTCCTGTCGGTGCCTGCTCCAGTGTCCGCTGAGTTAGCCTGCCTTGGTGCCGGACACACTGGACGAGATCGACACCCTGTTGGTGCGTGAACTGATCGCCGATGGCAGGGCCACGCTGGCGACGCTTGCCGAGAAGGCGGGGTTGTCGGTGTCGGCCGTCCAGACCCGGGTGCGCAGGCTGGAGGCCCGTCAGGTGATCCGGGGTTACGCCGCGAAGGTCGATCCGGAAGCGCTGGGCAACCAGCTCTCGGCGTTCGTCGCGATCACCCCTCTCGACCCGTCCAGTCCCGATGACGCGCCTGCCCGCCTCGAGCACATCCCGGGGATCGAGGCCTGTCATTCGGTCGCAGGGGAGGAGAGCTACGTCCTGCTGGTGCGAGTGGCGTCGCCGCGGGCGCTCGAGGCGCTGCTGCAGGAGATCCGGTCGACCGCGAACGTACGGACGCGCAGCACCATCATTCTGCAAACATTTTACGGTGACTAGCTAAGTGCCGAACAATTTTCCACATACTAGTGACTCTGACAGGATTATTAACATAATCTTGGGGTATGAGCACCGCGATCCGGCGTTCTCGGCCCGTCCCCGGCCTCGCCCCTGACGAGGTGCACGAGGTGCTGCGGGCGAGCCTGCTGGTCGACGGCTTCGACCTGGTCCTGGATCTGGAGCGATCGCACGGGCGGCGGCTCGTCGATCAGCGCGACGGCACCACCTACCTGGACATGTTCGGCTTCTTCGCGTCCTCGGCGCTCGGGATGAACCACCCCGACCTCGCGGCGGACGAGACCTTCCTGGCGGAGCTCACCACCGCCGCGGTGAACAAGCCGAGCAACTCCGACATCTACACCGTGCCGATGGCAGAGTTCGTGCGCACCTTCGTCCGGGTCCTCGGCGACCCGGCACTGCCACACCTGTTCTTCGTCGACGGCGGGGCGCTCGCCGTCGAGAACGCGCTCAAGGTGGCGTTCGACTGGAAGAGCCGGACGAACGAGGCCCGCGGGCTCGATCCGGCGCTCGGCACCAGGGTGCTGCACCTGACCCACGCCTTCCATGGCCGGAGCGGGTACACGCTGTCGCTGACCAACACCGACCCGAACAAGGTCGCGCGGTTCCCGAAGTTCGACTGGCCTCGCATCGACGCCCCCTTCCTCGAGCCCGGCCGCGACGCGGACGAGGCCGACGAGCGGGCGCTGGCACAGGCGCGACTGGCGTTCGATCGACATCCCGACGACATCGCCTGCTTCATCGCGGAGCCGATCCAGGGCGAGGGCGGGGACCACCACTTCAGGCCCGAGTTCCTCCAGCAGATGGCGGCGCTGTGCCACGAGCGCGACGCCCTCTTCCTGCTCGACGAGGTGCAGACCGGCGTCGGACTGACCGGGACCGCGTGGGCGTACCAGCAGCTCGGGCTCGCGCCCGACGTGGTCGCGTTCGGGAAGAAGTCGCAGGTGTGCGGGATCATGGCCGGTGGTCGCGTGGACGAGGTGCCCGACAACGTGTTTCGGGTGGCCTCGCGGATCAACTCGACCTGGGGCGGCAACCTGGCCGACATGGTCCGGGCCCGCCGCATCCTCGAGGTGATCGAACGGGACCGGCTGATCGACCGGGCCCGGCTGCTCGGCGCGCACCTGCTCTCGCGGCTCGTCGAACTGGCCGAGCGGCACCCGACCGTGACCGACCCCCGCGGGCGGGGGCTGATGTGCGCATGCACCCTGGACTCGACCGCCAGGCGCGATGCCCTCGTCACCCAGATGCGCGAACGCGAGCGCGTGCTGATCCTGGCGACGGGGGAGCGCGGCATCCGGTTCCGGCCACCGCTCACGGTGACGGTGGCCGAACTCGACGCCGCAGTCGATGCGCTCGATCGGCTGCTGAGCCGGTAGCGCGTCAGCCCCTGGCTGCCTCCCGCTCGAGGCGCTCCAGGCGAGGGCGATCGGCGAGGATGTGGATCTCGACGATCCGGCCGTTCGTGATGGTCACGGCCATGACCGACTGCAGCAGGCCGTCCGGTGCGTTGACCATTCCGACCGTGCCGTTGACGAGCGCGGGCACGGACGAGTGGGCGAACCGCGCGAAGCTGAGCGCCTGCGCGGACACCGCCTCCGCCCCGCGAACCACCTTCAGGATTCCGACGCCGGTGTCGGCCCTGAGCACCACGTCGGGGTCGAGGACGGCGACGAGGGCGTCGAAGTCGCCGCCCCTGGATGCGGCGAGGAACGCGTCCACGACCTCCCGCTGTCGGGCGAGGTCGGGATCGGGTACCGGGGTCGAGTCCTGGACGCGGCGGCGGGCGCGGCTGGCGAGCTGCCGGGTGGTGGCGGTGGTCTTCCCCACGACGGCCGCCACCTCCTCGAAGGGCACCGCGAACATGTCGTGCAGCACGAAGGCGAGGCGCTCGGCGGGGGTCAGGGTGTCCAGGACCACGAGCAGTGCGAGGCCGACGGAATCGCCGAGCAGCGCCTCGTGTTCGGGGTCGGTGCCCTCCACCGCGCTGACGATCGGATCGGGCAGCTGCTGGTCGTCGATGGAGTCCTCGCGGCGGACCTTGCGAGAGCGCAGCATGTCCAGGCAGACCCGTCCCATGACCGTCGTCAGCCACCCGCCGAGATTCGTGAGGCTCTCGGCCTCGGACCGGCTCAGTCGCAGCCAGGTCTCCTGGATCGCGTCGTCGGCATCGCTGAACGAGCCGAGCATTCGGTAGCCCACCGCCAGCAGATGGGTGCGGTGGTCCTCGAAACGCAGCGCCAAGGAGTCGTTCTCGTCCATCTGTCACATTCTCCCGTCGCGTTCCGTCATCACTGTGACGGACGAAAACCCGGACAACACTGGAGGGGTCATTATGCAGGCACGAATGGGCAACCCGGCAATGGTGGTTCCAGGCGCGATGGAAGCGTTGCTGGCGCTGGGCAAGGCGAGCGAGAGCGGCACCGTTCCGAAGACCACACACGAGCTGGTCCACCTGCGGGCCAGCCAGATCAACGGCTGCAGCGTCTGTGTCGACATGCACGCCCGCGAGCTGAAGAAGGGCGGCGAGTCGGACGAGCGGGTGTTCGCCGTCGCGGCGTGGCGGGAGACTCCGTACTTCACCGACGCCGAACGCGCTGCACTGGCGCTGGCCGAGGCGGTCACCCGGCTCAGCGATCGGGCGGACGCGGTGCCGGACCAGGTGTGGGACGAGGCCGCGGACCTCTACGACGAGCAGGAGTTGGCGTCGCTGATCCTGTCGATCGCCACGGTGAACGTCTGGAATCGGGTGAACGCCGCCACCCGGCAGGTCGCGGGGGCTTGGGGGTAGTAGGCGCCCAGCTCAGGATTCGCCGGCCCGATCGAAGACGAGCTGCGCACGCTGCGCCATGTCGGCGCCGATCTTGTAGCCCTCGGCGATCAGGTGCTCGTGCACCTGCGGGTCATCGGTTTCCGCTCCGAAGAGCAGCCGCACGGACGACTCCTCGATTCGGGAGTATCCCGCGATGCCGTGCTGCAGCTGGGTGGTCATCGCCTCGCGGTAGCCGCGCCGATCGTAGGTTCCGCCGTCGACGGCGGCGACCCCGACGAAGTGCAGCTGGTCGATCGCGCTCGGACCGCCGTCCGGGCCGTCGTCGTAGGCCCAGCCGCGGGTGAACACGCGGTCGATCCAGCCCTTGGCGAGGGCGGGCATGGCCCACCAGTACACGGGGAAGAGGACGACGACCACGTCCGCGGAATCAAGGAGTCGCTGCTCCCGCAGCACGTCGGCGGGGACGGCACCGGCCTGCCGGTAGTGCGCGAGATCCTGCTCGCCGAAGACGGGATCGAATCCCGCTCGAGAGAGGTCGTGCGTCGTGACGGTCGCGTTCCCGTCGGTCTCGATGCCCTGCTCGATTGCGCGGCCGATGGCCCAGGTGGCCGAGTCGTTGTCCGGATGGGCAACCACGAGAACCACGTTCGGTCGAGTCGTTTCGTTTGTCATGCGGCCAACGTAAAGTATGACATTAACGTCAATGTCAAGGGTGGAGGGCTGATGCGGATCAGTGAGCTGAGTGCCGTGACGGGCGCGAGTGCCCGGATGCTTCGTCACTACGAGAGCGCCGGCCTGCTCTCGCCCGGCCGCGACCTCAACGGCTATCGCCGCTACGCGCCCGAGGACGCGAAGACGGTCGACGATGTCCGATGCCTGCTGGCATCGGGTCTGACGTTGTCCGAGGCGGCCGCGATGCTGCACATCGTGTGCGGCGACGAGCCGAACCCATCGGACGACGAGCGCGAGGCCGCTCTGGCCAAGCTCGACGAGCGCAGTCGCCAGTTGGACGCGGGTATCGCGCGTCTGCTTGCCGAGAAGGCGAGCATCCATGAAATCCGTTCAAACATCGAACGAAATTACGGGCGGGCCTGAGAGCGGCGCGGGATCGTGGTCTACCGTGCTGATATGAGCACTTCTTCCACGGTCGGCGCCGGCATTCCCATCCCTTCGGTGCCCAACCTACGCGACATCGGCGGCTACCCGGCGGCAGAAGGGGCCCGGGTCAGGACCGGCGTCGTCTACCGGTCGACCGACCTCGGGCGCGTGGCCGACGGTGACGTCGCCGCGTTGGACGCCCTGGGGATCACCACGGTCTTCGACCTGCGGACCGAATCCGAGCGGGAGCTGCTGCCCGACCGGGCCCCGAGCGGCGCGAAGGAGGTGGCGCTGGACGTCCTCGCGGACACCGACCCGAGCGCGGCCCCGGCGATGATGCAGCACATCCTCACCGACCCGAAGGTGGCGGAGCAGCTGCTCGGCACCGGCGACACCAACGAATTCCTGCTCAAGGTCTACGGAGAGTTCGTCACCCTGCCCAGCGCGGTCTCGTCCTACCGCATGCTGTTCACGGACCTGGCGCGCGCGGAGGGCGCGCCCGCGCTGATCCACTGCACCACCGGCAAGGACCGGACAGGCTGGGCGTCGGCGTCGCTGCTGCTGTTCCTCGGGGTCAGCGAGGAGGACGCGTTCGCGGACTACCTGCTGACCAACGAGCAGCTGCTGCCCTCGTTCGAGCCGGTCTTCGACAAGTTCCGTGCCGCGGGCGGCAACCCCGACCTCCTCCTGCCGATCCTCGGCGTGCGCAGGCCCTACCTCGAGGCCGCGATCGAGCAGGTTCGCTCCGGCTTCGGCGACTTCGAGGGCTACTTCGCGGACGGCCTCGGGATCTCGGCGGCCGACCGGGACGCGCTGCGCACGAACCTGCTCACGTAACAGTCAGCTCCAACGCGCCCTCGGCGAACCGGCGGATGACGGTCGTCGCAGTACCGAGCGCATCCTCGTGCCCTGGACGGGCCCAGCCGGCCAGCGCGGCCCTGGGTCCGTCCAGGGTCAGGCCCACCTCGGCGAGCAGCTCTCCGGTGTTCGGCTGGCACACCGCCCACGAGTAGTGCTCGTCGGACGCCCACTGCGCGGTGCGGGTGGCGACGTAGTCAGGGTCGTCGATCCCGCCGTCGGCGAGGGCGGGCCGGTCGTCGACCCGCTCGTCGGCGCGCAGCGCGCGCAGGTACCAGGCGCCCGCGTTGACCTCGATCGGTTCCATCTACTCGCCGTTCCCGTCTCTCGATGTAATGACGAACGCCCCGACCGCTGATGCGGTCGGGGCGTTCGTCGTTGGATTGCGAGCTACTTGAGCTCGGCCAGGACGGTGCCCTGGGTGATGGCGGCGCCCGGCTCGACGGCCAGTCCGGTCACGATGCCGGCCTTGTGCGCGTTGACGGGGTTCTCCATCTTCATGGCCTCGAGCACGGCGATCAGATCGCCCTCGGCCACCTCCTGGCCCTCCTCGACGGCGACCTTGACGACGGTGCCCTGCATGGGGGCCGTGACGGCGTCACCGGACGCGGCTCCGCCCGCGCCGCCGCCACGCTTGCGCGGCTTCGGCTTCTTGCGGGTGGCACCGTTGGTGGACCCGCCGCCGCCGAGCGAGAACTGCCCGGGCAGCGACACCTCGACGCGGCGTCCGCCGACCTCGACCACGACGGACTGACGCGGCAGCGCCTCGTCCTCGTCGAGCGCCTCACCGGCGGTGAACGGCTCGACGGTGTTCTTCCACTCGTTCTCGATCCACTTGGTGTAGACGTCGAAGCTCTCGCCGTTGCCGATGAACGCGGGGTCCTCGACGATGGCGCGGTGGAACGGGATGACCGTCGCGAGGCCCTCGACGTGGAACTCGGCCAGCGCGCGGCGGGCGCGGGCGAGCGCCTGGTCGCGGGTGGCGCCGGTGACGATCAGCTTGGCCAGCATCGAGTCGAACTGGCCGCCGATGACGGAGCCGGACTCGACGCCGGAGTCCATGCGGACGCCGGGGCCGGTCGGGGGGACGAACTTGGTGACCGGACCGGGGGCGGGCAGGAAGCCGCGGCCCGCGTCCTCGCCGTTGATCCGGAACTCGAAGGAGTGGCCACGCGGTGCCGGATCCTCGGTGAACTCCAGCTCCTCGCCGTTGGCGATCTTGAACTGCTGGAGGACGAGGTCGATGCCGGCGGTCTCCTCGGTGACGGGGTGCTCGACCTGCAGGCGGGTGTTGACCTCGAGGAACGAGACGGTGTCGCCCTGCACCAGGAACTCGACCGTGCCCGCGCCGTAGTAGCCGGCCTCCTTGCAGATTGCCTTGGAGCTGGAGTGGATGCGGGCGCGCTGGTCGTCGGTGAGGAACGGCGCGGGCGCCTCCTCGACCAGCTTCTGGAAGCGGCGCTGCAGCGAGCAGTCGCGGGTGCCCGCGACGATGACGTTGCCGTGCTGGTCGGCGATGACCTGGGCCTCGACGTGGCGGGCCTTGTCGAGGTACTGCTCGACGAAGCACTCGCCGCGGCCGAAGGCGGCGATCGCCTCGCGGGTGGCGGAGTCGAAGAGCTCGGGGATCTCCTCGATGGTGTGGGCGACCTTCATGCCGCGGCCACCGCCACCGAAGGCGGCCTTGATCGCGACCGGGACGCCGTACTGCTTGGCGAACTCCACGACCTCGTCGGCGTTCTTGACCGGGTCCTTGGTGCCTGCGGCCATCGGGGCCTTGGCGCGCTCGGCGATGTGCCGGGCGGTGACCTTGTCTCCGAGGTCGCGGATGGACTGCGGCGAGGGACCGATCCAGATCAGCCCGGCGTCGATGACGGCCTGGGCGAAGTCGGCGTTCTCGGACAGGAAGCCGTAGCCGGGGTGGATCGCGTCGGCACCGGACCGCTTCGCTGCGTCGAGGATCTTGTCGAACACGAGGTACGACTCGGCGGATGTCTGGCCGCCGAGGGCGAAGGCCTCGTCGGCAAGGCGCACGAACGGCGCGTCGGCATCCGGCTCGGCGTACACGGCGACGCTGGCCAGGCCTGCGTCCGCTGCCGCCCGGATCACACGCACGGCGATTTCGCCGCGGTTGGCGACGAGCACCTTGGTGATGTGCGCGCTGGCATGACTGGGCACTGAGCCTCCTGTTTGTCGCAAGGGGTACCCGCTGTTCGATCCCCTTCCGGGGGTCGTACCCGGCGGGGTGGTTACGGGCATCACATCGGAGTGTAGGCATCGCCCACCGGCCCTATGTAATCGGATAGCGAATTCGTCGCGAAGGCCCCGTGGGGCGGCCAAACCCTACTGACCAGTAATTCTTCCGGTCACCGGGTGATCTGGTCCGCGAGCGTGCAGGTACCGGTGCCCACGACCTCCTCCATCAGGTTCCGGAGCCGGCCGAGATAGCGGTGGACGTTGGCCGCCGCCTCACCGGTGTCGGGGTACCGGGCGGCGATGTTCACACCTCGAGGGGTTCGGTTCACCCAGATGTGCACGTCGTGCTCGTACTGCTTGCTCCGCAGGGCCCGCGCGTTCCATTCCGGCCACTGCGTCGCCGCAGGAACGAAGCGCAGATCCATGTAGGAGACGACGAATCGCGGCCTGGCCGCGGTGGTGAGGACCTCACTGACCCGTTCGTAGGGATACCGGGCCGCGGGCTTCGCCGCCGCGATCTGCGCCTGCGCGCGCGCCGCCAGTTCGCCGAACGACTGGGCGCCGTACACGTCGAAGCAGATCGGGCCGAGTCCCACATACCAGCCGACCGACGCGGCCAGCTGCGGGTCGTTCCTGGTGTGCATCGGGGTGACCGCCTCGAATCGCGGCTCGCCCGCGAGCTCGGCTCCGACGATGCCGAGGCACGCGAGGGTGCCCGCGAAGAAGCTGTGACCGAGCTTGCGGCAGGCGAGCGTGAACGCGTCCGCGCCGTCGGCGTCGAGCGCCCACGCGGACACGCCGCTCTGCGGCACCTGGCCGGGGTCGGCGGCGCCGATGTCGAGCGGGAACTCGGGCAGGGTCCCGCCGCAGTGATCGAGGGTCGACCGCCACAGTTCGACCACCGGGTGGCCGGGGTCCAGCTCGGCCGCGGTGTCCCGTTCACGGGCCCCGAAGTCCACGTAGCTGCCCACCGGGAACAGGTCGGCGTCGATGCCGCCGCGGGCCTGCCGGTACAGCGCCTCGATCTCCTGCGCGACGATCACGACGGACAGGCCGTCGATGATCGCGTGGTCGGCCGCGAGGAACACGGTGAAGCGATCGTCGGGGCCGGGCGGCACCAGCGTGGCGAAGGCATACGAGGGCCAGGACAGCGGGGACGTGCAGCCGTCGAACAGCTCGGCCAGGTCGGCGTGGTTCTCTGCACCGCTGGTCCGGTAGCCGTGGCTGCGGGCGGTGACCCGAACCCGCCCCGTCTCGATCGTGTGACGGCTGACCGCGCCTGTGGTCGGGCTGATGCTCGCGTGACTTCGCAGCGCCTCGTGCCGATCGATCCACTCGTTCAGCGCGTGTGCGAGGGCCGCGGTGTCGAGCTGTCCGGTGATCTCGAATGCTGTCCCGAGCCACGATCCGTGTTCGGGACCGGTGGTGCGGGTGGCCTGACGCAGGCGAGCCTCGTGCACGTACGACGCGGGCCGGGGATCGTCGAACCAGGGCGACGATCCGTCGTCGAAGGGCGCGGACGGGAGCCACTCGGTGAGGGTGCCCGCGGAGATGGGGTAATCGGAGAGTTCGGTGAATTCCATTGGCAACATCCAATTCTTGCGAGTGGTGTGCTGATGGATGGGGAGGACAACACTGACCCGCCCGTCCGGGAGTCTACCGGCGGGCGGGTCGGTGTGCAGGTCTCGATCAGTCCGTGAGGTGTCGCTTGATGCGCGTCAGCATCGCGGACATCCCGCGTAGCCGGAGCGGGCTCACCGCCTCCGCGAGGCCAAGCGCCGAATAGAAGTCGGCGGGGACATCGAGAATTGCCTTGGCGCTCTGGCCGTCGAGGCCCTGGTGCAGGATCGACGCGAAGCCTCTTGTCGTCGGCGCCTCGGGTGGGGCGCTGAAGTACAACCGCACGTGCTCCCTGTCGGCGGCGTCGACCGAGAGGAACAGCGGCGACTGGCACTCGGGGACCGGTTCCATCGCCGCCTGCTCGAGCTCGGCGGGCAGATCGGGGAGTTCGCGGCTGAACTCGAGCAACAACTGCAGCTTCTGCTGACCGTCGACGGCGGCGAAGTCGTCGACGATCTCGGCGAGCGGTTCGGGCAGGCTCATGCGGTCGCCGGGACCTCTCCGGGCTCCTCACCCTTGGCGATCGGGACCCGCACCGCGTTGCCCCACTCGGTCCAGGAACCGTCGTAGTTGCGCACCTTGTCGAAGCCGAGCAGGTGGGTGAGCACGAACCAGGTGTGGCTCGACCGCTCGCCGATACGGCAGTACGCGACCACGTCGTCGGTCGGCGCGTAGGCGGCGTAGATCTCTTCCAGCTCCGTGCGGGAGCGGAACCGGCTGTCCGGCGCCGCGGCCTTTGCCCACGGGATCGACGCCGCGGTCGGGATGTGGCCGCCGCGGAGGGCGCCCTCCTCCGGGTAGTCGGGCATGTGGGTGCGCTCGCCGGTGTACTCCTGGGGCGAGCGGACGTCGATCAGCGGTCCCTTGCCCAGGTGCCCGAGGACGTCGTCCTTGAAGGCGCGGATGGCGGCATCGTCGCGCTCGACCACCGGGTAGTCGGTGCGAGGGTTCTCCGGCACGTCGAGCGTGGTGCCCCGGTCCTCCGCGATCCACGCGTCCCGGCCGCCGTCCAGCAGTCGCACGTCCTCGTGGCCGAAGAGGGTGAACACCCACAGCGCGTAGGCGGCCCACCAGTTGCTCTTGTCGCCGTAGATCACGACGGTGTCATCGCGGCTGATGCCCTTGCGGCTCATCAGGTCCGCGAAGGCCTCGCCATCGATGTAGTCGCGGGTCACCGGATCGTTGAGGTCGAGGTGCCAGTCGATCTTCACCGCGCCCGGGATGTGGCCCACGTCGTAGAGCAGCACGTCCTCGTCCGACTCCACGATCTTGACGCCCGGTGCGCCGATGTGAGCGCCCAACCATTCGGAGGTGACCAGTCGTTCGGGATGGGCGTACGCCGCGAAGGAGGGGTTCGGGTCGGGCGCTACGGGCACTGGGGATCTCCTGACGAGGCGGCAAATGGGTCGCCGTCGATTCTAAGCTGACGGCGCCGGGTGTGCCGCCCGCGCCGACGTCGATCGGCGCGGGCCTCGCGCGGGATGAAGTGTATAGTTCGCGGTTTCGGACTCCGGACAACGCCGGTAGGGGAATCGTCGTTAGCCGCCTTGTGGCACGTTGACCTGCATCGATTCGATGTCGAATCGATCCGGGGGCTCCCTTGTAATTTGTCGGACAATTGGACCATTCGCATGCGCGATGCCCGCGGTGTCTCGTAGTCTCCCGCACAGACACGCGCCGATCCGCGTGCGTAATTCGCGTGCCCAGCACTCGCCATCGGCACTGAAGGACCCCGCCGCAAACCACACATTGCCCACGCATCGCCCCATCAACTGGACACTTGCCTAATCGCCGAGTCTCTTCGGGCTTAGCAATCATCTCGAGAGGTTCTACCCGTGGTTCCTGCACGCGACGCTGTCCGTGAGTCCGATCCCCGCCACTCGCATCCGCAGCTGGATGCGGACCGCAGTGCCGAAGCGTTCCCGCTGTCGGCTGCGCAGCGCGGGATCTGGTTCGCGCAGCACCTGCTGCCGGATGTGCCGATCACGATCGCCCAGTGTGTCGAGGTGGTCGGTGACCTCGACGTCGAGACCCTGCGGGCCGCGGGGGCCCTTGGTTCGCGGGAGATGGGCACCGGCATGCTGCGGATCGTCGAACACGAGGGTGATCCCGCCCAGGTCGTCGACGCGACGCTCAACGACCAGATGAAGGTCATCGACCTGCGGTCCGCGGCCGATCCGGCCCAGGCGGCCGAGGACTGGATGCGTGCCGAGTACAGCGCTCCGATCGACCTGCTCACGGACCGGTTGATCGAATCCGCCGTCCTTCGGCTCGGGGACGACCACTACTACTGGTACGCCCGCATCCACCACATCGTGCTCGACGGATTCGGCGCGATGACGTACATGAACCGCGTGGCCGAGCTGTACACGGCGACCGCCGAGGGCAGGCCCGCCGCCGAGCTCACCGCCAGTCCCGTCCGTGAGATCTGCGAGGACGAGGCTCGCTACCGGGAGTCCACCCGGTTCGCCAAGGACCGCGAGTACTGGACAGAGCGGACCCGGGACCTGCCCGAGCCGATCAGCCTCGCCGCCAGCACCGCGGCGGTCGGCGCCTTCTCGCTGGTGGCCGGAGGGCCGATGGCCGCTGCGACCGAGGCGGCCATGGAGGGACAGGACTCCCAGTTCACCCCGACCGCCATCGCCGCGGTCGCGGCCTTCCTCTCCCGGCTGACCGGCGAGAGCGATGTCGCGCTGAGCCTGCCCGTGTCGGCACGGACGACCGCCCGGATGCGCCGATCCGGCGGCATGGTCTCCAACGTGATCCCGCTGCGGGTGCAGGTCGGCAACGAGACGACCGTCTCGGACCTCGTCTCCCAGGTGCAGTTGGAATTGACCGGGGCGCTGCGCCACCAGCGCTATCGCCACGAGGACATCCGGCGCGGACTCGGCTCGGGTGCGGGACAGCGTGGATTCTTCGGTCCCGCGATCAACATCATGATGTTCCACAGCGAGATCCGCCTTGGCACCCTGACCGGGCAGATGCGGGTCCTGACCACCGGGCCGGTCGAGGACCTGTCCGTCAACATCTATCCGAGCGTCGCCGGGAGCCGGCCCCACATCGACTTCGAGGCGAACCCGAACCTGTACACCGCCGAGGACCTGGATGGGCACCACGCGCGGTTCCTGGAGTACCTCACGCAGTTCGCCGCGGCCGATCGTGCCGCGCTGGTGTCCGATCTGGACGTGCTGCACGACGACGAGCGCGCGGAGTTGGTGCCGCTGCGTGGGCCCGCGGCCTCCGATGCCCGACTCCTGCCGGACCTGTTCGCGGACGGTGCGACGGCAAATCCGGACGGCCTCGCGATCGTCGCAGGCGAGGATCGGGTCAGCTACCGCGAACTCGATACCCGGTCCAACCAGCTCGCTCGGCTGCTGATCGACAGCGGCGTCGGCCCGGAGTCGTTCGTGGCCCTCTCCTTCGCCCGGTCGGTCGAGGCGCTGGTGGCCGTGTGGGCCGTGGCGAAGTCCGGTGCGGCCTTCCTGCCCATCGACCCGGAACTGCCCGTCGATCGCAAGTTGCACATGGTCACCGACTCCGGCGTCCTGGTCGGGCTCACCACGGCGGCGCAGCGGGGTGTGTTGCCGTCCTCGGTCGACTGGCTGATCACGGACGACGAGGAGACGACCGCCCGGTACTCGGTGCTGCCGACGGATCCCGTCACCGACGCGGACCGGCGACGTCCGCTGCGCACCGGAAACCCGGCGTTCGTCATCTACACCTCGGGATCGACGGGGCTGCCCAAGGGCGTGGTGGTCACCCACGCCGGTCTGGTCAACTTCGCGGCTGCGGCGCGCCAGGAGCTGGGGATCACCTCGGCCTCCCGGGTGCTGCGTTTCTCGTCCGCCAGCTTCGACGCCTCGGTCTTCGAGATGCTGCAGGCCTTCACCGCAGGCGCGACGATGGTGGTCGCCCCGCCCGAGGTGTACGGCGGCGAGGACCTCGTGGACCTGCTGCGATCGGAGCGGGTCACCCACATCATCTCGGCGCCGACCGTGCTCGGGTCGGTCGACCCGAAGGGTCTCGTCGACCTGCAGGCGGTGGTCGTGGGTGGCGACGTCTGCACCCCGGACCTGGTCGGGAAGTTCGCCGACGTCTGCAGGTTCACCAACAGCTATGGGCCGACCGAGACGACGATCGTCATCACGACCGGCCGCCCGCTCTCGGTGGACGATCGGATCACCATCGGTGCGCCGATCCAGGGTGCGAGCGCCCTTGTGCTCGATCGCCTGCTCCGCCCGGTGCCGGTGGGGGCCATTGGTGAGCTGTACCTGGCCGGCCCCGCGCTCGCCCGCGGATACCACGACCGGCGGGGGCTGACCTCCGACCGTTTCGTCGCGAATCCCTTCGCGGAGCCCGGTTCTCGGATGTACCGGACCGGCGACGAGGTCAGGTGGACTCCCGATCACGAGCTGATGTTCGTCGGACGCGCCGACCACCAGGTCAAGATCCGCGGATTCCGGATCGAGCTCGGCGAGATCGACGCCGCGTTGACGTCGCAGGACGGGATCGACTTCGCGGTCACCATCGCGCACGAGCGCAGCAACGGCGCGATCGCGCTGGTGTCCTACGTACGTCCCCGGACCGGTCACGCGGTGGATCCGGCCGCTGTCATCACCCGCGCCGGGGAGTTCCTGCCCGGTCACATGCTGCCGTCCGCGGTGATGGTGATCGACCACGTCCCGCTGACCACCGCCGGCAAACTGGATCGGCGCGCGTTGCCCATCCCCGTGTTCGGCACCGCCACGGCGGAGTACCGCGAACCGGTCACCGAGGCCGAGAAGCTGATCGCGGAGGTGGTCTCGGAGCTGCTCGGCGTCCAGCGCATCGGTGTCGACGAGTCCTTCTTCGCGGTCGGCGGCGACAGCATCATCGCCATCCAGCTCGTCGCGCGGGCCAAGGCACGTGGACTGCGGTTCTCGGCGCGGGACGTCTTCGAGCGCAAGACAATCGTCGAGATCGCGAAGATCGCAGTCCAGGCAGAGGGCGCGGAGAACACTGCGCTCGAGGAGCTCGCGGGCGGGGGCATCGGAGCGGTGCCGCTGACGCCGATCGTGCACTCGATGCTCGACCGCGGAGGACCGGGCACGTTCTTCCAGGCGATCGCCCTCACCCTGCCCGACGGCATCGACCACGCCTCGCTGACCGCCGCCGTCGCCGCGCTGACCGATCGTCACGACGCGCTGCGCGCGCGGTTCCTGCCCGACGGAGATGGCTGGGTCTTCGAGACCAGGGCCGACTCGCTCGACCCGGAACGGCTGCTGCGCACTGTCACCGTGACCCAGGCCGGCATGACCGAAGCCCTGCTCGAGGAGTGCGAGACGGCCGCGGGCCGACTCGACCCCGCCGGCGGAATCATGATCCAGTTCGTATGGCTGACAACGGAATCGGCGGACCGGCTCCTGATAGTCGCCCACCACCTCGTCGTCGACGGGGTGTCGTGGCGCACCATCGTCCCCGACCTCGCGCAGGCGTGGATGCAGGCTTCCGCTGGCGCCACGCCGGAACTCACGCCGATCGGGACCTCGCTGCGTAGGTGGGCCCACGGCGTCGCCGATTCCGCCGCCGCGAAGACGTTCGCCGGCGAAATGGACTACTGGACGGGTGTTCTCTCGGGTCCGGACCCGGCGCTCGGCACCAGGGACCTCGACCCGGATCTGGACACGGTGGAGACCGCGGGCCGGGTGCGGGTGGAGCTGACCACCGCCGTCACCGAATCCCTGCTGACCACCCTGCCTGCTGCCTTCCGGTGCGGAGTCAGCGAGGGGCTGATCTCCGCACTCGCCGTGGCGGTGTCGGCATGGCGCCGCGATCGCGGGCTCGAGTTGCCCTCGCTCCTGCTCAACCTCGAGGGTCACGGCCGCGAGGACGAGGCCGTCGCCGGTGCGGACCTGTCGAGGACGGTGGGTTGGTTCACCAGCCTGTTCCCGGTGCGATTGGACCTGACCGGGGTCGATCTCGCCGACGCCGTGGACGGGGGCACCGCGGCGGGCGCAGTGATGAAGGCCGTCAAGGAGCAACTACACGCGGTTCCGAATCGCGGTGTCGGATTCGGCGTGCTGCGGTACCTCGACGACGCGACCTCTCCGGTGCTCGCGTCGTTGCGCGTGCCTCAGGTCAGTTTCAACTATCTCGGACGCACCGGCGCGGCCCAGGTGCCCGAGTCGATGCGGGGTCTCGGGTGGATCCCGGACCCGGACGCACCGGACCTCAACGCCGCCAGCGGTTCCGATCTGACCGTCGGGGCGGTGGTGGACGTCAACGCGGTGGTCGACGACGGAGTCGACGGGCCGCGGCTCTCGGCGACCTTCGCCTTCCCGACCGGACTGCTGACCGCCGACGACGTCGCCGAGCTCGCCGGACTCTGGCAGCGTGCACTGGTGGGGCTTGCGGCGCGCGCCGAGCTGCCCGCCGCGGGCGGGTTCACGCCCTCGGACTTCCCGCTGGTCCGGGTGGGTCAGGCCGAGATCGAGCGGTGGGAGAGCCGGTACCCGCTGCTGTCCGACGTGTGGCCGCTCTCGCCGCTGCAGCGTGGCCTGCTCTTCCACGCCGAGCTGTCGGAGCAGACGGTGGACGTGTACACCGCGCAGCTGAGGCTCAACCTGGCGGGGGTCGTCGATTCGAGCAGGTTGCGTTCCGCCGCAACGGATCTGGTTCGGCGCCACGAGAATCTGCGTACCGCGTTCGGCTACGCGGAGGACGGTTCCGCCGTGCAGATCGTGGTCGAGCGCGTCGACCTGCCGTGGCGGGAGGTGGACGTCCGGGCGCTGCCCGAGCACGAGCGGGACGTGCGCCTGGAGAAGCTACTGGACGACGAGCGGACCGCTCGGTTCCCGATGGACAGCCCGCCGCTGCTACGGATCCTGTTGGTGCGCACGGCGCCCGAGCGGTACGTGCTCGCCATCACCAATCACCACATCCTGCTCGACGGTTGGTCGATGCCGCTGCTGGTGCGGGAACTGTTGATCTCCTATGCCGCGGGCGCCGACATCGCGGGCCTGGCCCGGCCGCGCTCCTATCGCGAGTACCTCGCCTGGCTGGCCGATTGTGACACCGCGGCCGCACACGCGGCCTGGGGTCGCGCACTCGACGGCGTCACCGAACCGACCCTGCTCGCGCCTGCCCGGCTGCCGGGGGAGCAGGGACCGCTGCCCGAGGAGTTGGTCGTCGATCTGCCCGCCGGGCTGGAGGACGGGATCGGCCGGATGGCCCGCGAGCTCGGGGTGACCGTGAACACGGTGATCCAGGCGGCGTGGGGGCTGCTGCTTGCCCGGCTGCTCTCCCGCGACGACGTCACCTTCGGCGCCACCGTATCCGGACGCCCGCCGCAGCTGGCAGGCGTCGAGTCCATGCTGGGCCTGTTCATCAACACCGTGCCCGTCCGCGTCCGCGTCGACCAGGACGAGTCGGTCTCGGACTTCCTGTCCCGGCTGCAGGCCGACCAGGCGGACCTGCTCGATCACCATCACGTCGGACTCGGTGACATCCAGGCTGCGGTCGGTCTGGGGGAGCTCTTCGACACCTTGACGGTGTTCGAGTCGTATCCGGTCGACAAGTCCGGATTCGACGAGAACACCGACATCGGCGGAATGCGGGTGCTCGACCTCGACGCACACGACGCGACGCACTTCCCGCTGACGCTGATGTCGATCCTCGACCCGCGGCTGCGACTGAACCTGCGGTACAGCCCGCAATCCTTTGATCGGGATGCCGTGACGCTGTTGGCTTCCCGGCTGATCCGCATCTTGGACACGATGGCGGCGCAGCCCGGTCTCGCGGTCGAGGAGATCGACATCCTCGCCCCGGGCGAGCGGGACCTCGTGGTCGCGGAGTGGAACGACACCGACCACCCAGTGGCCCCGGCCACCCTGGTCGACCTGTTCGCCGCGCAGGTCGCCTCGACCCCGGACGCGGTCGCGTTGGTGGCCGGGGACGAGTGCGTCTCGTACCGCGAATTCGACCGCCGGGTCAATCGACTGGCGCGGTACCTGCTCGCCGCCGGGGTGGGGCCGGAGTCGTTCGTCGCGGTGTCGATGCGACGGTCCGTCGACCTGATGGTGAGCATCTACGCGGTCCTCGCCGCGGGCGGCGCGTACGTGCCGATCGATCCCGACCAGCCCGCCGAGCGGACGGACTACGTGCTGTCCCAGGCCCGGCCGGTGCTGGTGCTGACCACCTCGGCCGACGCCGCCGCCATGCCCGACGCCGCGACGACGGTGGCGGTGGACACCATGGACCTGTCCGGCCAGGGCGATGCCCCGCTGCAGGAGTCCGAGCGGGCGCAGTTGCGCGGTCACAACACCGCCTACGTGATCTACACGTCCGGCTCGACCGGGCGGCCCAAGGGCGTCGCGGTCCCGCACGCCGGCATCGTGAACCGACTGCTGTGGATGCAGAGCAGGTACCCGCTCGGCGGCGACGACGCGGTGCTGCAGAAGACGCCGGTCACCTTCGACGTTTCGGTGTGGGAGCTGTTCTGGCCGTTGCAGACCGGCGCCCGCATGGTCATCGCGGAACCCGACGGCCACCGCGACCCGCGGTACCTCGAGGCGGTGATCCACGACCAGCGGATCACGACGCTGCACTTCGTGCCGTCGATGCTCGAACTGTTCCTCGCCGACGCCGACCTGTCCCGGTGTGAGTCCCTGCGCCACGTGTTCGCCAGCGGCGAGGCGCTCCCGCCCAGCGCGGTCGCCGAGTTCCACCGGCGCAGCCGGGCGCGGCTACACAACCTGTACGGCCCGACCGAGGCGTCGGTCGACGTCACCTTCCACGAGACGCACCGAGCGGAGCCGGTCGTCCCGATCGGCGCACCGGTGTGGAACACCCAGACCTACGTGCTGGACGCCAGGCTGCGTCCGCTCCCGGTCGGTGCCGCGGGAGAGCTCTACCTCGCGGGCGTCCAGCTGGCGCGCGGGTACGTCCAGAGGCCGGACCTGACGGCGGACCGTTTCGTGGCGGACCCCTTCGGCCGCCCGGGCGCGCGGATGTACCGGACCGGCGACCTGGCCCGGTGGAACTCTCAGGGTGAGTTGGAGTACCTGGGGCGCACCGACTTCCAGGTGAAGCTGCGCGGCCAACGCATCGAGCTGGGCGAGATCGAGTCGGCGCTCACGCGTGACGACTCGGTCGGCCAGGCCGCGGTGCTGCTGCGCGGCGGCGCCGGCGGCGAGTTCCTCGCCGGATACGTGGTGCCGGCGGCCGGCGCGGAGATCGACCGCGCGGCGTTGCTCGAGTCCGTCGGGCGCGACGTGCCGGCGTACATGGTGCCCTCGGTCCTCATCGTCCTCGACGCGTTTCCGCTGAACGCGAACGGCAAGCTCGATCGGAAGGCGCTGCCGGAACCCGAGTTCACGGGCGCAGAATTCGTCGCCCCCGCCACCGCCACCGAGATCGTGGTCGCGCGGATCAGTGCGGAGTTGCTCGGGAAGCCTCAGGTCGGCGCGTCCGACAACTTCTTCGACCTCGGCGGCAACTCGTTGCTCGCCACCCGTCTGCTCGCACGGCTCGACTCGGAGCTGGGTGTGCGGGTGAGCGTGCGGGATCTGTTCGAGTCGCCGACGGTCGGGGCACTGGCTGCCCGGCTCGACGACGCCAACGGCGCCGGCGTGCGGCCGCCCCTGGTGCCGGCGGTCCGTCCGGACCGGGTCCCGCTCTCGCCGGCGCAGTCCCGGATGTGGTTCCTCAACCAGTTCGACACCAGCTCCGGCGCCTACAACGTCGCCGTGGCACTGCGGCTGAGCGGCACCCTCGACGTCGCGGCGTTGCGGGACGCGGTCGCGGACGTGACGGGCCGGCACGAGTCCCTGCGCACCCGCTACCCCGACTCGGTCGACGGTCCAAGCCAGCAGATCCTGGCGGTCGGCGAGGTCGCGGTCGACCTGCCGGTCGCGGCGATGGCGCCGGCCGAGCTCGCGGACCGACTCCGCGAGGAGGTCGCGGGCGGCTTCGACGTCACCACCGAACTGCCGATCCGGCTGCGCCTGTTCCGGGTGGCCGGTGACGAGCACGTCCTGTCGATGGTCGTGCACCACATCAGCATCGACGGGTGGTCGATGCAGGCGTTGGCGCGTGATGTCATGTCCGCGTTCAGTGCTCGCGCGCACGGCACGGCGCCCGGATGGGAGCCGCTGCCGGTCCAGTACGCCGACTACGCGCTGTGGAAGCAGGAGATCCTCGGATCGGAGTCAGACCCGCAGTCGCTGGCCGCGCGGCAGCTCGGGTACTGGTCGCAGCAGTTGGCGGGTCTGCCGGACCTGCTGGCCCTGCCCCACGACCACCGGCGTCCGGCGACCCCGACCTACCGCGGCGCCGGAGTGCCGTTCAGCATCGACGCCGACGTCTACCACGGCGTCCGCGAGCTCGCCCGCCGCGCCAACGCGACGCCGTTCATGGTGCTGCACGCCGCGCTCGCGGTTCTGCTGGCCAGGCTGAGCGAGTCCACCGACATCGCGATCGGCACCCCGGTCGCCGGCCGCGGCGAGTCGGCGCTCGACGACGTCGTGGGCATGTTCGTCAACACGCTGGTGCTGCGCTCCGAGGTCGACGGCGCGCTGCCCTTCGACGAACTGCTCCGTGAGATCCGGGATGTCGACCTCGCCGCGTTCGGACAGGCGGACGTGCCGTTCGAGCGACTGGTCGAGGTGGTGGCCCCGGCCCGATCCACCGCGTACCACCCGCTGTTCCAGGTGGTGCTGGCGTTCGAGGACCTGCAGGTCGACGGTTTCGCCCTGCCCGGACTGCAGATCCACCGTGAACCCCTCGACTTCGGGGTCGCGAAGTTCGACCTGCAGCTGACGGTCGGCGAGCTGGTTGACGGGGAGGGCGCCGCAGCCGAGTTCGTCTATGCGAGTGACCTGTTCGACGAGGCCACCGTGCTCGAGTTCGCGGCGCGCTTCCTGCGGATCCTGGCCGCTGCGGTGGAACGGCCCGACGGAGCCGTCGGTGACGTCGAGATTCTCGACGAGTCCGAACGGACGGCGTTGCGATCGCTGGGCGGCGCGCCGTCGCGGTCCGAGCGGCCGGGGGTGACCCTGGCGGCGCTGCTGGCGGAGGCGGCGGACCGCAACCCGGGCGGGGACGCGATCGTGTTCGAGGGGACAGCTCTGTCCTACGCCGAGCTGGATGTGCGCTCGAATCGTCTCGCGCGTGAGCTGATCGGCATGGGCGCCGGGCCCGAGTCCTGCGTGGCCGTGGCCCTGGAACGGTCCGTCGAGTCCGTCACCGCGGTGTGGGCGGTGGCGAAGACGGGTGCCGCATTCCTGCCGGTGGATCCGACGTATCCGGCCGACCGGATCGAGCACATGCTCTCCGACTCCGGCGCGCGGGTCGGTGTGACCGTCGGGCAGAACCGGCCCGCGCTGGGAGACTCGGTGCACTGGTTGGTGCTCGACGACGCCAGTGCTGCGGCTCGGGTCGCGGACCGGAGCTCGGCGGCGGTCACCGGCGGCGAGCTGTCGGGCGTGGTGCGGCCGGAGAACCCGGCCTACGTGATCTACACGTCCGGGTCGACGGGTGTCCCGAAGGGCGTGGTGGTGAGCCACGCCGGTCTCGGTGCGTTCGTGGACGACCAGCGCGACCGGTACGGGGTGCGGACCGATTCGCGGACCCTGCACTTCGCGTCGCCGAGCTTCGACGCGTCGATCCTGGAACTGATGATGGCGGCGGGCGGCGCGGCCACGATGGTGGTGGCGCCGACGCACGTCTACGGCGGCGAAGCCCTCGCCGACCTGCTGCGCGAGCAGCGGGTGACACACGCGTTCGTGACCCCCGCGGCCTTGGCGACGGTCGATCCGGCCGGGCTCGAGCAGCTCGAGGTCGTCGTCGTCGGCGGTGACGCCTGCGAGGCCTCACTGGTCGAGCGGTGGGCGCCGGGCCGACGGATGTTCAACGCATACGGGCCGACCGAGTCGACGGTTGTCGCGGTGCACTCGGACCCGATGGTCGCGGGTCGGCCGGTGGTGCTTGGCGGTCCCGTCGTTGGCACCGACGTCGTGGTGCTCGACGCCCGGCTTCACCCGGTGCCGGTCGGCGTCGCGGGAGAGCTCTATCTGTCGGGAGCCGGGCTGGCACGCGGCTACCACGCGCGGCTGCCGCTGACCGCGGAGCGGTTCGTGGCCAACCCGTTCGGAGGCGCGGGGTCGCGGCTGTACCGGACCGGTGACCTGGTGCGGTGGTCTCGGGAGGGGACGCTCGAGTACCTCGGACGGACCGATGCCCAGGTGAAGATCCGTGGCCACCGGATCGAGTTGGGTGAGATCGACGCCGTGCTGTCCGCTCATCCGGACGTCGATTTCGCGGCGACGGTCGGGTTCGACGGCCCGGCCGGTGGCCGGTCGCTGGTCGCGTATGTGTTGCCGCGGGCAGGCGCCCCGGTGGAGACCTCCGCGTTGACGAGCTTCGTGCGCGATCGGTTGCCGGAGTACATGGTGCCGGCATCGGTGACGGTGCTCGAGGCGGTGCCGTTGACACCGGGTGGCAAGCTGGATCGGAAGGCATTGCCTGCGCCGGTGTTCGAGGTGCGCGAGTACCTGCCGCCGCGCACGGCCACCGAGCAGGTGGTGGCCGACATCTTCGCCGAGGTGCTCGGGAGCGAGCGGGTCGGCGCGGACGACGACTTCTTCGCGCTCGGCGGCAACTCGCTCAGCGCCACCCAGGTTGTCGCGCGGCTCAACGCCACCGCGGGCACCGGCCTGCGGGTTCGGGAGATCTTCGGTAGCTCGACCGTGGCAGGCCTCGCCGCCCTGGTGGACACACACGAGGCCGCGGACCGGATCCCGCTCGTGGCCGGGACCCGGCCGGACCGGATCCCGCTGTCGCTGGCACAGCAGCGGATGTGGTTCCTCAACCGATTCGACCCCACGTCCGCGGTCTACAACATCCCGCTGGCGATGCGCCTGACCGGCGAGTTGGACGCCGCCGCGCTCGCCGCCGCCGTGCACGACGTGATCGACCGGCACGAATCCCTCCGCACGGTGTTCCCGGATTCCGCTGACGGTCCGCAACAGCGGATCCTGCCGGCGACCGAGATGCCCGTCGACCTCAGTCCCGTCGACGTCGACGGCGAGGACGCGCTACGGACGGCGATCGTCGAGCTCGTCTCCGGTGGATTCGACGTCACCGCCGCCATCCCGCTGCGCGGCGGCCTCTTCCGCCTCGACGCAGGCGACTACGTGTTGGTGCTCGTGGTCCACCACATCAGCGCCGACGGATTCTCGACGCTGCCGCTGGCCCGCGACCTGGTCACCGCCTATGCGGCCCGGACCCGCGGCGAGTGCCCGGCCTGGGCGCCACTGGCGGTCCAGTACGCGGACTACGCGCTGTGGCAGCGTGAGGTACTCGGGTCCGAGGACCGCATGGACTCGCTGGCATCGGTCCAGCTCGCCTACTGGGCCGAGCGACTGGCAGGCGTGCCTGCCGTGCTCGACCTGCCCGCCGACCGACCCCGGCCTGCGGTCGCCTCCTATCGCGGTGCCCGCGTCGACTTCGTCGTCGACGCCGAGTTGACCGATCGTCTGCGTGGGCTCGCGCTCGAGCACCGCGTGACCCTGTTCATGGTCCTGCACGCGGCGCTCTCGCTCCAGCTCGCTCGGCTCAGCGGCTCCACCGACATCACCGTCGGCAGCCCGATCGCCGGCCGCGGCGAGGCGGCGCTGGACGACGTGGTCGGGATGTTCGTCAACACCCTGGTGCTGCGCACCGAGGTCGATCCGACCGCGACTTTCGCGGACCTGCTGGCCCAGACCCGCGGGGTCGACCTGGCCGCGTTCGGGCACGCAGACGTGCCGTTCGAACGCGTCGTCGAGGTCGCCAACCCGCCTCGCTCGCAGGCGTATTCGCCGTTGTTCCAGGTGGCGCTGTCGCTGCAGAGTCAGGGCGTCGGCTCGCTCGAGCTGCCGGACGTCCGCGTGACGATGCTCGACCAGGAGACCGACCTCGCGAAGACCGATCTCGAGTTGACCTTCCGCGAGAGCGAGGCGGGCATGTCGGGCTCGCTCATCTACGCGGCGGACCTGTTCGACGGCGGCACCGCCCAGCGGTTCGTCGACCGCTTGGTGCGGGTGCTGGGTGCGGTCTCGGCCGACCCGTCGGTCCTGGTCGGCGAGGCCGATCTGCTCGACCCTCGGGAGCGGTCGGTGCTCGCGGAGCGCGCGATCGCGGCGCCGCTGCCGGTGCGGCTGCTGCCGGAGATCCTCGGCTTCGGAGCGGCCGTCGACCCGGCGGCGGTCGCGCTGACCGCGAGCGGCACCGAGATGTCCTATGCGGAGTTGGACGGGTCGTCCAATCGTCTTGCCCGGCTTTTGATCTCGCGGGGTGTGGGGCCGGAGACGTTTGTGGCGTTGGCGTTCCCGCGGACGGTGGAGTCGGTGGTCGCGATGTGGGCGGTCGTCAAGACCGGGGCCGCGTTCGTGCCGGTGGATCCTGCGCTGCCGGACGCGCGGATCGAGCACATGTTGACCGATTCCGGTGCGGTGCTGGGGCTGACGATGACCCGGGTCCGTGATGGGCTGCCCGGCCTCGTCGAGTGGCTCGAGTTGGACGGCGAGGTGGCCGAGGGGCTGCCGGACGGCCCGGTCTCGGATCGGGACCGGACGGCGCAGGTGTCCGCGAACACCGCCGCGTACATGATCTACACGTCAGGGTCGACGGGCACGCCGAAGGGCGTGGTGGTGACCCACACCGGTCTCGCGACGTTCATGGCCGAGGCACGTCCGGAGCTGGCGATCACGGCCGCGTCGCGCGTGCTGCGACTGTCGTCGGCGAGCTTCGACGCGTCGCTGTTCGAGATGCTGTCCGCGTTCAGCACCGGCGCCACCATGGTGGTGGCGCCGCCGGAGGTCATGGGTGGCGACGAGCTCGCGGTGCTGTTGCGGGACGAGCGGGTGAGCCATCTGATGAGCGCGCCCGCGGCGTTGGGAACCATGCGCGGCGAGGACCTGCCGGATCTCGAGATGGTGGGTGTCGGCGGTGACGTGTGCCCGCCGGAGTTGGTGGAGCGGTTGGCGCCGGGGCGCCGGTTCTTCAACGGCTATGGTCCGACGGAGACCTCCATCGTCATCACCTTGACGGCGCCGCTGTCGGTGGACGACCGGATCACCATCGGTGCACCCATCGGGGGAGCGGGCGCCGCGGTGCTCGATGCGCGGCTGCGGCCGGTCCCTCTCGGGGTGGTGGGAGAGCTGTACCTGTCGGGTGCCGGGCTGGCGCGGGGTTACCACGGCAGTTCCGCGCTGACGGCGAGCCGGTTCTTGGCGAATCCGTTCGGCGCCCCTGGGAGTCGGATGTATGCGACTGGCGACCTGGTTCGCTGGACCGTAGACGGCCAACTGGACTTCGTGGGGCGTGCGGATTCGCAGGTCAAGCTCCGCGGGTTGCGGATCGAGCTCGGCGAGATCGAGGCGGCACTGGCCGGCTGCGACGGAGTGGCGCAGGCGGTCGTGATGGTGCACGAGGACCCGCACACCGGACAGCGGTTGCTCGGTTACGTGGTGGGTGAGGCGGATTCGGCGCTCGAACCGCAGGTGTTGCGCGATGGGCTGTCCGCTGTGCTGCCGACGTACATGGTGCCTGCGCAGGTGGTGGTGCTCGACGAGCTCCCGCGCACGGTGGTGGGCAAGTTGGACCGGAAGTCCTTGCCTGTGCCGGAGTTGGAGGTGCGGGCCTTCCGGGCGCCGTCGACGCCGATCGAGGGGATCGTGGCCGGGGTGTTCGCGGATGTGCTCGGCGTGGAGCGGGTCGGCGCAGACGACGACTTCTTCGAGTTGGGTGGCAACTCGCTGATCGCCACGCAGGTGGTTTCGCGGTTGGGTGCGGCGCTGGATGCCCGGGTTCCGGTACGCCTCCTGTTCGAGGCGTCGTCGGTGGCGGCACTGGCGGTGGCCGTCGAGCGGCACGCCGGTGCGGGCGGACGCACGGCGCTGGTCGCGGCTCCGCGCCCGGAGCGAATCCCGTTGTCGCTTGCGCAGCAACGAATGTGGTTCCTCAACCGGTTCGATCCGCAGTCGTCGGCGTACAACGTGCCGATCGCGCTGCGTCTGTCGGGCGAGTTGGACGTCGATGCGCTGCGGGCCGCGTTGGCTGACGTGCTCGAGCGGCACGAGTCCCTGCGGACAGTCTTCCCCGGCTCGGACGACGGCCCACGGCAGCGGATCCTGACCTCCTCCGAGGCCGGAATCGACATTGTCGGCCTCCCGCTCACCCCGGACACGCTGATCCCGGCACTGACCGAGGTGGCCTCGGCCGGATTCGACGTCACGACCGGCGCTCCGGTGCGGGCGCGGCTGTTCGAGCTCTCCGACGCCGAGCACGTTCTCGTCGTCGTCGTGCACCACATCGCGGCCGACGGGTTCTCCGTCGGGCCGCTGGCCCGCGACGTCATGGTCGCCTACGAGGCCCGCAGTCGCGGACAGGCACCGGGCTGGGCACCGCTGGCCGTGCAGTACGCGGACTTCGCTCTGTGGCAGCGTGAGGTCCTCGGCTCCGAAGACGATCCGACGTCCCTGATCGCCGGTCAGCTCACCCACTGGCGGGACGCGCTGGAGGGTCTGCCGGACCAGCTGAACCTCCCGGGTGACCGGCCTCGGCCGAGTGTCGCCTCGTACCGTGGTGCGCGGCATCGCTTCTCGCTCGATGCCGACCTGCAGCGCGGGCTGAACCGGGTGGCGCGGGAGAACCACGTCACGCTGTTCATGGTCGTGCACGCGGCCTTGGCGGTCCTGCTCTCGCGTCTGTCCGGTACGGACGACATCGCTGTCGGCACCCCGGTGGCGGGTCGCGGCGACGCGGCCCTCGACGACCTCGTCGGCATGTTCGTCAACACGCTGGTGTTGCGGACGGAGCTGGACCAGTCCGAGTCCCTCGCAGCGCTGCTCGTGCGCGCCCGGGAGTCGGATCTGCAGGCCTTCGGGCATGCCGATGTACCGTTCGAGCGGCTGGTCGAGGTGCTCAACCCGGCTCGCTCGCAGGCCCGTCACCCGTTGTTCCAGGTGATGCTGGTGTTCCAGAACTTCGCGGAGGCCTCGTTCGAGCTGCCGGGACTGACGATCTCGGGAGTCGACTACGACGCAGCGGCAGCGAAGGTCGACCTGCAGCTGACGATGTCTGAGGTTGACGCGGCGGGCGGGGGAATGCAGGCCGAGTTCGAGTACGCGACAGATCTTTTCGACGAGTCGACGGTCGCGTCGTTCGCCGAGATGCTTCAGCGGATCCTGTCCGCGATGGCGGCCGACATGTCCGTCGCCGTCGGCGACGTCAAGATTCTCGACGAGGTCGAGAGCGCCCGCGTGCTCGGGTGGTCGCGGGGCAGGCGCTCGGCGGTGTCGGTGACGTCTCCGGTGTCGCTGTTCGGTGACCGGGTGGACCGGTTCCCCGACGCGGTCGCGGTGGCGGCCGGTGACGAATCGGTGACCTACGCGGAGCTCGACACACGATCGACGGCGTTGTCGGCCGAACTGGTCCGGCTGGGTGTCGGCGTCGACGATGTGGTGGCGCTGGTGCTGCCGCGGTCGGTGGAGTGGGTCGTCGCGATGCTGGCGGCGTGGAAGGCCGGTGCGGCCTACGCGCCGATCGATCCGACGTACCCGGCGGATCGGATCGAGTCGATCCTCGACGACACCGGTGCGCGGTGCGTGGTGAGTGCGTCGGCCAGGGACCTGCCGATCCCGGTCGTCGCAATGGACGAGTTCGTAGGGGCCGGTGAGGTTTCCGCGCGTCCTGTCGACCGGTGGCGTGAGCCCGCGGCGGGGCTGCGGCTGGGCTACGTCATCTCGACATCCGGGTCGACGGGCAAGCCGAAGCCGACGCTGGTGCCGATGGCAGGCATTGAGAACACCCTGGCCTGGTACCGACGTGAACTGCCCGCCGTCGGTGGACTGTTGATCGCCTCCTCGCCGAGCTTCGACCTGACGCAGAAGAACGTGTGGGCGGCGCTGACGGAGGGGCGCGCGATCCATCTCGCCGCCGACGGCTTCGACGCGCGGGACATCCTGCGGATTGTCGAGGCCGGCGCCGCGGTCGGGTCGGGTGTCAGGGTGGCGAACATGTCGCCAAGCGCGTTCGAGGCGGTCGTCGACACCGACGCCGACGGGATCCTGTCCGCCCTTGAGGTGGTCTTCCTCGGTGGCGAGGCGATCCGGATCGGCAAGTTCGAGACGCTGATGAATTCCGGTCTGCGGGTGGTCAACAGCTACGGACCGACCGAGGCCTCGGACGTGGTCTCCGCGTTCGACGCGGCGGTCTCCGACGGCTCCGGCGTACCGATCGGATCCCCGATCGCGAACATCGACCTGTTCGTGCTGGACCGGCGGATGCAGCCGGTCCCGACCGGTGTGGAGGGCGAACTCTACGTCGGCGGCATCGGCGTGGGTCGCGGCTACGGTGGCCGGTTCGGGTTGACGGCGGACCGGTTCGTGGCCAACCCCTTCGGGGACAACGGTTCCCGGATGTACCGCACCGGTGACCTGGTGCGGTGGAACGGTGACGGCAACCTGGAGTACATCGGGCGGTCGGACTTCCAGGTGAAGTTGCGCGGTCAGAGGATCGAGCTCGGAGAGATCGAGGCCGCGCTGGTCGAACACGGCTCGGTCGGACAGGCTGTGGTCGTACTGCACCACGACCGACACCTCGGTGACCGGCTGGTGGGCTATGTGGTGGCGGTGCCGGGTGAGACCGTCTCGGCAGACGACCTGAGGTCGGCGCTGGCGACGCGGTTGCCCGCGTACATGGTGCCCTCGTCGGTGACGGTGCTCGATCGGATTCCGTTGAGTGCCAACGGCAAGGTGGATCGGACGGCGCTACCGGCCCCGGTGTTCGAGGTGCGGGCCTTCCGGGCGCCGTCGACGCCGATCGAGGAGATCGTGGCCGGGGTGTTCGCGGATGTGCTCGGCGTGGAGCGGGTCGGCGCAGACGACGACTTCTTCGAGTTGGGTGGCAACTCGCTGATCGCCACACAGGTGGTTTCGCGGCTGGGCGCGGAGTTGGATGCCCAGGTTCCGGTCCGCGTGCTCTTCGAGGCGTCGTCGGTAGCGGCCCTCGCCGTGGCCCTCGAACAGCACGCGGGCTCCGGTGGGCGCCCCGCGCTGGTGGCGGGCCCCCGGCCGGAGCGGATCCCGCTCTCGCCCGCGCAGTCCCGGATGTGGTTCATCAACCAGTTCGACACCGCCTCGCCTGCCTACAACATTCCGGTCGCGGTGCGGCTGTCGGGCGAGCTGGACGTCGCGGCCCTGCGGGCGGCCGTCGGTGACGTTGTCGAGCGGCACGAGTCGCTGCGGACGGTGTTCCCGAACTCGGCGGACGGCCCGTCCCAGGTGGTCGTCGGCATCGACGACGTCCGGTTGGAGCTGGACGAGGTGGCGGTGTCTGCGGACGGCTTGATGGCCGCGTTCACCGGTTTCGCGCTGCGGGGCTTCGACGTGTCTGCGGAGATCCCGTTGCGGGCAAGCCTGTTCCGCGTTTCGGAGACGGAGCATGTCTTCGCGTTCGTGGTGCACCACATCTCGTCCGACGGATTCTCGGCGGGGCCGTTGGCGCGGGATCTGATGGTGGCGTACCTGGCGCGGACCGAGGGTCAGGCCCCGACGTGGGCGCCCCTGACGGTGCAGTACGCGGACTTCGCGCTGTGGCAGCACGAGGTGCTCGGGTCGGAGGACGACCCGGAGTCGCCTGCGGCAGTCCAGCTCGGCTACTGGGTCGAGCAGCTGGCAGGGGTGCCCGCACTCCTGGAACTGCCGACGGACCGCCCGCGGCCGCCGGTGGCGTCGATGCGCGGCGCGCGTACCGACTTTACAATCGACGCGGAGCTGCTGGGGCAGCTGACGGAGCTGGCTCGGGAGCGTCAGTCCACGCTGTTCATGGTGCTGCACGCGGCACTGACGGTGCAGCTGGCCCGCCTGAGCGGGTCCACCGACATCACCATTGGCAGCCCGATCGCCGGTCGGGGTGATGCCGAGCTCGACGACGTGGTCGGCATGTTCGTCAACACCCTGGTGCTGCGCACGCAGGTCGACCCGACCCTGACCTTCGCCGAGTTGCTGGCGCGCACCCGCGCGGTGGACCTGGCCGCGTTCGGCAATGCCGACGTGCCGTTCGAGCGGGTCGTGGAGGTGGTGAACCCGCCTCGATCGCAGGCGCACCCGCCGCTGGCCCAGGTGGCCCTGTCGCTGCAGAACCAGGGGTTGGCCTCGTTCGAGCTGCCGGGCATCGAGGTGTCGCCGCTCGAGGCGGACGCCGCGGTCGCGAAGATGGACCTCGAGCTGACCTTCCGGGAGAGCGCGGACGGCCTGGCCGGTTCGCTCACCTACGCGGCGGACCTGTTCGACGAGTGCACGGCACGAGTCTTCGTCGAGCGCCTGGTGCGCTTGCTGGGATCGATCGTGGCCGAACCGGCCGTGGTGGTCGGCGAGCTGGACCTGCTCGACGAGGGCGAGCGGGCGACCCTGGCGCAGCGCGCGCTCGCACGACCGCTGCAGGCGCGACTGCTGCCGGAGATGCTCGCCGCCGGCGCGGCAGTGGACCCGCAGAAGGTCGCGCTGGCCGCGAGTGGCACCGAGATGACCTATGCGGAGCTCGATGCGACGTCGAACCGTATTGCGCGGCTGTTGATCTCGCGGGGTATCGGGCCGGAGACGTTCGTGGCGTTGGCGTTCCCGCGGTCGCTCGAGTCGGTGGTCGCGATGTGGGCGGTCGCCAAGAGCGGGGCCGCGTTCGTGCCGGTGGACCCGGCGCTGCCGCTCGCACGGATCGAGCACATCCTCACCGATTCCGCCGCGGTCCTGGGGCTGACGGTCGCCGGGGTCCGCGAGGATCTGCCGGGCACCACCGACTGGCTCGAGCTCGACGGCGCGACGGCCGACGGGCTCTCGTCCGCCCCGGTCACCGACCGCGACCGGACGGCGCCGCTGTCCGCGGGCAACGGCGCGTACATGATCTACACCTCGGGTTCCACCGGCCTGCCGAAGGGCGTGGTGGTCACCCACACCGGGCTGTCCGCATTCTCCGCGGACGCCCACCCGGAGATGGTCATCACCGCCAAGTCGCGGGTGCTGCGCCTGGCCTCGGCCAGCTTCGACGCCTCGATGTTCGAGATGCTGACCTCCTTCAGCGCAGGCGCCACGATGGTGGTGGCGCCGCCGGAGGTCGTCGGTGGTGACGAACTCGCGGGGCTGGTGCGCGAGCAGCGGGTCAGCCACCTGATGAGCGCGCCCGCCGCGATGGGGACCATGCGCGCCGAGGATCTGCCCGACCTGGAGATGGTGGGCGTCGGCGGCGACGTCTGCCCGCCGGAGCTGGTCGCGCGGCTGGCGCCGGGACGACGGTTCTTCAACGGTTACGGCCCGACCGAGACCACCATCGTCGTCACGCTGACGGGGGCGTTGGCCGCCGGTGACCCGATCACCATCGGCGCGCCGATCGGCGGCGTCGGTGCGGTGGTCCTCGACACTCGGCTGCGGCCGGTGCCGATCGGCGTGGTCGGTGAGCTCTATACCTCCGGCGCCGGGCTGGCGCGCGGCTACCACGACCGCGCCGAGCTCACCGCGGGCAAGTTCGTGGCCAACCCGTTCGGCGAGGCAGGTACGCGGATGTACGCGACCGGCGACCTGGTGCGCTGGACGTCCGACGGCGAGCTCGACTTCATGGGCCGCGCCGATTCGCAGGTCAAGCTTCGCGGTCTGCGGATCGAGCTCGGCGAGATCGAGTCCGCCCTCCTGGCCTGCGCCGGGGTGGCGCAGGCCGTGGTGACGGTGCACGAGGACCCGCACACCGGACAGCGTCTGCTCGGCTACGTCGTCGCCGACCAGGAGATCGCACTCGACCCGCAGGAACTGCGCACCCAGCTGTCGGGATCGATGCCGGCGTACATGGTGCCGGCCCAGTTGGTGGTCCTCGACGCGCTGCCGGTGACGGTCAACGGCAAGCTCGACCGAAAGGCGCTGCCGGTGCCTGCCTTCGAGGCCGTCGCATACCGGGCGCCGTCGACGCCGATCGAGGAGATCGTGGCGGGCGTGTTCGCCGATGTGCTCGGGGTCGAACGCGTCGGCGTCGACGACGACTTCTTCGCCCTCGGTGGCAACTCGCTGATCGCCACCCAGGTGATCTCGCGGTTGGGTGCTGCGCTGGACGCGCAGGTGCCGGTTCGAGTGCTCTTCGAGGCGTCGACGGTCGGCGCGCTCGCAGTTGCGGTGGAGCGTCACGCAGGCGAGGGCGGGCGCCCCGCGCTGGTTGCGGGTCCTCGGCCGGAACGTATCCCGCTGTCACATGCACAGCAGCGGATGTGGTTCTTCAACCAGTTCGACACCAGTTCGCCCGCGTTCAACATCCCCCTCGTGGTGCGCCTGAGCGGCGCGCTGGACACCGCGGCGCTGCGCGCGGCCATCGCCGACGTGGTGGAGCGTCACGAGGCGCTGCGCACGGTCTTCCCGGACTCGGCGGAGGGACCGCAGCAGGTGATCCTGCCCGCTGCCGACGTGGTGCCGCCGCTCGAGCCGGAGCGCATCGACGAGGATCAGATGTGGTCTCGGCTGATCGGGATCGTCGGCGGCGGGTTCGACGTCGCCGCGGCGGTCCCGTTGCGGGCCGGCCTGTTCCAGCTCGACGAGGACGAGTTCGTGCTCGCCATCGTCCTGCACCACATCTCCAGCGACGGTGGGTCCATGGCGCCCATGTCGAGGGACATACTCGTCGCCTACGAGGCGCGACGCATGGGCCTCGAGCCCGGTTGGGCGCCATTGGCGGTGCAGTACGCGGACTATGCACTGTGGCAGCGAGCGTTGCTCGGCGATCAGGACGATCCGAACAGCTTGTCCGCCAAGCAGATCGGCTACTGGACACAGCACCTCGATGGGGCTCCCGACCTGTTGGAGCTCCCGACCGATCGGCCGCGTCCCGCGGTCGCGTCGAACCGCGGCGGCTACGTCGACTTCGTGCTGTCGGCGGATCTCGCGGATCGGATCGACCGCATGGCGCGGGAACACAACTCGACCTTCTTCATGGTGGCCCACGCCGCACTCGCGGTGCTGTTGTCGAGGCTCTCCGGCAGCGACGACATCGTGATCGGAGTGCAGGTCGCCGGCCGAGGTGAGGAGGCCCTCGACGACCTGATCGGCATGTTCGGCAACACGTTGGTTCTGCGCAACCGGGTCGAGGCCGCGACCGCGTTCACCGACTTCCTGGACGAGGTCCGCGCGAACGACATCGACGGTTTCGCCCACGCCGACACCCAGGTCGAGCAGTTGATCGAGGTGCTCAACCCGAGGCGGTCGACCGCCTACTCGGCGCTGTTCCAGGTGCTGCTCGTGGTGCAGAACTTCGCCCGAGCGGAGGTCGCGCTGCCCGGGCTGACTGTCACCCCGCTCGACGCGGTACCCGACGGGGCGAAGCTGGACCTTCAGGTGACGCTGTCGACCGAGTTCGATCAGGAGGCGCGGCGCACCGGGATCCGGGGGGTGTTCAACTACGCGCGTGACCTCTTCGACGAGTCGACGGTGGTCGGCTTCACGGAGAAGTTCACCGCGATCCTCGAGGCGGTCACCAAGGACGCCACGGTGAGTGTCGACGCGATCGAACTGCGCAGCGACACGGAACGTTCCGAGATGGAACGCTGGAACGAGACCGATGTCGTCGTACCCGCACTCACGCTCGCCGATGCCTTCGAGGCACAGGTCGAACGCACGCCCGATGCCACCGCGCTGATCTTCGGCGAGCAGGAGCTGACCTACCGGGAGTTCGACCGCGAGGCGAACAGGCTGGCGCGCCACCTGGTCTCGATCGGTGTCGGGCCCGAGACGCTGGTCGGGCTCGGCATGTATCGCTCGGTCGACCTGATGGTGGCCATGTACGCCATCCTCAAGGCCGGCGGCGGCTACCTGCCCATCGATCCGGAGCATCCGGACGAGCGCACCGAGTATGTCGTGGCGACCGCGAATCCGGTTGTGGTGCTGTCGAGATCACAGGACGCCGGTGACCTGCCGGCCTCGGTCGACGTGATGGAGATCGACGGGCTCGACCTGTCCGGCTTCGCCGACACCGCGTTGACGGATGCGGATCGTCTCCGACCGTTGCGGCCGGCCAACGTCGCGTACGCGATGTTCACGTCGGGGTCCACCGGTCGACCGAAGGGCGTGACCGTCACACACGGTTCGGTGGTGAACCAGATCGCCTGGATGCAGGGCCAGTACCCACTGGGTCCGTCCGACACCGTGCTCCAGAAGGCCCCCGTCACCTTCGACGTGTCGGTGTGGGAGCTGTTCATGCCCCTGCAGGTGGGTGCCCGCACGGTGATCGCGAAGCCGGGCGGACATCGGGACCCCGAGTACCTGGTGGCCGTCGCGGAGGAACAGTCGGTCACGATCATGGAGTTCGTGCCGTCGATGCTCGACGTCTTCCTTGCCGATCCGCAGCTGCAGCTGCCTGCGTCGCTTCGCTACGTCCTGGCCGGTGGTGAGGAACTCCCGGCCGAGCTGGCTCGTCGCTTCGCGGCCCGGTCCATCGCTGTGCTCGACAACACCTACGGACCCACCGAGGTCACCGTGACCTCGACCGCGCATCGGATCGGGCCCGACGTCGGTGCGGTGGTGCCCATCGGTCGCGGGGTGTGGAACACCCGGGCGCATGTGCTCGACTCACGGCTGAGGCCGGTGCCGGTTGGCGTGCCGGGTGAGCTCTACCTGGCGGGCGCACAGCTGGCCCGCGGCTATCACGACCGGGCGGACCTGACCGCGGAACGGTTCGTCGCCGATCCGTGCGGTGGTCCCGGCGAGCGCCTGTACCGAACCGGCGACCTTGTCCGGTGGAACTCCGGCGGCGAGCTGGAATTCCTCGGCCGCACCGACTTCCAGGTGAAGCTGCGCGGTCTGCGGATCGAACTAGGCGAGATCGAGGCCGCGCTGGTGGCGGACCCGTCGGTGCGGGCGGCGGTGGTCGTCGTGCACTCGGGGACCTCGGGCCAGCAGCTGATCGGCTATGTGGTCGGCGAGGGTGAGATCGACACCGCGGCGCTTCGCCGGGGTCTGTCCGCGGCACTGCCGTCGTACATGATCCCGGAGACGATCATGGTGCTCGACGAGTTCCCGCTCAGCGCGAACGGCAAGCTGGAGCGTCGGGCGCTGCCGGTTCCGGAGATCGCGGCACGCGAGTACCGGGCCCCCGTGTCCGCCACGGAGCAGGCGGTCGCGGCGGTGTTCGCGGAGCTGCTCGGTGTGGAGCGAGTGGGGTTGGACGACAACTTCTTCGAGCTCGGTGGCAATTCGCTGATCGGCATGCGGGTGGTCGGGCGGCTGCGGACCGAACTCGAGACCGTGGTCCAGCTGCCGTGGCTGTTCTCCGATGCCACGCCGGAGGCGTTGGCCCGGCAGATCGAGCGTGGCGCCGACGATGTCGTCGGGCAGGCCTTCGACATGCTGTTCCCGATCCGCGCGGCGGGGTCGAAGCCGCCGGTGTTCTGCGTCCACCCGATCGTCGGGCTGGCGTGGTGCTACGTGGGAATGGCCCAGCACATCGATGCGGATCGTCCGATCTACGGCCTGCAGACCCCGGCGGCACAGGGCGACGGTGAGCTGCCCGGTTCGATCGAGGCCGTCGCCGAGCTCTACCTCCGCGAGATCCGTCGGGTGCAGCCCTCCGGCCCGTATCACCTGCTCGGGTGGTCCCTCGGTGGCACGATCAGCCATGCGATCGCGGTGCAACTGCAGGAACAGGGCGAGGTGGTGGAACTGCTGGCGATGCTCGACAGCTTCACCGCGGAGACCCTGCCGACCTCGCCGAACGGCTCGGTGACCATGGCCGAGGTCCTCAGCGGCATGGGAATGGATGGAGCCGGTGATCAGCTGGTCGCGGACGTCACCCTGCCCCAGGCGGTGGCCATGTTCGGTCAGCTGACCGGGCAGAGCGAGGAGCAGGCCGCCGAGGTCGTCGGGCGCCTGCTCGCGGCTGCCGAGCACAATGCGGGCCTCACCGCGTCGTACCGGCCCGGAGTGTTCGAGGGCGACCTGCTGTTCTTCACCGCTGCCGAGGACGACCCCACGGGTCGGTTCGCGGCCACCGGCTGGCAGTCGTACGTCAGTGGCGATGTCCAGAACCATCGCATCGCCAGCACCCACTGGGGAATGACGTCGCCAGCCGCACTGCGTGTCGTCGGACCCGTCCTGAAGGAGCACACCGGCGGGAACCGGGTCCGGTAGGGACGGGCCTCGGTCGGGACATGAAGTCGCCCACCGACACCGCGATCGCGGTCTCGGTGGGCGATGACTTTCAGTGGGCGGGGCTTCGAGTTCAGGTGGCCGGGGTCGCGGCCCAGAGCTCGGAGATGCCGACGCCGACCTCGCCGAGCAGTCGGCGGACCAACGGCAGGCCGATGCCGATCACGCTGGAGGGATCACCCTCGATCCGGTCGATGAACCACCCGCCGAGCCCGTCGAGCGTGAACGCGCCCGCGACCTGCATGGGTTCGCCGGACTCGAGGTAGGCCTCGAGATCGTCCCCGGACGGGGTCCCGAAGTGCACGATCGTCGCGCTGTCCGCGCCGGCCTCGCCGACGGTCACCCCGTCGCGCACCCGCAGCACGCAGTGCCCGGTGAGCAGGGTGCCGCTGCGACCCATCATCGAACGCCAGCGGGCCCGGGCCACGTCGGCGGTGTGCGGCTTGCCCTGCAGGGTGCCGTCGATCAGCAGCATCGAATCGCAGCCGATCACCACCGCGTCGGCGGAGACCTCCGCCGGCAGCCCGGGGAGCACGGCGGTGGCCTTCGCCCGCGCGAGCTCGGTGACCACCCGCGATGGCGCTGCCGAGGGGCCGAGCGCTTCCTGCACCGCGTCCTCGTCGACTCCGGAGACCCGTACGAATGGCTCGACCCCGGCCTTGCGCAGCACGGTCAACCGTGCCGGCGAGGCCGAGGCCAGAACGAGCGTGGTCACCGACGGTTCGAGTACGCGTACGGGGACAGGGGGGCGGCGCCCCGGTGCATGCCTGCGGGGTCGCCCCACCGCTCGGCCGGACGAGTGTCGGCCGGTGTTTCCTCGGCGCCTGCAGCGGCGGCGAAGACGGTCACCAGTGCCGCCACCTCGATGTCGGTTGGTTTGCCCTTGACCACCGTGATGACCGGCAATTGAGAGCCCTTGCTGTCGGCAGCCACGTCCTCGACCGTAGCGGAGTCGATGGCCTCCGCGGCTGCGGAGAGCACCTCGACGTCTTCGAGTGTCGTTTCCCTCGTCGCTGTCATAGCGGGATGTTCCCATGCTTCTTGGGCGGAAGGGAAACCTGCTTGCGTTCGAGCAGGCGAAGGGCCGCCACGATCTGACCGCGGGTGTGCGACGGCGGGATGACCGCGTCGATGTAACCGCGCTCGGCAGCGACGTACGGGTTCACCAGAGTGTCCTCGTACTCGTTCTGCAGCTTGAGGCGCAGCGCGTCGACGTCGGCGCCCGAGGCCTCGGCCTCCTTGAGCTGCTTGCGGTAGACGAAGCCGACGGCGCCGGAGGCGCCCATGACCGCGATCTGCGCGCTCGGCCAGGCGAGGTTCAGGTCGGCGCCCATGTGCTTGGAGCCCATGACGTCGTACGCGCCGCCGTACGCCTTGCGGGTGATGACGGTGATCTTTCCGACCGTGGCCTCGCCGTACGCGTAGAGCAGCTTGGCGCCGCGGCGGATGATGCCGTTGTACTCCTGCTCGGTGCCGGGAAGGAAGCCGGGCACGTCGACCAGGGTGATGATCGGGACGTTGAAGGCGTCGCAGGTGCGCACGAAGCGGGCGGCCTTCTCGGAGGCGTTGATGTCGAGGCAGCCGGCGAACTGGGTGGGCTGGTTCGCGACGATGCCGACGCTGCGGCCGTCGACGCGACCGAAGCCACAGATGATGTTCGCGGCACGCTCGGCCTGGACCTCGAGGAACTCGTCGTCGTCGAGGATGCGCCGGATGACCTCGTGCATGTCGTACGGCTGGTTCGGCGAGTCCGGGATCAGGGTGTCGAGCTCGATGTCCTCGGAGGTCAGCGAGTCCTCGATGGAGCCGACGATCGGGTCGGACGGGGCCAGTCGCGGCGCGGCGGCCTGGTTGTTGCTCGGCAGGTAGCTGAGCAGGTCCTTGACGTAGTCGAGGGCGTCCTGCTCGCCGGAGGCGACGTAGTGGGCCACACCGGACTTGACCATGTGGGTGTGGGCGCCGCCCAGGTCCTCCATGGTGACGTCCTCGCCGGTGACGGTCTTGATCACGTCGGGGCCGGTGACGAACATCTGGCTGGTCTGGTCGACCATCACGACGAAGTCGGTCAGCGCGGGGGAGTAGACATGGCCGCCTGCGGCCGGGCCCATGATCAGCGAGATCTGCGGGATGACGCCGGAGGCCTGCACGTTGCGGTGGAAGATCTCGCCGTAGAGGCCGAGCGAGACCACACCCTCCTGGATGCGGGCGCCCGCGCCCTCGTTGATGCCGACGAGCGGGCGGCCGGTCTTGAGTGCCAGGTCCATGACCTTGACGATCTTCTCGCCGTAGATCTCGCCGAGGCTGCCGCCGAACACGGTGGCGTCCTGGGAGAAGACACACACGTCGCGGCCGTCGATGGTGCCGTAGCCGGTCACCACGCCGTCGCCGAACGGGCGGTTGTCGGCGAGACCGAAGTTCACGCTCCTGTGCCGGGCGAGAGCGTCGAGCTCTACGAAGGAGCCCTCGTCGAGCAGCGCGGTGATGCGCTCACGGGCGGTCAGTTTGCCCTTCGCGTGCACCCGCTCGACGGCGGCTTCGCCGCTGGGGTACTTCGCCTCTTCCTGACGTCTACGCAGGTCGGCGAGCTTTCCAGCCGTCGTGTGGATATCAGGGGTGTTTGTCGCCTCTGGCGCAGTGGGCTCCTGGACACTGGTCATGAGGACAGAGCTTATCCAGCCGCTCTCGGTGCCTGTTGACCGAGGTCAGGTTGCGTTCAATCATTGAACCCAAGCTACTGGCCAGTACGAAATTGTGATCCCCGCCGCAGCGGCCGGAGCCCATAGTCTGATCGGCATGTACACCGATCTGAATCGGCCCCCGCTCGTCGCCGACGCACTGCGCAGAGCGCTGGTGCGTGGGATGGCAGGCGGCGACCCCCACGCCTTCTACTCGAGTCTCGACGTCGTCACCGAGACCGGTTCGACGAACGCCGACCTGTTGGCCAGGGCGGCGGACTCCGCCCTCGACCGCGCGGTGCTGATCTCGGAGTTCCAGGACCACGGCCGGGGCAGGCACGCCCGCTCCTGGGTGGCACCGCCGAGGTCGGCTGTCTCCGTCTCGGTGTTGCTGCGGATGCCGGGGATCGATCCCGCCGATCTGGGGTGGCTCCCGCTGCTCGCGGGCGTCGCGGTGGTCGATGCAATGCGATCGGTCGCCGAGGTGGATGCCGTGCTGAAGTGGCCGAACGATGTCCTGATCGGTGGCAAGAAGGTGGCGGGCATCCTGGCCGAGGTCGCCGCGACCGCACCGGTCCCGTCGGTCGTGCTCGGAATCGGGTTGAACGTCAGCCTCACCGAGTCGGAACTGCCGGTGCCGACCGCCACCTCGCTCGCGCTCGCGGGTGCCGCCACAACCGATCGGGACACCGTGGTGCGCGCATTGCTCCGTGCGCTGGCGGCGGAGTGGACGAAATGGCAGCGGAATGGTTGGGACACAAAGGCGCTCGCCGAGTCGTACCGGGATCGGTGCGCCACGATCGGGCAGCGCGTCCGCGCGGAACTGCCGGGCGGCGGCGAACTGCTGGGCACCGCGAGCGGGATCGATGCGCAGGGCCGGATCGTGATCAGCCCGGACGGTGGCAGGGAACCGGTCGCGGTCTCGGCAGGCGACATCACGCACCTGCGCCCGCAGGAATGACGACAAGAGGGTGCGGGCCCATGGCCCGCACCCTCTTCAGCACAGCGTCGTGGCTAGTCGTTGTCCCACGTCGCGATGGCCCAGATGACGACCACGTCGAGGGCGATGATCAGGATCGACCACCACGGGTAGTAGGGCAGCCACATGAAGTTGGCGATGATCGAGAGGGCGGCCAGGAAGATGCCCGCGATCCGCGCCCAGGTCGCACCGGTGAGCAGACCGAAGCCGGTCAGCGCGATGAGGATTCCCACGATGAGGTGAATCCAGCCCCAGCCCGTGGTGTTGAGCGCGTAGGAGTATTCCGGCCCGACGATCAGGACGCTGTCCTTGGCGAGCGCGGAGATTCCCTGGAAGACCTGGAGGATGCCCACGGTCAGCAGCAGGACCGCTGCCGCGATCGAGCCTCCGGCCGCGAATCCCTGCTTGACGCTGTTGTCCGCGCGGTTTGCCGTCATAGCTGTTCCTCTCTCAGAAATGGGAGTGGTGCTTCGACAAGCAGTGTGAGTCCCGTTAGACACTTGTGCCTCATCCGTCGTGGGTGAAGCGTGCACGGCGCGGTAGGTGCGACGCTCACTGTGATCGACTGTGAGATCGAGGGAGGAAAGCAGCAATGACGAACTATCAGGGACAGCCGGGCATGTCCGGCACCCAAGGAGCGCCAACGCGCGGCATCGCAGGGGGCAAGTTCTGGGCGGGTGCCGCCGCGGCCGCGCTGGTCACCGCGCTCAGCGCGCTGGTGGCCACGGTGATCCTCCGGGTCTTCGACCTGATGCCGCTCTCGCCGAACTGGATGCCCGAGACCACCGTCGCGGTCCGGTTCGCGATCATCGGGTTCGTCGGGGCGCTCATCGCCGCCGGGCTTCTCTATCTGTTGCTGCTGACCACCCCGGGCGGCGACTCGTTCTTCGGCTGGATCATCGGCCTGATCACGCTTGCTCTGGCCATCTTGCCCTTCGCCTATGACGCGGTGATGGGTGACCGGATCGCCACGAGTCTGGTCCACCTCGCCATCGGCCTGCCGATCCTCGGGCTGTTGCCCGGTGTCGCCGGTCGAGCCGCGGTGTGGAAATGAGTCGATCCGTCGCCACAGTGCTCGTGCCCACCCCGTCGTCCCCGGTGCCCCCCTCGACCCTGCCGCGCGGGCTGATCGTGCTGCTCGGCCTCGCGGGCGCCGTGGTCGCGATTGCCGGCACCAAGGCCTTCGCCGGGATCATCGGGCCGGTGTTCCTGGCGCTGATGTTGGTGGTGGGTGTGCAGCCGCTGGGCGACTGGCTGCAGCGCAAGGGCGCGCCCAAATGGGTCGCGGTGATCTCGACGCTGACGGCCGTCTACCTGATCCTGCTCGGTCTGGTTGCGGCGCTCGTCGTCTCGATCGCCCAGCTGGCAACGCTGCTGCCGCAGTACTCGGACAAGGCCGACGAGCTGATCGCCAACGTGCAGAAACAGTTCGCCCAGCTGAACATCGGTTCCGAACAGGTGGAGAAGGCGCTCTCGAGCGTCGATCTCGGCAAGATCATCGGTGTCGTCGACGACGTGTTGCTCGGGCTGCTGGGTGTCTTCTCGAATCTCTTCTTCATCCTGGCTCTCCTGATCTTCATGGCGATGGACGCGAGCTCGTTCGGCGAGCGGATGCGCGCGATGGCCTACTCCCGCGCGGACATCGCCTACGCGTTCTCCTCCTTCGCCAGCGGTACCCGCAGCTACCTCATCGTCTCGACGGTGTTCGGCCTCATCGTCGCCGTGATCGACGCGGGCGCGCTCTGGGCTTTGGGCATCCCGCTGCCGATCCTGTGGGGACTGCTCTCCTTCATCACCAACTACATCCCCAACATCGGGTTCGTCATCGGAGTGATCCCGCCCGCACTGATCGCACTGTTGGAGGGCGGTCCGATGCTGATGCTGTGGGTGATCGTCGTCTACAGCGTCATCAACGTCATCATCCAGTCGGTGATCCAGCCGAAGTTCGTCGGCGATGCCGTCGGGCTGTCGGTGACGCTCACGTTCTTGGCGTTGGTGTTCTGGGCGTGGGTGATCGGGCCGCTCGGTGCGCTGCTCGCCATTCCGATGACGCTGCTGGCCAAGGCGCTCCTGCTCGACATCGATCCGTCGACCCGGTGGGCCAACGCACTGATCACGGGCTCCCCACCAACCGCGGAGGAGCTGGCGACGGCCGAGGCCGACGCCGCAGAGAAGGCAGCGGAGCTGCACGCGGAGGCCGAATCCGAGGTCGAGGATGCGGTTGAGTCCGAAATCGAGGGTGCGGTCGAGAAAGTGAAGTAGTCGATACGCTTTCCTGATGGGATATCCGGAGGACGCCCTCGCCACGGACGAGGAGCTGCTGCTGCACCGACACCCGCATTGGAAGATGCTGGTGTTACCCGCGTTGACGTTCATCGTGGCGACGGCGCTCGCCGGGTTCGCGCTCGGACTGGCCCAGGACCGGCTCGACGGGACCGCCCGCTCCGTCGCGCTGATCGTGGTTGCGGTGGCCTGGGTCGGGATCGTCGGGTGGCGTTGTGTCGGACCGCTGTTGAGGTGGAAGTTCACCCACTTCATCGTCACGGACCGACGGGTGCTGATCCGGCACGGCGTGATCACCCACACGGGGATCGACATCCCGATGGGGCGGATCAGCAACGTGCAGTTCAGGCACGGACTGATCGACCGGATGCTGCGGACCGGCACCCTGGTGATCGCGTCGGCGGCCGACGATCCGCTGGAGTTCGACGACATCCCCGATGTGCAGCGGGTGCATTCGCTTCTGTATCACCAGGTGTTCGACGCGATGAATCTCGATTCCGGTCCGCCGACGGAGTACGGTGGGGCCGCTCCGTAGGCTGGGGTCGTGACAGCCGTACTGCTTGCCGAAGACGACGAGGCCATTGCCGCCCCGCTCTCCCGTGCCCTTGGCCGTGAGGGCTACACGGTCACCGTCGAACCGACCGGTCCCGGGACCCTCGAGCTCGCTCTGAGCGGGTCATTCGATCTGCTGGTTCTCGACCTCGGCCTGCCCGGCATGGACGGGCTGGAGGTGTGCAGGCAACTACGCGCAGGCGGCTCCGACCTCGCGGTACTGATGCTGACGGCGCGCACAGACGAGGTGGACTTCGTGGTGGGGCTCGACGCGGGCGCCGACGACTACGTGGGCAAGCCGTTCCGGCTGGCCGAGCTGATGGCGCGGGTCCGCGCCTTGATGCGCCGCCGAGGTGGCTCCGAGGACACCGCCATCGCGGTGGGGGACATCAGGCTCGAACCCGCCGCCAGGCGCGTGCTGGTCGGTGGCTCCGAGGTCATCCTCGCGAACAAGGAATACGAGCTGCTCAAGGTCCTGCTCGACCGGGCGGGCGAGGTGGTCTCGCGCGACGTCATCCTGCAGGAGGTGTGGGGTGACGCGGATCTGCGCGGCTCCAAGACCCTCGACATGCACATGTCGTGGCTGCGCCGGAAGATCGGCGACGAGGGTCCGGTCGCCGAGCGGCGCATCGCGACCGTGCGGGGCGTCGGCTTCCGGCTGAACACCTAGCCGGGCGCAGCCGTGCGCCGCCGAATCCTGCTCTCCATCCTGGCCGTCGTCATCCTCATCGCGCTCCTGCTGGGGCTGCCGTTGATGTACACCGCCTGGTTGTGGGTCGAGGACCTCACCAGGAGCGATCTGCAGGCCAGGCTTGACCGGATGGCGGCGGAGATCGTCTCGCAGGAGGGCGAGCAGGGCGTGATCGTGGACGGCCTCGACACGGCGCCACTGCGGTTGGTGGTCCCCGCAGGCGCCAAACTCACCGTGATCTATCCGACCCCGGGCGATCGCGAGGTGCAGGTCGACATCGGCGAGCCCGCGGTCGAGCAGCCACTGAGCGAGTCGCTCTCCATGGGCCGCTCCGGTTCGTTGCGTCTCGAGGCACCGTCGGATTCGATGCGATCGCTCCAGCAGCAGGCGGTCGGCGCGGTCGCCTTGGTGGTGTTGGCATCACTCGGCGCGGGCGCGGCGGTGGCGACGGTGACCGCCAGGCGGCTCGCGGATCCGCTGCGGGACGTCGCGGGCCGCGCCGCCCGGCTGGCGGAGGGCGACTTCCGCAAGGACCCGCGCAGGCACGGGATCGCCGAACTGGACCGGGTGTCCGACGTGCTCGACGCGGTCACCGTCGAGATCGCCGGGCGATTGCAGCGCGAGCGGGCACTGGTCGGCGACGTCTCCCATCAGCTCCGCAGCAGGCTCACCGCCGTGCGGTTGCGGCTCGACGAGTTGTCGGTGCACCCGGATCCCGCGGTGGTCGACGAGGCGACGGAGGCGCTGGCCCAGGTGGACCGTTTGACGGTGGCGATCGACGAGCTGGTGCGGTCGTCCCGGATGGCAGGCGAGCTCCCTGAACCCGTCGCGGTGGTCCGGGAGCTCGCCGGGGTGGTCTCGGACTGGCAGCGGCCCTATCGGGACGCGGGACGGGACCTGGTGCTGAGGGGCGAGGCCGCGGTGATGTCGACGGCCAGGTCCTCGCGACTGCGCGAGTCCGTGTCCGTGCTGGTCGACAACGCGCTCATGCACGGCGGGGGCACCTGCACCGTCGCAGTCCGGTCGGTGCCGGGGACGGCGGAGCGCGAGGCGATGGTCTGCGTGGAGGTCGGCGACGAGGGCGATGGCGTCAGCGACGAACTGGCCCCGCACATCTTCGACCGCGGGTTCTCCGGCGGTGGCTCGACGGGGGTGGGGCTGGCGTTGGCCAGGGCCCTGGTCGAGGCGGACGGCGGCCGGCTCGATCTCCAGCGCAGGCGACCCGCGCTGTTCGCGGCGTTCCTGCCGATGGCGCCCGATGCGGAGCCGCGCTAGCGCTAGCTGTGTCCGAGCTCTTCCTCGGCGAGTTCCTCGGGCGTCGGGTCGAAGCCGGTGGACCCGGCCGCCGTGCCCCTGGCGTTCTCCTCGGGGAACGCGAACCGGCGCAGTGCCCAGAATCGGAAGACCATCTGCAGCACGTTGCCGATGACGTAGTTGAGGATGAAGTCGACGATCACCAGCGTGGTCAGGCTCGCCGTTGACCGGAAGTCGAAGACGTTGTTGGCGATGAACAGCGGGGCTGCGGCGATGACGACGCCGATGCCGCTGATGGTGAAGAACAGCAACGCCTCGTGGTGGCGCTCGCGGCCGCCGCGGTTCTTGAATGACCACTCTCGGTTGAGGATGTAGCTCAAGATCGTGGCCATCACGCCGGAGATGATCTTGGCGACGACGGGCTTCTGCTCGAGGATCGTGAGGCTCAGCGAGTAGAAGATCGCGAGGTCGAAGACCATGGTCGTGCCGCCGACGATCGCGAACTTGATCAGCTCGTGATGGCGAAGGACCACGTCCCGGTAGGGCTGGGGTACGCGGCTGACCGCCTGATCGACTAAAGACACAACGACTGAGTGTACGAAAGAGGATGCCGATCCGACGAACTGACACTCCGATCGTGGGTTCGAAGGCCGTCATGACACCATTGACTGCCGTGAGCGTCGATTCCGGATCCCAGCACCGCCCAAGCACCCCCCGCGGCCCGAATGCCGGATTGCCGGTGGTCGCGATGATCGGCGGCGGGCAGTTGGCCCGGATGACCCATCAGGCCGCCATCGAACTCGGTCAGTGCCTCCGGGTGCTCTCCGGCGGCCCCGACGAGCCGGCCGCCAAGGTGTGCGCGGATGTCGTGATCGGCAGCCACACCGACCTCGACGCGCTCCGGGAGGTCGCGGCCGGGGCCAGCGCCCTGACCTTCGACCACGAGCACGTCCCGACCGAGCACCTCGAGGTCCTCGTCGCGGAGGGCGTGAACGTCCAGCCGCCGCCGCAGGCGTTGATCTACGCGCAGGACAAGCTCGCCATGCGACGCAAGCTCGCGGAGCTGGGCGCGCCCGTGCCCGCGTTCGCGGAGATCACCTGGGCGGGCGACGTCGTGCGCTTCGGGGACGAGCACAACTGGCAGATCGTGATCAAGGCGGTTCGGGGCGGCTACGACGGGCGCGGTGTGTGGATGCCCGCGGATTCCGACGAGGCGGAGGCCATCGTGACCGAGCAGCTCGACAAGGGCGTCGCCCTGATGGTCGAGCAGAAGGTGTCGATGCGGCGTGAGCTGTCCGCGATGGTCGCTCGGTCGTCGTTCGGGCAGGGCGCGACCTGGCCGGTCGTGGAGACGGTGCAGCGCGACGGGCAGTGTGCGGTGGTGATCGCCCCCGCCCCCGAGCTGTCCGATTCGCTGGCCATGGAGGCCGAGCAGATGGCGCTGCGCATCTCCGCCGAGCTGGGCGTCGTCGGGTCGATGGCGGTGGAGCTGTTCGAGACCACCGACGGACGGCTGGTGGTGAACGAGCTGGCGATGCGGCCGCACAATTCCGGGCACTGGACCCAGGACGGGGCGCGGACGTCGCAGTTCGAGCAGCACCTGCGGGCGGTGCTCGACTATCCGCTCGGCGACACGGCGCCGATCGCGCCGGTCACCGTGATGGCGAACGTGCTGGGCGCGGAGTCGGCCCCGGAGATGAGCATGGACGAGCGCCTGCACCACCTGTTCGCCCGTATGCCCGACGCGAAGGTGCACCTCTACGACAAGGGCGAGCGGCCGGCACGCAAGATCGGGCACGTCAACGTGGTCGGCGGCGCGCAGGGCTCGATCGCCGACGAGGCGTACGTCGCGGCGGTGCGTGAGCGCGCCGAGCGGGCGGCACACTGGCTCTCACACGGGGAATGGACCGACGGATGGGATGTGCACGGTGAGTGATTCGAATGGGCCCGTTGTCGGCCTGATCATGGGCAGCGACTCGGACTGGCCGACGATGGAGGCGGCCGCCGAGGCGCTCGCCGAGTTCGGGATCCGGTTCGAGGTCGGTGTCGTCTCGGCGCACCGGACCCCGCAGCGGATGCTCGACTACGCCCGTGACGCCGCCGATCGCGGCATCAAGGTGATCATCGCGGGCGCGGGTGGGGCGGCGCACCTGCCGGGCATGGTCGCCTCGGCGACGCCGCTCCCGGTGATCGGCGTGCCCGTGCCGCTCAAGTACCTCGACGGCATGGACTCGCTGCTGTCGATCGTGCAGATGCCCGCGGGCGTGCCGGTCGCGACGGTGTCGATCGGTGGCGCGCGCAACGCCGGGTTGCTGGCGGCGCGGATCCTCGGCGCCTCGGACCCCGCGCTGCGTGCGGCGATGGCGACGTTCCAGGCCGGACTCGAGGCGATGGTGCTGGAGAAGGACGCGGCGCTGCGCGCGAAGCTGCTGGACTGAGAGTTCTGCCAATCGGCTCACTTGAGCGGATCTCCCGGGGTTAAATGGCGTCGTCCGGATTACGTTTGACGCTGTAACGAATCCTCAGGGAGTGTCCCCATGCCTGCGCCGCTTGACGAATACCCGATCCATCAGACGCCGCTCTCGATGGCCCGGGTCGCCTCCAGTGACAAGAACTTCTACGACCGGTCCTATTTCAACGCGATCGACACCCAGGGCGAGCTGTTCCTGGTGAGCGGCTTCGGCGTGTACCCGAACCTCGGTGTCACCGACGCGTTCGCCACCATCCGCAAGGGTGAGCGGCAGTGGGCGGTCAAGTTCTCCGATGCGCTCGAGGAGCGGTCGATGGATCTCGCCGTCGGCGGGTATCGGATCGAGGTGCTCGAGCCGCTGCGCAGGCTGCGGATGGTCTGCGAGGGCGACGGCGAGGGCGGGCTCGGGTTCGACCTCACGTGGGAGGGTTCCGGCCCGGCGATCTCGGAGCAGCCGCACCTGTTGATGAGCAAGTTCCGGCCGACCCTGGACGCGAGTCGTTTCGCACAGACCGGCACGTGGACCGGCGTGCTGTCGGTCGACGGCGAGGACGTCGTGGTGAGCCCGGATCGGTGGATCGGCAGCCGCGATCGTTCCTGGGGCATCCGCCCTGTCGGCGACGGGGACCCGGCGGGCAGGCTCGCCGACGAGCCGTCCGAGGGCTTCTGGTGGATGTACGTGCCGCTGCGTTTCGACGAGTTCTCGATCATCGTGATCCTGCAGGAGAACCCCGACGGCTACCGGACGCTGAACGATGCGACCCGGGTCTGGAACGACGGCCGGATCGAGCAGCTCGGCTGGCCGCGCTACGACATCAAGTACCACCCCGGTACCCGAAGGCCGTTCGCGGCGACGCTGCACCTGACCGCCTCCGACGGCAGCCCGCTGACCGTCGAGGTGGCCCCGCGCGACGGTCTCGCGTTGCATGTCGGTGCGGGATACGGCGGCGACCCGGAGTGGACGCACGGGCAATGGCGCGGCCGCAACTGGACTTCCCGGTCGGTGTACGACCTCACCGACCCCGCGATCGCGGCACGAATTCCCTACGGCGTCAACGAGTATCCGTCCAGTGTCACCTGCAACGGTGTTCCGGGTGCAGGCATGTTCGAGCACGCGAGCATGGGCAGGCACGATCCAACCGGCTTCGTGGACTGGGGTTCGGTGGCGCAGTAGGCGCTGCGCGCCCGTGCGCGGTTGACGGGTGCAGGGACTCGTCAACCGCGCACGGGTGGCGCAGCCGCCTACGCTGTGCTCATGCCCGACGACACTGACCGTTTCCGTCTCCACGTGGTGTCGGAGGCGTTGCGGCTCTTCTCCGAGAAGGGCTACGAGGCGACCAGCGTCGACGAGATAGCCGAGGCGGCAGGCATCTCGCGTCGCACCTTCTTCCGGCAGTTCCGTTCCAAGGAAGACGTGGTGTTCGCCGACCACGAGATCCTGCTGGCCCAGGCGCAGGAGCATCTCGCCGCCGATCATGACGACCCGTGGGATGCGGTCTGCGACGCCGCGATGATCGTCTTCGAACGGTTCTCGCAGTGGAACGACATGGCGACCCGGCGCTACGCGGTGGTGCACGAGGTGCCCGCGCTGCGGGACAGAGAGATCGTCACCGGATTCCGGTACGAGCGATTGTTCGTCGACTACCTGCGCCGCGCGCTGCCCGGCGAGCCGGACCTGTCGATGGTGCAGTTCTCCGCCTCGGTGACCGCCACGCACAACTACCTGCTGCGCCGGATGGTGCGCGACGGCGCCCGGACCACCTCCGAGGACCTGCGCGCGGCGTTGGCCGATATCCGCCGCGAGGTCGGCCGACCCGATGCCTCAGTCGCCGACGGCGACGGCGAGATGGTGGTGGCGGTGTTCCCGCGCGGCACCGCACCGCGCCGGGTGGCGGAGCTGCTGCGCCGCAGGCTCGAGGAGGGCGAGTAGGGGAGGTGGCACTCGGTGCCGCAGTGTGGCACGTCTTACCGGCTTCTCGTCGGGTCGGTGCGGTATGATTGCCCGTGAATGGCACTGAGTGCCGCGCCCCGAGACCTCCACGAGGAGCAACCAGATGGCTGGCAACCCCGACTTCGACCTGTTCAAGCTCGCCGACGAGCACGATGAGCTGCGGGCCGCGATCCGCGCGCTGTCGGAGAAGGAGATCGCGCCCTACGCGAAGGATGTCGACGAGAACTCCCGGTTCCCCGAGGAGGCGCTCAAGGCACTCGTCAACTCCGGCTTCAACGCGATCCACGTCCCCGAGGCCTATGACGGCCAGGGCGCCGATTCCGTGGCCACCTGCATCGTGATCGAGGAGGTGGCCCGCGTCTGCGGCTCGTCCTCGCTGATCCCCGCCGTCAACAAGCTCGGCACCATGGGCCTGATCCTCAACGGCTCCGAGGAGCTCAAGCAGCAGGTCCTCCCGTCGCTCGCCTCGGGCGAGGCGATGGCCTCCTACGCGCTCTCCGAGCGGGAGGCGGGTTCCGACGCCGCCAGCATGCGCACCCGCGCGAAGGCCGACGGTGACGACTGGATCCTCAACGGCTCCAAGTGCTGGATCACCAACGGCGGCAAGTCGACCTGGTACACCGTCATGGCCGTCACCGACCCCGACAAGGGGGCCAACGGTATCTCCTCCTTCATGGTGCACAAGGACGACGAGGGCTTCGTCGTCGGCCCGAAGGAGAAGAAGCTCGGCATCAAGGGCTCGCCCACCGCGGAGCTGTACTTCGAGAACTGCCGTATTCCCGGCGACCGCATCATCGGCGCGCCCGGCACCGGCTTCAAGACCGCTCTGCAGACCCTGGACCACACCCGCCCGACCATCGGTGCCCAGGCCGTCGGCCTGGCGCAGGGCGCGCTCGACGCTGCCCTCGCGTACACCAAGGACCGCAAGCAGTTCGGCAAGTCGATCTCCGACTTCCAGGCCGTGCAGTTCATGCTCGCCGACATGGCGATGAAGGTCGAGGCCGCTCGTCTGATGGTCTACACCTCGGCCGCCCGCGCCGAGCGTGGCGAGAAGAACCTCGGCTTCATCTCGGCCGCCGCCAAGTGCTTCGCCTCGGACGTCGCGATGGAGGTGACCACCGACGCCGTGCAGCTGTTCGGTGGCGCCGGCTACACCACCGACTTCCCGGTCGAGCGGATGATGCGCGACGCCAAGATCACCCAGATCTACGAGGGCACCAACCAGATTCAGCGAGTCGTGATGTCGCGCGCGCTGCTCAAGTGAGCTGACGCGTGAGTCGACCTGTGGCCGGTGAGCTCGCTCACCGGCCACAGGTGTTTACCCTGGGGGCCATGCCCCGATTCCCGCTGAGTGAGCGCTGGTACCGCTGGAGCGCCGATCACGTCGTCGGGATCGATCGCAGTGTCGCGGCCTTCTTCGCGCTCATCGGGGTGGCGGCGTCGGTGGCCGTCGGGTGGGTCGACGTGGTGATCGCGCTGGGACTCACCGTGCCGCTGGCCTGGCGTCGCATCCGGCCGGTCGCGGCCGCCGCCGTGGTCGCGTTTTTCTCGGTGGCGTATCTGATCATCTCGAGTGACCAGACCAACCTCGTCATGCCCGGTATCTGCGTTCCGATCGCGCTGTACGCGCTGGCGGCGTACGGACCGAGGTGGGCGAGCGGATGGGGCCTGGCGGCGGCCATCCTCGGCGTGATCGCGGCGGGCCTCCGGTACTTCGGCGGTGCGGAGTCCACATGGCAGGCCCACGCTTTCCTGATCGCGTTCCTCATCGTGTACGTCACCGCGGTGTGGGCGTTCGGCGACCTGCGCCGGGTGCGTAACCAGGAACTCGAGGGGCTCACCGAGCGGGCCCGGCTTCTCGAACTCGAACGCGCGCAGGAGGCGGAGATCGCCGCCATCAATGAGCGCACCCGGATCGCGCGGGAGATGCACGACATCGTCGCGCACTCGCTGACCGTCGTGATCGCGCAGGCCGACGGTGGTCGGTACAGCGCGGCCGCCGATCCCGCCGCGGCGGTCACGGCGCTGGAGACCATCTCCCAGACCGGGCGGCAGGCGCTGACTGACATGCGCGCGCTGTTATCCGTGCTGAGGGAGGACCGGCCACGCGAGTACTCCTCGACGCCAGGGGTTTCGGATATCGATACGCTGATCGAAGAGGTCCGCAAGGGCGGCCTCGACGTGCAGCTCACCACCGACGGGGAGCGACGCGTGCTGTCCACCGGCGCCGAGCTGACGGCGTACCGGATCGTGCAGGAATCGCTGACCAACGTGCTCAAGCACGCGGGTCCTGCGGCGAGTGTCGAGGTCACCGAGCGCTGGACCGACAGTGCGCTGGAACTGACTGTCGTCGACGACGGCAGGGGAGCGTCCGGCGCCCTGGTCGCGCCCTCCGCGGGTGGGCAGGGTGTGCTCGGCATGCGCGAACGGGCCGAGTTGTACGGCGGCAGATTCGAGGCCGGACCCGCCGCAGGCGGCGGCTACCGGGTGCACACCGCGCTGCCATATTCGAGAGGTGAATGACATGTCCGATGCCACAACGGATCCGATCCGGATCGCGATCGTCGACGATCAGCAGCTGGTCCGAGCGGGCTTCCGGATGGTGATCGACTCCCAGCCCGACATGAGCGTCGAGGTCGAGGCCTCGGACGGCGAGCAGGCGCTGCGTGAGCTCGCGCGGGTTCCGGTCGATGTGGTGCTGATGGACGTGCAGATGCCGAACCTGGACGGCATCGAGGCCACCCGCCGCCTGACCGCGCTGGAGCACTCGCCGAAGGTGGTGGTGCTCACCACCTTCGACAACGACGAATACGTGGTCGCCGCGATCTCCGCCGGTGCCAGCGGCTTCCTGCTCAAGGACGCGCAGCCGGAGGACCTGCTCGCCGCGCTGCGGACCGTGTACCGGGGGGATGCGGTGATCGCGGCCCGCTCGACGCGTCGGCTGCTCCAGCACGTGGGTCCGATGCTGGCAGGCGCGTCCACCGTCGAGCGCCCGCAACTGCCCGACGACCTGACGCCCCGTGAGGTGGAGGTGCTCGAGGCGATGGCGCACGGATTGTCCAACACCGAGATTGCGGAGAAGTTCTTCGTCTCCGAGGCGACCGTGAAGACGCACGTGGGCAGGGTGCTGGCGAAGACGGGATCGCGGGACCGGGTGCAGGCGGTGGTGTTCGCGTACCAGACCGGGCTGGTGCAGCCGGAGGATCTGCTGGGCGGGTAGGACCGGGGAGAGGCAGCCGTCCTACCCAGGTATGACGCGGCCGCAGCGAGGATCCGTCCGCACGCCGACGCGCCGAGTGGGTGTCGTTCGTAGCGTCGAGGACATGAATGCACCCACCATCACACGAACCGCCGCGGTCCGCGCCGTCGGCCTGAGCAAGAGCTACGGCGAGGGCGAGGCGGCCGTGCGCGCCCTCGACGGTGTGCACACCGAGTTCCTGGGCGCGGCCTTCACCGCGATCATGGGACCGTCGGGGTCGGGCAAGTCCACCCTGATGCACTGCCTGGCCGGGCTCGACACGGCGACGTCCGGGCTGGTGTACCTCGGGGACACCGAGCTGACCGGGCTGAGCGACCGGGAGCTGACCGAATTGCGTCGGCACCGAATCGGATTCGTGTTCCAGGCCTTCAACCTCCTGCCGGTGCTCACCGCGGAGGAGAACATGCTGCTGCCCATGCGACTGGGCGGAGTGGACCCAGATCCGGAGTGGATGGCGGAGGTCGTCGGAAGACTGGGTCTCACCGAGCGACTCGGACACCTGCCGCACGAGCTGTCCGGCGGCCAGCAGCAGCGCGTCGCGGTCGCCCGGGCCCTGCTGCCCAGGCCCGACGTCATCTTCGCGGACGAGCCGACGGGAAACCTCGATTCACGCTCGGGCACCGAGGTTCTCGAGCTGCTCCGTTCCAGCGTCCGAGAGTTCGGGCAGACGGTCGTGATGGTCACCCACGACCCGGTGGCGGCGTCCTATTCGGACCGGGTGGTGCTGATCGCCGACGGACGGATCGCCGGTGAGATCGATCGCCCGACGACCGATTCGGTGATCGAGACGATGCGCGAACTCGGGACCCGGGCATGCTGAGGCTCACCCTCGCACAGGCGCGCGCGCACTTCGGGCGATACCTGGCCGCGATGCTCGCGGTGCTCATCGCGGTTGCCTTTGTCGTCGCGACCCTGGTGCTCAGTTCGACGGCCACCGCGGGCGTCACCAATTCCCTTGCCGGACAGTATCGGAGTACCGACTTCGTGGTCTCCGATCTCGGGGACGGCCTCCAGGCGCAGCGGGCCGCGGATGCCGTCCGGTCGGCAGCAGGGGTGCGGGCGGTGACCACCGACGTCTCCACGCCGGTGAAGGTGACGGCGGCGGGTTCGGACAAGTCGTTCGGCACGGCCACCTCGTTGGCCGCGGATGCGGGTCTGCGCTGGCAGAAACTGTCCGACGGTCGATTTCCGAGCGCGGCAGGCGAGATCGCGGTCGGCTCGAACTCGGACCTACCCATCGGGACACGAGTCTCGGTGACCGCGCTGGGCGAGAGCACCGGCCCGGAGGCGGGCGAGGCGACGGTCGTGGGCACGGTGGACCTCGACGGCACCGCGCAGCGGATGGACGGGATCTCGGTCTATGGCACCGCGGCGGACATCGAGGCATGGACCGACGGTCAGGCCGCCAGGGAGATGCGGGTGGCGGGCGGTGACCGCGAGGCCGTCGCCGCCGCGCTGCCGCCAGGCGCGACGGTGATCACAGGCGCCGAGAAGGCCGAGGACGTCTCGGCGAGCTTCCTCGGCAGCAGCGACATGCTGCGCAACGTGCTGCTCGCATTCGGTGCGCTCGCGGTGGTGGTGTCCGGCCTGGTCATCGCGAACACGTTCGCGGTGCTGTTGGCGGCGCGGACCCAGGAGCTGGCGTTGCTCCGCTGCGTCGGCGCGACGAGCGATCAGATTCGCCGCAGCGTCCGCATCGAGTCGCTGGTGGTGGGGCTGCTGGCCTCGCTCGCCGGCCTTGCGACCGGCGTGGCCCTGGCTGCGGGCGTGACCGAAGTCGCAGGCGCGCTTGATGTTCCCATCCCGCTGGACAACCTCTCCGTCTCGCCCGGTGCGCTCGCGGTCGGTCTGCTGGTCGGGGTCGTCGTCACGTACCTGGCGGCGGTCGCGCCCGCGCGGGCTGCCACCACCGTGTCGCCGCTCGCCGCCCTGACCCCGGCCGAGGCGAAGCCCGAACCCGTCACGGCGTCGCGGGTGCGACGGCTCGTCGGTGTGGTGGGCCTGATCGGTGGCGTCGCGGTGCTGACCGCCGGTGTGCTGGGCAAGCAGGTACTGGTGGCGGCGGGGGGTGCGCTGGTCTGTTTCGTGGCGGTGATCCTGTTGTGCCGGTACATCATCCCGCCCGCGGTTGCGGCGTTCGGTAGGGGGCTGGGACGTGTGTCGGGTCCGTTGGGGGAGCTGGCGGCAGGCAACGCGGGCCGCAATCCCCGCCGCACCACGGCAACGGCAACGGCATTGCTGATCGGCGTCACCGTGACCGCGACGATGATCGTCGGGATCGCGACCGTCAAGGCCAGCGCCCCGGGCGCGCTGGACGAGCAGTTCCCCGTCGATGTCTCGGTGGACGGTGCCGCTGGCTCCGCGCTGCCGGTGACGATGGGCGAGCGGATCGGCGGCGTGGACCGGGTGACCGCGGTCGCGGAGCTCTCACGCGGCGAGGTGAGCACCGCTGCGGGGAAGGAGCTGACCGTGACCGGGGTGGATCCGGCGCAGGCAGCCGCGGTGTTGCGGGTGCCGATCACGCTGCCGAGGTCCGGCCAGATCGTGATTCCGCCGGAGCTCCTCCAGGAGCTCAGCGCGCGCGCAGGCGAGCCGATCGACGTCCGGGGCGCGGGCACCACCCGGAGCCTGACTGTTGTGGAAGGCACGGAGGGTCCGCCGCCGCTCATGGTCCGTGAGGACCTGGCCGCGGTGACGGCGAACCCGGCCGCGGATTCGTTGTGGATCCGGATCGCGGATGGCCTGACCGACGACGAGATCGCGACCGCGCAACGTGAGGTCACCGCGCTGGCCACCGACATCGTTCCCACCGCGGAGATCGGCGGGGCGGTGTCCATGCGAGCGGCACTGAACTCGGTCCTGGACACCATGTTGATGATCGTGGTGGGACTGCTGTCGGTGGCGATCCTGATCGCGGTCATCGGGGTGGGCAACACGATGGCGCTGTCGGTGATCGAACGTCGGCGGGAGAGCGGTCTGCTGCGGTCGATCGGTGTCACCCGGGCCGGGCTGCGAACCCTGCTGATCTACGAGGCGGTCCTGGTGTCGGTGGTCGCGTCGGTGCTCGGAGTGGTGCTCGGGCTGGCCTTCGGGCTGGCGGGTACGGCCTCGGTGTTCGGTGTCGACGATCTGGTGCTGCCCTCGCTGCCGTGGCCGGAGTTGGTGGCGACGGTGTTGGTCGGCGGGATCGCCGGGGTGATCGCGGCGCTGCTGCCGGCGAGGAGCGCCGCGAAGGTGACGCCCGTCGAGGCCATGGCGGCCTAATCTGGAGGGGTGCCTGCGGGACCGAGTTCGCTGCGACGCGAGGCCCGGGCCGGTCGACTCCGACTGGCCCGGGCCTCGCGGGGCAGCGCGGGGTCGATGGTGGCGACAGTGGCGGCGCTGGCGTACGCGGCGGCGCTGCGTGCCAGGATCGCCTTCGACGAGGAGTTCGCCCTTTTCGTCTGTGCCGGGATGCGGTTCGGCTTCGCGCGGGGAGGAACCACGATCGGTGGGGCCTACCTGACCGGGCGAAACACCGGCGCCGCGACCCTGCGTCACGAGGCGGTCCATGCCGAGCAGTGGGCCCGGTACGGTCTCGGATTCGTTGTCCGCTACCTCATCGAAGAGGTTCGGCATCCGATGCACCGCAACCGATTCGAGATCGAGGCCGGACTGGTCGACGGCGGATACGTCGGGAGAGTGGCATGAAGGTGACGTCGGTTGGCTGGCCACCTACCGGACCCCGGTCAAAGCCGCGCACCCGCGCGGGAACCCGCACACGAACTTCTCGTACTGGGCGCCCGGCAACAATTCGGTGGCGGTCGACACGGTCGCGGAATGGGTCGACGACGGCGACACCAGGCGCCGGGTGTGGGACCTCTATCGCCGGACCAGCCCGCGTGGGGCGGGATACGACCTGGGCAACTTCTGGCGGTCGCCCGACGATCCCGAACTACACGTCCTGCGCCTTGATCCCTGGCGAATCCAGGTGATTCGGGGAGGGGATCTGCGCAGCCGGATCTGGACCGTCGATCACGCAGGCGATCGGGTCAGCGTCGGATCGTGATCTTCTCGGTGCCCATCCGCCTGGTCATCGCGTCGTCGGAGGGGCGCGCGACCTGCACCAGCGAGGCGCCGGCCGCCAGCACCGCGAGCAGGCCGTCGATCAGTTCGGTCGTGGTGCCCCACTCTGAGCTCGAGAGCACGCGATCCGCGCGGCCGATGGACTGGGCCGCGGCGGAGTCCGTTGCCGCGGTGAGCACCTCGGCGATCGACATGCCGTCGAGAGCCGACGACGCTCCGGAATCCGGCCGGAACTGGTCGCCGTGCACGCGAACCGAGGTGGCGTAGTCGGTGACGCCGATCGGGAGCCCCTCGGCGGGGCGACCGAACGCGTCGAGCGAGAGCACCGCGACCTCGGGCACGTCCTCGACCTCGGCCAGCCGGTCTGCCGCGACCAGCGCGAGCTCCGCGTCGTCCGCGGGCGCCAGCAGCACCTCGGCGCCGGCCCACCAGCAGCCGAGCAGCACGGCGGCGCTCTGCCAGTGCGCGGGGAGCAGCACACAGATCCGGGCGCCCGGCAGCAGGCCGAACTCGTCGCGAATCAGGTTGGCGGTCTTGGCGGCCCAGTTGGCGAGGGTGAGCGCGGACAGTTCGATCCGCTCGCCGCTGACATCGTCGTAGTAGGTGATGCGCGGGCCGGCCGGATCCTGCTGCAGGATCGGATCGAGAAATGCCGCGCTCAGGTTGGTCACGGATGTGTTCGGGTCGGGCACTTCCGCCGCCGTTCTCGCTAGTTGACGCACCGCGGGCCCTTGTTCCCGGCGTCGATCGCCGGGCCAGGGGGCGCGGGGGTGGGGCTGGTGCCCATGTCGACGATATCCGAGGTCGGCTCCGAGGTGGAGTCGGAGCCGGAACCGGGGCCGGTGTAATCGGCCGCGATCAGGACCTTCACCGTGCCCGCGGACAGCGAGCTGTCGCCGACGATCGTCAGGCCGCCGAGCGCGGCCGCGACGGCCTTCGCCGCGTCGGAATCGGGGTCGGCCGCGAGGACGCGGCTCGTGCTCACCGTGGTGCCGGTGTTGTTCCCGACCTCACCCTGCACGTAGCCCTGCTCGGTCAGTGCCTCGGACACCCGGGACGCGAGCCCGCCGATCCCGCTGTCGTTGGACACGTCGACGGTGACCTTCGAGGTGTCGATGGACGGCGCCTCGCCGGTGCCGGTGGCCTCGCTGCCGCTGTCGTGCTCGCCCACCAGGCCGGCAACGAACGTGCGGACGGCCTTCGGGTCCACCTGCACGATCGACTCGCCGTAGTCGGTCATCGCGTTGAGGTCGACGACCGGGATGGTCTGGAACTTGACCTCGCCGCCCGCGAGGCCCTGCAGTTGCTTCGCGAAATCGATGATGTCCCAGTCGTCGTCGAGCACGACCGAACGCTGCACCGCGGAGCTCAGCTGCGCGAGCTTGCCGGGATTGCTCAGCGTCTTGGCGCTGATGACCTCGTGCACCAGCGACGCCATGAACACCTGCTGGCGGACGATCCGGTCGAGGTCGCCGCGCGGGAGGTCGTGTCGCTGCCGGACGAAGGACAATGCGTTGGACCCGCTGAGGGTCTGTTCGCCCGCTGGGAACTTCGCACCGGACATCCACTCGTCGACCGGGTTGTTCAGGCACACATCGACACCGCCGACGGCGTCGGTGAGCAGGACGAATCCCAGCAGCCCGACCTCCGCGTAGTGGTCGACGGTGATGCCGGTGAGGTTCGCTACCGACTTGATCAGGGCCTCACGGCCGGCTTGGGTCGATGCCTTGTCGGCCTCGTCCTCGGACTCGCCCTCGTCGAGCAACCGCTGCTGCTCGGTGGCCCGGGTGGCCCCGAAGGCGGCGTTGATCTTCGAATGGCCGATGCCGGGGACCTCGACATACGAATCGCGTGGGATCGAGACGGCCGTCGCAGAGCCGCCGTCGGTGGGGACCCGGATGAGCACGATGGTGTCGGTGTTGTCTGCCTCCGCCTCGCCTGCCCTGAGCGAGGCCAGTTCGTCGGCGGAGAGCGGATTGCCGTGCGCGTCGGTGCGACTGTCGGTGCCGACCATGAGGATGTCGACCGCGCCGTCCTTGCCGCCGTCGCCCAGCTCGAGTCGCGCGGTTGCGAGGTTCGACGTGAGGGCATCGACGCTGCGCCACGCGAATCCGGTGATGAGGAGGACGAGGACCGACGCGGCCGCGACGGCTATCTGGCCCCGACCGAAGGCGGTACGCCTCGCCGTCGGAGCTCCCTCGTTGTCCGGCACCTGATGCCCCCTAACTCTGCATGTGGTTCACCCCGACCGGGGTCCAGGCTACTGGTGGGGACGCGTGGTTCCGGTGTCCGCGGACCGGCGTGCCAGACTTTCCTGTGTGAGAAAGATCCTTGTGACCGGGGCCGGTGGCCAGCTCGGCACGCAGTTGCTGCGTCGCGGTTCCGCGGCCGGTCTCGACATCGTCGGATTCGGGTCAAGAGACCTGGACATCACCGATGGTGAGGCGGTCGACAGGCTCGTCGAGCCCGGCACCGTCGTCATCAACTGCGCTGCATACACCGCCGTCGATGCGGCCGAATCCGACGAGCAGGCCGCCGAGCGGGTGAATGTGCTCGGCCCACGGAATCTGGCGTCGGCGACCGCGCGTGTCGGCGCCCGACTGATCCATGTGTCGACGGACTACGTGTTCGCGGGCGACGCGGCCAGCCCATATGAGACCGACTCGGAGACCGGGCCGCGGACCGCCTACGGGCGGACGAAGCTCGACGGCGAGCGCGCGGTGCTCGCCGCCGACCCGAACGCCCTCGTGGTGCGGACCGCGTGGGTCTACACCGGTGTGGGCGCGGACTTCGTGGCCACGATGCTGCGCCTGGAACGCGAGCGCGACACGGTCGACGTGGTCGACGACCAGATCGGGTCGCCGACCTATGCGGGTGACCTGGCCGACGGCCTGCTGCAGCTGGCCGGTTCGCCTGAGGTGCCGGGCGGGGTGCTGCACGCGACGAACGCCGGCCAGGCGAGCTGGTTCGACCTCGCCAGGGCGGTGTTCGCCGGTGTCGGTGCGGATCGGGAGAGGGTCCGCCCCTGCACCAGTGCCCAGTTCGTGCGGCCAGCGCCGCGGCCGGCGTACTCGGTGCTGTCGGAGGCATCCTGGGTGGACGCCGGCCTGACCCCGTTGCGGCCGTGGCAGGAGGCGCTGACGGCGGCCCTGGCGCAGTTGCCGCCGGCCAGCGACTAGGGTTGCCGGCGTGAGTTCGCAGCTGGCCGTGGTGACGGTGACCTATTCGCCGGGCAAGCACCTTCAGAGTTTCCTCGACACCCTCGAGGAAGCCACGACGTTGGAGACCCAGGTCGTCATGGCCGACAACGGGTCGACAGACGGTGCTCCCGAGGCGGCCCTCGAACAGAATTCCAACGTGCGCCTGCTGCGCACGGGCGGGAACATCGGCTACGGCGGTGCCATCAACCGCGCGGTGGCCGAGCTGGACCCCGATGTGGAGTTCGTGGTGATCGCGAATCCCGATCTCCGCTGGGGCGCCGGCTCCCTCGACGTGCTGCTCGACGCGGCTCAGCGCTGGCCCCGCGCGGGCGCACTCGGTCCGATGGTGCTGGAACCCGACGGCAGCGTCTACCCGTCGGCGCGCCAGGTTCCCGGGCTCGTCTCGGGCGCAGGCCACGCCCTCCTCGGCACCGTCTGGCCGTCCAATCCGTGGACCCAGCGGTACCGCCAGGAGAACGAGCAGGTGTCCGAGCGCCCTGTGGGGTGGCTCTCCGGGTCCTGCCTGCTGGTGCGTCGCGCCGCATTCGACTCGATCAACGGGTTCGACTCCCGGTACTTCATGTACATGGAGGACGTCGACTTCGGCGATCGACTCGGCCGCGCGGGCTGGCACAACGTGTTCGTGCCCTCGGCCGAGGTGACCCACGCCAAGGGACATGCGGCAGGGCGCCATCCCGAGTTGATGCTGCCGGCACATCACCAGAGCGCCTACCGCTTCCAGGCCGATCGGCATCCGCATTGGTGGCAGGCGCCGCTTCGGTGGGCGCTACGCGGCGGTCTCGCGGTGCGGTCGAAGGTGGCCGTCGCGGCCGCGGTACGGAACAGGGCGAAGAACGAGGGGACTGCAGACGATGGTGAATGACCAAGTGACGAGCGAACCGAACGTGGACGCGGTGGTTCTCGTCGGCGGTAAGGGCACCAGGCTGCGGCCGCTGACGCTCTCCGCGCCGAAGCCCATGCTGCCGACGGCGGGCCTGCCCTTCCTGCAGCACCTGCTGGCGCGCATCGGCGCGGCCGGGATCAAACACGTAGTGCTCGGCACCTCGTTCAAGGCCGAGGTCTTCGAGGACTACTTCGGCGACGGGTCGTCGATGGGTCTGGAGATCGACTATGTCACCGAGACCGAGCCGCTCGGCACCGGTGGCGGCATCAGGAACGTGCTGCCCAAGCTCAGGGCCGACAACGTGATCGTCTTCAACGGCGACGTGCTCGGCGGCACCGACCTTCGGGCCGTGCTGGATACGCACCGCACCACAGAGGCGGACGTGACGATGCACCTGGTCCGGGTGGGGGATCCGCGGGCCTTCGGATGCGTGCCGACCGACGGCGACGGCCGCGTCACGGACTTCCTCGAGAAGACCCAGGATCCGCCGACCGACCAGATCAACGCCGGTTGCTACGTCTTCAGGCGCGAGATCATCGAGAAGATCCCGGCCGGGCGTCCGGTCTCGGTGGAGCGTGAGGTGTTCCCCGGGCTGTTGGCCGAGGGGCGACGCGTCTTCGGGCATGTCGACGCGGCGTACTGGCGCGACATGGGCACGCCGGAGGACTTCGTCCGCGGGTCCGCTGATCTGGTGCGCGGCATCGCGCCCTCACCCGCGCTCGAGGGCCCGCGGGGAGAGTCGCTGGTGCACCCGGGCGCGGGCATCGCGCCCGGCGCGGTGCTGATCGGCGGCACGGTGGTCGGACGCGGCGCCGAGATCGGCGCGGGCGCACGGCTCGACGGTGCGGTCGTCTTCGACGGCGCGGTCATCGAAGCGGGCGCGACGGTGGAACGGTCGATCGTCGGATTCGGCGCGCGGATCGGGCCCCGGGCGCTGGTGCGCGATGCGGTGATCGGCGACGGCGCTGACGTCGGCGCCCGCTGCGAACTGCTCCGCGGTGCGCGGGTCTGGCCGGGCGTTGCCCTGCCCGACGGCGGGGTCCGGTTCTCCACCGACGTGTAACCCGTGCAGGTGTGACCTGGCCCATTCTGGCAAAATCTATGCGATGAATTCGCCGGAACCTGTCTTCAATCGTTACGTCGCCCTCGGGGATTCGTTCACGGAGGGGCTCGGCGATCACGACCCGGCGCGGCCGAACGGGCTGCGGGGCTGGGCGGATCGCGTCGCCGAGCAGCTCGCGGGCAAGAGCGAGGACTTCCGGTACGCCAACCTCGCGGTCCGCGGAAAGCTGCTGGGGCAGATCATCGACGACCAGGTCGATCAGGCGCTCGCCCTTGGGCCGGATCTGGTCACGATCTACGGCGGCGGGAACGACCTGATGCGTCCGTCGGTGGACATCGACGCGATGGTGGACCGCTACGACGAGGCGATCGGCAAGCTCACCGCGAGCGGGGCGACGGTGGCGTTGTGGACGGCATACGACGCGGGGTGGTCGGCCGTGTTCGGCAAGATCCGCGGGCGCATCGCGATCTACAACGAACTGGTCCGCGAGGTCGCGGACCGGCACGGTGCGGTGGTTGTCGATTTCTGGCGGTTCGACGGCTATGACGACGAACGGATGTGGGACTGGGACCGCCTGCACATGTCGACTGCAGGGCATCAGCGGATGGCGGTCGAGACCCTCGATGCGCTCGGTGTCAGCCACGAGCTCGAGGGCCCCGATCTCGGGCCGGCGCCGGTGCTGAGCAAGGCCGAGCGGCGTCGGGTGAACTACATCTGGACCAAGGACTTCGTCGGTCCGTGGATCGGGCGCCGACTGACCGGAAAGTCCTCGGGCGACACCGTGGCGGCGAGACGTCCTGTGTTGGAATCGATCTCTGCGGAGGGCTGAGTGCGCCGCGAAGGCGCTCTGAGCGACCGGGTCGTTCGTTGTCGGATCGGTGTCGGTGGCCGAGCGTAGACTCGTACACATGTTCGATACCGGGGGGTTTCGGGGTGGTGCCGCAGGGGAGGGCGCCCGCGCGGACGAACGCCCGGTGGATTTCGAGGACGGTGCCGCGGCGCTGTCGGCGTTGCGGGAGTACGGGCGGGCGGAGAACATCGCGGCGGCTCACAAGGTGTTGACGGCGGCGGCGTTTGCGCGGCGGCAGTTCGCATCCGAGGTGGATTTGTTCGGGGAGGAGTTCGCCTACCGTGCCGGCCGGTCGGCGGAGATGGAGACCTCGCTGGCGTTGGGTGTGAGTGCGTTCACCGCGGAACGGTATGTGGCGGTGGGTAATGCGCTGGATCTGCGGTTGCCGTTGATTCGTGCGGTGTTCGTGTCGGGTCGGGTGGACTTTCCGCGGGTGTTCGCGCTCGTCGACGCGACCGCGGAGATCTCCGACGCCACGCTCGTCCTGATGGAACCTCATTTGGCGGACGCGGCGCTGTATTTGACGCCGAAGAAGTTGGTGGCGGAGGTGATGCGGGAGTTAATTCGCATCAGCCCGGCCGAGGCAGAGGAGTTGCGCAAGCGTCGGGAGCGTCACTCTCGTCGGGTGTCGGTGACTGCGGATCTGCACGGCATGGCGCAGGCGTATGCCACCCTCACCGCCGCCGAAGGCCGCGCCCTCGACTCGTTGATCTGCGAGATGGCGGGCACGGTCTGCCGGGAGGATCCGCGGACGGTCGACAATCTGCGCACGGATGCGTTCATGGCGTTGGTGCACGGCGAGATCTATCTGCACTGCCAGTGTGCGCGCGACGACTGCCCGACCGCACACCTACCCCGACCTGAACGGCCGAAACCAGAAGTCCACATCCACATCGACCTGGAGAGTCTGCTGCGGCTGGCCGATCATCCCGGGCATCTGGAGGGACACGGACCGATCGATCCGGAGCTTGCTCGACTCCTCGCCGGTGACGCGACATGGCAGGCGGTGATCACCGATGCTCGGCGCATCGAGGCGGAGCGAAACGCCACTGTCGGCGATGAAGGCGAGTCTGGCCGTGATGGTGACTGCACCACCGACACCGAGTTTGAGGCGCCAGAAGCGATCTGCGAAGTAGGTGAACCGCCAGGTGACCCGCAGGGTGACCAAGTGCCACAGGAAACAAAGGGTGGCAACGGTTCAGGGGACACCTCTGCTTCCACCCGGGTACCCGGTATCCCGTCCCGCTATCGGCTGCGGCGGAGACCCTCTGGGCAGCTTCCTCCACGGCACAGCCCGCCGAATCCATCCCCGGACAAGAATTCTCGTGGTCCCCGGATCACCGACATACTCGACGCAATCACCGCGAACCCGGCCCTGCTCGACGGCCAACATCCGGACGGGCACGGCGGACACGACCATCCACCCCGCGGCGCCCTGACCTACCGACCCAGCAACGCCGTCCGTGCCGCGGTCTTCGACAAGTACGACACCTGCACCTTCCCCGGCTGCACCGTCAAGGCCCGCGACTGCCAGTTCGACCACATCGTCGAATTCGACCCCGACAACCCCCACGCCGGCGGCTGGACCGTGGAGAGCAACGGCGAACCCGCGTGCATCTGGCACCACCAGGCCAAGACCGACCGCCTCTTCCGCGTCGTCCGCCTCGAGGGCGATGTCATCGTCTGGATCGGCCAACACGGCGCAATCGGGGTCACGCTGCCGCTGCCGGTCGACCAGCGACCCAGCAACCGGCCAAGAAGGCCCGAACCTCGACCGGTTGCGAAGCCGACGCCCGCACCGGCGCCACTCGAACCACCCGACCTCGGGATCTACGAACCGACCTGGTGGGAAACACACATGCAGCCCACCGATCTACCCCCGACGCTCCCAGAGCTCGCGACCATCACCGACCCCGGCCACCTCGCGCGGTGCGCAGAACTCCGCGCCCACTTCGCAGAACACCAGGCAGTACTGGGCGAACGCTTTCGTCATCAGCCGCCGCCCTATTGACAGTGCCCATGGGTCCGCGTGAACTACGCCCTACCGATCCCGGCACGGCTTCCCGAGTTCGCCATCAACCTCGACATATGCCCGTGCCTGGAGGACGCTATTCCGGACTACCTCATCGACGGATAGTCCTTGTTCAGCAGCGAAGGAACGCATATCGCCATCCATCTCTGCGAATGTGGTCCCGGGGTTGAAGCACACCAACTCGTGGATCGCCTCCTCGTATGAGGACGGAGCCGATGGTCCTGGGGGCTCGGCCCCACAGCTGGCAAGAACCATCGGGTATGGCCAGGGCGCAGACCAGTCTCTTCACGGGAGCTCCTTGGGTACAGCCGGTTCTGATGTCGATCCACCTCCCGTGTGACCGCGGTCAACGCGAGCGCAGCCGGGCCAACTGCACCAGGTGATCGATGGTCTCCCGCTCGGCGGTCTCCGGCAGTGCATCGACCGGCCACCATCGCAGATCGGTCGATTCGTCGCTGACGACGATCGGTGCATCGTTCTCCGCCCAGACGAGGAACCGCAGATCGAGATGCCGCGTCGGCTGGCCCAGCGAGCAGGTGATCGGGTGCGTGTGCGCGGAGAGCAGGATCGGGTCGATCCGCAGGCCCTCGATGCCGGACTCTTCGGTGGCCTCCCGCAGTGCCGCGCCCACGACCGTCTCGTCAGCTGCCTCGCAGTGGCCGCCGAGCTGGATCCAGCGACCGACCCTCGGATGCAGGGTCAGCAGCACCTGCTGCCCGTCCTCGCTCAGGACCAGGGACGACGCGGTGATGTGGCCGGGGGCGTGCTCACGCAGGCAGCCCAGCGGTGCGGAGTCGAGGAACGCGAGCATGGTGTGCCGCAACGACTCGTCGGCAGCGTTCGGCGTCTGCCAGCCCAGCAACGCCTCGCGCGCCGAACGGTGCAGGGACTGTGCACTCACATTTCCACCAGCAGGTCTCCGGGCTCGCTCGTCACGCGAGGCGCGAGGGGCTCGAGAGGATGCCCGACGGCAATGGCGCCGAGCGCCTGCCAATCCGCGCGCAAGCCGAGTTCGGCCCGCACGAGGTCCGCCGCGAAGATGGTCGAACCGATCCAGCAGCTACCGATTCCCTTGGTGGCCAACGACACCAGCAGCCCCTGCACGGCGGCGCCCGCGGCGACGGTGAACATCGTCTGTTCGGCCCTGGTCCTGGCCTCGTCGGGGTAGCGGTGCGCGCCCTCGGGCACGCAGAAGGGGATCACCAGCTCCGGCGCCTCGAACAGGATGTTTCCGCGGTCGAGTCGCGCGGTGATCTTCTCCAGGCTCAGCCCGTCCGCGGTGAGATCCGAGCGCCACTGCTCCCGCATCGCGTTCAGCAGGCGCCTGCGGGTCGCGGCCGTGCGGATCCACACGAAGCGCACCGGGCGGGTGTGGTGCGGTGCCGGTGCCGTCAGGGCATCCGCGATCGCCTCCCGAAGGGACTGCGGATCAATCGATTCGGTGGAGAACTCACGCACCGAGCGGCGCAGCAGAAGGGCTTCGTGGCGGCCGCGCTCCACTGCCTCGTTGGAGCCGAGCCAGAACAGGTCTTCCTCGCCCGGCCGCACCAGGTCCCGCGCCACCGAACCGTCGTCCGCGAACTCGAACCCGCGGACCACGGCGATCGGTACGCTCCCGACTTTGCCCTTCACCAGATCGCCCGCCGCCGCGAGCTCGTCCGCGACCGCCACCTCCGTCACATAGAGCTCGTTGCCCTGGGCATCGACCGATCCCGCGTAGCCGTGCAGCACCGGTAGTCCGGATGCGCCGATCGCGGCGTCCGTCTGGCCGACCCGCCACGCCCGTCCCATGGTGTCGGTGATGACCACGGCGACGCTCACGCCCAGCAGTTCGGCCAGCCGTTCACGCAACTGCCGAGCGCTCGCGTCGGGGTCTTCCGGCAGTAGGGCCAGCTCCGCCGGGTCCACATTCGATCCGTCGATGCCGGACGCCGCCTGGATGATGCCCAGCCTGTTCTCGGTGATCAGGGTGCGGCCCCTGCGAGCCACGACCCGGACCGCTTCCTGGTGCACCAGGCGTCGGCGAACGGCATCGCGTTCGTCGGGATCGGTGGGGGAGGCCACGATTCGGCCCTCGACCTTCGAGACGACCTTGCTCGTGACGACCAGCACGTCGCCGTCCACCAGCCAGGGCGCCTGAGCCGCGATCGCAGCGGCCAGGTCATCGCCCGGCCGGAACTCGGGAAGTCCTGGCACGGGGAGGATCTCGATGGAACCGCGTGCACCGTGATCGCCGTTCACACCGTGACCCCGGCCAAGCGCAGCGCGGCCCGTGCCATCTCCGCCGTCGTCTCCGGGTCGGTCATCAGCAGCGGGACCGCCTCGACCTGGACTCCGGGAACCTGTGCGGTGTCGGTCTCGTGGACGAGCCAGCCGTCCAGGATCCCGGTGTCCGAGCGGGCGCCGTAGTAGCGTCCGATCGCCTCGGCGGTGGTCTCCACGCCGATCACCTCCAGGCATTCGTCGGCCATGCCGCGCAACGGCTTTCCGTCGATGACGGGCGACAGGCCCACGACCTTTGCCTTGCCGGTTCGCAGCGCGCCCCGGATCCCGGGTACCGCGAGAATGGCGCCGACGCTGACCACCGGGTTGGAGGGTGCCAGGAGCACCACGTCCGCGTTCTCGATCGCATCGATGACCCCGGGTGCAGGCGTGGCCTTGTCGGCACCGACGTGCACGAAGCTGTGCGTCGGAACCTGGGCGCGGTGGCGGACCCACCATTCCTGGAAATGGATCGCCCGCTGCTCGTCGTCGGCCGGATCGGTGATGACCACATGGGTTTCGCTGCGGTCGTCCGTCACCGGGAGCAGCCGCACCCCGGGTTGCCAGCGATTGCACAGCGCCTCGGTGACCGCCGACAGTGGATAGCCGGTGCGCAGCATCTGGGTCCGGATGAGGTGTGTGGCGATGTCGCGGTCGCCGAGACCGAACCAATCCGGCTTCGCGCCGTAGGCGGCGAGTTCCTCTTTCGCGTTCCAGGTTTCGCCGACGTGACCCCAACCCCGCTCGGGGTCGATGCCGCCGCCGAGCGTGTACATACAGGTGTCCAGGTCCGGGCAGATGCGCAGGCCGTGCATCCAGACGTCGTCTCCGACGTTCACGACCGCGGTGATCTCGTGTGCGCCCGCGGCATCCGATTCTCCGAGCAGGCTCCGCACACCTTGCAGGAAACGGGCTCCGCCGACGCCGCCGACCAATACTGTGACTCTCACAGCTCAAGAGCCTAGGCGTCCTGCGCCGGTGCAGCCGACTTGCACCGGTCGATCGGCGACAGCCGGTGCGACACGCTGGTGACGCGCACGAATGCGTCGTCGAGGCGATTCCGCCGTGTGTGGTGGTAAGGGGAATTGCCCAACAGCTTGACCCCAGCGCTCGGTGCCGTGTCTAATCACAGGTATGTCATTCAACCTTCGCCACCCGAGATCAGTTGTGGCGAACCTTGATTCGAACGTTCGTTCGGAGTGGATGACATTGTCGGGGAACGAAAGTGACCGGAATTTTCTGCGCAATCCAAGGTGAGGAGGCGGAACGATGCCCAACCAGTACGAGGGATCACGACTTCTGAGCGCGCTTGATTACGAACCGCAGACCGATTTCACAGCGAACGCAGTGGAGGGTGTTGGCGAACTTTTGGGGGAGAGGGAGCCGGTACGGCCTCAGCTGAGCCTGGTCACCGGATTTGATGAGATGTTCGAGAACATCGAAGATCAGTGGCAGGAGCGCGCCCTGTGCGCTCAGACCGATCCCGAGGCATTCTTCCCCGAGAAGGGTGGCTCGACCCGCGAGGCAAAGCGAATCTGCCTCGGTTGCGAGGTTCGCGACGAGTGCCTCGAGTACGCGCTCTCCAATGACGAGCGATTCGGAATCTGGGGGGGACTCTCGGAGCGCGAGCGTCGTCGGCTCAAGCGCGGAATCGTCTAGAGCCGGATCCTTTACGGATCAAGTACTTTTCAGTCCTCGGGGTCTTCACCGAGCTCCGGGTCGATCACTTCAGGGTCGACTCCGAGGTAGGTGGCGACCTGCCGGACCAACACCTCGTTCAACAGATCGACGAGATCTTCCTGACGCTTGGCGCGCAATTCGAGGGGCCGGCGGAACAGGACCAGTCGCGCTCTCGTGGCGGCGCCGTGCCGGTCAACGCCTGCCGGTACCAGTCGCGAGAGCGGCACCGGTCCCTCCGCCACCACCTCCGGCGGCCAGGTGACCGAATCGGGGTCGAGCGCGCGGATCTTCGGCACCTCGTCGACGGCGATGTCGAGCTTGGTGATCCGATCGTGCCAGCGGGCGTCGATCGGGGCGAACGCCTCCAGGACCAGCATGTCGAACTTCTCCGCCCGGCTGCGCCATGCGGGCACACTCGCCGGGAGCACCGGTCCGCGGATACCGCGTCCCCGTCGAGCGGCCGATCGGGAGGTCAACGGTCGTCCGTGTCGGGCTCTGCGCATGAAGGTCAATCCTACCGACACCCATCGGCTTCCGGTGTGTCCGAGTAGGAGCCTGCGGGTCTGCCAGCTACCCTCATCAGCGTGAGAGCACTGCGTCGATGCTGCCGGCCTGGGTGTAAGAACCCCGCCGTTGCGACGCTGACGTATGTCTATTCGGACTCGACGGCAGTGGTCGGTCCGCTCGCCACCGTCGACGAGCCCCATTCCTGGGATCTGTGCGAGACGCATGCTTCCCGGATCACCGCGCCGAAGGGCTGGGAGTTGGTCCGCTACGAGGGCGGTTTCTCCACCACCACCCCGGACGAGGACGACCTCACGGCACTCGCCGAGGCCGTCCGCGAGGCGGGTATGCCCGAGCGTGCATCCGTCGATTCCGTGGCGTCGGGTTCGGTGGAAACGGCACACGCGCCTGCCCCGGCCCCGCGCACCGGTCGTCGCGGCCATCTGCGGGTTCTGCCCGATCCCACGAACTGACCCGCGCGGCACCTGGCACTAGGCTGGCGGTGCACCGATCAAGACCGTCCCCGAACGCAGGAGTTATCGCAGTGGCACGTCCCGCCGAATCCGTCCATGCCGTCATCAAGGCATACGACGTCCGCGGAGTGGTGGGCGAACAGATCGATGTCGACTTCGTGCGTGATGTCGGTGGCGCGTTTGCCCGCCTGGTCCGCGCCGGCGCCGACCGCGTGGCCATCGGCTACGACATGCGGGAGTCGTCGCCGGAGCTCGCGAACGCGTTCGCCGACGGAGTGACGGCCCAGGGGCTCGACGTCGTCCTCATCGGCCTCGCCTCCACCGATCAGCTGTACTTCGCGTCGGGGTTGCTCGATTGTCCGGGTGCCATGTTCACCGCGAGCCACAACCCCGCGAAGTACAACGGGATCAAGCTGTGCCGTGCGGGCGCCAAGCCGGTCGGACAGGACACAGGGCTGGCGACGATCTCGGCCGAGGTCATCGAGGGCGTGCCCGGCTACGACGGTGAGGCGGGCTCGGTCAGCGAGCAGGATGTGCTCGCCGAGTACGCCGACTTCGTCCGAGGCCTCGTCGACCTGTCGTCGATGAAGCCGATGTCGGTCGCGGTGGACGCGGGTAACGGCATGGGCGGGCACACGGTCCCGGCCGTGTTCGAACCGCTGCCGCTGAGCGTGGATCCGATGTACTTCGAGCTCGACGGGAACTTCCCGAACCACGAGGCCAACCCGCTCGACCCCAAGAACCTGGTCGACCTGCAGGAGCGGATCCGGCAGACCGGCGCGGACATCGGCCTCGCCTTCGACGGCGACGCGGACCGTTGCTTCGTCGTCGACGAGCTCGGCAACCCGGTGTCCCCGTCCGCGGTGACGGCACTGGTCGCGGAGCGGGAGCTCGCCAAGGAGCCCGGCGCCACGATCATCCACAACCTCATCACCTCCAGGGCGGTGCCCGAGTTGGTGACCGAGCTCGGCGGCACTCCGGTGCGGACCAGGGTCGGGCACTCCTTCATCAAGCAGCAGATGGCGGAGACTGGCGCGATCTTCGGCGGCGAGCACTCGGCGCACTACTACTTCCGCGACTTCTGGGGCGCCGACTCCGGCATGCTCGCCGCGCTGCACGTACTCGCGGCGCTCGGCGAGCAGGACCGACCGCTATCCGACCTGATGAAGAGCTACGAGCGCTACGAGGCCTCGGGCGAGATCAACTCGACGGTCGCCGACGCCGCCGAACGGACCGCCGCCGTCCTCGCCGCCTTCTCGGGCCGCACGAAGTCCGTCGACCGCCTCGACGGTGTCACGGTCAATCTCGGCCAGGGCGCGTGGTTCAATCTGCGCGCCTCGAACACCGAGCCCTTGCTGCGGCTGAACGTGGAAGCACGGACGGTCGAAGAGGTCGAAGCGCTGGTGGCTGAGATACTTGGTGTCGTGCGCGCCTAGCGGACACGGGAAGAGCCGTAGAATTCTTGCCCCGGGCAGAGCGAGAGAGGAAGGACGCCATGACGGCTCCGTCACACCTTCTCGACCTCGATGACTCCGCAAGCGTCACCGCAGCCGATTCCGAGGGATCGCTGCGGTCCGCCGCGCTCGGTGGCGCGCAGGTGCGGGCCACCGCGGAGTCGGTCAACGAGGGCGCCCTCGATCGGATCAGGGATCTCCGCCCGCGCAGCATCGTCCTGGTGACGGGCGGTGGCCGCGCAGGCCGGGCCGCCTCGGTGCTCACCGGTGCGCTCGGCGCCCGGATCGGCGTGCCGATCCTGCACCTGCCCGCGGTCCCGCCGTGGGTCGGCTCGCTCGATGTCGTGGTCGTCGCCGGCGAGGACGCGGGGGATCCACTGTTGCTGTCCGCGGTCGATTCGGCTCTGCGCCGGGGCGCCGAGGTAGTGATCGCCGCGCCGGACGAGGGGCCGCTCCGCGCAGCGGGTGCCGGACGGGCGATGCAGCTGCCGCCGCGCATTCGCGTCGCCGATCAGCACGGGTTCCTGCGGTACCTGTCCGCCGGTCTCGCGGTGCTGACCGTGCTCGGGCCGTCGCGCACCGACAACCTGCTGCCTGACTTACACGAACTCGCCGACGCGGTCGACGCGGAGGCGCTGCGCGGGCACCCGGCCAACGAGGTGTTCCACAATCCCGCGAAGTCACTGGCTGTCCGCATGGGTGGACGCCGGGTGGTGCTCGCCGGAGACGGCCCGGCAACCGGCGCGCTCGCACGGCACGGAGCCGAGGTGCTCATGCGCACCGCGGGCGCGGTGGTCGCGGCGGCCGACCTCAGCGATGTGGTGGCCTCGGCCACACGATTCGCGTCCGGCGGATCCGTCGCGGACGCGGCTGGATACGATCCGATCTTCCATGACGAGGAACTCGACGGTCCGCCACCGAGCAATCCGGTGCGGGTCTTCGTGCTGTCCAGCGCGGCCACCAAGGCCGCGGCATCGCGCAGGATCGCGGTCCTGCGCGATGCCGAGCTGGTGCTCGCCGTGGAGGACGACGAAGAGATCGACAAGGGGGGCCGGGAGATGGCTGGGGAGCGCACCGAGATCGAGCAGCTGGCGGTGACGGCCGTGCGCCTGGAGATGGCCGCGGCCTATCTGCAGTTGATCGGCGGTAGCTAGTGCAGTTGCTCGAAGGCGCGCTGCGCACCTATGCCTGGGGTTCGCGCACCGCTATCGCCGAACTGTGTGGCAGGCCCGTGCCGTCGAACCATCCGGAGGCCGAGGTCTGGCTCGGCGCCCATCCGGCCGACCCGGCACGTCTGCTCGGCGGCGCGGACCCGGTCTCGCTGCTCGAGGCGGTCGACGCCGACCCGGCCGGCCAGCTCGGTGACCGGGCGCGGGCCGAGTTCGGTGACCGGTTGCCGTTCCTGCTCAAGCTGCTCGCCGCCGAGGAACCGCTGTCGCTGCAGGCCCACCCGAGCGCGATTCAGGCCAAGGAGGGCTTCCAGCGCGAGGAGGCCGCCGGGATTCCGCTCGACTCACCGGTACGCAACTACCGCGACGACAGTCACAAGCCGGAACTGGTGGTGGCGCTGACCCGGTTCGAGGTGCTCGCCGGGTTCCGGGATCCGCATCGGACCATCGAGTTGCTCATGGCACTCGAGGTGCCCGCGCTCGATCACTACATCGCTCTCCTTGCGGGACAGCCCGATTCGTCGGGTTTGCGGGCGCTGTTCACCACCTGGATCACGCTGCCCCCGCCCGCGCTCGAAGCGCTGCTCCCACAGATTCTCGAGGGTTGTGTTCGGTACCTGTCGGGTGGGCCCGGCTCGCGCGCGTACACCGCGGAGCTGCGGACCGTGCTCGGTCTGGGCGAGTCCTACCCGGGCGACGCGGGCGTGCTGGCCTCGTTGCTGTTGAACCGGATCACCCTGCAGCCGGGCGAGGGCCTCTACGTCGCGGCCGGGAACCTGCACGCGTACCTGCACGGGCTCGCTGTCGAGGTGATGGCGAACTCGGACAACGTGTTGCGTGGCGGGCTCACCCCCAAGCACGTCGACGTGCCAGAACTGTTACGGGTGCTCGACTTCGAGCCGCTCACCGGGCCGGTGCTGACGCCGTCCGCGGTCCCCGGTGCCGCCACCGTCGTCTACGAGACGCCCGCCCCCGAGTTCGCGCTGACGCGGGTGGACCTGGACCGATCCGGCGATCGGCACCCCGCCTCGGTGGAGTTCGAACTCGCCGGACCGCGGATACTGTTGTGCACCTCCGGATCTGTCACACTTCGGAGCGGCGGAAAGACCCTGGATCTCGAGCAGGGCGGCGCGGCGTGGATCGCGGCCTCGGATCCCGAGCTCGTGGCCGTCGCCCGGACCTCGACCGCGCAGGTGTTCAGCGCCGCTGTCGGGTGAACACCCCCTAGTCAGGTTTGATCGATGCCCGGGTCGCAGATGCGATCGGGGAGAGGAGAACTGCTGTGTCCGCTCATGGTGGCAAGAAGGCGATCGTCGCGGCATTGCTCGCGAACGCCGGTATCGCGGTGGCGAAGTTCGTCGGCTTCCTCATCACCGGTTCCTCGTCGATGCTCGCCGAGTCGGTGCACTCGGTCGCGGATACCTCGAACCAGGGTCTGCTGCTGTTCGGGCAGGCCAGGGCGAATCGGGCGGCCACCAGGCTGCATCCGTTCGGGTACGGCCGCAACCGTTACTTCTACTCCTTCGTCGTGGCCCTGGTGCTGTTCACCCTCGGCTCGATGTTCGCCATCTACGAGGGCATCCACAAGATCCAGCATCCGGAGGACCTGACGTCCCCGATCGTGGCCGTGATCATCCTGGTGATCGCGATCGGGCTGGAGACCTTCAGCTTCCTCACCGCCGTCAAGGAATCCCGTCCGCTCAAGGGGCAGGCCGGCTGGTGGCACTTCATCCGGACCTCGCGCAGCCCTGAGCTGCCCGTCGTGCTGCTCGAGGACACCGGCGCGCTCGTCGGCCTGGTCCTCGCGCTCGGTGGTGTCGGCCTGTCGATGCTCACCGGGAACCCGGTCTTCGACGGCATCGGCACGCTCTGCATCGGTGTCCTGCTCGGCATCATCGCGGTCATCCTGATCATCGAGATGAAGAGCCTGCTGATCGGCGAGGGTGCCACGGAGGACGACGAGGAGCGGATCCTGGCCGCGCTGGTCGACGGCAAGCAGATCGACCGGGTCATCCACTGCAAGACCCAGTACCTCGGTCCCGAGGAGATGCTCGTCGCCGCGAAGGTGGCGATCGCGCCCGGATCCGATATCGAGACCGTCGCGGCCGCGATCGACGAGGCAGAGGCCCGGGTGCGCGCCGCGGTCCCGTTGGCCCGGGTCATCTACCTCGAGCCTGACCTGTACCGGGAACCCGCCTCGTAGCCGACGCGCCACCGCGGCGAAACCTCGTGTGAGGGGTGCCGGGCGCAATAGGCTTGGCCGCATTCCCTCACGAGGAGGTAGCGATGGGATCCGGGATTTTCAGAACGAAGTCGGTCGAGCAGTCGATCGCGGACACCGACGAGCCGGACAGCAAGCTCCGGAAGGATCTCACGGCTTGGGACCTGACGGTCTTCGGCGTCGCGGTGGTCGTCGGTGCGGGCATCTTCACGCTGACCGCGCGCACCGCGGGCAATGTTGCCGGGCCTTCGGTCTCGCTGGCGTTCGTGCTCGCCGCCATCGCGTGTGGACTGGCCGCGCTGTGTTACGCGGAGTTCGCCTCGACCGTCCCGGTCGCCGGCAGCGCGTACACCTTCTCCTACGCCACGTTCGGCGAGTTCGTCGCCTGGATCATCGGCTGGGACCTCATCCTGGAATTCGCCCTTGCCGCCTCGGTGGTGGCCAAGGGGTGGTCGCTGTACCTCGGCAATGTGATCGGCGCCGAAGGGTCGACGGTGATCTCGATGGGGCCGGTGGACATGGACTGGGGTTCGATCCTGCTGATCGCGGCCCTGACCGTCATCCTCGTGACCGGCACCAAGCTGTCATCGCGGGTGTCCGCAGTGATCACCGGCATCAAGGTCGGCGTGGTGCTGCTGGTGATCGTCGTCGGTGCCTTCTACATCAACAAGGACAACTATTCGCCGTACATCCCGCCGTCGCAGCCGGGCAGTACCGGCGAGGGCATCCACCAGTCGCTGTTCTCCTACCTCACGGGCGCGGGTGGCAGCACCTACGGCTGGTACGGCCTGCTTGCCGCCGCCAGCCTGGTGTTCTTCGCGTTCATCGGATTCGACGTCGTGGCCACCACGGCGGAGGAGACCAAGAACCCGCAGAAGGCGCTGCCGAGAGGCATCATCGCCTCCCTCCTGATCGTGACCGTCCTGTACGTCGCGGTGACGCTGGTGCTCACCGGCATGGTCAAGTACACCGACCTCGCGGGCGAGAACTCGACGCTGGCGACGGCGTTCGAGTACCACGGCATCACCTGGGCGCAGTGGGTGATCAACCTGGGTGCCCTGGCCGGCCTGACCACCGTGGTGATGGTGATGCTGCTGGGCCAGACCCGGGTGCTGTTCGCGATGTCGCGGGACGGGCTGATGCCGCGCCAACTGGCGCACACCGGGCGCAACGGGACCCCGGTGCGGATCACCGTCATCGTCGGTGTCGTCTCCGCGCTGCTCGCCGGCTTCTTCCCGATGGGGACCCTCGAGGAGATGGTCAACATCGGCACCCTGTTCGCGTTCGTGCTGGTGTGCCTCGGCGTGATCGTCCTGCGTCGTACCCGGCCGGACCTGCCGCGCGGCTTCCGGGTCCCGCTGGTCCCGCTGGTGCCGATCCTCGCGGTGCTGGCCTGCCTGTGGCTGATGCTCAACCTGTCGGTGGAGACCTGGATCCGTTTCGTCGTCTGGATGGCGATCGGCATCGTCGTCTATTTCCTCTACGGGTACCGGCATTCGATGGTGGGCCTACGTGGCAGGCCCCAGCCGGGGGTGGAGGCCGAGGCACTCGGTCACCTCGGTGGTCCGGAGGGGCCAGGCGGGGTCGGGCTCTGACCCCGGGCCGACCAGGCCGAACCGTTGTGCTGCGAACACCCCGCCGGATCCCGGCGGGGTGTTCTGCGTTCATCGGTCGGATTCCCCGCGTGTACAAATCATTCGATTTGTATAGACAGCAGACGAAAGGTGGCATATCGTCTATTTCTACGTGGCCCACCTCACAGCGCCGGGCCCCGTTCCCAGAGGAGGCAGTCGTGGCAATGCAGGTCGATCCGGGGGCGCAGGCACCCGCCGAGCAGTGGCGAGACAAGAAGCGGCATCTGTGGTTGCTGGGGCTGATCCCGCCGACCGCCGTCTTCCTCGCGGCCGGACTGGTCTGGGGATTCAACGAGCTGGGCTGGTCCGCGGTCTCGCCGGTGTGGTGGTGGATCGGGCCGATCCTCGTCTACGGGCTGCTGCCGGTGCTCGACATCTTCTTCGGGCCGGACGGCCAGAACCCGCCGGAAGAGGTGATGGAGCGGCTCGAGAACGACAAGTACTACCGGTACTGCACGTACGTCTACATCCCGTTCCAGCTCGCGAGCCTGGTGTTCGCCTGCTACCTGTGGACCGCGGACAACCTCGCCTGGCTGGGTATCGAGGGCGGCCTGGGGCTCGCCTCCAAGATCGGACTCGCGTTCAGCATCGGGGTGATGGGAGGCATCGGCATCAACACCGCCCACGAACTCGGTCACAAGAAGGACGAGCTCGAGCGCTGGCTGTCCAAGATCACCCTGGCCCAGACCTTCTACGGGCACTTCTACATCGAGCACAACCGCGGCCACCACGTTCGCGTGTCCACCCCGGAGGACCCGGCCAGTGCCCGATTCGGCGAGACCTTCTGGTCCTTCCTGCCGCGCAGCGTCTGGGGCAGCCTGAAGTCGTCGTGGGAGCTGGAGAAGGCCCGCATGGAGCGCCTCGGCAAGAGCGCGTGGAGCATCCACAACGACGTGCTCAACGCCTGGCTGATGTCCGCCGTCCTGTACGTCGCGCTCGTCGCCGGGTTCGGCTGGGAGGTGCTGCCCTTCCTGCTACTGCAGGCCGTCTACGGATTCTCGCTGCTCGAGACCGTGAACTATCTCGAGCACTACGGACTGCTTCGTCAGAAGACCGCCAGTGGCCGCTACGAGCGCTGCGCCCCGGTGCACAGTTGGAACTCGGATCACATCTGCACCAACATCTTCCTGTACCACCTGCAGCGGCACAGCGACCATCACGCCAATCCGACGCGGCGCTACCAGACGCTGCGCAGCATGGACGGCGCCCCTAACCTGCCGAGCGGCTACGCCAGCATGATCTCCCTCGCGTACTTCCCGCCGGTTTGGCGCAAGGTGATGGACAAGCGTGTCCTCGACCACTACGACGGCGACATCACCCGGGTGAACGTCCAGCCGGCCAAGCGTGAGCGGATCCTCGCCCGCTACGGGGCGGCGTGATCATGGCTGCCTATCAGTGCCCGGTATGCGACTACCGCTACGACGAACTGAAAGGTGCCCCGCGAGAAGGATTCCCGGCAGGCACCCCATGGGATTCGGTTCCCGACGACTGGTGCTGCCCGGACTGCGGAGTGCGGGAGAAGATCGATTTCGAGAGGACTGAATGATGAAGCTCTACCGCTGTGTCCAGTGTGGTTTCGAGTACGACGAGGAACTGGGGTGGCCCGAGGACGGCATCGCGCCCGGCACCCGCTGGGACGACATTCCCGATGACTGGAGCTGTCCCGACTGTGGCGCGGCCAAGGCCGATTTCGAGATGGTCGAGGTTGCCCGCTCGTGAGCTCCATCGTGATCGTGGGCACCGGGGTAGCCGGGATCACCGCTGCCGAAACGCTACGGGCGGAGGGCTTCTCGGGAGCGGTGACCGTGATCGGCGACGATCCCGCGCATCCGTACCGCCGGCCCGCCCTCTCGAAGGACTTGCTGCTCGGGACGATGCCCGCGGAGAAGGCCCGGATCCGCGCGGCCGACTACTGGACCGAGCGAGCGATCGAGTTCCGCACGTCGGTGGCCGTCATCTCGATCGACCTGGCCGGCCGATCGGTCCGGCTCGACACCGGCGAGGAGCTGCCGTACGACGCCCTGCTCCTCGCGACCGGCGGCCGGGCGCGCGGCATCGAGCACTCGGCCGGTGACGCGGTGCTGGCGCTGCGGTCGATGCACGACGTGGCACCGCTGCGTGCCGCCATCGACCGGACCAATTCGATCCTGGTGATCGGGGCGGGCCTGATCGGTTCCGAGGTCGCCGCCACCGCCAGGGGCCTCGGTGCCGAGGTGACGATGCTCGAAGCGGCGCCCGCGCCGCTGCACCGGGTACTCCCGCCGCAGGTCGGCGCGCTGTACGAGCAGATCCACCGCGAAAACGGCGTGGCGCTGCACACCTCGGTGCGGCTCGCCGAGCTCGCCTCGGACGGCGCGGGCGGGGTGCGTGCCACCGCCGACGACGGGACGGTGTGGTCCGCGGGCGCGGCGCTGCTCGCGGTCGGAATGGTGCCGAACACGCTCCTCGCGGAGCGGGCCGGGCTCGCCACCGCGGACGGAATCGTGGTGGACGAGCGCCACGCCACCTCCGAGCCCGGTGTGTATGCGGCGGGGGACGTGGCCAACTGCCCGAATCTCGTGCTGGGCGGCAGGCATCGAACCGAGCACTGGAACTCCGCGCAGACCCAGGGCGCCGGGGCCGCGCGGGCAATGCTCGCGGGCCTGGCGGGCGCGGAGCCCGCTCCGGCCCGCGAGGTGCCCTGGTGCTGGTCCTCGCAGTACGGGCTCAATCTCCAGATCGCGGGGTGGCCGCAGGCCGACGACGACACCGTCGTTCGGGGCAGCATCGCCGGGCGTGATTTCACCCTGCTCGCGCGGCGGGACGGCCGCCTGGTCGGCGCGGTGACCCTCGGCAGGCCCAAGGACCTCCGCGCCGCGCGAGTCCTGATCGGCGAGCACCCGACGATCGATCCGGCGCTCCTGGCGGATGAGAGCCAGGACCTCACGGCGTTGAGTCAGCGGGTTCCTGTTTGACGGCCCGGATGCATGCTGCCACTCTCGCCACCATGGCACCGACGAACCGAATCCCGTTCCAACAGGCGACCCGCACACTGCTGCGGGATTCGGTTCTCGGCGCGATGCGGGATCTGCTGTCGGTCAAGGACTGGTCCGAGGTGACCATGACCGACATCGCGGCCGAAGCCGGGGTCAGCAGGCAGACCGTCTACAACGAGTTCAAGTCCAGGCAGGGTCTCGCGCAGGCGTACGCATTGCAGTTGGCGGACCGCTTCGTCGGGGCCATCGAGGACTCCATCTACGGCAACGTGGGCCTGCCGCACGTGGGGCTGGTCGAGGCGTTCACCACGTTCTTCCAGCAGAGTGCCTCCGATCCGCTGGTCCAGTCGCTGCTCACCGGGGAAGCCAAGCCGGACCTGCTGCGGCTGATCACCACCGACAGTGCCCCGCTGCTCGACCACGCCTCGGCAAGGCTCGCGGAAACATTGGAGCGCAGCTGGATTCAGGCTTCGCCTGCCGATGCCGGAGTCCTCAGTCGGGGGATCGTCAGGTTGGCGATCAGCTACATCTCGATGCCGCCGGATTCCGATCGCAACGTCGCCGAGGACCTGGCCCGGATCTTCGTGCCCTTCATCGAGGCGATCGTCGGCGCCGCCGAGGCGTAACTCGCGCGCCCGCCCCAGGAGGAAACCCGATAGCCTTACCCGAGATATCGGCAACCAGGAGAGGCAGATGACGACCTCAGTGTCTGAGAACAAGCTCGAGGCGGATACCCGCAACGGAATCGACTACAAGGTGGCGGACCTTTCGCTCGCCGAGTTCGGCCGCAAGGAGATCCGTCTCGCCGAGCACGAGATGCCGGGCCTGATGGCCCTTCGTCGTGAGTACGCCGAGGTCCTGCCGCTCAAGGGTGCCCGCATCTCCGGGTCACTGCACATGACGATCCAGACCGCCGTGCTGATCGAGACGCTGGCCGCGCTCGGCGCCGAGGTCCGCTGGGCCTCGTGCAACATCTTCTCCACCCAGGATCACGCCGCGGCCGCGATCGTCGTCGGCCCGCACGGCACCCCGGAGGAGCCCAAGGGCATCCCCGTGTTCGCCTGGAAGGGCGAGACGCTGGATGAGTACTGGTGGGCCGCCGAGCAGATGCTCACCTGGCCGGGCGAGCCCGCGAACATGATCCTCGACGACGGCGGCGACGCCACCATGCTGGTGCTCAAGGGCGCGCAGTTCGAGAAGGCGGGCGTCGTGCCGCCCACCGACGACGAGCACGACTCGGACGAGTACAAGGTGTTCCTCGCGCTGCTGCGTCAGTCGCTCGAGGCGGACAAGTCCAAGTGGACGACCATCGCGGAGTCCGTCAAGGGCGTCACCGAGGAGACCACCACCGGCGTGCTGCGCCTGTACCAGGTGGCCGCGGCCGGTGAGCTCACGTTCCCGGCCATCAACGTCAACGACTCGGTCACCAAGAGCAAGTTCGACAACAAGTACGGCACCCGGCACTCGCTGCTCGACGGCATCAACCGGGGCACCGACGTGCTGATCGGCGGCAAGGCGGCGCTGGTCTGTGGCTACGGCGACGTCGGCAAGGGCTGCGCCGAGGCGCTGCGCGGCCAGGGCGCGCGGGTCGCGGTCACCGAGATCGACCCCATCAACGCCCTGCAGGCGCTGATGGACGGCTTCGAGGTCAAGACGGTGGAGGAGGCGATCGGCTGGGCCGACATCGTCATCACCTCGACCGGTAACAAGGACATCATCACCTTCGAGCACATGAAGCAGATGAAGCACCAGGCGATCCTGGGCAACATCGGTCACTTCGACAACGAGATCGACATGGCAGGTCTGGAGCGGGCGGCCGACGTCACCCGCATCAACATCAAGCCGCAGGTCGACGAGTTCACGTTCGCGGACGGCCACTCGATCATCGTGCTGTCCGAGGGACGCCTGCTGAACCTGGGCAACGCCACCGGCCACCCCTCGTTCGTGATGAGCAACAGCTTCTCCAACCAGGTCATCGCCCAGATCGAGCTGTGGACGAAGCCGGACGAGTACGACAACGAGGTCTACCGCCTGCCCAAGCACCTGGACGAGAAGGTCGCGAAGATCCACGTCGAGGCGCTCGGCGGCTCCCTGACCAAGCTCTCCAAGGACCAGGCCGAGTACATCGGCGTGGACGTCGAGGGCCCGTACAAGCCCGAGCACTACCGGTACTGAGCAACACCGCAGTGGGAACACTGATCGCGCTGGAGGGTCTCGATGGCGCGGGCAAGCGGACGCTGGTCGACAAGCTCGTCTCCGAGCTCACGTCGGCCGGCGTCCGCGTCGCTGTGGACACCTTTCCCCGCTACGGCGTCTCGATCCACGCGGATCTCGCCGCCGAGGCGCTCAAGGGCGCCCACGGTGACCTGGCCGAGTCGGTCAACGCGATGGCCGTGCTCTTCGCACTCGACCGAGGCGGCGCGGTGGCGGAACTGACGGACCTGCTCGAGCGACACGACATCGTGCTGCTCGACAGGTACGTGGCCTCCAACGCGGCCTACGGTGCGGCCCGCCTGCGGCAGGGGCCGGACGGCGAGTTCGTCCGTTGGGTGCGCGAGCTGGAGTTCGATCGCCTCGGCCTGCCGCGGCCGGCGCTGCAGATGCTGCTCGACGTGCCGGTCGAACTGGCGCGGGCGCGGGCGCTGGCCAGGGAGGCCTCCGACTCGACCCGCGAACTCGACGCCTATGAGCGGGACTCGGACCTGCAGACCAGGACCGGTGCGGTGTACCGGGGACTGGCGAAGCGGGAGTGGGTCTCGAGCTGGAAGCTGATCGACCCGAACGTCGATCCGGCGGCACTCGCCGCGGATCTGGCACAGTGGATATGACGACACACTGCGCCGGACCCCACGCAACGACGGGTTCCGGCGTCCCGAGATGACACGATAGGGATATGAAGCCACGCATTCTGGTTGTCGATGACGACACGGCTCTGGCCGAGATGCTCACCATCGTGCTCCGTGGGGAGGGCTTCGAGCCCTTCGTCGTCGGGGACGGCACGCAGGCGCTGACCGCGGTCCGAGAGATCCGACCTGACCTGGTGCTCCTGGACCTGATGCTGCCGGGGATGAACGGCATCGACGTGTGCCGGGTGCTGCGTGCCGATTCCGGGGTCCCGATCGTGATGCTGACCGCCAAGACGGACACCGTCGATGTGGTGCTCGGGCTCGAGTCGGGTGCCGACGACTACATCATGAAGCCCTTCAAGCCGAAGGAGCTCGTCGCCCGCGTGCGGGCCCGGCTACGGCGCACCGAGGACGAGCCGGCCGAGCTGCTCAGCATCGCGGACATCGTCATCGACGTGCCCGCCCACAAGGTCACCCGTGAGGGCCAGCTCATCGCCCTCACGCCCCTCGAGTTCGACCTCCTCGTCGCCCTGGCCCGCAAGCCCCGCCAGGTCTTCACCCGCGAGGTCCTGCTCGAGCAGGTGTGGGGATATCGCCACGCCGCCGACACCCGCCTGGTCAACGTCCACGTCCAGCGGCTGCGCGCCAAGGTCGAAACCGATCCTGAGAATCCCGAAGTGGTGCTCACGGTCAGGGGGGTCGGCTACAAGGCCGGACCGCCGTGATCCGATTCTCTCGTACGCGGCGGCGTATCAACGGAACGTTCACGCCGCTGCTGCGTCGTTGCAAGGACCTGAGTCATTTGCTCGGGCATCTGTGGCGGCGTTCCCTGCAGCTCCGGGTCGTGGTCTCGACCCTGACGCTGTCGCTGGTGGTCATCACCATTCTCGGCGTGGTGCTGACCAGCCAGATCACCGATCGGCTGCTCGAGGCGAAGATCACCGCCGCCACCGAGGAGATGGACCGTGCGCGAAGCACCGTGCAGAACGAGTTGGCGGGAGCCGACGACGGCACCTCGCTCGAGACCCAGCTCGACGGGGCGCGCGCGGCGCTGACGAATCGGGAGAGTGATGCGGGCGCGGCCTCGGGCGCCGCGGGCACCTTCACTCCCGTCCTGGTGGCACCGGCTGTGCCGCCACATCAAACCGAGTCGAGCGGCCCGATCGGGCAGATCCCGGACAACCTCCGAGAGTTCGTCAGGAAGGATCAGGTCAGCTACCAGTTCGCGACGGTCTCGGATCCGGAGGGCTACTCCGGTCCGGCGCTGATCGTCGGCAGCCCGGTGGCGTCCGACGTTGCCGGCCTGCAGCTGTACCTGGTGTTCCCGCTGGCGGCCGAGGAGAAGAGCCTGTCGCTGATGCGCGGCACGATGCTCATCGGCGGCGCGGTGCTGTTGGTGTTGCTGGCCGCGATCTCGATGTTGGTCGCGCGTCAGGTGGTGCTCCCGATCCGGTCGGCTTCGCGGATCGCGGAGCGCTTCGCGGACGGCAGGCTCAAGGAACGGATGCCGGTCCGCGGCGAGGACGACATGGCCAGGTTGGCCGTCTCCTTCAACGACATGGCGGAGAGCCTGTCCAAACAGATCACTCAGCTCGAGGAGTTCGGCAACCTGCAGAAGCGGTTCACCTCGGATGTGAGCCACGAGCTGCGGACCCCGCTGACCACCGTGCGGATGGCCGCCGAGTTGATCCACGACGGCAGTGCGGACCTGGATCCGGCGATGCGGCGTTCCTCCCAGCTGCTCGTCGCCGAGCTGGACCGGTTCGAGTCGCTGCTGAACGACCTGCTGGAGATCAGCCGCCACGACGCGGGCGTCGCCGAGCTGTCCAACGAACAACTCGACCTGCGGATGAGCGCGCGGGCCGCGGTGTCGACGATCCGTCATCTCGCCCGTGAGTCCTCGACCGAGCTGATCCTCGATCTGCCGGACGAGCCGGTGATCGCGTCCGTAGATCCGCGCCGGGTCGAGCGCATCCTGCGGAACCTGCTCGCCAACGCGATCGACCACGGGGAGGGCAAGCCGGTGTTGCTGCGGCTGCGCGCGGATGCCGACGCGGCGGCGTTCATCGTGCGGGATCAGGGGATCGGACTTCGCCCAGGCGAGGAGAAGCTGGTGTTCAACAGGTTCTGGCGGTCGGACCCATCCCGGGTGCGCCGCTCCGGGGGAACCGGGCTCGGCCTGGCCATCAGCCTCGAGGACGCGCGGCTGCACGACGGCCGACTCGAGGCGTGGGGCGAGCCGGGGGAGGGCGCATGCTTCCGGTTGACGCTGCCCCTGGTGCGCGGCCACAAGATCACCAGCAGTCCGCTGCCGCTGAAGCCGTCGACCCGCAAACACGCTCAGGGTCAGCCGATTCCGGGGACCGCCCGATCCGACGACGGGCTCGAGACGCGGAGCGAGTCGCTCGACCCGGATGAGGCGAGCAGCGTGCCGATGCTCAGGGAGCGGCCATGAGGGTACGAATCGCCGCGGCGCTGGCGTCGGTTTTCCTGCTTGCCGGCTGCGCCAGCCTCCCCGACTCGTCCACCCCGCAGGCGATCGGCACCATCGCGCCCAGCCCTGTCACCGGGGAGGTGCCGGTGCCGCTGCCCGGCCGCGAGCCGAACCTGCTGCTGCGGGACTTCTTCGCGGCCAGCACGGACCCGCTGAACCGGCATGCCGCGGCACGCCAGTTCCTGACCCCGGCCGCGGCGGAGCGCTGGGACGACGCCGCGAGCACGACCATCGTCGACAAGGTGGACGTGCTCGAGGAACAGCGCAATGGCGACACGGCCACCTTCACCATCCGCGCGAACAAGGTCGGTCAGCTCGAACCCGGCGGCTCCTATCAGGCGACCGAGGGGAGTTTCGAGGCCAAGGTCCACCTGCACCGAACCGACGGTCAGTGGCGGATCGACGAACTCCCGCCCGGCGTGATCATGGACCGGCCGCAGTTTCTCAAGACCTATCAGCGCAACGCCCTGTACTTCGTCGCTCCCGGCGAGAACATGGTGGTTCCCGACCTGCGCTGGATCTCGGCGCGCCAGGAGAACCTCCCGGAGCGGCTGGTGGACCTGCTGATCGCGGGCCCCAAGGCGGTGCTGGCGAACGCGGTCGAGAACGAGCTGGCAGGCCTGTCGCGGCGCGGGCCGGTCACCAAGGCCGACGGCCGCACCGAGGGCGTCGGCATCGGGTTCGGCGGCGTCCGCATCGACTTCCAGGGCGCGCAGGGACTCGACCAGCACCAGCGCGAGCTGCTGGCGGCGCAGGTCGTGTGGACCCTCGCCACGGCCGAGATCTCCGGGCCGTATGTGCTGCTCGCGGACGGCAAGCCGCTCGACGAGCGGTTCCCGCAGGGATGGAGCACCGCCGACGTCGCCTCGACCAACCCGACCGCCTCGGTGAGCGGGGTCGTCGGGCTGAACGCGCTGCGGGACGGGGCGTTGGTCAGCGTGACCGATACCGGCGTGTCGCCGAGGCCCGGCTACTTCGGCTCGGCGACGAGCCTCGAGTCGATCGCGTTGTCCCGGGACGGCAGATGGGCTGCGGGCGTGTCGGCGGCGGGACGGGCGTCCGGGACGGTCCGGACGCTGATGGCGGGACCGATCGACGGTGACGCGGTGCCGCTGCTCCAGGGCGGGTCCATCACCAGGCCCACCTGGTCGCCCGACAACGGGTCCATCTGGGCGGTGGTGGACGGTTCCCGGGTGGTGCGCGCCGAGCGGGACCCGGCAGGCCAGATGTCCGTTCAGCCCGTCGACTCGGCCGCGATCGCCGGGCTGGGCGGGTCCATCACCGAACTGCGGCTGTCCCGAGACGGGGTGCGGGCGGCGATCATCGTCGACGGCAAGGTGTACGTGGCGACCGCAGAGCGTCGTCCGGACGGCCAGTATCAGCTCACGAATCCACGGCCGGCCGCGGTCGGTCTCGGCAGCCCGGCGGTGGCTCTGGACTGGAGTGGTGCCGACTCCGTGGTGGTGGTCCGGGCGGCGTCCGAGATCCCGGTGGTCATGGTGTCGCAGGACGGCTCCCGGATGGACGCGCTGCCGAGCCGGAACCTGACGTCGCCGGTGGACTCCGTCGACGCCTCCCCGACGACGGTGTTCGTCGGAGACGCGCGCGGGGTGTTCCAGCTCAACAACAACGACCCGGCGTCCGATCGGTACTGGCGTGAGGTGCCCGGACTGACCGGTGTCAAGGCCACCCCCGTGCTGCCCGGCTGACTGTCGTAGCGCGGGTGCACACTGCGGTGCATGCGCGCGCTCGTCGACCTGATCCTGCCCCGCGAGTGCGGCGGCTGCGGGGCGGTCGGCACCGATTGGTGTGACCGCTGCCGGGCGGAGCTGTCGGGCGATCCGGTGCGGCTCGCTCCCCGGCTCGATCCGGGGGTTCCGGCCTGGGCGCTGGGGCGGTACACGGGTCCGCGACGGAGCGCGGTGATCGCCGCCAAGGAGCGCGGACGCCGGGACCTGGCGAGGCCGCTGGGGCAGGCGCTGGCCGGTGCTCTTGGGCGGCTTCGAGAACTCGGCGAGATCGACCCGCCGGAACTCGCCGGATTGGCCTTGGTGCCGGCGCCGACCCGGGCGAGGGCGGCGCGGGTGCGTGGGGGAGACCCGGTGACCCGGGCGGCGCTCGCGGCGGTGTCGGCGCTGTCGCCCGAACCGGTTGCGGTGTTGCCGATTCTGAAACTTGCTCGGGGAGTTCGGGATTCGGTCGGACTCTCGGCGCGGGCGCGCGTCGAGAACCTGTCGGGTCGGATCGTGGTGGCCCCCGGTGCGCGAACCGGCCGGTCTGCTTGCGTGGTGCTCGTCGACGACGTTCTGACGACCGGGGCGACGGCCGCGGAGTCCGTGCGGGTGCTCGCCGGGAGCGGTGTCAGGGTCGATGCCGTGCTTGTGATCGGCGCCGCATGAATCAATCGGGGAGAACGCTGGCACTCGCGTCCAACTCGGACTAGCGTCGCCAACACAACCGACGACACGGGCGGGAGGTGATACCCCAAACCTGGCGCCGGGCGGTCCCCTCCCGGCGCAGATCACCCGCCGACTGTCACCGCGGTGACACGGCCGTAACCTGGAGGTACCGTGACGAACCCTTCAAAAGCCTCGGTTTTTTTCGAAGAAGAGACGGACTCGGCCGGGCAGCCTGACGGCCCGCGCGCCGACATTGTGGTGAAGGGCCGCAATGTCGAGGTCCCCGACCACTTCCGTGTGTATGTCTCAGAGAAGCTGGCTCGGCTCGAGCGCTTCGATCCCACGATCTACCTCTTCGATGTGGAGCTCTATCACGAGCGCAATCGACGGCAGGCCAAGAGCTGCCAGCGCGTCGAGATCACCGCCAGGGGCAAGGGCCCCGTCGCCAGGGCTGAGGCCACCGCCGACAGTTTCTACGCGGCATTCGAGGGCGTGACCACCAAGCTGGAGAGCAGACTGCGCCGCACCAAGGATCGGCGCCGCGTCCACTACGGCGACAAGACACCGGTCTCGGTGGCCGAGGCGACCGCGGCGCTCGCCGAGGACGATTCCCTGGCGATTTCGCCCGACCTGTCACTCGAATCCGAGACCGCGCCGCCCGACGGCCCAGGTCAGGTCGTGCGGACCAAGGTGCACACCGCAGCACCGATGAGCGTCGATGACGCCCTGTACGAGATGGAACTGGTCGGCCACGACTTCTTCCTGTTCCACGACAAGGAATCGGATCGGCCCTCTGTCGTCTACCGGCGACACGCGTTCGACTATGGCCTGATCCGACTGGCCTGACCCCGGTCAATTGAGTTAACGCCTACCATGGAGCCGGTTGGGAGAGAACTCTCCCGACCGGCTCCACCATGTACACCACCTGCCCGCCGAGGATTGAGGACGTTTAAGCCCGTGCCGTCGTTGTCGCTTTCGAAGCTGCTCCGTGTTGGTGAAGGTCGCATGGTCAAGCGGCTCAAGCACATCGCCGAGCACGTATCCACCCTCTCGCCCGACGTGGAGGCCCTGTCCGACGCCGAACTCCACGCGAAGACTGCGGAGTTCCGGGAGCGGTACGCCCGCGGGGAGACCCTCGACGAGCTGCTGCCCGAGGCGTTCGCCGCGGCACGGGAGGCTTCCTGGCGGGTGCTCGGCCAGAAGCACTACACCGTCCAGGTCATGGGCGGCGCGGCGCTGCACTTCGGGAACGTCGCCGAGATGAAGACCGGTGAGGGCAAGACCCTCACCTGTGTGCTCCCGGCCTACCTCAACGCGATCGCGGGCGACGGCGTGCACGTGGTCACGGTCAACGACTACCTGGCCAAGCGCGACTCCGAGTGGATGGGCCGTGTGCACCGCTTCCTCGGACTCGACACCAGCGTGATCCTGTCGGGGATGACCCCGGCCGAGCGGCGCTCGGCGTACGCGGCCGACATCACCTACGGCACCAACAACGAGTTCGGCTTCGACTACCTGCGCGACAACATGACGCACAGCCTCGACGACCTGGTGCAGCGCGGCCACAACTTCGCCATCGTCGACGAGGTCGACTCGATCCTCATCGACGAGGCCCGCACGCCGCTGATCATCTCCGGCCCGGCCGACGCCTCCAGCAAGTGGTACGGCGAGTTCGCCCGCATCGCGCCGCTGCTCAAGCGCGATGTGCACTACGAGGTCGACATCAAGAAGCGCACTGTCGGCGTGCACGAGGCGGGCGTCGAACTCGTCGAGGATCAGCTCGGCATCGACAACCTCTACGAGGCCGCGAACTCGCCGCTGGTCAGCTACCTGAACAACGCCGTCAAGGCCAAGGAGCTCTACCAGAAGGACAAGGACTACATCGTCCGCGACGGCGAGGTCATCATCGTCGACGAGTTCACCGGACGCATCCTGGTCGGACGCCGCTACAACGAGGGCATGCACCAGGCCATCGAGGCCAAGGAAAAGGTCGAGATCAAGGCCGAGAACCAGACGCTCGCCACGATCACCCTGCAGAACTACTTCCGTCTCTACGACAAGCTCTCGGGCATGACCGGTACGGCCGAGACGGAAGCCGCCGAGTTGCACCAGACCTACGGCCTCGGCGTGATCCCGATCCCGACGAACCGTCCGATGGTCCGAGTCGACCAGGGCGACCTGATCTACAAGACCGAGGAGGCGAAGTTCGCCGCCGTCGTAGACGATGTCGCCGAGCGCCACGCGAAGGGCCAGCCGGTCCTCATCGGTACCACCAGCGTCGAGCGCTCCGAGTACCTGTCGAAGCAGTTCACCAAGCGCGGCGTCGCGCACAGCGTCCTCAACGCGAAGTTCCATGAGCAGGAGGCGACCATCGTCGCCGAGGCCGGCCGCACCGGTGCGGTCACCGTGGCCACCAACATGGCCGGCCGTGGCACCGACGTCGTGCTGGGCGGAAACCCCGACATCCTCGCCGACCTGCATCTGCGCAAGCAGGGGCTGGACCCGGTCGAGACCCCCGACGAGTACGAGGCCGCGTGGGAGCCCGCCCTCGAGGAGGTCAAGGCCCAGGTCAAGGCCGACGCGGAGGATGTGCGCGAGGCCGGCGGACTGTACGTGCTCGGCACCGAGCGGCACGAGTCGCGCCGCATCGACAACCAGCTCCGAGGCCGTTCCGGCCGCCAGGGCGACCCGGGCGAGTCCCGCTTCTACCTGTCGCTCGGCGACGAGCTGATGCGACGGTTCAACGGTGCCGCGCTGGAGTCGATCATGACGCGCCTCAACCTTCCCGACGACGTGCCGATCGAGGCGAAGATGGTCTCCAAGGCCATCAAGAGCGCGCAGACGCAGGTAGAGCAGCAGAACTTCGAGATCCGCAAGAACGTCCTGAAGTACGACGAGGTGATGAACCAGCAGCGCACGGTCATCTACGCCGAGCGTCGCCAGATCCTCGAGGGCGAGGACATGGAGGGCCAGGTCGAGGGCATGATCACCGACGTGGTCACCGCCTACGTCGACGGCGCCACTGCTGAGGGCTATGTGGAGGATTGGGACCTCGAGCAGCTGTGGACGGCGCTCAAGACGCTGTACCCGGTCGGCATCGACCACAAGGAGCTGACCGGCGAGACCGAGATCGGCGAGCGCGGCGATCTCACCCGCGAGGAACTGCGCGAGGCGCTGCTGGCGGACGTGCGGGCGGCCTACGACGCGCGCGAGCGACAGATCGACGAGATCGCAGGCGAGAACGGGATGCGTGAACTCGAGCGTCGCGTGCTGCTGTCGGTTCTCGACCGCAAGTGGCGTGAGCACCTCTACGAGATGGACTACCTCAAGGAGGGCATCGGCCTGCGGGCGATGGCCCAGCGTGACCCGCTGGTCGAATACCAGCGCGAGGGCTTCGACATGTTCACCGCAATGCTGGAGGGGCTGAAGGAGGAGTCGGTCGGATTCCTGTTCAACCTTCAGGTCGAGGCCGCGCCCGCGGCCGAACCGGAGCACTCGGGTTGGACGGCCGCCGCCACCGCGGCGCGTCAGGCGCCCGCCGTGCTGCCGACCGAGGAGCCCGCTCCCGCGGCCCCTGCCGCGCCTGCCGCGCTGCGTGCCAAGGGGCTCGATGCGTCGGAGGAGACCAGGCTGACCTACTCGGGTCCCGCCGAGGACGGCAACGCTCAGGTCCGCCGGACCGCCGCGGGTGCCGGCGAGGGTTCCCGACGCGAGCGCCGACAGGCCGGACGGTCCAAGCGCAAGAAGTGACGGCCTCAGCCGACCTGAAGTGATGTGACACGCCAGCCGCCCCATCCGAGGGCGGCTGGCGTGCGTTCGAGGCGGGCCGCGACGGCGAACATCCGCGGCCCGCGCGAGTAGCTGCCGAACACCTCGGCGGAGTCGGCACCGCTCGGTCGCAGATGTACGCGGCCCAGGCAGGCGACGCCGAGCCCTCGGGCGGGCAGGGGTCGCTGGGCCAGCGTGCCGACGAGCCCGACCAGCGCCGGCGCCAGCAGCGGCCGCAGTTGCGCGGGGGGACGCCGACGGTCGAGTACCTCGAGCGTCAGCCGGAGGGCGTGCTCGGCGAACCGTTGCGCGTCGGGGTCGATGGCGACGGCCTCGGCCGGTGGCCTCCCGTGACCGCGGCCGCTGACGGGGGATCGACCGCTGTGCGGCGAGCGGGTCGGAGCGCGGTGTGCGGCCGCTCGAGGCTCCGTCCGGCCCGCAATGGGCGGTTCGCATCGAGGGGCCTGGGTCAAGAACCTGTGGGTGTCACGCATGAGGGACGTCTCCTGTCTCGACGGGCGGCTCGTGACGAGTCGCCGGGCAGCGGTGCCGAGTCCGAGGAGAGGCCGGACGGACTGAAGGATCGCACGGATCAGGAAGCGGCGCGCGGGTTCTCGCGAACCTCGTCGCGCGCGGATGTTCCCGGAGCCATAGGGTGGGCGGATGCAAGGGTTGGTGGTGGACTTCGGCGGCGTGCTGGCCGGGCCGGGCTCGGACCGCGCGGGACTGACCGCGATCATCGGGGCACTGCGCGCGGTCGGGGTCCGCTCGGCCATCCTCAGCAACGATCCCGGCGGGCCTGCGGGCGCGGACCTGCGCGGGCTCGGCAACGGGGTTCTGGTCGACGAGGTGGTGCTCTCCGGCGACGTCGGAATGGCCAAGCCCGACCCTCGGATCTACCGGTTGACCGCGGATCGTCTCGGACTGGCACCGGTGGACTGCGTGTTCGTGGACGACCTCGCGGTCAACGTCCGCGGCGCCGCCGAGTCTGGGATGGTCGGGGTACACCACGTGGACGCGGAGACCACGGCAAAGGAACTGCGGATACTCTTCGATCTCGGGCAGGGGGTGCCGGTGCAATGGTGAACAGGTTGACCACTCTCGACGCGTCGTTCTATTTCCTCGAGGCGAGCAACACCCCGATGCATCTCGGTTCGCTGTCGATCCTGCAGCCGCCGCGGTCGGGTCTCGACTACGAGGACCTGCTGACCCGCGTCGAGAACCGGCTCGCGCTGGTGCCGCGATATCGGCAGCGGGTGCGGGAGGTGGCGTTCGGCCTCGCCCGTCCGGTTTGGGTGGACGACAGGGACTTCGACATCACCTATCACGTTCGGCGTTCGGCCCTGCCGAAGCCGGGGTCCGACGAGCAGTTGCACGACCTGGTGGCGCGACTGACCTCGCGACCGCTGGACCGGTCCCGGCCGCTGTGGGAGATGTACCTCGTGGAGGGGCTGTCCAAGAACCGGGTGGCGATCTTCACCAAATCGCACTCCTCGCTGGTGGACGGCGAGCACGCGCTCGAGATCGGCCAGGTGCTGCTCGACCCGACGAAGACGCCGCCGCCGCCGATCGAGGAACTGTGGATGCCGCGTCGCGAACCGCGCGAGGCGGAGCTGGTGCTCGACGCCGTCGCGGAGATGGTCGCGCGCCCGAGCGAGGGTGCGGCCACCCTCCGGATGGCGGTCGGCGACCTGATCGGGACGGCGGCCGAGGTGGCAGGCAACATCGCCGCGGTGGTCCGGACCGCCGCGCACACGGCGCCCACCAGCCCGCTGAACGCGCCGATCTCCCGGAACCGGCGATTCGCGGTCGCGAAGACGTCCCTTGCGGACTACCGGGCCGTCCGTGACAAGTACTCGTGCACGGTCAACGACGCGATCCTGGCGGTGCTGACCGGGGCGCTGCGGAACTGGTTGCTGTCCCGTGGCGAGCCGGTCACCGCGTTCACCACGGTGCGTGCGCTGGTGCCGATGGCGGTCGATTCCGGGGTCGCCGAGCGCGGGGTGTCCTCGTTCCTTGTCGACCTGCCGGTGGGGGAGCTGAACCCCGTGGTGCGGCTCTCGCACATCGCGCACGCCACCGAGGCACACACGAAGCAGAACAGGTCGGCCGCGCTGCCGCTGGCCCGGATGTCCGGTCTCGCGCCTGCGACCCTGCACGCGATGGGCCTGCGGGTGGCCAGTGGGCTCTCGCAACGGGTGTTCAACCTGATGATCACCAATGCGCCCGGCCCGCAGTCCCCGCTGTACCTGGGCGGGGCGAAGGTTCTCGAGATGTATCCGGTGTCGCCGTTGCTGAAGAATCAGACGCTCAGTGTCGGCCTGACGTCATATAACGGCCACGTCTACTACGGTTTGAATGCCGACCGCGATGCGATGTCCGACGTGGATGTGGTGACGGCGCTTCTGTACGAGTCGCTCGAGGAGCTGTTGGATGCCACTACATAAGGATTACGCATGAGGGTCTACATCCCGGCGACCATCGCGATGTTGCAGAGGTTGGTCGCGGACCAGGAGTTCGATCCGGTGAGCCGCACCGCGTTCGCGGTCACCCCGGCGCTGCGCGAGGCGTACGCCTCCGGCGACGACGATGAGCTGGCCGAGGTCGCGATGACGGAGGCGGCACGTGCCTCGCTGCGACTGCTGGCCGCCGAGGACGATGACGAGGGCGTCGCGAGCAACCAGCGCCGCGCGGTCATCGCCGCCGACGTGGACGAGGTGAAGCTGCGGCCCGATCTCGACGACGCCGTGGTCCGGTTGGCGGCGCCGGTGACCCTCGCCGAGGTCGCGTCGGTCCATGTCGATCTCGCGGAGGCGGAGCCGGCGATCGCCAAGGCGGTCGAGGCGATCGACGCGGCCGATCTGGGTGATGCGGACGCCGAGTTCGTGCTCGGTGACGCCGAGGATCACGAGTTGGCCTGGTATGCCACCCAGGAGCTCGCATTCTTACTCGATCTGTTGTGACGGTCCGCGTGACAGCAGGGCACGCGTGTAGGTAACCTACGGTTCCGTAACCTACGCGAGTGGATGGATTGTTGATGGGTTTGAGGAACTGGCTCGAGGCGCCTGCTGCCGATATCTCGGCGCCCCGCCGGCCGAAGCTGAACATGCTGCGCGGAGCGGTGACGCGGGTGACGACGCCCCTGCTGCCGGACGACTTCCTGCACCTGGCGAACCCGCTGTGGTCGGCGCGCGAGCTGCGCGGCAAGGTCATCGAGGTCCGCAAGGAGACCGCGGACTCGGCAACCCTCGTGATCAAGCCCGGGTGGGGCTTCGACTTCGACTACCAGCCGGGCCAGTACATCGGCATCGGACTGCTCGTGGACGGACGATTCCACTGGCGGTCGTACTCGCTGACCTCCCCGCCGAACTGGGAGAAGAAGCGGATCTCGATCGCGGTCAAGGCGATGCCGGAGGGCAAGCTGTCGAGCCACCTGATCAACGGCGTGCCCTCGGGGACCGTGATCCGGCTGGCCGCGCCGCAGGGCAACTTCGCGCTCCCGGAGCCGCCGCCGGAGAAGATCCTCTTCCTCACCGCGGGCAGCGGCATCACCCCCGTGATGGCGATGCTGCGCGCGATGGTCCGCCGAGACGAGCTGCCGGACGTGGTGCACGTGCATTCCGCGCCGACCGCCGAGGACGTGATGTTCGGCGAGGAGTTGTCGGCGCTGCACGAGTCGCATCCCAATTTCGTCTCCCAGGTCCAGCACACCAGGACCGGTGGCCGGTTCCGGCTGGCGGACCTCGACGCGCTGTACCCGGATTGGCGCGAGCGGCAGACCTGGGCGTGCGGGCCGACGCCGATGCTCGACGAGATCGAACGCGTCTGGCAGGAGGAGGGTCTCGCCGACCGGCTTCATACCGAGCGGTTCGCGATCTCGCGCGCGGACGACGCCGGGCAGGGCGGCACGGTGACCTTCACCAAGACGGGCCGCAGCATCGAGATCGACGGCGCGACCACCCTGCTCGAGGCCGGAGAGAAGGTCGGGGTCCAGATGCCGTTCGGGTGCCGGATGGGAATCTGCCAGACCTGTGTGGTTCCCCTCGTCGCCGGTCACACCCGGGATCTGCGGTCCGGGCGCGAACACGGCGAGGGCGAGCGGGTGCAGACATGCATCGCCTCGGCTGCTGGTGACTGCACCTTTGACCTCTAGGTTCTTCGTCATCTCGAGTTCACGGATGTCGGCTATCGTTGTCGGTATCGGATACGCCGCGGGGGCCTCCGCAGGCAATCTATCTATCCCCATCGGAGGGCCCTGATGGCCATCACGGACATCAAAGAATTCTCACACCTCACCGAAGCCGACATCGAGGCGCTCGGGCGCGAGCTCGACGAGATCCGCCGCGACATCGAGGATTCGCGCGGTGAGCGCGATGCGCGGTACATCCGCAATGTCATCCGGCTCCAGCGCGTCCTCGAGGTCGGCGGCCGGCTGACCCTGTTCGGCAGCAAGTACCGGCCGGCTTGGTTTGCGGGCACCACCATGCTGGCCCTTGCCAAGTGCATCGAGAACATGGAGCTCGGCCACAACGTGGTGCACGGCCAGTGGGACTGGATGAACGATCCGGAGATCCACTCCACCACGTGGGAGTGGGACATGACCGGTCCGACGTCGCAGTGGAAGCGCGCGCACAACTACTCGCACCACACGTACACCAATATCGTCGGGATGGACCATGACGTGGGATTCGGGATCCTCCGGATGACCCGCGATGAGCCGTGGCGGCCGATCAACCTGATGCAGCCCGCGGCGAACGTGCTGCTCGCGACCACCTTCGAGTGGGGCATCGCGATGCACGACTTGGGGAGCGCCAAGGCCGAGGACCTCAAGCGCGGCGGCGCCAACGTCGCCCAGCTGAATCGGGAGTTCTACGCGAAGGCCGCCAAGCAGGTCGCGAAGGACTTCGTGCTGTTCCCGGCGCTGACCGGTCCGGCGTGGAAGCACACGCTGACCGCGAACGCGACCGCCAACCTCGCCAGGAATCTGTGGGCGTACGCGGTGATCTTCTGCGGGCATTTCCCGGACGGGGCGGAGAAGTTCACCGTCGAGCAGTACCGCAACGAGACGAAGCCCGAGTGGTACCTGCGGCAGATGCTCGGCAGCGCCAACTTCAAGGCGGGCCGGGTGATGGCGTTCATGAGCGGCAACCTCAGCTTCCAGATCGAGCACCACCTGTTCCCGGATCTGCCGAGCAATCGGCTCCGTGAGGTGTCGGTCCGGGTGCAGGCGTTGTGCGACAAGTACGACCTGCCGTACACGACGGGCTCGTTGGCGCGCCAGTACCTGTTGGCGCTCAGGACGATTCACAAGCTGGCCCTGCCGGACCGGTTCCTGACGGCCACTTCCGACGACGCGCCGGAGACCAGTTCGGAGCGCAAGTTCCGCTCGGAGGGATCGCTGAATCCGCTTCGGGTCGACCCGGTCACCGGCAGGCGCAGCGGCCTGAGGTCGGCGCTGCGCGAGCTCCGCCAGCGTCGTCGCTGAGCTCTCCCCGTGAGTTGGATCACACCTCGGTCCAGGTAACCTACGCAGCCGTAACTTACGGTACGGTAGGTCGGAACCAAGGGAACTGATCGACTGCGGGGAGAGCCGGAATGGCGATTGCGGACGTCAAGGAATACGCGCACCTTACCGAGGCGGATGTGGAAGCGCTCGGTATCGAGCTGGACGCGATCCGCCGCGACATCGAGGAGTCGCGCGGCGAGCGGGATGCCCGCTACCTGCGCAACACCATCCGCCTGCAGCGCGGCCTCGAGGTCGCGGGCCGGGCCGTCCTGTTCGGCAGCCGAAAGCGCCCGTTGTGGCTGCTGGGCGCCGGACTGCTCGGCACGGCGAAGATCATCGAGAACATGGAGCTCGGCCACAACGTCATGCACGGCCAGTGGGACTGGATGAACGATCCCGAGGTGCACTCGAGCACCTGGGAGTGGGACGTCGTCGGGCCGTCGGCGCACTGGAAGCAGACGCACAACTACCTGCACCACAAGTACACCAACATCCTCGGCATGGACGACGACGTGGGATACGGCCTGCTCCGTGTCACGCGGGACCAGCGATGGAAGCCGTTCAACGCAGGCAACATCGCGTACAACACCGTGCTGGCCTTGTTCTTCGAGTTCGGCATCGCCGCGCAACACGTCGAGCTGGGCAAGGTCGCCATGGGACGCGACGACCGCGCCGAGACCAAGCGCAAGCTGCGCGAGGTCAGTGAGAAGGTCGGCAAGCAGCTCGCCAAGGACTACGTCCTGTTCCCTGCCCTGACCGGCAAGGCGTGGAAGTCGACGATGACCGCGAACCTGACCGCGAACATGATCAGGAACGTGTGGACCAACGCGGTGATCTTCTGTGGACACTTCCCGGACGGCGCCGAGAAGTTCACCAAGGACGATGTCGACAACGAGACCCAGGCCCAGTGGTACCTGCGGCAGATGCTCGGCAGCGCCAACATCAGCGGCGGCCCGGTGATGGACTTCATGACCGGCAACCTCAGCTACCAGATCGAGCACCACATCTTCCCCGACCTGCCGTCGAACCGGTACGCCGAGATCGCGGTGCGGGTGCGGGCGCTCTGCGACAAGTACGACCTGCCCTACACCACTGGCCCCCTGCTGGTTCAGTACGCGAAGGCCTGGCGGACGATCGCCAAGCTGTCACTGCCCAACCAGTACCTGCGCGACACCACCGACGATGCGCCGGAGACCGCCTCGGAGCGCAAGTGGGAGGGGACCAAGGCGGTGCTGACGGTGGATCCGGTCACCGGCCGTAGTCGCGGTCTGCGCACCGCCATCCGTGAGGCGAAGAAGCGCAGGACCGTGCGGGGACTGTTCTCCCGCTGAACTGATCTGTGGAAGGTGACGTGAGTGCCCCGCGGTGACGGGGCACTCACGTCACTTTGCTTTGCTAGGACCCGACCAATGCCGAGCCGGTGTCGAGCAACGTTCCGAAAATGCTCTGGATGTCGCCGATGATGGACGATCCGGCGGCGAGGATGACTTCTGCACTACCCATCTGAAACTCCTTGTGTCGTGACGGTGAGATCGGGTGATCCCGGTGTGTCTTGACCTTGAAGTGATTCGAATCAGGTCGAGCCCAAACAGTGTAAAAACACGATTACTACAAACATGGGATTTCACGGGGGAGTTGACCCGACCGTGACCTTGTCCGGTGACGAAACCGTTACCAGGCCTCGTTGGAATTGAGCGCAACCAGCAGCAATCGCACGGCGGCGACCCGGCGGGCGGCCTCGCCCTCGAGGCGGTCCAGCGCGCACTCGGGGTCGGCGGGCGGGCCCAGGTGGCTGCAGCCGCGCGGGCAGTCCTCGATGGCTGCCGCCAGGTCGGTGAACGCGCCGAGCACGTCGTCGGGCGAGATGTGTGCCAGGCCGAACGAGCGGATTCCTGGCGTGTCGACCACCCAGCCACCGGAGCGTCCGCTCCCCGTGGCATCGGGCAGCGGCAGGGCCACCGACTGGGTCGAGGTGTGCCGACCCTTGCCGACGCCGGAGACCACGCCGGTGGCCCGATCGGCATCGGGCACAAGGCGATTGACGAGGGTCGACTTCCCGACGCCCGAGTGGCCGATCAGTGCGGTGACCTTTCCGGCGAGCGCGTCCTTGACCGGTCCGAGCGGATCGTCCTGGCCGGCGAGGATCACCGGCACGTCCAGATCGGCGAAGGCGGCGGCGAACTCCGCGTGGTCGGCCAGATCGCCCTTGGTCAGGCAGAGGATCGGCGCCAGCCCACCGACGTAGGCGGCGACGAGAGCCCGCTCGACGAATCCGGTGCGGGGCGGCGGGTCAGCCAGGGCGACCACGATCAGCAGCTGGGAGGCGTTGGCCACCACGATCCGCTCGAACGGATCGGTGTCGTCGGCCGTCCGCCGCAACACCGTCGAGCGCTCCTCGACGCGCACGATGCGGGCCAGCGTGTCGGTGCGGCCGGAGACGTCGCCGACCACGCCCACCTGGTCGCCAACCACGATGGGCGTCCGGCCGAGCTCGCGAGCGCGCATGGCGACCACCAGGCGGTCCGGATCGTCGCCGAGGACGCAACCCCATCGCCCGCGATCCACGGAGACGACCATCGCCGTCTCGGCGCCCTTGTGTTCCGGCCTGGTCTTGGTGCGCGGACGCGAACCCTTGCCCGGGCGGACCCGGACATCGGACTCGTCGTACCGGCGCGCAGTCAGGAGGGCGCTCCGGTCTGGTCGGCGCTGCTTTGGTTCAACATCGTCGCCCACAGGTTCTCGAATCCGGGCAGGGTCTTGGCCGTGGTGCCGATGTCCTCGATCTCCACGCCCGGCGCCACCAGGCCCAGGATCGCTCCCGCGGTCGCCATCCGGTGGTCGGCGTAGGAGTGCCACGCGCCCCCGTGCAGCGGGCGCGGCTCGATGTGCAGCCCGTCCTCGGTCTCGGTGACGGCACCGCCGAGATTGTTGATCTCGGTCCGCAGGGCGGCGAGGCGGTCGGTCTCGTGACCGCGCAGGTGGGCGATCCCGCGCAGCGTTGACGGCCCGTCCGCCAGGGCGGCCAGGGCCGCGACGGTGGGGGTGAGTTCGCCGATGTCGTGCAGGTCAACGTCGATGCCACGAAGGCTACGCGGCCCGCGCACGGTCAGCGTCGAATTCGCCAGCGACACTTCGGCGCCCATCTCGGTGAGGATGCCGCGGATGGCGTCGCCCGGCTGCGTGGTGCGGTCCGGCCACAGCGGCACGCTGACCGAGCCGCCGGTCACCGCGGCCGCGGCGAGAAACGCGGTGGCATTGGACAGGTCGGGCTCGATCACCCAGTCGACCGCGTCGACGGGCCCGGGGGACACGCGCCAGGTGTCGGCGTCGCCGCCGTCGCGGGGGGTCTGGACCAGAACCCCCGCCTCCCGGAGCATCTCCACGGTCATGTCGATGTGCGGCATCGAGGGCACCGAACGGCCCTCGTGGCGCACGGTGATGCCGTCGTCGAAGCGCGCGGCGGAGAGCAGGAGCCCGGAGACGAACTGGGACGAACCCGAGGCATCGATGGTCACGACGCCCCCCGAGACCTTGCCGTGCCCGTTCACGGTGAAGGGCAGGCCGTCGCCGTCGATGTCGACGCCGAGACCGCGCAGCGCGTCGAGGATGGTGTTCAGGGGCCGGGTGCGGGCCTGCTCGTCGCCGTCGAACTCGACGGTGCCGTCGGACAGCGCTGCGAGCGGCGGCAGGAACCGCATCACGGTGCCCGCCAGGCCGCAGTCGACGGCGGCGGAGCCAAGGGGCCCGGGGGTCACGCGCAGGGTGGTGGGCTCGTCGCCGTCGTCGATCCGCACGCCGAGGGCGCGCAGGGCGTCGATCATCAGGTCGGTGTCGCGGCTGCGCAGCGCGCCGGTGATCGTCGACGGACCGGAGGCGAGCGCGGCCAGGATCAGCGCCCTGTTGGTGATCGACTTGGACCCGGGCAGGGTCACGGACGCATGCACGGGCGATGCGGCGACGGGTGCTCTCCACAGACTCACGTGCACCATCTTCCCAGAGTGTCGGTGGTGCGAGACACAATGGTCGTATGTGCGGCAGATATGCGACGACGGTCGACCCGGCGCTGCTCGCGGTCGAGTTGGATGCGATCGACGAGACGTCCGGTCCCGGGGGTGCGCGCGAGCCGGCCGAGAGCTACAACGTGGCACCGACCGACCCGGTGCTCGCCGTGGTGAGCAGGCACTCGCACGAGCACCCGGACGACACTCCGACCCGTCGTATCCGGCGGATGCGGTGGGGCCTGATCCCGCCATGGACCAAGGCGGCGGCACCGAGCTCCTCGGGCGCAGCCTCGGGCAATGTCAGCCGTCCTGCGAAGGGCGCGCCGCTGTTCAATGCCCGCGCGGACACCGCCGCAACCAAGCCCGCCTTCCGCACGGCGCTGAAGACCAAGCGCGCCCTGGTGCCGATGGACGGCTGGTACGAGTGGCTGACGGAACCGGCGGCGAAGGGCAAGGCTGTGAAGGTGCCGTACTTCATGACCCCGACCGACGGCTCCCGGATGTACGCGGCCGGCCTCTGGTCGGTGTGGCGGGACCGGGACGCCGACGGCCCACCACTGCTCAGCGTCACGATCCTGACCACGGACTCCGTCGGCTCGCTGCAGTCGATCCACGACCGGATGCCGCTGATCCTCACGCCCGATCGGTGGCAGAGCTGGCTCGACCCGGACGCGGACGCACCCGACGACCTGTTGGACCCGATCGACGAGGCGGTCGCGGCGGGCATCGAGATCCGGCGGGTGTCGGATCGGGTGAACAGCGTCAGGAACGACGGTCCGGAGCTGATCGCGCCGGTCGGGGCGCCGGGGTCAGCGGTCGGCGAGCAGATCACCCTGCTGTGAGGACAGGTCGCTGACCTCGGCCACCAGCTCGAGCGAGCGCAGCCAGGCCGCGCGGTCGGTCGCCGAGGAGACGACCATCAGCTCGTCGGCGGCGGTCTCCTCACCGAATCGGTCCAGGTACTCACGCACCACGGTGAGCGTCCCGACGGCCGAGTACCGCACCATCTGCAGCACCTGTTGGCCGGCGGGGGATTCGAGGATCATGTCCGCCTCGTCGGGGGTGAAGGTCCGTCCCCGACCGACGAACAGCCCGACCCGCTTGCGCTTGGTCTCGAGGAACAGCCGGTCCGCCTCGTCCTGGGTGTCCGCCGCGATGACGTTGACGGCGGCGATCACGTAGGGCTGGGAGAGCTGGGCCGAGGGGCGGAACTCGCGGCGGTAGATCGCGAGGGCGTCGAGCAGCGCGTTGGGGGCGAAGTGCGATGCGAATGCGTACGGAAGTCCAAGCGCGGCGGCGAGTTTGGCGCCGAACAGGGACGAACCGAGGACGTACAGCGGCACGTTCGTGCCCTTGCCCGGCGTCGCCTCGATCCCCGGGATCCGCGACGGACCGGTCAGGTAGCCCTGCAGCTCCAGCACGTCCTGCGGGAACGACTCCGCGGACGCGGGGTCGCGGCGCAGCGCCCGCATGGTCTTCTGGTCGCTGCCCGGTGCGCGGCCGAGCCCGAGGTCGATCCGGCCGGGGTGCAGTTCGGCGAGGGTGCCGAACTGTTCGGCGATGGTCAGCGGCGCGTGGTTGGGCAGCATGATGCCGCCTGCGCCGAGGCGGATCCGCTGCGTGTGCGCCGCGATGTGAGCGATCAGCACGCTGGTGGCCGAGGAGGCGATGGACGGCATGTTGTGGTGCTCGGCGTACCAGATCCGCCGGTAGCCCCACTGCTCGGCGCGCTGCGCCATCTCCACGCTCGACCGGAAACTGTCGCCTGCGCTCTCGCCCTCGCCGATGTGCGCCAGATCGAGGATGGAGAGTGGAACCGTCACGGTGGTGCCGCCTTTGTTCGGGAGATGACTGTCGTCGGCGGGATGAGCGCCTCGTGGTGCAACCGTCGCCGGGGCCCGAGTATTTCTGGTCAGCCCGCGGTGATCGGGGCGAGCACCGCACCGGTCAGCCGGACCAGGTCGGCCGGGTCCAGGTCGATCTCCAGCCCGCGCCTGCCCGCGCTGCACAGCACCCGGTCCCAGTTCGCGGCGGAGGCGTCGATCACGGTCGGCAGCCGCTTGCGCTGACCGAGCGGGGAGATGCCGCCGAGCACGTAGCCGGTGGACCGCTGCGCCTCGGCCTGCTCGGCCATGACCGCCTTGCTCGACCCCAGTGCGGCAGCCGCGGCCTTGAGGGAGAGCTTCTCGGGGACCGGGAGCACGGCGACCGCCAGCTTGCCGTCCGAGGTCTTGATCACCAGGGTCTTGAGGATCTGCGCCGGCTCGAGTCCGAGCTGCCCGGCCAGTGCGTCCACCGCCTCTGCCCCGTAGGAGGCGTTGGCGGAGTCGTGCTCGTAGCTGTGCACGCGGTGCGCGATCTTGCCCTTGGAGAGCGCCTGGGTCGCGGGGGTCGAGGTACCGGCCATGGCGCCGACTCTAGTGAGCCGGGAACACAACGCTGTGGACCGGCGTTACACCCAGCACGTTGGTCCCTCTCGAAAGGAGTCGTAGGTGTCGGTGCAGTGCCTCGAGCGCCCCGCTGACCGCAGTCCCCTCGACCGGGTAGCGGTAGCCTTGATCCCTATGGCGAGCGAAGGGATCAGCGTGCCTGACGACCGGCCCGAGAACGATCAGCCACCGCAGGACGAGTCGGGCGGCGATCTGACCGCGCGGTTCGAGCGCGATGCGCTGCCGCTGCTGGATCAGCTCTACGGCGCGGCGCTGCGGATGACCCGCAACCCGGCCGACGCGGAGGACCTGGTCCAGGAGACCTACATCAAGGCCTATTCGGCGTTCCGCTCCTTCAAGGAGGGCACGAACCTCAAGGCCTGGATGTACCGGATCCTGACCAACACCTACATCAACTCGTACCGCAAGAAGCAGCGTCAGCCTGCGCAGTACCCGACGGACGAGATCACCGACTGGCAGCTCGCGGCCACCGCCGAGCACACCTCGCAGGGCCTGCGGTCCGCGGAGGTGGAGGCGCTCGACGCCCTGCCCGACGACGACATCAAGGCGGCCCTGCAGGAGCTGCCTGAGGAGTTCCGGATGGCGGTGTACTACGCCGACGTCGAGGGCTTCCCCTACAAGGAGATCGCGGAGATCATGGGCACGCCCATCGGTACCGTGATGTCCCGCCTGCATCGCGGGCGCAAGCAGCTGCGTGGGCTGCTGGCCGACGTGGCACGAGAACGTGGATTCAACCGGAGCGGCGCCGCGGCGTCGGCGGCGGCGCAGGAGCAGGAGGCGACCCGGTGAGCGAGCAGGACGAGTTCGAGCGGTTGGACTGCTCCGCGGTGATCGCGGACGTGTGGCTGATGCTCGACAACGAGTGCGACGAGACGACGCGCGCCCGGCTGAAGCGGCACATGGAGGACTGCGGATCCTGCTTCGAGGCCTATGGCATCGAGGAGAAGGTCAAGTCCCTGGTGAACCGCAAGTGCGGCGGCGAGCACGCGCCGGACGGGCTGCGGGAGCGGCTCAAGATCCAGCTGCGCAGCACGACGATCATCACGCGGGTCGACCCCGGACAGTAGGCATACGCGCGACGAGGGCCGCCCGGGAGTTCCCGGGCGGCCCTCGTCGTCGATCGATTCGGTGAGGTCAGCTCCCGAAGGGGCCGCCCTTGTGGAGACTGCCGAAGGACGTGGTCATCTTGGGCCAGTCCAGCGTGTCCAGCCCGGTGACGTCGATTCCCACACCGGTGTAGGCCACGCCATCCTCCATGGAGGGCCTGCCTCGGAAATCGATCCACTGGTAGGTGATCTCGAAGACCACGGTGGCGCCGGATTCGACGGAGATCGGCCACCCAGCGCTCGATACTTCCATTCCCCCCTGATCGGTCAGGTTGAGGCCGTCATGTGTCGCCTTGACGTAGGTCGGTGTCACCGCCTCGGTGGTGCGGGTGCCGTTTGCGCTGGTGTAAGTGAGTTTCGCCGTGTTCGGGACGTAGAACATGAGCTGTGCGCGGTCGATGATTCTGGTGACCTGCCGTGCCGGCCCCGCCGTAGCGGAGATCGTGGTCCTGAAGGTGATCTTGTCGCCCGCATAGCCGGCGTTGGGGCCGATGACCTCCCGGGTGACCGATACGTTCTCCGCGGTGCGTATTGCGGTGGGGATCAGCTCGGGGTGGTTGGGCAAGCCGATGCCGAGGTCCGAGGAGCCGATGGCGCCTGCGGTGCCGACGCCGGCGACCAGACCGGATACGACCAGGGCTGTGGTGGCGACGATGGTCGCGACGCGCCGGGTGATGGTGGTGGGGCGGGACACGGATCTCCGATCTCAGGCGATGTCAGGTCGCGTTGGGGGAGTGCTCAGAGCGTGCCCCGGCCGCGTGCGGTCATCGTATGGACGGCCGCCCAGTTCCGTCGGAGATTGTGAAAACTGTTGTGTATAACGATATTTCGGAGGATTGATTCCTCAGTGCCTATGAGACGCAACGAGGGCCGGGACACAGTATGTCCCGGCCCTCGTGAGGCTTCGCCTACGGCGCGTCAGCTGTTTGGACGCTTGCCGTGGTTGGCCTTGTTGCCCTTGCGGCTGCGCTTCTTGCGACCACGCTTACCCATGGTTGTCTCCTTCCCTCTGATCTCGCTCCGGGACATTCTTCCACGTGTGGTTGGCTGTACTTCCATTGGCAGGTCTAGACAAGCGAGGTGCTCGATGGCAGAAGACGTGCGTGCCGAGATGGTTTCCACCGTCTTCCAGGTGGTTGTCGCCGAAGGTGACGAGGTGAAGGAGGGTGACACCCTCGTGATCCTGGAGTCGATGAAGATGGAGATCCCGGTGATCGCCGAGGTGAACGGCCGCGTGACCTCGGTGGATGTCACGGTCGGCGACGTCATCCAGCAGGGCGACCTCATCGCCGTCATCTCCTGACCGCCACACCCTGATCGATGTCCACCCTCAGTGACCTGCTCGCCGAACACACCGACCTGCCGGGCAGCGCGGTCGACCACCTGCAGCGGGTGGTCGGGGAGTGGCAGCTGCTCGCCGACCTGTCGTTCGCCGACGTATTGCTGTGGGTGGGCGCGGACAGCGGCAACCCGGAGGTCGCCGGCCACGGTGAGGTGGTCTGCGTCGCGCAGTGCCGTCCGACCACCGCCCCCACCGCGTTCGCCGAGGACGCCGTCGGCACCGTGGTCTCGGACGCCGAGCACCCGCACGTACGCCAGGCGCTGACGGAGTGGCGGATCGTGCGGGTTAAGGACGGCCCGCCCGGCGAGGGGACGCCGGTACGCCGCGAGGCGATCCCCGTCCGCTGCGCGGGGGACGTGATCGCCGTCCTCAGCCGCGACACCAACCCCACCCAGCATCGGCAGTCCAGCCCGCTCGAGGTCGCGTACCTCGACTGCGCCGCGGATCTGTGTCAGATGATCAGCGAGGGCACCTTCCCGACGCCGGAAGAACACAGCGAGATCCTCTCCAGCCCGCGCGCGGGCGACGGCTTCATCCGGCTCGACTCCGACGGGACCGTCGTCTACGCCAGCCCGAACGCGCTCTCGGCTTACCACCGGATGGGTCTGACGACCACGACCCTGACGGGCAGCGACCTGGCCTCGGTGACCAGGACGCTGGTCACCGACCCGTTCGACTCCCAGGACGTGGCGAACGACATCAGGGCCGCGCTCGCGGGCAAGGCGGGCAAGCGGATGGAGGTGGAGGCGCGCGGGGCCACGGTGCTGTTGCGCACCCTGGTGCTGCGGCCGGGCGGCCAGCCCGCGGGCGCGGCGGTGCTGATCCGCGATGTCACCGAGGTCAAGCGCCGCGACCGCGCGCTGCTGAGCAAGGACGCGACCATCCGGGAGATCCACCACCGGGTGAAAAACAACCTGCAGACCGTCGCCGCGCTGCTGCGGCTGCAGGCCAGGCGCACCAACAACGACGAGGCGCGTCAGGCGCTGAGCGAATCGGTGCGCCGGGTGACCTCGATCGCGCTCGTCCACGACACCCTGTCCATGTCGGTGGACGAGGAGGTCAACCTCGACGAGGTGGTCGATCGCCTTGTGCCGATCATGGCCGACGTCGCCATGGTGGGCAGCGCGGTCCAGATCCGTCGCGAGGGGAGCCTGGGTGTCTTCCCGGCCGAACGGGCCACCCCGCTGGTCATGGTGCTGACCGAGCTGGTGCAGAACGCGATCGAGCACGCCTTCGAGCCGGGAGAGCCCGGCACCGTGACGCTGCGCGCGGAGCGGTCCGCGCGCTGGCTGGACGTGGTGATCCACGACGACGGCAGCGGCCTGCCGCCCGGCTTCAGCCTGGAGCGGTCCGATCGACTCGGCCTGCAGATCGTCCGGACCCTGGTATCCGCCGAGTTGGGCGGTTCGCTCGGGCTGCATCCCGCGGAAGGCGGCGGAACCGACGCCGCTCTGCGGGTGCCGCTCGGGCGCCGCGCGAACCGCGTGTAGTCGCGGATCCGCCCCCAGAAACGGTCGACCCCCAGAAACGACTGAGGCCCGGCACCATCATGGTGCCGGGCCCGTTCGTACGGTGCTGTGTTGCTAGACCGTGGTGCGGGCGCGGGTGCGCGCGTTGCGACGCTTGAGGGCGCGGCGCTCGTCCTCGCTCATGCCGCCCCAGACGCCTGCATCCTGGCCGGACTCGAGTGCCCAGGACAGGCAATCGGCGGTGACGGGGCACCGGTTGCACACCAGCTTGGCGTCTGCGATCTGGGCGATGGCCGGACCGCTGTTGCCCACGGGAAAGAACAATTCCGGGTCTTCATCCCGACAAATTGCGTTGTGGCGCCAGTCCATCCTTCTGCTCCTTAACCGGGTGCGTTCTGCACCATTTCGTATCGCTGAGTTCATGCGCATTGTGTGAAATGTTTCCGCGCTGTTGCTTGTGAATGCTTTCACGAACTAGCGGGATGTCAATGGAATCAGACCGCTTCGTGGGGTAACTCACTCTGTTAGGTTGCCCTATGTGGTCTGGGCTACTTTCTACCCCGGTTGCGGCGAGATTGCACTAGTCCCGTAGGATTTCTTGGCATTTTCTCATGTTGGGGAGGATCGCGCAGTGTGGCGACAGAGGGATGGGCCGAGTCGTCAGACGCCGCTGGGCGCCACGACCGAGATCGCGTCGGGGACCGAGACGAACTCGACCTCGGTGCGCATGCCGATGTAGTCGCCGTCCATTTGCAGAGCGATCGGTGTGCTCGAGCGGATCAGGATCGTCGGTACGTCGTCGACCCGAAAGAGGTTGCGCGCCTTGGGTTGTGCGCCGGGCGTGAGGAGTTGCCGGACCAACTTCAGTGTCTTGGGGACGCTCATCGTCCGCATCGCGAAGACGCCGAGGCCGGTGCTGAACGTGGTCTCGGGGTTGATCCGGACGGGACGGTCGTTCAGGTACGTCCACGGGCTGGAGTTCGACACGAAGGCGTAGTGCACGCCCTCGACGGGGTCGTGGCCGGGTACCTGGACGGTCAGTGTCGGTTCGGTGCCCCGATTGCGGAAGAAGGCGCGGACCGCGCTCCGGACGTAGCGCGACGGCGTCGCCGGGTGGCCGTTGCCGCGGCTCGCATCGATCGCCTCGCACACCTGGGCGTCGAGGCCCATGCCGGCATTGAAGGTGAACCAGCGGTTATCGCAATGGGCGAGTCCGATCCGCCTGTTCTGACGCAGGGCGAGTAGCTCGATGAGCTGATTGGTCGCCGCCACGGGATCCGCGCTGATACCGAGCGAGCGGGCGAACACGTTGGCCGAGCCGCCGGGGACCACCGCGATGAGCGGGATGGGTCCGATCGGGACCTCGCTCATGGAATCCGGCCGGGGCGCGCCGAGCAGCCCGTTGATGACCTCGTTCACGGTTCCGTCGCCGCCGTGCACGACGATCAGGCCGATGCCCTCGAGGGCAGCGCGCCGGGCGAGCTCGCCCGCGTGACCGCGGTGGGTGGTGTGCGCGACCCGCACCTGGACTCGGCTCGACACGGCGTGCGCGAGCAGATCACGCGCCGCGGGGGTCGTCGAGGTGGCATTCGGGTTGACGATCAGCAGCGCGCGCACAGGACACCACCCTAGCGGGGAGCTTCGCGTTCTATAGGCTGGCGCGGTGCCAGAACAGCCCACACGCCCCAGCCCGCCCGCCACGGTCCGTTGGGCCGGAATGCTGGTGACCCTGCAGGGCACCGTCGCGGTCGGCATCGCGATCGTGCTCGTGATCCGCGGCCTCCTCGGCCACGATCAGACCGCGACCAGCGGATACGGCACCGCGGCGTGGTTTGCGATCCTCGGTGGCGCGGTCCTGGCCGCGGGCATCGCGCTGATCACGGGCAGGCGATGGGGTCGCACGATCGCCGTCGTCGCCCAGCTGTTGCTGCTCCCGGTGTCCTGGTCGCTGCTGACCGACTCGCACCAGCCGGCGTACGGGGTGTTGCTCGCGGTGGTCGCGGTCGCCGCGCTGGTGTTGCTCTTCAGCAGTCCCTCGTCGCGGTGGATGGCCGACGAGTACGGCGACGAGGCCTCCTAGCCGCTACGCCTGCTCGGCGAGGCTGCCGAGGGCGTCGCCGGACAGGCGGTAGGTGGTCCACTCTTCCTGGGCGGTCGCACCGAGCGACTCGTAGAACGCGATCGACGGCGCGTTCCAATTCAGCACCGACCAGCTGAGCCTGCTGTAGTCGTTGTCGGCGCATTCCTTGGCCAGTGCGGCCAGCAGGGCTTTCCCGTGGCCGGCGCCGCGCCGCTCGGGCAGGACGAAGAGGTCCTCCAGGTAGATCCCGTGGACGCCGTCCCAGGTGGAGAAGTTGCGGAACCACAGCGCCAATCCGATGACGTCTCCCGCCTCCTCGGCCACGTGGCAGAAGGCGGACGGGTTCTCGCCGAACAGGGCGGTGGTGATCTGCTCGACGGTCACGGTGCACTCGTGCCTGGCCTTCTCGTAGTCGGCCAGGTCGTAGATCAGGCCGGTGATGGCAGCGGCGTCGTCGGGGGTGGCCCGCCGGATCATGATTGCTCTCTCTCGAATCGCGTCAACAGGTGACGTTGTGTGAATTGATCTGCTGAACACCGTGATCGAAGCCGAGCACGGAGATCGCCGCCGGGTCCATCGCGAACCGCCTGCCCTCGGTGACCGGGAGCTCGGCCCACCGGGCCAACAGGGCGCGGGAGAAGTGTGCATGCCCGACGAGGATCACGTCGCGTTCCTCGAGCTGTGACAGCGCCGTCGACAGCACCATATCGGCGCGGGCCGCCACGGACTCGGCGCTCTCCCCGCCCGGGCACGGGTGCGACCAGACGGTCCAGCCCGGCACGCTCTCGCGGATCTCGAGGGTGGTCAGGCCCTCGTACCGGCCGTAGTCCCACTCCGCCAGCGCGTCCCAGGCGGTGGCCCTTTCGAGTCCGGCCAGCTCCGCGGTCCTGGTGGCCCGGCTGCGCGGGCTGGTCAGGACCAGCGGGTCCCGCAGCCCCAGCCGGGCGATCCGGTGCCCGGCCTCCCGTGCCTGCTCCTCTCCCGCCGCGGTGAGCGGGATGTCGGTGCTGCCGGTGTGCCTGCCGTTCAGTGCCCACTCCGTTGCGCCGTGTCTGACCAGGGCGATGCGGGGGCGTGCGGTGCTCATGCCGCCATGATGCCAGGACGATCTGAGCCCGACCGCTCGCCACATCCGACGAAGTGCGCAAAGATCACCCCGTGACAACTGTGCTCGCTGTGGCGAATCAAAAGGGTGGGGTCGCCAAGACCACGACGGTTGCCTCGCTTGGGGCCGCGCTCGCGGGTCTCGGGCGCAAGGTGCTCGTGGTGGATCTGGACCCTCAGGGCTGCCTGACGTTCTCGTTGGGACACAACCCGGATCGGGTCGAATCGTCGGTGCACGAGGTGCTGACCGGCGAGGCGGCGTTGCGCGAGGTGATCCTCGACACCGAGGAGGGCATCTCGCTGGTGCCGGCGACCATCGACCTCGCAGGCGCTGAGGCGATGCTGCTGATGCGGCCTGGCCGGGAGTTCGCGCTCAAGCGCGCGCTGGCGACGCTGGACAACGACTACGACATCGTGCTGATCGACTGCCCGCCGTCGCTGGGCGTCCTGACCCTCAACGGGCTGACCGCGGCCGACTCGGTGCTGGTGCCGTTGCAGTGCGAGACGCTGGCGCACCGCGGCGTCGGACAGTTGCTCCGCACCGTCGGCGAGGTGCAGCAGATCACCAACCCCGACCTGCGCCTGCTCGGCGCGCTGCCGACGCTCTACGACGCCCGCACGACGCACAGTCGTGACGTGATCTCCGACGTGGCCGATCGCTACGAGATGCCCGTGCTGGCGCCGCCGATCCCGCGCACGGTGCGGTTCGCAGAGGCCTCGGCCTCGGGGGCGACGGTCCTCGCGGGCAGGCGCAACAAGGGCGCCCTCGCCTACCGGGAGCTGGCCGAGCAACTGGTTGCGCACTGGGACACCGGCGCGGACCTGGTGACCTTCAGCCCCACGGCCTGACTCCTCAGCGCAGGGCGACGAGGTCGTCCCCGCGCTGCTCGAGCAGCACCGTGCCGACCACCGCACTGGTGATCGGGGCCTGCTCGCCCGCGCGGTACACGGCGATCCGACGCACCTCGGCTCCGGTCGACAGGTCGTGCACGGCGATGGCACCGTCGACGGGGACCAGCATCTGGCCCGCCATCAGCGCGCCGGGGCCGATGGCCCCCTCGATGGTCCACCGGGGCACGAAATCGGTTGCGCCAAGGGCGATCACCCGTGAACCCGTCCACCACGAGTACACCGAACCGACCTTGACCACCTTCGAATCGGCGGAGACATCGGCCGGTACCGGGTGCATGGCGATGGGCGTGCCGGAGCCGTCGAAGACGCCGACCCTGGCCCCCGTCGAGGGTCCGGCGGGCAGGTAGACGGCGGTGCGGTCACCCGCGACGGCGAGGACCTTCGCACCGGTGACGCCGGGGTCGAGATCGGCGAGCACGCTCGAGCCGTACTCGTCGGGTTCGGTGTTGTCCTTGGGAGCGGGGTTCAACACACTGAGCCGGTCGGCGGGCTCGTCCTGGCAGCGCTCGAGTACCGCGAGCCGCGTGCTGCTCGACGCCGACGAGACCAGCTCGCAGCCCGAGCGTGGCTGGGTGTTCGGGTTCACCGGCGCGTCGACGCGGCCGAATTCCAGGGTGCGCACCAGATCCGAACGCCACAGCTCCATCCGGTCCATCCCGCGCGAGGTCACGTAGGTGCCGTCCTCGGACAGGACCACGGCGTCGTCGGCATCGCTGCTGCGCTGGGCCACCCGGGCGCCGTCCGCGCCTGCGAGTTCGGTGACGGCGCCGCAGCCGCGACCGTCGTGGTACACCGAGACGACGGAGTTCCACGCCCCGATCACCCCGCACAGCGGCAGGTCCCGGGTGTAGTTCCAGAGCTGCGTGCCCGTGTCACGGTCGCGACCGATGACCGCACCGCCCTCCGCGGTCACCACGGCGCCACCCGCGACGACCGGACGCCCGGTCGATGCGCTGTCGGCGCGCCAGATCTCGGTGACGTTCTCCGGGATGGACAGCGCCGTATCTGCCGGTGTGGCAGGGGTTTCCGCGGTGATCGAGGTGGTGCCCCTGGCGTCGCTGCGCAGCCAGATCACACCGGCGGCGAGCAAAACGACGACCGCGATCGCGGCAGCGGCGATGAGGTCGGCGCGCGTGCGCCGCTCCGGTGCGACCACGGCGGCGGGCTACTCCGAGGCCACGGCCACGGAGGGTGCGGCTGCCGCTGCCGCCGGCTTACGCCGACGCCTGCGACGGCGCGCGGGCGCGGTGCCGTCGCCCGAGGGTGCGGTGGTGTCCGTTGCCGGGGCGTCGGAAACCGCTGCGGTGGTGTTGGTTTCGGTGGTGCTGCGACCGCCGCGGGTGCGCTTGCGGGGGGACCGCGTGCGCGCCGGGCGCTCGGACTTCTCGCTCCGCTCGGTGCCGGTGGTGTCGGCGGAGTCGCCGCCGGTCTCCGTCGCGCGCTCGGGCCTGGCCCGCTTGATCGTGCCCTTGGCGTCGGTCGGGATGTTCAGCTCGGCGTACAGGTGCTCGGAGCTGGAATAGGTCTCGGCGGGGTCAGGGATCCCGAGTCCGAGTGCCTTGTCGATCAGCTGCCAGCGGGGGATGTCGTCCCAGTCGACCAGCGTGACCGCGATGCCGGTGCGGCCCGCGCGACCGGTGCGGCCGATGCGGTGCACGTAGGTCTTCTCGTCCTCGGGGCACTGGTAGTTGATGACGTGGGTGACGTCGTCGATGTCGATGCCGCGGGCCGCGACGTCGGTGGCGACCAGCACATCGATCTTGCCGGTGCGGAAGGCCTTGAGGCCCTTCTCTCGCGCCACCTGGCCGAGGTCGCCGTGCACTGCGCCGACGGAGAACCCGCGCTCGGCGAGATCGTCGGCCACCTTCTGCGCGGTCCGCTTGGTGCGCGTGAAGATCATGGTGGCGCCGCGACCCTCGGCCTGCAGCACGCGGGCAACCATCTCGGCCTTGTCCAGCGCGTGTGCCCGGTAGATGTGCTGGCTGGTGCGGTCGTGCACCGCCGACGATTCCGGCTCCTCGGCGCGGATGTGCGTCGGCTGGGTCAGGAAGGTGCGCGCGAGGGTGATGATCGGTCCCGGCATGGTGGCCGAGAACAGCATCGTCTGGCGCTTGTCGGGGACCATGCCGAGGATCCGCTCGATGTCCGGCAGGAAGCCGAGGTCGAGCATCTCGTCGGCCTCGTCCAGCACGAGCACTCCGACCTTGCCGAGGATGAGGTGGCCCTGCTTGGCAAGGTCGAGCAGCCGGCCCGGGGTGCCGACGACGACGTCGACGCCCTTCTGCAGCGCGGCGATCTGGGTCTCGTACGGGCGTCCGCCGTAGATCGAGAGCACCTCGAGCTTGCGGTTGCCTGCCTTGAGGAACTTGCTCGCGTTCACCAGGTCCTCGGTGACCTGGATGCACAGCTCGCGGGTCGGCACGATGATCAGCGCGCGGGGGGTGCCGTCCAGCGTCGCGGTGCCGGTGTCGCCGGTTGCGATGCGGTGCAGCAGCGGGACGCCGAATCCGAAGGTCTTGCCCATGCCGGTGCGGGCCTGGCCGATGAGGTCGTCGCCCGCCAGCGCGAGCGGCAGGGTCAGCTCCTGGATGGCGAAGGTGCGGTCGATGCCGATTTCCGCGAGGGCCCGGACGATCTCGTCCCGGACGCCGAGTTCGGCGAAGGTCGGGGCGGTGTGGGTCTCGTCGAGCTGGGCGGAGAGAGTGGTTTCGGTCGCGTCGTCTTCATGGTCGATCGTGATCTTGCTCAGGGGTCTGGCCTTCCTCGTTGGCACGCGCGCACGAGGTGGGGCCAGGCCGATTGTCGGCCGATGTCGGTGCCCTCGTCCGTGAGTCGCGCTTCCTGCTGCCTGAGCGCGGAAATCTGGGGATCTCGACGCGGCGCGGGAAGGGACTTCAAGATCAGGTGCGCGCACATTATCTGCGGGTCGCCGCGTGGTTGTGTCGGCCCGTTTGCTCGGGCTACGGGCGGCTGCCCGCGTCCATGGTAGCTTGCGCGACCGCCTCTGCCGGTATTTGCATGGCCAATCTCACCGTCTCCGCCCTGGCGCGGCCCCGGTCGAGGAGCGCCGCGCGACGTCTAGGCTGTGCGCATGGGAGCCAATTCGTCGGATTCTTTGACGCCAGCCATCGCCGCCGATCATCCGGGAGTGGGCGAACTGTTCGCCGTTCTCGCGTACGGCGAGATCTCGGCTTTCTATCGCCTCGCGGAGGACGCGCAGATGTCGCCGACCCTGCAGGGGAAGGTCGCGCTGGCGAGCATGGCGGCCGCGGAGATGAGCCACTTCGAGACCCTCCAGTCCGCGTTGACCGCACGCGGGCACGACGTGTACTCCGCGATGAAGCCGTTCGTGGCGGCGCTGGACGACTATCACGCCTCCACGCACCCCTCGACCTGGTTGGAATCGCTGGTCAAGGCGTACGTGGGCGACGGCATCGCCGCGGACTTCTACCTGGAGATCGCGGACTCCCTCGACCCGTCGGTCGCAGGCGTCGTGCGCGAGGTGCTCGCCGAGACCGGGCACTCGGAGTTCGTGGTGCACGAGGTCAGTGCGGCGGTCCGCTCGAGCACGCAGGACAAGGATCGGCTGATGCTGTGGGGACGTCGGCTGCTGGGGGAGGCGATCACCCAGGCGCAGTACGTGATGGCTCAGCGCCAGGATCTGACCGAGCTGGTGATCACCGCGAGCGGCGACCTCAGCGGCATCGCTGCCATGTTCGACCGGATGCAGGAACGGCACTCCGAGCGGATGACGGTGCTCGGACTCGTGTGAGGCCGGTCCGCTGCTGTTCGCTCTCAGCACACGCACAGCGCGGGCGCGGCGGCGAGCGGCTGCACTAGCCTTGGGCTTCGGTAGTGATGGCACGAGATTTCGGAGGTTGGCCGTGGAGGTCAAGATCGGTGTTTCTGACAGCCCGCGCGAGCTCATCGTGAACAGCGAACAGACATCCGAAGAGGTCGAGGCCCTGGTCGCGGGCGCACTCGGCGGCGAGGGCGGCGTGCTGGCGCTCGTCGACGACAAGGGACGCAAGTTCCTGATCCAGGCCAGCAAGGTCGCGTACGTGGAGATCGGACCGTCGGACAGCCGCAAGGTCGGGTTCGCCGCGACCAGCTGATCTGACGAAGCGGACGAAGAAACGGGGCGCGGTCATCCGCGCCCCGTTCTCGTATGTGCCTGTGTGGTTCGTGTCGCGCGGTTCAGTGCTGCAGCGGCACGTGTGACAGTCCGCCCCAGGCGAGCACGACGGTGGTGTCGACGGCCTCCTCCTTGGGGATCGGCCGGTTGGCCTGCAGCCAGTAGCGCGCGGTGAACTGGCTGGTGCCGACGAGCCCGACCGCGAGGATGCGGGCGCGATAGGGATCGAGTCCCGAGTCGTGGCTGACCAGGTCGAAGACGGCGTCAACGCAGGCCTCGGTGGCCTGGTCGACCCGCGCAAGGACCTGCGGGTCACCCATCACGTCGGACTCGAACACCAACCGGTAGCCCTGGCTGTCGTTGTCGACGAAATCGAAGAAGGCCTGCACGGCAGCGCGGACGCGCTGCCTGTTGTCGGTGGTCGACCGAAGGGCCTGCCGCACGCCCGAGATCAGGCTGTCCACGTAGCTCTGCAGCACCGCGAGGTAGAGGTCGAGCTTGCCGGGGAAGTGCTGGTACAGCACGGGCTTGCTGACACCCGCGCACTCGGCGATCTCGTCCATGCCCGCAGCGTGATAGCCCCTGGTGACAAAGACCTCGCTCGCGGCCTGGAGCAGCTGCAACCGCCGCGCGTCGCGGGGAAGGCGGGTGCTGCGTTTGGTGGTCTGGCCGGCTGGTGCTGCGGCCCGATCCGCGAGTTCTGTCATCGTGCTCCCAATCTGCTGCCTATCCACCATCACTGACCCGTGCGGTGCCGTGAGGGTGCTCACTGCACTGAGTGCACAAAGTCATCGAACGATACCCGGACGATCGCCGGGCCACCCTCACAATGGCGCATGCTGTGTAAGTGAGTATTCCAGGTGATGCGGTCGGTGTCGGCATGTCGCCGTCGGGTGCCCGGTCGGGGCGACGTTCGGCGCGCCGAATCGCCGTGGCGCCGGTCTGTGAGATTCTGGCTCCGTGACAGATCGAGGTGGACCGCGGTTGCGGGGCGACGCTCCGCGTCGCTCCGGCGACAGTGACTACCCCGACGACCGCTACTCGGCCACGCGCGCAGGCGACGACTACCGAGACGATCGGTACCCCGACGACGAGCGTTACGGGCGCCGTGAGACCGGCTCCCATCAGCCGCTTCGAGCGCAATGGGATCCCACCAGTCGCGAGCCGGGACGACCCCGCGCCCCGAGACCGGAACGTCAGGCCCGTAAGCAGAGCAAGCTCGGCAAGTTCGTCTCCGTGTACGGATGGCGGGCGTACGCGATCCCGATCCTGCTGGTGGTCACCGTGCTGGTCGCCGTCGACGCGATCCGCGGCGGCGGCAGCTCCCCCGAATCGGAGACCGGCGACGGCCCGGGTCTCGGTGCACTCAGCACGGCCACCGACGGCACCGACGTGATCGGCGTACCGCCGCAGGCCGACGGCAACTTCGCCGCGACGATCCCGTCCGGCGCCCTCCCGGACGGCGGACCGTTCACAGCTCAGGGCGCGGGCACGTGGCACGTGATCCCAGGTGGCACCGGGCAGGCGGGGCAGGGCACCGAGCAGGTCTTCACGTACACCGTCGAGGTCGAGGACGGCGTCGACACGTCCGGTTTCGGCGGCGACGAGGCGTTCGGCCGGATGGTGGACCAGACCCTGGCCAACCCGAAGAGCTGGACCAAGGACCAGCGGTTCGCGGTCCGCCGGATCGACAGCGGCGAACCCTCGTTCAGGGTGTCGCTGACGTCTCAGATGACCGTTCGCCAGGCCTGCGGATACGACATCGAACTCGAGGTCTCCTGCTACAACCCGTCGATCAACCGGGTGGTCCTCAACGAGCCGCGCTGGGTCCGCGGCGCGATTTCCTTCCAGGGCGACATCGGCTCATACCGGCAGTACCAGATCAACCACGAGGTCGGTCACGCCATCGGCTATCAGGACCATCAGCCCTGCGAGTCGGACGGGGGACTGGCACCGGTGATGATGCAGCAGACCTTCGGCACCTCGAACAACGACATCGCCAAGCTCGACCCGGAGGGTGTGGTGCCGATGGACGGCAAGACCTGCCGGTTCAACCCCTGGCCGCACCCGCGCGGCTAGTCGACTAGCCCCGTACCCAGGTCGCGAGGAGCGCGCGTTCGTCCGCGGTCAGGCGGCGCAGCCGCTGGGTGTGCGGATCGCCGAGGGCCAGCTGGGTGACGGCCTCGACGGCCGGCCGGGAATCCGCCTGCGCCGTTGCCGCGCGCACCTCGTAGCGCACGGTCACGTCGACGGTGCGCAATCGCTCGATCCACATCGTGACCGACAGCGGGCTGTCCGCGTGGGTGAGCGGGGAGCGGTACCGCACGTCGATGTGTGCCACCACCGAGGTCCCGAGCAACTCGGACGCCTCCGGGCCGACGCTGCGCAGCCAGTCGATCCGGGCCTCTTCGAGCAGGGTCACCATCCTGGCGTGGTTGACGTGCTGGAAGACGTCCATGTCCGACCACCGCACCGGCACCTCGGCGCGGTAGGAGACCGGATCGGTGGTCGGGGTCGGGGCGGTGCTCATCGGGACTCCTCGCGAACATCGTGCGTACCAGGGCGACCGACCGTAACCGACCGGGGGAAGAATGGACTCGTGCGGAGCGTTGTAGCTGCGTGAGCGCGTAGACCGTAGGAGCCGTCGTGTCTGACCTGAAGTCCAAGAACTCATTGCCGCCGCTGGTCGAACCCGCGGCCGAGCTGAGTCGCGCCGAGGTGGCGCGCTACAGCAGGCACCTGATCATCCCCGACGTCGGCATGGTGGGGCAGAAGCGGATCAAGAACGCCCGGGTGCTGGTGATCGGCGCGGGTGGGCTCGGGTCGCCTGCGCTGCTCTACCTGGCCGCAGCGGGCGTCGGCACCATCGGCATCGTCGAGTTCGACGAGGTCGACGAGTCCAACCTGCAGCGCCAGGTCATCCATGGGCAGGACGACGTCGGCAGGCCCAAGGCCGAGAGCGCTCGTGACTCCATCCTCGAGATCAACTCCAACGTCGAGGTGCGGCTGCACCAGTTCCGGCTCGAGCCCGACAACGCGGTGGAGCTGTTCGCGCAGTACGACCTGATCCTCGACGGCACCGACAACTTCGCCACCCGTTACCTGGTCAACGATGCCGCGGTGCTCGCGGGCAAGCCGTACGTCTGGGGCTCGATCTACCGGTTCGAGGGGCAGGCGTCGGTCTTCTGGGAGGACGCCCCGGACGGACGCGGGCTGAACTACCGGGACCTGTACCCGGAGGCGCCGCCGCCGGGGATGGTGCCGTCGTGCGCCGAGGGTGGCGTGCTCGGCGTGCTCTGCGCCTCGATCGGGTCGATCATGGCCACCGAGGCGATCAAGCTCATCACCGGAATCGGGGAGTCGCTGCTCGGCAGGCTCATGGTGTACGACGCCCTCGAGATGAGCTATCGCACCATCAAGCTGCGCCGTGACCCGGCCCGGGAGCCGATCACCGAGCTCATCGACTACGACGCGTTCTGCGGCGTGGTGTCCGATGAGGGTGTGGCCGCGGCCGCGGACTCGACGATCACGGCGCCCGAACTGGCCGCGATGTTGGCCGCGGGCAAGGAGATCGAGATCGTCGACGTCCGCGAACCGGTGGAGTGGGACATCGTCCACCTGCCGGGGGCGACGCTCATCCCCAAGGACCGCATCCTCTCCGGTGAGGCGCTCGCGGAGCTGCCCCAGGACCGGCCGATCGTGCTGCACTGCAAGACCGGCATCAGGTCTGCCGAGGCACTGGCCGCACTGAAGAAGGCGGGCTTCGCCGATGCGACCCATCTGCAGGGCGGCGTGATCGCCTGGGCGAACCAGGTGGACAAGTCCCTGCCGGTGTACTGAGGCAGACCCGGCGCGTCAGGGACGGCGACAGGCCTGACGGCGGTAGCGTTGTTGACGTGAGCTCTGTCGAACCTCCCGAGCACGTGCGCTCCACCTTCGGTCTGCGCGAGACGGTTCCGATTCCGCTCGGAGCCGACTGGGACGGCGGTTGGCGTTGCGGTGATGTCGTCCTCTCGCCGGTCGCCGACCACGCCCGCGCCGCATGGTCGGCGAAGGTGCGCGAGACGCTGACCGCGGACGGGGTGCGGATCGCGAGGCCGGTCCGGGCAACAGACGGACGCTACGTCGTATCGGGATGGCGGGCAGACACATTCATCGGCGGTTCGCCGGAGCCGCGGCACGACGAGGTGGTCTCGCTGTCGATGCGGCTGCACGCGGCGACCGCGCCCCTCGAGCGGCCTCGGTTCCTGGTGCAGCCCCCGGTGGCGCCGTGGGCGGACGTCGACGTGTTCGTCGCGGCCGATCGGGCCGCGTGGGAGCAGGTTCCCCTACGGGCGGTCAAGGGCCAGTTCGAGGCGGTCACGGACGACGGCCGAACCAGTGTGGAGCTGATCGGGCAGCTCGCGACCCTGCGCAAGCCGGTGCGCAGCCCCGATCAGCTGGTGCACGGCGACCTCTTCGGCACCGTCCTGTTCTCCGGCTCGGAGGCACCCGGCATCACCGACATCACCCCGTACTGGCGGCCCGTGGCCTGGGCGGCCGGGGTCGTCGTGGTGGACGCGCTGTCCTGGGGCGGAGCCGACGCGGAGCTGATCGCCCGGTGGGAAGATCTGCCGGAATGGCCGCAGATGCTGTTGCGCGCCCTGATGTTCCGTCTGGCGGTGCATGCGCTGCATCCGCGCTCGACGGCGGAGGCGCTGCCTGGCCTGGTCCGCACCGCGGACCTGATCCGGTTGATGCTCTAGCGACTCAGGTGCGGTGGGCGAGGAGTTCGGTGAGGAACCGGCGCGCCGCGGTCGCCGCGCGCTCGCTGTCGCCGTCGATGACGGCCTGCACGAGCTGGTCGTGCTCGGGTTCGTAGGAGTTCTCGGCCGCGACGGGGTGGCGGAGGATGGTCTGCTCGATGGCGGGCAGTAACGAGTCGTAGAACTCGAGGTACACCTCGTTGTGGCTGGCCGCGACGATCGCGCGATGCAGGGCGAGATCGGCGGCGACGGCGGCCGTCGTGTCGGCCGCGCCCTCGACGGGCGACCAGAGCAGGTTCCGGCGCGCGAGCAGATCGCGCAGGGTTGCGATGTCGGTGTCGTCGCGGCGCCGCGCGGCGAGGGCGGCCGCGGTGACGTCCAGGGCCTGACGCAACTCGAGGATGTCCCGCTCGTGCGCGGCCGCGAAGTACTTGCCGAGCGTCCCGCCGAGGTCGCTGGTGGTGATCACGTAGGTGCCCGAACCCTGGCGTCGTTCGAGCATGCCCGCGTGCACGAGCGCCTGGACCGCTTCGCGGACCGTGTTGCGCCCGGTCCCCGTCAGCTCGGCGAGTTCCGGCTCGGTCGGAATCCGAGAGCCGGTCGGCCAGCGGCCGGCCACGATCTCCGCGCGCAGCTGGTCGGTGACCTGCGCGATGAGGCTTGTTCGTCGTACGGGTTGCACGCGGTCCCTCTCTGGTAAGACGTCTGCGCATCATACTCAGTTGCATCGGATCATCCATTCATCCTATGATTTTGCGATCATTTGTTGAGGGAACGAGGTGTGCGGTGTCCGTGCAAGCAACCGAACGGCATCGGCACCCGATCGACCGCCGCGCACTGGTCACCGGCCGGCTGATGGTGCTGGTCGCGATCGTGCTCTCCGCGCTCACGCTCCGCACCGCCGTCACCTCCCTGACCCCGCTGCTCGACGAGATCAGCAGGGACGTCGGGTTCGGGTCCACCATCGTCGGTGTCTTCGGGATGCTGCCCACGGCGATGTTCGCCGTCTTCGGGCTGCTCACGCCCCGGCTGGCCCTGACGTTCGGCCTGGAGCGGGTGGCGCTCGGGGCGATGCTGATGACCGGCATCGGGATCGCGACCCGCTCGATGGTGTCCGACACCGCGGCCCTGCTCGCGCTCTCCGCGTTGGCCCTCGGTGGCATGGGGATCGGCAACGTGGTGATCCCGCCGCTGGTCAAGCGCTATTTCTCCGACCGCGTCGCGATGATGAGCACGATCTACATCACCTGTGTGCAGGTCGGCACCTTCCTTCCCGCGCTCGTCGCGGTGCCGGTCGCGGACGCCTACGGGTGGCGCGTCTCGCTCGGGCTGTGGTCCTTGCTGGCCTTCGCTGCGGCCCTGCCCTGGGTCGGCATCGTGATCAGCAGGCGCGGCCGAGACCGTGTCGACACCTCCGCGGAACCGCACACGGAGCACGGCGAGCGCGGTCGTGCGTGGCGCTCGCCCGTGGCCTGGGGGATGGCCGGGATGTTCGGTATGACCTCGCTGATCACGTACTCGATGTTCACCTGGGTGCCGAAGATCCTGACCGAGGCCGGCGCGAGCGCGGCATTCGGCGGTGCCATGGTCGCGCTGTTCTCCGCGGTCGGATTCATCGCGGCGATCGGGGCGCCAACGCTGTGCGCGCGGATTGCCAACCCGTACCCCGTCGTGGTCGCCTGTGCCGTGTTCTACCTGGCCGGATTCGCCGGTCTGCTGTTCGCGCCCATGGCGGCCCCGGTGCTGTGGATCCTGCTGGTCGGCCTCGGCCCGAGCACGTTCCCCATGTCGTTGACGCTGATCAACCTGCGTACCCGCACCGCGGCCGGCTCGGCCGCGCTCTCCGGCTTCACCCAGGGGCTCGGGTATGCGGTGGCCTGCATCGGCCCGCTGCTGTTCGGCATCCTGCACGACCTGACCGGCGGCTGGACCTGGCCGTTCGCCCTGTTGCTCGGCGCGGTCGCGGTGATCCTGGTCGCGGGCTACGTGGCGTGCAAACCGAGGTTCCTCGAGGACAGCTGGTTGTGACACCTGTCACATCTTGACCCTGCTGTGAGCGGTCGTCACACGCCGTAACACGGCGTTTACCTGCGGAAACGTCCTCACCAACCGGCCTCCGCGTTCGTGAGCGCAAGTTCATTCCGGAGTCATTGCCGGCAGCACCTCGGCAACATCCGACTCGTACCTTTAGGTCTCCCACGCATAGAGGAGACCCGGTGACCACACGTTCGGACGAAGCCACGGCAACAGCCGGCGCGCTCGAGGACAAGTTCTCGAATCGCAAGCACTACATCGCGGAATGGGATGCCGAGGACGTCGAGGCCTGGGAGGCCGGCGGCAAGGACATCGCCAAGCGCAATCTCGTCTGGTCGGTCATCGCGGAGCATGTCGGCTTCTCGGTGTGGTCCATCTGGTCGGTGATGATCCTGTTCATGCCGACCGATGTCTACGGCATCGACCCTGCGGGCAAGTTCTTCCTGGTGGCGGTCCCGACCCTGGTCGGCTCCATCCTCCGCATCCCCTACACCGTCGCGACCGCGCGGTTCGGCGGGCGCAACTGGACCGTGTTCAGCGCGCTGGTCCTGTTCATCCCCCTGGTGCTGACCCTGGTGCTGATGCTGAACCCAGGCGCCTCCTACACCACGTTCCTGCTGGTGGCGGCCCTCGCCGGAGTCGGCGGCGGCAACTTCGCGTCCTCGATGACGAACATCAACGCCTTCTACCCGCAGCGCCTCAAGGGCTGGGCCCTCGGCCTGAACGCGGGCGGCGGCAACATCGGCGTGCCGCTGATCCAGCTCATCGGTCTGCTCGTGATCGCCACCGTCGGTAACACCGAGCCCTGGATCGTCTGCTCGATCTACCTGGTCTTCGTCGGCATCGCCGCGATCGGCGCCGCGCTGTTCATGGACAACCTCGGCAACCAGAAGGCCGACCTGCGGGCGATGGGCAAGGCGCTCAAGTTCCGCGATTCCTGGGTCATCAGCTTCCTGTACATCGGCACCTTCGGTTCCTTCATCGGCTACAGCTTCGCCTTCGGCCAGGTCATGCAGATCAACTTCCTGGCAGGCGGCGACACCCCCGCCCAGGCCGCGCTGCACGCCGCACAGATCGCGTTCATCGGACCGCTGCTCGGCTCGATCGCCCGGCCGATCGGTGGCAAGCTCGCGGACCGCGTCGGCGGCGGCAAGATCACGCTGTACACCTTCTCGGCGATGGCGCTGGCCGCGGCGGTCGTGGTCGGCGCGAGCACCCTCGACGACCGTGCGGCGGGCCCCGCGACCACCGGCACGCTGGCCATCCTGGTCCTGGGCTTCATCGCGCTGTTCATCCTGTCCGGCGTCGGCAACGGCTCGGTGTACAAGATCATCCCGTCCATCTTCGAGGCCAAGGCCCAGGGCATGGACGAGCTCAGCAAGGTCGAGAAGGCCTCCTGGTCCCGCAGCATGTCAGGCGCGCTGATCGGGTTCGCGGGCGCGATCGGTGGACTCGGCGGCGTCGGCATCAACCTGGTGCTCCGGGCCTCGTACCTGAGCCCGGCCAAGTCCGCGACCATGGCGTTCTGGGTCTTCTTCGGCTTCTACCTGGCCTGCATCGTCGTCACCTATGTGGTGTTCCTGCGCCGCCCGGCGGCCAGGGACGTCACCGAGACCGAGGAGTCGGTGCTGGTATGACCATCGCAGTTCCGTCACTGGTCTCCACCCCCACCCACTGCCCGTACTGCGGACTCCAGTGCGCGATGAACATCGCGCGGGACTCCTCGGCAACGGATCAGGCCCTGACCGCGACGGTCACGGGTCGGAGCTTCCCCACCAACCGGGGCGGGCTGTGCCAGAAGGGCTGGACCAGTGCGGAACTGCTGCGGAACCCGAACCGGCTCACCGCACCGCTGGTGCGCCGGGACGGGGAACTGACCCCCGCGAGCTGGGACACCGCGCTCGACATCGTGGCCGACGGCTTCGCGGCGGCGCAGGCAAAAGGCGGGCGCGACGCCGTTGCCATCTTCGGCGGCGGCGGGCTCACCAACGAGAAGGCGTACCAGCTGGGCAAGTTCGCCCGGGTGGCGCTGCGCACCTCGAACATCGATTACAACGGCCGGTTCTGCATGTCCTCGGCGGCGGCAGCGGGTGGCAAGGCCTTCGGGCTCGACCGCGGTCTGCCCTTCCCCGTGGCCGATCTCGGTGCGGCGCGGGCGATCCTGATCCTGGGCGGCAACGTCGCCGAGACCATGCCGCCGTTCGTCGGTCACCTCGCGACCGCGGCGGACGCGGGCGGACTCATCGTCGCGGACCCCCGGCGCACGGCCACCGTGGAACGCGCGCTCGCAGGCGGCGGGGTGCACCTGCAGTTGAGCCCGGGCACCGACCTGCCGCTGGCACTGGGCCTGCTGCACCTGGCCGTGCTCGACGGCCGGATCGACCACAACTTCGTCGGCGCCCGCACCGAGGGATTCGACGATGCCTGGCTGGCCGCCGCGCAGTGGTGGCCCGAGCGCACCGAGCGGGTCACCGGGGTGCCGGTGAGCGCGCTGCGCCGCACGGTGGAGATCCTGTGGCGCGCACAGCAGTCCGACGCTGGTGCCTACATCCTGACGGCCAGGGGAGCCGAGCAGCACGCGACCGGGACCGACACCGTCTCGGCCGTGATCAACCTGGCCCTTGCCCTCGGGCTGCCCGGCCGCCGGGGCAGCGGTTACGGCGCCATCACCGGGCAGGGCAACGGGCAGGGCGGTCGCGAGCACGGGCAGAAGGCGGATCAGCTGCCCGGCTACCGCAAGATCACAGATCCCGCCGCGCGGGTGCATGTCGCGCAGGTGTGGGGCATCGACCCCGCCGAGCTGCCCGGCCCGGGCAAGAGCGCGTACGAGCTGCTCGAGTCGATCGGCACGCCCGGCGGGCCGAGCGCGCTGATGGTGCACGGGGCGAACCTCGCGGTGTCGGCTCCCCGAGCCGGCCATGTCGTGGACCGACTGTCCGCGCTGGACCTGTTGGTCGTCAACGACTTCCTGCTCTCGGAGACCGCCGCCATGGCGGACGTCGTCCTGCCGGTCCTGCAGTGGGCAGAGGAAGAGGGCACCATGACCAGCCTCGAGGGCAGGGTGCTGCGCCGCAAGGCCGCCGTGCCCGCCCCCGAGGGACCGCGTTCCGAGCTCGAGGTGCTGGCTGGGCTCGCGCGCCGTCTCGGTCAGCCCGCGGGTCGGTTCGGAACCGATCCCGAGGCCGTCTTCGAAGAGCTCCGGTTGGCCTCCGCGGGCGGGGTCGCGGACTACTCGGGGATCAGCTACGCCCGGCTGGACGAGGGCGCCGCGCTGCACTGGCCGTGCCCGGCCACCCCAGCGGGCGAGCCCGAGCACCCCGGGACACCGCGTTTGTTTCTTGATCGATTCGAGACCCCGAACGGCCGTGCGCGTTTCGTCGCGGTGGAGCACCGTGGGCCGAGCGAGGGGACGGACGCCGAGTTCCCGTTGGTGGCCACGACGGGACGGGTCCTCGCGCACTACCAGTCCGGGGCGCAGACCCGCCGGATCGACGAACTGGTCCGCGCTGCGGGCGGGATGTTCGTGCAGGTGCACCCCGACACCGCGCACCGGGTGGGCCTCGTCGAGGGTCAGCAGGCCGCCGTGGTGAGCAGGCGGGGCCGGACCGAGGCGACTGTGCGCTGCGACGACAGCATGCGGCTCGACACCGTGTTCCTGCCGTTCCATTTCGCCGGCTCCGGTCGGGCGAACCTGTTGACCAACCCGGCTCTCGACCCGACGAGCGGGATGCCGGAGTTCAAGGCATGTGCGGTGAGGCTGGAGACGATACGTCAGTCGACATCAGACACGGAGGCGATGGCATGACCAGGACCCGAATCGTGGTGGTGGGCAACGGCATGGCCGGCTCGCGACTGGCGGAGGAACTGCGGCGACGGGACCCGGACGGAGCGCGGCTCGACATCGTGGTGATCGGTGCCGAGGCGCACCCCGCCTACAACCGCATCCTGCTCTCGAACGTGTTGGCGGGCAGCATCACCGGCCGCGACACCCGGCTCAAGCCGGACGGCTGGTGGGAGCGTCAGGGCATCGACGTCCGCTCCGGTGTCCGGGTGACCGGCATCGACACGGCCGCACGGACCGTGCGCTGCGACGACGGCACCGGGGCCGGTCACGAGGAGATGGGCTACGACGAGTTGGTGCTGGCGACCGGTAGCCGATCGTTCATCCCGCCGATCGCGGGCGCGGTGGACGAGTCGGGCACGCTGGTCGACGGCGTCGCCGCGTTCCGCACGATCGGCGACTGCGACCAGATCATCGCCGCGGCCGCCGGCGGTTCCAGTGCCGTCGTGCTGGGCGGCGGCCTGCTCGGACTGGAGGCGGCCCGCGGACTGCTGATGCGTGGCATGGACGTCACGGTGGTGCACCCCAAGGACTTTCCGATGGAGCGCCAGCTCGACCCCGCGGGCGGCGCGGTGCTGACCCGGGTGCTCACCGAGCTCGGCATGCGGATGGTGCTCGGTCGCAGGGCGGTCGCCCGCGACGCAGAGAACCGGACCGTGGTGCTCGACGACGAGACCGAATTGCCCGCCGATCTGCTGGTGCTGTCCGCGGGGATCCGGCCGGAGGTGTCGCTGGCCGAGTCCGCGGGCATCGCGATCGATCAGGCCATCGTGGTCGACGACCTGCTGCGAACCAGCGCCCCGCGCGTCTCTGCCATCGGGGAGTGCGCGCAGCACCGTGGCGAGGTCTACGGACTGGTGCAGCCGGGTTGGGAGCAGGCCGCGGTGGTGGCCGAGCGGCTCGCGGGCGAGAACCGATTCGCCACCTACCACGGGACCGCGAACGTGACGCGGCTCAAGGCGCACGACATCGACCTCGCCTCGATGGGCGACATCAGCGCCGAGATGCACTGCAGCCACAGCGAGGTGCTGACCCTGGCCGACCCGACCCGGGGGCGCTACGCGAAGGTCGTGGTGCGGGAGGACCGGGTGGTCGGGGCGGTGCTGCTGGGAAACCCCGACGTGGTCGGCACCCTGACCCAGCTGTTCGACGCGCAGCTGCCGGTTCCGGTGGATCGGATGTCGCTTCTCATCGGCCGCGGATCGGGCGCGGGCGTCGAGGTGGCGAGCCCGGCCACCATGCCGGGGTCGGCTGTGGTCTGCAGGTGCAACTCGGTGACCAAGTCGCAGCTGACCACGGCGTGGAAGGCGGGCTCGCGCAGCGTGGCGGCCATGGCCACGGAAACCAGGGCGACCACCGGCTGCGGCGGTTGCAGCTCCGTCGTCCATGGCATCTGCGAATGGCTACGTAACTCGGATCCGGAACCAAGAGACCAACCAGCACACGAAACACCATCGATCGAAGAAGAGGGCGCAGCATGAACAACAAGTCGGTAGTGGTGATCGGGCACGGAATGGTCGGCCATCGATTCGTCGAGGCGCTGCGCGCGCGGGACGAGGACGCCCAGTGGCGAGTGACCGTTCTGTGTGAGGAGGCGCTGCCCGCCTACGACCGGGTCGGCCTATCCTCGTACGTCGGGTCCTGGGACGCAAAGGAACTGGCGCTCGCGGGCAACGACTACGCCGGTGACCCGCTGGTCGACCTGCGGACCGGCGAGCGGGCTGTCGCGATCGACCGCACCGCACGCACCGTCACCACCGGCGCCGGCGACACCCTCGGCTACGACGCCCTCGTCATGGCCACCGGCTCGTACCCGTTCGTGCCGCCGATTCCCGGCCACGACCGACCCGAGTGCTTCGTGTACCGCACCCTCGACGATCTCGACGGTATCCGCGCCACCGCGGAGAAGGCGGGTCCGGGGGCGGTCGGCGTCGTCGTCGGTGGCGGCCTGCTGGGCCTGGAGGCGGCCAATGCGCTCCGGCTGATGGGCATGACCCCGCATGTGGTCGAGTTCGCCCCGCGGCTGATGCCGCTGCAGGTCGACGAGGGCGGCGGCGCGCTGCTGGCGCGGCTGGTCACCGACCTCGGCGTGACCGTGCACGCGGGCGTCGGCACCGCCGCCATCACCGAGGGGCCCGACGGCGTGAGCGTCGAGCTCTCGGACGGATCGGTGATCGAGGCGGCGCTGCTGGTGTTCTCCGCGGGCATCCGGCCGCAGGATCAGCTGGCCCGTGCGGCCGGACTCGAGGTCGGTGAACGCGGCGGCATCCTCACCGATCTCGGCTGCCGGACCTCCGACGAGGCCGTCTACGCCGTCGGCGAGTGCGCGGCCGTCGAGGGCGTCGCGTACGGCCTGGTGGCGCCCGGCTACACCACCGCCGAGATCGTGGCCGATCGGCTGCTCGGCGGCGCGGCCGAGTTCCCTGGCGCGGACCTGTCCACCAAGCTCAAGCTGATGGGGGTGGACGTCGCCAGTTTCGGTGACGCGCACGCGCAGACGCCCGGTGCGCTCGAGGTGGTCCTCAGCGACGCGGCCAAGGGCACCTACGCCAAGCTCGTGGTGTCCGACGACGCCAAGATCCTGCTCGGCGGCATCCTCGTCGGCGACGCGTCCGCGTACGCGTCACTGCGGCCCCTGGTGGGACGCGAGCTCCCCGGCGACCCGGCGTCGCTGATCTCGCCTGCGGGCGAGAAGCCCGGCGCCGGATCGCTGCCCGACGATGCCGAGGTGTGCTCCTGCAACGGCGTCACGAAGGGCGCCATCTGCGGTGCGATCGCCGAGGGCGCCTGCGACATCGCGTCCGTCAAGAGCTGCACCAACGCGGGAACCACCTGCGGGGGGTGCCTGCCCACGATCAAGCAGCTACTGGCCTCGTCCGGCGTGGTGATGTCGAAGGCTCTCTGCGAGCATTTTGAGCAGTCGCGCGCGGAGCTGTTCGAGATCGTGATGGCGACCGGTACCCGCACCTTCTCCGCGCTGATCACCAAGTTCGGCACCGGAAGCGGATGCGACATCTGCAAGCCTGTGGTCGCCTCGATCCTGGCCTCGACCGATTCGGATCACATCCTGCACAGGAACCAGGCCTCGCTGCAGGACACCAACGACCACTTCCTGGCCAACATCCAGAAGAACGGCACCTACTCGGTGGTGCCGCGGATGCCCGGTGGCGAGTGCACACCCGAGCAGCTGATCGTGATCGGTGAGGTGGCACGGGATTTCGGTCTGTACACCAAGGTCACCGGTGGCCAGCGCATCGATCTGTTCGGTGCCCGCGTCGAGCAGCTGCCCGCGATCTGGAAGCGACTGGTCGACGCCGGCATGGAGTCCGGTCAGGCCTACGGCAAGTCGCTGCGCACGGTGAAAAGCTGTGTCGGATCCACCTGGTGCCGGTACGGCGTCCAGGACTCCGTTGGCATGGCCGTCGGACTCGAGAACCGTTACCGCGGTTTGCGTTCCCCGCACAAGATCAAGTTCGGTGTCTCCGGGTGCGCGCGTGAGTGTGCGGAGGCCCGCGGCAAGGACGTCGGCGTCATCGCCACCGAGAACGGCTGGAACCTCTACGTCGGCGGCAACGGCGGCCAGTCGCCCAAGCACGCGCAGCTGCTGGCCAGTGGTCTAGACGACGAGACGCTGATCCGCTACATCGACCGGTACCTGATGTTCTACGTCCGCACCGCCGACCGGTTGCAGCGCACCGCGCCGTGGGTGGAGGCTATGGAGGGCGGCCTCGATCACCTCAAGGCCGTGGTCTGCGAGGACAGCCTTGGTATCGCCGAGGAGCTCGAGGCGGCCATGGCCAAGCACGTCGAGGGCTACCAGGACGAGTGGGCTGGCGTGCTCGACGATCCGGAGAAGCTCTCGCGCTTCGTGTCCTTCGTCAACGCACCGGAGGAGGCCGACCCGACCGTGGTGTTCGACGAGTCCGGCGATCGCAAGATCCCGGTCCTGATGGGGATTCCGCCGATGCCAGCCACGATCTCCCAGTAGCGGATGACGACCGCTCAGAACCTGCTTACCCCGAGGGAATCACGGCTTAACGCCCAGGTAACACCGGAAAAGTAGAAAGTAAGCCTGCATTACAGGAGGACCACGATGATGACCGTTATCGAGATGAAGGCGCACAACGTGACCGGACCCGGACGCGAGAGCGTCAACGACGGACGACTCGAATGGACCTCGGCCTGCCCGCTCAGCCACCTCATCCCGGGGCTCGGTGTCGCGGTGTTGATTCGGGGGGGCGAGCAGGCAGCCCTGTTCCTCATGGAGGACGGCTCGCTCTACGCAGTGGGGAACATCGACCCCTTCGGGCGCGCGGCGGTGATGTCGCGCGGCCTGGTCGGGGACAGGGCAGGCGAGCCCATCGTGGTCTCGCCCCTGCTCAAGCAGGTGTTCTCGCTCGTCGACGGGCGCTGCCTCGACGACGAGTCCGTCCGGCTGCCGGTGTACGACGTGCGGGTCTGGGCGGGCATGGTCCAGGTCCACAGCACCTCGTCTGCCGTGGCGGACAGCGCATGAGCGAGGGCAAGGCGGTGCCGCAGGTCGGTGAGCCTCTGTCCGGTTTCACCGTGGGGGTGACCGCGGCCAGGCGATCGGAGGAGTTCACCACCCTGCTGACCCGTCGCGGTGCCACCGTCGTGCACGCGGCCGCGATCCGGATCATCCCGCTCGTCGACGATGCCGAGCTGGAAAGGGTGACCAGGGAACTGATCGACAACCCGCCCGAGATCGCGGTCGCGACCACCGGAATCGGGTTCCGCGGCTGGATGGAGGCCGCCGATGGCTGGGGCCTCGCCGAGCAGTTGGGCGGCGCGCTGTCGACCGCCCGGCTGCTGGCCCGCGGTCCGAAGGCAAAGGGCGCGATCCGCGCCGCGGACCTGCGCGAGGAGTGGTCCCCGGTTTCCGAGTCGTCGGCCGAGGTGATCGATCACCTGCTGGCCGAGGGTGTCGAGGGCAAGCGGATCGCCGTGCAGTTGCACGGCGCCACCACCGAGTGGGAGCCGCTGCCCGATTTCTGCGAGGTGCTGCGGGTGGCCGGGGCCGAGGTCGTCCCGGTTCCGGTGTACCGGTGGACCCAGCCCGACGACCCCACCGCGATGGACCGGCTCATCGAGCTGACCGTCGGAGGGGGTCTGGACGCGCTGAGCTTCACCAGCGCGCCCGCGGTGGCGTCGATGCTGATCCGGGCCAAGGAGATCGGTCTCATCGATCCGTTGCTGAACTCGTTGCGCACCCGGGTGCTCGCGGTCTGCGTCGGCCCGGTGACCGCGGCGCCGCTCGAGGCGCTCGGTGTCCCGAGCACCATGCCGGGGCGGGCGAGGCTCGGGTCGCTGGCCCGGCACATCGCCGAGGAGCTGCCGCGCCGCTCGATGCGCCTGCGCGCGGCGGGTCACGACGTGAGCGTGCGGGGCGGATGTGTCGTCGTGGACGGCGAGGTTCGTCAACTCGCTCCTGCCGCAATGGCTTTGATGCGAACACTGGCGCACCGGCCCGGACGGGTCGTCTCGCGGGAGGAGTTGCTCTCCGTGCTCCCCGGCGGCGGCGAGGACACCCACGCGGTGGAGACCGCCATCGCGCGGCTGCGGACCTGTCTCGGCGCCCCGAAGATCGTGCAGACGGTGGTCAAGCGCGGCTACCGTCTCGCGCTCGACCCGGTCGATTGCGGGGACGACTAGTGGCCGGGCCGGCGCTGGTGCTCGTCGCGCACGGCACCAGGAGCCCGCGCGGCGTCGACATGGTCGCCGCGCTCGCCGATGCCGTGGCGGACGAGGTGGGCACCACCCGCGTCGCCTTCGTCGACGTCCTCGGTCCGTCGCCCTCGGAGGTGCTCCGCGACCTCGGCGGGCCCGCCGTCGTGGTGCCCGCCTTTCTCGCCTCGGGGTATCACGTGCACACGGACGTCCCGCGCGAGGTCGTCGATTCCGGGCACCCCGATGTGACCGTCACCAGGGCACTCGGGCCGGACCCGGTGCTGGCCACCGTGCTGTTCGAGCGCCTGCGCGAGGCGGGCTGGCGGCCGGGCGACGCGGTGGTGCTCGCGGCGGCCGGATCGTCGGATCCGCGCGCGCTGGCCGACGTGCGCCGCGGCGCCATGATGCTCGCGGAACTGGTCCGGAGCACGGTGCACATCGGCTACGTCGCGACTGCGGAGCCGCGGGTGCTCGAGGTGGTCGAGGGGCTGCGGTCGGCGGGTCACCGCCGGGTGTTCATCGCCTCGTATCTGTTGGCGCACGGCCTGTTCCACCGGAGGCTGGTCGATGCCGGATCGGACGGGGTGGCCGAGCCGCTCGGGGTGCACCCGGCTCTGGTTCGGCTGTTGGCCGACCGCTATCGCGCCGGCTGCGCGGACATCGCGTCCGTCAACGAGGCAACGGCAGCAGTTCCGCGGAGCCACCGTCAGGCGTTGCCGGTTCGATGATCGCGAGGGCGTCGGCCCCGATCAGCGCGGCGAGGTGAGCCGTCCCCACCGGCGCGGTCGCGTACCAGTGACCGTCTGACCGTCGGGTGGCCGTGACGACCCGAGGGGCGTCGGAGGCGAGTTCCGCGGCGTTCTCGATCGGCGCGCGCGGCCGGGTAGGGGCCGGGGCGCCGGTGAGCGCGGCGACCACGGCAGGCGCCGTCATGAGCAGCGTGGCGACCGCCGCGAAGGGGTTGCCGGGCAACCCCAGCACGATGCGGCCGTCCGGCAGCACCGCGACCACCTGCGAACCGCCCGGCCGGCATCGCACCCGCCCGACCACCAGGCGGGCGCCGCAGCGGGTGAGCGCCATCCGCAGGTGATCGGCGGCGCCGCCCCCGGTCGCGCCGACGATGACGATCAGGTCGGGTTGCGCTCCCGTGTCCGAAACCGGCTGCGCCAGTAGCTCATCGAAGCCCCCGACGGTGTCGCGCAGGTGCGATTCGGCGGCCGTGCGAATCCCGCACCAGGACAAGAAATGCGGCATCACGGGTCCGAGGCTGTCCCGGGTCTGGCCGGTGCGCAACGGGCCGTCCCGGCGGATCTCGTCCCCGGTCACCACGATGTGGGCCGTGACGGGCCCACGGACCAGTAGTTCGGTGACCTCGCCGCTGAGCGCCACCGAGACGACGGCGGGGGTGACCGGTTCGCCCGCCTCCGCGAGCGGTGCACCCGGCTGCCAGTTCTCACCGCGCCTGCGGGTGTCGTCGCGGACCGGTGCGTCCGGGCGCCTGCTCAGCGTGGTGTCCGCGAGTTCGACGTGCTCGTCGCGCACGACGGAGGTGGCCCCGGACGGCACATGGGCACCGGTGGCGATGCGCACCGCGTGCCCGGGTTCGAGTTCGACCTCGTCCTCCGAGCCGGCATAGCGGATGGCCGTGTCGAGTTGCCAGGGGCCGTCGCCGGATACGGCGTAGCCGTCCATCGCCGAGATGTCGATCCGGGGCAGCGCGTCGGCGGCGAGCATCGGTCGCGCCAGCACCCCCCCGATCGCGGCGAGCGGGGCGGCCGAGCGAGCGGGCAGCATGGCGACGGCCTCGCGGACGGCCCGCCTGGCCTCATCGAGACCGACGGCGGGGGAGGCGCTGCGCGCCCGGGCGGCTGCGACATCGGCCTCGGTGTCGCAGTCGGAGATCCCGGCCATGGGAACGGTGACGTACCCGGCCGGGATCAGTGTCTTCATCGGCCTGTTGGCCAGATCGGTGCGCCCGAGCTCGTCGAGCCCCGCGGACAGCGCATCCCGGCGCCACACACCGAGGAGGAACTGCACCCGACCGGATTCGTCGAGCGCAAAGGCCGCGGGTGCACTCGGCTCGCGGTCTAGCGCCGCGACCAGGCTCTCGATCGATGCCGCGGACAGGAACGGTAGGTCGGCGGCGATCACCACCACCGGGGTGGTGCCGCCGCCCAACTCGAGCAGGCCCGCGTCCATCGCGAGGACCGGGCCGCCGCCGACAGGCGATTCCTGAGTCTGTGCGATCGAGGCGGCGAGGTCGTCGCGGTGCGGTCCGACCACGACCACCCGCTCCGCCCCGGCGACGGCGTCGAGCGCGGCGCGCAGCATCGAACGGCCGGCGATGACGATCGCGGGCTTGTCGACGCCACCCATCCGGGTGGCGGATCCGCCGGCGAGAATGACTGCATCGTATGCCGAGGGAGCGCCGGTGGTCATCGATAGATGATCCCATTGATCTGCAGGTGATTCGAATTGAGGACGCCGGTTGTCCTCGATCCTCCCTAGCGTCGGAGGCATGGAAAAGACGACGCAATCCACCCAGGTCCGGCCAGTCCCCGAGGGCTACGCCACCGTCACGCCCTGGATCATCTCCCGGGACACCGCGCGGCTGCTCGACTTCGTGCGGGACGCGTTCGACGCCGAGGAACTGGCCCGCGTCGAGTACGGGGGCGCGATCGGACACGCGGAGGTGCGGATCGGGGACTCGGTGGTGATGATGTTCGACGGTCGCCCGGATTGGCCGGACACGCCCGGCTTCCTGCGGCTGTACGTCGAGGACGCCGATGCCACCTTCCTGCAGGCACTTGAGGCGGGGGCAACGCCGGTCACGGAGGTGACCGAACTCTTCTTCGGGGATCGCGTCGGTCGCGTCCGCGATCCGCTGGGCAACCTGTGGTGGATTCAGACCCGCGTGGTGGATCTGACGCCCGAAGAACTCGAGATCCGTTCGCAGCAGCCGGAATTCGTGGCCGCGATGGAGTACGTCGCGGGCGCCCCACTGGTGCAACCGTCGACGTAACCCCGAGTCAGGCCTTCTTGACCACGCTCGACTTGAGCTGCATCGGACCGATGCCGTCGACCTTGCAGTCGATGTCATGGTCGCCGACGCCCTTGACCAGACGGATGTTGCGCACCTTGGTGCCCGACTTGATGCCGGTCGGGCTGCCCTTGACCTTGAGCGTCTTGATCACCGTGACGGTGTCGCCGTCGGCGAGCACGTTGCCGACGGCGTCGCGGATCACGTCGGTGCCCTCGTCATCGCCCGCGCCCGCCGCCCACTCGTGTGCGCATTCCGGGCAGACAAGGAGCGAGCCCATCTCGTAGGTGAACTCGCAGGAGCACTGGGGGCACGGGGGCAGGGTCTGATCCATCTGTCCATCGTATTCGCGAGGAGGATCGTCACCGGACCGCTCGCCTGGCGCGCGCCGCGCGGGCCAGCATTCGTGGAGAGAGCATCACGAAGGGCGAGCGGTTGCGGGTGCCGTACGCGAAGAACCGGTCCGCCACCCACGGATCGCGGGCGGCGCCTGCGAACAGCAGGCGTTGCAGCGGATTGAGTCGAGGACGCTGGCTGAATTCGATCGCGAAGAACTGGTGCGGCCACAGTCGCATCCGGTGATGACGCTGGTAGCGACGTGCCGCCCGGTCTATCTCTCGGTCGGTGCCGGTCACGAGCGGTTTCGCGACGGAGTCGCTCAGCCACTCGGCGGTCTGCAGCGCCCAGCCGCACCCGGCGCCCCAGACAGGGTCGAGTACCAGGGCGGCGTCCCCGACGAGCGCGACGCCGGGAGCGGCGATGCGGAGCCGGGTGACGCTCGGGTAGTCGCGGGTGCCGACGACATCGGACACTCGCTCCGCATCGGTCAGGTCCGGGGCGTCCGGCAGACCCTCGAACATGCGCACCAGCGCTGCCTCCTTGTCGTCGTCGAACTCCGGCAGTCGGCTCTTGTCGGGCACGGCGGTGAGGACGGTGACCCCGGCATCGTTGCCGAACGCGTATGCCGCGTCGGGCTCGAGCAGCCACAGCTGGACCGATTGCCCATGGGGGATGGTGACGTTCACGAAGGAGGCGAAGTAGGCGAAGCGGTCGTTCCGGGACTCCCGGCCGGGTAGGCCGGCGAGCCGGGCCACCTTCGAGAACCGACCGTCCGCGCCGACGACCAGTCGGCAGGAGAGCCGTCCCACGCGGTCGGCGACCACACCGTCGACGCGCCCATCGGGACCTCGAGTCAGCTCACGCAGCTTCGCGCCCAACATCAGATCGACACCCGGCGCCTTGGCGGCGGTTCGCCGCATCAGCGGATCGAGGATCTCGCGTCGGAGGTTGTAGCCGTGCGATGGTCGGTTTGTCGGTTCCGGTTCCTCGACCCAGCCGAATCGACTCCAGGCGTTGCCGTGGTTGCGGATCGCCCCGGCGGCCTCGAGTTCGGAGTCGAGTCCGAGCCGCTGGAGGGTGGGGAGCGCGCACGACTGGATGTAGTGCGTGCACATTCGCTTGTACGCCGCCGGATTCCGATTCGCCTCCAGCAGCGCCACCCGCAGGCCTCGGCGTCCGAGCAGGATGGCGGCCGTGCACCCGGCCAGGCTCGATCCGACAATTGCGACGTCGTACTCGCCGCCCATGATCGCTCACCGCGATTCGGTCGTAGAAATACGCCGCCTTTCAGTGTCGCAGTTGCCCGGTGCGGATGTAAACACAACGATTCGGCCACGGCCGCGGACGATATCCGCAGGTCGGCGGACAATCACACGCATGACGCTGGGCGGTGAACCGAACTTCCGGGAGCTCGAGCCTGGCATCGTCACGGACTTCAGCGCCAGAATGAGCTACGGCTCCTACCTCGACCTGGGCACGCTGCTCAGCGCGCAGAACCCGGTCAGCGAGCCGCAGCACCACGACGAGATGCTCTTCATCATCGCGCACCAGACCACCGAGCTCTGGCTCAAGCTCGTCCTGCACGAGATCCGCGCGGCCCGCGCCGCGTTCGCCGAGGACGCCATCGGGGTAGCGCTCAAGTGCATCGCCCGCGTCAAGCACATCCAGAAGTCGATGACCGAGCAGTGGTCGATCCTGGCGACGCTGACGCCGACCGAGTACGCCGAGTTCCGAGGTTTCCTCGGCAGCGCATCCGGATTCCAGTCGTACCAGTACCGGGCCGTCGAGTTCATCCTCGGGAACAAGAACGCGGACCTGCTCGGGGTGTTCGAGGCGGATCCGCCGTCCCATGCCGTCCTCGACGATCTCCTGGGCGAGCCGACCCTGTACGACGAGTTCTGGCGCTGCCTCGCCCGTGCGGGCTACGACGTGCCCGGCTCCGCGCTGGACCGCGAGGTCACCGCGGCCTATGTGCTGAACCCAGAGCTGATGCCGCTGGTCAAGCACGTCTACGAGCATCCGGGGGACTGCTGGCCCGCGTACGAGTCCTTCGAGGAGTTCGTCGACCTGGAGGAGAGCTTCCAGCTCTGGCGGTTTCGGCACCTACGGACCGTGCTGCGGGTGATCGGGATGAAGACCGGCACCGGCGGGTCCTCTGGCGGCGCGGGGTACCTACAGCGCGCGCTCGAACTCAGCTTCTTTCCCGAGCTGTTCGCGGTACGCACCGAGCTGGGGAACTGACGGGCCGGGGCATGAACGTCGACGTCGCGAACCTGTGGAGCGGGGCGTGGTTGGGACGCTGCCGACTGACGGTTGGCGGCGATCTGCTGGTCTCGGCTCGGCGGCGGAACGCCATGGACGGGCGCGCCGATCTCGAGATTCCCGGCGTGGTGTTCGCGGGCCTGCGCGACGCCCACGTGCACCTCGGGCTGGTCGATGCCGGCGCCCTCTTCGCGGGTGGGCTGGCGGTGGTGCACGACCTCGGCTCGCCGCCGTCGGTTCTCGCCCCGTTCGCCGACGCGGCGGTGCACACCGGACTACCCGAGGTGAGCTTTGCGGGTCAGTTCCTCACCGCCCCTGGCGGATACCCCACCGACCGGTCCTGGGCGGCGGCCGAGTCGGTGCGCGTGGTCGACGGACCGCAGGCGGCGGCGAGCGCCGTCGACACCCAGGTCAGGGCGGGCGCGTCCTTCGTGAAGATCATGCTGAACAGCGCGGCGGGGCCGGTGTTCGACGACGCGACGCTCGACGCACTGGTCGGAGCCGCGCACGCGGACGGAGTTCCCGTCGTCGCGCACGCGGAGGGACGGGGCCAGGCCGCGCGCGCCTTCGAGGCCGGAGTAGAACGACTCGCGCACACCCCGTGGACCGAGCGCCTGCCCGAGGAACTGCTCACGGCGATGGCGGCGTCGATGCGGTGGATCAGCACGCTCGATATCCACGGCCGCGGAGGCGAATTCGATGTCGCCACCGACAACCTTCGCCGGTTCCGTGCGTGTGGCGGGGTCGTGAAGTACGGAACCGACCAGGGCAACGGTCCGCAGCCGGTCGGACTCAACCCGCGTGAACTCGACGCCCTGCTCGACGCAGGCCTCGATCGGGTGGCGGTGCTGGAGTCGATCACCATCCCGTGGCCGCCGGGCACCTCGACCCGGCTCGCGTGGGCGCCGGGTGCGCCGCCCAGCGATGAGAGGCACTGGGCCTCCTGGCTCGCCTCGACCCGCAACCTCGAGCCGGCGCAGATCAAGGAGCAGTTCGGATGAGTCTCTCGAGTCCTGTCCCACAACACTTCTCGGTGCGCGCCGTCGAACTCGACGATACCGATCCGCTGTGCTCGTACCGGGACCTGTTCGTCGACGCCCCGTCCGTCGTCTCCTACCTGGACGGGAACTCGCTGGGGCGGCCGACCAAGGCGGGTGCCGAGCAGGTGGCCCGCTTCGTCGCCGAGTCCTGGGGCGGCAGGCTGATCCGTGGCTGGGACGAGGAGTGGTTCGACCTGCCCCTGACCATCGGCGATGAACTCGGGCGGGTGGTGCTCGGCGCGGCCGCGGGCCAGACCGCGGTGGGCGACTCCACCAGCGTGCTGCTCTACAAGCTGGCCAGGGGCGCCGTCGCGCTGCGGCCGGGGCGCGACGAGATCGTGGTGGACACAGACAATTTCCCCACCGACCGCTACGTCCTCGAGGCGGTCGCGTCCGAGCTCGGGATGACTCTGAGGTGGATCGAGTCGGACCCGCGGAGCGGGGTGCGCGCGGACGAGGTCGCCGCGGTGGTCGGGGACCGGACCGCGCTGGTGGTGCTCAGCCACGTCGCCTATCGGTCGGGTTATCTGGCCGACGCCGCCTCGATCACCCGGGTCACGCATGCTGCGGGCGCGCTCATGTTGTGGGACCTGTGCCACTCGGTCGGCTCGGTCCCGATCGAACTCGACGAGTGGGGAGTCGATCTCGCCGTCGGCTGTACCTACAAATACCTGAACGGTGGGCCCGGATCGCCCGCGTTCGCCTATGTCCGCGCCGGGCTGCTGGAGGAGTTCGTGCAGCCGATCTGGGGGTGGATGGGCCGCGAGGACGTTTTCGAGATGGCGGCGGGCTACCGGCCCGCGCGCGGCATCCGGCGGATCCTCAGTGGCACGCCGGCGATACTGGGGATGATCGCAATGCGCGACACCGTCGAGCTCATCGACGGGGCGGGGATCGGTGAGATCAGGGCGAAATCGGTGCGGCTCACCGAGTTCGCGCTCGAGCTCGTAGCCGAGTCGCTCGTTCCGATCGGGGTGACGATCGCGTCGCCGGTCGATCCGAGTCTGCGCGGCGGCCACGTCACCATCGACCACCCGCACTTCCGGGCCGCGACACCGTTGCTGTGGGAGCGCGGGGTGATACCCGACTTCCGGGCGCCCGAGGGTCTTCGGCTGGGGCTGAGCCCGCTGAGCACCAGCTTCAGTGAGGTGGTCGCCGGCGTGGAGGCGATACGCGCCGAGCTGGCGGTCGGGGACTGAGCAGCCGATCGGTCAAGCCCGGCGGCCCCGAGCCTCGGCGGCCAGCGCGTTCAGCTCGTCGATCGCACGCGACGCATCGTCGACGGGCACCAGCAGGTGGTCGTGGTGGTATCCGGCGATGACGTTGCAGCTGATGCCGGCCTCGGCCAGCCGCGAGCTCACCGCCGCGGTGAGCCCGACGGCGTCCAGCGCGGAGTGCACCCGCAGCGTCAGCCAGGCCGCTTCGAAGTCGTAGCCCCAGCCGCGGGCGTCGGCCTCCGCCTTGGCGACCACCAGGGTGACGCCCTCCTCCTCCGTGATCGTTGCCGCAGCCGGGATCCCGGCGGCCGCTGCAGCGGGCACCGAGACGAATACGAACGTCCCCGGACGTCGGACCGGGTTCATCGATGAGATCAGGACCTCGAGGTCGCGTTCGCCGCTCATCGCTCGACGATCTCAGAACTCGTGTCGCGCGGCGGCGAGGTCGACCCGTCCGTCACGGATCGGCACACCTTCGAGCGCCAGCTTCGAGATCTGACGGTGCGCGAGATGGGCGGCAGGCCTGCCGCTCGCGCCGAGCACCCGGTGCCACGGCAGGTCGGCCGAGTCGGTGCGCATGATCCAGCCGACGGTCCTGGGGCTCGACAGCCCGGCGGCCGCCGCGATGTCGCCGTAGGTCGCCACCTTGCCGGGCGGGATCGCCGCGACCAGCTCGCGGACCCGCTCGATCTGCGCCTCCGTGGTGGCGGCCACCTACAGCAGCTTCCCGATCAGTTCCGCGACGTCCACCGGCCTGGCCTGCCCGACCATGTGATCGACGTCCATCTCGACCACGGTGAGGCGATCGCCGAGGTGTGCCGCGAGGGCGGTCCGGAACGCCGCGGTGACGTACGGCGGTTGCACCCGCATCGCCTGCACCAGGATCGTGGGCAGGTCCGCTGGCGGCAGCACGAACGGCCGGGCCAGTTCGCCCCAGGACGCCACGATCGCGGGGATCGACATCCGCCAGCCGACCCGGCCGCCCTCGCGGTCGATCAGGTGCTCGGCGAGCTCGACGTCGAGCACCTCGTCCGCCACGTCCGCCCACGCCCCGTGCACTTTCTCCGAACGCGCCTCCGCGGCGTCGGTGTAGTCCGGGAACCGGACGGTCAGGTCGGCGATCTCCGCCATGAACGCCGGATCCATTCCGATCGCGGGGTCGAGGAGCACCAGGGCGCGCACCCGCTCCGGTACACGGCGGGCCAGGTGCACGGCGATGGCGCCGCCGTACGAGTGGCCCACCAGCACGACCGGCTCGGTGGCCTCCGACTCCAGGACCCCGACGAGGTCGTCGACATGGTCGGCGATGCCCCATGGCGGCGACCACGTCGAGCGGCCGTGGCCCCGCAGGTCGGGCGCGATCACCCTGGCCTCGGGCAGGTGCCCCTCCGCGAGGTGCTGCCAGCGCTGACCGTGGCCGGTGAGGCCGTGCAGCGCCATGACCTGCCTGCCGACCGGGGGCCCGAAGCGGTGGATGTGGATCTCGCCCATGCCGGACATCTTGCCGGATCCCACGGACCACGGAGGACGCGGCGGACGCGCGGCGGTGGTTGTCGGCCTCCCGTGATGGAATGCCACCCATGTCGGTCGATCGGGAACAGTCGCGGCGGGCCACCGCCACGTTGGTCCGTCGGTCGACGGAGGCAGGCCCGCGCCGGGCGTGGGGCCCCGAAGCACAGCGGCTGATGGATGTGCCGCGCGGAGGCCGGGGTCGACGGCCGTGGCAGGTGCTCGGCGGCCCGGGCACGGGCAAGACCTCGCTGCTGGTCGACCTCGCGGTCTCGCGGATCGCCGACGGCGGGTGCGACCCGGAATCGATTCTCGTGCTGACCCATTCACGCCGCGCCGCCACCGTGGTCAGGGAGGCGATCACCGCGGGTCTGCTCGGGTCCGCCGGCCCCGACGCGCTGCGGGCCACCCGTGAGCCGCTGGTCAGGACGGTGCACTCGTACGCGTTCGCGGTGCTCCGCCTGCAGGCCGCCGCGCATTCCAACCCGCCGCCGCGGCTGATCACCGGGGCCGAGCAGGACGCGGTGCTGCGCGAGATGCTGCGAGGTGACGTCGCGGACGGTGCCCAGCACTGGCCTGAGCGGCTGCGGCCCGCGCTGTCGTTGACCGGCTTCGCGGTCGAGCTGCGTGATCTGATGCTGAGGGCAGGCGAGCGCGGCCTCGGGCCCGAGGACCTCATCGCCCTCGGCCGGACGCACTCACGGCCGGAGTGGGTGGCGGCCGGACGCTTCGCCGCCCACTACGAGCACGTGATGCTGTTGCGCGGCGCCGTCGGGGTGGAGGCCCCCGAGGCCACGGCACCCGCGCTCGACGCGGCCGAACTCGTCGGCGCGGCGCTGACCGCGTTCGCCACCGACCCGGAGCTGCTGCAGCAGGAGCGCTCACGGATCCGGTACCTGCTCGTCGATGACGCCCAGCACCTCGACCCGCAGGCGGCCGAGCTGGTCCGGCTGATCGGCGCGGGCACCGACCTGTCCGTCGTGGCGGGCGATCCGGACCAGGCGGTCTTCGGATTCCGGGGTGCCGACCCGCGGTTCCTGATGGACGTCGCCGACACCGGCTCGCAGAACCGGCTCATCCTCGACACCGATCATCGCTGCGCGGAACGGATCTCGGCGGTCACCGCCGCGATCGCCGGCCGCCTGCCCGGTCGGCCGCCGCATCGGGGCGCGGCGGCCGCGACCGAGGAACCGGGCCGGGCCCAGGTGCAGGTGCTCGGCACCCAGGGCAAGGAGGCCGCACTGATCGCGGACACCCTGCGCCGCGCACACCTGCACGACGGTGTGCCCTGGTCGCGGATGGCGGTCGTGGTCAGGTCGGTGCCGCGGGTGCTGGCCCCGCTGCGTCGCGCCCTCCTGGCCGCGGGTGTCCCCGTCACCACCTCGGCCTCGGAACTCCCACTCGCCCGGCAGCATTCGGTCGGCGGTCTGCTGTTGGTGCTGCGCGCGGTCGCGGGCGTCGAGTTCACCGGCGAGGACGCGCTGGCGCTGGTGTCCGGACCGGTCGGCGGATCCGATCCGGTGACGCTGCGCCGGCTGCGCCGTGGCCTGCGCAGGGTGGAACTCGCCGCCGGTGGTCAGCGCGACTCCGCGGACCTCCTGCGGTCGTTGATCGTCGACGGCGAGGACGAGCACCGCGGCCTGATCGCCAAGCTCAGCGACGGCGAGTCCGCCGCCCTGCGCCGGGTCCTGTCGATCCTCGGCCAGGCCAGGGCCGCCCACCGGAAGGGGCGCGGCGTCGAGGGCGTGCTCTGGGCGAGCTGGCAGGCGACCGGCCTGGAGAAGCGGTGGGCCGCCGCCTCGCTGCGCGGCGGGCCGATCGGCGCGCAGGCGGACCGGGACCTCGACGCGGTGGTCGCGCTCTTCGACGCCGCCGCCGGCTATGTCGACCGGTTGCCAAGGGCGACTCTCGCCGGTTTCGTGGAATACCTTTCCGAACAACAGATCTCGACCGACTCGAGGACCGTCGCGGTCCCCGGAGAAGCGGTCACGGTGCTCAGCGCGCACTCCGCGGCCGGCCGGGAATGGGACGTGGTGGCCGTCGCAGGGGTCCAGGAGGGGCTGTGGCCGGGCCTGCGGGCCCGCGGCACCCTGCTGGGCACCGAGGTGCTGGTCGATCTCACCGCCGGCGTCGGCGACGCCTCCCCGGCGAGCGAGTCGCAGCTGTCGCGGACCGCCCCGCTGCTGGCCGAGGAGCGGCGACTGTTCCTGCTCGCCTGCAGTCGGGCCCGCCGGTCCCTGCTGATCACCGCCGTCGAGTCGGCGACAGGGGATGCGGACCTGGTGCCCTCGCGGTTCGTGGACGAGCTCATCGGCCGCGTCGAGGGCGACGACGGTCCCGCGGAGGCGGTCGTGGAGCAGCCGGTGCCCGCGGGGCGGGTGCTGTCGCTGCCGTCGCTGGTCGCGGAACTCCGGCGGGCCGTGTGCGATCCGGACCTCGCCCGCAGCGATCCGCAGCGTCAGGCCCGGGCGGCTCGGCAACTCGCCCGGCTGGCAAGGGACGGTGTGCGCGGCGCGCATCCGCAGAACTGGTGGGGTGTGGGCGGGATGAGCACCGACGCCCCGCTGTGGGAACCCGACGACGGGCCGGTCCCGCTGTCGCCGTCGACGATCGAGCAGCTGAGCACGTGCCCGTTGCGGTGGGCGCTCGAACGCAACGGCGGCACCGACGGCGAGAACACCCACGCGGTGACCGGGACCCTGGTGCACACCCTGGTCCAGGCCGTGGCGGGCAAGCTGCCGCCCGACCAGGTGCGCAAGGCGCTCGCCACCGCCTGGGACGCGGTCGATCTCGGCTCGCAGTGGTACTCGAGACGGGAGATGGACCGTACCGGTCAGATGCTCGACAGCTTCTCCGAGTGGCTGCGGCTCTCGCGCGGCGAGCTCACGGAGGTCGGCGTCGAGGTCGCCGTCGACGGCGTCCTTGAACCACGCGAGGAGGGCGGAGCCGAGATCCGGCTGCGCGGCCGGATCGACCGCCTCGAGCGCGACACCGAGGGCAGGCCGGTGATCGTGGACGTGAAGACCGCGCGCAGCCCGGTCAGCAAGGAGGCCGCGCAGCAGCACGCGCAGCTGGCGACCTATCAGGTGGCGGCGCTGGCAGGCGCGATCGAGGGCGAGCCGCCCTCGGAGCCGGGCGGGGCGCGCCTGGTGTTCGTGGCGAAGCCGAACAAGAAGGAGGGCGCCACCCAGCGCCTGCAGACCCCGCTCGGCGAGGACGGCGAACAGGAGTGGCTCACCGTGGTGCACGACGCGGCCGCGGCCACCAAGGGCCCAGGGTTCCGGGCGCAGCCGAACGACGGGTGCAGGCACTGCCCCGCCCGGTCGAGCTGCCCGGCACAGGAGACCGGACGGCAGGTGACCGAGGGATGATGCGGGACACCGAGACATGGAGGAGTCGGGTCCGGGTGAGCCCGGCCGACCTGGCGGTCGCGCTCGGCCAGCATCCGCCGACCGCCGAACAGGCAGCCGTCATCGCGGCGCCGCTCGGGCCGACCCTGGTGGTCGCGGGCGCGGGAGCGGGCAAGACCGAGACGATGGCGGCCAGGGTGGTCTGGCTGGTGGCCAACGGCCTGGTCGACCCCGAGCAGGTCCTCGGGCTCACCTTCACCCGCAAGGCCGCCCAGCAGCTCACCAGCCGGATCCGGCAACGTCTTGCGCGCCTTGCCGGTTCGGCCCTGTTGCGCAAGCTCGATCCGACCGGTGACCTGCGCGGGCGGATCCTCGGCGGTGAGCCGGAGGTGAGCACCTACCACTCCTACGCCGGCCGGTTGCTGTCCGAGCACGGGCTGCTGCTGCCGATCGAGCCGTCCGCCGAGCTGCTGTCGGAGACCGAGCTGTGGCAGCTCGCGCACCAGGTGGTCAGCTCATGGGACGGCGACCTGGAGACCGACCGCACCCCGACCTCGCTCACCGAGGCGGTGCTCGCGCTGTCCGGGCAGCTGGCCGAGCATCTGGTCGAGCCGGACGACCTGCGCGAGGCACACACCGAGCTGGACAAGCTGATCCACACGCTGCCCGCGGGCCCCAAGCAGCGCGGCGGGCCGAAGAAGGAACTGCTCGACGTCCTCGAGACCCAGCACGAGCGGGTCGCCCTGCTGCCGCTGGTGCAGCGGGTCTCCGAGACGCTCAGGCGGGAGGGAGCTCTCGACTTCGGGAGCCAGATGTCGCTGGCCGCCCGGGTCGCCTCGGAGCATCCCGAGGTGGGGCGCTCGGAGCGGAAGCGCTTCCGGGTGGTCCTGCTCGACGAATACCAGGACACCGGGCACGCCCAGCGGGTGCTGCTGTCCTCGCTGTTCGGCGGCGGCGAGGACGGCGACCTCGCGCTGACCGCCGTCGGCGACCCGATGCAGTCCATCTACGGCTGGCGGGGCGCGTCGGCGGCCAACCTGCCCAGGTTCGCCACCGACTTCCCGCTGCCGGGCGGCGATCCCGCGCCGCGCCTCGAGCTCCTCACCAGTTGGCGGAACCCGCCCGAGGCGCTGACCCTCGCGAACGCGGCCTCGGAATCGCTGCGCGAGCGTGGGGTTCCCGTGCAGCAGCTGCGACCGCGGCCCGGTGCGGTCGCAGGTGACGTCCGGCTCGCGGTCACCGAGGACGTCGAACGCGAGCGGGACTGGCTCGCCGCCCGGATCGCCGAGGAGTACGCCGCCGCGGCCGCCTCCGGCCAGGCCCCGCCCACCGCGGCCGTCCTGATCCGCCGCAACGCCGACGCCGCGCCGATCGCGGCCGCGCTGCGCCGCCACGGCCTGCCGGTCGAGGTGGTCGGGCTCGGCGGGTTGCTGCACACACCCGAGGTCGCGGACGTCATCGCCATGCTGCGGATGGTCGCCGATCCGCTCGCGGGCAGCGCGGCGATGCGGATCCTGACCGGGGCGAGGTGGCAGATCGGGGCCGCCGACCTGGCCGCGCTGTGGCGCAGGGCGCGCGAGCTGGCGATCGGGTCGACACACGGCACCGGGGGAGCGGTCACCGATGCGGCGAGCCTCGACCAGGCTCTCGAGGCCGCGCTCCCCGGCGAGCACGCCGAGCTCGCCGGTCTGGCCGACGCGATCTCGGACCCCGGTGGGCCGCAGCGTTATTCGCCCCTCGGCTACGCCCGGATCGGGGCGTTGGCGGCCGAACTGGTCTCGCTGCGCGAGCGCATCGGTCAGCCGCTCACGGAGCTGGTCGCCGAGGTGGAGCGGGTGCTGGGGATCGGCATCGAGGCGCAGGCCCGGCTGCGCTTCACAGGTGACGGTGGTGCGGGCCGCGAGCATCTGGACGCCTTCGCGGACGCGGTCGCCGGGTACTCCCGCAATTCCACGGCGACGCTGACCGGACTGCTGGCCTTCCTGTCGGCCGCCGAAACGATCGAGAAGGGCCTGGCCCCCGGCGAGGTCGAGGTCGCGCCGGATCGGGTGCAGGTCCTGACGGTGCACTCGGCGAAGGGGCTCGAGTGGGAGGTCGTCGCGGTGCCCCACCTGGTGGAGGGCGTGTTCCCGTCGAAGACCGCCTCCGGCAGCTGGCTGGGAGCGGTCGGTGAACTGCCGCCCGCGCTGCGCGGCGACCGGGCCCGAGACGGCGATGGCGCGGAAGGTGTCCCGGTGCTCGATCTCGAGGAACTGTTCAACCGCAAGGACCTCGAGGACGCCCTCGCCGACCACAAGGCCGCGCTGGGTCGGCGCAGGCTCGACGAGGACAGGCGCCTGTTCTACGTGGCGCTCACCCGTACCGAGCGGGCGCTGTATCTGTCCGGCCATCACTGGTCGGAGTCGGGCAGCGCGCCACGGGGTCCGTCGGAGTTCCTGCTGGAGATGCGCGAGCTCGTCGACAGTGCCGACCCGACCGAACCGATCGGGACGGTGGAGCTGTGGGCGCAGGCCCCGGACGAGGACGCGGAGAATCCGCTCACCGCGGAGCCGGTGACCGCGCAGTGGCCGAGCGATCCGCTGGGGAGCAGGCGTGATCCGGTGGAACACGGCGCGGAACTGGTGCTGGCCGAACTGATCGCGCTCGGCCCCGAAGACGAAGACGAAGACGAGGCCGAAGACGACGATGCGGACCCGGAGGGCTGGGCCGCCGACGTGGACGTGCTGCTGGCCGAGCGCAGGCAGCGGGCGCTGACCCGCGCCGAGGTCGCGCTGCCCGCACAGCTGTCGGTGAGCCAGTTGGTGGAACTGGCCGCCGCGCCCGATGCGCTCGCGGCCCGGCTGCGTCGGCCGTTGCCGTATCCGCCGAATCCGCTGGCCCGCAGGGGAACCGCGTTTCACGCCTGGATCGAGCGCAGGTTCGGTGCCACCAGGCTGCTGGATCTGGACGAGCTGCCGGGCGCCGCCGACACAGGGGCCGTCGGAGACACCGACCTGGAAGGGCTGCAGGAGGCCTTCCTGCGCTCGGATTGGGCGAACCGCAGCCCGGTCGAGGTGGAGGTCCCGTTCGAGACATCGATCGCGGGCACGGTGATCAGGGGTCGCATCGACGCGGTCTTCGCCGACCCGGACGGCGGGTGGACCGTGATCGACTGGAAGACCGGTGCCGAGCCGTCGGCTGCAAACGAGCGGGCGGTGGTGATGCAGCTCGCGGCCTACCGGCTGGCGTGGTCGGAGCTGATGTCGGCGCGGTCCGCCGCCAGGGGCGGTCCGCCGGTGCCGTTGGGTAAGGTCCGTGCGGCGTTCCACTATGTGCGCAGCGGACGGACCATCGCGCCGACCGAGCTGCCCGACGGCGACGCGCTCGCCCGCCTGATCGACTCGGCGGGGGCGAGCACCGAGCCCAGTTAGGGTTTTGCAGCTCGACCGGATCCTGGCACTGGGTGAACGGTCAGGAGTCGACGTCGCCCTTGCGAACCTTCATGGCCGCGAGGATCAGCGGAATCTGCAGTGGCAGGCGAGCGACCGCAATCGCCCTGAGCGGCAGCGGCGTCGAGCTGCGGCCGAGCCAGTCCGCGGCCATCTGCACGTTCGCGGGGAAGACCGCGACGAACAGCGCCGCGGCCAGCGCACCGCCGAGCCGCCTCGTCCGCGGCACCGCGATGGCCGCCCCGATCGCGAGTTCGGCCGCACCTGAGAGGTGGGTGTAGGTGCGGGCACTGCCCGGCAACGCGCGCGGGACGATGCTGTCGAACGGCTTGGGGCTGACGAAATGCAGCGTGCCCGTTCCCAGCAGGAGAGCGGCGAGTCCGGTGGCAGGCGAGATCTTCATGCCGCCAGCCTGCCCCACCGGAACCGGGCGCGCCAGACGCGCCGCGCGTGGTTGTCCGGCCCAGGCGCCGGATCGGGGGTTAGGCTGCCAGCCGATGTCAGCGAACTGGAGAACACGTCATGGCCGGTAAATTGCGTGCGCGGCTACGCAACCAGGAGGCGGCTCTGACCGATCGGCCGGACTTCGCGTTGGTCGGGGTGCTGCGGATCCCCGAGGTGCTGCGCAGTCCCGCGAGCGCGATCTACCGGCGGGTCCTGATGGCCGTCGTGGTGCTGATGGCCGCCGTCGTTGTCGTCTATCTCGATCGTGATGGGTACCGGGACGCCCAGGAGAACGAGCTGTCCTTCCTGGACTGCCTCTACTACGCGACGGTCTCGCTCTCGACCACCGGCTACGGTGATATCACCCCGATCACCCCGAGCGCTCGATTCATCAACGTCGTGGTCATCACGCCGCTGCGGGTGCTCTTCCTCATCATCCTGGTCGGCACCACGCTCTCGGTACTGACGGAGCGTTCCCGCCAGGCATTCAAGATCCAGCGTTGGAGGCATGCCGTGCGCAATCACACCGTCGTCGTCGGATACGGGACCAAGGGCCGCACCGCGGTCGAAGCGATGCTCGGGGACGGCGTCGCGGCCTCCGACATCGTGGTGGTCGACACCGACGCCACGGTGCTGGAGTCCGCCGCGAGCCTCGGGTTGGTGACCGTGCACGGGTCGGCCACGAAGTCGGACGTGTTGCGGCTGGCAGGCGCACAGCACGCGGCGGCGATCATCGTCGCGACCAATCGCGACGACACCGCGGTCCTGGTCACCCTGACCGCCCGAGAGCTCGCCCCGAAGGCGAAGATCGTCGCCTCGATCCGGGAGACGGACAACGCGCACCTGCTGCGTCAGTCCGGCGCCGACTCGGTGGTCGTCTCCTCGGAGACCGCCGGACGACTGCTCGGCATCGCCAGGACCACCCCGACCGTCGTCGAGATGGTCGAGGACCTGCTCACCCCCGAGGCCGGGTTCGCGATCGCCGAGCGCGAGGTGGAACGCGACGAGATCGGCGGCTCGCCGCGGCACCTGTCCGACATCGTGCTCGGTGTGGTGCGTGAGGGCCGCCTGGTCCGGGTCGGCAGCCCCGAGGTCGACGCCGTCGAGGAGAACGACCGCCTGCTCTACATCCGCCGCGTGAGCAATTAGGCGCGACACCTAGGGTTGGGGTCGTGGCCAACTTCGAAATGACCGACGTGCCGATGCTGTCGCGGTCGGCGCTGGACCGAGCCGAGGAATTGCGCTCGGACAGTGAGGCTTTGCGGTCTGGTTGGGCCGACGCGCTGGTGCTCCGGGTGAACCACCGTGGTCAGGTCCGGCTCGACGGTTCCGAGTTGGTCCTCGACCCCGCGGCCGAACTCGGGCCCGAACCGGTCTCCGGTGCGGTCTTTCTCGGCCGCCGCGACGGCAGGCACCTGTGGGCGATCCGGGTGGCGGCCGCGCTGACCGGCGAACTGGGTGACCTCAGGTTCGTCGGGGACCGGTTGGCCGACACCAGCGCCGGCCTGCTGACGACGGCCATCGCCATCCTGAACTGGCACGACAGCGCCGGGTTCAGCCCCGTCGACGGGGCCGCGACGACGCCGACGATCTCCGGCTGGTCGCGACACAGCACCAGCACCGGTCACGAGGAGTTCCCGCGCACCGATCCCGCGGTGATCTGCCTGGTCCACGACGGCGCCGACCGGGTGCTGCTGGCGCGGAACGGGAACTGGCCCGAGCGGCGCTTCTCGGTCCTCGCCGGGTTCGTGGAGGCGGGCGAGTCGCTGGAGGCCTGCGTGATGAGGGAGATCGCCGAAGAGGTCGGGCTCGTGGTCAGCGACGTCCGGTACCTGGGCAGTCAGCCGTGGCCGTTCCCCCGGTCGGTCATGATCGGGTTCTCCGCGGTGGGCGATCCCGACGCGCCGATCATCTTCGCCGACGGTGAGATCGCCGAGGCGCACTGGTTCGGCCGGGACGAGGTCAAGGCCGCACTCGAGGCGGGGGACTGGTCCGCGGACACGGACGCCCGGCTGTTGGTGCCGGGGTCCGTGTCGATCGCCCGCGGGATGCTCGAGGCGTGGGCGAAGGCCTAGCTAGCGGCCCGCACGTCAGCGACCGAGCGCCTGCTTGACCTGGACCAGCGTCGGATTGGTTGCCGTGCTGCCGTCGGCGTATTTCACGGTCGGGACCACGTGGTTGCCGCCGTTGACGCTGCCGACGAAGTCGGCGGACGCCGGATCGTCCTCGATGTCGATCTCGACATAGCTGATGCCGGACTCGTCGAGCTGCTTCTTGAGGCGTCGGCAGTACCCGCACCAAGTGGTGGAGTAGATGGTCAGGTCGGTGGCGGTCTCTGTAGCGGTCACGGCGGATATAACACCACGGCCGTCGGCTCTGTTCCACGCCGGTTGTGATCCCGACGACTCGATGCGGAGCTGTCGGTGCGCCCTGCCATGATGGACGCCATGTCAGCGGACGATACGGGCCTGGACCCCCAGCAGTCGGCCGCGGTGCTCGCGCCACGAGGACCGGTATGCGTACTGGCAGGCGCGGGTACGGGCAAGACCAGGACGATCACCCGCCGGATCGCGCACCTCGTCGCGGGCGGGCACGTCTCCGCCGGACAGGTGCTCGCGGTCACGTTCACGGCGCGCGCCGCGGGCGAGATGCGGGCGCGGCTGCGCACCCTTGGCATCGGCGACGGTGCCAACCAGGTGCAGGCCAGGACCTTCCACGCCGCCGCGCTCCGTCAGCTCCGCTACTTCTGGCCCCAGGTCGTCGGCGACACCCAGTGGGACCTGCTCGACCGCAAGTTCGCGATCGTCGCGCAGGCGGCCAACCGGGTCGGCCTGTCCACCAGCACCGAATCCGTCCGCGATCTGGCGGGCGAGATCGAGTGGTCGAAGGCATCGCTGATCGCGCCCGAGGACTATCCGGCCGCGGCAGCGCGGACGCGACGGGAACCGCCCGCGGACGCGGTGAAGGTATCCGACGTCTACGCCGCCTACGAGGCGCTCAAGGTCCGCGACGGCGCGATGCTCCTCGACTTCGACGATCTCCTTCTGCACACCGCGGCCGCCCTGGAGGAGCACTCCACGGTCGCCGAGGAGTTCCGCGACCGGTACCGCTGCTTCGTGGTGGACGAGTACCAGGACGTGACGCCGCTGCAGCAGCGGGTGCTCGACGCCTGGCTGGGCGAGCGCGACGACCTCACCGTCGTCGGCGATGCGAACCAGACCATCTACTCGTTCACCGGTGCCACGCCGCGGTACCTGCTGGACTTCTCCCGGCGCTTCCCCGACGCCGCGGTGGTCCGCCTCGAGCGTGACTACCGCTCGACGCCGGAGGTCGTATCGCTGGCGAATCAGGTCATCGGCGCCGCGCGCGGCCGGATCGCGGGCACCCGGCTCAAGCTGATCGGGCAGCGCCCCCCGGGTCCGGCGCCGGAGTTCGTCGAGTTCGACGACGAGCCCGCCGAGGCCGCGGGAGTCGCGAAGGCGATCCAGAAGCTCATCGCGGGCGGCACCCCGGCCGCGGAGATCGCGGTGCTCTACCGCATCAACGCGCAGTCCGAGGCACACGAGCAGGCGCTGACCGAGCTGGACATACCGTTCCAGGTGCGCGGGGGCGAGGGCTTCTTCACCAGGCCAGAGGTGCGCCAGGCCGTGTCCGCGCTCCGGCAGGCCGCCGGCCGCGACGACCTGCCGCCCGAGGCCGGGAGCGGCAAGGAACTGATCACGCTTGTCCGCGCGATCCTGGTACCGCTGGGACTGACGGACTCCGAACCGGTGGGCGCCCAGGCCCGAGAGCGCTGGGCCTCGCTCGGTGCGCTCGTCGCGCTCACCGAGGACCTACTGGTGCACGAGCCGGACCTCGACCTCGACGGACTGCTCAAGGATCTGGCCGCCCGTGCCGAGGCCCGGCACCCACCGACGGTGCAGGGTGTCACGCTCGCCTCGCTGCACGCGGCGAAGGGGCTCGAATGGGACGCGGTGTTCCTGGTCGGGCTCGCGGACGGCACCCTGCCGATCGCCCACGCGCTCGGTGACAGCAAGTCACCCGACGACGAGGCGGCCGTCGAGGAGGAACGCCGACTGCTCTACGTCGGGGTCACCCGGGCGCGCGAGCACCTGCAGCTGTCCTGGGCCCTGGCCCGCAACGCGGGCGGCCGAAAGTCCAGGCGTCGCTCGCGGTTCCTGCACGGTCTCATCCCCGAGGACTCGCCCGCGTCCCGGATCGCGGAGCCCGCGCCGCAGAAGAAGCGCCCGCGGTGCCGAGTGTGCGGCAAGCAACTCCTCGGGACCAACGCGACGATGCTCGGCCGGTGCGAGACCTGCCCGTCGAATCTGGACCTCGCGCTGTTCGACGCGCTCAAGGCGTGGCGGTCCGCGAAGTCGAGGGAGCTCAAGGTGCCCGCCTACGTGGTGTTCAGCGACAACACGCTGACCGCGATCGCGGAACAGCAGCCGCAGGACGACCGTGGACTGGTGTCGATCCCGGGCATCGGCGCGAAGAAGCTCGAGCGCTTCGGTGCCGACGTGCTCGCGGTGGTGCGGGGTGAAGTGCCCGTTAGCGCAGACGAATCGGGATAACCCCAGGTCAAAAATAGGTTGTGCGGTTCCGAGGTGACCGCATACCCTGGTCTCCGACGCAGTGAGCTCCGGCTTGCCGTCGCGACAAGCCCGCAGGTGCCCCGGTACCGGCGGGACGGCACGAACGAAAAGGGAGGTGAACGGCAATGATCGATTGGAACCGCAGCGCGAACGCGTACGCGGCGACCACTCGTGTCGCAGGCGCCGCTCACCTGCCCGCAGCTACGTGGGCGGTGGCGCCGAAGCGCGTCGTCCGCCATCGCGCACACGCAGCAGCGCTTTTGTCCGTGCCCCGGAGTAGAAGCCGAATCACCATTCGGTAGGTACTCCTTCCTCTTGGCCACGGACGCACCAGCGGACCGTGGCCTTTGTTTTTGAGCTCGTTGCTCCAAAGCCCGGCTTTCGGTTCGCACCACGACCTGAATCCATCGCAGAGCTTTAAGGAGAACGACGTGTCTACCGCGACATGCCGAGACGATTTCCGGACCGTGACCGCCATCAGCGAGCCGACCGTGATCGCACCCGCGCGACGCGAACTGCCTTGTCGAGCCGACAATCCCGATCTCTGGTTCGGTGAGACCCCCGCCGAGCTCGAGCAGGCGAAGACATTGTGCGCACAGTGCCCGGTCCGTGCCCGCTGCCTCAGCGCGGCTCTGGACCGCGCCGAACCGTGGGGCGTGTGGGGTGGCGAGATCCTCGATCAGGGTGTCGTCATCGCGCGCAAGCGTCCCCGCGGTCGCCCGAGGAAGGTGGCCGTCTGCGCCTGACCGGTCGGCAGGGCGGACTCAGAGTTCGTAGTCGACGACGACCGGGGCGTGATCGCTCATCCGGAGGTCCGCGGCGGGTTCACGGTCGGTGCCCGCCGCGACGGCCGCCCGGGCGAGCCGGGGGGTCGCGAGGTGGTAGTCGATGCGCCAACCGGTGTCGTCGGCGAACGACTGCCCCAGCCACGACCACCAGGAGTAGGGCCCGTCGGTGTCCGGGCACCGATCTCGGACGACATCGACGAGGGTGCGGGGGGACAGGATCGAGCCGAACCACTCGCGTTCCTCGGGGAGGTAGCCCTCGACCTGGTTGCTGCGCCGCCAGTTCCGCACATCGTGTCGGGTGTGCGCGATGTTGAGATCGCCCATGAGCAGCAGTTCGCGTCCGCGTGCCCTGGCGTCGCGGCGTGAGCGCGTCAGCTGTCGCGCGAACCCGTCCAAGAAACGCATCTTGCGCTCGTAACGGGCGCCGCCGTCCGGGGCTTCCCGCATTCGCCCGGGCTTCTGCAGATGGGCGGGGAGACCGCCCTTCGGCAGGTACAGCGACGCGACGGTGATCGGAGCGTCGGCGAGGTCGACCTCGATGTACCGCCCCTGGTCGGCGAACTCGCGCAGGCCCCGCGCCAGCGGAGCGGGGCCGAGTTCGACTGTGTGGGTGTGGGTTTCGCCGGGTGCACGCAGCATGGCGGTGCCGCTCCACGTCCGCACCGCTGCGGGCGCGTGCCGGGTCAGGACCGCGACGCCGTTGCGGCCTGCCAGCACGCCCTCGTCGTAGGCGAGGTGATAGGGGCCGAACACCCCCGGCGGGATGGTGGCCGCGCGGGACCGCATCTCCTGCACGGCCACCACATCGGGGTCGCGCTCGCGCAGCCACTGCTCGAAACCACGCCGCTGCGCGGCCCGGATACCGTTGACGTTGAAGGTCGCGATCCGCACGAGCGCCCAGTGTAGGCAGTCGGCCCACGCCGTCGCCCGGGAGACCCGATGTTTCGGCAACCCACCCTGCGACGCGACAACAACGATGTCCGGCCCGTTCCCGATGTAGAGCAACGGGGTGCGGCAAACGGTGCCGGACTTGCGGCCCTGATGCTCGAGCAGGAGCGTCGGGACGGGCCTGTGTCGTCCGACAGTGGGTCGTCTCAGTCGAGCGCCACGCCGGAGTTCGGCAGCGAAGGTCTTGATCATGTGCTGGACGCCGATCTCGTTGCGACCGATGATCATGTGGTCGTGCTGGCTCCGGCGCACCCCCTCGCCGCACTGTGGCAGCATTGCGAAGTCCTCGTCGCGGACGGCGCCGTGAACCTGCGCGAAGACGGTGTCGTACAGGTCTCGCTGTTCATCGGTGGTGGCGGGGATGCGCGCCATCCAGCTGTGGCGGACTGCGCATCGTGTCGGGGACCCGGCCGGGAGCATCTCGAGTACCTCGACACCGACCGGGCTGTTCGCGAGAATCAGGTTGGGATAGATCCAATAGACCACGCCCAAGTTCATTGCCGGGTCCCACATTCCCTGCGGGTTGGTGTCCAGGTCGCGGATCCAGTTGAACGGGAAGCCCATTCGATGGTGGCGGCCGAACGCATCGTGGATCGAGGTGTTCGCGACTGTGTTCTGGCCGATCACGCTCTCGGAGTGGACGAACGGGAAGTGGTAGCTCTCGGCGAAGGCCTCGAGCGCACCCTTCCAGCTCACGTCCGACTCGAACTCCCGCTCGTCGTGGTAGCCGTAGGAGGCGTAGTCGAACTGTGCCAGTTCCGGGCCCAAGTCGCCGAGATGTGCGTCCACGTCGATGGATTCGTCTGCCGTCAGTACCGCCCAGATGAATCCGTGGCGCTCCTGGTTCGGCAGTTCCACCAGTCCGTAGTCGGCACGGTCCATGCCGGTAAAGCCCTCCTTGCCCGGCATGCCGACCAGATTTCCGGTGTTCTTGTACGTCCACGCGTGATAGGGGCAGGTGAAGCGAGCGGCATTGCCGGAGCCGCAGGCCGGCATCGCGCCGCGGTGTCGGCAGTAGTTGAGGAACACGTGCGCGGTTCCGCCGCTGTCACGGGTGACCAGGAGTGAGTCGCCGAGGACGCTCCGCACTACGTAGTCGTTGGGCCGTCCCACCTGGGCGCTGGGCACGATCGCGAGCGGGGTGCGTCGCAGGAGCTGTGCCTCTTCGAACTCGGTGGTCTTCGGGTCTCGGTAGTAGTGCATCGGTACGCGCAGTGGTGACACGGCCATGTCGGTCGTGCCGTCGAGGACGTGCCGCAGTGCGCGGCGGGTGAGGTCGGCCGTGAGTCCCGGTCGAAGGCTTTCGGGCTGCATGGTCATCGTCTGGTCCTTTTCCGGGTCGAGGACGGCCTCCAGTCGGGTCGGCCGCGTCTTGACCATACAATGACGTCCACTTGTACGGTCTAATTTTGCCTCGGATTGGTATGCGGGTGCTCGGGCCGGCTCCTGGCACCCGCGCGCGGGTAGGGTTCGACCGACAATCGCGAGCGGGAGGAAGAAGGGCCGATGCGGACACACGGCTGGTCGGGCGCGGCACCGGCCGACGACGACGAGGCGATCGCCCGCATTCTCGCTGCCGCCCGCAAGGCACTCGACCGGTCTGGCGGCGACGTCAGCATCACCGAAGTCGCCCGCGAACTCGGGGTCACCCGACAGACTGTCTACCGGTACTTCCCGACTGCCGAGGCACTGCTCGGCGCCACCGCGATCGCCCAGGCCGGTCCTTTCCTGGACTTCCTCGCCGCACACCTCGGCGGGATCCGTGACCCCGCGGATGCCGTCGTCGAGAGCATTGCCTACACGCTGGAACAGATACCGGAGGAGAAGTACCTGAACATGGTGCTCGCGCCCGGGCGAGCCAGCGCCCTGTCGGCGGGAGTCACATCCGACGCAGCGCTGACGTTCGGCCGGTCGATCCTCGACCGGTTCGCCGTCGACTGGGCGGAGGCAGGTCTGACCGGCGCCGATCTCGACGAACTGGTCGAGCACATGCTCCGCATCGCGCAGTCGTTCGTCATCGACCCCGGCCGGCCGCCCCGCAGCGGTGCCGAATTGCGGAGCTACCTGCGCACGTGGGTCGCGCCGGCGGTGGATCGGATGAGGACGCGGGCCGGTGCAGGGTGACAGCGACCGGCCGTCGGGCGGCTACTCCGTTTCCAGCACGTCCTCGGTGAAGCCGGGCAGCCATTTCGTGAGGATCTCCATATACGGCGCGTAGGCGTCGAGCTGCGCGCAGATACCGACCGAGCCGAGCAGCACTCGGAAGATCATCACGTACTCGGCAGGCATGTTCAGTGCCCGTGCGGTCCGGAACTGTGCGGACGAGAAGTCCGTCGCGGTCCCGGCCGCCTTCTGCAGCCAGGCCCTGGTGAAGTGGAAGGACTCGGTGTGGATGGGGTCGGTGAAGGGACGGAGGTAGTCGGCGATCTCCTGATCTGTGACCTTGCGGCCGGGCAGCACGAATCCGTTGGCGCGCAGCAGTTCCGTCAGTTCGTCGAACCGTTCCTCGAGCGCGAGCCGCACCATCCTCCCGAGCACCGGGGGCAACCCGCCTGGCATCGGCGCGCAGGCGCCGTAGTCGATGACGCCGAGCCTGCCGTCCTCGAGCATCATGAAATTGCCGGGGTGGGGATCGCTGTGCAGCAGTCCAACCCTGGCGGGCGAGGCGAAGTGGAACTCGGCGAGCAGGGCGCCCGCGCTGTTGCGCTGATCGGCGGTGCCGCCTGCGATGATCGTCGACAGCGGTGTCGCCGACATCCATTCGGTGATCACCACCTTCGGCGAACTCGCGACCACCTTCGGGATCGCGAACTTGGGGTCGCCCGCGAACTCGGCGGCGAAGGCTCGTTGGTTGTTTGCCTCGATGCGGTAGTCCAGCTCGTCCTCGGTGCGTGCGGTGAGCTCCTCGAGGACCGGCTTGACGTCCGCACCCGGGATCACCGAGCTGAACATCCCGGCGAAGCGGGACAGCGTGCGCAGGTCGGCGCGCAGGGCCTCGTCCGCACCGGGGTACTGCACCTTCACCGCGACGTCGCGGCCGTCGGACCACACGGCGCGGTGCACCTGCCCGATGCTCGCCGACGCCGTCGGAACGTCGTCGAAGGAGGCGAACCGGTCGCGCCACTTGCTGCCGAGCTGCTCGCCGAGCACCCGGTGCACCTTCTTGGCGGGCAACGGTGGCGCCTCCGCCTGCAACTTCGTCAGAGCCTCCCGGTACGGCTCCGCGAACTCCTCCGGGACGGCGGCCTCCATCACGCTCAGCGCCTGCCCGAGCTTCATCGCGCCGCCCTTGAGCTCGCCGAGCACGGTGAACAACTGTTCGGCGGCCTGCTGGGTCAGCTTGGCGTCGATCTCCTCGCGGTCGCCGCCGACCAGCTTGCGGCCGAACCCGACCGCAGCGCGTCCCGCGATCCCGAGCGGAATGCTCGCCAGTTTGGCGGTGCGGGCGGAACTGCTGCGGGGGATGTCTGACACGCCCACCATCATGGCTGACGATTCGCCGGTTCGCCCACATGTCCGGCGCGGCGGCGGCATCCGCAGTCGGGATGCCGCGGCCACGTCCTCCTGACCAGTCGATACGTCGTCAGGTTCAGTTCCAGGGTGGTGTCGAGGCAGGTGGGTGAGCGCGCGGGTTGCGCGGCGATCAGCACGTTCAGCTCCGCGAGCGCGAGCGCGGTGGTGGCCAAGATCGCCGCCGGGTCCGCATGCCCGACCGCGCCGAGCAACTGCGCGGCCAGGTGCGGCCACTCGTGGTCGCGCGAGGTCCTGGTGAGGTCGGCGCACCGCAGGCAGCTGGTGTGGCCGGGCAGCACCAGCGGTCCGACGATGCCGGACCCATCGCGGAGCCGGACCTGCAGGTGTGGTGTCCGCGCCTCGACGAGCCCGGCCACGAATCCCGGATCGGGAACCAACTCGTCGGCCAGGACCACGAGGGCCGACCGGTCGATGCGAGGGACCCCGGTGCCGCCGAACGGCACCGATCTGGTCAGCCGCACCCTGCCATCCCCGAGCGAGCCCGCGATGCCGTCGGAGAGCGGCCCACGGCCGTGCACGTGCACGGCCGTGACGCAGCGGGGTGCAGGCGTCGCGGGCATCAACAGCGCTGCTCCGGCCAACTCGGCCAGCAGGGCCTCGATGTCGGCGGCGGTCAGCCCGATCTCCCGTGCCCGCCTGAGGATCTCGTCGTGACTGTGCTGGCCGTCGAGCAGTCGCAGCAGCGCGGCCACCGCAGGAGGGGCGACCCCGGTCGGCACGGTGAGCAGCAGGGCGCGCTCGGGGTCCCAGCCCAATTGGACGGTACCGCTGGGCCGAACCAGGATCGGGATCCGCGGATCGAGCCGCGGACCCGCGCTCAGTGCCGAGGCCGGTGTCATGTCCCGACCCTTGCAGGTGCGGCGGCGCAGACGAGCGCTGCGCACCCGGTTATCCACAGGGGCGCGGCGCCGATGGCCTGGGGTTTTCGTTCCGGCCGCTACTCCGTCGGTCGGTCGGTGTCCCCACCCTGCTCACGCTCGCGGGCCTCGGTCGCCTCGAGTTGCGCGATCGGGTCGTCGAAGGCGCTGGTGCCGCCGCCGACCACACGGTCGACGAATCCGGCGGGGCTGTCCAGATCGGAGGAGTCCGGCAGTAGATCGGGGTGCGCCCACACCCCGTCCCGGCCCTCGATCCCGGCGCTCTCGGTGAGCAGGTGCCACAGGCGCGACGCCTCGCGGACCTTGCGGGGGCGTAGTTCCAGGCCGACGAGGGTGGCGAACGTCTGCTCCGCGGGACCGCCGGTGGCGCGGCGACGGCGGAGCGTCTCGGACAGGGCGGCCACCCCGGGCAGCCGGTCGCCGAGCGCCTCGGACACCACGGTCTCCACCCAGCCCTCGATGAGGGCGAGCATGGTCTCGAGGCGTTCGAGGGCCTGCTTCTGCTCGGGCGTCGTCTGCGGTTCGAAGGCGCCCTGCTGGAGGATCTCCTCGATCTTCGACGGATCGGTCAGCGCGCTCGGGTCGATGCCCTGGGCGGCCTCCTCGATCGCGGAGAAGTCCATCCGGATGCCGCGCGCGTACTCCTCGACGGTGGCCAGCAGTCGCTGTCGGAGCCACGGCACGTGAACATACAGGCGGTGATGAGCGGCCTCGCGTGCGGCGAGGAACACCAGGATCTCGCGATCGGGCTGCTCGAGACCCTCGCTGAACTTCTCGATCGCCGTCGGCAGCAGCGCCGACACCCCACTGGGGCCGAGCGGGAGCCCGACGTCGGTGGAGGTCAGCACCTCGGAGGAGAGCTGGCCGAGGGCCTGGCCCAGCTGAGAGCCGAAGGCCAACCCGCCCATCTGTCCGAGCATGCCCATCATCGGGCCCGCCATCTGCTTGGCCTCCTCGGGGAGGCCGCTCGCCCACATGCCCGAGATCTGTTCGGCCACCGGGTCGCACAGGCGCTTCCAAGTGTCGAGGGTGTTCTCGAGCCAGTCGGCTGCCGTCCAGGCGACCGCCTTGGACGCGCCGGCGGGCAGGGTGGTGGCGCCGTCCAGCCACACCTCCGCGAGGTGGGCGGCGTCGGCGACCGCGGTGCCGGTTCCGCTCGAGATCGGGGCCACGGAGCCGAGCTGCTGGAGGGCGAGCTTCTTGGCGAGGTCGTAATTGACAGGGCCGCTACCGCCGGTGCCCATCGCGCCACCCATGCCGCTGAGCATCTGCCCGAACTGGGTGAGCATCTGGCCGAGCTGCGTGGGGTCGAAGCCCTCGGGGGTGAAGCCGAACGGGATCCCGCCCGGACCGGGCGAACCCTCGCCGTCCCGACCCTTGTCACGGTCGGGATCGTCGTCGGAACTCGAGAAACCAAACGGCGGATTGCTCATGGCTCAACGGTACAAGGCATCGTGGGGGTTGGTGGCGGCGGAGATGACGCTCAGCGCGAACACGCCAGGCCGCCCTCTACGCTGGGCCGGGTGAATCGACGGATGGTGACCCTGGCCGCTGCGCTGGTGCCGGTGGTGGCGCTCTTCACTCTCGGGACCGCGGTGACCGTGCCGTTCGTGGCCCTCGGACCGGGACCCACCTTCAACACCCTCGGCGAGGCCGACGGCAAGCCCGTGGTCGAGATCGAGGGGACCGAGATCGATCCGACGTCGGGCAACCTGAACATGACCACCGTCTCGGTCCGTGACGGACTCAACATCTTCGAGGCCTTCGGGAACTGGATCAGTGGGCGCTACGGCCTGGTACCGCGCTCCGAGGTGTACCCGCCGGACAAGAGCAAGGACGAGGTCAAGCAGGAGAACGAGGCGGACTTCGCGCAGTCGGAGGATTCCGCGGAGCTCGCCGCGCTGCACTACTTGAACCTGCCCGTCGCGCTCGAGGTGGTCGACGTAGCCGAGGACGGACCGGCCAAGGACGCGCTGCGGCCGGGCGACCAGCTGCTCGCCATCAAGGGCACGCAGGTCAAGACTGTCGGTGAGGTGCAGCGGGCGGTTGCCGAACTCGAACCCGGCAGCGAGGTCAGCGTGCTGCTGCGTCGCGACGGCCAGGAGATGACCGTGCCGGTGACGCTCGGCGCGCGGCCGGGAGCCACGGACCACGGCTACCTGGGGATCACGCCGCAGGAGAAGCCCGAGGTCCCGTTCACCGTGGAGTTCAACCTGGCCGAGGTGGGCGGCCCCTCGGCCGGACTGATGTTCACCCTCGCGGTGATCGACAAGCTCTCGCCCGGCGAACTCAGCGGTGGCGGGTTCGTGGCCGGCACCGGGACCATCGACTCCGAGGGAGAGGTCGGCCCGATCGGCGGCATCCCGTACAAGTTGCTCGCCGCCCGCGAAGCCGGGGCGACCACCTTCCTGGTGCCGTCGAAGAACTGCGACGAGGCCCGTCAGCGGGTACCCGAGGGTCTGCGGCTGGTGAAGGTGGACAACCTCGACGGCGCGGTGTCGGCGCTCGACTCGCTGAATTCCGGCGGCGACGCGCCCGCCTGCTAGGGCCGGTTTTCGGCCCCGCGGGTCAGTCGTCGGGCGCGTCGAACGTCGCGTACAGCGCGTTCACCAGGTTCGGCGCGAGGTCCTCGTAGGTGAGCAGCTCGGGTTCGGCATCGAGGTCGTCTTCCTCCGGCTTGAGCTGGAGCACGCAGACGGACGGGCCGTCCCGCAGCACCGCGGCGATGAGCCGGGCCTCGCGGCGTTCGGGGTGGGCGTTCGCGGTGGCGCGGGCGATCTCGTCGGCGGCGTGCTCGTCGGTCACCACCGGTGCCACCGCGCTGTCGAGATCGGACTCGGCCGTCGGCGGCAACACCACGATCTCCTGCACCAGGGCGCAGCCGACGACCTCCGCGGGCCAGCTGGTGGTGGACAGGAACTCGTCGAGCGCGGGGGTGCCGCCACCGATGTCCTCCGGGAACGGCTCCTGCTCGACCGGCGTCAGCTCGGTGCCGTCCTCGAGCTGATCGATGAGGTCGGGCTCCGCGGCGGCCAGGACGGCGGTGGGGACGAGGGCGAACATCACCGGCGGTTGACCCCATCCGCCCGCGTCGACGAAGTCCGACACCTCGCGTATGCACCGGGGGAGTGCGTCGACGGAGAAGTCGGCCGGGTGGCCGTAGTACACGCCATTGCTATCGCTCACGGTCCCATCCTCCCACCCACACGTAGAGTGGTCACAACCACCGCGGCGCCTGTGCGCCGCCCGAATCACTGGAGAGTGGCACGTGGGCATGCGGCCCCCCACCGGCTTACCGTCGTTGTCCCGTCGAAGTCGAGTGCTGCTGGTATTGGCGCTCGTAGCCGCGGCACTGTTGCTGATCGGTCCCCGGCTGATCGACACCTATACCAATTGGTTGTGGTTCGGCGAGGTCGGATTCCGGACCGTCTTCACCACGGTGCTGGTCACCAGGCTCCTGCTGTTCCTGGCGGTGGCGTTGCTGGTCGGTGGGGCGGTGTTCCTGGCGTTGCTGCTGGCCTACCGCTCCCGTCCGGTGTTCGTGCCGGTCGCCGGGCCCAACGACCCGATCGCCCGGTACCGGACCACGGTGATGGGTCGGCTGAAGGCGTTCGGCATCGGCATCCCGGTCGCGATGGGTCTTCTCGCCGGACTGGTCGCGCAGTCGAACTGGGTGACGGTGCAGCTGTTCCTGCACGGTGAGTCGTTCGGTATCAAGGACCCCCAGTTCGGCCTCGACATCGGCTTCTACTCCTTCGACCTGCCGTTCTTCCGGCTCGTGCTGAACTGGCTGTTCGTTGCCGTCCTCATCGCCTTCTTCGCGAACCTGTTGACGCACTACGTCTTCGGCGGGCTCCGGCTCAGCGGCAGGGACGGCGCGCTGACCAAGGCGGCGACCGTCCAGCTCGCGTTGCTGGCGGGCACCTTCGTGTTGCTCAAGGCCGTCGGCTACTGGCTGGACAGGTACTCGTTGCTCTCGAGCAGCCGCAAGGAGCCCACCTTCACCGGCGGCAGCTACACCGACATCAATGCGGTGCTGCCTGCCAAGCTGATCCTGATGGCCATCGCGGTGATCTGCGCCCTCGCGTTCTTCGCCGCGATCTTCCTGCGCGACATCCGGATCCCCGCTATGGCCACCGCGCTGCTGGTGCTCTCCTCGATCCTGATCGGCGCCGTCTACCCGCTGGTGGTCGAGCAGTTCTCGGTGAAGCCGAACGCCGCGCAGAAGGAGAGCCCGTATATCGAGCGCAACATCCAGGCGACGAGGCAGGCGTATGGGATCACCGACGACACCGTCGAATACGTCGACTACACGGGTGTCGCGACGAAGCAGCCGCAGGATGTGCCCGCGGACGTGACGACGATCGCCAACACGCGGTTGCTCGACCCGAACATCCTGTCGCCGACGTTCACCGCGCAGCAGCAGTTGAAGAACTTCTATGCCTTCCCGAAGGCGCTCAACATCGACCGGTACGAGATGAACGGTCAGCTGCGCGACTTCGTGGTGGCGGCGCGCGAGCTCTCGCCCGCCAGCCTGAGCGGGAACCAGACCGACTGGATCAACAAGCACACCGTGTACACGCACGGCAACGGATTCGTCGCCGCGCCCGCCAATCAGGTGACCAAGGTCTCGGGGGACAGCCAGAACAACACCGGCGGTTACCCGATCTACAGCGTCAGCGACCTCAAGACGCAGCCGTCGGATCCGGCTCTGCGGGTGGACAATCCGCGGATCTACTACGGCGAGGTGATCGCCAAGTCGGACGCCGACTACGCGATCGTCGGCGCTGCGGGCGGCGAGCCCCGCGAGTACGACACGGACGACTCGAAGTACACCTACACCGGCGCCGGTGGTGTCGGGATCGGCAACTGGGTGAACCGCATGGCGTTCGCGGCCAAGTACACCGAGCGCAACATCCTCTTCTCCGGTGCGATCGGCGACGATTCGAAGATCATCTACAACCGCGACCCCCGGGACCGGGTGAACCAGGTCGCGCCGTGGCTGACCACCGACGGCACCATCTACCCCGCGGTGGTCGCGGGCCGGATGCAGTGGATCGTCGATGCCTACACAACACTCGACAACTATCCGTACGCGCAGCGCTCCTCGCTCGACGGCCTGGTCGAGGACAGCGTCGACCAGGCCACCGGACGGCTGCTGCCGAAGAAAGAGGTCTCGTACATCCGGAACTCGGTCAAGGCCACCGTCGACGCCTACGACGGAACGGTGACCCTGTACCAGGTGGACGAGCAGGACCCGGTTCTCAAGGCCTGGATGGGCGTCTTCCCCGGCACGGTTCAGCCCAACAGCGCGGTCACCGACGACCTGCGGGCGCATTTCCGATACCCCGAGGACCTGTTCAAGGTGCAGCGGGAGATGCTCGCCAAGTACCACGTGGACGACCCGAACGAGTTCTTCACGAACAACAACTTCTGGTCGGTCCCCAGCGACCCCACGGTGGAGACGGATAAGAACCAGCCGCCCTATTACGTGTTGCTCGGCAACGAGGAGACGGCAAAGCCCGAGTTCAAGCTGACCAGCCCGATGGAGGGATACAACCGGGAGTTGCTGGCCGCGTACATCTCGGTCGCGTCGGATCCGAAGGACTACGGCAAGTTCACCGTGCTGCAGTTGCCGACGGAGACGCAGACTCAGGGCCCGCAGCAGGCACAGACCGCGATGACGTCGAATCAGACGGTGGCCAGCGCGCTGTCGCTGATCAAGCAGTCGAACAAGATCCAGTACGGCAATCTGTTGACGCTGCCGATCGCCGAGGGCGGCATCCTGTACGTCGAACCGTTGTACACCCAACGGAATTCGACGAATGCCTTCCCGCAGCTCACCGCGGTGCTGGTGAGCTTCACCGACACGAAGGGCATCCGCGTCGGCTATGCGCCGACGCTGGCGGAGGCGCTGGATCAGGTGTTCGGTTCGGGGGCAGCCTCTGTGGCGACCGCGCCGGGCGGGGCGGCGCCTGCGACGGATGGGGAGCAGCAGGCGCAGCCGCCGGGCGGACCGACCGCGGTCCCGCCGCCGGCACCGAGCGGTAACGTCGACGCCGCGCTGACCGAGGTCGACGCAGCGCTCGGGGCGGTCAAGACGGCGCAGCAGAGCGGCGACTTCGCGGCGTACGGTGCGGCGCTCGACCGGCTGCAGAAGGCGGTCGACGCCTACCAGGGGCTACCCAAGTAACAGCGCACGACAGCAAAGGGGCCCTGCCATCCGGTCGGATGGCAGGGCCCCTTTGCTGTCGTGCGCTGGATCAGCGGGTCAGGCTCGCGAGGGCCACACCGTTGTTGGCGATCAGCTGCTGGATCTGATCTCCGAAGCCGTGCTGGTTCGCCAGGGCGACGGCGGCGTCGGACGCCTTCTTGACCTGGTCGGCGGCGGGCGCCGGGATGGTCTCGAGGGCAGGCAGGGCCGGGGCGATGACCGCGGGGACGGCCGGGATCTCGACCGGAGCGGGCGCGGGGGCGGGCGCGGGGGCCGGCTCCGGGGCAACGTCCTCGGTCGCGGTGCTCAGGTACTGACCGCACACCGGCCAGGCGCCGGGGCCCTGGCTGGCGAGGGTGTTCTCCGCGACGCGGATCTGCTCGGCCTTGGATGCGCCGTGCGGCGAGCCGCTGCCGCCGTTGGCGGTCCAGGTGCTCTGGGAGAACTGCAGGCCGCCGTAGTAGCCGTTGCCGGTGTTGGTGCCCCAGTTGCCGCCGCTCTCGCACTGTGCGACGCCGTCCCAGTTGTGGGAGGCGGCGCTGGCGGTGCCGGTGGCGAGGCCGAAGGGAACTGCGACGAGTGCGCCGGTGGCGGCAACCCATCCGAGGGCACGCGTGGTCATCTTGCGAGTCGTCATGCGGGGTGAATCCTCTCCGCGCTTGCGAACGGGCCGGCCTGGGGCGGAGTGAGTTCCTCTCGCCCGGCACACAAACACTGGCGCCGCGTCCCTGCCCCTCGAAGGTTTCGGGGTTCCGATCCCGCGGGGCAGAGTGAGCAGCGGCGGGTCGGCTTAAGCCCGGTTGTTTCGGGCCGGTGGCGACCGTACGCAACATTTTCGACACGGTCATCCCGCCGTCCGGACGTCCCCTGCACCCGAAAATCCGTGCCGGATCGAGCATTTCCGCAGGTGAGTGCGCGCCGTTGTCAACAGGATGCGTGTTCGTTACGCGTCCGTTATGTGGCTGGGATCACGGCCCATTTGTGCCTTGGGTCACCTGTTTCCGTGCTTTCCGGGGGGCGGTTTCCGGCCCCGCCGCACGCGATTTGTGTTCTGTTCCGCCGCTCGTGTAACTTCGTAAATGCATCGCGGGGTGGAGCAGCTCGGTAGCTCGCTGGGCTCATAACCCAGAGGTCGCAGGTTCAAATCCTGTCCCCGCTACCAAAGAACGAAAGCCCGGTCCTCGGACCGGGCTTTCGTCGTTTCCTGGGTTCCCGATGCGGAAACAGGTATGTACCTGGGTAGTACTCCCGTCGTCATCGGGGCCGGTAGGCGGCAGGCTGTGAACGTCTCGCCAGCCACGCCAGGGAAGGTGCTCACCCCATGAAGACCGAACAGTTGGTTCATGGTGACTACGTCGCCGCGATGTTCTCTCACGATTTCGTCGAGGGCGGCTTCGATCGGGGTGCTGTCGAACGGATCCGATGTGGTGTGTTCGAGGAGTGGATCTCCGCGGTTGCCCGATCGGGTGTGTTCTCCGACAAGGAGGTCGCGAGGGTCGTGGCGGCGTGGCGACGCGATCCGAAGTCGCTCTTGGATGCCCTTCTGCAGGACGCGGACGAGGTGACGCGCAGGCGCTACGAGTCGACCTGGGAGTCGCTGGATCGGGTTGCCGATCCGCTGGATCCGGCTGTGGTCGGGAGTGCCCCAATTCTCGTGTAGAGTTATCAGTGCAGCGCGGGGTGGAGCAGCTCGGTAGCTCGCTGGGCTCATAACCCAGAGGTCGCAGGTTCAAATCCTGTCCCCGCTACCAATGAACGAAAGCCCGGTCTTCGGACCGGGCTTTCGTCGTTTCTCGGTGATGTCGCTGTTGTGCCAGTCTTGGCCGGTGACTCAAACCTGGTGGATCATCAAGCATGTCGCCTTCGAGGGGCCGGCCCTGATCGGGACCGTGCTCAGCGCACGGGGGATCGGTTACTCGGTCTGCGAGCCCTTCGACGGAGACAGCCTCCCGGAGGCGTCCGAGTGCGCCGGACTGGTGGTCATGGGTGGTCCGATGAATGCGCTCGACGACGCCGGCCACCCCCACCTGGCGGCCGAACGCGCGCTGATCCGTGACTGCCTCGATCTCGGCGTCCCGGTGATCGGGGTGTGCCTCGGTGCCCAGCTCCTCGCGGCGGCGCTCGGGGCCAACGTATTCGAGGGCCCCACAGGAGAATTCGGTGCCGGGACGGTCACCCTCGCCGATGCCGCGAAGTCGGACAAGGTCTTTGGTGGTCTCGGCGGCGAAATGCCGGTGGTGCATTGGCACGGCGACACCTTCGACCTGCCGGAGGGAGCGGTGCTGCTCGCGGGCAGCGCGTCCTATCCGCACCAGGCCTTCCGGGTCGGGGACAACGCCTACGGCCTGCAGTTCCATGTCGAGCTGACGGCTGCGGAACTGCCCGTGCTGCGCGAGCACATGCCTGCGGGCACCGCGCCCGACGCGGATCAGCTGGCGGCGATCGAAGCCGTCGGCCGGACCATCATCGGCGCATTCCTCGATTAGTCCTTCGGGGTTTCCATCTCGATCAGGACCCGCCGGAGCAGTTTTCCGGTGGCATTGCGGGGCAACTCCTCGAGGAAGACCACTTCGCGGGGCACCTTGTAGCGGGCGAGGTGCTCCTTCACGTAGGCCTTGAGCACCTGATCGTCGGGTGTGGAGTCCGGTGTCGGCACCACGAATGCCTTGAGCCGGTGGCCGAACTCGGCATCGTCGACGCCGATCACCGCCACCTCCAGCACATCGGAGCGCTCGTAGAGCAGGTTCTCGACCTCGAGGGGGTAGACGTTCTCGCCGCCCGAGACGATCATGTCGTCGTCGCGGCCGTCGACGAATAGCAGCCCGTCCTTGTCGAAGTGCCCGACGTCGCCGGTGGCGAGCAGCCCGTTGATCCGCTCCTTGTCGCGGCCGTCGGTGTATCCGCTGAAGCTCAGTCCGCTGGAGACGAAGATCCGGCCCACCGACTCGGGTTCGGTGATCCGCACCCCCGCGTCGTCGTAGAGCTCGACGTGACAGGTCACCGGCGCTCTGCCTGCGGTGCCGGGTGCAACCGCGAGGTCGGCAGGCGTGGCGACTGTCGCAACCGCGACTTCGGTTGAGCCGTACAGGTTGTGCAGAACATGGCCGAAGGCCCCGGTGGTGCGCCTGCTCAGATCGGGGGAGATGGCGGACCCCGCGGCGAAGATGATCTTGAGGTTGGTGGTGTCGTACTTCGACAGGATCTCGGGGCCGAGGTCGATGATCCGCTGCAGCATCGTCGGGACCACGACGAGGACGTCGGCCCGTTGCTCGGCGACGAGGCGGACGCTGCCCTCGGGGTCGAACTTGCGCTGCATGACGACCGTCTGGCCGAGCGCAAGCGCGATCGCGAACTGGGACATGCCGGTGCCGTGGAAGGCGGGCGCCGCCATCACCATTGTCTGGCCGGGACGCAGCGGCACCCGGTCCAGGAACTGGGCGGATGCCAGCGGCGAGGTGCGCTCGCGCGGTGCGCCCTTCGGGGTTCCGGTGGTGCCACTCGTGAGCAACACGAAGCTGCCGTGCGTGGCCGGATGGGGGACGGCGCTGGTGGGCTGACCGGAGATGAGATCGTCGAGCGTTCGGGCCCCGTGCCCGGTGTCCTTGCCCCAGGACAGGAAGAGCCGCACGTCCGAGGGTAGGGCCGCGGCGACGTCGGCGAACTCCTCGTCGTAGACGAACGACCGAACCTGTTCGCGGGCAGCGACATCCACCAGCTGCGGGGGAGCGAAGCCGGTGTTCATCAGGACCAGCTTGGCGCCCAGCTTCGCGGCGGCGAGCATTGTGAGGACCAGGCCGCGATGGTTGCGGCACATGGCGCCCATCACCGACCCCGGAGCGATGCCGTTCGCCTCCCAGGCCCGCACCAGGGCGTTGGACTGCTGCTCGAGCTGGGCGTAGGTCAGTTGCCCGTGTTCGTCGATGATCGCGACCGCGTCGAGTCCGGCCTCGGCGTGCGCGTGGATCGGCCCGGCGAAGGGGCCGTATTTGCGGACCGCGAGGATGGCCGCGATGCCCCGGTCTACCCGGGGAAACGGGACGAGACCCGCGCGTACCATCACCCGCGCCGCCCCGAGGGTATCGATCGTCTTCGTCAGAACACCCGGCATTGGAATTTGCCCCCTGAGCCCAGAATCGATCCGGTGAGTGGATGGTCCTCAGCCTAGTGCGGGGTGGGTGCCCGGTGGCAGGTTTCGAACGGCGCGAGGGAGCGTGAAAGCGGCCGCTGTAACGAAGCGCGGGCAGAAAACCGACAGATTGGTAGGTTTCTGGTTTCGATTGAGGGGGATCTGTGATGATCACGTCGAAGCATGTGTCATGGGTGCCGCGCCGCGGTCGCGATCGGTGTCGGTGTGGCGGCACCGGCGGCTGCGACAGCAGATCCGCTGGCGCCTGTCACGGCTTTCGCGGCGGGTGCCGCCGTCGGTGACATCGCCGCTCCGCAGGGATTGACGACCCAAACTCTGATCGCGGCGCGGAATGCGGGGCTCCCGATCTACGAAGCGGTCGCCCCGGACACCTTCTGGGTCGAACCCGGCTCTCTCGCCAGTCCGATCGTGGTCAACCTGCGCGAGACCTGGCAGGAGAATGTCGGCTTTCCGCTGATGCGGTGGGACCCGACGCCGCTGAAGTTCACCAACAGCCCGCTCGTGCACTTGCCGGACGGCGGCCCGAGCGTCGGCATCGCACTCATCACGTAGGGCCGGTGGAGTCGATCTCCATCAGATCGGCCCACGACTCGACGTTGGGGTGACGCTTGAGCAAAGCCCGCCGCTGACGCTCTGTCATCCCACCCCACACGCCGTATTCGATTGCGTTGTCGAGTGCCTCGATGCCGCACTGAACGATGACTGGGCACCGCCGACACAATGTGGCCGCCTCGCGCTGGGCGGCGCCACGAACGAACATCTGATCGGGGTGCTCGGTGCGGCACAGCGCGCGTTCCACCCAGGTGCACTGATCTGCGGGGAGTGGCGGGTCGAAGTCACCGGGGACATTGATCCCCAGCGCCAGTCGGGCACTATTCGATGAACGCGTCACGTAGGCGAATCATGCCTTACTCGATTATCCGGATTCCCAGGGGTAATTTCGTGGAAATTGTTGTTAATCAAGCGCTTTGGTGATGCAAGACCGCTCAGTGCAACGAGTCCGCCCCCGCCGCCATTGGAGGCGACGGGGGCGGACGTTGCATGAAACAGCGTGCAGCGCAGACTACTTGAGCTCGGCAGACGACTTTCCGAGCACGCGCCTCGCCACGATCAGCTGCTGGATCTGCTGGGTGCCCTCGAAGATGTCGAGGATCTTCGAGTCGCGGCCCCACTTCTCCAGGAGCGTGTGCTGCGAGTATCCGAGGCTGCCTGCCAGCTCGACGGCCTTGAGCGTGACGTCGGTGCCGGTGCGTCCCGCCTTCGCCTTGGACATCGACGCCTCGAGCGAGTTCGGCTTCTTGTTGTCGGCCATCCAGGCCGCCCGCAGCGACAGCAGGTAGGACGCCTCCCAGTCCGCCTCGAGGCGGAGGAACTCGGCGGCCGCCGCGTGCTGGTTGTAGGCGGGGGTGTCGTACGAGACCTCGACACCCGCCTCGGCCAGGATGCCGCGCAGTTCCTCGAGTGCGGCCCGGCCGACGCCGACGGCCATGGCGGCCACCAGCGGGCGGGTGTTGTCGAAGGTCTGCATGACGCCCGCGAAGCCCTGCTCCACGTTCACCTCGGGGCTGCCGAGGATGTTGTCCTTGGGGATCCGGCAGTCCTGGAGCAGCAGCACGGCGGTGTCCGACGCCTTGATGCCGAGCTTGTGCTCGAGACGCGCGACGGACAGGCCAGGGGCGTCCCGCGGCACCACGAACGACTTGATCGCGGCGCGGCCCTTCGACTTGTCGACCGAGGCCCACACCACGACGTGGGTGGAGCGCTCGCCCGCGGTCACGAAGATCTTCTCGCCGTTGAGAACCCACTCGTCGCCGTCCAGGACGGCGGTGGTGGTGACGGCCGCGGAATCAGAACCGAAGCTGGGCTCGGTGATGGCCATCGAGGCCCAGACCTTGCCGAAGCGCTCGAGCTGTTCGTCGGTCGACACCGCCGCGATCGCAGCGTTGCCGAGTCCCTGGTAGGGAATCGAGAGCATCAGGCCGACATCGCCCCACGAGGTCTCGAGCGCGTTCAGCAGTGCGGCCATGTTGCCGCCGTTGGAGTTTCCGAGCAGCTCGGTGGAGGCCTCCGACCGGCCACCGGCAGCGCCACCGACGTCACCGCCCGAGTCGTTGAGGCCCTCGATCATGGCCGCCATGGTGTCGAGTTCGACGGGGTACTCGTGCTCGGCCAGATCGTACTTGCGCGAAATGGGCCGGAAGATCTCCGCTGCGACCTGGTGTGCCTGGTTCGCAGAGGCTTTGAGCTTCTTGGGAAGTTCGAGGTTGATCATCAAAGTCTCCTAGTGGACAGCAGCGGCGTCAGATGAGGACGATGCCCTCGGCAACGCCGATGGCTCGCAGGTCGCGGTACCAGCGCTCGACCGGGTGCTCCTTGGTGAAGCCGTGGCCGCCGAGCAGCTGCACACCGTCGAGGCCGATCTGCATGCCCTTCTCCGAGGCGAGCTTGCGGGCCAGCGCCGACTCGCGCGCGAAGGACAGACCCTGCTCGGCGCGGGAGGCGCCGCGGAGGGTGACCAGTCGCAGGCCGTCGAGCTCGATGGCGATGTTGGCGACCATGAAGGCCACCGCCTGGCGATGGCTGATCGGCTCGCCGAACGCCTCGCGCTCGTTGACGTAGGGGATCACGTAGTCCAGCACGGCCTGGCTGGTGCCGACCGCCATCGAGGCCCAGCCGAGGCGGGCCAGGCGGATGGCGTTGGCGTAGTCGGCCGCACGCTGGGCGGCGTCGCCGTCGCCGAGGATGGCGGATTCGGGCACCGAGACGTCGGTGAGGATCAGCCGGCCGAGGCCGGCCGCGCGCAGTCCCATGCTGGGATCCGCCTCAACGACGAGGCCCTTGGCGTCGGACTCGACGATGAAGAAGGCCTGCTTGCCGTCCAGCTCGGCCGCGACGATGAACAGCTCGGAGTCCGCGGCGGCGGGCACGAAGGACTTGACGCCGTTGAGCTTGTAGCCGCTGGGCGAGCGAACCGCCTTGGTCTGCAACGCGAACGGGTCGAACAGCGCGCGGGGCTCGTTGACCACAACTGCCGCGTTCGGCACCTTCTCGCCGGTGAAGGCCGGGAGGTAGGTCTGCTGCTGGCTGTCGGTGCCCCACTGGGTCAGGGCGACCGCGACGCCGCTGGGCGCGAGGATCGGCAGCGCCAGGCCCATGTCGCCGTGCGCGAGCGCCTCGGCGACGAGGGAGTTGGTGACCGCGCCGCGCTCGCTGGCGGCGCCGTCGAGCTCCTCGGGCACGTTGATGAGGGTGATGCCGAGCTCCGCGGCGCGCGCGACCAGGTCGGCGGGCGAGGCGGCGGCCGCGTCCGCGTCGTGCGCGGCGGGGCGCAGGATCTCGCCCGCGAAATCGCGGACCGTCTCGACGATCATCTTCTGCTCGTCGTTCGGGGTGATGTCGAAGTAGTCGGCGTTCTTGGCCTCGGCCGTGGGCAGACGCTTCGGCTGGCCGCCGCCCGAGACCTTCGTGAACGTCCTGGTCGCAGCTCCGAGCGTCTTGAAGCCGGTCTTGGTGCCCTCGTAGGTGACCCGGTCGATGGTCTGGCGGAGGTTGTACTTCTCGGCGAGCTCCGAGCCGGTGATCTTGGTGAGCACCCGCATGGCTGCTCCCATCGCGTCCCGCTTCACCGGGTTCAGGCCTACGGCGGAGGTGTCGCGGGGCTCACGCTTGGCGCCGTTTGCTCTCACAACGCTGTCTTGCTTACTCATGATCACCAGTTTCTCGGTGTTCGGTCGTGGACACCCGTTATCTTACTCCGGAGTAAGATAGGAAGTCGAGAATTTCATCAGAGTGATCACGGTCACCAGCCCGGTCTCCCATTCCGCGGTGACCGCGCTTGATCGTCGATACCGCCCGCGACCAGGCTGGGGGCATGGCGGACAACCAGGCCATCGCGATCGTGGACCCGCATGTGCATCACTGGCTGCCGTCGAGACGGCCGTGGTACCCGCTGATGCAGCAGCGGGGCGACGCGAGGCCCTCCACGCTCGGTGACCTGCGCCGATTGGCACACGACTACACCGCGGCCGACTACCTCGTCGACACCGCCGGCTATGAGGTCCGCGCGATCGTACATGTCTCGGCCGTCAGCCGAACCGGAACACATCTCGACGAACTGGAGTGGATCGGGGAGCTCGCACGCGCGGACGGTTGGCCCGCTGCGGCGATCGGCACCGTCGACCCCGCCGCCGGCTGGCCCTCGATCCGGGCCGACCTCGACACGCAGCGACGCAACCCGCTCTTCCGTGGGATCCGGGTGCTGCGTGGGCTCCGCCCTGATTCCGAGGTGACCGTGCCGCTGCTCGACTACCTGCGGCGGCACTCGCTGGTGTTCGACCTCGTCGCGCATCCCCGCTCCATGCCGGGCTGGTCCGAGGTCCTGCGCGGCCACGAGAACCTGGCCGTGGTGCTCGAGCACGCCGGATGGCCCATCGCCGCAGCGGATTTCGATGAGTGGTCGGCCGCGCTCGGTGTGCTCGGTGAGCGCGCGAACGTGCAGTGCAAGATCTCGGGGCTGGGCATGGCGCTGCACACCCTGGACGGGGCGGCCCAGCGGCCGTGGGTGCTTCGGTGCCTGGAGGTCTTCGGTCCGCGGCGGGCGATGTTTGCGAGCAACTTCCCGGTGGACCGCATGTACGGCGAGTTCGACCGGCTGTACGACGGATACCGGGCAGCGGCGGCGCAATTCGATGCCGACGCTCGGTCCGCGCTGTTCGAGACGAACGCGCGGCGCGTCTACGGCCTCCTCCCCAGGTAGGAGGTTTCCGACCATCGGCTCACCTACCGTTGAGTCGTGATCGAGATCCGACCGCGTCGCGACCTGCGCCCGCTGGTGCGCTGTGCGCCCCTGGTCCTGGTGCCGCTGATGCTGCTCGCGAGCGACTTCCCTGGCGAGTACCAGGTGCCTGCCGGTTACTGGCTGCTGTCCGTGGCCGCGGCCGCGGTCTTCGTCGTGGGCGACCGGTGGCCGCTACCCGTCTCTGTCGTGCTGTCCGCGCTGGCGGTTCCGCTGTTCGCCGCGGACGCGTGGGGGCTGTCCGAGCTGGTCCCGTATCTGGGGGCGGTGTCGCTGGCCGAGGTCGCGATGCGCACACATCGGACCTGGCAGGTGGTCACGGCGACCGCGTGCTGGACCGGTGCGGTGCTAGCCGGGATCTGGGTCGACAGCCACACGGACTTCTGGCGCCCCGCGACCGCGGTCTCGACGGTGGCGTATGTGGGCCTACCCCTGCTGCTCGGGCTGTACCTGCGTGCGCAACGGGACCTCGCGGTGACCTACCGGGCGCAGGCAGCGTCGGCCGAATCACGCAGGGCCGAAGCCGAACTCCACGCGAGGACCGCCGAACGCAGTGCGCTGGCGAGGGAACTGCACGACCTCGTCGCGCACCACATGGCATCGATCGTGCTGCGGATCGGGGTCGCGCGGCACGTGCTCGCAGATGCGGACCCGCGGGTACACGAGGTGCTCGACGACGTGCACGCGACGGCCTCCGATGCGCTCTCCGACATCCGCAGGCTGCTGGTGGCGTTGCGGGATCCGGCGCTGGGCGAGGTCGCGCTGGTCGAGTCCGACGCGGTGCCGACGGAGATCGAGGCCGCGATCGAGCGCACCCGGGCGGCGGGGTTCACGGTTTCCTCGGAGGTGGACCAGGACCTCCGCGGGCTGGACGCGATCGGCAGGCTCACGTTGCTGCGGGTGGTGCAGGAATCGCTGACCAATGTCATGAAGCACGTGGACCCTGGCGGGGCGGTCGCGGTGACGGTGGCACACCGAAGTGCGGGAATCGCCGTCCGGGTCACCGACTCCGGCCATGATGCGGGCGTCCCGAATCCGGCCGGGCACGGGATCATCGGGATGGGGGAGCGCGTCGAACTCGTCGGCGGCACCCTCGACGTCGGCCCCACCGAGCGGGGGTGGGAGGTCGATGCCTGGCTCCCCGGCGCCGCCGTCACGGCAGCGGAGGGGGAGAAGTGATCCGATTGCTGATCGTCGACGACCAGCGCCTGGTCCGCGCCGGGCTGCGGATGCTGTGCGAGTCGACCGAGGACCTCGAGGTGATCGGCGAGGCGGCGAACGGGGTCGAGGCGGTCCGGCTGGCCGCCGAGCTGTCTCCGGACCTGATCCTGATGGACCTGCGGATGCCGGGACTGGACGGCATCGAGGCGACCCGCCAGATCCTGGGGTCGCGGCCGCAGGCAAAGGTGCTGGTGCTCACCACCTTCGACGACGACGATCACCTCTATCCCGCGCTGGCGGCGGGGGCGGCGGGATTCCTGGTCAAGGACACCGCGCCCACCGATCTGTTGAGCGCGATCCACCGTATCGTCGACGGCGACATGCTGTTCTCACCCGACTTGTTGCGCCGCCTGGTCGATCGCGCGCTCGAGACCGGCCCGCAGCCGTCCGGGGACGCGGGCGTCGCGCTGACGGCACGTGAGCAGGAGGTGCTGGCCCTCGTCGGTGACGGGCTGAGCAATCAGGAGATCGCCGACCGACTGCACCTCGGGGTGACGACCGTGAAGACGCACATCGCCAACCTGATGGACAAGACCGCCTGCGACAACCGCGTCCGGCTGGCGGTCTACTCGCACAAACTCGGCTGAGTCGCGGCCCACAAACCTGCACACAACCTTCACAACTCCTGCCGGGCATCCCCACACCCGGCCCATACAGTCGATGCATGACCCAGCGAAGAGTGCTCGTCGTCGACGACGAACGCACGATCTCCGAGTCGATTGCCGCGCGGTTGCGCGCGGAGGGGTACGAGGTCGAGACGGCGGCGGACGGGCCGGGCGCGGTGTCCGCGTGCGCGAGCTTCGACCCGGACGCGGTGGTGCTGGACGTCATGCTGCCTGGCTTCGACGGGCTCGAGGTGTGCAGGCGTATCCAGGCCACCCGGCCGGTTCCGGTGCTGATGCTGACCGCCCGCGCCGACGAGACGGACATGGTGATCGGGCTCGGGGTGGGCGCGGACGACTACCTGAGCAAGCCTTTCAGCATGCGGATCCTGGTCGCTCGAGTGGCCGCGCTGCTGCGCCGTTCCGAGCGTGCCGTGCCGGAGCAGCCCGAGACCCTCGCCATCGGCGAGGTGACGATCGACCTCACCGCTCGGCGGGTCCGGCTCGGATCCGAGGAGGTCCACCTGACCCGGACCGAGTTCGACCTGCTGGCGCACCTGGCCCTGCGGCCGCGCGCGGCGATCGCCCGCGAAACGCTGCTCGAACAGGTCTGGGGCTGGGGCGAGTCGGCCAGTAGTCGCACCGTCGACAGCCATGTGAAGGCGTTGCGCCGCAAGTTGGGCGGCGACATGATCCGCACCGTGCACGGGGTCGGTTACGCGCTGGAGGTGCCGAGGTGAACTGGCCGAGGCCGCTGGACCCGTTGCGTTCGTTCAAGGCCAAGACCGGCCTGCTGGTGGTCGCCTCGCTGTTCCTCGCCTCGCTGACCTTCTGGATCACCGCGCAGTGGCAGTTCCGGTTCGCGTTGCTCGCGGCCCTCCTCGCCGCGCTCGCGGTGACGCAGGTACTCGCGCACGGCATGACGTCGCCGCTGCGGGAGATGACCGCCGCGGCGCGGGCGATGGCGACCGGCGACTATTCGCGCCGGGTGCGTTCGACGTCGCGGGACGAGATCGGCCAGCTGGCGACGGCGTTCAACCAGATGGCGGAGGACCTCGAGGCCGACGACCGATACCGCCGTGAGCTGATCGGCAACGTCTCACACGAGCTGCGGACCCCCATCGCGGCCCTGCAGGCGGTGCTGGAGAACGTGGTCGACGGCGTCGAGACGGCCGATCAGCAGACGATGCGGTCGGCGCTCGCCCAGACCGAACGGCTGGGCAGCCTGGTGGCGGACCTGCTGGATCTGTCCAGGCTGGAGGGTGGCGCGGTGCCGTTGCAGCGCACCACCTTCGAGATCGAGCCGTTCCTGGACGAGGTGATCCGGCAGGCCGCAGGCCCCAGCGGTCCGTTGCCTGCCCTGGTGGAGGTGACACCGGCGGGGCTGCGCGCCGTCGCGGACACGGCCCGACTCCATCAGGTGATCACCAACCTCCTCGACAACGCGGCGCGGCACGGTTCGCCGGATGCGCCCGTGCGGGTCCGGGTCCGGATCGACCAGGACTCGGGCCAGCTGATCCTGGACGTGCACGACGACGGCCCCGGCATCCCCGTGGCCGACCGGTCCCGGGTGTTCGAGCGCTTCACCCGCGGCGGCGCGCAGGACGGCGGGACCGGCCTCGGCCTGGCGATCGCACGCTGGGCGGTCGAGCTGCACAGCGGCCGTATCGAGGTCCTCGACACGGGTCCGGGCTGCTGCATCCGGGTGTCGATTCCACAGACCTAGCGCAACCAACAAGACGAATTCCCTTGGGGGTCCGGCCTTCCCGGCCGGTCCCGTGATGACGCCTGCCCGCGTGCCGGGTGGGCGCGGATCAGGAGGACCAGATGAGCGCAGAGACGATGAACCGAGCGATGACGGCGGCGCGCCCCGAAATGGTGCGGGGCGGCCGCCCTTGGCGCTGGCCACGCGGGATGTGGCGGCAGGACCACACGTCGATGGCCCCCCGCGCGACCCTGGCCGCTGCACTGGGTGCCGGCGCCATCGCCACCCTCACATTGCAGGTGACGGTGGTGAGCATCGCCTACCTCCTGACCGGAGTGGCGGTGGCGGCGACCGCATTCGCGACCGTTCGTCCGCGTCCGACGGGGCTGCAGATCGGCGCGGCCCTCGGCGCCCTCGCCCTGCTCGCGGTGGCGGCGGTGCGCGGCGCCGAGTGGCTGATCACGCTGTGCGTCGTGGCGAGCTGGGTCGTCGGATCGGTCGCCCTTGTCGGCGGCTGGACGTGGACGGGCCTCGCGCTGGCGTCGACCGCGGTCTGGCTCACCCCCGTGCGGGTGAGCGGCTGGGTGCGGCGTGGCCGCGCCCGGCTACGGACCGGGCGGGGGGTGAAACCGGGACGGGTGCTCGCCGTGACGGCGATCAGCGTCGTGCTGATCCTGGTGTTCGGTTCGCTCTTCGTCAGCGCGGATCCGGAGTTCGCCGAGCTGTTCGGCGCCGTGGTTCCCGACGTGCAGGTGACGAATCCGGTGGGCCGCCTGATTCTCGGCTTTCTCGTCGTGGGCACCGCCCTCGCGGGGGCCTACCTGCGGCGACGGACCCCGCGATTCGATGCACTGGCGCCCCGGCCCGGTCGCCCGGTCGCGCGGTGGGAATGGGCGGTGCCGCTGGCGCTGCTGGACCTGCTGTTCGTCGTTTTCGTCGCGGTGCAGGTACGGGTGCTGTTCGGCGGGGACGACCATGTGCAGGACACGGACGATCTGACCTACGCCGATTACGCGCGGCAGGGCTTCTGGCAGCTCACCGCGGTCACCGTCCTGACCCTGGCCGTCATCGCGGTCGCCGTCCGGAAGGTGGATCGGCGGGACTCGGGGGACCGGTTGAGCGCCCGCCTGCTCCTCGGGGCGCTCTGCGTCCTCACCCTCGTGATCGTCGCGTCGGCGGTGCATCGGATGTCGCTGTACGAGAACGAGTTCGGCTTCACCCGGCTGCGCGTGGGCGTGATGGCGACTGAGCTGTGGCTGGGTGTGGTCTTCGTGTTGCTGATGGTGGCCGGGGTGCGGATGTCGGCGCGGTGGCTGCCGCGGGCGGTGCTGGCTTCGGTGGCGGTGGGGTTGCTCGGGTTCGCCGCGCTCAATCCGGATGGCTACATCGCGGAGCGGAACGCGCAGCGGTACGCCGACACGGGGCACATCGACGTCGGGTACCTGCGCGGCCTGTCCGTCGATGCGGTGCCCGCCCTCGACCGGCTGCCAGAGCCTGCACGCTCGTGCGCGCTGCTCGGGATGGACGTCGACGACGACACGGCGTGGTTCGAGTACAACAACGCGCGGTCGCGTGCGCGCGAGATCCTGCGGGCGAGGCCGGTAGGGGAGTGCACCGACCTTTTCTCGCTGGGCTAGGTCCAGGGCGGGATGGGCCGCTTGACCCACATGATCTTCTCGTCGGCGTGCGCCGGGGTGGCCTGCGGGTGGTCGGGGTTCGCCGCGGCCCATGTCGACTTCTGGTCGAGCAGGTCGGCAACCACGGTCCAGGTCTCCCTGGTGCTCGGCGGATTCGCGCCCGCTGCCCTCGCGAGCTTGCGCAACCGGTCGTCGGGCAGGTCGAGGAGCTCGGCTCCGCTGATGGCCCGGTCCCACGCGAACCGGGCCAGTTCGGTGGCCTTCTCGCGCCGCTTCCGGTCGGCCGCGTCGGTGTGCGCGAAATCGACCTCGTCCGGTTCCATCAGGCCTCCCAACCGCTAGCCGCCGTGCCCCTGGTGTGACATGTCCATGTCCATCGCCATCGGAGCGGGCTTCTGACCCGGTTCGAGGACGAGGAACTGCCCCATCATGCCCTGATCCTCGTGCAGCAGCAGATGGCAGTGGTACATGTACGGAAAGGTCGGGTCGGAGTACTCGGTGAAGCGCAGCGCCAGCCGGAACCGGACGCCCGGCGGCGTGTAGACGGTGTCCTTCCAGCCGGCCAGTGCCGGGGGCGGCGGGCTGCCGTCGATGTCGATGATCTGGAACTGCACGTCGTGCACGTGGAAGTTGTGCGGCCAGTTGTCGACATTGCGCACCGTCCACACCTCGGTGGTGTCGACGGTGGGGGAGAAGTCGATGCGGTTCATGTCCATCTGGGCGCCGTTGATCATGAACCACTGGAGCTCGAAGCTGCGCTCGGCGGCCGCACCCGTGGGGTCGAGCCGTGCGATGGTCGCCAGCGATGCGGGTAGTGCGGGTGAGCCGGTCGGGTTCTCGCTGGGTCGCAGTTCGAGGACGTCGAAGCTCTCCTGCACGCCGAATGCGGCCGCGTCGCCGCGGTCGAGTCCGGCGTGGTCCTCGTGGGGCAGCGCGCGCAGCAGCGCGTTCGAGCCGTTCACGGCCACCACGATCTCCGCCCGCTCGCCGGGGCTGAGCCGGACCCGGGTGAGCGGCACGGGCGCCGCAAGCAGGCCGCCGTCGCTCGCGACCAGGTGGAACTCGCGATCGTCGGCGAAGCCGAGGTTGTACATCCGGCCCGAGGAGCCGTTGAGGATCCGCAGCCGAACCCTCTCGGTGCTGACCGGCAGGTGGGCGCCTGCGATCCCGTTGGTGACGATGGTGTCGCCCAGCAGTCCGATGTCGGTGGGGTCGGACTCGTCGAGGGTTCCGTCGGCGGTGAAGCGCTTGTCCTGGATGATCAGCGGGATGTCGTCCACCCCATAGGTCTTGGGCAGGTCGACGGCGTCGGTGACCTCGTCGTCGACCAGGAACAGTCCGGCCAGGCCGCGGTAGACGTGCTTCTCGGTGGAGCCGTGCGGGTGCGGGTGGTACCAGAGGGTCGCGCCCGGCTGGTTCACCGTCCATGCCGGCTCCCAGCGGGCGCCGGGCTCGATGGTCTGGTGCGGACCGCCGTCGAAGCGGGCGGGCACGTGCATCCCGTGCCAGTGCACCGTGGTCGCCTCGGGCAGGCCGTTGTCGATGGTGAACGCGACCGACTCGCCGCGGCGGGCGCGGATGGTCGGACCCAGCATCGAACCGTTGAACCCCCACGTCGCGGTCGACTTGCCTGCCACGATCTCCGAGCTGCCCGCCCCTGCGGTGAGGGTGAAATGCCGCGCACCCGCCCCGTCGGTCGTAGCGGTCGCGAGCGGAGGGATGGGCAGCGGCCGGGAAGAGGCTCCCGCCGGACTCGGCCGGCCGGCAGCGCATCCGGCGGACAGGGCGATCGGGGTGGCGGCGAGCCCCATCAGGAAGGCGCGCCTGGAGACGACGTTCATGCCCTCGAGTCTTCGGGGCGGGGGAGCGCGTGCCGCCCGCCCGGAGGCCGGGGTTTCGGCGATTCGGCTCCTCCCAGCGGGCCTTGTGCGGGCAGTCGTGCTGTGTTACCGCGCGATGCCCGTGCCGGTGTGGCATCGTTCTGTCATGCCGGTCATCGCCCAGATATTCGCTGGTCTCGCTGCTGCGCTACACGTCGTGATCTTTGCCATGGAGAGCGTGTGGTGGACGCGCCCGGAGGTCTGGAAACGCTTCGGACTGACCAGCCAGCAGGACGCGGATGTCGCCCGTCCGTTGGCCTACAACCAGGGTTTCTACAACCTCTTCCTGGCGATCGGCATCGTTGTCGGCCTGATCATCGGGGGCGCCGCCGGGCACGCCATCGTCGTCTTCTGCTGTGTGTGCATCGTCGGTGCCGCGGTGGTACTCGCATCGACGGGCGCAAAGTACCTGCGGCCGGCGGTGGTTCAGGGGATCACCCCGCTGCTCGCGCTGATCACCGCGGCCGTGTTCTAGAACGGCGGGGGTTGATGGCGGAGACGTTCGCCCAGGATCGCGAGGTGTTCGGCGTGGTGGGCGCGGAGTTGTGCGCATCGGGCGAGGTGGCCGGGGTCGGTGATGGTGGCGAGTTCCGGGAGCGTCGGGGGTAGGTCGGTGGGGTGCATGTGGGTTTCCCACCAGGTCAGTTCGTAGATCCCGGGGTCGGGTGGTTCGGGTGGCGGTGGTGCGGGTGGCGGCTTCGAGGTCGGCCGCGCTGCGGGTTTCTTGGTGCGGGCGCTGGGTCGTTGTTCGGCCGGCAGGGGCAGGGTGACGCCGATTGCGCCGTGTTGGCCGATCCAGACGATGACGTCGCCGTCGAGGCGGACGACGCGGAAGAGTCGGTCGGTCTTGGCCTGGTGGTGCCAGATGCAGGCGGGTTCGCCGTTGCTCTCGATAGTCCAGCCGCCCGCGTGTGGGTTGTCGGGGTCGAATTCGACGATGTGGTCGAACTGGCAGTCGCGGGCCTTGACGGTGCAGCCAGGGAAGGTGCAGGTGTCGTACTTGTCGAAGACCGCGGTGCGGACGGTGTTGCTGGGCCGGTAGGTCAGGGCTCCGCGGGGTGGGTGGTCGTATCCGCCGTGCCCGTCCGGGTATTGGCCGTCGAGCAGGGCAGGGTTCGCGGTGATCGCGTCGAGAATGTTGGTGATCCGCGGCCCTCGTGTGTTCGTGTCCGGTGATGGCCTCGGTGAGTCCTGCCGCGGCGGCAGTTGCCCCGCGGTCCTGCGTCGGAGGCGGTAGCGGGTCGGGACTCCCGGTGTCGGGTTCGCGACAGAGCTATCCCCTGGGTTGGGTTCCCCTGACTCGCTGTCGGACTTCGGTTCTCGTGGCAGTTGGCCGTCGCGGCGTCCCTCAGCGGCTTTGTCGCAGGCAATCTCGCCGCCGCTGACTCCGTCGTCATTGCCGTTGGTGTCGCCACCGCAGTAGCTGTCGCCCTCGCCCCCATCGCCCACAGAGCCGTTTCGTTCGGCATCGATGCGCCTTGCATCGGTGATCACCGCCTGCCACGTCGCATCCCCGGCGAGCAACCTCGCCAACTCCGGATCGATAGGCCCGTGACCCTCCACATGCCCGAGATGATCCGCCAACCGCAGCAGACTCTCCAGATCGATATGGATATGCACCTCGGGTTTTGGCCGCTCGGTGCGCGGCAAATGCGCGGTCGGACAGTCATCGCGCCCGCATTGACAGTGCAGATAGCTCTCGCCGTGCACCAGCGCCATGAACGCATCCGTACGCAGGTTGTCGACGGTGCGGGGATCCTCCCGGCAGACGGTGCCCGCCATCTCCTGGACGAGCGAATCGAGGGTCCGGCCCTCCGCCGCCGTCAGCGTCGCATATACCTGGGCCATGCCGTGCAGGTCCGCGGTCACCGACACCCGACGACAGTGACGCTCACGCCGCTTGCGCAACTCTTCTGCCTCGATGGGGTTGATGCGGATCAACTCCCGCATCACCTCCGCCACCAACTTCTTCGGCGTCAAATACAGCGCGGCGTCCGCCAGATGGCCCTCCATCAGGGCGAGGGTGGCATCGGAGATCTCCGCGGTCGCGTCGACGAGCGCGAACACCCGCGGAAAGTCCACCCGCCCCGACACGAACACCTCACGAATCAACGGCAACCGAAGATCCAACGCATTGCCCACCGCCACATACCGTTCCGCGGTGAACGCACTCACACCCAACGCCAGCGAGGTCTCCATCTCCGCCGACCGCCCGGCCCGGTAGGCGAACTCCTCCCCGAACAGATCAACCTCGTGCGCGAACTGCCGCCGCGCAAACGCAGCCGCCGTCAACACCTTGTGCGCGGCGGCGATGTTCTCCGCCCGCCCGTACTCCCGCAACGCCGACAGAGCCGCGGCACCGTCCTCGAAATCCACCGGGCGCTCGACGGCGCGGGCGCCCTCACCTGCGGCGCCACCTCGAAACCCCCCGGTATCGAATATGTGTACGAGTCTATGTGGGGCCACCGACAAGATGATTCCGAGGATTCAGTCGGGGGTGCCTCGATCTATCACTCGAAGTACCTGTTCTGGGGTATGTCCTGGCCAAAAGGCGTGCATCGCCCATGTGGCGCCGGCCGTGCTGAGTGCCTCGAGGTCGACGCCAGGACGAGCTACCACTGCGATATCGAACGACCCAGACGAACCACGCACGGTCTCGATTCTCTCCACGATGCGCGCAACCCCTGCCGCATCTGTTTCGAGTGGGAAGATTCCGTCGTATCGTGCGGCTCGCTCTATCGGGCGGCCCGAAGTGCGCTCGGTACCGAACCACAGCGGAATCCGTGGCTGCTGGACCGGCCGGGGGCGGATCTGCACGTTTTCTGCCACCAGGAGCCCACGGTGGGTGACGGTCTCGCCGGCCCACAATGCGGCCAGAACTTCGGCGCCTTCATCGAGCGCTCGGCCACGCTGACGAGGATCGGCGACGTCACCGAAGGCCGAGTACTCTCGCCCGGCATCGCTGCCTGTGCCCAACCCCACGATCAGTCGGCCACGACTCAGGTGGTCGAGGGTCACCGTCTCGCGTGCCAGTTTGATCACCCGCCGTCGTGGCAGTGGTGTCACCATCGGCCCCAACTTGATCCGGCTGGTGACTGTTGCCGCAGCGGCCAGTACCACCCAGGGATCCGCGATCGCCCACTCGCCCGCTATGGGACTCAGGACGTGATCCCAAACGAAAAGCCCATCCCAGCCCGAATTCTCAGCGGCCTGTGCAATGTCGGTGATCGCGTGCGGGTCAGCCAGTGCGCCGAAGAGCGGCACGTAGATTGCATGACGCATCGTCGAACCATAGCGCCGCTGTGCCCACAATCGGATGGGTCTGCGCAGTTGTGAGTGCGACCATCCAGCCTGACCTACGGGTTGTACTGTGAGCCATGCCATTCCCAGCTCGTCGAGCGCTCCGCGTAGGGGCCTTGACGCTCACGGCGATTTTCGGGGCGGGTCTGCTCTACACAATGCTTGTCTACCGTAGTGTCAACGTCTTCACTCCGCCAGAAAGAATCGAGTCACTCGGCAGGACCTACCTTCTTGGCAACACAGAGTTCAGTCGCGAGGAACTTGATCAGCGGTACGGCCCCACTCACACCGAGGCCTGGACGCTCGAGCGAGCGGGCTTCTTGCCGCCCGTGCACGGTATCTATCAGTGGCAGAACGATGAAGTCCGCGGTGAGGCCACGACGAGCGCCTTCCTGAAGTGGGGCGATCGATACATCGCCTACTCGCTCTCGGGTGGCCCCTGAGCTACTCGGTGCCCGACTGTCCCAGGCGCTCCAACACCGCGTCGTGCAGCAGGCCGTTGCTCGCCACCGCGCTGCCGCCGTGCGGGCCCGCGCTGCCGTCGAGCGCGGTGAAGCGTCCGCCCGCCTCGCGCACCAGGATGTCCAACGGTGCCAGGTCCCACAGCGAGACCTCGGGTTCGGCTGCGATCTCGAGCGCGCCCTCGGCCAGGAGGCAGTAGGAGTAGAAGTCGCCGTAGCCGCGGACCCGCCACACCTCGTCGGTGAGTGCGATGAACTGGTCGCGGATCCCGCGGTCACGCCAGCCGCTCAGGCTCGCGAAGCTCAGGCTCGCCGACTCCAACCGGTCAACCGCGGACGCCGAGATCCGAGTGGGCTCACCGCCATCGAACGACGCGAAGGCGCCCGTACCCTCGGCGGCCCACCAACGTCGCTTCAATGCCGGTGCGCTGATGACGCCGACCACCGGAACCCCGTCCTGCAGCAGCGCGATCAGCGTGGCCCATACCGGAACCCCGCGGACGAAGTTCTTGGTGCCGTCTATCGGGTCGACCACCCACTGCCTGCCCTCGAACGTCGCGTCGCCGCCGAACTCCTCGCCGAGGACCGCGTCGTCCGGCCGCTCCGCCGCCAGCACCGCCCGGACCGCCCGCTCGACCGCGAGGTCCGCGTCCGAGACCGGGGTGAGGTCGGGCTTGTCGTCGACCTTCAGGTCGAGCGCGCCGAAGCGGGCCATGGTGATGGTGTCGGCCTCATCGGCGATGCGCAGTGCGAGTTCGAGATCGGTCACGGCGAAGACGGTACTCGACCCGGGTCCGGACTTCCTCGGCGATTCACCGCGCATTCAGCGCGAGTCGGGCGGCCGTTTCGCCGTGACTGTGACGATCGGGCTCGTGATGCTGACACGGCGCAGTGTTCTCTTCGGAGGTGGCGCGCTGGCGAGTCTTGCCGCGGCAGAATTCCTCGGTATGACCGCGCCCACGCCCGGCCCACCTGCCCAGCCGATTCCGAAGCCGTCGACGGCCGTCTGGTTCGACGTTATCTCCGACATCCAGGGCGACCTCACCGACCTCGACCGTGCGCTCGACGGACTCGCGGCGTTCGGCCGGGCGGACGCGCTACTCGTCAACGGGGATCTCACCCCGAACGGCCGCGAGCACGAGTACGAGGAATTGTTCGACCGGCTGCGCCGCAGCGAGCATCCGGACGCGCTGTACACGATCGGCAACCACGAGTTCTACAACGGTGAATCGAGTGAGGTATCGGTCGCGCGGTTCCTGCGGTACTCGGCGATGCCGGGGCTGTTCTCCGCGCACGAGGTCGGCGGGGTTCCCGTGATCCGGCTCGGCACGACGGACGGCAGCGAGGCGAGTGGGCACTGTGTGATCCTCGGCCGCACCCAGCTGGACTGGCTGCGGGACACCGTCGAGGAGCGCCCGCGCGAGCGCCCGGTGCTGGTGATGAGCCATCACGCGCTGCCGGGCACGGTGTCGGGGACGTTCACCGATCAGCTCACCCAGGCGCCGAAGATCTACAGCGGTGACTATGCGGAATCCGACGAGCTGCTGGCTCTGCTCGCCGGGTTCCCCAACGTGCTGTTGCTGAGCGGCCACACCCATTGGAGCCTGTATCGCGAGGACTGGCTGACCAGGCGGACCGTGCCGGGCGGGCACCCGGACGGGTTCGCGGCGGTCAACACCGGCGCAGTGCAGACCGGATTCGGCCCGGACGGCCGCGGTGGTGAGGAGCCCGTCGACCGGAACGAGAACCAGGGGCTGCGGATCGAGGTGGACGGGCCGACCGTCCGGGTCCACGCGCTCGACTTCCGGCGGAACGCGGTGATCCGGACGGCGGAGTTCCGCGTCGACGGCCGGCCCGGCCCCGTGGTCGTTCCGTCGCCGGGCTGGCCCGGCGCGGTCACCTGAGGGCGACCGCGGCGGCAATCCCCTGCGGGCACCGGTAACCTTGATTCTTGTGCATCCCGACGTTTCCGCAGACCTGGCCGAGCTCAACACCACCCTCACCACCGTCGAGCGGGTGCTGGACGTCGAGGAGCTGCGCCGGCGCATCGACGAACTCGAGCACCAGGCGGCGGATCCGGAGTTGTGGAACAACCAGGAGCACGCCCAGCAGGTGACGAGCCAGCTCTCCCACGCGCAGTCCGAGCTGCGCCGGGTCGAGGGCCTGCGCGGCCGCCTCGACGACATGCCGGTGCTCTATGAGCTGGCCGAGGACGAGGGTGCCGACGCCGTCGCCGATGCCGATACCGAGCGTGCGTCGCTGCGCGAGGACATCGCGGCGATGGAAGTCAAGACCATGCTCTCGGGTGAGTACGACGAGCGCGACGCGCTGGTCAACATCCGGTCCGGCGCGGGCGGCATCGACGCCGCGGACTGGGCCGAGATGCTGATGCGCATGTACATCCGCTGGGCCGAGAAGCACGGCTACGGCGTCGAGGTCTACGACGTCTCCTACGCCGAAGAGGCCGGCATCAAGAGTGCGACCTTCGCGGTCAAGGCGCCCTACACGTACGGAACCCTCTCCGTGGAGATGGGCACCCACCGCCTGGTGCGGATCAGCCCGTTCGACAACCAGGGCCGCAGGCAGACCTCCTTCGCCGAGGTCGAGGTGCTGCCGGTGGTCGAGACCACCGACCACATCGAGGTCAACGAGAACGACGTCCGCGTCGACGTCTACCGCTCGTCCGGCCCCGGCGGTCAGTCGGTCAACACCACCGACTCCGCGGTGCGGCTGACGCACATCCCCACCGGCATCGTGGTGACCTGTCAGAACGAGAAGTCGCAGCTGCAGAACAAGGTCTCGGCCATGCGGGTGCTGCAGGCCAAGCTGCTCGAGGTCAAGCGCCGCGAGGAGCGGGCCGAGATGGACGCCCTCAAGGGCGACGGTGGCAGCTCCTGGGGCAACCAGATGCGTTCCTACGTGCTGCACCCCTATCAGATGGTCAAGGACCTGCGCACGGAGTACGAGGTGAACAACCCGTCGGCGGTGCTCGACGGCGACATCGACGGCTTCCTCGAGTCCGGCATCCGCTGGCGGATGAGCGCGGAGCAGGTCTGAGTCGGTGTTCACGGCGTTCAAGCTGGTCCCGGATACCGGATTCGAAGTTTGGCTGAGGTCCAGCGGCCTGGAGATCGTGCTCTATGTCATCGGCGGGCTGCTGGTCGGGCGGTTCCTCTCCTGGCTGGGGAACAAGGTCACCGATCGGATCGACCTGAACTACCACCAGGGCGACGCGCTGGTCCGTTCGGAGGCGACCAAGCACAGGCACGCCCTGGCCCAGGTGATCACCTGGGTGCTCATCATCATCGTGTACACCCTGGTGACCATCGAGGTGCTGCAGCGGCTCGGCTTCTCGGTGGCGAGCCTGGTCGCGCCCGCGACCGTGCTCGGTGCCGCGCTCGGTTTCGGCGCGCAGCGTGTGGTGCAGGACATCCTGGCCGGCTTCTTCATCATCGCCGAGCGGCAGTACGGCTTCGGTGACGTCGCGAGGATCGCCATCACCGGATCGTCGGAGGACGCCTACGGAACGGTCGAGGATGTGACCCTGCGGGTGACGCGGCTGCGGTCCTCCGACGGCGAGGTCATCACCGTGCCCAACGGACAGATCGTCAAGGCCGTCAATCTGTCCAAGGACTGGGCGCGGGCCGTGGTCGACGTCCCGATTCCCGCCACTGCGGACATCAACCACGTCAACGACGTACTGCGGGGTGTCGGCCGCGAGGCGTTCGCGGACGCCGATCTCGAACCGCTCCTCCTCGACGAGCCGTCGGTGATGGGCGTGGAGAGTCTCGAGCTGGACACCGTCAACATCCGGATGGTCGCGCGCACCCTGCCCGGCAAGCAGTTCCAGGTGGGACGCGAGCTGCGGGTGCGGGTCGCCGAGGCGCTGCGCCGGGAGGGGATCCTGGTTGGCCCGGAGTTGGCGGCCGATCAGATCGGGGACAACGTATGACCGCCGAACGTGCGAAGAAGACGGAACCGGCCAACAAGCAGGAGCGACGCTGGTCGGTGCCGAAGACGCTCGGCCGCGCCAGGACCTCCACGGTCGCCCTCTCCGTGGCGTTCGTCGCCACGGCGATGCTGCATGGATACCTCAATCCGGAACCGCCCAAAGACGATGTGATCGGGCCTACGGCGCCGGTGCTTTCGGAGACCCAGTCGCCGACCCCGCAGCGCTCGGAGCCGAGCACGACCACCCCGCCGCCCAGCAGCAGCACCACAACTGGTGCGCCTTCGACCACCTCACAGCAGCCGGTCACGACCACCCCGCCGCCCGTCGTGGTGCTGCCGCCGTGGCTGTCAGTCCCGTCCGGCGTGGAGCTGCCGGAGGGGGTCGTGACGGCCACCCCCGAGACGTCGACCACACCGCCCACACCCACCCCGTAGGGCCTGGACCTGCGGGTCCGTCGAAACCCAAGGTCACCGTCGGATAACGGCTAAACTGGCTCCCCGTGATCAGCGTGGAGAATGTGTCCAAGTCCTACAAGACCTCGTCGAGGCCTGCACTGGACAAGGTGAATGTCTCGGTGGACAAGGGCGAGTTCGTCTTCCTGATCGGCCCTTCCGGGTCCGGGAAGTCCACCTTCATGCGGCTGCTGCTCAAGGAGGACACCCCCACCTCGGGCGACATCAAGGTCGGGGACTTCCACGTGAACCGGCTGTCCGCGCGCCGGGTGCCGAAGCTGCGGCAGAGCATCGGCTGCGTTTTCCAGGACTTCCGGCTGCTGCAGCAGAAGACCGTGACCGAGAACGTGGCCTTCGCCCTCGAGGTGATCGGCAAGCCGCGCAACGTGATCGATCGCACCGTTCCTGAGGTGCTGGACCTGGTCGGCCTGTCCGGCAAGGCGGACCGACTGCCCACCGAACTCTCCGGCGGTGAGCAGCAGCGCGTCGCCATCGCGCGGGCATTCGTGAACCGGCCGCTGGTGCTGCTCGCCGACGAGCCCACCGGCAACCTCGACCCCGACACCACCGGCGACATCATGCTGCTGCTCGAACGGATCAACCGCACCGGAACCACCGTGCTGATGGCCACCCACGACCACCACATCGTCGACTCGATGCGGCGCCGGGTGGTCGAACTCGACCTCGGACGCGTGGTGCGCGACGAGGCCCGCGGTGTCTACGGCGTGGGGCGTTAGGTACCCCCGACCCCTCGCCGTTCACCCCGACATACGAAGGACAAGACTTTCCGATGCGCGCCAGCTTCATCTTCAGCGAGGTTTTCACCGGCCTGCGCCGCAACATCACGATGACCATCGCGATGATCCTGACGACCGCGATCTCGCTCGCCCTGTTCGGCGGCGGACTCCTCGTCGTCCAGATGGCGGGCAAGACGCAGCAGATCTTCCTCGATCGGGTCGAGGTGCAGATCTTCCTCACCGATGATGTGTCCATCTCCGACCCCGACTGCAACCAGGACATCTGCTCGGCCCTGCGCAGCGATCTCGAGAGCACCCCGTCGGTGGTGTCCGTGCAGTACCTCAACCGCGCGGACGCGGTGGCGGACGCCAAGGAGCGGGTGTTCAAGGACCAGCCCGAGCTCGCGTCGATGGTGAGCGAAGACTCGCTGCCCGCCTCGTTCAAGATCAAGCTCAGCGACCCGGAGCGGTTCGGGGTGATCAACGATTCGTTCGGTGCTCGACCTGGTGTGCAGAGCGTGCTCAACCAGCGTGACCTGGTCGAGCGGTTGTTCAGCGTGCTGAACGGAATCCGGAACGCGGCCTTCGCGATCGCCATCGTGCAGGCGATCGCCTCGATCCTGCTGATCGCGAACATGGTGCAGATCGCCGCGTTCACCCGTCGCACCGAAGTCGGGATCATGCGGCTCGTCGGCGCGACCCGTTGGTATACCCAGCTCCCGTTCCTCTTGGAGGCCGTGGTCGCCGCGCTGATCGGTGCCGTGCTGGCGATCGCCGGATTGTTCACCGCGAAGAATCTGTTCATCGACGACGTGCTCACCGACGTCTACGACGCGAACATCGTCGCCCGGATCTCGAACAGCGACGTGCTGCTGGTGTCGCCGTTCCTGGTGCTCACCGGCGTCGGCATGGCCGCGATCACCGCCTACATCACGCTGCGGCTCTACGTCCGTGAGTAATCGGTTGCGCCCCGGGCATATCCTGGGGACAGAACTCGATCACTGCGCGGACTGAAGGGGCCCGAACGTGAAGGAAAAGGGCCGCAAGGTCATCGCGACCAACCGCAAGGCGCGACACAACTATTCGATCATCGACGTCTACGAGGCGGGCGTGGCGCTGGTCGGCACCGAGGTGAAGAGCCTGCGCGAGGGCAAGGCGTCGCTGGTCGACGCCTTCGCCACCGTCGACGACGGCGAGGTGTGGCTGCGCGGGCTGCACATCCCCGAGTACACCCAGGGCAGCTGGACCAACCATTCGCCGCGGCGGACCAGGAAGCTGTTGCTGCACAAGCGCGAGATCGAGCACCTGGTCGGCAAGACCAGGGAGGGGAACCAGACGCTGGTCCCGCTCTCGATGTACTTCTCCGACGGCAAGGTCAAGGTGGAGCTCGCCCTCGCCAAGGGCAAGCAGGACTACGACAAGCGTCAGGACCTCGCGCGACGGACGGCCGAGCGGGAGGTCACTCGTGAGCTCGGGCGCCGCGTGAAGGGCATGAGCCGCTAGCGTGCGACCTGGGCCGCCAGCGCGTCGGGCATCAGCTCGTAGCGCAGGTGGCAGCGGGAGAACTCGGCGTTGCCGTGCACGAGTGAGTTGAGCTCGACCGGGTAGCGGGCGAGCTCGATCTCGGGCACCTCGGCCCGCAGCAACGACAGTCCCGGACCCTTCACCTCGGTCCCGAGGACCCGGCCACGCCTGGCAGACAGGTCACTGAGAACGGCGCCGAGATAGTCGTCGGGGAGCGTCACGGCGACGGCGGCGACCGGTTCGAGCAGTCGGATCGAGGTGTGCCCCGCGGCGTCGCGGAGGGCGAGGCTCGCGGCGGTCTGGAAGGCGGCGTCGGAGGAGTCCACCGAGTGCGCCTTCCCGTCGACGAGGGTCACCCGCACGTCCACGAGCGGGTGACCGGTCGCCACGCCCTTCTCCAGTTGGGCGCGCACGCCCTTCTCCACCGACGGGATGAAGCCCTTCGGGACCGCACCGCCCACCACGTGTTCGCGGAACTCGAATCCCGATCCGGTCGGTAGCGGTTCGACCTCGAGGTCGCAGATCGCGTACTGGCCGTGGCCGCCGGACTGCTTGACAAGCCGACCGTGCCCGGATGCGTTGCCGCCGAACGTCTCCCGCAGTGCCACCTGGTACGGCACGGTGTCCACGTGGACGCCGTGCCGGTTGCGCAACCGGTCGAGCGCCACCTCGGCGTGCGCGTCGCCCGTGCACCACAGGACCAGTTGGTGGGTGTCCGGGTTCTGTTCCAGCCGCAGGGCCGGGTCCTCGGTGGTCAGCCGGGTCAGTGCCTGGGAGAGCTTGTCCTCGTCGGTCTTGCTGTGCGCCTCGACGCCGACCGGCAGCAGCGGCACCGGCAGCGCCCATGCCTCCAGCGGGGCAGGGTCCTCGGTGTCGCCGATGGTGTCGCCGATGTGGACGGTCAGCTTGGGCAGGCAGACGATGTCGCCCGCGACCGCCTCGGGCACCGGTCGCTGCAGCTTGCCGAACGGGCCGGTGAGGGTGGTGACCTTCTCGTCGGTGCTCTCACCGGAGGTGGCTGCCGCGCCTGCGACGTGGACGTGGGTGTCGGGGAGCAGCGTGCCGGAGAAGACGCGTACGAGGCTGATGCGGCCGACGTAGGCGTCGCCGGTGATCCGGATGACCTGAGCGGCGAGCGGGGCCTCGGGGTCGGCCGCGGGCGCGGGTCCGCGCCGGTGGGTGGGATCCGGGAACGCGCCGGTGATGAGGTCGAGCAGTTCCGCCGCGCCGACGCCGTTGTCGGTGACGGCGAGGGCGGGGTGCAGGGCGCAGTCGACGATCTCCCGGCGCAGGCCGTCGGTCAGCGCCTCCTCGTCGAGCGGTTCGCCCGCGAGGTAGCGCTCCATGAGGCCGTCGTCCTGGCCGGAGATGGCCTCGACGAGGCTCTCGCGCGCCGCGTCGGCATCGGGGCAGGCGCCGGGTTCGCCGTAGCTGCGCCCGGTGAGCAGGCCGAGCGACCCGCAGGGCCTGCCGTCGGCGAAGACCGGGAGGTAGACCGGCCGCAGCGTGTCGGTGCCGAGGCCGAACGCGTCGTGACAGGCGGTGAGGATCTCGTCGAAGCTGCCGCGGGCCACGTCGAGTTTGGCCACCACGATGGCGCGGGGGATGCCTGCCGCGGCACATTCGCGCCACAGCGCGCGGGTGGGGGTGGTCACCGGGTCGGTGGCCGAGACCACGAAGACGGCGGCGTCGGCGGCGTGCAGACCGGCCCGCAGCTCGGCGCCGAAGTCGGGATGGCCAGGCGGGTCGAGGAGATTGACCTTGCAGCCGTTCCACTCCAGCGGCAGGACCGCGAGCTGGACCGATCGTTGCTGTTGGTGCTCGATCTCTTCGTAGTCGGAGACCGTGTTGCCGTCCGGGATCCGGCCGGCCCGGCCGATGGCCCCTGCGGCGAACGCGAGCGACTCGGCCAGCGTGGTCTTGCCCGCGCCGCTGCACCCGATCAGGACCACATTGCGCAGCTGCTCGGGACGCGAGGCGGGTGGGGCGTTGCCCGCGCGAACCGTCATCCGGTCGGCCATCGATGTCTCCTCCCGCAGCGACGGGCTGACCCGATTCTAGGCGGGTCGGCCCGTCGCAGCCGGAGGAATGACCTATCGAGGGTGCAACAACCTACTTCGCGACGCGCTCCCACATCTGCAGGTAGGCCTCGGCACCGCGGCTCATGTCCTCGATGATCTGGTCGCCGTCGTCCCCGGCGGCGATCCGCATGTCCGCGATCCAGTCGGGGATCAGCCCGTACTGCGCGACGCCGTCCTTGTTGAGGTCGAAGACGCGCTCGCCGGTGCGCTGGCGATCCATCGTCGTGCCGCCGTCGAAGGTCTTGTACGGATACTGCAGCGGGTTGGTGTCGGCGTCCTCACGCGGGCGCGCCTGCGGGCCGAAGCCGTTGGTGTCCGCGCCGTAGCCGAAGCCGTAGTAGTAGTCCTCGCTGCGGTCCGCGCGGGCCTTGCGCCAGGCGGTGACGAAGTTCTCCTTCTTCGGGTCGGAGTTGAGGCCCGAGGCGTAGGCGGCGACGAAGCCGCCGAGCGCGTAGATCCGCTCGTAGTTCAGCGGGTCGGTCCAACTGTGGCTCGAGACCACACCGGAGTACTTGGCCTCCTCGAGGATCCGGAGAGTGTCCTCGGCGGTCTTGACGCTCATGTGGTCGACGTCGACGATCATGCCGCGATCCATCATGCCGCGGACCATGTGCTCGCCGAGCTTCGTCAGGCCGCGGGTGTTGCACAGCGGGCCGGACGGGTAGACCGGTGTGGTGACACCGGGCGGCAGCGCGGACATCACCTCGGCCGGCGCGTCGCCGAAGGAGAGCAGCGGGTTGTCGTGCACCGGGCCCTTGCAGGGTTCGGCCTCCCAGAACTTGCCGGTGCTGAGGAAGTTGCCCGCGTTGACAGCGATGCCCTGGATGCCGCCGTCGAAGCGGACACCGCCGAAGGCGTTGTCGAACTTGTGCGTGACGATCATCTGCCGCACGCCCATCGCGTAGACCTCGTCGAGGCCACGGTCGACATCGGCCTCGGTGCACTGGGGCACGTCGTTGCGCTGCGAGCACCCGAACGGTTCGGAGGTCTCGATGCCGATCGTCACCGCGAGCTTGCCCTCGCTGGCGACCTTGCGGACCTCCTCGGGAGATCGGACGACCCGGAACCAGCCGCGGCCGGGGCCGCCGTACTGGGCGTCGATGTAGTCCTGCATCTGCCGGACCTGCTCGGCCTGCGCACGGATGGTGTCCATGTCGTTGCAGGAGCGGTTCTTGAGCGGGTAGATGTCGCAGAGGACCCGGTTGTTCACCAACAGGTTGGTGAAGATGCGCAGTCCGCCGCGCCAGGCGCGCTCCACCCACCGGTAGTAGGTCTGCTCGTGGGTCAGCGAGTCGGCGTCCGGCCAGTCCTCGAAGGTCGGCCAGCCTACGGTGTCGTGCTCCGCGACCGGGCTGCCGTGCGACAGGATGTTCTCGAGCAGCGCCGGCATCCCGTCCTTGCCGTGGTCGGCGCAGTCGCGCAGCGCGACGGTGATGCCTTGCGGGTCGAAGGGGGTGCCGCAGTGCACCTGGCCGCCGATGAACAGGTTGGCGTCGAGGTGGACGTGCGCGTCGATGAACCCGCGCACCTCGCCGTTCGGTCCGGTGCCGGAGAGCGGCTTACCGGTCGCGTTCACCTCGGAGTCGGGGAAGGTCGCGCAGCCCTCGGCCGGGGTGAGGACGAATCGTCCGCCCGCGGGATTGACGCCGGGGTCGGTGAGCTCCAGCCCACCGTTCGCGGCGGTGAGCTGGCTGCCGTTGTCCGTCGCGGTGACCGCGTAGGTGCCGTCGGTGTGCGTCAGCGTCCAGTCGGTGGTCGGCAGCGCGTCGCGGGTCGAGACCACCGCACTCTTGCCGTCGTGGGCGAGCATGTCGCCGCCCTTGCCGTAGAACATGAACCGGCCCAGCTGCGCCGCATGCGTGCGGAACGCCTCGGCACCGCCGACCGTGTCGGCGTCGGCGCGGTAGCCGCCGTCGGCGCGGCGGACGAACTTCCCGCTCTGCTCCGACTTGAGGGCGTAGCAGCCGTTCGCCAGCCCGAAGACGGGATCGTCACCGGGGCCGATCGGGTCGGACGAGGGCTGAGACGCCGCGATCCCACCGCCGGCCAGGACCAGCGCCAGCGTGGCGGCCAGCGCGTTTACCCATCGACGGCGTGTACGCCCTGGTTGATGTGTCATGTGGCTTCGACTTCCCCGATCAATCAGCTAACTATTTTGCTGAGAAGGGTAGTTGATTTTGGACGGACGTCCAGATGAAACGCCGCAGAATTTAATGGGATGATTTCGCGGCGCAGGGGCGTTACAGTATGTGGTCCCAGCACGGTGCTGGGTACGTACGGGGCTGAACGGTTTCGACTTTGTACGTTGAGTTAGGGGAAGCGTGTCGGTGCAGGCAAGAGACCACCGTAAGCGTCGCTGCAAACCTATAAGCGCCGATTCCAATCAGCGCGACTACGCTCTCGCTGCCTAAGTAGCGAAGCGTGTCTGTCAGTCCGATCTCGCCCTCGGGTCGGGTACTGGCATCAGCTAGAGGGCTTTACCGGTCGGCTCGGTCACGGAGTCGTTCGGGACATCAAACAGTGACTGGGATCGTCATCACGGCTTGTTCGCGAGACCGGGAGATCCGAGTAGAGGCTTAGCGAACTGCACACGGAGAAGCCCTAGCGATTCGGCGGAGGACCCGGGTTCGATTCCCGGCAGCTCCACACAGGCCAGGCCGGAGAGTCATCACAGACTCTCCGGCCTGGCCCTTTTTGTGCAGGAGACACGCGGCCAGGAGCTCCAGTGTTGCCGATGCGTAACGTCGGGTTACGGAACCCTACCGCCAGGTTTCTTTCTTGTAATGCATTGCGCCCCAGGGTGTTCAGGGCTTGGTGATGATGCTTTCGCTCGGCTACAAATGCATCAGCGCCGAGGTGGCGTCACAGCGAAGCGAGGCTTCACGGTCGAGAAGGAGTGATCACATGGGATCGACAGCAGAGGATCTCACCATGGTCGCAGCAGGGGCGACCTTGGTGTCGGCGCTGGTTGCGGTGATCGCGGGCGTCGCAGGCGTCGCATCGCTTTCTGCGTGAGCGTGCCCACGCTCAACGCCAGCTGAGAGGGCCCCGCAGTCGAAGTCGGCTGCGGGGCCTCGCTGTGTTCGGTGCCGTGTGCCGAACCCGGCCGGGTCAGCGCGGCGGGGGGAGCAGGGCGGTGACATCCGAGCTCCGCCGATGCCATCGCACGCTCCCCGAACTCGGTGAGATAGCCGCCGACCCGAGGTCCGGCCGGGCGGAATTCAGGCCCGCGAGGATGTACACGTGGTAGGTGCTCGCCCCTTGCAGGACGTCGAGGGCAGCCGAGTCGTCGATGGGTGAGCCACGAATCGCGTACCCGACGTCACGCCGCAGACCTCAGCAGTTGCTCGGCGCGGGCTGACCGGCGAACCTGCCGTCGAGCCAGCCGAGCACCCCCGGTAGCCCCTCGATGCTGGTCGGGCCGTGGTCTCCGGGGAACACGCTGAACTGGACAGGAACACCGGCCGCGCAGTATCTGCCGACGGTCGCCGCGATCGAATCCAGGGGGGCCAGCTGATCGCCGTTGCCGTGCCAGACGTACACCGGTGCCCGGGGGACTCCGGGGAACATCATCAGGCTGTTCTGGTCGAAGATCGCCCGCACGGCAGGCTCGTTGATCTTGGCTGGATCGGCGGATACCTCTGCCGCGCTGTGATTTGCCCCGGCGTCGATGATCTCCTGGGAGCAGGCGTTGGCGATCCGGTCGCGCAGGGCCAGGCCCGCGCCGGTGAGGCCGCTGGCCAACGGGATCGAGGACGGGTACTCGCGTTCGAGACCGAGCGTGGCGGCGAAGCCGAGGCCGAACAGGGGATGCGGCGCGGTCCCGAGCCCGTTCGCGAGCTCGCTGAGGTTCGCAGGGACGCCGCCCGCCGCGACGCCGACGATGGGGAGTTCGGGGGCGTAGGTCGGCGCCAGGGCACCCGCCCAGCCGCTGGTCATCCCGCCGCCCGAGTAGCCGGCGAGCCCGACGGGGCTGTGACCGAGCCTCGCCTCGGGCAGGTGCTGCACCGCTCGTACCCCGTCGAGGACGATCTGACCACCCAGCCTGGCGGCGCCGTAGGCGCTGGTCGGGCCGAGGTGATCGGGCAGGGCGATCGCCCAGCCCCGCATCAGTGCGAGGTTCACCACCGGGGCCTCTTGGAGCTGTCCGTTGAACAACGTGTGTGACGGTCCGCATCGGGTCCCGAGTGCGTTGATGATGGCCTGGTACGACAGCAGCGGCCGGTCCACTCCGCCGCGCGGGACGAGGACGGTCGTCACGGCGGCAACCGGGTGGCCCGACGAGTTCGTGGAGCGGTAGGCGATCTGCCAGCCGTCCGCGTTCCCGAACCGGGAGACGTCGACCGGTCTGCTGCGGAGGATGTCGCCGTTCGCCCTGGCGGCCAGGTCCGGCGACGCCCAGTAGAAGGGGTCGGGGTCGGGCGCGGGCATCAGCGGCTGGGCCTGTGCGGCCGCGGGCGGCGCGGTGATCGCCGGTGAGATGGCGAGCGCGAGTGCCGCGAGGAGGGCCGAAGCGGAATCTCTGAGTGTGACTCTCATCGAAAGCCTCCGATGAATGGTGGGAGAAACCGGCACCATGACGCAGCTCACACTAGCGAAGATCGGCGCGCTCTTTCGCGGTTATCGGCGCGACACCCGGATCGAGGGCATGCTGTGACCGTGGATGCTCTGCCGATGTTCCCGCTCGGGTCCGTGTTGCTCCCCGGTGAGCTGCTGCCGTTGCAGGTGTTCGAGCCGCGCTACCTCGAGATGGTCGAGGACCTCACCTCGTCCCCGGACCTCCGGCGATTCGGCGTGGTCCTCATCACCCGCGGCCACGAGGTGGGCGGCGGCGACGAGCGCGCCGACATCGGGACCGTGGCGCGGATCGTCGACTACGAGCGGGTGCAGGGAGGGCGACTGCTGCTCGGCTGCGTCGGCGAGGGCCGCATCCGGGTGCGCCGCTGGCTGCCGGACAACCCCTACCCGCGGGCGGACGTGGAACCGTGGCCCGACGAGGGTTCGGACTTCGGGTCGGACTCGATCGACGAGGTCGGCGCGCTGGTGGACGAACTCGGCGGGCTGCTGATCAGGTCCGCGGCGGTGCGTGGCATCCCGGTACCGGGGTTTCCCAAATTGGACGAGTTGCCGGGTGAGATGGGCGACCGCGTCTACGCCCTCGCGGCGACCCTCCCGCTTGTCGCGGTGGATCGGCTGAGGTTGCTGTCGGCGCCCGGGCCGGGCGAACGTCTGATGGTCCTCGCCGAGGCCCTCGGCGACGTGATCGCCGCGGTGCGGTTCAGGCTGTCGGAGTAGGTGATCGACATGCGCGGTGAGGGATCGCTACTCGCGGTGGTCGCGCTCGGCGGCGGGATCGGTGCGCTCGCGAGATACGGCATCGCGCACGCGATGCCCACTCGGGAGATCCCGTGGGCGACGCTGATCACCAACGTGACCGGCTGCCTGCTGATCGGCATCCTCATGGTGCTCATCACCGAGGTCTGGACGGCGCACCGGTTGCTGCGACCATTCCTCGGGGTCGGGGTGCTCGGCGGCTTCACCACTTTCTCGACCTATGCGGTCGAGGTGCGGGGGCTGCTGGCGTCCGGCAACTATCCGATCGCGTTCGGCTATCTCTTCGGGACGGTGATCGCGGCGCTCGCCGCCGTCCTGGTGGGAGTGTGGGGCGCGCGGCTCATCACCGGTGCCGTCGCCGGGAAAGGAAGCTGACATGTCTTACTCGCGCACGGAGATGCGGCTGTCGATCATCCTCGGGCAGGACGACCTCTGGCATCACAAGCCGAAGTACCAGGAGATCGTCAAGCGCGCCCGTGCCGCCGGGCTGAGCGGTGCCAGTGTGTGGCGGGGTGTCGAGGGGTATGGCGCGTCCGCGCACATCCACACCACCAGGCTCCTCGACCTGGCCGACGGATTGCCGCTGCTGGTGGTCGCGGTGGACACCGAGGAGCGGATCCGCGTGTTCCTTGACGGCATCGGTGAACTGCTCACCGAGGCCACCGTGACCCTCGAGGGCGTCGAGCGGGTGCACTTCACCGAGGACCGGCCGTGACGGTGATGCTGGTCGTCCTCGGCGGCATGGTCGGCGCGCCCACGCGCTTCCTGCTCGACCGCGCCGTCGGTTCCCGCACCGACAGCGCGTTCCCGTTGGGGACCCTCACTGTGAACGTGATCGGGTCGCTGATCCTCGGTGCGCTGGTCGGCGGCGCCGCCCATGGCGGTGAGGTGATGGCCCTCGTGGGCACCGGATTCTGTGGTGCGCTGACCACGTACAGCACCTTCGGCTACGAGACGGTCCGGCTCGTCGAGGACGGGGTGCGTTTGTACGCGCTGGCCAACATCGTGGTCAGCGTCGCGGCCGGGATCGCCGCCGCGGCACTGGGGTTCGCCGTCGCGCACGCCGCGCTCGCGTGATCGAATGGCCATGACCGACAATCACCGAACGAGGAGGCGCGCCGTGGCGCACGATCGAGCGGGCACGCTTGCCCAGCCGCAGGATCTCGAGGACCTCGCGCAGCTGGTGACGGCCTACTACAGCCGCATCCCCGATCCGGAGAACCCGGACGAACGGGTCGCGTTCGGCACCTCAGGGCACCGCGGATCCAGCCTGGACGGCGCCTTCAACGAGGCGCACATCCTCGCCACCACGCAGGCCATCGCCGAGTATCGGGCACGTCAGTCGATCACCGGACCGCTGTTCCTCGGCCGCGACACCCACGCGCTCTCCGAGCCCGCCTGGACCAGCGCGCTCGAAGTCCTCGCGGCCAATGACGTTGTGGTGCTGATCGATTCCGGCGGCCGCTACACCCCGACCCCAGCTGTCAGTCATGCGATCCTGCGGCACAACGCCTCCGGTACGGCCGCACCGGCAGACGGCATCGTGGTGACGCCCTCGCACAACCCGCCACGCGACGGTGGATTCAAGTACAACCCGCCACACGGTGGCCCCGCAGACAGCACCGCGACCGCGTCCATCGAGGCCCGCGCAAACGAGCTGATCGCGGCAGGCCTGGTCGGGGTCAAGCGGGTCACGCTCGCCGCGGCGCTCGCGAGCGCAGCCCGTCCCTACGACTTCCTCGCCACGTACCTCGACGACCTGCCGAACGTGGTCGACCTCGACGCGGTCCGCGACGCAGGCATCCGGATCGGCGCGGATCCGCTCGGCGGTGCCAGCGTCGACTACTGGGGTGCGATCGCCGAGCGCCACCGCCTCGATCTGACGGTGGTGAACCCACTGGTGGATGCGACGTGGCGGTTCATGACCCTCGACACCGATGGCAAGATCAGGATGGACTGTTCGTCCCCGGACGCGATGGCCTCGCTGATCGGGGCGCGGAACCGGTTCGACATCGCCACCGGCAACGATGCGGACGCCGATCGGCACGGCATCGTCACCCCAGACGGCGGGTTGATGAACCCGAACCACTATCTCGCGGTGGCCATCGACTACCTCTACGCGAACCGGCCAGGCTGGGCGCCGGGCACCAAGGTCGGCAAGACCTTGGTGAGCTCATCGATGATCGATCGGGTGGTGGCGGGTCTCGGCCGGGAATTGGTGGAGGTACCAGTCGGGTTCAAATGGTTCGTGCCGGGCCTGCTGACGGGTGAGCTGGGCTTCGGCGGCGAGGAGAGCGCCGGGGCATCGTTCCTGCGCACCGACGGCCGGGTGTGGACGACGGACAAGGACGGCATCATCATGGCGCTGCTGGCGTCCGAGATCACCGCCGTCACCGGGCGCTCGCCCGCGGCCCGGTACGCCGAGCTGGCGCAGCGGTACGGCAGCCCCGAGTACGCCCGGGTCGACGCACCCGCCACCCGAGAGCAGAAGGCCGCCCTGGCGGCGCTGTCCTCGGAGCAGGTCACCGCGACCGAGCTGGCGGGCGAGCCGATCACCGCCACGCTCACCGCGGCGCCCGGCAACGGTGCGGCGCTCGGTGGGCTCAAGGTCTGCACGGAGAACGCCTGGTTCGCCGCGCGGCCGTCGGGTACCGAGGACAAGTACAAGATCTACGCCGAATCGTTCAGGGGCGGGGAGCATCTCGCCCAGGTGCAGGACGAGGCGCGGGAGCTGGTGGCGCGGGCGCTGGGAGCAGACGCCTGAGCCTTTGCGCCGCTGGCTAGGATCGGTGGCAATCATGCATACCACCGCAAATAAGCTGCCACGCGAGATCTGGGTCCTGGTCTCCGCCAGTTTCGTCATCGCCCTCGGGTTCGGCATCGTCGCCCCTGCGCTGCCGCAGTTCGCCCGCAGCTTCGACGTCGGGTACATCGCCACGTTCTCGGTGATCAGCGTGTTCGCCCTGATGCGACTGCTGTTCGCGCCTCTCAGTGGGGCGCTGGTCCAGCGGCTGGGGGAGCGCCCGACGTATCTCACCGGGCTGTTGATCGTCGCGGTCTCGTCCGGTGCGGTGGCCTTCGCCCAGGGCTACTGGCAGCTGCTGCTGTTCCGGGCGATCGGCGGCATCGGGTCGACCATGTTCACCGTGTCCGCGCTCGGACTGTTGATCCGGATCACGCCGCCGGGCATCCGCGGGCGGGTGTCGGGGCTGTACGCGACGTCCTTCCTGTTCGGCACCATCGGCGGGCCGCTGGTCGGCGGCGCGCTCGCCGGCTTCGGGCTGCGCGCCCCGTTCCTCATCTACGCCGTCGCGCTGCTGATCGCGGCGGCGGTGGTGTACCTCAGCCTGCGCGAGTCCGCATTGGCCGCACCGGATTCGGGCGGCCACGTCGTCACGATGACGCTGCGCGAGACGCTGGCGTCGGCCACCTACCGCGCTTCCCTGGTGTCGAACTTCGCCAACGGCTGGGTGTCGTTCGGCGTTCGGGTCGCGATGGTGCCGCTGTTCGTGGTCGAGGCGCTGGACCAGGGCACCGCGCTGGCGGGTGTGGCGCTGACCGTGTACGCGATCGGCAACGCGCTGGTGCAGATCCCGGCGGGCCGGATGTCGGATGTGCGCGGCAGGCGGCCGTTCGTGCTGGCCGGGCTGGCCGTCGCAGGGGCGGCGACGATGCTCCTCGGATTCAGCGAGAACCTGCTGGTGTTCCTCGCGCTGTCGCTCGTCGCGGGCGTGGGGTCCGGGCTGATGAACCCGGCCCAGCAGGCCGCGGTCGCGGACGTGATCGGCTCCAAGGCCAGGGGCGGTCCGGTGCTGGCCACCTTCCAGATGGCCTCCGACGTCGGGGTGGTGGCCGGTCCGCTGGTGGCCGGGGTGTTGGCCCAGTACCTGTCCTACGGGGTGGCCTTCGCGGTCACCGGCGCGCTGATGCTGCTCCCGATCGCGTTCTGGCTCGTCGCGCCGCGGACCATCCCACAGGCGTCAACCGGGGATGCCGACCCCGATCAGCGCGCCGACCAGGTAGGTGGCGGCGACGGCGATCCCGCCGAAGGCGAGCTGCCGGAGCGCACCGCGGACCTTCGACTTCGCAGTGAAGCTCGCCGCGATCGCGCCGACGATCAGTAGGCCGATCCCGCCAACGGTCAGCCCGGCGACGAGTGACTCGAATCCGAGCAGGTACGGGATCAGCGGGATGATCGCGCCGACACAGAACATCAGGAACGAGGAACCGGCCGCCACCAGCGGTGAGGGCTTCTCGCTTGGGTTGACGCCGAGCTCGTGGGTGAGGTGGATGTTCACCGCGCGTGCGGAGTCGTTGTGTACCTCGGCGGCCGCGGCCTCCGCGGTCGCCTCGCTCATCCCCATCGCGGTGAAGGTCTCGACCAGTTCGGCCTGTTCGGCCTCGGGGTAGCGGGCCTGCGAACGCGTCTCGACCTTCACCTCCGCCTCGATCTGCTCGTTCGCGGTGGAGACCGAGGCGAACTCGCCGAGGGCCATGGAGAACGCGCCTGCCACCAGGCCTGCGACGCCGCTGAGGATCACGGTGTGCGCGTCGACTCCCGCGCCGCCGACGCCTGCGATCAGCGAGGTGTTGGTGACCAGGCCGTCCATCGCGCCGAACGTCGCCGCTCGGAGCCAGCCGCCGGACACGTTCGAATGGGTGTGATCGAACTCATGGGGGAGCGCGTTCTCGGTGGCGTCGGGCCCCGGCTGCGGCTCGCTCATACCGGTGAATCTACGCCGATCGGTACCGTGGGCCAGGTGTGGATTCGTATCGTCAGCCTGCTCGCCAGGCTCGGGCTTGCCGCCGTCTGGTTGATCTCGGGAGTGCTCAAGGCCGCAGACCCGGCGGGAACGGTGATCGCCGTGCGCGCCTACCAGCTGCTGCCGGAGTCGTTGGTGCGGCCGGTCGCGAACACGCTGCCGTTCCTCGAGATAGCGCTCGGACTGTTGTTGCTGATCGGCCTGGGGGTCCGGATCGCGGCGATCGCGTCGGCGCTGCTACTCGTGGTGCTGATCGGGGTGATCATCTCGGTGTGGGCGCGCGGGCTGTCCATCGACTGCGGTTGCTTCGGTGGCGGCGGGGCCGCGGATGTCGACGGCTGGGACTACGCCCGCGAGATCGCCCGCGACGTCGGGTTCCTCGCCATGGCCGCGTGGCTCACCGTCTTCCCCCGCAGCCCGTTCGCGCTGGGGCCCGGATCGAGGCCCGCACTCTCAGTGCCCGCTCAGCATGAGATGGCAGAGTAAAGCCACATTTGACTCTCGGAGCGAAGGACTGCATCTGTGAATGCGAAGAACAAGCCCGTCACCTCTCTGCAGCCGACGTCGAGTCGGTCGACGTACATTCTCGGAGGGTTGGCGATCCTGGTGATCGCCGCTGTCGTGATCGGCGGGGTGATCTGGCAGAGCAACCGCAGCAAGCCGCGCAACGAGGGCTATGGGGCCGTGTCGAACTCGGCCGTGCAGGTGGCGGTGCAGGAGGACGGCGCCGTGCGGATCGGTCAGCCGGAGGCGGCCACCACGATCGACGTCTTCGAGGATCCGATGTGCCCGTACTGCGCCGAGCTGGAGAACACGAACGGCCAGGAGTTGGCGCAGAAGGTCGACGAGGGCAAGGTCGCGGTGCGGTACCACGTCCTCGACTTCCTCAACCGGCTCTCGGCCAGCGGTGACTACTCGACCCGCGCGGTGGCCGCGTCGATGTGCGTGGCGGAGAGCGGCGACGCGATCGCCTACTCCAAGTTCCACGCGGCGCTGTTCTCGCCCGAGAACCAGCCAAAGGAGAACGGCTCCTCGGATCACTCCAATGCGGACCTGGCCCAGATCGCCAAGGACTCCGGCGCCAACGACGCCGCGGTGGCGTGCATCTCGGACGGCGCCAAGGTGAACGACGCCGCCGCGGCGGCGCAGAAGGGCCGCGAGGCGCTCGCGGCCAGCGGTGCGGCCGGAACGCCCACCGTCATCGTGAACGGCACCATGATCGATGCCCTCGGGAATCCGAACTGGGTCGCCGAGCTGAACTGACTCGGGTCGCGAGGGGCGGACGGCGAGAGCGAGCCGCCCGCCCCTCGCTCCATCCGAGTAGGCTTTGACCAGGCAATTTGTTGGCCGGAGTGGCAATGGTGTAACTTTCTTCGAGCACGGAGGAGCACGCACTCCGGTGCGGAGAAACAACCGAATACGGGGCTATGGCGCAGCTGGTAGCGCACCACACTGGCAGTGTGGGGGTCAGGGGTTCGAGTCCCCTTAGCTCCACCCACAACAAAACCCTCATCTCGCGAACCGCGAGATGAGGGTTTGTCGTAGTTCAGCCGATGTCGCGGTTCAGCCGAGCAGGAGCGACCTGGCGTGGCGGACCTCGGGCACGCCGATCGTCCTGGCGGCGAGCAGGAACGCCGGCACGGCGAAGGCCGCGGCCGCCAGCAGCGTGACCGCCGCGGCCTCGCGCGGGTTGTCGATGAACCGATGGGACAGCCCGACGGACGCGACGCAGAACAGGCCCGCGACGACCGATGCCCACAGCACGCGTGTGAACGTCTCGAGCACGGCGTGGAAGCCGAGCAGTCCGTAGCGGCGTCGCAGCGCCAAGTGTCCGCACACGGCGCCGACGAGGTAGGACAGGGAACTCGCGACCGGCAGCGTCACCACGACCACCTGGCTCGGGAGGGTGGCCGCGCTCAGCGCGACGACGGCGATCTTCGTCGCCACCATCGCGACGTTGATCAGCGCCGGTGTCCGCATGTCGTTGCCCGCGTAGAAGACCCGGAGCTGGAGCATGACCAGAGCGAACGGCGCGAGTCCGAACGCCGACAGCGCCAGCGAGATGCCGATGAGCCGCGCGGCGTCGACGTCGACGCGACCGATGAACATCACCGTGGTCAGCATCGGTCCCAGCAGGGTCATCGCGACGGCGGCCGGGACCAGCGCGACCACCGAGTACCGGGCGGCTCGCCCCATGTCCGCGATCAGTGCGCCGCGGTCGTCGTCGGCGACGGCGCGGGCGATGCGCGGGGTGAGCACGGTCAGCAGGGACACACCGAGGATTCCGTACGGGACCTGGAACAACAGGTCCGCGTAGGTGTAGGTCGAGACGCCGCCGTGGTCGAAGGCCACCAGCAGCACGAACGTCACGCCGACCTGGCTGATCGCGACATAGGCCACGATCCAGCCGAGCAGGCCGGCCCCGACGCGCACCGGCCTCCACGTGTACGGCAGGGGCCGGACCCGCCAGCTCCACCGGAATCCGGTCCGGCGCAGTGCCACGACCGTCCACGAGGCCTGTCCGACGATGCCGGCTGTGGTGCCGATGCCGAGGACCAATACCTGTGCGGTGGTCATCGAAGACGGTGTCAACGTCATCGGGCCGGGCACCAGCACGAAAATGCCGACCGTGGCGAGGACCATCACGTTGTTGAGGACCGGCGCCCAGGCCGCCGGCACGTAGCTGTCGCGGACGTTCAGGACTGCGGTCACCGTCGCCGCGAGCGCGTAGAAGAAGATCTCCGGGAACAACAGATACGCCAGCACGGTCGTCAACTTCGACTGGTCCGAATCCGACACCAGCGCCCCGACCAACAGAGGAACGCACAGCACCGCGACCACCGTCGCCACGGCGGCACCGATGATCGTGGCCAGCAGCAGGCGCTGGGTGAACTCGCGCGAATGGGCGCGTCCGCGCAACCGGGCCCGCGCCAGCACCGGCACGAACACGCTGCTCATCACCCCGCCGAGCAGCAGCTCGTAGACCATGTTCGGCAGGCTGTTCGCCCCGTTGTACGCATCGCCGACCACCGCGGTGCCCAGTACGGCCGCCAGCGCGAGCGTGCGGATGAAACCCGTCGCGCGACTTGCCACGGTCGCGGTCGCGACCGCGCCAGTCGAGCGCGCCAGCGTGCTCTGAATGTCCCCCACGCGATCCATGGTGCCCCACCGCACGGCGCGTGCCCGGGGAACCCGGGCGTCAGGTCACGGAAACCCAACGGTTGCCGCGGATCCTCGCCTGTCGGCGAAACATCTGTTTCACTTGGTGCCGAATGTGACCTGAGTGACTGGTGTTACCTGTGTGGAAGGAGAGCGGCGCCCGCGGACCAACCCGCACCCGGCGCCCATCCCGAAGATGAAGATGACCACGATGATGGCCGGGTTTGCCGCGGCGACCCTGACCGCGATGGTGCTGCCCGCGGCGGCGCTGGCCGAACCCGCAGCCGACACCGCAGCCGAGACGCCGCTGACCGGCAAGACGGTCTTCCTCGACCCCGGGCACCAGGGCACGGCCCACTCCGAGAACCTCTCCAGGCAGGTCGACGACGGCCGCGGGGGCAAGAAGGACTGCCAGACCACCGGCATGACCAGCCAGGGCGGTCTCGCCGAGCACACGATCAACTGGGACGTCTCGCAGCTGGTGAAGACCAGCCTGGAGACCCTGGGCGCCAAGGTCGTGCTCAGCCATCAGGACGACTCCGGCTGGGGCGGCTGCGTGGACGAGCGAGCCAAGGCGGCCAACGACTCGGGCGCGGACCTGGCCATCAGCATCCACGCCGACTCCACCACCGCGGAGGCGGACGCGAGCAGGCGCGGGTTCCACATGATCATCCCGGAGCTGCCGGTGCCCGACCCGGCCGTCGACAAGGCGCAGTCCGGTAAGGGCCTCGAGGCCTCGCGGGCGATGCGCGACGTCTACGTCAAGAACGGCTTCACGCCCGCGAACTACGCCGGGGTCGTCGAGGGATTGCAGACCCGCGGCGACGTGGCCGGTCCCGCGCTCACCACCGTCCCGCTGGTCTTCGTCGAGATGGGCAACGGGTCCAACCCCGAGGACTCGGCGGTCCTCGACAGCCTCGACGGTCGGCTCAAGCACGCGATCGCGATCACCACCGGCGCGGTCAACTTCCTGATGGAGGGCGGGACGGTCGCCTCGACGCCTGCCACGGGAACCGACGCGACCACGACCACCACCACCACGGCTGCTGCGCCCACGACGACCGCGACGGCCGTCGAGCCGGCCACACCGTCGACGCCGTCCACGAAGACCACCACGAAGCCCGCACCCCCGAGCGCGACGACAACCGAGAAGGCCGCCCCGGCGGACGCGGGGCTCAGCCAGGTGCTCGTGCTGCTGCAGCCGCTGCTCGAGCAGCTGGGCCTCGGCGGTTTCACCGGGCTGGCGACCGGCGAGAACCTGGGGCTGGTCTCGAATCTGCTGAGCGGGCTGCTCGAGGCGTTGACGGCGCAGGGCGCCAAGAACTGATCGCCCGACAGGGGCGCACTCGAACCCGTTTCGACCGACCTAAGATGGGTGGCCGGTCGAGACGGGAGGTCGTGTGGCAAAGCGATTGATACCGGTGGTCCTGGTCGCGGGATTCCTCGGTGCAGGCAAGACCACCATGCTCAACCACCTGTTGCGCAACAACCGCGGCGTGCGGATCGGCGTCATCGTCAACGACTTCGGCGCCGTCAACATCGACTCGATGATGGTGGCGGGCCAGGTCGATTCGATGGTCTCGCTGAGCAACGGCTGCCTGTGCTGCGCGGTGGACGTGAGCGAGATGGACTCGATGCTCGACCGGCTGGCCCACCCTCGCTCGGACATCGACGTGATCGTCGTCGAGGCCAGCGGGCTGGCGGAGCCGCGGAACATGGTCCGCCTCGTGCTCGGCAGTGAGAATCCGCGCATCGTCTACGGCGGGCTGGTGGTGCTGGTCGACGCCGTGGAGTTCGAGGACACCAGGGTGGCCAACCCCGAGCTGGATCTTCACGTGCGGATGGCGGACCTGTTGGTACTCAACAAGACCGACCGGATCTCCGAGCACGACCTGCAGTCGGTGCTGGCCCGCGTCGGGGAGCTGGGCGGCCGGGCGCCGGTGCTGCCCACCGCGCACGGCCGCATCGATCCGAGGTTGCTCTTCGACGAGGTGGCCCGGGTCGACGACGGTCCGCGTCAGCTCAGTCTCGACGAACTGCTCGCCGATCCGCACGACCACGACTGTGACGGCCATGATCATCTGCACGACCGCTACGAGGCCGTGACGTTCACCAGCGACCGGCCGATGGACCCTCGGGCCCTGACCCGTCTGCTGGAGGATCCGCCACCCGGCCTGTATCGAGTCAAAGGCTTTGTGTACTTCGGCATTCCCGGACACACCCAGCGGTACACGCTGCAGACCGTCGGCAGACACATCCGGTTCGAGACGGGCCCATGGGGCAGGGGAGCGGCGCGCGTCACCGAACTGGTGCTGATCGGTTCCGGCATCGACGTGGACGCGCTGCGGCGGCGCATCGACGAGTGTGTCCGGATACACGAAAGCGGTGCCGCGCAATCGCACGGCACCGCCGCGGCGGCCATGACCGGCGTGCACCGCTACGTGGTGGAGAACTAGAACCTAGGGACGCGTGGCGCGCCTGCGGCGCTGATTGCTGCCGCCGCCCTGCGAGCCGCCGGATCCCGGCGTCTCGCTGCTGTACATCACGGTGGGCTGCCCGGAACCCTGGCCGCGCCCGCGGCCACCCGAGCCCCGACCGCCGCCGGTGGCGGCACCCTCGCCGCTGCGGCCGGTCCCGGAACCGGACTGTCCGCGGCCACGGCCGCCGCCCTGCGCACCGCCGCCACGGGTGCCGCCCTGGCCGCCGCCGCTGCGAGCGCCGCCCTGGGCGCCGCCACGACGCTGACCGGCACCGGCTGCGCCGCCACGGCGGCCGCCGCCGCCCTGGCCCTGCGGCTGGGTGGCGGGCTTGGGTGCCGGGATGACGTGCGGCGCGATCTCGCCGACCAGCGCGTTGACCGGATCGGAGTCCGCCGTCACCTGCTGCGGGGTCACCTTGATGGCGGCCTTGCGCATGAGGATGGCGAGGTCCTTGCGCTGCTCGGGCAGCACCACGGTCACGACGTCGCCCGCGCTGCCCGCGCGCGCGGTGCGGCCGGAGCGGTGCAGGTACGCCTTGTGCTCCGCGGGCGGGTCCACGTGCACGACCAGCTCCACATCGTCGACGTGCACCCCGCGCGCCGCGACGTCGGTCGCGACCAGGACGCGGGCCTCGCCTGCGGAGAACGCGGCCAGGTTGCGGTCACGCGCGGCCTGCGACAGGTTGCCGTGCAGGTCAACCGAGGGGATACCGGCCTCGGTGAGCTGACGCGCCAGCTTGCGGGCCTGGTGCTTGGTGCGCATGAACAGGATCCGGCGGCCGGTGCCGGACGCCAGCTTGTGCACGAGGTCCTTCTTGGCGTCGACGCCGTGCACGTCGAACACGTGGTGCGTCATCGCGGCGACGGGCGAGTTGGCCTCGTCCACCGAGTGCAGCACCTCGTTGTGCAGGAAGCGCTTGACCAGCTTGTCCACGCCGTTGTCGAGGGTCGCGGAGAACAGCAGCCGCTGTCCCTGAGTCGGGGTGGCCGCGAGGATCCGCGTCACGACGGGCAGGAAGCCCAGGTCGGCCATGTGGTCGGCCTCGTCGAGGACGGTGATCTCGACGGCGTCGAGGGAGACGAACTTCTGCTTCATCAGGTCCTCGAGGCGGCCGGGGCAGGCCACGACGATGTCGACGCCCGCCTTGAGGGCCTGCACCTGACGGTGCTGCGAGACGCCGCCGAAGATGGTGGTGACGCGCAGGTCGTAGGCGCCGGCGAGGGGCTCGAGCGTCGCGGTGATCTGGGTGGCGAGCTCGCGGGTCGGGGCAAGGACGAGGCCGAGGGGGCGGCCCGGGCGACGCTTGCCGCCCGCCAGGTCACCGGCGAGGCGGGCGACCATCGGGATGGAGAACGCGAGCGTCTTACCGCTGCCAGTCTTGCCCCGTCCGAGCACGTCGCGGCCGGCAAGGGTGTCCGGCAGGGTGTCGACCTGGATCGGGAAGGGAGAGGTGATGCCGCCGTCGGCGAGCGCCCTCATGAGGGGTTCGCGCACGCCGAGTTCAGCAAAGGATTTCGTCATGTGGGTCGAGTGCCTTTCAGGCATCGGGTTGCACTGTTCGACGCACGGGGAATCGAAAGGATCCACACGTCTGTCAGCACAAGATGGCGAGATTGCCGGTGGGCAAAATCGATCGCCGTAAGAAGAGCTCGTGCTGGGTGCACCGATCAACGAGTTCGTTGAGGAAGCGTTCCACGACGTTTGGCGCGCATACAGCCGCGCCAGGTGTCACCCAGGATAGCCGACGATCGGACCGCTCCGACCGTCGGCTGCGTCACACCTCTACAGCCCAACCCATTCGGTGACGCCGTCGGCGAAGTGCTGCCGCTTCCAGATCGGCACCTCCGCCTTGATGCGTTCGACCAGAACCGAGCAGGCCGCGAAGGCCTCCGCGCGGTGCGGCGCCGCGACCGCGGCGACCAGCGCCAGGTCCCCGACGACCAGGGGGCCCACCCGGTGCACGGCCGCGACCGGGAGCCCGGTCTCGGCGGACACCTGCTCGCAGCACTCGCGCAGGAAGCGCTGGGCGTCCGGGTGCGCCTGATACTCCAGTGCCGAGACCGACTGTCCGCCATCGTGGTTGCGCACCACGCCGCTGAACAGCACCACCGCACCGTGCTCGGGTCCCGCGACCGCCGCGTCCACCGCGGCCTGGTCGATGGGCTCGGTCGAGATGAGAGCGAGTAGCTCACGCATCGTGCATACCTCCGCCCGCAACCTGCGCCAGCAGGTGTTCCAGGATCGGTTCGAGTACCGACATGCCGTCGCGGACACCACCAGGTGATCCCGGCAGGTTGACCACCACGGTGCGGCCGGACAAACCGGACAGCCCCCGGCTGAGCGAGGCGTACGGGGTCTTCTCGGACCCCTTGCGGCGCATGGCCTCCGCGAGTCCGGGCAGCTCCCGGTCCAGCACGGCGCGGGTGGCCTCCGGGGTCTGGTCGGTGGGGGACGTGCCCGTGCCGCCGGTGGTCACCACGAGCGCCGGTGCACCGGTGAGCGCGTCGGCCAGCCCGGCGGCGATGTCGGCGTCGGCGTACACCAGGGGACCGCGCACCGAGAGGCCCTGCGCGGTCAGCCATTCCGCGAGAACCGGTCCGGTGGTGTCCTCCCGGGTACCGCGGGCGCCACCGGTGGAGGCGACCAGGACCACGGCGGATCCAGGTCCGGCCGTGGGGGTTTCGTCGTGGGCATCGGCCTCGGCCTCGCCCTCGGATTCGACGGCATCGGGGCGAACCCAGTGCCCGCGCTTGCCGCCCTCCTTGGTCAGCAATCGCACACCGTTCATGGTGGCGGCGGGATCGACGGCCTTGACCATGTCGTGCAGCGTCAGGCCTGCCACGGCGACCGCGGTCAGCGCCTCCATCTCGACGCCGGTCTGCCCGGTGGTCTTGGCGGTGGCCTCGACCGTGATGGTGTCCTCGGTGAACCCGAACTCGATCTTCACCGAGGACAGCGACAGCTGATGACACAGCGGGATCAGCTCGGAGGTGCGTTTGGCGCCCGCGATGCCCGCGATCCGGGCGGTCGAGAGCACGTCCGCCTTGGGCATGCCGTCGGCGCGGACCAGGGCGATCACCTCGGCGGTGGTCTGCAGTTCGCCGCCCGCCACCGCGATCCGGGTGGTGGTGGCCTTCGCGCTGACGTCGACCATGCGCGCGCGGCCCTCGCCGTCGAGATGAGTCAGCTCGTTCGCCGCCGGGCCGTTTGTCGTCGGTTCGTCGATCACAGTGGCCACACCCGCACGTTGTCTCCCGCCTTCATTGTCGTCACATTCTCGGGGATGTCGATCAGGACATCCGCGCGGGCCAGCGCCCCGACCAGGTGTGAGCCAGGCCCGGACTCGAGGGCGACGCCCGCGTCGACCCGTCGGCCGCGCAGGAACTGGCGTCTGCCCTGGATCGAGGTGATCGGCTCGGTCAGCACGAGTTCCTCCAAGGGGACGGCGGGCAGGCCCGCGGCCCGGCGAAGCAGCGGCTTCACGAACACCTCGAAGGAGACCATCGTGCTCACCGGGTTCCCCGGGAAGTTCAGTACCGGGACGCCGTCGATCTCGGCCAGGCCCTGTGGCCCGCCCGGCTGCATGGTGGTGTGCCCGAACCAGCCGCCCAGCGGCGTCAGCACCTCGCGCACCACCTCGAAGTCGCCCATCGACACCCCGCCGGAGGTGATCACCAGATCCGCGGAAGCGGTTGCGCGGCGCAGGATCTCATCGAACACGGCGAGGTCGTCGTCGCTGCGTTCCACGAACACCACGTCAGCGCCGTTCGCCGTCAGGCTCGCGGCCAGTGCCACTGAGTTGGATTCGTAGATCTGTCCCGGCCGCAGCGGCTCGCCCGCGCGGACCAATTCCGCACCGGTCGCGATGACCGCCGCCCGCGGGCGGCGCAGGACCGGGACGGTGGCGAGGCCGACCGCCGCGAACAACGACAGGTGCCGTGCAGCGAGCGGGGTGCCCGCCGCCAGCAGCAGATCGCCCGTCCGTACATCGGTGCCGGCCTCCCTGACGTACTCGCCCGCCCGGCGCGGCACCCGGATGGTCACCATGTCCTTGGTGGCGTCGGCCTCGGTGTCCTCGACCGGGACGACGGCGTCCGCGCCCGCCGGGATCACGGCCCCGGTCATGATCCGGACCGCGCTGCCAGGGGCGAGCGGGGCAGGCTCGGCGGGACCCGCCGCGATGGTCCCCGTGACCGGCAGGGTCACCGGCACCCCGGTCAGCGAGGCGGCGGCGACCGCGAACCCGTCCATCTGGGAGTTGCGGAAGAGCGGGAGATCCAGCGGCGAGCGCACGTCGGCGCCCAGCACCCGTCCGAGTGCCTCGGTGACGGCGACGTCCTCGACGGTCGGCGCCAGCAGCGGCGCGAGGAGGCGCTGCACCTCGGCGGAGTGCTCCTCGACAGATCTGCTGGTCATGGCGTTTCCTGCGGCATGGGGCCAATCCTAGGCAGGCGCTCGGCGCGACGAGCAACCCGTGTTGGCCGCATACTGGTGGGGTGGCAGAGCTGATGACGCGATGACTGCGACCGTCAGGCCGGTCCAGATGGGGCTGCCGCGCGTCCGCAACAGCCACCCGTCGATCGCCGATCGCCCGGACGTCCCCGAGTTGGTCGACCGGTTCGGCCGGGTGGCCAGGGACCTGCGCGTGTCGATCACCGAGAAGTGCTCGCTGCGCTGCACCTACTGCATGCCCGCCGAGGGCCTGCCCGCGATCCCGCGCGAGCGGTTGCTGACCGCGGCGGAGATCGTCCGGCTGGTCCGGATCGCCGTCGAGGAGCTCGGTGTCCGGGAGGTCCGGTTCACCGGCGGCGAGCCGCTGATGCGTCCCGACCTCGAGGAGATGATCGCCGGCTGTGCGGCGGCTGTGCCGGGCATCCCGCTGTCGATGACCACCAACGCGGTCGGCCTCGAGCACCGCGCCGAGGCGCTTGCCGCCGCCGGTCTGACCCGCGTGAACGTGTCCCTCGACTCGATCGACCGGGCACACTTCGCCGAACTCACCCGTCGTGACCGCCTGCCCTCGGTGCTGGCGGGTATCCGCGCTGCGGCCGCGGCGGGCCTTGCGCCGATGAAGATCAATGCCGTGCTGATGCCGGAGACCCTCGGCGGCGCAGCCGATCTGCTGGAGTGGTGCCTCTCGGAGGGCTGTCAGCTCCGGTTCATCGAGGAGATGCCGCTCGACGCCGACCACGCCTGGGCCCGCGACTCCATGATCGCCGCGACCCGGTTGCTGGAGGTGCTGGGCGAGCGCTTCGAGCTGACCGCGGTGGGACGCCCGGGCGATCCGTCCGCCCCGGCAGAGGAATGGCTGGTGGACGGCGGCCCTGCCACGGTCGGCATCATCGCCTCGGTCACCAGGAATTTCTGTGGCGACTGCGACCGGACCAGGCTCACCGCGGAGGGGACGGTCCGGTCCTGCCTGTTCAGCGACGACGAGATCGACCTCCGCGCGGGGTTGCGCTCGGGCGCGAGCGACGACGACCTCGCACAGTTGTGGCGGGGCGCGATGTGGAACAAGTGGGCTGGTCACGGGATCAATGCGGAGGGTTTCGAACCGCCGCAACGCAGCATGGGGGCGATCGGTGGCTGAACAGGCGATTCTGGTGCGTTATTTCGCGGCGGCGGCGGAAGCGGCCGGGTGCACCGAGGAATCCGTGCGGATCGGTGCGGGTGCCGACCTCGGTGCGCTGAGGTCCGTGCTCGTCGAGCGGCACGGGCCCAAGATGGAGCGGGTGCTGACGGTCGCCGCGTTCCTGCAGGACGACGAGTTGACCCGCGACCTCGCCCTGGTGGCCGCGTCGCGTGTCGACGTGCTGCCCCCGTTCGCAGGCGGCTGATCAGCCCTCGGCGGCAAGCCACTCGTCGAATGTGACAGCGCCGTAGCGGTTTTCCGGGGTCAGGTTCAGCCCGGCGCGCAGGAAACGGCCGGGTGCGCCGGGGAGCGGAACAGGGAGCACCAGGGCCCGGCTGCCGGTTGCGCGCTTCCAGGACTCGGCCAGCTCACGCATCGTTTGTACCTCCGGACCGCCGACCTCGATCCTGCCGTCGTCGGTGGACTCGGTCAGCGCGGCGTCCGCGAGGGCGCGGGCCAGGTCCGTCGGGTCGATCGGCTGGAAGCGGGCGCCGCGGACCGCCGGGATCACCCCGAACCGCGCGGTCGTGGCGAAGATGGACCGCAGCAGCTGGTGGAACTGGGTGGATCGCACGATCCGGACGTCCAGGCCGGAGTCGGAGTAGATGCCCTCCTGCTCGGTCAGCGCCTCGTAGTAGGAGAACCGCACCCGGTCGACACCGACGATCGACAGCAGCACGACTCGTCGCACACCCGCCGCCTCGGCGGCGCGCGCCAGGTTCCTGGCGCCAGTGGTGAACACAGGCCTGGTCCGCCGGGTCTGGCCGTTCACCGCGGAGATCACCGCGTCGACGCCGTCGAGCGCCGCGGGCAGGCCCTCGCCGGTGAGCAGGTCGGCGGTGACGTGGTCGGCGGCGGGCCCCTCGGGGGCGTGCCTGCTCAGTGTCAGCACCCGATGCCCGCGCGCGCGGAGTTCGGCGCCGCCGCGCCCGCGGTGCCGGTGCCGCCCGCGACCAGGACGGTGCTCATCGCGTCACTTCCACCAGTCGTCGAGCGGTGACACGGGGACCGAGCGCTTGTGCCGGGTGCCCAGGTACATGGACTCGAGCTTCTCGGCCACCGCCGCGGTCACCTCCTTGCCCTCGAGGTAGTCGTCGATCTCGCTGTAGCGCAGGCCGAGTGCCTCCTCGTCGGGCAGCGCCGGCCTGTGGTCCTCGAGGTCGGCGGTGGGGACCTTGGCCCAGGTGCTTGCGGGGGCACCGAGATGCTGCAGCAGCGCGGCGCCCTGTCGCTTGCTCAGACCGGTGAGCGGCGTGAGGTCGACGCCGCCGTCGCCGTACTTGGTGAAGAAACCGGTGATCGCCTCCGCGGCATGGTCGGTGCCGATCACCAGGTGGCCGAGCTGTCCGGCGATGGCGTACTGGATCACCATCCGCTCGCGGGCCTTGATGTTGCCGCGCACGAAGTCCCGCAGCTCGCCGTCGTGCCCGATGATCTCGGCGAGACCCCCTGCGCTCTCGGTGGCCGCGGCGTCGGTGCTCGGCTTGATGTTCACGGTCACCGAGCGGTCCGGCTTGATGAACTCGAGCGAGGTCTGGGCGTCGTGCTCGTCGGCCTGCACGCCGTACGGCAATCGGACCGCGACGAACTCGGCGTCGTGGCCCTCCTCGCGCAGCTCGGCGGCCGCCAGTTGCGCCAGCCGGCCCGCCAGGGTGCTGTCCTGGCCGCCGCTGATCCCGAGGACGAATCCCTTGGCAGGAGTGGAGCGCAGGTAGCCCTTGAGGAAGTCGACGCGCGCGCGCACCTCACCCTCGGCGTCGATGGTCGGCTTCGCGCCGAGTTCTTGCAGGATTTCCGCACGGAGATTCGCCATGCGCGTCACTCTAGCGACGGTCGGCGGTGTGCGCGCGGGTGCGCGCGGGGACCCGGACGGCGGCCGGTCGGGCGGCGATACAGTGCCACGCGTGCCCAATGTGACCGCGCCCAGGTTTCTCGTCGTGTCCGCCACCGAGGGGGAGGCCGCATACGTGCCAGACGGATTCGAGGTGGTCGTCACCGGGATCGGGAAGGTCGCCGCGGCGGTCGCGGTCACGGAGGCGCTCGCGCGGTACCGATCCGACGATCGCCCGGCGGTGGTCAACATCGGCACCGCGGGGGCGCTGCACGAGCATCATGCCGGTCTGTTCGTACCGTCGGCCGTGCTCAATCACGACATCAGCGCGGACGTGCTGCGCTCGCTCGGACACCCGGTGACGGACCGGATAACGCTCCCCGACGGCGACGATTCGGTGCTCGCGACCGGTGATGTGTTCATCTCCGATGCGGTCGTGCGGGACGCGCTCGCGACCAGGGCCGACCTCGTCGACATGGAGGGCTTCGCGGTGGCGGCGGCCTGCGCGCGGATGGGCGTCGGGTGCCGAATCGTCAAGCACGTCAGCGATCGCGCCGACGAATCGGCCATGGACTGGCCTGCCCAGGTGGACGCGAGCGCCCGGATCCTCGCGACCTGGTTGACCGAGAACCTGTAGCGCCGCCGTCGCTACTGGGCGCGCAGGCCCAGTCCGTCGCCGTCCGCCTGCATCACGCGGGCCCGGTCCGCGTCGACGGTGAAGGTGGTCTCGCCGCTGAGCACGTTCAGTACCGCCCGCTCGACCTCGGCGACGTCGGGCTCGCACGCCATCCTGGTGGTCGCGAGCGGGCCGAAGGTCACCTTGTCTCCGGTGATCTGGGCGGTGCCGGTCATCCGGTTGCACCCGGTTGATCCGCTGACCGAGCCGTCCTCGGTGATCAGCAGGGTGGGGGCGGCGGTCTCGAGGGCGACCGACGTGGTGACCGCGCTCGGGCTGATCAACTGGTCGACGACCCAGGTGGTCCCGGTGATCGGACGGTCCGGGGTGGCTACCTTCTTGTCGACCAGGGTGACCGAGGTGTCGCTCGTGGTCAGCGTGAGGGTGTCGCCGTCGAGCTTCCAGGCCGGATCTGCCTCGAACAGCGAGGTCATCCACGCGTCGGCGCCTGCGGTGTCGCCGACGCAGGCCATCATGGTGGTCGCGATCGGTCCGGTGACGACCTTGCCGTCGGACAGGTCGACCGTGCCGTTGCCGCGGTTGCAGCCGGCGGTCATGGAGATCCTGTCCGGTTCCACGAACTCGACGGTGAGCGGCCCGCCGCCGGGGATCGGGGTGCCCGTGACCTCGGTGGAGATGAAGGTCCGTCCCTGCAGGTCCTCACCGTTCGGCGTCGAGGCGCTCTCCGCACTGCAGGCGGTGAGGAGGGCGGCGGCGAGCAGGGCGAGTCCGGCTACACGGCGAAGGCGCATGCCAGGAGCCTAGTGACCCGCCGGGCGTGCCGTGACCCGTCGGACCAGGTGCTCCCAGGCGTCGGCGATCCGCTCGATCGGCATGTGCATGGTGCGGATCTGGTACATGACCAGCGAGGCCTCGAGGGGCGCGAGCAGGCTGTGGGCGAGCAGTGGGATGTCGCCCTCGGTGCCCGCCGCGCGCAGCAGCATCGCCACGTGGGTGAGGCTGACCTGGCGCGGGGCGCTGCCGAAGCGGAGTTCGGGGGAGTCCTCCACCGCGCGGAGGGTGTCGCCGCTGAGGTCCACGAGCGAGATGCGGGCCCGGCCGAAGGCGACGAGGCGGTCGATGGGCTCGGCGCCGGGACCAAGTGGCGGCGGCCCGTACATGAAGGCGTGCTGCAGTTCCTGCTCGGTGTGGTCGAGGAGGGCCTGCATCAGACCGGACCGGCTGCCGAACCGCCTGAACACTGTGCCCTTGCCCACACCGGCCTTCGCGGCGACCGCATCCATCGTCACGGCGTCCGCGCCCCGCTCCGCGACCAGCGCGGCGGCGGCGTTCAGCAGCAACGCGCGGTTGCGCACGGCGTCGCACCGTTCGGCCTCGGGCTGGTCGGCCATCTGGATCGGGGTGGTCTGCACGAGGCCGATCGTACCCTCCCCGGAATATAAGTGGACCGTAGTCCGCTTAGCTGATATACCTAGAACGGCAAGCGCCCCCGGATCATCGAAGGAAGTCTCCAATGTCTGAAGCCAACGTTCTCGTCCTGGTCGGCAGCCTGCGCGCCGCCTCCGTCAACCGTCAGCTCGCCGAGACCGCCGTCGGTGTCGCACCCGAGGGCGCGAACGTCACGGTGTACGAGGGCCTGGCCGAGGTGCCCTTCTATAACGAGGACATCGACGTCCCGGGCACCACCGACAGCGTGGAGGCGCTGCGCGCGGCCGCCGGTGCCGCCGACGCCCTCCTGCTGGTGACGCCCGAGTACAACGGGACCATTCCCGCCGTGCTCAAGAACGCCATCGACTGGATCTCCCGGCCCTACGGCGTCGGTGCCATCGCGGGCAAGCCGGTCGCCGTGATCAGCGCCTCGCCGAGCGCCAACGGCGCGAAGTGGGCCCACGAGGACACCACCAAGGCCGTCGGGATCGCGGGCGGCAAGGTGGTCGAGGACACCGCGCTCGTCATCGGCGGTGCCTTCGAGAAGTTCGGCGACAAGCACGCCAGCGAGAACGCCGAGGTCTCGGCGCAGCTCGCCAAGGTCGTCGCCGACCTGGTGAACGCCACGAAGGTGCTCGTCGACGCCTGACGCATCTTTCCCATTCGGGCCCGGGCGGTGCATCACGCATCGCCCGGGCCCGTGTGCATGGTCAATCGAGCGTGACCCGCATCATCTCGGTGCGTTCGACAACCCGGTCGCGTTCGTCGGCGAGAGCGAGCCTGCGCTCGTCCTGCATGTACCCGTCCAACGCCGACTGGGATTCGAACGTGAACAGCTGGATCTCCATGGGCTGATCCCCGGTGCCGTCGGTGCGGGCCCGCTGCAGCACCCGGCCGCCGTGCTCGGTGACGAGCTCAAGGACCCGATCCTGGCTACAGCCCGGCCTGCTCGAGGGCGTCGTCGACGGCGTCGCGGACCTCGTCGATACTGCGGCCGGCCGACAGCTCGCTGATGGTGAGCGCCTCGATCTGCGGCTCGACCTCCGCGTACCGCGCCAGCCAGCGTTCCTTGTCCGCCTGCCAGTAGCCCATGATGTCGAATCGATCCGCCGCCCAGCCCAGCTCGCGGCGGACGTGCCTGCGGATCTGCCGCGAGGCGCCCGTCTCGCCCGCCGACCAGATGTAGCCGGGGCCGTCCTGGAGCCGGTGCGCGCGCAGCCACTCCGGCAGTGCGCTCGGGGTGCGGCCGTTGCCGGTGTCGTGCAGCCAGGTCACCGTCAGCTCCGCGTCGGTGGCCCAGTCCTGCTCGTCGGCCGGCTCCGGGATCTCGGCGACCAGGTGGGCGCCGGTGCCGGGCGGCAGGTTCTCGATGATGCGAGCAGCGGCGGGCAGCGCGCTGAGGTCCGCGAGCAGCAGCTGCCAGCGCGCGTCCTGCGGCGGCCGGTACCAGCCCTTCGGGTGGGACAGTCGGACCGGCTCGCCCGGCTCGGCCGCCCGCGCCCACTCGGCGGCCCGCCCGCCCGCATGCACCGCGAAGTCGATGTCGACGTTGCCGGTGCCGGAGTCCCAGCGGCGCACGGTGTAACTGCGCCGGTGGTCCTCGCCGAACTCGACGAGCAGTCGCTCGTCGGGATCGCCGCTGGAGGCGAACGCGGCGGGGTCCGCGAGCGCGAATCGGATTCGGCGCAGGCTGGGGGACAGGTGGGTGGTCGACACCACCGCGGCGTGGAATTGGGGATCCTCGGCGGTCGGCACCGCCCCACCCTAGGCCCGTCGCCACCGACCGCATGCACAGAGGGGAAGCGCCGCGCACCGCAAGGCGGAAATGTGACCTGCGACACGCCGAGACGGGTCGTTTGTGGCGGGGTCAGATGCCTTACGACCTGGGAATTTCAAGGATGTGGTTCACAACATCTCGCGTTATATGGATATGTCGGACACTAGGTGTAGTGTCTAGAACACCGAGAGGGCATAGCCGGAACGGTCGAGAAACACAGGCCGGAGCGCTGTCCAGTAGGTGGGATCCACATGATCTTCCGCGTCACTGACCATCAGTTCCGTAAGCCAGAGAAAGAGGGACTTACATGAGCATCACCGTCTACACCAAGCCGGCGTGCGTTCAGTGCAATGCGACCTACCGGGCGTTCGACAAGGCCGGTATCGAGTACTCCGTCATCGACATCACCGAGGACTCGGAGGCCCGCGATTACGTGATGGCCCTGGGTTACCTGCAGGCCCCCGTCGTGGTGGCGGGCGAGGATCACTGGTCGGGTTTCCGTCCGGACCGGATCAAGTCGCTCGTCGCGGCCGCCGCCTGAAGACCACACGGAGATGATCGGCTGTGACATCGCTGGTCTACTTCTCCAGCGCGTCGGAGAACACCCACCGCTTCGTGCAGAAGCTGGGTGTCCCGGCAGCGCGCATTCCGCTGCATGACCGCGAAGGCGCATTCGAGGTCGATGAGCCGTATGTCCTGATCCTGCCGACCTATGGGGGCGGGATCACCGCGACGGGTCGCGACACGAGTTATGTGCCCAAGCAGGTCATCAGATTCCTCAACAACGAGCACAATCGCTCCCTCATCCGCGGGGTGATCGCTGCCGGCAATACGAACTTCGGCGAGTCGTATTGCTATGCCGGAAACGTGATTTCGCAGAAGTGCAAGGTTCCGTACCTGTACCGCTTCGAGCTCATGGGTACCGCCGAAGACGTAGTAGCAGTCCGGGACGGGCTCGAACAATTCATGGAGAGTGAACAGTGGCACCGACAATCACAGACGCAGCCCCGGCAGCGAGTGTAGAGCGCGCTGCGGCACGACCCGACGCGTCCGCGGGGGAGCTCGACTACCACGCGCTCAACGCGATGCTGAACCTGTACGGCCCGAATGGCGAGATCCAGTTCGACAAGGACCGCGAGGCCGCGAACCAGTACTTCCTCCAGCACGTCAACCAGAACACCGTCTTCTTCCACAACCTGGACGAGAAGCTGGACTACCTGGTCAAGGAGAACTACTACGAGCCCGAGGTCCTCGACCAGTACAGCCGTGAGTTCGTCAAGTCGCTGATCGACCACGCCTACTCGAAGAAGTTCCGCTTCCCGACGTTCCTCGGCGCCTTCAAGTACTACACCTCCTACACGCTCAAGACCTTCGACGGTAAGCGGTACCTGGAGCGGTTCGAGGACCGCGTCTGCATGGTCGCGCTCACCCTCGCCGCCGGTGACGAGCACCTGGCGACCCAGTTGGTCGACGAGATCATCGCCGGCCGGTTCCAGCCGGCCACCCCGACGTTCCTCAACTCGGGCAAGAAGCAGCGCGGCGAGCCCGTGTCCTGCTTCCTGCTCCGCATCGAGGACAACATGGAGTCGATCGGTCGCTCCATCAACTCCGCCCTGCAGCTGTCCAAGCGCGGCGGCGGAGTCGCGTTGCTGCTCAGCAACGTTCGCGAGCACGGCGCCCCGATCAAGAAGATCGAGAACCAGAGCTCGGGCGTCATCCCGATCATGAAGCTGCTCGAGGACTCGTTCTCGTACGCCAACCAGCTCGGCGCGCGTCAGGGCGCAGGCGCGGTGTACCTGCACGCGCACCACCCGGACATCTACCGCTTCCTCGACACCAAGCGGGAGAACGCGGACGAGAAGATCCGCATCAAGACGCTGTCCCTCGGCGTGGTCATCCCCGACATCACCTTCGAGCTGGCGAAGAAGAACGAGGACATGTACCTCTTCTCGCCGTACGACGTGGAGCGGATCTACGGGAAGCCGTTCGCGGACATCAACGTCACCGAGAAGTACTACGAGATGGTCGACGACAAGCGCATCCGCAAGTCGAAGATCAAGGCGCGCGAGTTCTTCCAGACCGTCGCCGAGCTGCAGTTCGAGTCCGGGTACCCGTACATCATGTACGAGGACACGGTGAACCGCGCGAACCCGATCGCGGGCAAGGTCACCCACTCGAACCTGTGCTCGGAGATCCTGCAGGTCTCCACGCCGTCGACGTTCAACGACGACCTGTCCTACAGCCACATCGGCAAGGACATCTCCTGCAACCTCGGTTCGCTGAACATCGCCAAGACGATGGACTCGCCGGACTTCGCGCAGACCATCGAGACGTCGATCCGCGCGCTGACCGCCGTCGCCGACCAGACCTCCATCGACTCCGTCCCGTCGATCCGGAAGGCGAACGACGACGGCCACGCCATCGGTCTCGGGCAGATGAACCTGCACGGATACCTGGCGCGCGAGCGGATCCACTACGGCTCCGACGAGGGCATCGACTTCACGAACATCTACTTCTACACAGTGGTGTTCCACGCGATCCGGGCGTCCAACGAGATCGCCAAGGAGCGCGGCACGTACTTCGCGGGCTTCCCGGAGTCCAAGTACGCCTCCGGTGAGTTCTTCGACAAGTACACCGACCGGGTGTGGGAGCCTGCGACCGAGCGGGTGCGGCAGCTGTTCGCCGATGCGGGCCTGCACATCCCGACCCAGGACGACTGGCGTGAGCTGAAGGCGTCCGTGCAGCAGCACGGCATCTACAACCAGAACCTGCAGGCGGTCCCGCCGACCGGATCGATCTCCTACATCAACAACTCCACCAGCTCCATCCACCCGGTGGCGTCGAAGATCGAGATCCGCAAGGAAGGCAAGATCGGCCGCGTCTACTACCCGGCGCCCTACCTGACGAACGACAACCTGGAGTACTACCAGGATGCCTACGAGATCGGGTACGAGAAGATCATCGACACCTACGCCGCGGCCACCCAGCACGTGGACCAGGGCCTGTCGCTGACGTTGTTCTTCAAGGACACCGCCACCACCCGGGACATCAACAAGGCCCAGATCTACGCGTGGCGCAAGGGCATCAAGACGCTGTACTACATCCGGTTGCGTCAGATGGCCCTGGAGGGCACCGAGGTCGAGGGTTGCGTCTCGTGCATGCTGTGACCGTGGCGTACGGCTCGAATGGAGTGAGGGAATCGTGAGCGAGAAGATCAAGCTGATCGACCGGGTGTCGGCGATCAACTGGAACCGCGTCCCCGACGAGAAGGACGCCGAGGTGTGGGATCGCCTCACCGGTAACTTCTGGCTGCCGGAGAAGGTCCCGGTGTCCAACGACATCCCGTCGTGGAACACCCTGACTCCGAACGAGAAGCAGCTGACCATGCGGGTCTTCACCGGCCTGACGCTGCTGGACACGATCCAGGGCACCGTCGGTGCCGTCAGCCTGATCCCGGACGCGATCACCCCGCACGAGGAGGCGGTGTACACCAACATCGCGTTCATGGAGTCGGTGCACGCGAAGAGCTACAGCTCGATTTTCTCGACGCTGTGCTCGACCCGCGACATCGACGACGCCTTCCGCTGGTCGGAGGAGAACCCGAACCTGCAGCGCAAGGCGCAGATCGTCATGGACTACTACCGTGGCGAAGATCCGCTCAAGCGCAAGGTCGCCTCGACGCTGCTCGAGTCGTTCCTGTTCTACTCGGGCTTCTACCTGCCGATGTACTGGTCCTCGCGGGCCAAGCTCACCAACACCGCCGACCTGATCCGGCTGATCATCCGCGACGAGGCCGTGCACGGGTACTACATCGGATACAAGTACCAGAAGGGCCTCGAGCAGCTCAACCAGGCCGAGCGCGACGACCTGAAGGACTACACCTTCGAGTTGCTCTTCGAGCTATACGACAACGAGGTCGAGTACACCCAGGACCTCTACGACGAGGTCGGGCTCACCGAGGACGTCAAGAAGTTCCTGCGGTACAACGCCAACAAGGCGCTGATGAATCTCGGCTACGAGGGACTGTTCCCGAAGGACGAGACCGACGTGAACCCGGCGATCCTGTCGGCGCTGTCCCCGAACGCGGACGAGAACCACGACTTCTTCTCCGGGTCGGGCAGCTCCTACGTGATCGGCAAGGCCGTGAACACCGAGGACGAGGACTGGGACTTCTAGCGGGCGCCCAGCGCCTCCACATCGCACCGTCGCACGGCTGGCGGGAATCCGTTCTCGTCAGTCGGTGCCATGTTGTCGATGAAGATCACGACCACGCCGATCAGCCACCACTTCACCAGGAATCCGGCTGTGGGCCAGCGCCCGTCGTCAGGCCTGATCATCACCAACCCACACAGGGCCTTGCCCGCGGTCGTGTGGAAGATCCGCTGGATGATCACGCGGTGGACGAAGGACGCTGTCACCCATGCAAGGGCTGCCGCGGGCAACGCCAACGCCGACAGGTCGGCGATCGCATCGCATGCTGCGTACACCCCGAACGCGATCCCGACGTGCAGTACGAAGTCGATGACGAATGCGATGTATCGACGTAGCATCCTCGGCGACGGGTATCGGGGGTCTCCCGATGCTCCGCGCGTCGCCTGAAGTGGCGGGCTACCTGTTCCGTAACCGGGTGTGCCCATCGGTCATGGCCCCAATCTGTCGAGTAGTTCATCGAACTCGCGCCGCTTCTCGGCGATGCCTTCGTCGATCCCCGTGGACGCCGCGACCTCCGCGATGAGGGCATCGGTGAATCGGGTTTCCCCGACGGTCGCGCCTTGGACCTCGGCACCCGCCTGCCCGGTCAGCAGTTTGCGTGGGTCGAGCAGACCGATGCCCATCGCGCCGTTGAGCGCGCCGCTCACAGTGCCCTTGACGGCACCCTGGCCGCCCGACTCGGCGACATCGCCCCAGTCGTAGCCGTCGCGACGATCCCGGTGGATTTCGTAGGTCTGCAGGCCCGCTTCTTTGAGCGCCTCGAGGCCCGCCCCGATCGCGGCACCCTTTGCCGCGCCGACCGCGGCCCGCCTGAGCAAGGAGAGGACCAGCTGTTTGATGGCCATCCGGACTGCGATCTGGGTGGCGGTCTGCGCGACGACAGCTGCGGGACTCGCAGCACCGGCAGTCATGATCGTTGCGGCAGCGATCGCCGCCAACTCGACCGCCAGCGCAACGAGTGCGGCGATGATCGTCAGCTTCGCGATCCGCACGTCCTCGGACGCACCCTCGAGGGACTCGCCGAGTGCGCTGCACAGCGCGATGATCTCCGTGAGAGCCCCCTCGGGGCCGATCCTCGCCCAGCGGTCCGCGATCGCGATGCTCACATCGCCCTCGATCCCGCCGAGGGCAGTCCGGATCACCGCGTCGCTCTCGTCTGTCACCTCGCCCAGGGACGAAGCTGCCTCGTACCAACCGTGTGCAAGGCGCAGCATCGCGGTTTCGTCCGCATCGGGCCAGTCGGATCCGACCACGGTCTCGGACAGCCACCGCACACTGCCCGGAACCTCGATACCCATCAGGAGATCCCGTCGAAGCCGGCACTGGATGTCCGGTCGGTGTTCTCGAAGGCGTCCGCCGTGGCCCGGAGCCCTGTTCCGATCTGCTCCATCGCCGCCGCCGCGAAGCCGATGCTCTCCTCGCCGACCTCGGCACCCGGCAGATAACCGCCCGCGAATGCCATACCGGTCTCGTCCTCTCCCCAGCAAGAACCCTCGCTCGCGATGACCGCACGCAGGGCCGCAAGGATGCCTGCCGTGCGTTCCGCCAGCTCATCGAGTCGCGGCGCCTGGTTGCGAAGGTGGTCGGGGTCGACCCACACATTGCCGCTCACCGTCGGGGATCCTCGAGAATCGATCCGCCCCGGTAGTAGTCGTCCGCGTCGTCCTGAAGGTCCGCGGCCGGGTCGCCGGGGCTGTCTTCTGTCCCGAGGCTCGGAAGCAGGTCGCGAAGGCTCGGGGCTCCGGGAACGAGGTCCGGCAGGTCGGGCACCTCGTGGCCGGCAGCGACAACCGACCCCATGAGTCGCATCATTTCTCGTTGTGCGGAAGCGGCGGCGTCGCGTGCCGCGTCTGCGACCGACAGTGCAAGGGAGTCCGGCGTCGACCGGCGGAACGCATCCGGTGAGATGTCGACGCTCAACACCGAGCCCGTCGAATCCGTCTCGACGCGAACGAGTCTGTCGACCGATTCGCCGCGCAGGCGAAGCTGGGCAATCTGTGCCCGTGCCCCGCTCAGGTCTCGGGCTTGCCGATCGAGAGTGTCCAGCATCGAGTCGATCTGATCTTGCAGTGCATTTCCCCGTGCGTGCAGATCCTGCGCACTGTCCTCGTTCATCTGCCCCCCGTGCGATGTTGCCCGCCCCCAGCGGTGCTCGACCAGACGTGACCGAGCAGCTGAACATTATCGCGTTGTCGAGGAGACGGCATTCATCGGGCGCCCACCCGAAATCGAAATGCCTTCACCTGCGTGGGGATCAGGTCTAGCGTCGAGGACGTCGGATTCACCCAGGTGAGGAGGCGGCGATGAGTGGAAAAGTTGTGCACTTCGAGGTCCCGTTCGACGACGGGGACCGGGCGAGGACGTTCTACCAGCAGGCGTTCGGATGGAACATCGTCGAGATGCCCGAGATGAGCTACACGATCGTCTCGACCGGGCCCGCCGCGGAGTCGGGGATGCCCGCGGAACCCGGCTACATCGGCGGCGGCATGTTCGAGCGCGTCCCGGAGTATCCGAAGGGGCCGGTGATCACCATCGACGTGCCGAGCATCGACGCCGCCCTGGCCAAGATCGCCGAGTTGGGCGGGTCGACGGTCGGGGAGAAGCAGCCGGTCGGTGAGATGGGGTTCGCGGCCTATTTCAAGGACACCGAGGGCAACATCATGGGTCTGTGGGAGAACGCCGGCTGAACCATGCCTCGGGCACGTCGCGGAGGGCCTTCTCGATGCGCCGCGTCGAGCTGTCGGTGAGGTCCGCGGGCAGCGCGTCCGGCGCGAACCAGGCGACCTCGAGGTTCTCCTCGTCGGCGGCGCGCGCCTCGCCCGCGGTGTGTCGTGCCAGGAAGCAGACGTCGAGGTAGCTGGCGACGTCCCCGTTCGGGTAGGTGATCGGCCCGGCGGTGTCGACGCTGGTGATGCGCACGAGGTCCGCCTCGACCCCGGTCTCCTCGAGGATCTCGCGGAGAGCCGCAGGGCCGGGTTCCTCACCGGGTTCGAGGATGCCGGAGACCACCGCCCACAACCCGTTGTCGGCCCTGCGGGTCAACAGGATTCGCCCCGTATCGTCGACGACGACCGCGCTCACGCCGGACAGCCACAACGGGGCGTGTCCGACGTGAGCGCGGAGGTCGCTGACGAACCGGGGGATCGGCACGGCTAGTACCGGAAGGTGACCGGGGCGGCCTGCCCGCCGGAGTACGGCAGCAGGATGCTCGGCTGCAGCGGTGCCGCGAACCGGGCGGGAACATCGGTGAACTCGGACACGCCCGCGTTAGCAGGAACGTCCAACTGCGCGAACCGGATCCGGGTCATGGCGTCGGTGCCGACCATGTTGCCCTCGGAGGTCTCCGCGGACAGGAACGTGCCCTCGGGCGTGAACTCGATCCACGGATCGGCCAGCGCGATCTCCGCGAGGTGGAAGCGGGTGAAGGAGACCACGGTGCCCCGATAGCGAACGGTGCCGTGGCCGCTCGAGGGATCGACGTCGGCGGACTCGAGCTCGAACGCGAGGCGGCCGTCCTTGCGGACCGTCCCGCCGTCGCTGACCACAACCGAACCCTGGGTGCCGCGCTGCACCAGCTCGGTGTAGCCGGGCGCGAGGGCCCACAGCAGGTCCTGCGCCGGCGGCGTCGGCGCGTTCGGCCCGGGAGCCGGGTCGAAGTTCACAGGGACGGACAGCTCCTCCGCGGCGTTGACGGCGTCCGCGGCGGCGTAGGTGTACACCCCGTAGACCGCGTCGGGGGCGGCGGTCGCCGGCTTCTTCACCGTGAGCGTGGCGGTGAAGGAACCGTCGCCCGCGAGGGGGACCCACTGCTGGCGGATGGTGCGACGAAAATCGAAGGGTGCGTCCGGAACCCGGTTCAGTGCGTCTTCGGACATCACCCACGCGGTGGCCGAGCGCTGCTGCCCGACCCGGGCCTGCGCCGGTGCGTCCTCGGACGGACGCCACTGCGGGGCGAACGCACCGAATGCGACGAAGGTGCCGTGCGGGACGCCGGGCGGCACCGGTACCGGCAGTCCGCCGGTGTTGGCCTGCGGATCGAACCCGTTGCCGCGCACCACGATCCGGTCACCCTCGTGCACGGCGGTGTCGCCGAGCGCGGTGGTGCCGTCGGCGGCGAACAGTTCGATCCTGGCGTGCCCGGTCGGTTCGGCAGGCGCGGCAGCGGCCGGGGCCGCCCACGTCAGCGACCCGATCAGTGCGGCCGCGAGCGCGGGGAGGGCGCCGCGGCGCCTAGTTGACGTAGCCATTGAGCGAGGCCTCCAGGTCGGTGAGGATGCCGCGGGCGGCGATCACACCGATGCCGGTCATCCAGATCTCGTCGTCCACCGTGAACACGCGCTTGTCCTTGACGGCGCCAAGGCCCTGCCACAGACCGCCGTTCATGACCTCGACACCCTGGCCCCTGGCCTCGTCGCCGTAGAAGCTCACGTAGATGACGTCGCCCTCGGCATTGCTCAGCTGCTCCTCGCTGAGCTCCGCGAAGCGCTTGTCCTTGGCGTCCTCGAGGCGCTGGAAGGTCGGGCGCTGGACGCCCGCATCGGCGAGGACCTGGCCCGAGAAGCTGTCCGGCCCGTAGATCCGGATGGCACCGGGCATGAAGCGGACCACCGAGGCCTGCGTCTGGGAGGAGTCGAGGGTGTTGCCCGTCGCGGTGGCGGCGCCCTGGTAGTCGTCGAGGGCCTGGCGGGCGGCCGCGCCGCGGCCGAGCGCGGCGCCGTCGAGGAGCAGGTTGTCCTTCCACGTCGTGCCGACCTTCTCGGTGAACGTGGTGGGGGCGACCGCGCTCAGCTGCTGGTACAGCTCCGGTGTGCGGAACTTCGAGCCCAGGATGAGGTCCGGCTTGAGAGTCGCGATCTTCTCGATGTCCGGTTCCTGCACCGTCCCGACCGATTCGACGCCCGCGATCGTCGGCCCGAGGTACTCGGGCTGGGACCCGACCGCCCCGGTCACCGCGGCGCCGACCAGCCGGTCCTGCAGGCCAAGCGCGCAGACGGTGTCGAGCTTGTCCGTGTCGAGCACCACGATCCGCTGCGGATCCGCCGGTATCTCGGTCTCGCCCGCCGCGTGCACGACCTTGCGGGTGGTGCCCGTCACGCCCGCGGGGTCCACGGGAGCGGTTGGGCCGCAGACGTTCTCGGTATCTCGGTCGTTGCCGAGCACGCCCGCGCCCGCGACGGTGGTGGTGCTGCGCACGATGCCGTCGGCGGCGTCGTCGGTGCCGGACCCGCCGCACGCGGCGAGCAGCACGGCCGACGCCGTGAGCAGGGCCGCGGGCACGACGCGGCGGACGAGATGAGGCTTACGCATGTGGGGGTCCTCCTGAGCTGACGGGCGGTGTCGAGACTAGCCGCGGCGCGGGTCGACGTCGTAGGCCGCGGCCAGGTCGTCGAGGATCCCGCCCGCGCCCTGCACGCTGACCGCGGACATCCAGACGGTGTCGTCGACGTCGATCTTGCGGCCGCGCAGGCCCGTCCAGAGCGGGTTGGTGAGGAACGGCTTGGCGTGGTCGGCCACCGCGGTGCTGCCGTCGGGGGCGTGGTAGGTCGAGACCAGGATCAGGTCGGCCTCGGCCTCGGTGATCAGCTCGGGGCTGATGTCGTTGGAGATGCTCGAGGGCTTCGTCGGGTCCGGAGCCGCGCTGGCCGGCCTGGCCAGCCCGGCGTCGTCGAGCACGATGCCGCTGAACGAGGTGCTGCGGTAGATCCGGGCGGTCGGCTCACCCGCGAAGCGGACCACCGAGACGGTGGGGTTGTTCGCCTTGGCGTTGATCTCGGCGCCGACGGCCGCCGCGCGGTCCTCGTAGGCGCCGATCTTCTGCTCGGCGAGGTCCTCCTTGCCGAGGGCCGTGCCGAGCAGGCGGATGTTGTCCTTCCACGTCGGCCCGGTGGTCTCGGACATCACCGTGGGCGCGATCTTGGACAGCTGCTCGTAGATGTCGCCGTGCCGGACCTTCGCGGACACGATCAGGTCGGGCTGGAGTTCGGCGATCTTCTCCAGGCTGGGCGTCGCCAGCGGGCCCACGGCGACGGCGTCCTTCGCGAACTCCTCGCGGGCGTCGCCGAGGTAGTCCGGCAGGGTGTCGGTGCGATAGGTGACGTACCCGACCAGGTCCGTCTCGAGCAGCAGGACTGCGTCGGAATAGCTGGTGTCGAGGGCGACGACCCGCTTCGGGGCGGCAGGGATCTCGGTCGATCCCAGCGCGTGCTCGACGGTGCGGGGGAACTGCGCCTGTGCGGCCGACTCCGGGGCCGACTCGGTGTTCGTGGTCGAACAGCCGGTCAGGACGAAGACTGCGGCTGCGGCTCCCGCGACGAGCGTGAGCAGCGGATTCTTGCGTGCCTTCACAGAGAACTCCTGTCAGATCATTAGGTAAGCGAAACCTTAGCAAGGCTGCCCTATCTCGTGTGGTGCGCCGCCGGGAGGGCCGCGCGGGGGCACAATGGTGCGATGGCCGTTTCGGTGAGCCAGATGTTGATGCGGGGCCTGGACGAGCTGAGATTTCAGCCGACCGCCAAGCGGATCCGGGCGCTGCGCGGTGGTGCGGTCGTGGCGGACTCCACCCGTGCCGCGTTGGTGTGGGAGCCGCGGCGCGTGGTCCCCGTCTACGCGCTGCCCGTCGCGGACGTCGCGGCACCGATGACCGCCTCGTCGGCCGCGGCCGCGCCTGCGGTCCCCGTTCCGCTCGGTGACGGCGATCCCGTCCTCGATCCGCGGACCGGATTCGGCTTCCACAGCTGCCCGGGCACCGCGCTGGCCATCGAGGTCGACGGCACCGCTCTCGACGGCGTCGCGTTTCGTCCCGACGATCCCGAGCTGGCCGACCTGGTGCTGCTGGACTTCGAGGCCTTCGACTGGCTCGAGGAGGACGAACCGGTCCGGGGGCATCCGCGCGACCCGTTCCATCGGGTCGACGTCCGCCGCAGCTCCCGGCGCGTCCGGATGGAGCTCGACGGCGTTCTGATCGCCGAGTCCGATCGGTCGATGATGCTCTTCGAGACCGGCCTGCCGCTGACCCGCTTCTACCTCCCGCGCGAGGATGTCCGCGTCGCCATGACGTCGACGGCGACCAGGACATGGTGTGCCTACAAGGGGGAGGCGTCGTACTTCACCGTGGAGCAGGCGGGCGAGCCGGGAGTCGACGTCGCGTGGAGCTACGAACGCCCGCTGCCGGACTGTCCGCAGATCGCCGGACTGGTCGCCTTCTTTCAGGAGCGGCTCGACGTTATCGTCGATGGAGCGCCGATGGTGCGGCCGCGTACTCCCTGGTCGGAGCCTGCGTGACGGCTGTACGCGACACGAAGTACGACGATGGGTAGGACCGGCTCCGCGGATCGTGGAGGGACGGTCTACGATTCGTCAGAGCGCAAGCAAGAGGACGTTCGCCTCGCAGCCCGGGGCCGGACGTCCTGAGCGGAGCCTGCGGAGCGACCAAGGGCACATTCAGGAGGATCAGTGACTGCCGTAGCGCCCCAGCCAGTCCCCGAGATAAACGCCGCCAGGCCCTACCCGGCGCGATTGGGACCCAAGGGCTCGTACATCTACAAGATGATCACCACCACTGACCCCAAGGTTCTTGGGATCATGTACATGGTGACGTCGTTCGCGTTCTTCCTCGTCGGTGGCCTCATGGCCCTGCTGATGCGAACAGAACTCGCGGTTCCGGGAATGCAGTTCCTGTCGAACGAGCAGTTCAACCAGCTCTTCACCATGCACGGCACGATCATGCTGCTGCTGTACGCGACCCCGATCGTGTTCGGTTTCGCGAACTACATCCTGCCGCTGCAGATCGGCGCCCCCGACGTGGCGTTCCCGCGCCTGAACGCGTTCAGCTACTGGCTGTACCTGTTCGGTGCGCTCATCGCCACCGCCGGCTTCATCACCCCCGGTGGTGCCGCCGACTTCGGTTGGACCGCCTACAGCCCGCTGACCAGCGCCCTGCATTCGCCCGGCGTCGGCGCGGACCTGTGGATCCTGGGCCTCGCGGTCGGTGGTCTCGGCACCATCCTCGGTGGCGTCAACATGATCACCACGGTGATCTGTCTGCGCGCCCCCGGCATGACCATGTTCCGCATGCCGATCTTCACCTGGAACATCCTGGTGACGAGCGTCCTGATCCTCCTGGCCTTCCCGCTGCTGACCGCAGCACTGCTGGGTGTGTTCGTGGACCGGCACTTCGGGGCACACATCTTCGACCCGGCCAACGGCGGCGTCCTGCTCTGGCAGCACCTGTTCTGGTTCTTCGGTCACCCCGAGGTCTACATCATCGCGCTGCCGTTCTTCGGCATCGTCTCGGAGATCTTCCCGGTGTTCAGCCGTAAGCCGCTCTTCGGCTACAGCGGCCTGGTCTACGCCACGCTGGGTATCGCGGCCCTCTCCATCGCGGTGTGGGCGCACCACATGTACGCCACCGGCGCCGTGCTGCTGCCGTTCTTCTCCTTCATGACGTTCCTGATCGCGGTCCCGACCGGCGTGAAGTTCTTCAACTGGATCGGCACGATGTGGAAGGGCCAGGTGACCTTCGAGTCGCCGATGCTGTTCTCCGTCGGCTTCCTGGTGACGTTCCTCTTCGGTGGTCTGTCCGGCGTGCTGCTCGCCAGCCCGCCGCTCGACTTCCACGTCACCGACTCGTACTTCGTGGTCGCGCACTTCCACTACGTGCTCTTCGGCACCATCGTGTTCGCCACCTACGCGGGCATCTACTTCTGGTTCCCGAAGATGACGGGCCGCCTGCTCGACGAGCGCCTCGGCAAGTGGCACTTCTGGACGACCTTCATCGGCTTCCACACCACGTTCCTGGTGCAGCACTGGTTGGGCAACGAGGGCATGCCCCGTCGTTACGCGGACTACCTGCCCAGCGACGGATTCACCACGCTGAACACGATCTCCACGATCGGCGCGTTCATCCTCGGTGCCTCCACGCTGCCGTTCATCTGGAACGTCTTCAAGAGCTACCGCTACGGCGAGATCGTCACGGTCGACGACCCGTGGGGCTACGGCAACTCCCTGGAGTGGGCGACGTCCTGCCCGCCGCCGCGGCACAACTTCACCGAGCTGCCCCGGATCCGTTCGGAGCGTCCGGCGTTCGAGCTGCACTACCCGCACATGGTCGAGCGGATGCGTGCCGAGGCGCACGTCGGGCCCGGCCACGGCAGCAAGGCCACCGCGGTCCTCGAGGACGCGCACTAGCCGCAATGAACAACTCACAAGGCCCCGCCCGAGCTTCGGGCGGGGCCTTGTGATTGGCACAATGGGTTCGAATCCGCGGTCTGGGCCGCGGGATGGAGGGAGTTCTCGGTGGGTTCAGACACCACGGTGTTGGTCACGGTCACGGGACCGGACCGCCCCGGCGTCACGTCCGTGCTGCTCGCGGCGCTCTCGCGTCACCGCGTGAGCCTGCTGGACGTGGAGCAGGTGGTCATCCGGGGGCGCCTGACGCTGGGCGTCCTGGTGTCCTACCCGAACGACGCCGACGCCCTCCAGGACGAGCTCGAGGGGGCGATGGCCACCGTCGGCATGCAGGTCGACGTCGAGTCCGGCTCGTTCGCCGCGGCCCGGCCCGCGCCGTCCACCCACGCGGTGGTGGTGCTCGGCAGCCCGGTCACGGCCCGCTCGTTCAGCACGATCGCCCGTGAACTCGCGAAGCAGGGTGCGAACATCGACTCCATCCGCGGTATCGCGGACTACCCGGTGACCGGTCTCGAGCTGATGGTGACCGCCGCCAACACCGGTGCCGAGGCGGACGCCGCCCTGCGCACCGGACTGTCCGAGGTGGCCGTCGGAGAGGCCGTGGATGTCGCCGTGGAGCGCGCCGGGCTGGCCCGACGCGCGAAGCGGCTCATCGTCTTCGACGTGGACTCCACCCTGGTGCAGGGCGAGGTCATCGAGATGCTCGCCGCCCGCGCAGGCAAGGAGGAGGAGGTCCGCGCCGTCACCGAGGCCGCGATGCGCGGCGAGATCGACTTCACCGAGTCGCTGCACCAGCGGGTCGCGGTGCTGGCCGGGCTGGACGCCTCGGTCATCGACGAGGTGGGCGAGTCGCTCGAGCTGACCCCCGGCGCCCGCACCACCATCCGGACGCTGCGCAGACTCGGGTTCCACTGCGGCGTGGTCTCCGGCGGCTTCCGCCAGGTGATCGAGGGCCTCGCGCACGAGCTGGAGCTGGACTTCGTCGAGGCGAACACCCTCGAGATCGTCGACGGCAAGCTGACCGGCCGGGTGATCGGCGATGTCGTCGACCGGGCCGCGAAGGCCGTCGCGCTGCGCAAGTTCGCCGCCCAGTCCGGCGTCGCGATGGAGCAGACCGTCGCCGTCGGGGACGGCGCCAACGACATCGACATGCTCAACGCCGCGGGCCTCGGGGTCGCGTTCAACGCCAAGCCGGCACTGCGGGAGGTGGCGGACGCGGCGCTCTCGCATCCGTTCCTCGATGCGGTGCTGTTCATCCTCGGCGTGACCCGCCACGAGGTGGAGGCGGCCGACGCCGAGGACGGACTGGTGCGCCGGGTGCCGCTCTGATGGACGAGCGCCTCCCCGCCGCCTTCCTTGACCGGCATGCGGTGCTCGCGGCAGGCTACGGCGGCCGCGCGGACCCGGAAGACCCGGCGCAGGTGCTGGCGATGCCGATGGTCCTGCACATCACCAAGGTGCACCCGCCCGCGCGCAGCGCACTGCTGGCGGCCGCGGCCGCGGCGACCGTCGCGCTGTGCCTCGACGAGCGGGCAGGCGCGACCGACGACGGCGAACCGGGACCGTGGCAGCAGCCCCTGCTCGACTGGACGGGCTCGCGGATCCGGAAGGTCGCGCGCCGGGCCAGGGGATCGCAGTGGCTCGCCGCGCAGCAGGTGGACGGCGTCACGGTCGAGGTCGACGGGGCGCAGGCCCGGGCCATCGTGCCAGGCCCGGTCGGCGAGGTCGATCAGCGCGTCCGCAAACTCCAGATCGGGGGCACCGACCTCGAGCACGACGAGCCGGGCGAACCGGTGTCGGGCCTGCCGGTGCTATGGGTGAACCGTTCCCTGGAGATGACCGTCGGCAAGGCCGCGGCCCAGGTCGGGCACGCCTCGATGCTGTTGGCGGGTGCGATGGACCCCGAGCGGGCCTTGGCGTGGTCGCTCGACGGCTACCGCTGCAGCGTGCGGGACGCCGATCCGGCGCACTGGGCGGCCCTCGGCGAGCTGGTGGCGCAGCGGCGGGCGATCGCTGTGCGCGACGCCGGGTACACCGAAGTGGCCCCGGGCTCGATGACCGTGATCGCGGCGCTCGGCTAGGAACCGCCGAGTTTGACCATGACGCAGCGTCATGGTTGATGCTGGGTTCATGCGAATCGGCGACCTTGCCCAGACGGCCGGAATCACCCCTCGGACGATCCGGCACTATCACCGTCTCGGGCTTCTCGATGAGCCGAGACGGCTCTCCAACGGCTATCGGGCCTACGAGTTGCCGGATCTGATCAGGCTGCTCCGCATTCGATGGCTGGCCGCCGCGGGGATCCCGCTCGGTTCGATCGCCACGATCATGGAATCGGCCCGCGCAGAGGGTGATACGGATGACCTCGGCGATGACCTGACGGTGCTCATCGACGGCATCGATGCCGAACTCGATCGCCTGGGCGGCCAACGCCTGCGGCTGCGGGAGATGCTCGACGCACACCGCGAGGGTCGGCCGGTCTCGCCGCTGCCCGCCGACCTGGCCGTGGCCTTTGCCGAATTGATCTCGGCGGAAGGCGATCCCAGAACCCGCCGTGAGTTCGAACGCGAGCGGGACGCCTGGGAACTGCTCGCCGTTTCCGGGACGGGTCCCTCCGCGCTGTTCGACGCCGCGACGCGGGTGCTCTCGGATCCGGACTCGCGCGCGGTGGTGATCGGCCTGTACCGGCGGTTCGCGGCACTGGTCGGCGCCGATCCCGCCGCGGCGAAGCAGGAGATCGACTCTCTCGCTGAGGCACTCGCGTCGGTGATCGCTCGGGAGTACGGCGATATGGTCCTGATCGTCGAGGACGCGGAGTCCGCGGCACCGATGGTGCGGCCGATGATGGCCGTCGCCGAGTTGGTACCCGACCGGGCGCAGTGTGAGGTCCTCATGCGGGTCCTCGCACGGCTCGGGATGTCGCCTGATGGGGCCACCCCGTGATCGCCGCAATGTGGATGTGGGTCCGAGGTGAGGTGGACGACAGACACGGCCAGGCGGCCGCGTTCGGGTACAGCAAGGGCACCGTCGCGCTCCCGCTCGCGTTCATGGTCGCCGGGCTGATCGAGGCGGTGGCCATCCACCTGCTGGTGCCGTGGCAGTGGCTGCGGGTGACGCTGCTGATCGCGACGGTTGTCTCCCTCCTCGCGGTCGTCGGCTGGCTCGCCGGGCGAGCGGTGCACCCGCACCTGGTCACCGAGGACGAGCTCGTCCTCCGATCGGGGTCGGCTGTCGTGGCGACCGTCGATCTCACCGAGATCGGCGCCACGAGGCTGATCAGGCGGTTCGATCGCACCGACGAGGAAGTACGCGACGGCCGCCTGCATCTGCCGGGCCCGGACGGCACGGTCCTCGACATCGACTTTCGAAGCGGCGTCCCGATCGCCTTCCGCAGTGACGAACCGACCATGATCACGGGCGTGAGCCTGCATGTGGACGATCCGCGGGCGATGCTCGATCGGCTCGATGCCGTGACGACCTGACCGGTTGGCGTACCACGAATACCACTCGTGCAGTCCAGCGATGGCGAAGTGGCACTTTATTGCCGGTCCAGTTCTCGGGAGACTGGCCACCATGCTCACCCGCCTGCCCTCCCGTCTCGTCGCGCTCTTCGTCGGCCTCTGGCTCTACGGTTTCTCGATGGCGCTGATGGTCGTTGCCGGGCTCGGGCTCGACCCATGGGACGTGTTTCACCAGGGTGTGGCGCAGCGGACGTCGCTGAGCTTCGGCACCGTCACCGCGCTGACCGGTGCCGCGGTGCTGCTGCTGTGGATCCCGATCCGCCAGCGCCCCGGCTTCGGCACGGTCGCGAATGTCGTGGTGATCGCGGTGGCGGTGGATACCTCGCTGGCCATGCTCCCCGAGCTGGACGCGCTGGCCACCCGGATTCCGGTGATGCTGATCGCGGTCGTCCTCAATGCGTTCGCGGCGGCGCTCTACATCGGTGCCGGTCTCGGCCCCGGTCCGCGCGACGGGTTGATGACCGGGCTGGTCGCGCGTACCGGACTGTCGGTGCGGTTGGTCCGCACCGGACTCGAGGTGGCCGTGCTGGCGACCGGCTGGATGCTCGGCGGCACCGTCGGGGTGGGCACCGTCGTCTATGCGCTCGGCATCGGGCCCCTGATCCAGCTGATGATGGGCTTCCTGAACCGGCTCGGTCAGAACCGGGGCGGCGGCGGTGTTGCACCGGCGATGTCGGTGCCCGCAGTCGCACGCGAGGATTGCCCGGCTCGTTGACCTGCGCGGCAGCCGGGACCGGCGACACGCAACCCGGTCCTGACGCGTGCGCCGCGAGCGGGTAGGTCAAGATGGGCGTCGTGTCCGAACTTGATCCCGATCTGCTCATCGATTTCGACGACGTGCTCATCCGCCGTGGCGGTGTGACCCTGGTCGGCCCCGTGACGTGGAAGGTGGAGCTCGACGAGAAGTGGGTTGTGCTCGGGCCCAACGGCGCGGGCAAGACCTCGCTGCTGCGGATCGCGGCCGCCGAGGTGCACCCGACGTCGGGCAAGGCGCACCTGCTCGGCGAGGTCCTCGGCCGCGTCGACGTCACCGAGCTGCGACCGCGGATCGGGCTATCGTCCTCCTCGCTCGCGCACCGGGTGCCCGCCGACGAGGTGGTGCGCGACCTCGTGGTCTCGGCCGGCTACGCCGTGCTCGGCCGGTGGCGGGAACGCTACGAGGAGATGGACACCACTCGCGCGGTGGAGATGCTCGAGAGCCTTGGCGCCGAGCACCTGGCGAACCGGACCTACGGCACGCTGTCGGAGGGGGAGCGCAAGCGCGTGCTGATCGCGCGGGCCCTGATGACCGATCCGGAGCTGCTGCTGCTCGACGAGCCGGCGGCCGGGCTGGACCTGGGCGGGCGTGAGGAGCTCGTCGCGCGGCTCTCGGACCTGGCCGCCGACCCGGACGCACCCGCGACCGTGCTCATCACCCACCACGTCGAGGAGATCCCGCCGGGCTTCACGCACGCGCTGCTGCTCAAGGAGGGCGAGGTCGTCTCGCAGGGTCTGATCGACGACGTGATCACGGCGGAGAACCTGACCCACGCGTTCAGTCAGGCGATCAGCCTGGACAAGGTGGACGGCCGGTTCTTCGCCAGGCGCACCCGGCTCCCTGGCCAGCACCGCCGCTGAGGCGCCCCGCGGGAGGCCACTTTCTTGAGCCGCGCGAACTAATGGGTGCGGTGGCGTTGTAACGTCCGACACATGGCCACTTTTGAAGCACACCCCGAAGTTCCCCCGAAGGACGCCTCCACCGTCATCCTGGTGCGCGACTCCGAGTCCGGGCCCGAGGTGTTCCTGCTCCGGCGCGTGGGTGGGATGGCCTTCGCGGGTGGCATGACCGTGTTCCCCGGCGGCGGCGTCGACCCGCAGGACGCCGACGCGGACGTGGCCTGGACCGGACCCCCGGTCTCCTGGTGGGCCGAGCGGTTCGGCGTCGACGAGGGCAGGGCGAAGGCGCTGGTCTGTGCGGCGGTGCGGGAGACCTTCGAGGAGTGCGGCGTGCTGCTGGCCGGGCCGACCGCAGACACCGTCGTCGCGGACACCGCCGGCTACGCGCAGGCACGGAAGCAGTTGGAGGCCCGCGAGTTCTCCTTCAGCGAGTTCCTCGCCCGCGAGAACCTGGTACTGCGCGCGGATCTGCTTCGGCCGTGGGCGAATTGGATCACCCCGGTCGGCGAGGGCAGGCGCTACGACACCCGCTTCTTCGTTGCCGCGGCCCCCGCCGGTCAGATCGCGGACGGCGAGACGTCGGAGGCCGCCGAGGTCACCTGGCAGACCCCGGCGCAGGCCATCACGGACTGGATCGAGGGCCGCACCATGCTGCTCCCGCCGACCTGGAGCCAGCTGAGCGCGATCGGCCAATATGCCACCGTCGCAGACGTTCTCGCCGCCGAGCCGGAGATCCCGGTGATCCTGCCGACGCTGTACCAGGAGGAGGACGGCTCGTGGCGGGTGCGATTCCCCGGTCAGGAGCCGTACTACGCCGCCGGGGCGCACCCGTGGGGCGAAAGGTAGCCTTCGCTTCATGGCTGAGTTTGTGACTCTCGAGGTATCCGACGGCATCGGCACCATCCGGCTCGCGCGCCCCCCGATGAACGCGCTGAACCGTCAGTTGCAGGAGGAGCTCCGGGCCGCTGCCCGCGAGGCCACCGTCAACGCCGACGTCAAGGCGGTCATCGTGTACGGCGGCGAGAAGGTGTTCGCGGCGGGCGCGGACATCAAGGAGATGGCGGAGATGTCCTTCGCCGAGATGAGCCCGGTCGCGGGCGACCTGCAGTCGGCGCTCGGCTGCATCTCCGAGATCCCGAAGCCGACCGTCGCCGCGATCACCGGCTACGCCCTCGGTGGCGGCCTGGAGATCGCGCTCGGCGCGGATCGCCGGATCGCGGGCGACAACGCCAAGGTCGGCGTCCCCGAGGTGCTGCTCGGCGTGATCCCCGGCGGCGGCGGCACCCAGCGCCTGGCCCGCCTCATCGGCCCCAGCAAGGCCAAGGACCTGGTGTTCACCGGACGCTTCGTCGGCGCCGAGGAGGCCCTCGCGATCGGCCTGATCGACGAGATGGTCGCCCCCGACGAGGTCTACAACGCGGCCCGCAAGTGGGCCTCGCAGTTCGTCGGTGCCGCGAGCCGCGCCCTCGCCGCCGCCAAGGCGTCGATCGATCAGGGCCTCGACACGGACCTGAACACCGGCCTGAAGATCGAGGCACAGCAGTTCGCGCAGCTCTTCGCGACCGAGGACCGGACGATCGGCATGGAGTCCTTCGTGGCGAACGGCCCGGGTAAGGCGCAGTTCACGGGCAAGTAGCGGCCCGGATGTCACCGCAAAACTAGAACCTGTTCACACTCCTTACTACCCGGTAGGCTCTCACCCATGACTGCAAGCCCGAATGACGGAATCGATCCCGCGCCGCGTCCGCACGCCACCGCCGAAGAGGTCGAGGCCGCTCGTAAGGACACGAAGCTCGCCCAGGTCCTGTACCACGACTGGGAGGCCGAGACGTACGACGACAAGTGGTCCATCTCGTACGACGAGCGCTGCATCGACTACGCAAAGGGCCGGTTCGACGCCGTCGCAGGGGACCTGCCGCTGCCGTACGAGCGGGCGCTGGAACTGGGCTGCGGCACCGGCTTCTTCCTGCTCAACCTGATGCAGGGCGGGGTCGCCAAGACCGGCTCCGTCACCGATCTCTCGCCCGGCATGGTCAAGGTCGCGCTGCGCAACGCCGAGCACCTCGGCCTGGAGGTCGACGGTCGCGTCGCGGACGCCGAGCGGATCCCGTACGACGACAACACCTTCGACCTCGTCGTCGGACATGCGGTGTTGCACCACATCCCGGATGTCGAGCAGTCGCTGCGCGAGGTCCTTCGGGTGCTCAAGCCGGGCGGCCGATTCGTCTTCGCAGGCGAGCCCTCCACGGTCGGCAACTTCTACGCCCGCTGGCTCGGCCGCGCCACCTGGGAGGCCACCACCACGGTCACCAAGCTGCCGTTCCTGGCCAGCTGGCGTCGTCCGCAGGAAGAGCTCGACGAGTCCTCCCGCGCCGCGGCGCTCGAGGCCGTCGTCGACATCCACACCTTCGACCCCACCGACCTCGAGAACATGGCGAAGTCGGCAGGCGGCACCGAGGTACGGGCCATCACCGAGGAGTTCGCCGCGGCGCTGCTCGGCTGGCCGGTCCGGACCTTCGAGGCCGCGGTTCCGCCGGAGAAGCTCGGCTGGGGCTGGGCCAAGTTCGCGTTCGGTGGGTTCAAGACGCTGAGCTGGGTGGACGAGAAGATCCTCAAGCACGTGGTCCCGCGTAACTTCTTCTACAACGTGATGATCACCGGCGTGAAGCCCGAACCGAAGTAGTGGGATACGAGTTCACCCGGGAGGACGTGCGGTACCTGACGTCCGAGGACGGCATCGCCGCCCTCACCGAGGTGGATCGGCTCGAACTCTCGACGCGCACGCACCTGGCCGACATCGGCCGGGTGCGTGCGCGTTTTGTCGACCGGTCCGCTGCCCTGGTCGAGACGGTGCTGCTGCGGCGTAAAGCCGTCGGCAAGATCGACGGTGGCCGGGACTGGCTGTTCACCGACGACGCGCTGCAACAGACGACGCCCTCGGTGGTCGCGCGCAGGCGAGCCCACCGGGTGGCGGGCCGGGCCGTACACGACGTCACCTGCTCGGTTGGCGCGGAACTGTCCGCCCTTGTCGGCGTCGCGAGCGCGGTGATCGGCAGCGATCTCGACCCGGTGCGCCTGGCGATGGCGCAACACAACGTGCCCGGCGCGACGGTCGTCCGTGCGGACGCGCTGGTGCCCTGCACCCGGGACACCGTCGTCCTCGCCGATCCGGCCAGGCGGGCGGGCGGCAGGCGCAGGCACGACCCGGCCGCCCTGCAGCCGCCCCTGCCGGACCTGCTGGAGGCGTACCGCGGCCGCGACCTGTCGGTGAAATGCGCTCCCGGACTGGACTACGACGCGCTGGAGTGGCCCGGCGAGGTGGAGATCGTCTCGCTCGACGGTGGCGTGCGCGAGGCCTGCCTGTGGTCGCCCGGACTCGCGGGGGCGGGGGTTCGCCGTCGCGCGACCGTGCTGACCGCGGACACCGCCTTGGAGCTCACCGACGCCGAACCGGACGAGATCCCCGAGCGCGGACCGGGGGAGTGGATCGTCGACCCGGACGGGGCGGTGGTGCGCGCGGGCCTGGTGCGGCACTACGCGGCCCGGCACGGGCTCTGGCAGCTCGACCCGCGGATCGCGTACCTCACCGGCGACGCGGTGCCCGCGGGCGTGCGCGGGTTCCGGATCATCGAGCAGCTCAAGTACTCCGAGAAGGCGCTGCGTCAGGAGCTCGCCCGCCTCGACTGCGGGGTGGCCGAGATCCTGGTGCGCGGGGTCGACGTGGACCCCGCGGTGCTGCGCCCGCGGCTGAAGCTGCGCGGCTCGGCGTCGCTGAGCGTCGTGCTGACGCGGATCGGCCGCACCCCGGTGGCGTTCGTCTGCGCCGCGGGCGTCCGGGTCTAGCGGAGGACGAACACCTCGCCGATCAGGGTGGGGGTGACGACCTCGCCACCGGGGCCGATCGACGTGCCGACGGTGAAGCCCTCGGCGCCCGGCAGGGTGTCCTGGTCGAGCGTCTCGCCGGTATCGGTGTCGAAGGTGAGCACCGCGAGACCGGTGTCGCCCTCGCGGACGACGGTGTAGCCGGTCGAGCCGCCGGTCTGCGCCGGGACGCCGAGCTGGACGACGTCCTTTCGCTCCCACAGCAACTCGGCGTGGTCACCCTTGTCCTCGAGGGCGAGCAAGCGGCCCTTGTCGGAGCCGGCCGGGATGATCAGGCCGTCCGCGGCGACGGTGGGGCTGCCCGCGGCGGCGAACCCGAGGTCGTGGCTCCAGCGGGGGTCGCCGGTCTCGGAATCGAGCGCCCACAGCGTGCCCGCGCTGTCGTTCGCGTACAGCGTCGTCCCGTCGGCGGAGATCACCGGGCTGGACGTCACGCCGCCGGGCAGTGCGGCGGAGGACCAGTCCTCGCTGATCCGGCCGTCGGCGTAGCGCAGGCCGACCAGCTCGGTGTGCGGGCGGCCCGGTCGCCAGACGGTCACGAAGAACCTGCCGGTGGCGAGGTCGATGGCCGGGGCCGTGGAGACGGGGCACTCGGGGGCGCCGAAGAAGCACTGCTCGAGTCCCTGCGCTGCGGGCGGCAGCGGGACGTTCTGGGCGACGTCATAGGTCGGGGTCGGGATCAGCTGGTACGACGGCACGATCTCCTTGCCGGTCTGGGTACTGAGCACCGAGACGACGCCGAAATGCGTGACGAACAGCAGGTTTCCGTCGGCGGTGAACTGGGCGGACAGCGGCGTCCCGCTCACCACGGTGCGCCAGCGCAGCTGACCGTGCTCGTTGAAGGAGTTCATGGCGCCGTCCTCGCCGACGTACACGTTCGTGACGCGGTCGACGAGCGGGGTCGAGACCGCGACGCCCGGGCCGAGCCGGTTGCACCAGCGCTTGCGGCCGGTCTCGATCTCGAACGAGAAGAGGTTGCAGCCGTTCTCGCTGCGCGAGGTGACGAAGATCTGGCCGTTCGACGCGACCGAGGCGGCCGTCGCGGTCGGTGCGCCGATCGGGCGCGACCAGTCGAAGGAGATCGACCGGGCCCCCTCAGCGGGGCTGGTGCCACTGTTGCGGGCGTCCGCGTGCATGGCGGGCCATCCGCTCGGTGCGTAGGCGTCGTCGAGCGGTGGTGCGCTGCTGCAGCCGCCGATGATCAGCGCCGAAACTGCCGTCAGCGACACCGCTGCCGACCGGAGAACACGCCGCATTCAACACTCCTCGTGTGGATTTCGCTCGGTGCAGACTATCCGGCCGAGCACCGCGGGGTGTGAACCCGCCCCTTCGCAGAATGCGGATCGACTATCCGTTGAACGCAGGACAATCGCGTGTTCCGATCGCCGGGCGGGGTCGGCGGGCAAAATGTGAGTGGTTCAGAATTCAAGGGACTGCGTGATCACAAGCGTCCAATTGTGGCGCGACGGAGCAGGTCCGGCGCCTCCTGTGATTGGACTGTTATTTCGGTACATTCCGTATCGAATTGCGATAATTAGCCGACAGAAACGCACAATTCCGGTCGCAATTGTGTTTGAATGGCGACATGGAAGGGTCAGGGGGTGGAGATTTGAGTGCGCCGCGCCGATCGCCGCGCGTCGACGCGAACGACAATCACCTGCTCGGCACGCCTCAGGCGGGGGTGGTGATCGTCGTCGGCCTGATCGTCGGCGCCGCGACGCTGATCGGCGTGATGACGAACTCCCTGCTCGCGGTCATCGTGGTCGCGGTGACGGCGGCGCTGGTCGCGGCGCTGCTTGGCGGCGGCGGATGGCTCGGCGGGGGCGGCGGAGTGGGCCGTCGCGGAGCTCACATCCGCTGACCGTAGGCTGCATGGCATGACCAGCATGTGGGGCGCACCGTTGCGCACGAGGTGGCGGGGATCACGTCGGACCGACAGCGAGCAGGCAAAGTTCCTGACCCGTGATTCCCTGCGATGGGTGCTCGAGAACAAGGCGTACACGCCCTGGTACCTGGTGCGCTACTACCGGCTGGCCAAGTTCAAGCTCGCGAACCCGCACGTGATCCTGCGCGGCATGGTCTTCCTCGGCAAGAACGTGGAGATCCACTCGACTCCCGAACTGTCGCGGCTCGAGATCGGCCGCTGGGTGCACATCGGCGACGGCAACGCGATCCGCTGCCACGAGGGTTCCCTGCGCATCGGCGACAAGGTCGTCTTCGGCAAGGACAACGTCGTCAACACCTACCTCGACATCGAGATCGGCGCCTCCACCCTCGTCGCCGACTGGTGCTACATCTGCGATTTCGACCACCGGATGGACGACGTCAACGTCCCGATCAAGGATCAGGGCATCGTGAAGGGCCCGGTTCGGATCGGTCCGGACACCTGGGTCGCCGCCAAGGTGACCGTGCTGAGGAACACGATCGTCGGCCGCGGCTGCGTGCTCGGCGCGCACGCGGTGGTCAAGGGCGAGATCCCGGATTACAGCATCGCGGTCGGCGCGCCCGTCAAGGTCGTCAAGAACCGCAAGGAGGCCTGGGAGGCAGGCGCGGCCGAGCGGGCCAAGTACATCGCCGCCCTCGAGGACATCGAGCGCAAGAAGGCCGCCGCAGCACGTTGAGGCGCTGCGCGCCTGTGCGCGGTTGACGAGTCCAGGGACTCGTCAACCGCACACAGGCGGCGGAGCCGCCTACCGGCCGGGGAGCGGCCGCTGGGGGATGTCGGGGCGCGCCAACGGGTGTCGCACCCGTCGCTTGGCGCTCAGGTAGACCTGCGCGGTGTCGAGCGCGACGCTGTGCCAGTCGAAGTCGGCGGTGAGCCGTTCGCGGGCCGCCTCGGCCCGGCGCTGCGCGCCCGCGGGATCGTCGAGCACCTCACGCACCGCCGACGTCAGTCCCTCGACGTCGCCGGGAAGGAACGACATCCCGGTGACGCCGTCGACCACGGCCTCGCCGAGCCCGCCCGCGGTGGAGGTGACCAGCGGGGTGCCCGCCGCCGCCGCCTCGAGCGCGATGATGCCGAACGGCTCGTACCGGCTGGGCAGCACGATCGCGTCCGCCGCGTGCAACCAGCCCAGCAGCTCGGTGTGGTCGAGACTGCCGAGGAAGGCCACCGAGCGCAGGACCCGGTTGGACCGTGCCTCCTGCTGCAGCCACTCGAACTGGGTGCCCTCACCCGCGACGGCCAGCGTGGTGCCCGGGTGGCTGCGACGGATCCGGGGCAGCGCGGCGATGATGTCCTGCACGCCCTTCTCGTACTCGAGCCTGCCGACGAACAGCAGCCGCGGCGGGCCGGAGCGCGGCGCGCGCTGCCGGTAGTTCCAGGTGGTGACGTCGATCCCGTTGCGGATCACCGTGATCGGCGGCAACTGCGGACCGTAGAGCTCGGTGACCTCCTCCTCCATCGAGGCGGAGCAGGTGATGATCGCGTCCGACTCGTTGGCCAGCCACCACTCGACGGAGTGCACCTGACGGTTGATCGTCCCTGAGATCCAGCCGCTGTGCCTGCCGGCCTCGGTGGCGTGCAGCGTGGAGACCAGCGGCACGTCGAAGTACTCGGCCAGCGCGATCGCGGGATGCGCGACCAGCCAGTCGTGCGCGTGCACGACGTCGGGCTGCCAGCCGTCGCCGAGCCCTGGCTTGCCGAGCGCGACGCCCGCGCGCACCATGGCGTGCCCCATCGCGAGGGTCCAGGCCAGCATGTCCTCGCCGAACACGAAGTGCGCCGGGTCCTCGGCGACCGCCACCACCAGCACGCCCTCCGAGATGTGGGTGATGGTCGGGTGGGTGGACGCGTCGGTGCCGGTGGGGCGCCGCGAGAGCACGACCACCTCGTGGCCTGCCTGCACCAGCTCGGTGGCCAGGTGGTGCACGTGCCTGCCGAGCCCGCCGACCACCACCGGCGGGTACTCCCAGGAGACCATCAGGACCTTCATGCGGGACCGCCGATCGCGTCGTCGGGGAGTCGCCGGGCGTCCAGCGAGGGGAACAGCCCGTCGGCGTGGTTCCAGCCGTCGGCCAGCTGCCGCGCCCGGTCCAGGTGACCCGCGGCGACGGCGCCCGCGATCTCCCTGGTGGCGTGGGCGTGCAGGTGCGCACGGTCACGGGCGTACCCGGCGGCGGAGTCCTTGCTGACCATGAACGCCCAGTCGCTCTGCACGGTCATGATGGCCTCGCGCAGGATCTGGTCGTTGACCCGATCGCGCAGCTCCGGCCGGCCGGGCGCGCGCTGCGCCCCGCGGGCCTTGTCCACCGCGTCCAGCGCGGTCTGCACGACCTCGGTGTTCAGCTGGACCAGGTCGGCGACCTGATCGCCCGCCCAGACCCGCCAGTCCTTGCCGCTGCCCCAGGAGGAGTCGGCGAGCTGGACGGGCTCGCCGACGAAGCCGGCCGCCCTGGCATCGGAGAGGGTGCCGACCGGGATGCCCGCCTCCGGCAGCGCGCGCAGGACCTTCTCCAGCCACTGCGGACCCTCGAACCACCAGTGTCCGAACAGTTCGGTGTCGAAGGCGGCCACCACGAGCGCGGGCCTGCCGATGCGCTCGCTCTCCGAGCGCATCCGGGACCTGACCGTGTCGACGAAGTCCGCGACGTGCCGGTCGATGGCGGCGGCCGCGAGTTCGGGGTCGTACGGCGCCTTGTCCTTCGAGTCGACGGTGCGGCCGGTGACGCGCGCGGGCTTGAGCCCGGTGTCGTGGTCGTAGGTGTGGAAGTCGCGGTAGGCGCCGTCGCCCGGGTAGCCCGACTTCGGCGACCACACCCGGTACGAGACCTGCAGGTCGCGGCCGAAGGCCACCACGTCGGATTCGCGAACCGGGCGGCCGAGGGAGGTGTCCCCGCGCAGCGACGGGCCGTCCACCATGAAGTGCTGCACGCCCGCGGCGTCGTACTCCCGTTCCATCCCGGGCGTGTAGCCGCATTCGGGTGCCCAGATCCCGGAGGGCTTCGTGCCCCAACGCGCCTTGGCGTCGGCGAGGCCCTCGCTGAGCTGGAACGAGCGCAGCCGCGGATGCAGCAGCGGCTGGAACGGGTGGGCCAACGGTCCGCCGAGCAGCTCGATGGCGTCGGCGTCGACGAGCCCGCGCAGCACCGGCGAGCCGCCGTGCGCCCAGCGCTCCTCGAAGTCGGTCAGCGCCTCCGCGGCGAGTCGGTGCTCGCGGGCGCCGAGGTCGCGGTGCGGCTGGTCGCGCATGCCTGCGGCCTCGTGGGCGCGCAGCTGCCAGTTGCCCAGCCAGTGGTGCATCCCGGCCAGGCAGTGCGGGTCGTCGAGCTGGGCCGCCAGTACCGGGGTGATGCCGAGGCTGAGCAGCCGGGTGCGGCCCTCCGCGGCGAGCGTGCGCAGCACGCGGGCCACGGGCAGGTAGGTGGCCGCCCAGGACTGGTAGAGCCATTCCTCGCCGACGGGCCACCGGCCGTGGTTGGCCAACCACGGCAGGTGGGAGTGCAGGACCAGGCAGAACATGCCCGGTTCCTGCGCAACTCCGGTCGGTTTGTTCACCCTGACACCGCGGGCTTCCGTGCGATGGCGACCAGGTCCAGGCTGGCGTCGATGTCGGGTTCGGTGAGCGCGAAGTCGTCCACGGTGATGGCCTCGACGTCGGCGACGAGGTCCGCAGGCCACGGCTCGCCCGCCAGCGCGCGGTCGATCTGGGCATCGATGAAGGAGCCGCCGTGCTTGGCGTCGAGCTCGCGCAGACGGGGGCCGTGGTGCACGCCGGTCATCAGGTCGACGACGAAGCCGGCCTCCTCGAGGAGCTCGGTCATCTCGGCGGCGTTGAGTTCGCGGGTGTGGAACGGGTTGAGCGGGGTGTCCCGTCCGGGGGAGAACGTGATCCGGTTCGGGGTGCTGATCAGCAGCTCGCCGCCGGGGGTCAGCACGCGGAAGCATTCGGCCAGGAACTGGGCCTGGTCCCACAGGTGCTCGATCACCTGGAAGTTGACCACGATCCCGACGCTGGCGTCCGGCAGCGGGAGGTCCGCCAGGTTGCCATGGCGCATGTCGATTCGCGGGTAGCGGGCACGCACGTGGTCGACGGCGGAGGTGTCGTAGTCGAGCCCGATGACCTTCTCGGCGACGTCGGCAATCATGTTGGCGCCGTAGCCTTCTCCGGACCCGGCCTCGAGGACGACGCGGCCGGCGCAGCGCTCGAGCAGCTGCCGGTACACCACCTCGTGACGGCGGAACCAGTAGTTCTCCTCGGGCACGCCCGGGACGGTGCGCTCGCCGGTCAGCGGCAGGGTCGCTTCGCTCGGCTGCGGGGTCGCCTCGGCAGCCGTCGGGTTGCTATCGGCATCGACGGACATGGCCGGGGTCGAGACAGATGAATCGCTCACCGTTGGGAGGTTAGTGCCCTCGGTGTCAGAACTGGTCGGGGTGGTCCACATCACAGGCATGAATGATCCTCCTGGCCGTTATGGTGGACGAGGTTTCCCACCCAAGTTACTAGCGGGTAACTTAACATGGGGTAATCTGACGCACACCCGACGTGCGAACGAGACGGTTACGCGAGCGCTCCTCCTCGACGTGGAGCTGCTCTCGATCATCAGGCAGAAATACACAGGAGGTCGACGAAGACCCATGACGAACATCGTCGTTTTGATCAAGCAGGTTCCTGACACCTGGTCCGAGCGCAAGCTCAGCGATGGTGACTTCACGCTGGACCGCGAGGCCGCGGACGCCGTGCTCGACGAGATCAACGAGCGCGCGGTCGAGGAGGCCCTGCTCATCAAGGAGGCGCAGGGGGGCGAGGTGACCGTGCTGTCCGCCGGCCCGGACCGCGCCACCGATGCCATCCGCAAGGCGCTGTCCATGGGTGCCGACAAGGCCGTTCACATCAACGACCCGGCTCTGCACGGCTCCGACGCCATCCAGACCGGCTGGACCCTGGCCGCCGCGCTCGGCCAGATCGGCTTCGAGAACGATGAGCCGGCCGACCTGATCATCGCAGGCAACGAGGCCACCGACGGCCGCGTCGGCGCCGTTCCGGCCATCATCGCCGAGTACCTCGGCATCCCGCAGCTCACCCAGCTGCGCAAGCTCACCGTCGCCGACGGCAAGGTCACCGGCGAGCGCGAGACCGACGAGGGCATCTTCGGCCTCGAGGCCTCGCTGCCCGCCATCGTCTCGGTCACCGAGAAGATCAACGAGCCGCGCTTCCCGTCCTTCAAGGGCATCATGGCCGCGAAGAAGAAGGAAGTCTCGGTCTTCACCCTCGCCGACCTCGGCGTCGACCCGGAGACCGTTGGCGTCGCGAACGCGGGCACCACCGTCACCGCGTCCACCCCCAAGCCCCCGCGTACCGCTGGTGAGCGCGTCACCGACGAGGGTGATGGCGGCAGCAAGATCGCCGCTTACCTCGTCGGCCAGAAGATCATCTGATCGCGCCCCTCAACCAGCAGACCCACACGTAGGAGAAGACAGCAATGGCAGAAGTACTTGTGCTCGTCGAGCACGCCGAGGGTGCGCTCAAGAAGGTCAGCACCGAGCTCATCACCGCAGCGCGCGCGCTCGGTGAGCCGGCTGCGGTCGTCGCGGGCCCGGCCGGAACCGCGGCCAAGCTCGCCGAGGCGCTGGCCGCCGCGGGCGCCGCGAAGATCTACGTCGCCGAGTCCGATGACATCGACGGCTACCTGATCACCCCGAAGGTCGACGTCCTCGCCGCCCTTGTCGAGTCCGCCGGACCGGCCGCCGTGATCACCGCCGCCACCACCGAGGGCAAAGAGGTCTCCGGACGTCTGGCCGCGCGGATCGGTTCCGGCCTGCTCAGCGACGTCATCGAGGTCAAGGCCGACGGCAGCGCCGTGCACTCGATCTTCGGTGGCGCGTTCACCGTCGAGGCCAAGGCCAACGGCGAGGTCCCGGTCATCTCGGTTCGCCCGGGTGCCGTCGAGGCCCAGCCGCAGGCCGGTGCCGCCGAGCAGGTCACCGTCGAGGTGCCGGCTCAGGACGAGAGCGCCGTCAAGGTGACCTCGCGCAACCCGATCGTCGGCGGCGACCGCCCCGAGCTCACCGAGGCGTCGGTCGTCGTCTCCGGTGGCCGTGGCGTGGGCAGCGCCGACAAGTTCAGCGTGGTCGAGGAGCTCGCCGACTCGCTCGGCGCCGCGGTCGGTGCCTCGCGTGCCGCCGTGGACTCGGGCTACTACCCGGGCCAGTTCCAGGTCGGTCAGACCGGTAAGACGGTCTCCCCGCAGCTGTACATCGCGCTCGGCATCTCCGGCGCCATCCAGCACCGCGCAGGCATGCAGACGTCGAAGACCATCGTCGCCGTCAACAAGGACGAAGAGGCCCCGATCTTCGAGATCGCGGACTACGGCGTCGTCGGCGACCTGTTCAACGTCGCACCGCAGCTCACCGAGGCGGTCAAGGCTCACAAGGGCTGATCCCGCGTCACCTTTCGGCGGCCCCGTTCCCTGCTTGGGAGCGGGGCCGCCGTCGTGTTCACCGAAGCTGCATCGACACGACACCGACCTGATGCCGGGACGCCGCCCGGCTCGGTGACCCTTCGGGGCATGACGACAACGCCGGTCCTCATCAACGATTTTCCGAGCGTCACCACCGTCCCCAGATACACCCTGCTGCTGTCCTCGGACCGCGAGCACCGGATCGCAGCGCAGCGGCTGCGATACCAGGTGTTCGCGGCCGAACCGGGCTTCGAAGGCGCGGTCCGCGGCATCTCCGACGGTCTCGACGCCGACCACTTCGACGAATATTGCGATCACCTGCTGGTGCGCGACGAACTGGCCGACGAGGTCGTCGGCTGCTACCGGATGCTGACCCCGGACGCCGCGATCGCCGCGGGCGGGCTCTACACCGCCACCGAGTTCGACCTCGCCGCGCTCGACCCGCTCCGCCCACAGCTCGTCGAGATGGGCCGGGCCTGCGTACACCCGGATCACCGCTCCGGTTCGGTGCTGGGCCTGATGTGGGCCGGCATCCTCAACTACCTGGAGCTCACCGGCTACCGCTGGGCCATGGGGTGCGTGTCGGTGCCGATGCAGGCGCGACCGACTGATCTGCCGGGCGCGAACGTGCGCGGGGTCCGCGACCGACTGCTCGACGCGCACGCCACCGCCCCTGACCTCCGGGCGCGCCCGCTGCGGCCGGTGCCCGGCCTGGACGAGATCGCGGCCCCCGCCCGCACGGCGCTGCCCCCGCTACTGCGCGGATACCTGCGCCTTGGCGCCTCGATCTGCGGCGAGCCCGCCCACGACCCCGACTTCGGCGTCGCCGACTTCGTGGCCCTGCTTGGCATGGCGGAGGCCGACGAGCGCTACCTGAGCCGGCTGCGGTCGGCCGCCGCCGCCGTCCCGCTGATCGTCCGATGACACACGACTGGATGCCCTCGAGCCCCTGTGGCGACGGCTGCCTGCCCACTGCGGCGGAGCGGGCCGGTCTGGCCCGGATGGCCGTTCGGTACGCGATGCTCGCGGCGATGCTGCTCTCGCTGCCCGTTCTGCTGGCGGGTGGGGTCCTGCCGGGATCCTGGCGCCGCTCGCTGCAGCGCGGCTATTCGCGGGCCGCGCTGAGCGGGCTGGGGATGCGGCTGCGGGTGCGCGACGAGCGCGGCCTCGACCTCGATCCTGGGGAACGGGGCGTGCTGGTGGTGGCCGGGCACGTCTCCTGGGCCGATGTGCTGGTGCTCTGCGCGCTCGGGCCCGCGGACTTCGTGGCCAGGGCGGACCTGCTGGACTGGCCGCTGCTCGGGACCCTGGCGCGGCGGATGCGGATCATCCCGATCGACCGGGCGCGGCTGTCCGAGCTGCCCGGCGCGGTCGACGAGGCCGCGGAGCGGCTGCGGGCAGGTGGGCGGGTGGTGGCCTTCCCCGAGGGGACCACCTGGTGCGGGCGCGCCTACGGCAGCTTCCGCCCAGCCCTGTTCCAGTCCGCGGTCGAGGCAGGCGCGCTGGTGCAGCCCGTCGGGATCAGGTACTGCACGCCGGACGGGCGGCTGGACACCACGGCCTGCTTCGTCGGGGACCAGACGCTGGCCGCGTCGCTGCGCCGGACGGTCGGGCTGCGCAGGCTCGACGTGGAGGTGCTGCTCGCGCCGCTGGAGGAGCCGGGCGCCGACCGCAGGGAGCTGGCGCGGCGCTGCGAGCGGGCGGCGCGCGTGATCCTCGGCGCGGACCTGACCGTGCAGGACATCCTCGACGGCATGGAGGAGCGTCAGACCGCGGCGGCGTGAGCGCGCCTACCAGCACAGTCGCGGTCGCAGCGGCCCCCGGCCGACGGGCTATCCTGGTCAGGTCATGACAACGCCCCACCCGAGCGCCTCCAACCGCAGTGATGCCACCCTGCGGTCCAGCGCGCCATCCCAGGTCTATCTCGATCACGCCGCGACGACGCCGATGCTGCCCGAGGCCATCGAGTCGATGACTGCGGTCCTCGCCACGGTGGGCAACGCGTCCTCGCTGCACGGTTCGGGCCGCGCGGCCCGCCGCCGGGTGGAGGAGGCACGGGAGTCCATCGCGGCCGACCTGGGCGCACGGCCGTCGGAGGTCATCTTCACCTCCGGGGGAACCGAGAGCGACAACCTGGCCGTCAAGGGCATCTACTGGGCCCGCCGCGACGCCGACCCGCGCCGCCGCAGGATCATCGCGGGCGCCGTGGAGCACCACGCCGTGCTCGACGCGGTCGAGTGGCTGGTGGAGCACGAGGGCGCCGAGGTGACGTGGCTGCCGGTGGACCGGCATGGCCGCATCGACCCCGATGCGTTGCGCGTCGAGCTGGCCGCCGGCGCCGACGAGGTCGCGCTCGTCACCGTCATGTGGGCGAACAACGAGGTCGGCTCGATCATGTCGATCGCCGCACTCGCCGCCGTCGCCACCGAGTTCGGGGTCCCGATTCACAGCGACGCGGTGCAGGCCGTGGCGCAGCTGCCGGTGGACTTCGCGGCCAGCGGGCTCTCCGCCTTGAGCGTCGCCGCGCACAAGTTCGGCGGGCCGCAGGGCGCAGGAGCGCTGCTGCTCGGCCGCCAGGTGCCGTGCGTGCCGCTGCTGCACGGCGGCGGCCACGAGCGCGACCTGCGGGCGGGCACCCTGGACACCGCGGCGGTGGTGTCGATGGCCACCGCGCTGCGGAAGACCGTGTCGGACATGGATTCCCGCTCCTCCGAGCTGATCAGGCTGCGCGAGCGGCTGATCGCCGGGGTGAGCGCGGCGGTGCCAACGGCGGTGCTGAACGGCCCGGTCGGCGATCAGCGACTGCCCGGGAATGCGCACTTCACCTTTCCCGGTTGCGAGGGTGATTCGCTGCTGATGCTGCTCGACGCGGCGGGGATCGAGTGCTCGACCGGGTCGGCGTGCACGGCCGGGGTCGCCAGCGCCAGTCACGTGCTCATTGCGATGGGCGTCGACGCGACCATCGCGCGCGGGTCGCTGCGGTTCTCGTTGGGGCACACCTCGACTGATTCCGATGTCGATGCGTTGATCGCGGCGCTGCCGCAGGTGGTCGAGCGGGCCAGGATGGCGGGCCTGGCGGGCGCCGGGGCCAGGGGAGGGGCACGCTGATGCGGGTACTGGCGGCGATGAGCGGCGGAGTGGACTCCGCGGTGGCGGCGGCGCGTGCGGTGACCGCCGGACACGAGGTGGTGGGCGTGCACCTGGCGCTGTCCACCGCGCCGGGCACCCTGCGCACCGGTTCGCGTGGCTGCTGCTCCAAGGAGGACGCCGGGGACGCGCGCCGCGCCGCCGACATCCTCGGTATCCCCTTCTACGTCTGGGATTTCGCGGATCGCTTCAAGGAAGACGTGATCGAGGACTTCATCGAGTCCTACGCCGCCGGGGAGACGCCGAACCCCTGCCTGCGCTGCAACGAGAAGATCAAGTTCGCCGCCCTCGCGGACCGCGCGATGGCGCTCGGTTTCGATGCGGTCGCGACCGGTCACTACGCGCGACTGGAGGACGGCGTGCTGCGCCGCGCGGTCGACGCCGACAAGGACCAGTCCTATGTCCTCGGCGTGCTCACCGCCGAGCAGCTCTCCCGGGCGATGTTCCCCGTCGGCGACACCCCGAAGCCGCAGATTCGGGCCGAGGCCGCCGAGCGCGGGCTCGCGGTCGCGGACAAGCCCGACAGCCACGACATCTGCTTCATCCCGTCCGGGGACACCCGGGCCTTCCTCGGCGCCAAGATCGGGATCCGGCCCGGCAAGGTCGTCGACGCGGACTCCGGCGAGGTGCTCGCCGATCACGAGGGCGTGCACGGGTTCACCATCGGCCAGCGCAAGGGACTGGGCGTGCAGGGCCCGGCGGCCGACGGCAAGCCGCGCTACGTCACCGCCATCGAACCCGAGACCGGCACCGTCACCGTCGGCTCGGCCGAGCGCCTGCAGGTCTGGACGATCGCGGCCGAGCGCGCGATCTGGACCTCCGGCGCGGCGCCGCAGGGACCGATCGAGTGCGTGGTGCAGGTCCGGGCGCACGGCGGACTGGCCGAGGCCGTGGTCGTGCCCGTCGACGGAGGACTGGACGTGCAGCTGCGCGAGCCGCTGACCGGCGTGGCCAGGGGACAGGCCGTCGTGCTGTACCGGCCGGACGCCGCGGGCGACGAGGTCCTCGGTAGCGGCACCATCGTCGGCACCGGCGCGGACCGCCGGTGACGGCACCGTCCATCCCGGTCGGCGTCGCGACCGGCGTCGGTTCCTGGCCCGGCACCGATCCGCGGGAGGCCGCCGCCATCGTGGTGGGCGAACTGCCCGCCCTGCCGCACCTGGTCGAACTGCCCGACCGCGGCGTCGGCGCCGACATGATCGGCCGCGCGGCCGCGCTGCTGGTCGACCTGCCGTTCGACACCTCCACCACCGCCTACCGGCTCGCGCAGCGTCCGGGTGCGGTCACGCGTCGGGCCCGCGACCTGCTCCGGCGTGACCTGGACGCGCTCGAGGAGGCCTGGGAGGTCGCCGGGCGCCGGGGCACCGATCAGCCGGTGAAGGTCCAGTCGGTCGGGCCGCTGACGCTGGCGGCGCAGGTCGAGCTCTCCGGCGGGCATCGCGTGCTCACCGACGCGGGCGCGCTGCGCGACCTCGCGGAATCGCTGGCCGAGGGGCTGCGCGTGCACGTCGACGAGGTGGCCCGCAGGCTCGGCTCGCCCGTCGTGGTGCAGCTCGACGAACCAGGACTGCCCGCGGTGCTGGCCGGTTCGCTGGCGGGCGTCTCGATCCTGCAGACCCCCCGCGCAATGCCCGAACCGGAGGCGCTCGCCGTCCTGTCGTCCGTGATCGGCCGCCTGGAGTCGCCGGTGTTGGTGCACTCCTGCGCCGCCGGTCTGCCGCTGGGGCTGCTGCGTCGCAGCGGCGCCGCGATGATCGGACTGGACCTGAGCGAGCTGACGGTCGCGGACCTCGACGGCGTCGGCGAACTGCTCGAGGACGGCATCGCGCTGGCCCTCGGGCTGGTGCCGACCCTTGGTGCCGAGCCCGCGCCGGGCTGGCGCGAACTCGCCGAGCCCGCGGTGACCCTCGTCGACCGGCTGGGCTTCCCGCGATCCGTCCTCGCCACGCAGGTGACGGTGACGCCGCGATGCGGCCTCGCGGGCGCGAGCCCGGAGTGGGCGCGGACGGCGCTGCGTCGCGCCGCCGAGCTGACGAGGGCATTCGCGGACGGCGCCGAGTTCGACTGAATCGGACCCGCGGGCGCCCGCTCGAGCGGCGGCGTTGTCTGCCTCCTGCGATAACCTTCCGGCGTGGACGAGAACGCAGCCCAGGGGTCTGAACCAGCACTGTCAGCAGCGACCTCCGACGAACGCGAAGAATGGCAGCGGCTCGCGGAGGAGGTGCGCGAGCACCAGTTCCGCTACTACGTGCGGGACTCGCCGATCATCTCCGACGGTGAATTCGACGCCCTGCTGAACCGGCTGATCGCGCTCGAAGAGGCGCGCCCCGATCTGCGCACCCCGGACTCGCCCACCCAGCTCGTCGGCGGCGGGTTCGCCACCGAGTTCACCGCGGTCGACCACCTCGAGCGAATGCTGAGCCTGGACAACGTCTTCGACGAGGAGGAGCTGCGCACCTGGGTGCGGCGGGTGGAAGCCGCAGTGTTGGATGGTCACTCCGCAGGCTCCGCGCCTGATGGCTCCGACCTGCACTATCTGTGCGAGGTGAAGATCGACGGTGTCGCGCTGAACCTGGTCTACGAGAACGGCAGGCTGGTGCGCGGCGCCACCCGCGGCGACGGCCGCACCGGCGAGGACGTCACCCTCAACGCGCGCACGATCGAGGAGATCCCGCACGTGCTGACGCCGAGCGAGGAGTTCCCGATCCCGTCGCTGCTCGAGGTCCGCGGCGAGGTGTTCTTCCGGCTCGAGGACTTCGAGGCCCTCAACGCGTCCCTGGTCGCGGAGGGCAAGGCGCCGTTCGCCAATCCCCGCAACTCGGCCGCCGGATCACTGCGGCAAAAGAACCCGGCGGTCACGGCCAAGCGGCGGCTCGGCATGATCTGCCACGGGCTCGGCCGGATCGAGGGCTTCGCACCGGCGTCCCAGCACGACGCCTACACCGCGCTGGCGGCCTGGGGGTTGCCCGTGTCCACGCACACCGCGCGAGTCCGCGGCGTCGACGAGGTCGTGGCGAGGGTCGCGTACTGGGACGAGCACCGCCACGACGTGGAACACGAGATCGACGGCCTTGTGGTCAAGGTCGACGAGATGGCGCTGCATCGGCGGCTCGGTTCCACCTCACGGGCTCCGCGCTGGGCCATCGCGTACAAGTACCCACCGGAGGAGGCCACCACCCGGTTGCTCGACATCCGTGTCAGCGTCGGCCGGACCGGCCGGGTCACCCCGTTCGCCTACATGGAGCCGGTGACGGTTGCCGGATCGACCGTCTCGCTCGCGACGCTGCACAACGGGTCCGAGGTCAAGCGAAAGGGCGTGCTGATCGGCGACATGGTGGTCATCAGGAAGGCGGGCGAGGTCATCCCTGAGGTGCTCGGTCCGGTGGTCGATGTGCGCACCGGGGACGAGCGTGAGTTCGTGATGCCCACACACTGTCCCGAGTGCGGCACCGAGCTGGCCCCCGCCAAGGAGGGCGACGCGGACATCCGTTGCCCGAACCAGCGGTCCTGCCCGGCGCAGTTGCGGGAGAGGGTCTTTCACGTGTCGGGGCGTGGCGCTTTCGACATCGAGGTGCTCGGCTACGAGGCGGCGACCGAGCTGCTCAAATCGGGAGTGATCGCCGACGAGGGAGACCTGTTCTCGCTCACCTCTGACGACCTGATGAAGACCTCGCTGTTCACCACCAAGGCGGGCGCGCTGTCGGCGAACGGGCGCAGGCTCCTCGACAACCTGCACTCGGCCAAGGACAAGCCGCTGTGGCGGGTACTCGTGGCGTTGTCCATCCGGCACGTCGGCCCCACCGCGGCCCGGGCGCTGGCCTCCGAGTTCGGCAGCCTCGAGCGGATCGAGAACGCGTCCGTGGAGGAACTGGCGGCCGTGGACGGCGTCGGCGGCACCATCGCCGCCGCCGTGGTCGAATGGTTTGCGGTGGACTGGCATCGCGAGATCGTCGCGAAGTGGCGCGCCGCCGGGGTGTCGATGGAGGACGCCCGCGACGAGTCGATCGAGCGCAACCTCGAGGGCCTGTCGATCGTGGTCACCGGCTCGCTCGTCGGGTTCACCCGTGACGGCGCCAAGGAGGCGATCCTGATCCGCGGCGGCAAGGCCGCCGGTTCGGTGTCGAAGAAGACCGCGTTCGTGGTGGTGGGCGAGGCGCCGGGTTCCAAACACGACAAGGCGATCGAGCTCGGGGTGCCGGTGCTCGACGAGGACGGGTTCCGACTGCTGCTCGAGCGCGGCCCGGACGCGGTGACGCCTGCAGGCGGGGAAGGCGACGCCGACACCGCCGGATAGCAGGCACAGCGGGAGGACGACATGGGCGCGTTGATCTACTCGTCGATCTGTTCGCTCGACGGATACGTCGCGGACCGCGACGGCAATTTCGACTGGGCCATGCCGGACGAGGAAGTGCACGGTTTCGTCAACGACCGCGAGCGATCGATCGGCACCTACCTCTATGGGCGCCGCATGTACGAGGTGATGGCCGGCTGGGAGTCGGTTGCCGGCGACGCGGGCCCGCCTGTGGCGGATGACTTCGCCGCGCTGTGGCGGGCCGCCGACAAGATCGTGTACTCCACGACCCTGCAGGCGGTGTCGACCTCCCGCACCCGGCTCGAGCGGGAGTTCGATCCCGCGGCGATCCGAGCGTTGAAGGCGTCCTCGCCGCGCGACCTGTCGATCGGCGGCCCCGGACTTGCTGCCTGCGCGATCCGGGCGGGACTCGTCGACGAGTGGCAGCTGTATCTCGTCCCTGCCGTGGTGGGCGGCGGCACCCCGGCGCTACCCGCGGGCGTTCGGCTGGACCTACGGCTCGCCGACGAGCGTCGGTTCGAGGGCGGGACGGTGTTCCTGCAGTACCGAGCGCGATAGCAATCAATCACCCCCGACAGGCGGGACTTCCGGGAAATGCCGACACACCGAACCGGCAACCGACAGCGGTGACGGCTTCCATCCGCTCGACCGGATTCCTGACTTCCAAGGCCGGCAGCAGCCCACCCTGTAGCAGTGCGCTCTTGGTCGACGGCATGGTGGCGTTGGCATCGAGGGTTCCGCGGATTCGTGCGAATTCGACGAGCTCGTCGTAGACCATCGACAGCGCCGCTTCCGTGGTCTGGTCCTCCGACTCGAGCCCGGCGAAATCCACTCCGGTCTCGTACTCGTGGCGGACCGCGTGCGGGCCCTGGTCACAGGTGGGTTTGTTCAGATCGATGCGAAACTCCTGCCGGTCCGGCGACGGCGCGCTGATCGTGCCGGCATCGGTGCAGGCATGGTGTGAGATGCGATCACCGAGGGCGTGGATGTAGATGCCGATCCTCGCATCCCACGAATCGCCGCCGATCCAGGAGTCGAATTGCGACGATGACACACCGTCGGAGATGACCTGCTCTCCGGTGACGTTGGTGAACGGGATCGCTACCGGGGTCTCCACGCTGTACACGCCGTTGATCTGTGCCGGCTCCGGGTCCGCGTAACAGGCTGCGCCAGTGGCGTAGTCGCCGTCGGCCGAGCGATTGGTGAAGCCTCCCGTGCACAACGGGGCGCTGCCGCCCGGCCCGGCCATGGCCCACCGCCGCACGTGCGTGAGCATGACCTCGTGTGCGGGATCGCCGACGTCGGGTCGCATCCCGTCGGGCTCGGGATCGAACGGTCCCCGCATCGTCGGGAGGAAATGGAAGAGGAAGCCGCCGGTGGCGAAATGCGTTCGCACGAGACCGCCGATGTCCTTGGTGGTCAAGGCGGCGGCGTCGGCGACGAGTTGGCCGTTCATGTCTCGTGGCGCGAAGGTGCCCAGGTCTGTCGCCTCGTCGTATGCCGCGATCCAATACGCATCCCGCTCCGAGAAGCCGACGGTGCGGGCGATGAGGTAGGTCGAGTCGGAATGCACGAGGCTGCGCCCGCCGAGCGGCTGACGCAACGTGTACCCGTAGCGAACGAACGCCTCGAGTCCGCACAGGGGACCGTCTGGATCGTCGAGCGGACACGACTGCGGCAGGGGCGCACAGTTGTGCGGCGGGGCTCCACCCTCGGAGTAGCAGATGTCCTCGGCGAAACCGTGCGCCTGCGGGGGAGCGACAACAAACGCTGAGGCGGCCAGCGCCAGCGCCACCGTGGCCGATCTCCGAATGTGTCCATTCATCGACAAGCGCCTTTCCGGTCGCCGCGTCCATCCAGGCTAGCATCGGCGCAGCGGTTCTTGAGCTCGTTTCCGCAGGTCGGAGCGATGGCCGCGGCACGGGACTTGAGTCTCCCGCCGGGGGAGACGCGAGAGTGGGGACATGGACGACGACGCGCTCTACTCGATCGGTGATCTGGCCAGGCGAACCGGACTGACGGTCAAGGCCATTCGGTTCTATGCGGATCGGGGGATCGTGCCTGCGACCGGCCGCAGCCCGGCCGGCTACCGGCTCTATGACGTCGACTCGGTCGCGCGGCTGGACCTCGTGCGGACGCTGCGCGAGTTGGGACTGGACCTGGCCACGATCAAGGGCGTCGTGGACCGCCAGACCTCCCTGCCCGAGGTCGCGGCGGCGCACGCGGAGGCGCTGGCGGCGCAGATCCGGACACTGCGCCTGCGGCGGACGGTGTTGTCGGTGGTGGCCAAGCGCGGCTCCGGCCCGGAGGAGATGAGGCTCGTGCACAAGTTGGCCAAGCTGTCCGAGACCGAACGGCGAAGCCTGATAGGCGATTTCCTCGACCACGCCTTCGGCGGGCTGGACGGCGATCCCGCGTTCGAGGGGATGATGCGCTCGATGACCCCCGAACTGCCCGACGATCCCGAGGCCGAACAGGTCGAGGCGTGGCTGGAACTGGCCGAGTTGTCCTGGGATCCGGATTTTCGCGCCGTCATGCGGGAGATGGCGAGCGGCCATGCAGACGACCGCGTGCACGACGGCTGCGCGGGCGTGCACCGCGAGATCGTCGCGGTCGTCCGTGACCACGCCGAGCCGATGCTGGCCACCGGCATCGACCCGGCCTCGTCCGCGGCCGACCCGGTGGTGGCGGACGTGACCGCGGAATACGCCCGACTGCGCGGCAGTTCCGACGACGACGTCGCGCTTCGGCGGCGGCTGCTGTCGCGGCTGGAGGCGGCGAACGACCCGCGCCGGGAGCGCTATCTCCGATTGCTCGCCGTGGTCAACGGATGGGCAGCGCCGGACAGTTCGGCGGCCGCACTCGACTGGTTCCTGCGGGCCCTGCGCGCCCGGCTGCCGGGGTAGGGAGCCGGGCGCCGTCGACCCCGCTACCGGGCGAGCGCCGCCTTCTGCACCTTTCCCATCGCGTTGCGCGGCAGGGCGTCGACGAATCGCACCTCGCGTGGCCGCTTGTGCCGGGAGAGGTCGCCCGCCACGTAGTCGATCAGGCGATCGCCCAGCGAGGATCCGGGGCTCGTCTCGGACGTGACCACGAACGCGACCACCCGCTGACCGAGGTCGCTGTCGGGGACCCCGACCACCGCGACCTCCGCGACCGAGGGGTGTGCGAGCAGCGCCGCCTCGACCTCGCCCGCGCCGATGCGATATCCGCCCGACTTGATCAGATCCGTCGACTCGCGGCCGACGATCCGATGGAGTCCGGCCGGATCGCAGGTGGCGACGTCACCGGTGACGAACCAGCCGTCGTCCGTCCACGAGGCGGCCGTGGCCTCGGGCCGGTTCAGGTAGCCGTCGAACAGCATCGGTCCCCGGACCTCGAGTCGTCCGATGCTCGATCCGTCGTGCTCCACGATCCGGCCGTCCTCGGTGCGCAGGCGGGTCTCGACACCGCGAACCGGTTGCCCCACCCAGCCCGGCCTGCGTTCGCCGTCCGGCCGGGTGCTCAGGGTGATCATGGTCTCGCTCATCCCGTACCGCTCGATCGGTGCGAGGCCGGTGAGCTGGGTGATCCGTTCGAAAACCGGGACCGCGAGCGCGGCGCTTCCCGACACCAGGAGTCGGGCCCCGCGCAGCGCCCGCGCGGACTGTTCGTCCTCGGCGATCCGCGACCACACCGTGGGCACACCGAAGTACATGGTCCCCGGTGCGGCCGCGTAGGCGGCCGGTTTCGGCCGAACCGTGTGGTTGACGCGGGAACCGATCCGCAGGGACGCGAGCACTCCGAGCACGAGGCCGTGCATGTGGAACAGGGGTAGTCCGTGCACCACGGTGTCGTCGGCGGTCCACTGCCATGCGTCGGCGAGGGCGTCGATTCCGGCGGCGAGCGCGCGGTGGGTCAACAGGACGCCCTTGGGCGCGCCGGTGGTCCCGGAGGTGTAGAGGATCATGGCCAGCTCGTCCATCGACGGCCGCCCGAGCGGTCTGCTTGCACGAATCCTGCGGTCCACCGGGATGGTCGGGAGTCCGCTGTCGATCTGCGTGGGGCCGATCCATTGCGTGGCAACGGAATCCGCGATGATGTGCCGGAGTTCCGCCGGACCCGAGTCGGGCGGGACGGGCACCACGGGCACGCCGGCCAGCAGGCAGCCCGTCACGGCGATGATCGTCTCGAGGGTGGGTTCCGCGCAGACGGCCACCGGACCGGCGTCGGGGAGCGCCGCCGCCAGGCCGCTTGCGGCGGAGAACAGTTCGGACCGCGACATGCTCGTGTCCCCGAGCGTGATCGCATCGGCGAGGTCCACCGCCTGGTGGCCAGACGGATCCAAAGACGAGAGAAGCACTGGTGAGTCCTTTCGGTGGGTTGGTTCTTCAGACCCGACGCGAGTCGGGTGCCGACGGCGCTGCGTCCGGGCCCGCGAAGACGGGTGTTCGTCGATCGGCGAAGGCGGCGAGACCGATGGCGAGGTCCGGATTCGGGTGGGTAGTCCACCGGCAGGACAACTCGTCGGAAACCCCTCCGCGGGTGGCGGTGTCGTCGACCATCTGCTTCGCGGCCGCCACGGTGGCGGGCGCCCTTGACGCGATCGTCGACGCGACGCGCCGGATCTCGGCATCGAAGTCCGTGGCCGCCACGACGTCGGTAACGAGGCCGAAGCGCAGCGCGGTGGCCGTGTCGATGGTGTCGGAGGTGAGCAGGAGCCGCTTCGTCGCGGCCGGTCCGACGGTCCGCACGAGGCGTTCGACGGACGGGGCGGGATAGATCAGTCCGAGTTTCGCCGGGGTGATCGCGAATCGCGCTCCCTCCGCCGCGATCCGCAGGTCACACGCGATCGCCAGCTGAGCGCCGCCGCCGATGCAGTGTCCTCGAATGGCGGCGACGGTCGGCTTGGGACATCGCGCCAGTGCCTCCTCGACCTGGACGAACTCGTCGAGCACCTGCGGAGATGTCTCGGTGGTGATCTCCGAAACATCCAGCCCGGCAGAGAAATTGTCACCGGTGCCCGTGAGGACGACCGCGGCGACTCCGTCGTGTCTCCCGATCTCGTCGATCCGGCGGCCGAGGGCCTCGAGCAGCGGGCGCGTCAGGGCGTTCATCCTGGATGCGTTGTCCATCGTGATGGTGGCGACGCCGGCGTCCACCACGACGGTCACCTCGCTCACAGCACCATCGCAGGCAGGACCAGGGTGCCGACGAGCGCAACCGGGCCGATGACGACCATCGACATCCCCCATCGGGTCAGCAGGCCGGTCATCCGGGCGCGCTGGTCCTCGGCGACCGAGGCGACGAGGGTCGCTCCGACGGTCGAGAACGGCGAGACGTCGACGATGGAGGAGCAGACGGCGAGCGCGCAGATCAGGGCCCAGCCCGGGATGTCGCCGGCGGCGACCAGCGGCAACGCCAGCGGTACGAGCGCGGCCAGCATGCCCGTGGTCGACGCGAAGGCCGAGATGAGGCCACCGAGGAGGCAGATGATCAGTGCCGCGACGATCGGAACGCCCACCGTGCCCGCCGTTTCCCCGAGCAGGTCGACGGCCCCCATGTGCTGCAGGACACCGACATAGGTGATGATGCCGCCCACCAGCAGGACCGTCGACCAGTCGATCTTCGCGACGGCGCTGTTGCCGGATTTCGGGTCGATCAGCGTCAGCACCGCACCGAAGGCGAAACCCAGCACCCCGATGTCCGGGTCCTGGCCGGCGAGGGAGATCCCGATGACGGCGAGGACAAGCCCGGCCATGCAGACCACCGTGGCGATCTGGATCCCCGTGAACGGCTCCCGTTCTGTGAGCGTTCCGTGCTGGTGCCCCGGTCCGTCATCGAACCGGCTGCCGGCGATGCGGTGCGTGACGTCGCCCTCGTACTGGGCCGTTCCCGCGCCGGTGGCGATGCTGGTGACGAAAGACGGTGTTCTCGAACCGATCTCGGTGGCAAGTGCGAGGTGACGTTGCCGCAATCTGGACCCGCCGAACATGACGAACGCGGCCACCAGCAACACCAGGTTGACCACGAGGGCAACCGCGAACAGGGTGAGCGGGCTCAGTTCGATCCCGGCCTCGTGTGCCGTGCCGTAGCTGACGATCCCGAAGAGGCTGGTCGGGGCGAAGGCGCCCGCGCTCAGGCCGGTCCCGATCGCCAGGCCCATGAGCATCGGGTCCATGCCGTACTTCCTGGCGATCGGCATGCCGATCGGGGCCATCACCAGGCCGCCCAGCGGTGAGCCCATCGCGGAGATCCCTGCCGTCAGTGCAAAGAAGACGAAGGGGAGCACGGCGGCGTTGTCGCCGACCTTGGCGAGCGCGACCTCGATGATGCGGTCGATGGTGCCGTTGGCCTGGGCGATAGCGAAGAAGTAGGTCACGCCCACGAGCAGCACCAGGATGCTCAGCGGGAACCCCTCGATGATGTCGTCGATGGGCATGTCGGCCAACCAGAGCCCGACGCCACACGCGGCGGCGAACATGAGCACCCCGATGTGGACCTTGCGGAGGGTGGATACCAAGAAGACGCCGACAAAGATGACGAGCGCCGTGAGCTGTAGGGCCATGCGGTTGCCTTTCCCAGGAGTGTGGGGGCGGGTGTTCCCTTTCGGTCCACTGTGTGGCACACTGGTCTACCTAGCGAACCAATGCCGTGTAAGCTAGCTCACATCGGGCCGTAGCGTCAATCAACTCGGAGGTCACATGCCCACCAACAGCGTCGTTTCGGCCTTCCGGGTGCTGGAGACGGTGGCCGAAGAGCAGCAGGTCGGGCTGTCGGAGCTCAGCAGGATGGTGGACCTGCCCAAGAGCACCGTGCAGAGGTGCCTGCTGACGCTGCACGAACTCGGTTGGCTCCGGCCGAGTTCCGCCGCGCCGACGCGGTGGAGCCTGACGTACCGGGCCTTCTCGGTGGGCAGCAAGGCGCGCGACCATCAGCAGATCCGGGAAACGGCGCTGCCCACCCTGAACGAGCTGCAGCTGGCGACCACGGAGACCATCCACCTCTGCGCCCCGGACGGGCGCGAGATGGTCCTCATCGAACGGCTCGACACCGCGCACGCCCTGCGCGCGTTCATGCCACTGGGGCAACGGATCCCGATGCACGCCTCCGCGACCGGGCAGGCCTTTCTCGCGGCGCAGCCGGACGATGCGGTCCGGTCCTATGTGGCCGACGGGCTCGCCCCGCGGACGCCGAGCACCATCACCGACGCCGACGTGCTCTGGGAGACCATCGAGCAGATCCGGGGCCGCGGCTACTCGATCAACGATCAGGGTCTGAGCACCGGGATCACCGCGATCGGTGCGGCGATCCTCGACGCCAAGGAACAACCGCTGGCATCGGTGTCGGTGTCCGGTCCGACGAGCCGGATAACGGCCGAGAAGTTCGAAACGTACGGTCTCGCAGTGCATGCCGCGACCCAGACGATCAGGGATGCCCTGCTGCGCTTCGACCTCGAGTCGGCGCGCGGGGTCTGAGCGGCGGGGCGATCAGGCGGAGCGGTCCGCGTCGTCGGGGTGCAGCGCCTTGGGTAGGTAGGCCGCGCCCGGTCCGTAGCTCGCGGCGGCATCGCCCGGGTTCGACAGCGCGCACGTCTTGAGGGACAGGCACCCGCAGCCGATGCACGAGTCGAGCCCGTCGCGCAGCGCGACGAGGGCATCGATCTGCTCGTTGAGCCTGCCGCGCCAACTCTGCGAGAGTCTCGTCCAGTCGGCCCGGGTCGGCGCGCGCCCGTCCGGCAGTTGCGCGAGCGCCTCGGCCACCTCCTCCAGGCTGAGCCCGATGCTCCTTGCGGCGCGGACGAAGGCGATCCTGCGCAGCACGCTGCGCTGGTAGCGCCGCTGGTTGCCGGACGTCCTGCTCGACGCGATCAGGCCCTGGTCCTCGTAGTACCTCAGTGCGGACGGGGCAAGGCCGCTGCGCCGCGCGACCTCGCCGACGGTCAGCAGATCCGTGGTGCGCATGGGGAGCTCCTCACCTGCGGTCCTTGACATCAAGTGAACTTGAGCTTTCAGGATGGTCTCAGAAGTCACCGGACGCAAGGAGCTCTGATGAACGACACCAGTACGGCGTTGATCACCGGCGGATCGGCCGGCCTCGGCAGGGCGGTGGCGCTCGCGCTGGCCGAGCGGGGCTGGCAGGTGATCATCACCGGCCGCCACACGGCGCCACTCGAACGGGTCGCGGCGCAGGCGAACGGGATCACCACGTGTCAGGGCGATGTCACCGATGCCCGTCACAGAGAACGGCTCCGCGGGGAGATCGCCGCCCGCGGGCGGCTGGACCTGCTGCTCAACAATGCCAGCGCGCTCGGGCCGAGCCCGATGCCTGCGCTCGCACGGTACCCCGAGGCCGAGCTGACGAAAGTGTTCGCGACGAACGTGCTCGCGCCGTTGGCGTTGATCTCCGCGCTGCTCGAACCGGTGAGCCGCGCTGGCGGTGCGATCGTGAACGTGTCGTCGGACGCGGCGGTCGAGGCCTACGAGGGGTGGGGCGGATACGGTGCGGCGAAGGCCGCCCTCGATCACGCGACGGCGGTGCTCGCGGCGGAGCATCCGCGGCTCTCGGTGTACGCGTTCGACCCGGGCGACATGCGCACCGCGATGCACCAGGCGGCGTTCCCGGGCGAGGACATCTCCGACCGGCCCGAACCCGAAGCGGTGGTGCCCGCGCTGATGTGGCTGCTCGATACCCGACCGGCGAGCGGCCGCTATCGCGCGGCGGACCTGCTGACCACGGCGGCATCGTCGTGACCGAGGTGAGGGTCGAGGCCGCGGCCGGGCCAGACTTCGTGCTGCCGAACCGGCTGGAGGCGAGCGGCCCACCGGAGAGTCGCGGGCAGCTGCGGGACACCGTGCGCCTGTTGGTGGCCGAGGGGGACCGGGTGGAACACGCCCGTTTCCACGAGCTGCCGCGGTATCTGCGCGGCGGCGACGTTGTGATTGTGAACACGTCGGCCACCCTCGCCGCCGCGGTCGACGGCACCGTCGACGGTGTGGGCCGGGTGGTCGTGCACTTCTCCACGCCACTCGACGACGGCGCCTGGGTGGTGGAGGTGCGCGCGCCGGGTCCGGTCACCGGGCCGCTCGGTGCCGCCTCCGCCGGCATGCGCATTCGCCTTCCACTCGGCGCGCAGGCGACGCTGCGGGAACCCTGGCCGCGGACGTCGATCCGGCTGTGGCGCGCGGAGATCGACGGCGTCGCGGACGTCGCGCGGGATCTGCTCGCGGTTGCCGGCCGGCCGATCACCTATGCGTACGTGCGGGAGCGGTGGCCACTGCCGTACTACCAGACCATCTTCGGGAAGGATCGGGGAAGTGCGGAGATGGCCAGCGCGGCAAGGCCGTTCACGCACCCGATGATGACCGACCTGGCCGTGTCCGGGGTGGCGGTCGCGCCGATCCTGCTACACACCTCGGTCTCCTCGGCCGAGCCAGGCGAGCCGCCGATTCCCGAGCGGTACGAGCTCCCCGAGTGGACCGCTCGGCTGATCAACGACCGGCGCGCCGCGGGCGGCCGGGTCATCGCGGTCGGCACCACGGTGACCCGTGCGCTCGAAACCGGGGCCACCGAGGGCGGGACGGCGGTGGCCGGGGCGGGCTGGACGGACCTGGTGCTGAGCGGGCGGCGGCCGGCCAGGGTGGTGGACGGCCTGATCACCGGCTGGCATGCCCCCGGCGCGTCGCACCTGATGCTGCTTGAGTCGGTGGTGGGCCCAGCGGCGGTGCGCAGGGCCTACGAGGCCGCGCTCGCGGAGGGATACCTGTGGCACGAGTTCGGGGACAGCGCGTTGCTGCTGCGGGCATAAGGCCTGCTCGCGCCCCTCACGTCGGCCCTGGTCGGGGGGTGAGGTTGTTCACAATCGGCCCGCACGCGTGACCGGATCTCACGAAAGTCCTGCGATAGTGACGCCATGATCGAGATTCGCCCCGCAACGCCAGCCGACTACGACACCATCGGCGAGCTGACCGTCGACGTCTACGTCGACGGTGGATTCGTGTCGGACACGAGCACGTACGTGAACCGCCTGCGCGATACCGCGACCCGCGCGGAGCACGCCGAGGTCGTGGTGGCCGTCGCAGGCGACGAGATCGTCGGTTCGCTGACGATCGCGGAGCCCGGCACTCCCTTCGCCGATGTCGCGGAGCCGGGCGAACTGGAGTTCCGGATGCTCGCGGTCGCGCCGACCGCCCGCGGCAAGGGCGTGGGCTCGGCTCTGGTGAAGCACGTCCTGGACGAGGCCTACGACCGAGGGCTCGCGCGCGTGGTGATCTCGACGGAGGCCGACATGGTCGACGCTCGCCGCATCTACGATCGCAACGACTTCGTCCCCGCGCCCCAGCGCGACTGGGAGCCGATGCCGGGCGTCGCGCTCACCGTGCTGGTGCGCGAGTTCGTGTGAGCCGGCAGGGCGGGACTAGCTGAGCACGGTCGCCACGATGCCGGCCAGGTAGCCGAGCCGCGCGATCTCGGACGGCCGGAACTCCGGTCCGCCCGGGCGGCCGAGCAGCAGCGCCTGATCGGAATGCCCGAGGGGGGCCGCCGCGAGCGTGGTGTTCATGTCTTTCCACACCGTCGGCACCCAGTCGTCCTCGCCGTCGAGGACCGTCGGCTTGGTCAGCGGCATCCACGGCGCTTCCCCGGCATGGGTTTCGGGGGCTCCCGAGCTGCCGACCACCCGGTACGTCCCGCGCGAGCCGATACCGATCACCGTCGCCCAGCCGACCCTCAGCACTCGGGGGGCGCCGTCGACGAGGACCTGGAGCCGGTCGTCGGTGGCCGTGGCGACCTGATCGATCAGCTCCAGTTCCCGGTGGGTGTCGAGGATTCCGGTGTAGGGCCGGATCGAGTCGACGCGCACGCCGGCGAGCTGTTCCGCGGCGGTCAGCAGGGTGTCCGGCAACGAGCCGTGCGCCACGTCGACGACGAGGTCGTCGACCGCGTACCCGGCGCCCCGCTCGACCACGTCGAGGGAGAGGATGTCGGCTCCGACCGAGCCGAGCGCGACGGCCAGCGAGCCCAGGCTTCCTGGACGATCGGGGAGCTGGACACGCAGGAGATACGACACGGGGCGTTCCTTCTATTGCGGGTGGTCGGGGAACGGTGGGTTCGCCCGTGACCCCATCCTTGCACCGTTGGCGGTCCGCGTGCCGCCCGGACGTGTCCGCGAATTCGCCGCTGCCCGTCGGACTCCCAGCTCGCCGCGGTTCGGTGACACGGGCGACATGTGATCGTTCCGCCGCGGAAATGAAGTCGCATCGCGCGCCGGGGCGCGTCCGGCCCCGGCTCTGGCTGTGGCGGCCGGGCGGTGACGCTCTAGGCTAGGGGCCGATCGCTGTCTCCGACCTGAAAGGGGCCCACGCGGTGCCTGCCATCTCCCGTGACGAGGTCGCCCACCTCGCCCGGCTGTCCCGGCTCGCGCTGTCCGACGCCGAACTCGACGAGTTCGCCGGTCAGCTCGATTCGATCCTCAGCCATGTCAAGACGGTGGCCGAGGTCGCCACGGACGATGTGCCGCCCTCCGCGAACCCCAATGCGATCACCAACGTGACGCGCCCGGATGTCATCGTTCCAGGACTCACCCCCGAGCAGGCGCTCTCCGGCGCGCCCGCCGTCGAGCAGGACCGTTTCGCCGTGCCGCAGATCCTGGGGGAAGAGCAGTGACCACCGACCTGACCGCGTTGGACGCCTCCGTCCTCGCCTCGAAGATCCATGCCCGCGAGGTGTCCTCCGTCGAGGTCACCCAGGCGCACCTGGACCGCATCGCCGCGGTCGACGGCGAGATCAATGCCTTCCTGCACGTTGCGGGGGAGCAGGCGCTGAGCGCCGCCAAGTCCGTGGACGACGCCATCGGCTCCGGCCAGGCGCCCGCCTCCGCGCTTGCCGGTGTCCCGCTCGCGCTCAAGGACGTGTTCACCACCACCGACATGCCCACCACCTGCGGATCGAAGATCCTCGAGGGCTGGGTGTCGCCGTACGACGCGACGCTGACCACCAAGCTACGCGAGGCCGGCATCCCGGTGCTGGGCAAGACCAACATGGACGAGTTCGCGATGGGATCGTCCACGGAGAACTCGGCCTACGGACCCACCCGCAACCCGTGGGACACCACCAGGATCCCGGGCGGCTCCGGCGGCGGTTCGGCCGCCGCGCTCGCCTCCAACCAGGCGCCGCTGGCCATCGGCACGGACACCGGCGGATCGATCCGTCAGCCCGCGGCCGTGACCGCCACCGTCGGCACCAAGCCCACCTACGGCACGGTGTCCCGGTTCGGTCTGGTCGCGTGCGCGTCCTCGCTGGACCAGGGCGGCCCGTGTGGCCGCAGCGTCCTCGACACCGCGCTCCTGCACGAGGTGATCGCAGGCCACGACCCGCGCGATTCCACCTCGGTGAACGCGCCGGTCCGTCCCGTGGTCGAGGCCGCCCGTCAGGGTGCGAGCGGCGACCTCAAGGGCGTGCGCGTCGGCGTCGTCAAGGAATTGCACTCGGAGAGCTACCAGCCCGGCGTCATCGCCTCCTTCGACGCGGCCGTCGCGCAGCTCACCGAGCTCGGTGCCGAGGTCGTCGAGGTCTCCTGCCCGAACTTCCTGCACGCGCTCGCGGCCTACTACCTGATCCTGCCGAGCGAGGTCTCCTCGAACCTGGCGCGCTTCGACGCGATGCGGTACGGCATGCGGGTCGACGACGGCAACATGAGCGCCGACCAGGTGATGGCCGCGACCCGGGCCGCCGGATTCGGCAAGGAGGTCAAGCGCCGCATCATGATCGGCACCTATGCGCTGTCCTCCGGCTACTACGACGCCTACTACGGCTCGGCGCTGAAGGTCCGCACGCTCATCGCGCGCGACTTCGACAAGGCCTACGAGTCGGTCGACGTGCTGGTCTCGCCCACCAGCCCCTTCACCCCATGGAAGCTGGGGGAGAAGGTCAACGATCCGCTCGCGATGTACCTCTCCGACCTGTGCACCCTGCCGACCAACCTGGCCGGGCACTGCGCGATGTCGGTGCCCTCGGGTCTGTCCTCGGACGACGGGCTGCCCGTCGGCCTGCAGATCATGGCCCCGGCGATGGCCGACGAGCGGCTGTACCGGGTGGGCGCGGCCTACGAGGCCGCGCGCGGACCCATCGTGCGCTGACATTCGTCGCGCGCTCACGAGCGGGCGGTTATCGGTTCGGTCACTAGACCGATGTCCCGATAACCGCCCGTTCGGCGTTTTCCTGCCGGGTCAGCCGGAGAACCACCGGCGACGCCGGGCCGCGGCGAATTCCGCCTTCTCTCGGGCCAACTCGGCCGACGGCGCGACGAACGGAGCGACGGGCGCCGGACCGGACAGGAAGTCCGCGTCCACCTTGCCGACAAGGCCGCCGCCGAACTCGATGTGGCAGGCGCCCCTGCCGCTGTACTTCACCTCGGGTTGAGGCTCTGATCGCGCCCTGGCGGCGATGACCGGGGCGACCGTGCGGGCGGCGTCCTCGGCGAACGCCCCGGCCAGGGGGACGGGGGCGTCTGCGCAGTCCCCGATGGCATAGACGCCAGGGAAGGGCGTGGCGAGCGTGCACTGGTCGACGGCGATCCAGCCGTCCGTTCCGCCCTCCGTCAGGCCGGAGGCGGCGACGACGGCAGGCACGCGGTGTGCCGGGATCCCGATGAACAGGTCGTAATCGAGGTCTCCTGCACGCGTGCGGGCGCGGTGCGCCGACGGGTCGAGCGCGTGGACCAGGCGTCCCGGCGAGTACTCGATGCCGCGTTCCACGAGCGCCTCGACGAGGGCTGTGGAGGTTCCCGCCGACACCGGGATCGGCGAGTCCATCGGGCTGAGCACGTGGATGCTCGTCCGGTCGCGCAGTCCGCGCCGGACCAGTTCGTCGTGCAGGAGCAGGGTGCCCTCATAGGGTGCGGGCGGGCACTTGAACGGGACGCTCAGGATGCCGAGCACCACCCTGCCGCCGGTGAACTCGTCGAGCCGGGCGCGCAGCCGGCCGACGCCGTCGACCGAGTAGAACTCGTGCCCGTCCGCCAGGAATCCCGGGGTCGCGCCGGGCTCGTAGTCGGCGCCGAGCGCGACCACCAGGGTGTCCGGCTCGTACTCGGACCGGTCGGTGATCACCCGGCGGTTTCTCGGATCGATCGAGGTCACCGTCTCCTGCCGGAACTCGACGCCCGGCCGGGTGAGGTCGCGGTACGGAATCCGGACCGATTCTTCGGTCGCGCCCTTGAAGAGGAGGTCCATCTTCGCGAACCCGAACATGAACGAGTCGCTCTTGTCGACGAGCACGACGCGGGCCTCGTCGGCGACCGATTCGGACAGACTCGCGGCCAGCTCGAGTCCTCCGAACCCGGCGCCGAGGATCAGCACGGTGTGCATTCATCAAGGCTCCCCCCGCCGGGGGCGAGGAGGCAAGGGTGTGAGCGCTACGGCCAGACGAACTCGGCGTCCGCCTCGTAATCCGCTCGGCGGGCGGCGAGGGCCATGTTCACCATCTGATGGGCGCCGGTGCCGATGATCTGGCGTACCGGCGGGTGCGGGTTGTCCACCAATGCGAGGAGCGCGGCCGCCGCCTCCGCGGGTGGGGCGTCGACCCACTCGGGATCGGAGTCCTCGGGCTCCGCCTGCGGCGGGGCGCTCGGGTCCGGATATGCCGCGGTCCCGAGGATGGCGAGACGGGTCTCGTCGTAGGCGGGGTTCGCGGTCGCGAACCTCATGCTCGAGCCCGCCCAATCAGTGTCGAAACCGCCGAGTTGCGCCATCGTCACCGAGATCCCGAACGGGCGGAGCTCCTCGGCTGCCGAGGCGCTGAAGCCCTCGAGGGCCCATTTGCTCGCGTTGTAGAGGCCGAAGGTGGGCATCGCGCCGACCGCGCCGACGCTGGAGATCTGGATGATGTGTCCCGATCCCTGCGCTCGCAGCTGCGGTATGACGGCCTGGGTGACCCACAGGGCGCCAAAGAAATTCGTCTCCATCTGGGACCTGGCCTGGTCCTCGGTGATCTCCTCGACGGCGCCCATCAGTCCGTACCCGGCGTTGTTGACGACGACGTCGATCCGGCCGAACCGGTCGACGGCCCGCGCAACGGCCTCGGCGGCGGCGTCGCGATCGGTCACGTCCAGTCGTAGCGCGGCCACGCGCCCCGGGTGGGCGGCCTCCAGGTTCAGGAGGGTCGTCGCGTCGCGGGCGGTGGCGACCACCCGATCGCCTGCGTCGAGCGCGGCGGTGGCGAAGGCGTGTCCGAGTCCGCGTCCGGCGCCGGTGATGAACCAGGTGCGGGGTTCGGTGGTGGGAATCGTGGCCTCCTCGGGTGAGTTCGCGAGACGGTGCGTCTCGTGAACCACAGTGGCATCGCAATGAGGGTGTGTCAAGACGCAACGTCTCGTCTCGCTGATACGGTGGGCGAATGACACCCGAACCCAAGGCCGCGCCTGCGCGGCGCAGCGAGCGCGCCCGGTCGGCGATCCTCACCGCCACCGCGGAGCTGGTCTTCGAGGTGCCCTACGGCCGGCTGACGATCGAGGCGATCGCGGCGCGCGCGGGCGTGGGCAAGCAGACGATCTACCGCTGGTGGCCGACCAAAGGGGCGGTGCTGTTCGACGCGCTGCTTGAGCTGTCCGGCGGCCCGGACGGGGTCGCCCTGCCCGAAACCGGTGACCTGCGTGCGGATCTCGCGCTGTTCCTGCGCGCCACCGTGGCGGAGATGACCGAACCGCGCTTCGATGCCTTCCTCCGCGCGGTCATGATCGAGATCCAGTCGGATCCGGACCTCGCCGAGATCTACCGCGATCGGCTGCTCGCGCCGCAGCGCGAGGCGATTCGCGAGCGGCTCCGGGTCGCGGCCCTGTCCGGCGCGATCCGGGCGGACGCCGACCTGGAGGTCGCGGTCGACCTGCTGGTCGGGCCTGTCCAAACCCGTTGGGCGCTCGGGCTGGGAGGCCTGACCGAGGCGTATGTGGACTCCCTGCTCGACCTGGTCCTGGCGGCGGTGCGCCCGAGCTGATTGCCCCGCAGGTGGATCCGTCCATCTGGAACATCGAGAAGGCTGAGAAGGTGCTCGAGGACGGCGCCTACGGGCGCGCCGGGCCATGGTGGTCGAGCACCGCCGACACCGGCTACCGGTCCTGGTCGGCCAAGGTCGAGAAGGCCAGCAGCAACGCTTGATCGAGACTGGCGGGCCGGGTGCGAGACGCCTGGCCCGCCCCGAGGGGGGGGAGGGGGGAGACATGACGGAACACCACACACACGAGCCAGACGCGGATCCGGAAATCGACTATGTCGAAATGGATCTGGACCCAGAAGCACATCTGCTGTGCGCGGCCCTGTGGTCCCGCGACGAAACGACCCTGCGATTCCTGTTCACCCACATGCGGGAAGACAACTTCGAGAACCCCTTCCACCGCCCGATCTTCACCGCGATCGGCGACGCACTCGCAGCCAGTCAGCCGCACGACCCGACGATCATCGCAGCCAGCTACACCCAGGCGGGACGGGATAAGGTCCCCACCGCCGTTCACAACGCCCTGCGCACCGTCCTGACCCTGGGAAGCTCGACCGCTTCAGTGGGGCAATACGCGGCCAGCGTCGTCGCCGCTAGCTACCGCAGCATCTACTTCGCTGCGCGGGCGGCCTTTCCCTGTCCACGTAGTTGTAGACCGCCTTCATGCTGAGGTCGTACATGCTCTGCAGCTCGGCGATCTTGTACTTGCCGGACTGGTGCCGGTCGAACAGCTCGCTCTGCTGCTCGGGAGAGAGCTTGAGCACGCGGCCCCGGTACTTCCCCTCAGCTTTGGCCTTGGCCACCCCGCCCGAGGTCCGCAGGCGGATCAGCCCGGAATCGAACTCGGCGAACGTCGTGCCGAGAATGGCGAACACCTTCCGCCCGATCGGATCCGCGGCGTCGTACGTCTCGCCGTCGAACGACAGCTTCACGCCCCGGTCCTCGAGTTTGGTGACCGTGTGACTCAGGTCGGCTACTGACCACGCGAGACGCTCCAGCTTCGTGACGACCAGGGTGTCGCCGGTCGACAACCCGGCGAGCGCGGCAGGCAATCCCTCGCGTTCACGGTCGGTGCCGGTCAACCCGTGATCGACGAAGATCCGGTCCGCTGGCACCCCGAGCTCGACGAGTGCCGCACGCTGCTCGCGTTCGTCATCGCCCTGGGCGGCGCACCGCGCGTATCCAGTGAACATGCCTACCGGATACCCAAATAGCCAGGTTTTCAAATACAGCACTCGGCCGGGGGAGTGTCCGGTACGACGAAGAAAGTGTCGATTTCGCCGAACCCCGATCGGGAGATGCATAAAGGATTTATATAAAGTTGCTATGCTTCAGGCATGAGTCGCCGAGACGCCGCGCACGGCGCTTCCGATGCCATCGGGTCAGCCCTCTACGGTCTGGCCACCAGGGCCGTGAGACGCCTTCCCCGCGACATGAGCCTGACGTCCGCCGCCACCTTGGCCACCCTGGACAAGACCGGCCCGCGACGGATCACCGATCTGGCGGTGGCCGAGGCCGTCACCCAGCCCGCGATGACCGTCCTGGTCCGGGTGATGGAGGCATCCGGGCTGGTCGAGCGGAAGGGCGATCCGTCCGATAAGCGGGTCACGCTGGTGTGCCTGACCGAGGCCGGCGCGTCGTACGTCCGGACGCGACGCCAGGCGGGCGTCGACGCGTACGCGCGGTTGATCGACGAACTCACCGGTGACGAGATCGAGGCCTTGGCAGCAGCCCTTCCGGCGCTGCTGCATCTGGCGGAGCTCGAAGGCCACGCCCGAGAGGAGTCGGACCGGTGACCGCGGCCCAGGCTCATGACCAGCCCATGAGCACTGCCCGGATACGTTCCGAGGCACGTCTGCTGGTCCCCGCCCTGATGTTCATCGTCCTGGTCGTTGCGGCGGTCGCCAGCCTCGGGACGCCGCTCATCACCAGCGTGGCGACCACGTTCCAGGTCTCCCTCGACAGCGCGCAGTGGACGCTGACCATCGCCCTGCTCAGCGGCGCCGTCGCCACACCCGTCCTCGGCCGGCTCGGAGCCGGTCCGCACCGGCGGGGCACGATTCTCGCCACGCTGGCGATCGTCGTCGTCGGCAGCGCGCTCACCGTGCTGCCGCTGCCGTTCGCCTGGCTGCTCGTGGGCAGAGCGGCCCAAGGCGTCGGACTCGGTCTCACTGCGCTGATGATGGGCGTGGCCCGCGACCATCTTCCCGAGGAGCGCAGCGCGGCCACGATCGCCCTGATCTCAGTGGTCTCCATCATCGGAGCCGGCGTCGGCTACCCGTTGGCCGCGCTGCTCGCCGAGTTCGGCGGACTGCGAGCCGCCTATGGCCTCGGCCTGCTCGTCACCGCCATCGCCTTCGTGACCGCGTGGCGCTCCATGCCCGCAGCTCCCGAAGGCCGCTCCGCTCACGTGAACGTGGCCGGTGCGCTCGTCCTGGCGGGTGGACTGCTCCTCGTCCTGTTCCTGGCCGGCGAGGGGAGCCTGTGGAGCCGACACCTCGCCGTGGCGGTGACCCTTGCCGTCGCCGCCCTACTCCTGCTCTGCGTCTGGACCGTTTCCGAACTGCGAACCAAGACGCCCCTGGTCGACGTCCGGGCGGTACGGCACCCGGCGGTCGCCGGGGCGAACATCGCCATGTTCGTCGGCGGGAGCGGCATGTACCTCCTGCTCACGCTCATCACCCGCTACGCGCAGACGCCGCACAGCGCCGGCTACGGCTTCGGACTGACCACCTTCGTGGCGGGGCTGGTCCTCATCCCGTTCTCCGTGCTGGGATTCGTCGCCGGCAAGCTCACGCCGCGGGTCCGCGAACGGATCGACGGCCCCCTGCTCCTGGCCGGCAGCGCCGCCATCGTCGGCGGCGGGTTCGTCCTGTTCGCCACCGCCCGGTCCAACCTGGCCGAACTGCTCGCGGCCATGGGCGTGCTGGGCTTCGGCGTCGGCAGCTTCTCGGCCGCCATGCCCGGTGTCATCCTGGCCGTCACCCCCAAGAGCGAGACGTCGAGCGCAATGAGCTTCAACTACGTCGTCCGCAGCGTCGGGTACTCCCTGGGCAGCGCCATCGGCGGCCTGATCCTCGCCGCGGGCACCGGCCCCGGCCACCTCTTTCCCGACGACAGCGCCTACACCACCGCGGCGCTGGTCGGCATCGGCGCCATGGCGATCACGACGCTGACAAGCGTCGCTCTCGCCCGCCGACGCTCGTCCGAGACCAACCCGTAAGTCAGATGCACTCATCCCAACACTGGAGGTTCCATGCCCAAGGGCTACTGGGTCAGCGCCTACCGCACCATTGCAGACCCCGAGAAGCTGGCTGCCTACAACAAGCTGGCCCCTCCGGCCGTCAAGGCCGGGGGCGGGCGGGTGCTCGCCCGCGACGGTCGGGTCGTCGCACACGACGCCGGAATCGGCGAGCGGACCGTCCTGATCGAGTTCGACTGCTTCGAACAGGCGGTCGCCGCACATGCGAGTGCGGCCTACCAGGAGGCGCTGGCCGCACTTGCTGACGGCGTCGAGCGCGACTTCCGCATCATCGAAGGCCTCGACTGACGATCGAGGCTGCGTCGGCGACGAACACGAAGCCGACTGCGGGGATCACCCCGGCTCGTCAGCGCGCCGCACCGTCGCGAACAGCGAGGTTGTCGCCGCGGCCGATCACGTCCTTCGCGGCGGTCGCGACCAGGTCGGTCGATTCGTGATGGACGAGCGCGGACAGCTCATTCGGGTAGAAGTAGCCCTGGTGGTCTGACACTCGGAGGTTCTCGGGCAGCATTTCTTGAAGCGAGCCATTGTCGATGGCTGCCTCGAGGAGATAGCCCTTGAACACGTCGGAATCGAGTTCGCGCCAATGGGTACGGTCGCCGCCGCTGAACAGGTGCTCGTGCGCGCTGGACTTGCCGGCGCCAGGCGGCCCGGCCCGGTAGGGCGTCGTGGTCGTGAGTGACCGTCGGTGCGGGCTGTGAGTGGGCGCTTCGTTGCCGGCGCCGTTGGAACTGCCGACCATCCGCTCCAGGGGCTACGGATGCCCCAGTGGTTGCCGCCTTGATCGGTAAGAAGACCGCGATGCCGGGCGATCGACGTCATGCAGGGGCCGCACCGGTGGCGCAGTCGCCGTCGGGCAGTGCCGTGCCCTGGTCGGTGCCGTACCGGTGGCCGTGCCCGGCCGGGGCATCCAGGGCCGAGAGCAGGTCCACGCTGGTCTGCACGAAGCTGACGACCGGCAGCCAGGCCGGGCGCGGCGCGTCGGTCCGGGTCCGGTCCAGTGCAGGCGGGTGCAGCAACAGCCGAGGCGACCATCGCACCACCGGATCGGATGAGTTGGCCAGCACCACCGCCCCAGCGGTGCGGGCTGAGCCTGCGGGTGGTCCCGCGTAGAGGGCGCCGCAGGCCCGCTCGCCCAATTCCTCGTCCTGGAAGATCGAGCTCGCGCCCACCGCGCCGAGGCTCTGCCCGTAGACGTACAGCCGGGGGCGTTCCCCCGCGGGCAGCAGCGAGATCCGGTCCGAGACCGCGGTGAACAGCGCCCGCGCGGACTGCTCGGCCGCATCGCGATCGAACAGGAAGGTCACCCAGCTCGGGGCGCTGGAGTACTGCACCCCCACGAGGGCGACGTCGTCGCCGAAGCGCTGCTCGAGACCCTCCGCGGCGTTGCCGTCGATCCAGCCGGATCCGGTGGGCACGGCCACCACGACGGTGGACTTGGCCAGGCCGCCTGCGCGTTCCAGCTCGCGGACGGCAAGGCGCACCCGGCCGTCCTGGTCGGGGGCGCTGTCGATGCCCGCGTAGGTGCGCACCGCGCCGTAGGCCGCCCCGGCGGCGACGAACTTGCGTCCTTGGGCGCCGAGCGAGGACCAGGACGTCAGCGAGTCGGGGCTTCCGGAGATCGACGACGAAACCGGTTGCCGCAGTGAGGTGTCGACGGTCGTGTTCGCCGCGTGATACGACTGGGCGCGCGCCTGCCAGAGCGCGGGCCCGGCCCAGAACTGTGTTGCGATCGCGAGCGCGGCGACGACCGCGGCCGACCGCACCGCGCCGAGTCGACGAACACCGGCCGCCACGGCCCTCGTCCCGGCCGCCAGGATCAGCGCGATGGCGGCGGCGCCCACGACCACCTGTGCCCAATGTCCGCCGCCGACCGTCGGCACGCCCATCGCGACGCGCAGCGAGTCCTGCCAGTGATCGGCCAGCAGCATCGCCGCTGCCACGGTCACCGCGCCCGCCAGCAGCACCAGCAGCCGTGCGGAGTCCCGCGACGGCGCGGGATCACCTGCCCTGCGCCTTCGGGGCCGGTGATGCCACGCGCTCGCGAGACCCCAGCCGAGCACCGCGAGCAGTCCGGTGAGGACCGCCTGGACCACCGCGCTGCGGGGGAGCAGGGAGGGCGCGAGCGAGACCGCGACCATCGAGGTGACGGCGACGCTGGTGAGTACCCGGGGCAGTGCGACGGCGGCGATGTCGACGGTCGCGGTGGGCCGATCGATCACGGCGGTCATGCGAGCGCCGATCGGGTCGGCGCGCCGACGGCGGTGGTACCCCGCCCGCGCCGGCTGGTCGCGGCGACCGCACCGACGATCAGCACGGCCCCCACGCCGCCCGCGAGCGCGTAGCCGGTCATCGGCTCGGGTCGAGGTGCGACATATCCCTGCCGCCAGGAGTTCGAGGTCACCGCGGCGCTCGCGATGTTGGCCATCACGTAGCAGGAGGTCCGCGCCGCATCGACCGTGCGCGCGTCGCAGGCGCCGTGCATCCGCCGGTCCAGCTGCGCGTCAAGGCTTTTCCGTGCCCACGGTCCGAGCGCGGCGCCGTGGCGGTCTGCATAGCGCAGCAGGTCGTAGCCGAGATCGTGGGCCTTGCAGGCGGTCTCGAACTCGGTGGGCAGCGTGACCGGGGAGGAGCAGTCGCCGCTCGGGTTCACGAGCATCCCGGATTCGACGGCCGGGCGGTAGCCCATCGTGGCGGCGAAGTCCGCCGGGATCGACGACGCGGGCGCCGCGTGATCGGCTGTGGTGAGCGAGGCGATCGCGGCCGCGGTGGGGGTGCTCTCGCGAGGCTGCTCCGCAGCGGCCGGGTCGGCCATCAGGGTGGTCGTCAGGGCGGCCGCCGCGGCCACCGTCAGTGCTGTCCAGGTCGTCTTCCGCATGGAGAAGACGCTAGGAATCGGCGGGACCAGGGCACATCACCCCGCAGCGTGGTTCCCGGGTCCCCGCGCAGGGGGCGTCGGTGCGGCGCCCTCATACCCTGGTGCCGCGCCGGTCTCACCCCGCAGTATGAGGACTTTTCGGGTCCCGGTTCCTACTGTTCTGGATGTGAGTAAGACAAATCGTGCGCTCAAGAAGGTCGCGAATGACGCCGCCGTGGCGGCCGCGCCGCGACTCAAGCGGGTGAGCTCGAGTCTGTGGGTGGACATCTTCATCGTATTCGTCACGGGCGTGCTCTTCGCCATCGCCTGGCCGACGCTGCAGGTCACGCACCACGTGCCGGCCGGGGTGCAGCCGGTCATCGCCGGGCTCGCGGCGCTGCCCCTGCTGCTGGTTCGGTCGAATCCCGCCCTGGGATGGGCGATCTCGGCGGCGGGCGCGCTGGTGATCCCACTGGTGTTCGAACGCACCGACGACTACGACTTTCCGTGGCAGGTCGTGCACGTCATGGTGATCATGGCGCTGCTCCTCGCCGTCAGCATGCGCTCGCCGCTCGCCGTCGTCGGCGTCTCGTGGATGGCGACTGCGCTGCTGTTCCTCGCGAACGCCCCTGGCCAGGACGGCAGGGGCTGGGCGGTCGGGCTGACCGCGTTGGTGCTGTTCGGGTTGCTGATCCGCTGGCTGGTGCTCTCCCGCCGGCAGCTCGCCCGCCAGGAGGAGGTCACCGAGGTCGAGCGGGCGCGGCGGGCGATCCTCGAGGAGAAGGCGCGCATCGCCCGCGACCTGCACGACGTCGTCGCGCACCACATGTCGCTGGTCGTGGTGCAGGCGCAGAGCGCGCCGTACCGGATCGACGACGTCTCGCCCGCGGCACGGGCGGAGTTCGAATCGATCGGTGCCACCGCCCGCGATGCCCTCAACGAGATCAGGGGCATGCTCGGTGTGCTCCGCAGCGACGGCCAGCTCGCCGAGGACGCCCCGATGCCGGGCCTCGACCGGATCGACGAGCTGGTGGAGGGAAGCAGGCGGGCGGGCATGCAGGTGCAGGTGGACAGGATCGGGATGCCCGAGCGGTTGTCCGATTCGGCGGGACTGACGATGTACCGGATCCTGCAGGAATCGCTGTCCAACGCGGCCCGGCACGCGCCGGGGGCGCCGGTTCGCGTCATCCTCGGCCGGGACGGGGGCCTCGCCACCATGGCGGTGGTCAACGACCCGCCCGTCGGTACCACTGTGTCGACCGTCGCCGATCATGCCGGTGGGCACGGCATCACCGGCATGATCGATCGGGCCTCGTCGGTGGGTGGAAGCCTGGTCGCGCAACCGCGCCCCGACGGCGGATTCGAGGTGCTGGCGCGAGTGCCGGCGATGCCGGGGACGGCGGTGTCGAGCGGCCACGTCACCCCGGCATAGGGTGATCGGGTGGCGATCACGGTATTCATTGCGGACGATCAGGCGATGGTGCGCCAGGGTTTTGGCGCGCTGCTCGGCGCGCAGCCCGACATCAGCGTGGTCGGCGACGCCCCAGACGGGAAGATCGCAGTAGACGAGGTGATGCGCCTTCGCCCGGACGTCGTCCTGATGGACGTGCGGATGCCGAACCTGAACGGGCTGGAGGCGGCGCAGCAGATCCTGTCGGTCTCGTTCGACAAGCCGGTACGGGTGCTGATGCTCACCACCTTCGACATCGACGACTACGTCTACGAGGCGCTGCGCGTCGGTGCCAGTGGCTTCATGCTCAAGGACGCCCCCGCCGAGGAACTGATCCGGGCGGTCCGGGTGGTGGCGGACGGGCAGGCACTGCTCGCGCCGACCGTGACCCGCAGGCTCATCGCCGACGTCACCAGCAGGCGCGCGCCCGCACGGCGCGAGCCTGCGCAGCTCGCGGCGCTGACGCCCCGCGAACGGGAAGTGTTGGAACTGATCGCCCGCGGGCTGTCGAATGTCGAGATCGCGGAGTCGCTGTTCGTGGCCGAGCAGACCGTCAAGACGCACGTCGGCAAGGTGCTCGGCAAGCTGCACCTGCGGGACCGGGCGCAGGCCGTGGTGCTGGCCTACGAGACGGGCCTGGTCACCCCCGGCTGACCCGCCGGCGTGCCCGAACCGCCGGGCGAGGGCAGTATGCAGTGGGACACTGAGCATCCACCTGCACGTAGAACGGGCGATTGACGATGACGACGATCGGCATTCTCACCAGCGGCGGCGACTGCCCCGGCCTCAACGCGGTGATCCGGGGTGCGGTGCTCAAGGGCTCCGAGGTGCACGGTCAGGAGTTCGTCGGATTCCTCGACGGGTGGCGCGGTCTGGTCGAGGGCGACGCGATGCCCCTGGACCGCAGCCGCGTCCGCGGACTCTCGCACGAGGGCGGGACCATTCTCGGGACCAGCCGCATCGGTCCGTATCAGGGACCGAACGGTGGGGCGGAGAACATCGCCCGCACCATGGAGCGGCTCGGGGTCGATGCGGTGGTGGCCATCGGTGGCGAGGGCACCGCCGCCGCGTCGCAGCGCCTGTTCGACGAGGGCATTCGGATCGTCGGGGTCCCGAAGACCATCGACAACGACCTCGACCAGACCGACTACACCTTCGGATTCGACACGGCGGTAGAGATCGCGACCGAGGCGATCGACCGGCTGCGGACGACGGGCAACTCGCACAAGCGGTGCATGGTCCTCGAGGTGATGGGGCGCAACGCCGGATGGATTGCCCTGCACTCGGGGACGGCCGGCGGCGCGCACGCGATCCTGATCCCCGAACAGCCCGAGAGTGTCGAGCAGATCTGCTCGTGGGTGAACAGCGTCCGCGAACGCGGCCGGTCGCCGATGGTTGTCGTCGCGGAGGGCTTCACCCTGCCGGACATGACGGCGGCCCATTCGACGAAGGGCATGGACGGTTTCGACCGCCCGCGGCTCGGTGGGATCGCCGAGCTGCTGGCGCCGATCATCCAGGAGCGCACCGGAATCGAGACCAGGGCGACGGTGTTGGGCCATATCCAGCGGGGCGGCGTTCCGACCGCGTTCGACCGTGTCCTCGCGACCAGGCTCGGCATGGCGGTCACCGATCTGGTGGCGGACGAGGAGTGGGGCCACATGGTGGCGCTGCACGGAACGGAGATCGTGCGGGTGGGTTTCGACGAGGCGCTCGTCGACCACAAGTCGGTACCCGCGCACCGGTATCAGGAGATGCGGGTGATCTTCGGGTGAACCCGGGTCAGCGCCGCCCGATCCGCAGCAGCACGAAGACCGCGAGGGTGGCCACGGCCGCGATCGCCGAACTCGTCGCCATGACGGCGTCCAGTCCCTGCGCGGTCGCCCCGCGTGCCAGTTCGGACAGCGCGGGCACCGCGGCCGCGAACTGATCGGGGACGAACTCGATGACCCGTTGTCCGGCACCGGAACCGAGTGCCTCGGTGATCATGTCGGCCTGCTCGTCCGGGACGGAGACGGTCATCGTCCCGACGGTCAGCGAGGCGAGCCCGGCACCCGCCTCGGCGGCGACCGCGTGCGAGAAGACCGCGCCGAGGCCGGCCACCCCGACCACGATGCCGACCTGGCGGGCGGTGTTGACCGCGCCCGTGGCCATGCCTGCCCGGTCCACCTCGACGAAGGTCAGCGCGGACTGCGAGGCGATCACGGTGACCGCGCCGAGTCCGGCGCCGCCGAGGATCGACCCGGCGATGTAGTGCGTCCACGTGGTGGACGCGTCCGCACCGGTGCACAGCCACAGGCCAGCCGCGACGACCCCCATCGAGACCGGCAGCGACCACCTCGCGGGCAGGCGGTCGTGCAGCACGGCGATCGGCGGGGCGACGACGAGCGCGGACAGGGTGAGCGGCAGGGCCCGCAGACCCGCCTGGAACGGGTCGTGGCCGAGTGTGTTGATGAAGTACAGCGCCAGGAAATTCGTTGCGGCGACGAGTGTTCCGGCTCCGGCGAAGGCCGCGAGCGCGTTTGCCGCGAAGGCGGGCCGGACGACCAGGCGAAGGTCCAGCATCGGGTGTGCGGCACGTAGCTCCCAGGCGATGAAGGCGAGCAGTCCGGCGATCGAGGTGGCGCCGAGGGCGATCACCCGCGTGGACGACCAGCCCCACTCGTTGCCCTCGATCAGCGCCAGCACCCCGGACAGGAGCGCGAGGGTGAGCAGCCCTGTACCCGCCCAGTCCGCGGGCGCCGCACTGTCCGCACGGGATTCGGTGACGTACCGGTACGCCAACGCCACCGCGGCGATGCCGATGGGAACGTTGATCAGGAAGATCCACTCCCAGCCGATCGCCGTGACGAGGGCCCCGCCGACCAGGGGACCGGCGGCGGTCGCCGATGCCATCACCGCGCCGTAGATGCCGATCGCCCTTGCCCGCTTCATCGGATCGGGGAAGGCGACGGCAACGAGGGGCAGGGAGACGCCGAACAGCAGCGCCGCGCCGACGCCCTGGACCGCCCGCACCACGTTGAGTGTCACGATGTCGCCCGCGAGCGCGCAGCCGAGCGAGGTGAGCGTGAAGATCGACATGCCCACGATGTAGAGGCGGCGTCGGCCGAGTCGGTCGCCGAGGGTGGCCGCGGTCAGCAGCAGCGCCGCGACCGGCAGCGTGTAGGCGTCGACCACCCACTGCAGTCCGCTGAGGGAGGCGTCGAGGGAGGACTGGATGTTGGCCAGCGCGGCCGCGACGATCGTCATGTCCAGCATCAGCATGAACATCCCGATGCAGACCGTGATCAGCGTGGCGGTCGGATGGGCGGCGGTCGACTCCGCGGTGGCCTCCGCTGGCGACTGCTTGCAGGTCGCTCGAGACAGCCGGTCGGAAATGTCGGTGAGCGAGCCGGTACCGGCCATCGGTCCTCCTCTGCGGACGCGCCGTGCCGGATCGGGTAGCGCTACGGGTGTAAATTAACAGTCGTAGCCCTACGGGTGTCAATGCGGAACGCCCGGCCCGGGTCGGCTGACCCCCGCGACTAAGGTGGCTCGCGTGATTTCGACGAGGAAGAAGACCCAGCGCACGCCGTCCAGGCGGGGCGCGGGCGAGTCGCTGCGAACGGACATCCTCGCGGCAGCCGCGGAGATGCTCGGTGAGACCGGCGACGTCGACGCGGTGTCGCTGCGCGGCGTCGCCAGGCGCGTCGGCGTCACACCGACCTCCATCTATCTGCACTTCGCCGATCGCGAGGAGCTCCACCTGGCGGTGAAGCAGCTCCGGTTCGAGGAGTTCGCCGCCGTGCTGCAGGCGGCCGCCGAGGAGGCGGGGGAGGACCCGGGCGCTCGGCTGCGGGCGATGGGGCACGCCTACGTCGGCTATGGGCTGGCCAATCCCGGTCACTACCGGGTGCTGTTCGTCTCCAACCTGCGTCATCAGGCCGGCGAGAGGATGGCCGACTCGCACGCGCACCGCGCCATCCGGCTCATCACCGAGGAGGTGGGGCGATACCTGGACCTGCCTGCGGACGCGAAGGAGACGGTGCTGCTCGGGATGCACCTGTGGAGCGCGACGCACGGCATGGTGGCGCTGAGGCTCGCGCAAACCCGTTATCCGCACGCGGATGCGGCCCGCGATGCCTGGCCGGATGCGCACGAGCAGATCGACAACCTGGCCGACCTGCTGCTGCCGAAGCGGGGCGCATAAACTCGTGACCATGACTGCAGCCGGCCGGGTGGCGACAAGTACTGACCTTCTCGATTACGACGAGGTGCTCGCCCGCTTCGAGCCCGTCATGGGCATGGAGGTGCACGTCGAGCTGCACACCGCGACGAAGATGTTCTGCCCGTGCCCCACGACCTTCGGTGCCGAGCCCAACACCCAGGTGTGCCCGGTCTGTCTGGGCCTTCCGGGCTCGCTGCCGGTGGTCAACCAGTCGGCTGTCGAGTCCGCCATCCGCATCGGTCTGGCGCTGAACTGCTCGATCACCCCGTGGGGCCGCTTCGCCAGGAAGAACTACTTCTACCCGGATCAGCCGAAGAACTACCAGATCTCGCAGTACGACGAGCCGATCGCCACCGAGGGCTACCTCGACGTGGTGCTCGACGACGGCACCACCTGGCGGGTCGAGATCGAGCGCGCGCACATGGAGGAGGACACCGGTAAGTCGCTGCACGTCGGCGGCGCCACCGGCCGGATCCACGGCGCCAGCCACTCGCTGCTCGACTACAACCGCGCAGGCGTCCCGCTGGTGGAGATCGTCACCAAGACCATCTCCGGTGCGGGCGAGCGCGCCCCCGAGGTCGCCCGCGCGTACGTCACCGCGCTGCGTGATCTGCTCAAGTCGCTCGACGTCTCCGACGTCCGGATGGACCAGGGGTCGATGCGGTGCGACGCCAACATCTCGCTGATGGCGATCGGCGCCAAGGAGTTCGGCACCCGCACCGAGACCAAGAACGTCAACTCCCTCAAGAGCGTCGAGGTGGCCGTCCGCTACGAGATGCGCCGCCAGGCCGCCGTGCTCAGCTCGGGCGGTGAGGTCATCCAGGAGACCCGGCACTTCCAGGAGGCCGACGGCACCACCTCCGCCGGGCGCCGCAAGGAGACCGCGGAGGACTACCGGTACTTCCCGGAGCCGGACCTCGAGCCCGTCGCCCCGAGAGCAGAGTGGGTCGAGGAGCTGCGCGGCACGCTGCCCGAGCTGCCGTGGATCCGCCGCGCCCGCATCCAGGCCGACTGGGGCGTCTCCGACGAGGAGATGCGCGACCTGGTGAACTCCGGTGCGCTGGAACTGGTCATCGCGACCACCGAGGCAGGCGCGCCCGCGGACGCGGCCCGCTCGTGGTGGGTGGCGTACCTCTCGCAGCAGGCGAACACCCGTGGCGTGGCGCTGGCCGAGCTGCCGATCACCCCGGCCCAGCTCGCGCGGATCATCGCGCTCGTCGCCGACGGCACACTGGCGAACAAGCAGGCGCGGCAGGCCGTCGACGGTGTGCTGGCAGGCGAGGGCGAGCCGGACGAGGTCGTGGCGAAGCGGGAACTCGCCGTGATGCGCGACGACTCGGCGCTGCAGGCCGCGGTCGACGCCGCGCTCGCCGCGAACCCGGACATCGCCGAGAAGATCCGCGCGGGCAAGGTCGCGGCGGCAGGCAAGATCGTCGGCGACGTCATGAAGGCGACCCGGGGCCAGGCAGACCCGGCTCAGGTCAAGGACCTGGTCATCGCGGCCTGCTCCTGAGCCGACACACGGCGTGAGGGTCCTGTCGTCGATGGTGGTCCCCGTCTAGCAGAATCAGGCGGGTGCCCTCAGTTTCCGCTTCGTTCTTCTGGATAGCGCTCTGCGCCGTCATCGCTCCGCTGGTCGCCGGGCTGGTGCCACGCAAGCTGGTGCCGGAGGTCGTGCTGCTGCTGATCGCGGGCGTCATCGTCGGGCCGCACGTGCTCGACCTCGCGGTCATGGGCAGCGAGATCGACCTGCTCCGCGAGCTCGGCCTCGGCATGCTTTTCCTGCTCGCCGGCTACGAGATCAACACCAGTGAGCTGACCGGTCGGGGCGGGCGTCGGGCGCTGATCACCTGGCTGTCCTGCCTGGTGCTGGCCTTCGTGGTGGTCGGGTTGCTCGGCCTCACCGGCGCGATCAATGCGGAGATCGCGGTGGCCATCGCCCTGACCTCCACGGCGCTGGGCACGCTGTTACCGATCCTCAAGGACAGCGGCATGCTCGGAACCCGCTTGGGCCGAACCGTTCTCAACCACGGCGCCTTCGGTGAGCTCGGCCCGGTGATCGCGATGGCGATCCTGCTGAGCTCGCGGAGTGCGGGCGCGTCGCTGGTCGTGCTGGCGGCGTTCGCGGCGGCTGCGGTCGGGGTCGCGTTCATCCCCGCGGGCCTGCGCCGCGAGGGCTCGAAGCTGGCCTCGATCATCCGGCTGGGCTCCGAGACCACCGCCCAGACGACCGTGCGGCTGACGATCCTGCTGTTGGTCACGCTGATCGCGGTCGCGACGATCTTCGACCTCGACATCATCCTTGGCGCCTTCGCCGCGGGCTTCATCCTGCGCCGCGCGATGCCGTCGGGCGACGAGAAGCTGGAGGCGAAGTTGGACGGGCTGGCCTTCGGGCTGCTCATCCCGATCTTCTTCGTCACCTCGGGCATGGCGATCGACGTCAAGGCCGTGGCCGCTGCGCCGGGCATCCTGCTCGCGTTCCTGGTGCTGATCCTGTTGGTGCGCGGGCTGCCTGTGTTCTTCGCCGAACGCTTCGACCGGGGTCCGGAGCTCAAGGATCCGCAGCCGACCGTGCGGGAGCGGGGGCAGGTTGCGCTGTACGCCGCGACCGGTCTGCCGCTGATCGTCGCGGTGACGGGGGTCGCGGTGAACGCCGGTCAGATGACCGAGTCGAACGCCTCGATCCTGGTCGCCGCGGGCGCGATCACCGTGCTGGTGTTGCCGCTGTCCGCTTCGCTGCTCGCGCCGAAGGCGCCGAAGAAGGTCCCGGCCCCCGCCACCGGCTAGCGCCGAGTGTGCACCTGCCGGCGGGTGTTCTCGGCCGATGCCCCGGCAGCTGCACACTCGACGGTCAGTCGAAGCCGCCGCCGCCCTGCGGTGCGGGGATCTTGACCACCCGGTCATCGGTCGGGCCGCCGGGATGGCCGTCGGCCTTGTTGACGGTCGAGACCCAGATCGTGTTCTCGGCCCCGAGCGCGGCCGCGCCCAGCCGGCCGTACCGGTCCTGGGCGATCAGCGACGGCGCCGCGGTCACGGCGCCGGTCTGCGGATCGGTGTCGAGCAGCGCGAGTGCCCGGCCCTCGGTCAGCGCGATGGCGACCGACCCGCCGCCCGCCGTGCAGCCTGCGACGCCGGGCCGGTCCGGCCAGGTCCAGACCGGGACGCCTGCCGCGCCGTTCGGCGCGACCTTCTGCAGTCGGTCCTCGAGCGGGGTTCGGTCGGTCACCCAGATGTTCTGGTCGGTCGGGTCCACGCAGACATCGCCCGCGCCGCCGATGCCCGACAGCGCGACCTGGGGGAAGGGCTGTGACCCGGGGGGCCCGGGCGTCAGCGCGGTCACGCGGAGCAGCTTTCCGGCCAGTGAGCCGGGATCGGTTGCGGCGGAGGGGTTTCCGGCGTCGCCGGTGAGTACCAGTAGTTCATTGGGGCCTGCGAAGGTCAGGGCTCCGGTGTTGCCGACGGATCCGCGCGGGATACCGGTCAGGACGTCCTTGGGCACATCGCCCGGTGCGACCCGCACCACCCGGTTGTCGCCGGGGGTGGAGACATAGGCGTACACCAGGTTGTCTTCGACGAAGGTCGGCGACAGCGCGACATCGAGCAGGCCACCGTCGGTGGAGCCGTCGACGTCGAGTCGGGCGAACTCCTCGGTGGGCTTGCCGGGGGTGACGCGGAGGATGCGGCCGGTGCGGCGCTCGGTGACCAGCGCCGAATCGCCGCCGGGCAGCATGACCATGCCGCCGGTGGTGTCGAGGCAGGTCGCAACGACGGCGGGGTCGGGGTCGATGCAGGGCGCCGGTTCGACGGTCGGGAGGGGCTCGCGGGGGCTGGTCGGGGGTGTGCCGGGCGGTCGGGGCCGGAGCTCGCCGCCGGCGTCGAACGTCGGCGCGGGGGTGAACGGGCTCGTTGCCGAGTCGTCGAACCGGGCACAGCCCGCCACCGCGACGACGATCGACACGGCCGCCAACACCCTGACCCGACTTGCTCCCATGACTGCAAACGGTACGGAATCCGGTGCGGGCGGCGCCACGGCGGCCCGGTGCGGCGCGCCGGAGCGCGTATCTGCCGCTCGCCCTTACGCTGTCCATCGTGACAGCGAAGCAGCAAGGGAACCCGGACCGCGACGGCGCCGATGGCACCGCCTCCAGTCCGTTCGACCTGCCGACCGAGCAACTTCCCACCTCCGCCGGCGGCGCGCTGCCCGTATCGGACGACGACCTCGGGCTGATGCCCACCGAGCAGATCCCGACCTACCGGGGCAGTTCGGTCGATGAGGTGTATCCCACGGACGAGGTGTATCCCACCGAGGAACTGCGGTTCGCCGATCCGTCCGAGCCTGCCGTCGTGTCGGCATTCACCTCGCCCGTCCAGCAGGCGATGCCGGAGACGATCGCGCCGGAGACGCCGTCCGGGCGAGGCACGCTCGACCTCGGCCTGCTCGTCCTCCGGGTCGGGCTCGGGACGGTCGCGCTGTTCCACGGGCTGCAGAAACTGTTCGGCTGGTGGAACGGCCCCGGACTCGACGGCTTCGAGACGACGCTCCTCGATGCCGGCTTCGAGCAGGCCCGACTGCTCTCGATCCTCACCGCGGTCGGTGAGGTCGCGGCAGGCGCCCTCCTGATCATCGGTCTTGTGACGCCGCTGGCCGGCGCCGCGGTGCTCGCGGTGCTGATCAACGCGTGGTGCGTTCGCCAGGTGGCCGAGCCGGGACTGCAGTTCTTCGCACCGTCCGGCGTCGAGCACGAGACGATGCTGGTCGCCGCGGCCGTCGCGGTGGTGTTGACCGGCCCCGGCCGGTTCTCGCTGGACGGTGGCCGGAAGTGGGCGACCAGGCCGCACATCGGTTCCTTCGTCGCGCTGATCCTCGGCGTCGCGGCAGGCGTCTGCCTCTGGATCTTCTTCAACGGGGCGAACCCCCTGATCTGAGTGATCAGGGGGTTCGCGATCGGGGCGGTCAGGCGGTGACCGTCTCCAGCTGCTCCTCCGGGGGCGGTGTGGACTGGGCGGCGAGCCGCTGGCCGAGCACCGACTTGCGCTTGCCGTAGGCGAAGTAGATCACCACGCCGATCGCCATCCAGACCAGGAACCGGATCCAGGTCTCCACGGACAGGTTCAGCATCAGCCACCCGCAGGCCAGCACCGCGAGGATCGGCACGAGGGGAACCAGCGGGACCCGGAATCCGCGCGGCAGGTCGGGTCGCGTCTTGCGCAGCACCACGACCCCGATGCAGACCAGGACGAAGGCGAACAGGGTGCCGATGTTGACCATCTCCTCGAGGGTCCCCATCGGGAAGAAGGCGGCGAGCAGCGCCACGATCACGCCGACCACGACGGTGATCCGAACGGGGGTGCCCTTGGTGCCGGTCTTGGCGAGACCGCGCGGCATCAGCCCGTCCCGCGACATCGCGAACAACACCCGGGTCTGGCCGAGCATCATGACCATGACGACGGTCGTCAGTCCGGCGAGGCCACCGAAGTTGATCACCCACTGAGCCCAGGTGATCCCGTGCGCCTCGAATGCGGTCGCGAGGGTGGCGCTGCTGTCGCCGACGAGCGGGCTGCCGGTCTTCAGGTCGGTGTACTTGACCATGCCGGTCAGGACCAGGGTCACCGCGACGTACAGGACGGTGACGATGGCGAGCGAACCGAGAATGCCGCGGGGGAGCGCCTTCTGCGGGTTCTTGGTCTCCTCGGCGGTGGTGGCAACGACGTCGAACCCGATGAACGCGAAGAACACGAGGCTGGCCGCGGCGAGCAGGCCGTACCAGCCGTAGCTGCTGCCGTCGGCGCCGGTGAGGAACGAGAACAGGGTCTGGTGGATGCCGCTGGCCGTGCTGGCCGCGCCCTCGGCCGGCGGGATGTACGGGGAGTAGTTGTCCTTGTTGATGTAGAACGCGCCGACCACGATGACGAGCAGGACCACGGCGATCTTGATGGCGGTGATGATGGCCGACACCCGCGAGGACACCTTGGTACCGATGGCGAGCACGGTGGTGATCGCGCCGATGATCAGCAGGGCGCCCCAGTCGAAGTCGATCGGGCCGAGATGCGCGGTGGTCGAACCGCTGGCTCCGAGCACGTTCCCCAGATACAGCGACCATCCCTTGGCGACAACTGCCGACGCGAGCGCGAACTCGAGGATGAGGTCCCATCCGATGATCCAGGCGACGAACTCGCCGAACGTCGCATAGGAGAAGGTGTACGCGCTGCCTGCGACCGGGACGGTGGAGGCGAACTCGGCATAACAGAGGGCCGCGAGCCCGCACGCGATGGCGGCGAGGACGAAGGCGAGCGAGATGGACGGCCCTGCGACGTTGCCTGCCGTCCTCGCGGTGAGGGTGAAGATGCCCGCCCCGATGACCACGGCGACGCCGAAGACGGTCAGGTCCCAGGCGGTCAGCTCTTTGCGTAGGCGGGTACCGGGTTCATCGGTATCTGATATCGACTGTTCGACGGACTTGGTGCGCCAAATACCGACTCCGGGCATGGATGGGCTCCTTGGTTGACTCCCGATGACCTTGTGGGTCGCCGGGTGGGGGCTGTGCTTGACCGGATGTGATCTGTGTCTCATCGGCGTGAAGAGAGAACCACCTGTGAACCCGATGCGCAACACCCGATCGCTCGATGGCGCATCCTGCTCAGCTGCGCGCCGAATCGCTCGGGCGAACTGCGCGATGTGCACACCTGGTTTAGGCCGATTCGCCAATTCTGCTGCCTTGGCCCGTGATCGCGACCCCGGGGTCGCCGTGCGCGGAACAGGCAACGGCTTGACATCCGTGTGACGCGCCTTACAGTTCATGCCGGGCAGGTACTCCGCCCGTCGCGGCCACAAGTGCCGTAACTCTCTGTCCCGCAACGGATCAGCCCCACAAGGGTGTCATCTGTCGTGGGCTGACCTCAGGAGCAGTAGTGAGCGCCATCAATTCCCTGGCCGAGCAGGACTTCGAGCAGCTGTCGATCCAGCGCGTGGAGAACGGGCTCGCCAGCATCATCGCCGTGCACGACACCACCCTCGGGCCCGCGCTCGGGGGAGTCCGGATCCGCCAGTACGAATCCGACGATGCGGCCGCGGCGGACGCGATGCGCCTCGCACGCGCGATGACCTACAAGGCGGCGCTCGCCGGCCTGGCGCTCGGCGGCGGGAAGAGTGTGATCAACGCCGATCCCCGCAGCCAGAAGACGCGTTCGCTCCTGGAGGCGCACGGCAGGCACATCGGGCTGCTCGGTGGCCGCTACATCCCCGGCGCCGACATGGGCACCGGACCCGCGGACCTGAAGGTGATCGCGGAGCACGCCCCCCGGGTCTCCAGCGACGGCCGCGATCCCTCGCCGTACACGGCCAGGGGAGTGGTCGCCTCGATCTCGGCGGTCGCCGACCATCTGGGGCGCGACGGCGTCGACGGGCTGCGGGTAGCCGTGCAGGGTGCCGGCAACGTCGGCCTCGGGATCGTCGAGCTCCTCTCCGCGGCCGGGGCCACGGTGCTGGTGGCCGACCCCGATCCGGAGCGGGTGCGGCTCGCGGTGGAAGGTTTTGGTGCGCAGGCGAGTTCGCTGGACGAGATCCTGCAGACCGACGTCGATGTGGTCTGCCCCGCGGGTCCAGGCCTGGTGATCGACGAGCGTGCAGTCGACCGGCTCAAGGCGGTGGCGCTGGTCGGAGCGGCCAACAACATGCTCGCCTCGCAGGCCGCGGGTGACGCGCTGACCGCCCGCGGCATCGTGCACGTCCCGGATTTCGTGTCGAACGCGGGCGGCCTGATCTCCTGCGACGCCGAGGTGAACGGGCTGACGGACTTCGTCGGCAAGGTGGACCGGATTGCGGACGTGGTGATGGAGATCCTCGACCGGGCCCGGGTGACCGGGGTGGACACCTCCACCGCCGCGATCGAGCTGGCCGAGCGGCGGATCGCGGAGGTCCGCGCGGCCTGAGCCGGGGCAAGAGCGGGAGCATCCCGCCGATACGACAGCGCCCCTGCGGTTCCGGGCATTCCCGGCACCGCAGGGGCGCTGTCTGTGAACGGTGAGGACTACGGCACGTAGCGAACGGCACCCTTGTCCGCGGAGGTCGCCAGCGCCGCGTAGGCACGCAGCGCGGTGGTGACGGTGCGCTGGCGGTCGACCGGCTGCCACGGACGCTCGGACGCCTCCATCTTGGCGCGGCGCTCGGCGAGCACGGCGTCGTCGACGAGGATCTCGAGGGTCCGGGTCGCGACGTCGATACGGACCTGGTCGCCGTTCTCCACCAGGCCGATCACGCCGCCCGCCGCGGCCTCAGGGGAGATGTGCCCGATGGACAGGCCGGAGGTGCCGCCGGAGAAGCGGCCGTCGGTGATGAGCGCGCACTCCTTGCCGAGGCCCGCACCCTTGAGGAATGCGGTGGGGTGCAGCATTTCCTGCATGCCCGGTCCGCCCTTGGGGCCCTCGTAGCGGACCACGAGGACGTCGCCGGACTTGATCTTCTTCTGCAGGATCACCGAGACGGCCTCCTCCTGCGATTCGACGACGAGCGCCGGACCCTGGAAGGAGAACAGCTCCTCGTCGATGCCCGCGGTCTTGAGGATGGCGCCGTCCAGCGCGATGTTGCCGCGCAGCACCACGAGTCCGCCCTCGACGGTGTACGCGTGCTCCTTGTCCCGGATGCACCCGCCTGCGGCGTCGGTGTCCAGCGCGCTCCAGCGGTTGGACGTGGAGAACGGCTCGGTGGTGCGGACCCCGCCCGGTGCGGCGTGGAAGAGCTCGATCGCCTCGTCGGTTGCCTTGCCGGAGCGGATGTCCCAGTCGTCGAGCCACTGGTCGAAGCTCTTGGTGTGGACTGTGGAGACATCGGTCTCGAGCAGGTTCGCGCGACGCAGCTCGCCGAGCAGTGCGGGGATTCCGCCTGCCCGGTGCACGTCCTCCATGTGGTAATCGGAGTTGGGTGAGACCTTCGACAGACACGGCACCAGGCGGCTGATCTCGTCGATGGTGTCGAGGTCGAAGTCGACCTCGCCCTCCTGGGCGGCGGCGAGGGTGTGCAGGACCGTGTTGGTCGAGCCGCCCATCGCGACGTCGAGGGCCATCGCGTTGCGGAACGCCTTGGGGGTGGCGATGTTCCGGGGGAGCACCGACTCGTCCTCGTCGCGGTAGTACTTGAGCGCGGCCTCGACGACCGTGGTGCCCGCGCGGGAGAACAGCGCGCGGCGGGCCTCGTGGGTGGCCAGGGTGGAGCCGTTGCCGGGCAGCGCAAGGCCGAGTGCCTCGGTGAGGCAGTTCATCGAGTTCGCCGTGAACATGCCGGAGCAGGAGCCACACGTCGGGCAGGCGCTGCGCTCGACCTCGTCGAGGCCTTCCTCGGACACCGCGTCGTTCGCGGATGCCGAGATGGCGGTGATCAGGTCGGTGGGGGCCTGCGCGACGCCGCCGACGACGACGGCCTTGCCTGCCTCCATCGGACCGCCCGAGACGAAGACGGTCGGGATGTTCAGGCGCATCGCGGCATTGAGCATGCCGGGGGTGATCTTGTCGCAGTTGGAGATGCAGACGAGGGCGTCGGCGGTGTGCGCGTTCGCCATGTACTCGACCGAGTCGGCGATGATCTCGCGGCTGGGCAGCGAGTAGAGCATGCCGCCGTGGCCCATCGCGATGCCGTCGTCCACCGCGATGGTGTGGAACTCACGGGGCACGCCGCCCGCGGCGCGCACGGCCTCGGCCACGATCTCGCCGACGTCCTTGAGGTGCACGTGCCCGGGGACGAACTGGGTGTACGAGTTCGCGATCGCGACGATCGGCTTGCCGAAATCGGAGTCCGTCATTCCGGTGGCGCGCCACAGGGCGCGGGCTCCGGCGGCATTGCGTCCGACGGTGGTGGTGCGGGACCTCAACGGGGGCATAGGACTGTCCTTAATCGTCGAACTGCGAACGTTGCCGTGACTCGAGCGGCTCCGGCGGGCTGGGCCGGTGGGCGGGTCCTCGGCAGGGGGTTGCTGCCGTCGGCGCCCTGGCGTCGAGTGTCCGTAGCAACGCTACTCGCGGGCTATTTCGTTCCCGGATCCGACTCCGTGCCGGACTCGGTCTCGTCATTCTCTGCGGCGGCCCTCTCGGCAGCGGCCTTCTCACGGGCCGCGCGATCCGCGGCCGCGTAGGGGTCGGTCACCCGGCCGCCGCTGGCCGCCGCGATCTGGGGGAGCCGACCGAAGGTGACCACGGGCAGGCTCACCTCGCGGCCGTCGGTCAGGTCGGCACGCGCCCATCCGCGCTTGGGGAAGCGGAAGCCCTTGATCTGGCTCCACTCGATGTTCTCGGTGGAGAACATCCGGCGCAGGCGCAGTCCCTCGGCGGTGACCGTGGTCCGTACCCGCAGCATCCACCAGGCGACCGCGACCGGGATCAGCAGCAGGAGCAGAAGGGGGACCGGCTTGGTGAGCACGACCGGGCTCAGGCAGATCGCCAGCAGGCCAACCGCGAGGAGTCCGAGCTTCGAGATGTGTATGGACTGCTCGATCGGTTCGGCGGTGTGCGAGGATGAGTTCGGTGGCACGGGCTGCGATGAGGATGACACCGCACCATCCTTGCATTGCGGTCAGCGCTTCTCACATTCTGGGACAGCCGACTCACCAAGTTGACTGTTCACCCTTGACGCGCCTACCTTCGAGCGCGTGAAGCAGAATGAGTTCCTCGTAATCGGCCGGCGCGTCGCCGCCTGAGTCGATTTCGTCAACTCACAAGCACGACGCGCCACCCTCGTACAGCAAGATTGCTGACGGGGGTTTTTTCTTGCCCGGAGCCAGCTTGAACCGTCAAGACCAGAGGATTATGCAGTGAGCGCACCAACCGCACGGCCGCAGCCCACGCCGCGCAAGTCGGGGGGAACGGGTCAGCCCAGCCCCGCGGCAGCGCCGGCCGCCCAACCCGGTACCCGCCGTCAAGTCGCCCCCGAGCGAGTGACCGGCGCCCAGTCCGTGGTTCGGGCCCTCGAGGAGCTCGAGGTCGACACTGTATTCGGCATCCCCGGCGGCGCCGTTCTGCCCGTCTACGACCCGCTCTTCGACTCGAAGAAGGTTCGGCACGTCCTCGTCCGGCACGAGCAGGGCGCCGGACACGCCGCGACCGGATACGCCCAGGCCACCGGCAAGGTCGGCGTCTGCATGGCGACCTCCGGCCCCGGCGCCACCAACCTGGTGACCCCGATCGCCGACGCGCAGATGGACTCGGTCCCGATCGTCGCGATCACCGGCCAGGTCGGTCGCAGCCTGATCGGCACCGACGCCTTCCAGGAGGCCGACATCTCCGGCATCACCATGCCGGTGACCAAGCACAACTTCCTGATCACCGACGGCGCTGACATCCCGCGGATCATGGCGGAGGCCTTCTACCTGGCGGCCTCCGGTCGTCCCGGTGCCGTCCTCGTCGACATCCCGAAGGACGTGCTGCAGGCGCAGACCACGTTCTCGTGGCCGCCGGAGATGCACCTGCCCGGCTACCGCCCGGTGAGCAAGCCGCACGGTAAGCAGGTCCGCGAGGCGGCCCGGCTGATCGCCGAGTCGAAGGCGCCGGTGCTCTACGTCGGTGGCGGTGTCATCAAGGCCGACGCGTCCGCCGAGCTGCTCGAGCTCGCGGAACTGACCGGCATCCCCGTCGTGACGACGCTGATGGCCCGCGGCGCGTTCCCCGACAGCCACCAGCTGCACTGCGGCATGCCGGGTATGCACGGCACCGTCGCGGCGGTCGGCGCGCTGCAGAAGAGCGACCTGCTGATCACCCTCGGCGCGCGTTTCGACGACCGGGTGACCGGTCAGCTCGACTCGTTCGCACCCGACGCCAAGGTCATCCACGCCGACATCGACCCGGCCGAGATCGGTAAGAACCGGTACGCGGACGTCCCGATCGTCGGTGACTGCGGCGAGGTGATCACCGAGCTGATCGAGGCGATCAAGGCGGATCAGGCCACCGGGACCACCCTCGACTACGCCGAGTGGTGGTCGTACCTGGACGGTCTGCGCGACACCTACCCGCTGGCCTACGGCAAGCCGTCGGACGGCGCGCTGTCCCCTGAGTACGTGATCGAGGCGGTCGGCAGGCTCGCGGGCCCGGACGCGATCTACTGCGCGGGCGTCGGCCAGCACCAGATGTGGGCGGCGCAGTTCGTCAAGTACGAGAAGCCGCGCACCTGGCTCAACTCCGGCGGCCTCGGCACCATGGGTTACGCGGTGCCAGCCGCGATGGGCGCCAAGATGGGCATGCCGGACAAGGAAGTCTGGGCCATCGACGGTGACGGCTGCTTCCAGATGACCAACCAGGAGCTCGCGACCTGCGCGGTCGAGGGCGTGCCGATCAAGGTCGCGCTGGTCAACAACGGCAACCTCGGCATGGTGCGGCAGTGGCAGACGCTGTTCTACGACCAGCGCTACTCCAACACCAACCTCGGCACCCACGGCGCGATCCGGATCCCGGACTTCGTCAAGCTCGCCGAGGCGTTGGGCTGCCACGGCATCCGCGTCGAGCGCGAGGAGGACGTCGAGGCTGCGATCCGCGAGGCGCAGTCCATCAACGACAAGCCGGTGGTGATCGACTTCATCGTCGGCGCCGACGCCCAGGTGTGGCCGATGGTGGCCGCGGGCACCAGCAACGACGAGATCCAGGCGGCGCGGGGCATCCGGCCGCTGTTCGACGACGACGAGGCCGTCAACGAGCCCGCCGTCATCCACGAGGCCATGGAGCGCGAGCAGCAGTCCGGCCAGGCCGCTGCCGCCGCAAGGGAGGACAACCAGTGAGCACCAGCCACACCCTCAGCGTTCTCGTCGAGGACAAGCCGGGAGTGTTGGCCAGGGTGGCCGCGCTGTTCTCGCGCAGGGGCTTCAACATCGAGTCCCTCGCGGTCGGGGGGACCGAACTCCCCGACGTTTCCCGCATGACCATCGTCGTGACCGTCGACGAGTTCCCGCTCGAGCAGGTGACCAAGCAGCTCAACAAGCTGATCAACGTGCTCAAGATCGTCGAGCAGGACACCGAGGCCTCGGTGGCCCGCGAGCTCGTGCTGATCAAGGTGCGGGCCGACGCCAGCGTTCGGACGCAGGTCCTCGAGACGGTGAACCTGTTCCGCGCCAAGGTGATCGACGTCTCGCCCGAGTCGGTGACCATCGAGGCGACCGGCACCCGGTCGAAGCTCGACGCGCTGCTGCGGATGCTCGATCCCTACGGGATCCGGGAGATCGTGCAGTCCGGTGTCGTGGCTGTCGGCCGTGGGCCGAAGTCCATCACCGCGGCCCGCTAGTACTTTCTATTCACGAATCAAGTCTTCAGATAACCGAGGAGAGGTAATACCAGTGGCAGTCGAGATGTTCTACGACGATGACGCCGACCTGTCGATCATCCAGGGCCGCAAGGTCGCTGTGATCGGCTACGGCAGCCAGGGACACGCGCATTCGCTCAGCCTGCGTGATTCGGGCGTCGATGTGCGCATCGGCCTGAAGGAGGGTTCGAAGTCTCGGGCCAAGGCCGAGGAGCAGGGCCTGACCGTCGGCACGCCCGCCGAGGTCGCCGAGTGGGCAGACGTGATCATGGTGCTGGCACCCGACACCGCGCAGGCGTCGATCTTCACCAACGACATCGAGCCGAACCTCAAGGACGGCGACGCGCTGTTCTTCGGGCACGGCCTGAACATCCACTTCGACCTGATCAAGGCCCCGGAGTTCGTCACCGTCGGCATGGTCGCCCCGAAGGGCCCCGGCCACCTGGTGCGCCGTCAGTTCGTCGACGGCAAGGGCGTTCCCGCCCTCATCGCCGTCGACCAGGACCCGAAGGGCGAGGGCCAGGCCCTGGCGCTGTCCTACGCCAAGGCGATCGGTGGCACCCGCGCCGGCGTCATCAAGACCACCTTCAAGGAAGAGACCGAGACGGACCTCTTCGGCGAGCAGGCCGTGCTCTGCGGCGGCACCGAGGAGCTCGTCAAGACGGGCTTCGAGGTCATGGTCGAGGCCGGCTACGCGCCCGAGATGGCGTACTTCGAGGTTCTGCACGAGCTCAAGCTGATCGTCGACCTCATGTACGAGGGCGGCATCGCGCGCATGAACTACTCGGTGTCCGACACCGCCGAGTTCGGTGGCTACCTCTCCGGCCCGCGCGTCATCGACGCAGGCACCAAGGACCGCATGAAGGCGATCCTGGCCGACATCCAGTCCGGCGAGTTCACCCGTCGGCTGGTCGCCAACGTCGAGAACGGCAACACCGAGCTCGAGGGCCTGCGCAAGGCCAACGCCGAGCACCCGATCGAGGTCACCGGCAAGAAGCTGCGCGACCTGATGAGCTGGGTCGATCGCCCGATCACCGAAACCGCTTAGGCGGCTGCGCCACCCGTGAGTCCTTTTGGTCCCGTAGGGGGCCGAAAAGACTCACGGGGCGCGAAGCGCATTTCGGGGCCCGATGTCACCCCGTGACAGTGCAGACTGTCACGGAGGGCATCGGGCCCTTGCGTTGTCCGGGGTAGGTGATGGATGGCACGACAATCGTCCCTTGGGTCATGGCTTCCTGGTGTCGAGGTCGCCCGCCGATACGAGCGGTCCTGGTTGCGCCCCGACCTCACCGCCGGGGTCGCGCTCACCGCGCTGCTGATCCCCGCGGGCATGGGGTACGCCGAGGCGGCAGGCCTGCCCCCGGAGACCGGCCTATACGCCACCATCGTGCCGCTGCTCGTCTACGCACTGGTCGGGCCCTCGAAGATCCTGGTGCTCGGCCCCGATTCCTCGCTCGCCCCGATCATCGGCGCGGCCGTACTGCCGCTCGCCGCAGGAGATCCTGACCGGGCCGTCGCCCTCGCCGGACTGCTCGCGATCCTGATGGGCCTGATCCTGGTCGCCGGTGGCCTGCTGAACCTGGGCTTCGTCACGGACCTGCTGTCCAAACCGATTCGGCTCGGCTACCTCAACGGCATCGCCCTTGTCGTGGTCGTCAGCCAGATACCGAAGCTGCTCGGCTTCTCCGTCGACGGCGTCAACCTCATCGACGAGGCCCGCAACACCGTTGTCGCGATCGCCGACGGCGAGATCGACCCGACCGCCGCCGCGTTCGGCATCGGCGGCATCGCGGTCATCCTGGCCTTCAAGCTGCTGCACAGCCGCATCCCCGGTGTGCTGGTCGCGGTGGTTGGCGCGATCATCCTGGCCTACGTCCTGGGTCTGCAGGACGACCTCCCGATGGTCGGCGCGCTGCCGCAGGGCCTGCCTGCACCCGCGCTCGGTGGGCTGGCCTGGTCCGACGTCGCCGACCTGATCGTCCCGGCCGCGGGCATCGCGCTGATCGCGTTCGCCGACACCGGGGTGCTCTCGCGCACCTTCGCGGCGCGGCGCGGCGAGAGTGTCAACGGCAGCATCGAGATGCGAGCGATCGGGACCGCCAACGTGGCCAGCGGGCTGCTCGGCGGATTCCCGATGTCCGCGAGCTCCTCGCGCACCCCGGTCGCCGAACAGAACGGTGCCAAGACCCAGCTCGTCGGGGTGGTCGGTGCGCTGGCCATCGTGCTGTTCATCCTCGTCGCGCCCGGCGTCACCGGTTACCTGCCGTCGGCGGTGCTGGCGTCGGTGGTGATCGTGGCGGCGACCTCGCTGGTGGACGTCCGCGGGATGGTGGCGATGTGGCGGATGAGCAAGGTGGAGGCGTCCCTGGCGATCGCCGCGTTCCTCGGCGTCGCGCTGGTCGGGGTGCTGGAGGGCATCGTGGTGGCGATCGCCCTGTCCTTCGTGGCCGTCGTCGTGCACGCGTGGCAGCCGTACCGTGCGGAACTGGTGGTGGTACCCGACCTCGACGGCTACCACGACCTCGCCAGGCACCCCGAGGGCCACCGGATCCCGGGCCTGGTCATCGCGCGGTTCGACGCACAGCTCTTCTTCGCGAACGGTGCGCTGTTCGATGACTACGTGCGGGGGCTCGTCACCGACGCGCCCGATCCGGTCCGATGGGTGGTGATCGCCTCGGAGCCGTTGACCGGGCTCGACACCACGGCGGTGGACGAACTGGTGGAGCTCGACCAGTACCTGGACAGCCACGGGGTGCGACTGGTCTTCGCCGAGATGAAGGGACCGGTGAAGGATCGGCTGATCCTGTTCGGGGTCGGCGACCGTTTCGGCCACGACAGGTTCTATCCGACCCTCGACGCCGCGGTGGAGGCGTTCGAGGCCGGCCGCTCCGGCTGAGTGATCCGTCCCACGAGGTGTCCACTATCTGGTATCGGCGCACCCAGGGTGCCGAAACCCGGGGGCCCGCACACTAAGCTGTCTTCGGTCACGGCCTCACGTGGGCGCCCGAGGCGGCGCCGGGCCGCGGACGATCCGCCCGACACCTAACACAGGAGTTCACTCGTGAGCCAGCCAGGCCGTCCCGTTGTTCTGATCGCAGACAAGCTCGCGCCGTCCACGGTCGAGGCGCTCGGCGATGGCGTGGAAGTGCGCTGGGTCGACGGTCCCGACCGTCCCGCCCTGCTGGCCGCCGTCCCCGAGGCCGACGCGATCCTGGTCCGCTCGGCGACCACCGTCGACGCGGACGTCCTCGCCGCGGGCACCAAGCTGAAGATCGTCGGCCGTGCAGGCGTCGGCCTGGACAACGTCGACATCCCGGCCGCCACCGAGCGCGGCGTGATGGTCGTCAACGCGCCGACCTCGAACATCCACACCGCAGCCGAGCACGCCGTCGCCCTGCTGCTGGCCACCGCGCGCCAGATCCCGGCCGCCGACCGCACCCTCCGCGAGAAGACCTGGAAGCGTTCGAGCTTCAACGGCACCGAGATCCTCGGCAAGACGGTCGGCGTCGTCGGCCTCGGCCGGATCGGACAGCTGTTCGCGCAGCGCCTCGCGGCGTTCGAGACCCACGTCATCGCGTACGACCCCTACCTGCCCGCGGCCCGCGCCGCGCAGCTCGGCATCGAGCTCGTCGACATCGACGAGCTGGTCAAGCGCTCGGACTTCATCTCCGTGCACCTGCCGAAGACCAAGGAGACCGCCGGCCTGATCAACGCCGAGCGTCTCGCCACTGCCAAGGACGGGCTGATCATCGTCAACGCCGCCCGCGGCGGCCTGATCGACGAGGATGCGCTGTACGACGCGCTCGTCTCCGGCAAGGTCCGCGCCGCGGGCCTGGACGTGTTCAACACCGAGCCGTGCACCGACTCGAAGCTGTTCGACCTCGACAACGTCGTCGTCACCCCGCACCTAGGCGCGTCCACCTCGGAGGCCCAGGACCGCGCGGGCACCGACGTCGCCAAGAGCGTGCTGCTCGCGCTGGCGGGCGAGTTCGTGCCCGAGGCCGTCAACGTCTCCGGTGGCCCGGTCGGCGAGGAGGTCGCGCCGTGGCTCGACCTGGTCCGCAAGCTCGGTCTGCTCGCGGGCACCCTCTCCCCGGAGGCCGTGCAGAACATCCAGGTCATCGTCAGCGGTGAGCTGTCGGCGGAGAACGTCGAGATCCTCGGCCTTGCCGCGCTGCGCGGACTCTTCTCGGCCAGCAGCGACGAGCCGGTCACCTTCGTCAACGCGCCCGCGCTCGCCGAGCAGCGTGGCGTGAGCGTCGAGGTCGACAAGCACAGCGAGGCGCTCACGCACCGCAGCGCGGTCGAGGTGCGGGCCGTCGCGGCCGACGGCACCGTCACCGCCGTCGCGGGCGCGCTGACCGGCCTGCAGCAGATCGAGAAGATCGTCAACGTCAACGGTCGCAGCTTCGACCTGCGCGCCGAGGGCCACAACATCGTCGTGCACTACCAGGATCGTCCGGGCGTGCTCGGCACCCTCGGCACTGTGCTCGGCAACGCAGGCATCGACATCCAGGCCGCGGCGTTGAGCCAGGACGTGGAGGGCGAGGGCGCCACCGTCATCCTGCGCGTGGACCGCGTGGTCGGCGATGCCGAGGTCGCGGAGGTCGTCGCACAGCTCGACGCCCGCGTGGCCCAGGTCGACCTGTCCTGATTTCGTCTCTGCGAGGAAGTGGGTAAGTACATGAAGCTTGCAGTCATTCCCGGCGACGGCATCGGGGTCGAGGTCACGGCAGAGGCGCTCAAGGTGCTGCGCAAGTTGGTCCCCGACCTGCAGACCACCGAGTACGACCTCGGTGCGACGCGCTACAACGCGACCGGTGAACTGCTGCCGGACGCGGAGCTCGCGCAGATTCGCGAGCACGACGCGATCCTGCTCGGCGCGATCGGCGACCCGCGCCTGGTCGGCCCCGGCATCCTCGAGCGTGGCCTGCTGCTGAACATGCGGTTCCAGCTCGATCACCATGTGAACCTGCGTCCGTCGCGGCTGTACCCGGGCGCGACGTCGCCGCTGGCAGCCAACCCGGACATCGATTTCGTGGTGGTGCGCGAGGGCACCGAGGGCCCGTACACCGGCAACGGCGGCGCCATCCGCGTCGGGACGCCGCACGAGATCGCCACCGAGGTGTCGATCAACACGTGGTTCGGTGCCGAGCGCGTCGTCCGCTACGCCTTCGAGCTGGCGCAGACGCGGCGCAAGCACCTCACGCTGATCCACAAGACCAACGTGCTCTCCAACGCGGGCGCGATCTGGTCTCGTGCGGTGGAGACCGTCGGTGCCGAGTACCCGGACGTCGAGACCGCGTACTGCCACATCGACGCCGCCACCATCTACATGGTCAGCGACCCGTCGCGCTTCGACGTGATCGTCACCGACAACCTGTTCGGCGACATCATCACCGACCTGGCAGGCGCGGTCACCGGTGGTATCGGTCTCTCGGCGTCCGGCAACATCGACGCCTCGGGCACCAACCCGTCGATGTTCGAGCCCGTGCACGGCTCGGCTCCTGACATCGCGGGTAAGGGCATCGCCGATCCCACCGCCGCGATCCTGTCGGTGGCACTGATGCTGCGTCACCTCGGGCGCGAGGAGGATGCGGCCCGCGTCGAGCAGGCCGTCGAGGCCGATCTCGCGGCCCGCGGTGACGGTCCGATCAAGACCTCCGAGGTCGGCGACCGCATCGCCGCGAGCCTCTAGGCTCGGCGAAAACTCCGTAGTAGCACTCCGCCCGCGAACCGAAAGGTTCGCGGGCGGAGTGCGTTCGGGGTTGGTTCACGTCGATGTCGGCGGGTCGGCGGGGACCAGCGGGGCGGCGGCCAGCGGTAGCGCGGCGGCGAGCGCGAAGGCGGCAGGAAAGCCGAGAGTCCCGATCACCGCGCCGAACACCGGCGGCACGAACGCGGCAACCAGGAACTGGCCGGTGTTCTGGGCGCCGAGGGCCCTGCCGCTCCAATACGGGCCCGCGATCTCCGCAACCGCGGTGAAGGCGAGTCCGTTGTCGGCCACCGTGATCACCGAGGCCACCACCATCAGGGCGACGGAGATCGGCGAGTCGAGCCAGTCCGTGATCGCCAGCGCCGCCATGGACAGCGCCGCGGCGACCGCGACGGTCCGCAGCGGGCCCATCCGGCTGCCGACCCGGTCCGACCAGATTCCCGCACCGATCCGGCCAAGCGCGCCCAGCAGCTGGGTCGCGGTGATGAGGATGCCCGCCGACGCCGCCGACCAGTGCTGGTCGGTGATCAGCCAGACCGGGACGAAGGTCCACACCAGGTACTGCGGCACCACCAGCACCGCGGAGACCGAGTGGATTCGCCACAGCACGCTCTGGTTCCGGTACGGGTTGGCCAACAGGCCCTGCGACGACGCGGCCGCGCGGCTGGGTCGCGGTGGGTCGACCACGAACACCAGGCAGGCCAGTGCGGCGACCGCGCAGATGATCGCGGGCACGGCCAGCGCCCAGCCGATCCCGTGGTCGGCGGCCAGGTTCGGGACGGTCAGCGCGGCCACCGCAACCCCGAGGGGCAGTGCCATCTGGCGCACGCCCATCGCGAATCCGCGCCGGTGCGGCGGGAACCAGCCCACCACAACCCGCCCGCTGGCGGCGTTGGCACTCGAGGCGGCCACACCGCCGAGGAACAGGAACACCCCCAGTGCCAGGAAGGACGCGCTCAGTGCGGCGGCCGCGGCAGTCGCGAGGGCGGCGGCGCCGAGTCCGATGGCCAGCACCCGGCGTTCGCCGATCCGGTCGACCACCACACCCCACGCGAACAGGCTGACGAGGAAGCCGACCGTCGGGGCGGCCGCGATCAGCCCGGCGCGGGCCAGGCTCATGCCCTGCGCGTCGTGCAGGGTCGGGATGAGGAAGGCGGGCGCGTTGGCGAATACGCCGCCCGCAGCCTGGGCGAGGACACCGAGGCCGAGCATGGACCACCGCCTGGGCGCGGTGATCTGCGGATCCTGTCTGTTCTGTTCCTGAACACTCATGCAAGCCGTCCCAAGATGTGGAATGAGAATCTTATAGAATGGAATTTGAGATCGAGTGTATCGCGCCGTTCCCGGCCGCGCGCCACGGGCGGACGCGGGGGTCCGGTGGCGGCCGATAGACTGCCGCCATGCGTCTAGGTCGAATCGCCAGCCCCGATGGGGTCGCCTTTGTTTCCATCGAAGGGGAGGGTGACGCGCAGACCGCGAAGGAGATCGCCGAGCACCCGTTCGGCAACCCGACATTCACCGGCAGGAGCTGGCCGCTCGCCGATGTCCGGCTGCTCGCGCCGATCCTGGCCAGCAAGGTGATCTGCATCGGCAAGAACTATGCGGCGCACGCGGCCGAGATGGGCTCCGAGGCGCCCGAGGATCCGGTGATCTTCCTCAAGCCGAACACCTCGATCATCGGCCCCGGCGTGCCGATCATGTTGCCGCCCAGCTCGAATGAGGTGCACTACGAGGGCGAGCTCGCGATCATCATCGGGCGTCCCTGCAAGGACGTGCCCGCCGCGAAGGCGCTCGACGTGGTGCTCGGATACACCGCCGCGAACGATGTGTCCGCGCGCGATCAACAGCGCCAGGACGGTCAGTGGACCAGGGCCAAGGGGCACGACACGTTCTGCCCACTCGGCCCGTGGATCGAGACCACCCTCGACGCCTCAGATCTCGAGATCAAGACGGATGTCGATGGTGAGGTCAAGCAGCGCAGCCGGACTTCGCTTCTGCTGCACGACATTCCGAAGATCATCGAGTGGGTCTCCGCGGTGATGACGCTGCTCCCCGGTGACGTCATCCTGACCGGCACCCCCGAGGGGGTCGGTCCGATCGTCGCGGGCGACACCGTGAGCGTCACCATCGAGGGGATCGGTACCCTCGCCAACCCGGTGGCCGCCAAGGGCTGAGTCCGGCGGCGTTGCGACGGTCGGTGGTCACTGCCGGGCCGGGTGGGGGCGGGGAAGACTAGCCTGTAGGGGACCGATTCCCCCCTCCGACCCAAGTGAGCCATGACCTCCAGCGAAGTGCGTGTTCGTTTCTGTCCCTCGCCGACCGGCACGCCCCATGTCGGGCTGATCCGTACGGCCCTGTTCAACTGGGCCTATGCCCGGCACCACGGCGGCAAGTTCGTCTTCCGTATCGAGGACACCGACGCCGCGAGGGACTCGGAGGAGTCCTACCAGGCGATCCTCGACGCGCTGAACTGGCTCGGCCTGACCTGGGACGAGGGTCCCGAGGTCGGCGGCCCGTACGCGCCGTACCGCCAGTCGCAGCGACGAGACCTGCACCTCGAGGTCGTCGCGAAGCTGCTGGCGGCGGGGGAGGCCTACGAGTCCTTCTCCACCCCCGAGGAGGTCGAGGAGCGGCACAAGGCGGCCGGCCGTGACCCCAAGCTCGGGTACGACAATTTCGATCGCGATCTGACCGCCGAGCAGCGTCAGGCGTACCTCGACGAGGGGCGTAAGCCCGTCGTGCGGTTGCGGATGCCCGACCACGACCTGACCTGGAACGACCTGGTTCGCGGCGAGACCACCTTCAAGGCGGGCACGGTGCCCGATTTCGCGCTCACCCGGGGCAACGGCATCCCGCTGTACACCCTGGTGAACCCCGTGGATGACGCGCTGATGAAGATCACTCACGTGCTGCGTGGCGAGGACCTGCTGTCGTCGACGCCGCGCCAGCTGGCCCTCTACGAGGCGCTGCAGCGGATCGGCGTCGCGGAGCTCACCCCGGAGTTCGGTCACCTCCCGTTCGTGATGGGACAGGGCAACAAGAAGCTCTCGAAGCGCGACCCCGAGTCGAACCTGTTCATCCATCGGGACCGCGGCTTCATTCCCGAGGGCCTGCTCAACTACCTGGCCCTGCTCGGCTGGGGCATCGCGGACGATCGCGACGTGTTCTCGCTCACGGAGATGGTCGAGGCCTTCGACATCTCGAAGGTCAACTCCAATCCGGCGCGTTTCGACCAGAAGAAGGCCGACGCGATCAACGCCGAGCACATCCGGTTGCTCGACCCCGCCGATTTCACGGCGCGGCTGCGGGCGTTCCTGGCCGGTCACGGTCATCCCGTTGAGTCGCTTGACGAGGCCTCGTTCGCCGTCGCGGCCGAACTCGTGCAGACGCGCATCGTCGTCCTCGCCGATGCGTGGGATCTGCTCAAGTTCCTCTTCGTGGACGAGTCCGAGTTCGCGATCGATCCGGCCGCGGCCGCGAAGAACCTGGGCGCGGATTCCGCTCCCGTGCTCGACGCCACGATCGCCGCGCTCGAGGCGACGCCGAACTGGGCGAGCGCGGACCTGGAGGAGTCTCTCAAGGCCGCTCTCATCGATGGCCTGGAACTCAAGCCGCGCAAGGCCTTTGCGCCCGTGCGGGTCGCGGTGACCGGCTCACACATCAGCCCGCCGCTGTACGAGTCGATGGAGCTGCTCGGCAGGGAGAAGACGATGGCCCGGCTGCGCTCGGCACGCGCTCAGGTGGGTCAGTAGGAGTTCCTGTCGGCTGGCCAGGGGCAATTTCAGGCCCCTGACCAGCCGATTTGGAGAATGGCCCTAGGGCTTTGCTATTGTTCTCCTCGTCCGAAACGGAGAGCACAGCCGCAAGGTTGAGCGAGCCGCCGAGGTCATTGGGGTATGGTGTAATTGGCAACACAGCGGTTTCTGGTACCGCCATTCTAGGTTCGAGTCCTGGTACCCCAGCGGAGAGTTCAGACGATTTTGACTCTGAACTCCGGCCAGCTAAGCTAGCCGAGCTTCCACTGATGCGGAACTTCTCTCCGGAAGAGTTCCACAGCAGCGCAACAAATCAGTACAGCGTGTTCTTGGCCCCGTCGTCTAGCGGCCTAGGACGCCGCCCTCTCAAGGCGGTAGCGCGGGTTCGAATCCCGTCGGGGCTACAAATGAAGAAGACCCTCTGGCACATGCCAGGGGGTCTTTTTCTTGTCTCCGGCAGATCGAACGGGCGGCGCTCGAAAAAAGGCGCCCACCCGAGTCGGGTGAGCGCCTTCGCTCGAAACGGCTAGCCGCTCTTGCGGCGGAATTCTCGTTTGTGATCGGCGGGGCCGTGCGTGTGATGAATCTTCGAATCGCCGGCCGTGGCGGCCGTCGGGTTCGCGTTCTTGTGATTCTTGCGCTCTAGTGCCTCGCGGAACTGCTGCTTGATCTGATCGTTCTCGTTCTGATCCTTCGCGGAGTCAGTCACGGTGCGCTCCTCCCATTCTGTTTGGTCGCACCGTGACGGTACCGCCGCCGCCGCGGGAAGTCCCGCAGATTTCTGCGGTGGCGCTACGACAGGAAAGCCGCAGTGGTGCCACCCACGGGCATCTGGGGCAATCCGAGCTTGCGGTGATCCCAGGACCGGATGCGATCGATCTTCACCCGCACGGCGACCCGCTTGTTGAGCATCATCTCGATCGCCGGGTCCACGTCGGTGGAGTACGGGCCCGTGTAGCGCTCCCAGATGCTGACGCCGACCTGCCAGAGGGCGTCTCGGTCGTCGACGATCTCGGCGGTGCCCTCGATGGAGATGCCGCGCAGGGTGTCGTAGGTGTTGCCGTCCTCGATCATCACGGTGATCCGGTTGTCCCGGCGGAGGTTGACGGCCTTCTGTGATTTCGACTTCGTCTCGAACCAGATCTCGCCGTCGATCACGGCGTACCACATGGCGATCAGGTGCGGCGCGCCCTTCGCGCCGACCGTGGCCATGGTGGCGATCCGGCTGCGTTCGATGAACCCGGCGATCTCGTCGTCGTTCATCGTGATCTGGCTACGTTGGTTGGTGCCCACTGCGCTGTCCTCCCATGGGGATTGGAACCTGTTCTCGCATGCACTGTGCCATGGGCCACACATGTGACTGTGGCCATATGGGCCACATCGGATGCGAAGGCGGCTACAGACGTTTGTGGAGTGCGTCCGCGGCGGCGAGGAGATCGGCGGCCCAGCGGGCGCCGGGGCGCCTGCCCATTCGGTCGATCGGGCCCGAGACCGAGATCGCCGCGACCACGACGCCCGCGCCATCACGCACCGGCGCCGCGACGCTCGCCACGCCGGGTTCGCGTTCGGCGGCGCTCTGTGCCCAGCCACGCTTGCGCACCTCGAGCAGTGCCCGTTCGCTGAAGAGCGCGTCGGCCAGCACCGCCCGCTGGGTCTGCGGATCCGCCCATGCCAGTAGCACCTTGGCTCCCGAGCCTGCGGTCATCGGCAGCCGTGCGCCGACCAGTACGGTGTCCCGGAGGCCGGTGGGCGGCTCCATGGAGGCCACGCACACCCGCTGGGTGCCCTCCCTGCGGTACAGCTGCACACTCTCTCCGGTGATCTCGCGCAGTCGCGGCAGGATCATGGCGGCCGCCTCGAGGAGGCTGTCGTGTGCGGTCGGGGCCAGCTCAGCAAGGCCGGGGCCAGGGCGCCAGAGTCCGTCGCCGTCGCGGGCGAGGAGTCGGTGCACCTCGAGGCCGACCGCCAGTCGATGAGCCGTCGCCCGGGGCAGACCCGTGCGGGCGCACAGCTCTCCGAGATTGCAGGGCTGCTCCGCAACGGCGTGGAGAACGGTCATCGCCTTGTCGAGCACCCCGATCCCGCTCGAGGCGGGGGAGCCGCTATGCTGTCTCATAGGGCGATACTACCGTCTCGCATTCTGAGATGGAAATTCGGACGGCTTCGATCGGGCGTGATCGGGGAGATGATGGAAGTGGCGCACTCCAGGCCGTCCGATGTCCGGGACGCACTAGTCACACTGAGAGGTGGAGAACATGGTCAGTAGAAAGCGCACCCTGGCAGAGAAGGTGTGGGACGAGCATGTCGTCGTCCAGGGCGAGGGGGAGGGCGCATCGCGTAACCCGGACCTCATCTACATCGATCTGCACCTCATTCACGAAGTGACCAGTCCTCAAGCCTTCGACGGCCTTCGGTTGGCGGGCAGGCCATTGCGCCGCCCCGATCTCACGATCGCCACAGAGGACCACAACGTCCCGACGATCGACATCGACAAGCCGATTGCGGACCCGGTCTCCCGTATCCAGGTCGAGACCCTTCGTCGCAACTGCGAGGAGTTCGGTGTCCGCCTGCATCCGATGGGCGACCTCGACCAGGGCATCGTGCACGTCGTCGGTCCGCAGCTGGGCCTGACCCAGCCCGGCATGACCGTGGTGTGCGGCGACAGCCACACCTCCACGCATGGCGCCTTCGGTGCTCTCGCAATGGGAATCGGTACCAGCGAGGTCGAGCACGTGATGGCGACCCAGACGCTGTCGCTGCGCCCGTTCAAGACGATGGCGATCAACGTCGACGGCGAACTCCAGCCCGGGGTGACGAGCAAGGACGTCGTGCTCGCCGTCATCGCGAAGATCGGCACTGGCGGCGGCCAGGGCTATGTCCTGGAGTACCGCGGATCGGCCATCCGTCAAATGTCGATGGAAGCCCGAATGACGGTCTGCAACATGTCGATCGAGGCCGGTGCCCGCGCGGGCATGATCGCGCCCGACGAGATCACCTACGAGTTCATCAAGGGACGGCCGCACGCGCCGCAGGGCGCGGACTGGGATGCCGCCGTCGCCGCGTGGGAGCAGCTGAAGACCGACGAGGGTGCGACTTTCGACCAAGAGGTCTACATCGACGCGAACTCGCTGACCCCGTTCGTCACCTGGGGGACCAACCCGGCCCAGGGTGCGCCGCTCGGCGACTCGGTGCCGGATCCCACCCAGATGGTCGACGAGAGCGAACGCCAGGCCGCCGAGAAGGCGTTGACCTACATGGGCCTGACGGCAGGCACTCCGCTGCGTGAGATCGCCGTGGACACGGTCTTCGTCGGTTCCTGCACCAATGGCCGGATCGAGGATCTGCGGGCCGTGGCGGGCGTGCTGAAGGGTCGCAAGGTGGCCGAGGGCGTGCGGATGCTGGTCGTCCCCGGCTCGATGAGGGTTCGCGCGCAGGCCGAGAAGGAGGGCCTCGGTGAGATCTTCACCGCAGCGGGTGCGGAATGGCGGCAGGCGGGGTGCTCGATGTGTCTCGGCATGAATCCCGATCAGCTGTCCTCGGGTGAGCGCTCGGCATCGACTTCCAACCGGAATTTCGAAGGTAGGCAGGGCAAGGGCGGGCGGACCCATCTCGTCTCCCCGCTGGTTGCGGCGGCGACGGCGGTGCGAGGCACGCTCTCGGCGCCCGTGGACCTGGACTGAAGACCACCGGAACGACAGGAGTATTTGATGGAAGCCTTTACGACACACAAGGGAATCGGCGTCCCCCTGCGGCGCTCCAATGTCGACACCGACCAGATCATTCCGGCGGTCTACCTAAAGTCGGTCTCTCGTAGCGGTTTCGAGGAGGGCCTCTTCGCGGGCTGGCGGGCCGACCCCGAGTTCATCCTGAACATTCCGCCGTACGACAAGGGCTCGGTTCTCGTCGCGGGTCCGGACTTCGGCACCGGCTCGTCCCGTGAGCACGCGGTGTGGGCGCTATCGGACTACGGATTTCGCGTAGTGATCGCCTCTCGCTTCGCGGACATCTTCCGCGGCAACTCCGGCAAGGCCGGTCTGCTGGCCGCTCAGGTCGACCAGTCGGACGTCGAACTGCTCTGGAAGTTGCTTGAAGAGCAGCCCGGTCTCGAAATTGTTGTGGATCTCACGGAGCGCACGGTGACCGCAGGAACGCTGGTGGTGCGCTTCAACATTGATGACTACACGCGGTGGCGTCTGCTCGAGGGTCTGGACGATATCGGATTGACATTGCGGCAGGTAGATGCGATTTCGGAGTTCGAAAAGTCAAGGCCGTCATGGAAACCTGCCACCCTCCCGGCACGGGTTGCCGAGGGAAACTAATACGACCGACTAACGGGATTCAGGCACGAAAGAGGGTGCCACGCCTCTGAGAGGTACATGAGAATTGGCGTGGCACATAGACTCTTGCCCTTTTCCGGATTACCGTGTTTGCTAGTCGGTCCGACAATGGGCCATCAGTTTGCGGAGGACTTCCATGAACAAAGCAGAGCTCATTGACATCTTGACCGAACGGTTGGACTCGGATCGCCGTACGGCAACCGATGCGGTCGAGCACATCGTCGACACCATCGTGCGCGCCGTGCACAGGGGCGAGAGCGTCACGATCACCGGCTTCGGCGTCTTCGAGCAGCGTCGCCGTGCGGCCCGCGTCGCGCGTAACCCGCGCACCGGCGAGACCGTCAAGGTCAAGCCGACCTCGGTGCCTGCGTTCCGTCCGGGCGCCCAGTTCAAGGCCGTGATCGCCGGTAGCCAGAAGCTTCCGGCCAGCGGACCCGCGGTCAAGCGTGGCTCGGCGGCCGCGGCACCTGCGAAGAAGGCAGCGGCGAAGAAGACCGCAGCGAAGAAGGTTGCGGCCAAGAAGGCGGCGCCCGCGAAGAAGGCTCCGGCCAAGAAGGTCGTGGCGAAGAAGGCGGCACCGGCCAAGAAGGCGGTCGTGGCGAAGAAGGCGGCGCCCGCGAAGAAGGCTCCGGCCAAGAAGGTCGTGGCGAAGAAGGCGGCACCGGCCAAGAAGGCGGTCGTGGCGAAGAAGGCGGCACCGGCCAAGAAGGCGGTCGTGGCGAAGAAGGCGGCGCCCGCGAAGAAGGCTCCGGCCAAGAAGGTCGTCGCGAAGAAGGCTCCGGCCAAGAAGGCTCCGGCCAAGAAGGCGCCGGCCAAGAAGGCGCCGGCCAAGAAGGCGCCCGCTCGCAAGAAGTAGGCACGACCGACTACTCGTGCCCCGCACGAGATCGAGGGCGGCGACGGGAAACCGTCGCCGCCCTCTGTCGGATCGGTGGCCGCCTCAGGCGTTCTCGGGCAGCGGGCTGTCGATGTGGCTGGCGTCCACCAGCTTGCCCCCGGAGAACGAGAGAACCCAGGTGCTGGCCTTCCGGTTGCGGGCAGGCGGCAGGGTGATCCCGTCCCGTTCCGCCCACCAGCTCAGCAGGTCGGGGATCACCCCGCTCTGACTGCAGATCACCTGGACGCCGCCGAGCGTGGCGATCTTCCGCACGCGGGACCGGGCCGCGGCCGGATCCTCCGCGTACGCCTCCTCCGAGAGCAGCGGTTCCGCCACGATCTCGGTGCCCAGCGCACGCGCCAGCGGTTCCACCGTCTGCTCGCAGCGGATGCGATCGGCTGAATGGACCGCCGTCGCACCGAAGGCGAGGAGCTGGGGCACCAGCGCCTCGGCCTGGACGCGCCCGAGCTGATCCAACGGTCGTAGCGTGTCGTCCGGAGAGTCCTTCCGTCGTCCGGCCTTGCCGTGCCGGACGACGAGCATGGTGGTGGTGTCGGCGGGAACACGGAGGAACCGGCGCATCACCTTGCCGTCCACCGAGTAGGAGAGTTCGCCTGCCACGTCCTCGGGTGCCACCCACCGGAGCTCGTCGACCTCGGAATTCGGTACGAACTCGCCACCGAGTGATTCGGCGGCCCAGTAGTCGACCCGCTTGCGCTTGCGGTGGCCGGGGATCTCGTAGGCGACTCGGGTCACGCGCCGGTCCAGGCGCACCCGTAGCCCGGTCTCCTCCTGCACCTCTCGCAGCGCCGCGACGATCGGCGTCTCCCCGGGGTCGAGCTTGCCCTTGGGGAAGGACCAGTCGTCGTACTTGGGCCGGTGGATCAGTGCGATCTCGATCTCGTAGGGATTGGTCGGTGACTTACGCCAGAGCACGGCACCTGCCGCGAAGATGTTGGCCTTGATGGGTCGATCCGACTTCGAGCTCACTGGCTGCCTTCCTGTGGTGGCCGGAAAACGTTCCTACGAGCCGATTGCACGGCGGCCGCGCATCAGCTCCTGCTGGTGCTCGCGGACGCTTTCACCCCTGGCGGGCGAGGCCGCCCAGTGCCCGTCGGACTGGAGCACCCAGCACCTGGTGGTCGGGTCGAGAGCGGAGTCGAAGATGTCGCCGAGCTGACGTGCCAGCCGCGGATCCTTCACCTGGGCCATCACCTCCACCCGCCGGTCGAGATTGCGGTGCATCATGTCGGCGCTGCCGATCCAGAATTCCTCCGCGCCGACGAAATGCAGGATGCGTGAATGCTCGAGGAACCGCCCGAGAATCGAACGGACCTCGATGTTCTCGCTCAGTCCCGGCACCCCTGGCTTGAGCGCACAGATACCGCGGACCACCACCTGCACCTGCACGCCTGCCTGCGAGGCGCGATAGAGCGCGTCGATCACCTGCTCGTCCACCAGGGCGTTGGCCTTGAGGCGGACTCCCGCGGACTTGCCCTCGAGTTGGCGCGCGACCTCCGCGTCGATCCGCTTGATGATGCCGTCGCGGACGCCGTAGGGAGCGACCAGTAGGTTCCGGTACTGCGCCTTACGCGAGTATCCGGTCAGCGAGTTGAACAGGTCTGTGAGGTCGGCACCGATTTCGGGTGCGGCGGTGAGCAGGCCCACGTCCTCGTACAGCCGGGCCGTCTTCGGGTTGTAGTTCCCGGTGCCGATGTGGCAGTACCGGCGGATCGCCGAGCCCTCCCGGCGTACGACAAGGCAAGTCTTGCAATGGGTCTTGAGCCCGACCAGCCCGTACACCACGTGCACGCCCGCCTGTTCGAGCTTGCGCGCCCACTTGATGTTCGCCTGCTCGTCGAACCGTGCCTTGATCTCGACGAGCGCCACCACCTGCTTGCCAGCCTCCGCGGCGTCGATCAGCGCGTTCACGATCGGGGAGTCGCCGGAGGTGCGGTACAGCGTCTGCTTGATCGCCAGCACATGCGGATCGGCCGCCGCCTGCTCGATGAACCGCTGCACGCTGGTGGAGAACGAGTCGTAGGGGTGATGCACCAGGACGTCGCCGTCGCGCAGCGTCGAGAACACGCTCTTCGGGGTCTCCCGCTCTCCGAATGCCGGATGGGTCGCGGGCACGAAGGGGGCGTCCTTGAGGTTGGCGCGGTCGACGCCGTAGACCTGCCACAGGCAGGACAGGTCGAGCAGGCCGGGGACCTGGATCACGTCGCCCGGATCCACGTCGAGCTCGCGCAGCAGCAGTTCGAGCATGTGCTCGGTCATGTCGTCCGCGACCTCGAGCCGCACCGGCGACCCGAACCGCCTGCGGGCCAGTTCGCGCTCGAGGGCCTGCAGCAGATCCTCGTCGCGATCCTCTTCGACCTCGAAGTCGGCGTTGCGGGTGATACGGAAGGCGTGGTGCTCGACGATCTCCATCCCGGGGAACAGCGCGTTCAGGTGCGCCGCGATGAGCGCCTCCATGGGCAGGAAGGCCGGGGTGGTCGCGGGGGAATCGGTGCGGTTGACGCGGACGAACCGGTCGACGTTGTCGGGCACCTTCACCCGCGCGAAGTGCTCGCCGCCCGTCGACGAATCCTTCACGGTCACCGCGAGGTTCAGGCTCAGGCCGCTGATGTAGGGGAACGGGTGGGCCGGATCGACCGCGAGGGGGGTCAGCACGGGGAACACCTGCTCGCGGAAGTGCGCGGACAGGCGCTCCTCCTCGTCGGCATCGAGGTCTGCCCAGCCGATGATGGAGATGCCCTCCTCGGCGAGCTGGGGCAGCACCTTGTCCAGGAAGGTCCTGGCGTGCTTCTCTGCGATCTCCTGGGTCCGCCTGCCGATCAGCGCCAACTGTTCGCGCGGGCTCAGGCCGTCGGCGGAACGGACCGAGAGTCCGGTCTCGTCCCGGCGCTTGAGGCCCGCGACCCGGACCATGTAGAACTCGTCGAGGTTCGAGGCGAAGATCGCGAGGAACTTGGCGCGCTCGAGCAGCGGAAGCGACGGATCCTCGGCGAGGCTGAGCACCCGGGAGTTGAAGTCGAGCCAGCTCAGCTCGCGGTTGAGGTAGCGCTCCTCCGGCAGGGGGATGACCGAACCGTCGACCACCACCGGGGTGGCGGCGGGCGGCGCGGTCGGGATCACCGGAAGGTGATTGACGATCGGTGCGCTCCAATCGCGCTCGCCGGTTCCCGACGCCGTGTGCTGCCCGGCGTCCTGTCCGCGTACCTCACCGTTACTCACGCGTAGATCATCCCCCAGATCGCGAGTGGGCGACAAACGATGCGCATTTATCTTCGGTGAATTCGCCGGGCGGTTCCCGCGACGCCAGGCCAGCCGATCCGGTCGAGCTCCGCGGCGGTCGCCCGGCCGGGCCCCAGCAGCACCGCGGCATCGAGGTCGGCCGCGGTGTCGACATCGAGTCGCAGCCCCGGCCAGTCGCCGGTCAGTTCCGCGGCCCCGGAAAGGCGGTGTCGCCGCGCCGAGTCCGGGCCGAACGCGGGGTCGAGGTCGGCCTCCGGATCCCCGACGATCAGCGCCGCGGTCCCGGTGCCGTGGTGATCGACCACGAAGGAGCGGGGTGCCCGTGCGCCAGCGGCCAGCGCCGCCGTCAGCTCGTCCGGGCGTAGGCAGGGGAGATCGCCCTGCAACGCCACGATGGGTCCGCGGCAGTGGGTCGATCGCACATGGGTGGCGGCGGCCCGCAGGACGGTGTTGAGGCGATCGCCGCCCTCGCCTGCCGGATCGGCATAGTGCCCGGCCCCGCACTCGCGCGCCACGAAGGCCACCGACGGGTCCGGGGTGATGACCGTGAGCTCGGCGATCCCCGACGCGTTCGCGGCCGCCGTCAAGGTGTCGCGCAGCATGGCCAGCACGAGCGCGGTCCGCTCCTGCGGCCCGAGGCGGGCGGCCAGCCTGCTCTTGGCCCGGCCGAGCTCCTTGACCGCGATCAACACGTGCGCCTGCCCCGCGGGCGGCGTGCGATGCGCTGGGTCCATACCGGCAATCCTGCCAGCACGCCGCAGCGGGCGAGCAGACCGCGGTGCCCCTGCGGCCGTCTACTCTTGGGTCCCGGTGGCAGCGGGTGGCGAGGGGAAGGGACATTCCATGAGCAAGGCAGCGGTACTGGGGGCGGGATCCTGGGGGACGGCGTTCGCGAAGGTGTTGGCCGATGCCGGCACCGATGTCACGATGTGGGCGCGGAGACCCGAAGTGGCCGAGTCGATCTCGGTCGATCACCAGAATCCGTTCTACCTCGAGGGGATCGCGTTGCCGCCCTCGCTGTCGGCGACCAGTGATCATCGCGTCGCGCTCGAGGGTGCCGATATCGTCGTCCTTGCCGTGCCCTCGCAGTCGCTGCGCGAGAACCTCGGTGCCTGGGCGCCGTCGATCGAGCCCGATTCGACGCTGTTGTCCCTGGCGAAGGGCATCGAGAGCGGGACACTGATGCGGATGAGCCAGGTCATCAGCCAGGTGGCGGGTGCGGATCCGTCGCGGGTGGCGGTGCTGTCGGGGCCCAACCTGGCCAGGGAGATCGCCGCGGGCCAGCCGGCAGCCACCGTGATCGCGTGCACCGATTCCGTTCGCGCGGTGGACCTTCAAAAGGCTTGCGCCACCGGGTATTTCCGTCCGTACACCAACTCCGACGTGATCGGCTGCGAGGTGGGAGGAGCGTGCAAGAACGTGATCGCCCTTGCCTGCGGAATGGCGTCGGGGATCGGCCTGGGGGAGAACACCAACGCCACCATCATCACCCGTGGGCTGGCCGAGATGATCAGACTCGGGGTGGCGCTCGGCGCGAACCCGGCGACGTTGGCCGGGCTGGCGGGCGTCGGCGACCTCGTCGCGACCTGCTCCTCGCCGCTCTCGCGAAACCGGACCTTCGGACACCATCTCGGTGCGGGCGGCTCCATGGAGAGCGCGCAACGGGCCACGAAGGGGCAGGTGGCCGAGGGCGTGAAGTCCTGCACCTCGGTGCGGGCGCTGGCGGCGAGTCACGACGTGGAGATGCCGCTCACCGACGCGGTTCATCGGGTCTGCCACGAGGGCATGTCGGTCCCGGATGCCGTCGGACTGCTCCTGGGGCGGCGCACCAAGCCCGAGTGAGCAGGCCCGAACGGTTCGCGCGGTCCCGATCAGCGGTGACCTGACGCGGCAGATCGGTTGGTCCAACGGTACGGTTCGGTACGTGAGTAATCCGCGTACGAGGGTGGCTGTGGTCTTCGGTGGCCGTAGCAGTGAGCACTCGGTCTCCTGTGTTTCCGCTGGTAGTGTGCTTCGCAACCTCGATCCCGAGCGTTACGAGGTGGTGCCGATCGGCATCACCCCCGACGGTGCCTGGGTGCTCGGTCCGACGGATCCCGACGCCCTCACCATCGCGGGCCGCTCACTGCCCACCGTCGACGCGGCGGGTACCGCACTGACCCTGACCGCCGACCCGACCCGTTCGGGCGCGCTTGTGTCGCTGAGCAACGACGAGGCGGGCGCGGTCCTCGCGTCGGTGGACGTGGTGTTCCCGGTCCTGCACGGCGCCTACGGAGAGGACGGCACCATCCAGGGCCTGCTCGAGCTCGCGGGCCTGCCGTACGTCGGTCCCGGTGTGCTGGCCAGCGCGGCGGGCATGGACAAGGAGTTCACCAAGAAGCTGCTCGCGGCCGATGGGCTGCCGATCGGTGAGCAGGTGGTGCTGCGCGCGGGCACCGCGACGGTGTCGCCCGCCGATCGCGAGCGGCTCGGCCTCCCGGTGTTCGTCAAGCCCGCCCGCGGTGGGTCCTCGATCGGTATCTCCCGGGTGTCATCATGGGATCAGCTCGACGCGGCGATCGAAATGGCCCGCAGACACGACCCGAAGGTCATCGTCGAGGCGGGCATCGTCGGCCGCGAGGTCGAGTGCGGTGTCCTCGAATTCCCGGATGGCTCAGTGAAATCCAGTGTCGTGGCGGAGATCCGGATGCCGGAGTTCGCTGGCGACGACGGCGCCTTCTACGACTTCGACACCAAGTACCTCGACGACATCTGCGAGTTCGATGTCCCTGCCAAGCTCGACGACGCGATCAGCGAGGAGATCCGGGCGATCGCCGTGCGGGCCTTCGCCGCGCTCGACTGCCAGGGGCTCGCCCGGGTCGACTTCTTCATCACCGAGAACGGCCCGGTGATCAACGAGATCAACACGATGCCCGGGTTCACCTCGATCTCGATGTACCCGCGGATGTGGGACGCGGCCGGGATCGACTACCGGACCCTGGTGTCCACCCTGGTCGAGACGGCGCTGGCCCGGGGGACCGGCCTGCGCTGACGCAGGCCGGCAGGCCCGGGGTCATGGGGTCGGAATGGGCGCCGGGTCCAGCGGCCGCTGCTCCAGAGTGCTGGTGATTGCGGCCGAGGCGTCCTGCAGTGGGGTCGGACCCGATCCGTGCGGCACGGTCAGTGCGACGTAGACGCCTCGATCGACCGCGAACCAGGTGCTGGCGTCCAGTCCTTCTTCGCCGGGAACCTCGAACCACTGCACCGCGTCGACCACCGTCAACGGCGATGCCGCGTTGAACTCGAGCGGACGGTCCACCCCACAGCGAAGCACGACCTCCTTGGCGTCGTCCGCCTGCCAGGCGGCCGCTCCAACGGGGGCCGGATCCATCAGTTCGGCTCTCTCGAAATCGCCGAGGTTCTCGGGCAATGCCGCGATCAGGGCGGCGCACTCGGGGGACTCGGCGGCGGGGGCGGGCACCGTGCCGAGCGCGACCGGCTCCTGGATGGGGTCGCGTCCGGCGATCACGGCGGCGACGAGCACGCCGACCACAAGGGCGACCGGGAGGGCGACCGCGACGGCGATCAGCGCCGGGCTGCGCCGTGCGGTGGGATGGGGTTCTGTGGGTTCGGGAGCGTCAGCGGAATCGGGGAGATCGGGGTCGTTCACGGTTACTAGTGTGCCGCAACCTGACATGTCAGGGTCCGGGTGATTCCCTGGACGCGTTGAATCCGCTGCACCACGCCTGGTAGCTCGGTCGTATCCGCGGCCTCGACCCGGGCCACCACGTCGTAGGGGCCGAGGACGTCCTCCGCGCTGAGAACGCCAGGTAGCTGGCTGATCACCTCGGAGACGAGCAGGGCCTTGCCGACCTCGGTCTGGATCAGAACGAAAGCTTGCATCGCTGACGCCCCTTCTCGGTGCAGTGCCCGCGACCTCGGTAGAGTCGCGGTGGCCCTGGCCTGCCACTTGCACGGTCGGGTCACTCCCGGCTGCGATAAAGGGTACCGGTTCTCATTCCTCGGAGGTGCGTCATCGAATCGACTGATCGCGGCACCGATGCCGGGCGCACGGTCGCCGACATCGGCGAATTCGCGGTGATCGACCGGGCGGTGGCGGGTCGAGCGCAACCCGAGAGCACGCTGCTCGGCCCCGGAGACGACGCCGCGGTGGTGCGGGCGCCGGACGGCGCGGTGGTCGCCTCGACCGACATGCTGGTCGAGGGCAGGCACTTCCGGCTGGACTGGTCGACCCCCGAACAGGTGGGGCGCAAGGCGGTCGCGCAGAACGGCGCGGACATCGTCGCGATGGGCGCCTGGCCGACCTCGTTCCTGGTCGCGATCGGGTGCCCACCGAGCACGCCGGTATCCGTCACCGACGCGCTGACGGACGGGATCTGGGCCGAGGTGGCCGGGTTCGGTGCGGGTGTGATCGGCGGGGACATGGTGCAGGCGGAGCAGTTGGTGGTCTCGATCACAGTGCTCGGAGACCTGGGCGGGCACGCGCCGGTGCTGCGGTCCGGGGCGCGTCCCGGCGATCAGGTGGCCGTCGCGGGTCGGCTCGGCTGGTCGGCGGCGGGACTGGCCGCGTTGCTCGCCGAATCGGATCGTTTCCCGGAACTGGTTGCCGCGCACAAGGTTCCGGTCCCACCCTATGAGAGCGGTCCGGTTGCGGCGCGCGCAGGGGCCACCGCCATGACCGATGTGTCCGACGGATTGATCGCCGATCTGGGGCACATGTGCACAGCCTCGGGGGTCGCGATGGACCTGGACGGCGCGCTGCTCGAACCCGGGCCCGAGCTCTCCGAGGCAGCGACGGCGCTGGGGGCGGACGCGCTCGACTGGGTGCTCACCGGTGGCGAGGACCATGCCCTGGCCGCGACCTTCCCCGCCGATGCGTCGCTGCCTTCGGGCTGGCGTCGGATCGGGTCGGTCCTGGCCGGTGACGGCGTGCAGGTCGACGGCCGTTCCTGGGCGGGCGGCGGCGGATGGCAGAGCTTCGATTAGATAGATTGCCCGCATGCCTATCTACGCCCTCGGTGACCGCGTTCCCGACATCCATCCGGACGCGTACGTCCACCCCGACGCCGTGGTGATCGGTGCGGTCACCCTGGCCGCGGGTGCCTCGGTGTGGCCGCAGGCGGTGCTGCGCGGCGACTACGGCACCATCACGATCGGCGCGGACACCAACATCCAGGACGGCACCGTCATCCACTGCACCCCGATCGATCCGACGGTGATCGGGTCGGGCTGCGTGGTGGGGCACAGCGCGCACATCGAGGGCGCCACCATCGGCGACAACTGCCTGATCGCGTCCGGATCGGTCGTGCTGAACGGTTCGAAGGTCGGCAGCGGCGCGATCGTCGGCGCCGGAGCCGTCATCCCGTTCAAGTTCGAGGTGCCCGCGCGCCGGATGGCGCTCGGCGTGCCCGCGAAGATCCGCGAGGGCTACGAGGTGCCCGAGGGGCACCTGGATATCAACGTGAAGACCTATTCGGCGAACGCCGCGTTCTACCGGGACGCGCTCCGGCGTCTCGACTGATGCCGGCCCGACCGCTCGACGAGCTGATGGAGGCGGGCTGGGCGCAGGCCCTGGCGCCGGTTGCGGGACGGATCTCCGCGATGGAGGAGTTCGTGCGTGACGAGGCCGCGCAGGGCCGCGACCCCCTGCCTGCTCAGGAGAACGTGCTGCGGGCCTTCCGGCAGCCGTTTCGTGACGTCCGGGTGCTGATCGTGGGCCAGGACCCCTACCCGACGCCGGGACATGCGGTGGGACTGAGCTTCTCGGTGGCGCCGGACGTGCGTCCGGTGCCGCGCAGCCTCGGCAACATCTTCGCCGAGTACAGCGAGGATCTGGGGTTGCCCACGCCCGGCAACGGCGACCTGACGTCGTGGGCCGAGCGGGGCGTGCTGCTGCTCAACAGGGTGCTCACCGTCGAGTCCGGCAGGGCGGCCGCGCATCGAGGCAAGGGCTGGGAAGCCGTGACCGAGCAGGCCATCCGGGCACTGGTCGCGAGGCCCGAGCCGATGGTGGCGATCCTGTGGGGACGTGACGCGGGCACCCTGAAGCCGATGCTCGGCGATGTGCCGGTGATCGAGTCCGCGCATCCGTCGCCGCTGTCGGCCCGGCGTGGATTCTTCGGGTCGCGGCCGTTCAGCCGCGCCAACCGGCTCCTCGACGAACTGGGGGAGGGGCCGGTCGACTGGCGGCTGCCCTCCTGAGCGATCGCCCCGCCGTGGGTTGATATTCATGCAACGGTGTCGGGGGAACTGAGCATCAGGTAGGAACGCTTGTCTCCCTTGAGATCAGGGGCCGTAGTGCTCCACGACGAGGCGGGTGAGCGGGTCTGGGTACTCCCAGAAGGCTTCGTCCAGCTCGCCCAGGCGTCCGTTGTCGGCTTCGGTCAGGCGGCCGTAGATGTCCGAGATCGATTCGATCCCGCCTGCGGCGAGGTGCGGCTCGACGACGATGAACATCGCCCGCAGGATGCCGGCGGCCGCCGCCGCGCCGATCGCATCCAATGCGGTGACCGCGGTCTCGTGATTGCGGATGCCCCAGTTCCCGAGGAACTGCAGGAACCCGCCGTTGTTGATGTCGGCCTCCGCCCGCCACAGCGCGACCAGGTCGCAGTCGCGCGGCGAGATCGCATCCACGTTCCAATCGGCGGTCATGAGTCGGCCGAGTGCGGCGTCGTAGAGGCGATCCTGCAGGATCTCCCACACGCTCACCATTCCCTCCGGGCTCGGCTCCCACAGTTCCGGCCAGTTCACGCCGTGACCGTCATCGGTCAGCGCCCACCGCTCCCGCTCCGCGGGTGTCGCCTTCTCCAGACGAACATGGCGCCGGAGCGGCTCAGTGAGTGTTTGCCCGTCGGCGAGGGTCAGCACGACGGCGGCATTGGTGAGGGCGACGCCGGTGATGCGGTTAGTCCCGTTGGTGTCGAATCGTTCCTCTGTCACCCGGAGATCCTAATCAGGTCCTGAACTGGGGTGATGACACGTCCCTGTCGGATCCGGAGAGTGCGGGTAATGGGTCCGAGTCGGGTCTCATTCCTGTGTGCAGCGCGCGCCGCGTGGGCGAGGATTGGATCCGATCCCTGAAACGTCAAGAAGGAGTCGACGCGATGACGAAGTACCTGATCTCGTTCCCGAGTGGCGCCATGGACTTTCCCGACGAGGTTCTGCAGGCAGCGTCGGATGCGTCGCACGCGGTGGTGGAGGAGGCGAAGGACGCCGGCGTCTGGGTGTTCGGCGGTGGAATCGACGAGAGCGTTCCGCCTGTCCTGGTCGATGGGGATGGCACGGTGACCGAGGGCACGTACCCGCAGACGAAGCAGCTCGAAGGCGGTTACACGGTGCTGGAGTTGCCCTCCCGCGAGGCGGCACTGAAATGGGCTGCGAAGATCGCGGTTGCCTGCCAGTGCGCGCAGGAGGTACGCGCGTTCCACTACGACCCCGCGAGCTGAACGTACGGCTGCATTGTGGGCGCTCGCTGTCTTTCGACGCGCCTGCGCTTTTCGCCGGGCGCGTTCGAGGAGCTCTTTCGGGTGGTGGCGGTGGTTGATCCGGGGTTTCTGTTCGGGGTCGATGTGCGGCGGTGGGATCCATTCGGTGCGTCCGGCGTATTTGGAGGCTTTGGACGCGGTGCGGGTTTGCCAGCCGCCGGGGCCGTCGTGGATGAGTGCGTGGCAGCCGTCGCATCCGAGGGTCATGCTGCCGATGTCGGTGGCGCCGCCCTTGGACCAGTCGTGGACGTGGTGGACGGCGGTCATGGTGGCGGGGGCGTCGCAGCCGGGTCTGGTGCAGCCTCGATCGGCGGCGATCAACGCGAGTCGTTGGTCTGCGGTGGCGAGGCGTTTCGAACGTCCGAGGTGCAGTGGTCTGCCGTTGTGGTCGAAGAGCACCAGTACTGGGTGCGAGCGTTCGGCCATCGTCAGTGCGTCTCGAATGGGGAGGATCCCGCCGGACGCGGTGGTGGCGACACCCGTGGCGTGTTCGAGCTGATCGAGGGTCATGGTGATGATCGCGGTTACCGGCAGCCCGCGATGGGAACCGAGGACGCCGGATGCGAGGAGTGCGCGCAGTGCTTCCTTGACGGCGTCGTGGTTGCGTTGCGCGGCGGTGCGGGTGTCGCGGCCCGCGGCGGCGGCAAGCCGGTCACGGTCGACGCTGGGGTGTTCGGCGGCGCCGGTGGGTGATTCGGGGTCGTCGGGATTGTTCATGCCCACTTCGCCAAGATCGGGTCGAGCAATGCTCGGGTCTCGGGGTCGAGGTGCCCGGAGATCGGGGTCATGAGGTTCTGGTCTTGGCGGCCGAACCTGATCCCGCGAAGACGCTTGCGGTCCTTGTCGTCTGTGAGGTTGCCGTCGGGGTTCAGGTGCGCGAGCAACTCGTGCCCGGCTTTCTCGACGTCCTCGGGCGTGGCCGAGCGCGCCAGTTCCGCCAGAATCTGCTCCGCGACTGCGACGTCGGAACTGCTGACGGTGTGGGGGATCTTGCGGATGACTTCGCGTATCGCGCGTGCGTGGTCCGGGCCGATGTCTCCGTCGCGTTGCGCGGCAGCGGTTTCGGGCAGGTCCACGGGAAGCGGCTGACCGGAGAGCGCATGCCAGGTACCGAGCGATTTCGCCGCGGTGATCCGAGCGGAGGCGTCGGCCGCGGAGATCCGCAGCACCCCGATGAGCAGCTTGTTGACGGACTTGTGACCGAGCTTGCCGGGCAGCGAACGTTCGGCCGTTTCGACGATCAGGTTGTGGCCGACCGCCGAGGCCCGGCGCAGCGTTTTCTCCAACCAGCGCATGGTGTCGGTCAGCTCGGCGTCGGAGAGCCCGGTCAAATCGCAGTCGCCCAGTCCCTCGACGGCGTCGGCGATCGCGGACAGGTGTTCCTGCACCTGCCTCGCAGCCCCGGCGTCATCGATCGAACTCATGTTCGAATTCTAGCGTGGGGGTCCGACACGACACGTCATCACGAAGTCGTATCCAGTCGGCACACATCTCGTGGCCGGCCAAACCAGCGTTCGGCGGGGCGGTCCGGACTCGCGAGTACGCTGACTTTGCAGCAGGTCGGGGCGGATTCTGTCGTGGAGGGTCACGCCATGCGCTATGTCGCGAGTCGTCGTCGGTTCGTCGCCTGGGCCGTTGCGTCCGCGGCTGGTCTGGCGTTCCCGCTTGGCTTGCCCGCCGCGGCGCAGGCGGACGGGCCGCCCATGCCGACCCCGGCGACCACGGTGTTTCAGGTCCCGGTGACGTTCGTCTCGGCGTGTAGCACGGTTGGGTTCAGATGCTGGGTGCCGCACCAGCTGGCAGCGGTGACGCCGACGGCCACGACGGGTGCTCCCGGCGTGGTCACCTTTGCGGCCGGTCCTCCGACGACGACCTCGATCACCACGCTCGACTGTATTGACGTGTCGGTGAACTGGCGAAATCTGACCACGGGTGCGGCCGGTACCACCGTGCTCCGAGCCATACAGCCCACTGACTTCAGTGCGTCCATCGCGCCGGACGAGTGGTGCCGATACGCCCCCGCGACAGTGGTCGCCGGTAGCGGCACGGTCGCCTCGATCGCCGACGTCAATGCCCGCGTATTCCCGCACGGGAGCGGCACCTGGCCTCAGGTGCCGGTCAGTCCTGGGATCGGTGTTTTCCAACTCCCGTAGACGCTTGGGCCCGTTGCTCGGGTGGCCTTTTGAGTCGGCCCGACCGCATACGTGGGCCGGAGGGACAGCTCGCGAGCAGTCCCTCCGGCCTCCTATCGCGCGTGGTGAACCTGTCGGAAGCGCTGGTCGAGCTACTGGCCTGCGGAGAAGTCGGCGCGACGCTTCTCGACGAAGGCGTCGACGCCTTCCCGGCCGGTCGGGCCTGCGGCCGCCGCCGAGATCGAGGCGGTCTCGGCGTCCAGCTGCTCGGACAGCGAACGCTGACCCGACTGGGCGAGCAGGCGCTTGATGCCCGCATATGCGGCGGTCGGGCCTGCCGCGAGGGTGCGGGCGACCCGCAGTGCCTCTTCGCGGATCTCGTCATCGCCGACCAGCCTGCTCAGGATGCCGAGCCGCACCGCCTCGTCACCGCCGATGATCGCGTCGGTGAGCAGGATCTCGCGGGCCTTGGCGATACCGACGATCCGCGGCAGCGTCCAGGACATGCCGCCGTCGGGGGTGTACCCGATCGAGGGGTAGGCCGGGCGGAGCTTGGTGGACGGGCCACCGATGGAGACGTCGGAGGCGCAGACCAGGCTCATGCCCGCGCCTGCCGCCCAGCCCTGAACCGCGGCGACGACGGGGATCTCGGTGGCATCGATCGCGCGGACGAAGTCGTGCAGGGTGCGCGCGAGGTAGTCGACGAACTCGCCGCGGTTCTCGGCGGCGGCGAAGGCCCGGACGTTGCCGCCAGCGCAGAAGTTGGCGCCCTCGCCGATCAACAGGACGCTGCGCGCGGCGAGGGTGCCCGCCGCCACGGCTTGCAGGGCGGTGGTGCCCTGGCTCACCCCGTCGAAGTCGAGGGAGGTGCCGTTGTCGGCGGTGGCGATTGCGATTCGGAGTACGTCGCCTTCGAGGCGGACGTGGCTGAGGCCGTCGAGTGAAGTCACCGATGAACCATATCGGGGCCGCAGATACGACTGTGCCCCGACACCTGAGGTGTCGGGGCACAGTCGTGAAAGCGTGGAACGCGTCAGCCGCGGACGACCTTGCCTGCCTTGAGGCAGGAGGTGCACACGTTGAGCTTCTGACGGGTACCGGGTCCAACCTGGGCCCGGACAGTCTGAATGTTCGGGTTCCAACGACGGTTGGTACGCCGGTGCGAGTGCGAGACCGACTTACCGAAGCCGGGCCCCTTGGCGCATACGTCGCAGACGGCAGCCATAGTCGCGAACTCCTTGAATTGATGTACGGATATCTTCTTTGGTGCTGGCCTACGAACACGGGACACCGAAGTGACCCTTGCGAGGCAACCCTGCAAGAGTAACCGTATCCGTGTTGATTGACCAAACCGGCCTGTCCCGCACGTGGAGCCGGGCGGACCGTCTGTGGAGAAGGATAGTCTGGCCGAGCCGAGCAGTTCCCACTAGGGCAGAGAGGAAGAGTCGAGTTGCTCATTGCCCTGGACAGCGTGGACGGCGAGGCGTTGCTGCGTTGGTCGCGATGGTGCGTGGACGGCCTCGTCGCCCGCTGCGAGGAGATCAACAGCCTCAATGTCTTCCCGGTCCCGGACTCGGACACCGGCACGAATCTCCTGTTCACCATGCGCGCGGCTGCCGAAGGCGCCGAGGTCGTCGGCCCGGCCGCCTCGGTGGGTGCGGTGGCCGCGGCCCTGGCCCGAGGTGCGGTCGCGGGAGCTCGCGGTAACTCCGGTGTGATCCTGTCCCAGGTGCTGCGTGGGATCGCCGAGGTCGCAGGCGACGAGCCGCTGGACGCCCGGCTGCTGCGCGGTGCGCTGAACGAGGCCGCCGTGCTGGCGACCGAGGCGATCAGCATCCCGGTCGAGGGCACGATCGTGACGGTGCTCCGGCATGCCGCCGCGGCGGCGGACGGGTGCCCGCACGACGCGGCGCTGTCGGTGGTGGCCACGGAGGCCGCCGACGCCGCCGCCGAGGCGCTCGCGCGCACCCCCTCGCAGCTCTCCGTTCTCGGCGCGGCGGGCGTGGTCGACGCGGGCGGGCTCGGGCTGCTGGTCATCCTCGACGCGCTCGTCGGCGTGGTCACGGGGGCGACACCCGAGCGCCAGGACATCGTGGTCGCGCCGGTCACGCTGGCGACCCCCGGCGTGGTCGTCCCGCCGTCCGCCTGCGCGGACGAGCCGGGCGAGCAGGACTACGAGGTGATGTACCTGCTCTCCGGGTCCGACTCGCGAAGGGTGGACACCTTGCGGTCCCGGCTCGGTGAGCTGGGCGACTCGGTGATCATCGTCGGTGACGGTGAGGGCTCCTGGTCGGTGCACGTGCACTGCTCGGATCCCGGCCCCGCGGTCGAGGCCGGGCTCGCGGCGGGTCGCACCCACGACATCCGGATCTCCTGCTTTGCCCTCGACGAGACGCGTGCCGGGCGGGTGGGCAGGCGTGCAGGCGCGACCGACCGCGGGGTTCTCGCGATCGTCGCGGGTGACGGCGCCGCCGACCTCTTCGCGGGGGAGGGTGCGATGGTGCTCCGCTGTGACGAACCGGTCACCCCCGATCAGCTGCTCGACGCGATTCGCGCGCTCGATTGCGGTGAGGTGCTGGTGCTCCCGAACGGCGCGCTCTCGGCGCCGGAGCTGGTGACCATCGGAGTCGCCGCCCGCGACGAGAGCCACGAGGTGCTGCTGTTGCCCTGCTCGTCGATGGTGCAGGGACTCGCCGCCCTCGCCGTGCACGACCCGGGTCGGGCCGCCGTCGACGATGTGTTCGCGATGTCCGAGGCGGCAGCGACGACGCGCTGGGGATCGTTGCGCGTGGCGACGGAGCGGGCGCTCACCCTGATGGGTACGTGCGAGGCCGGCGACGGACTCGGGCTGATCGGACGCGAGGTCGTGGTGATCGCGCCCGATCCGGCCGAGGCGGGCAGGCGCCTGATCGACCAGGTTCTCGGGGTCGGCGGCGAACTGTTGACTTTGTTGTTGGGGGCAGAGATTCCCGCGGGCTTCGCCGACCTCCTCTCGGAGCATGTCGCGGCGCGCCACCCGGGCGTCGAGGTGTTGGTCTACGAGGGCGGGCAGGCCGGGGATCTGCTGCAGCTCGGCGTCGAATAGGCGGTGTGATGGCAACTCTGACCGATCGGATCGATCACCTGCTGGGCCGCAAGGTCGCGGAGCCGCTCGCGGAGGCGTTCGGGATCGAGACCGTGCAGGACCTGCTGCGGCACTACCCACACCGGTACGCGACGCAGGGCGCCGAGCTCGGCGAGAAGGAGCCGCCCGAGGGCACGCACCTGACGATCCTGGCGACGGTGACCTCGGCCGCGATCATCTCGATGAAGTCGCGCAGCGGGAAGATGCTCAAGGTGGTGCTGACGTCCGACAAGCAGAGCGTCGACGCCACCTTCTTCAACCCGCAAAAGGTGGCGCACTCCATCAAACCCGGTGTGCGCGCGATGTTCTCGGGGAACGTGAAGTACTTCAGGGGCAAGCTGGGGCTCACCCATCCCAGCTATCTCATCCTGCCGAACCGTGACGAGGACGACGGTTCGGTGGTGGCCGCGGGCAAGGTGCGCGGTGGTGGTGCCCTGGCTGGGATGGCGCGCAGCGCGCAGGATCCGGGCGCTGGGGTCGACATGTCGATCTTCGAACGGAACCTCATCCCGCTGTACCCGGCGACCCGCGAGGTCGAGAGCTGGACGCTGCTCCGGTGCATCCGTCAGGTGCTCGACCAGCTCGACGAGGTGCAGGACCCGCTGCCCGAGGAGATTCGGCGTGAGCACGGGCTGATCGGTCTCGACGAGGCGCTGCGATCGGTGCACCTGCCGGAGACGAAGGACGAGGTGGATCTCGCCCGCGAGCGCCTCCGGTTCGACGAGGCGGTCGCCCTGCAGTTGGTGCTGGCGCAGCGCAGCCACGAGGTGGCGGGACGGGTGGCGCCCGCCTGCCCGCCGAAGCCCGACGGTGTCGCCGCCGCGTTCGAGACGCGGCTGCCGTTCACCCTGACCGAGGGGCAGCACGCGGTCGCCGAGGAGATCTCCGCCGACCTCGGCCGGGCACACCCGATGAACCGGTTGCTGCAGGGTGAGGTCGGCTCAGGTAAGACCGTCGTCGCGTTGCGCGCCATGCTGCAGGTGATCGATGCCGGCTACCAGTGCGCGCTGCTGGCGCCGACGGAGGTGCTCGCCGCGCAGCACGCCCGGTCGCTGCGGCAGATGCTCGGAAACCTCGCCATGGCAGGCGAACTCGGCGCCGACGAGCTGGCCACGCGGGTGGCCCTGTTGACCGGGTCGATGTCGGTCGCGGCCCGCCGCGCCGCGTTGCTGGAGGCGGTGACGGGCGATGCCGGGATCGTCATCGGCACCCACGCCCTCATCCAGGACGGCGTCGAGTTCTTCAACCTCGGCATGGTGGTGGTGGACGAACAGCATCGGTTCGGCGTCGAGCAGCGCGACGAGTTGCGGGGCCGGGCACGCGAGGGGCTCAGCCCGCACCTGCTGGTGATGACGGCGACGCCCATTCCCCGGACCATCGCGATGACCGTGCTCGGCGACCTCGAGACCTCGACGCTGCGGCAGCTGCCCAGCGGGCGGTCGCCCATCGTCAGCAAGGTCGTGCCCGCTCTGACCCAGCCTGCGTGGGTGGACCGCGCCTGGGAACGGATCCGCGAGGAGGTCGCCGACGGCAGGCAGGCCTATGTGGTGTGCTCGCGGATCGGCGAGGGCGACGACGCCCCCGACGCGAAGGAGCAGCCCACGACGGCGGCGCTGGCGCTGTTCGAGGAGCTGCGGTTCGGTCCGCTGTCCGATCTGCGGGTCGGCTTGCTGCACGGCCGGTTGCCCGCGGACGAGAAGGACGCGGTGATGCGCGATTTCACCGCGGGACTGATCGACGTGCTGGTGTGCACCACCGTGGTCGAGGTCGGCGTGGACGTGCCGAACGCGACCGTGATGGTGCTCAAGGATGCGGACCGGTTCGGCGTCAGTCAGCTCCACCAGCTCCGCGGCCGGGTGGGTCGTGGCGCCCACCAGGGACTGTGCCTGCTCATCACGGACACCAAGCCCGGCTCACCGCCGTTCGAACGACTGACCGCGGTGGCGGGCACGAACGACGGCTTCGAGCTCGCCCAGCTCGACCTCGCCCAGCGGCGCGAGGGCGACGTGCTCGGCGCCGCGCAATCCGGCAGCACCACCACCCTCCGGTTGCTCTCGCTGCTCGACCACGAGGACGTGATCGTCGCCGCGCGCGAGTTCTCGCGCGCGGTGATCGACGCCGATCCGGACCTGGCCCGGCATCCTGGCTTGGCCTCGATGGTGACCGCCGCGATCGACGCCGAGAAGATCGAGTACCTGGAGAAGTCCTAGGCGGCATACTTCCCTGGTCGGCGGCCACGGTCGGGCGCCATCGGGGCGCTACGCGCTGTATGACCTCACCTCGGGGGATCGCGCTGCCATCCCGATCATGAACGGCCGTCACTCCACGGTCGGCGAGGTTCGCCTGGCCCCGCGGGCACCTTGGTTGGTGGTCACATCTTGGTGTACCGGGCCATGGCGAAGCTATACAGGCCGTAGGTGATGAGCCCGAGACCCGCAACGACGACGAGCACGGGCCCGAAGGGTTGGCTCAGAAGCGATTTCAGCGCGCCGTCGAGTCCGGTCGCCCGGTTCGGATCCGACACGATCGCGGCCACGACGACGAGCACCCCCACCTCGGCGAGAACGAGTCCCTTCGCGACGTAGCCGGCGATCCCCAGTGTTCTCACGACATTGCTGGGCGCGCCGTGGAGGTCCTCGAGGAAGTTCTGGCTCGCGCCCTTGTAGACGTGATATCCGCCGACCGCCACGATCACTAACCCGGCCGCTACGAGGGCCACGGTGCCTGCCGCGGATTGCATCATGTGCGCACTGATTCCCGCGTCCTGTTGCCCGGTGGACTTTCCGCGCCCGCGCGTGAATTCCAAGGTGGAGTAGGCGAATGCGAGGTAGACGACCGCCAGGGCGAGGGCTTTGCCGCGGTCAAAGACCTCGGACATGGGGTCTTGGTCTTTCGGATCGGTCGAACGTCCGAATATCGTTTCGGCAAGACGCCAGAGCGCCATCGCCGCGAACGCGACGGTGGCTACCCACAGCGCGAGCACACCGCCCGGCTTGCTCGCCAACTCGGCCAGCGCACCGGACTGGTCGGCCGCGCCGCCCCCGCCGAGGGCGAGCCGGATGGCGATGTAGCCGATGATGAGGTGGACGAGGCCGCTGGTGACGTATCCCGCGCGGGCGAACCGCTCGAAGACACTATTCTGCGCTACCCGTTCCGCGGCGGAGTCAGTGACGCTATCGCTCACGGCGGCGATCCTCCCGGTGTGGACCGGACGTCGGATCCGGATCGGTCAGGATTGATCCTCGACCCGTGACACGCCCGGATTGATGGGCCGGACCGACACTCCGTTCGGTGTCATCGGTCGAGTCTGGATGTTGGGGTTCTTCGTCGTCAGGCGTCGCCCCCGGAGCTCCTCGGCGTGGCGGAAGAGCCTGTGGGATCGGTCGAGTGCCGCTGAGAGCCGCCTGCGTCGGACTGGCCGGTTCTGCCCTCATAGGGCGGGACGACCGGATCCGCGTCGCCAATCTCGGTGGTGTACAGGGGTTCGGGCGCGTCTGGTTGATCTGGATCGGTGGACGGCAGATCGTGGTCCTCGATCGCGCCAGATCGTCGCCCAGCGCCTTCGGACGCGCCTGGCGAGGGCATGCCACGCGAGCCTGGTTCGCCTCGCTCGGACTGTGGCTCTTCTTGCCTTCCAGTTTTGTCGTTCACTTGAACGCTCCTGGTCCCGTTGATTGAACTCTCTCGGCTTGATTCAGGACGGTGGGCTAGATCCATCCGGCGATTTCGGTGGCGACGAGCAGCAGCGCGCGCCCGGGGACAATTGGCAAAAAGGTCCATTGATGCACGCCTTGGGATCAGCCAATTCGCCAGCAGCGCACGACAATGACCTTGCGTTCATGGCGGCTGGCACCCCGTGCCCCCGCCCGCTCGTCGGCCCACGAGCGGGCGTCAACATTGGGTCGGGTCAGTCCTTGAAGGCGTCCTTGACCTTCTCGCCGGCCTGCTTGAGGTTGCCTTTGGCTTGGTCCTTGCGGCCCTCGGCCTCAGTGTCCTTGTCTCCGGTGGCCTCTCCGACCTTCTCCTTGGCCTTTCCTGCTACCTCTTCGGCCTTGTTCTTCGCCTTGTCGACGGCGCCCATTGTGTCTCCTTTGCACTCGCTGATCTTGCCGCGGGTTCGCGGACAGTGAGCCGCGTGCAACGCGGCCAGGGCCTGGATACCCAATCCCGGCGATGTCTAACGGTGCTCGGCGGGATTCGATGTCATTGCTCGTCGGCGGCATCGTGGTGATACAAGTGGCTCGAAGCCGTCCCGGCGGCGTGTTTCGCAGAGTCCGCCAGGTTCTGGGCCGCGTGCTGCGTTGCTTCAGCGGCCTGCGACTCGGCAGCGCGGTCGAGAATCTCGTGTGCCTTGCCGGGCAGGTCAATCTTCTGCAGCCGTTCTCTGGCCTCGGGGACGTGCTCCTTGACAGCCTGGGTGACAGTGTGGCCGGCCTTGACTGCAACGAGTCCCGCCCGCCTGCTTCCGTCGACGATCGCACCGATGGCGGCTCCCGTAGCGGCGCCGATGACCATCCTGTCCACAGATTGCGCATGACGCAGGTATGCCCCATCAGATGCGAGCGCAAACGCCGACGACGGTGACCTCCCGTTGCTCCATCCGCGGCGCGGCTGGGTTTACCCCTCCGGATTCGGTGGTCGGTTGGGGCAAAGGACGCCATACGCCCGGTCGGCTGAAATGTTCGGCGAGCGGCAGGCCTCTGGTCACGATCTCGTCGCGAACGTCCGTGAGGGGCAGCCGGACCCGCCACCACTACATGTCGCAGCCCCTCTTTTCGAACTGGACCGTTGTGAGGTATTCGGTTGCTTGCGCGCCGAGCGGTGCGTGTCGGTCGTCACGCTCGGCACAAAACCGAGCAGCCTGACAGTCACGAACACCAACGCGAACACGAGTGCAGCCTTCTGGACAGGGAGAGCACTCGCGAGCCGAGACCGTGACATCACCGAACCTCCTCGTTTGCCCCTCCGGGACGACTGGCCTTTTCGGCCGCCCTTGCGGATACCCAAGTCAACTGCGGATCGCGCGGTCCGCGTGGACGGGCCCCCACACCATGCCGCGCCGTATGGCTGCTCAGGGGGTGCGCTTGCCGCCCATCGGCGGTGAAACGGTCGGTTCCGCCGCCGGAGTCGGGGTCGTAGCTTCTTCCAGCGGCGCGCCGGCGGTGGAGGCGGTGATCGCGCTCGTGTCAGCGCCGTCAGCGCCGTGGTGGGTAGCCTTCTTCGCCAGGGCACCGACCTTCTGCTGCAGCTTCGGGGCCTTATCCTTCACGGTCTCTGTTGCGTCGCTCACCTTCTCCTTCACGGCGGGGTTGTGCCAAAGTTCGACGGACTGATCCCTCATCTTCTCGTAGGTTTGCCTGCCAGCCCGGGTTCCCAGAACGAAGCCAACGGCCGCCCCCGATGCGAAGAACAACGTTTTCACCATGACATCTCCCGATTGTTGTGTGAGACGGGCGCTCAGCCGGATCTCGTCAATACGTCCTGCTACCGCTATGCCCGCAGGCAGCCGAGTGCAAACCGCCGAAACGGGCTAGCTTCGCTTCGTTGACGAAGCAGCAGTTCAGAGTGCAGAGGGGACGTTGTTCAGGAGCGGTGCATGACCGTCCCGGCAAGGGTGCAGAGGCGGCGGGCAAGCCTCACGATGGGGATACCCAGCGGAAGAATGGCACAGCAATGTCGGGATCATGCCCATTCGCCGCCGCAATGAACTGCCTGGTGGACCACTTCTGGGTTGTTGGTTCAGGTGCATGAAAAGAGGTTATTCGGCGACTTTCAACCCGGCCGAGATCCGGCCCGGGCGTTCACCTGCGTCGTAAAGGTGTTGCGCTAGCGAGCGTGATCATCGGTAGTTTCGCTGGCGGCGAATAGCAGGCTGCGGAACTCGCCCACCACACGGGCGCGGGCCTCGGAAGACCGGGCCGTTGGTGTGTTGAAACCACACCGTCGATGAGACGGGTTTGGTCCAGGCGTCAGGCGGGAAACCCGAAGTTTGAGGGCCCTCCAATGGAAGCAATCGACCTGCGGCCCCTCGGGATGAACCACCCGATGGGGGCCGCCACGACTTCGCACACTGTCGCCGCACAGATGCGAACAACCCTCGGCCCCGCCCGCGGGCCGATCACCCAACAGAGAAGAAGTACCGCCATGAGCATCGGGAAGAAGCTTCGGCACAAGGCTGAAACCGCAGAGGGTGCAGCCAAGAAGACGGTCGGTAAGGCTCTCGGAAACGAACGCATGGAGGCAGAGGGGCGCGCAGACCAGGCAAAGGGCAACGCTAAGCAAACCGGAGACAAGCTCAAGCAAGCGGGACAGAAGATCAAGCACGCCTTCAAACACTGACCCGCGCTCACGCCGTTCGATATCCCATCCCCAGTCTCTCTCCCGAAATTAGGTCGACGTCATGTTCATTCTCGGTATCATCCTCGCCATCATCGGCGCGGTTGCCAGCATTCCCGTCCTGTTGTACATCGGGGTCGCCCTTATCGTCATCGGCGTGGCGCTCGAGATCATGGGCATGACCGGCCACGCTGTGGCGGGCCGACGCCACTACTACTGACCCGTAGTCCGAGTTGTATCCACCGGTCCCGCCCGCGCCGCGATGTTTCGCGGTGGGGGTGAAGATCCGGAGTGTGGAGCAGACGCATGGCGATCTCCGACATCAAGGAATATGCGCACCTCACCGCTGACGACGTCGAGGCGCTGCGCTCCGAACTTGACAGTCTCCGGCAAGACGTCACTGAGTCGCTCGGCGAGAAGGACGCCAGATATATCCGCCGCACCATTGCCTTCCAACGGCTGCTCGATACGGCGGCCCGGTTGGTGATCCACGGTAGTAGGTCGCCGGCAGGGTGGATTCTCGGGGCGACGGCGCTCGGTGTGGCCAAGAGTGTGGAGAACATGGAGATCGGCCACAACGTCTGTCACGGGCAGTGGGACTGGATGAACGACCCGGAAATCCACTCCAGCACCTGGGAATGGGACATGGTCGGGCTGTCGTCGCACTGGCGTTACTCCCACAACTACCGCCACCACGTGTTCAGCAACGTTGTCGGGATGGACGATGACCTCGGCTACGGCGTCATCAGGATCACCCGCGACCAGCCATGGAGGCTCGACAATCTGTTGCAACCGGTACGAAACCTGTTGTTGGCGGTGACATTCGAATGGGGCATCGCCCTGCACGACCTGTATTCCGAACAGGCCCGCGCCGACACAGACGCCGAGAAATCGGCGCATCGCAGAAAATTGATTGGGAAGATCGCCCGACAGACGGGAAAGGACTACCTGCTCATCCCCGCCCTCAGCGGACGCCGCTGGCGAAGAACCCTCACGGCAAACCTGACCGCTAACCTGCTGCGGAACGTGTGGGCGTACGTGGTGATCTTCTGCGGGCACTTTCCCGACGGAGCCGAGAAATTCACCCTCACGGAACTCGAGGACGAGAGCCGGGCGGAATGGTATCTGCGTCAGATGCTCGGCGCCGCGAACTTCCACGCCGGCCCGGTGTTGGCGTTCCTGAGCGGCAACCTCTGCTACCAGATCGAACATCACCTGTTTCCCGACCTCCCCAGCAACCGCTATGCGGGGATCTCCGCCAAGGTGCGCGCCTTGTGCGAAAAGTACGACCTGCCGTACACCACCGGGTCGCTGGCACGGCAATACCTTCTGACGCTGCGGACCATCCACAAACTCGCCCTGCCCGACCGATTCCTGCGTGCGACCTCCGATGATGCGCCGGAAACGGCCTCCGAACTGAAATTCCGCCCATCGTTCCCGGTGCCCGCTGACGTAAACACCGGGCGACGGGTGGGACTGCGCACCGCCCTACGCATCGCGCCCACCGGGACGAGGCGCCATCGGCAGACAAGATCGATCCTCACCCGCGTCCTCGTCGTGCTCGAGTTTCACCCGCAGGGCTTCTTCGAAAAGACCGGAAACATCTGGCGAGCCCAGGGTCGGCGGATGCGCTTGGAGCTGAAGAACTTCCAACGCCATGTCATGACAAGCACTGTCCTACATCCCGACGACGTCGAGGGCTGGCCCGGGGAAATCCGGTACGGCGAGGTGGTCGAGCCAGAGCAGGACGAATACGAAATGGACACGGGCGAGGAAGCCGAGGACGAGGACGCAGTCGAGGAGGACGAGGGCGCCGCTGAGGAGGAGGAGGAGGAGGAGGACGAGCCGCCGCCGAAACGCCGAGGCCGCCCACGCAAGACCGCGGCCGTGCAGTCCGCCGGGTCAAAGCAAGGAGCCTCACGATGACCACCGGTGGGCCCAGTTCGAGCAGCCTCGCCGACGTCATCGACACCATCCTCGACAAAGGCATGATCATCGACGCGTACGTGCGGGTCTCGCTGGTCGGCATCGAACTGCTGACGATCGACGCCCGCGTCGTCGTCGCCAGTGTCGACACGTATCTGCGATTCGCGGAGGCGGTAAACCGGCTCGAGATCGGCAGCGAGCCCAAGGGCCTGACGGATCTGGTGGGGTCCGTGACCGAAGGCGGTGCCAGGTCGAAAACCAGGGGCGCGCTCGAGGACGCCGGCGACAAACTCGGCGACCTCCTCGGTGGCGGAGACGAGGAACCTGAAGGCGAGCGAGTGCGCGTAAATCCAGCCGAGAGGACACGTGATGTCCACGTCCAACAAGGCCGCCGATGCGCCTGCGGAGCCGCACCCCACCGGCACCTACGTCTACGGCATCGTGCCCGCGGACGTGGAGACCGAAGACGGCGCCGTCGACGTCGAGCGAATCGTCGTAGCCGAAGCGGTACTTCAATCCGCCGCGCTGGCGCCGATCGGATTGGCGCACTACTTCGCAGGCGCGCTGATCCTGCCGTACAGCCAGTTCCTGGACTCGGCCGAATCGCTGCGCTACGAAATCGACCTGCTGAGCCTGAAGTTCGAGGTCGGCTTCGAGACCATCTGTCACCGGCTGTCCACGCTGCAGCGGCACCGCCATCGCGGGGTGCCCTTCTTCTTCGTCCGAACCGATCGCGCCGGGAACATCTCCAAGCGGCAGTCCGCCACCGCCTTTCAGGGGTGTTCACCAATGGCGGGTCGTGCTGGGCTACATACGGATTGGATAGGTTGACCAGTCGGTAATCACACTTGAGGGATGCTCCAGATCACACAAATCTGGATGAGTTCCAATCTTCTGAGGCAGACTGAGGTAAGGGGTACAGAGCCGATCCCGAGCCGAGTCCGGTCGCACGCCCTGGCCGACGGACGTCAACAGGACTCGGCCGCCGGTCAGTCTTCTGAGTCCAGTGATGAGCGGTTTGGCGTGGAGGGCAGGCTCGGTTCTCGGTTAGGCACCGCTCGCCCACCGGGCCTCTCGACGTCCAGTGCCGTCAATCGGACTCCCGGTTCAGAAGCCGATGGAGTGAATCGGTGCAAGCCGGTCGCCGTGGAGCGCTTCGAGTACGAATGCTTCGTGCGGGACCATTGGCGTCGGGAGTTCGTCCAGGTGCCACCATTGCAGGGCTGCAGCCTTGTCTGGCTCCATCAACTGCGGCTCGTGTGACCAGCTGCGGCACTCAAGGAAGAAGTCCACGCGATGGTCCTTGTAGTCGGTGCCGGGGCTCTGCTGGCGATGCAGAGTGGTCAGCGGCACGAGGTCGGCAGGATCAACAGCGATTCCGAGCTCCTCGGCAACCTCGCGAACTGCGGCTTCGACGACGGACTCGCCTAGCTCGATGTGTCCCGCAGCGGCGTGCGCCCAATGGCCGTCCAGGTAACCGGTGCCGTCCCGTAACTGAAGCAGCACCTGCTCACGTTCACCGCAATGCCGCCGGAACAGCACATACACCGCAGGCACCAACTGAAATCGATCGGCCACCTGTGCACGGTAGCGACCGATGCGCCGTGCATCGTCGTTGGGGCGATGAGACCTTTCGACATACAGCGAAGTTCGCCTGCATTTCGTCGGATGGCGTCGTTGGACGTGAACCGCGACGGTCGCCGTTCCCTTCGGCAGCCGGATGTCCGACCTGCCACAGTGGTGGTCATGTCGAACTTCGATTTCGGGAGCGAGGATCGCCTGGTGTGGCGCTTCGCAGTGGTCGTTGACAAGCCCGACTACTGCGAGAGCCTAGGGATGCGACTCGACCCGCCCGGCGCGTGGGTGGATGCTGTCGTGGCGGTCGCCCGAGACCTACGTTGTCTGCGCTACGGACGTGACGTCCGGCCTGATCGGCTGGTGTGGGAACTGTCCGTCGGCGCCGAGTACGCGGTCACGATCGGCTGGAATGGAACGGCTGGCATCAGCGGGTTCGGCTTGTGCCATGGCCTGTCGATAGATGCTTCCTTCTGCGAGGCAGCGGTGTGGGTCGCGGATACGGCCCAGACTGAGTTGGCCGGTTACGACTTCGTCCAGTGGCCCTCGCGTGGTCGCCATCTGCTGAGGCCGCGGCAGATCGACGGAACACCCGTCTGGCTCGACCCGCACACCGATAGCGTGGTCACCCAGATAGGCGAACTATGCACACGCGCCACCTGGTGAACCCGATCACCTACACCGGCCTCTTGGACGGGGACGGCATAGGGGAGACTGGTTCCCTCGGGTAGTAGGGCGGTCCAGCGTCGGGATCGTCGACGCGTGCTCATGGGTGAACCCAAACGGGCATTTCGGGTGAAGACCCTTGAACGCGCTGGACGCGGAGCCATGGATGAGCCCTGGAATGGACTGGATGGGGTGGAGGGGTGTTCGCCAATGGCGGTTCATTCAGGGCTGCAAGCGGATTGGATAGGCCGACCAGTCGGTAGTCACATTTAAGGATGGCCCTTATCACACAGATCTGGACGAACTCCAGATACTGCGGATGGGGCGCTGCAGACGTGTTGACCAAGGCTCTCACCGAGATCGAGCTTCCAACGAAGTCTCCCGTGGTTGCGGCGCGGACAGCAATGGGCCGCTTGGTGCGTAAAGGGGCCTGTCACGGCAACGTCCGGAGGACGAGATTCAAGTTGTGGTTCCCAGCCAGGGGCATGAGCAAAAGGAACCGCAGGTGCTGGCTGCCGACCGGCAGTTCGCTAGTCACGGCTAGCTCGATAGGGAAGGTGCTCCGTCCTGTCGATGCCGAGTTCGGGGTGAGTCTTCTTGTCGGTGTGCGGCACTATCCTGCCCACTGGTTGATTTTCGATCTCCGAATCGAGCGATGAGAGCGGACGCGCTCAGCTCTGCCGTGACCGTTGGGGCCACGGCACGCTGAGTTTCGAGCGGATCACGGTCGGCCATCGGAGTGCCCCGCTCACTCCGTCGCCACGTAGGTCTCGAACACAGCACCCGGAGAGCACAACCCTTGAATGTTCAACTGCACTCACTTCTGAATGATGTGCCCCCAGGATATCGCCGCCCGCGATCGCGACGGATCCTGCGACCCATCGATGACACTCGACGCAGACCAGTCGCGACGGAACTATCGGGATAACGGTGGATCCGGTTTTGGTGTGACATGCCGGCATGAGCCTGGCGGCGAGATCGGTGATGACCGAAACACTGGAGCCCACGGCTACCGAGGTGAATCCACCGCAGCTCGCGGAGGGGCATCTGGCCCAGCCAGGAGTAAGGGGACCGACTTGCAAGGCCCGGCGGCTAAAGACGGCGCCGGTCAGGCGGTTCTGGGTGGGCTGACGCCACAAACTCCCGGGCTGCAGCCAGTACTCGTGGCAAGTCCACTACGGGGTCACCATGTCTAAGTACATGGGCAGGCGCCTGGTCGTCGAGATCAGGATTCATGCCTTGGAACCAGATCTGCACCACACCGTCGCTGTCGCGGTCAGTGATCAGCCTCGCGAACCGGCAGGCTGTTCACTGGCAATGTCGGCAACCCTTTGACCGCGGCCTACCGAGCGGGACCTGGTGGACCGGGTGAACTTCGACATATGGCGCTGTCCGTGGGGGGTCCGGAGCGGCACCCTGCACGACCTGTACAGCGGCGCCGTCATCGCGTTCCAACACGGGCAGGACACCAGCAACGCGGTCCAGATCGACCACATCGTCTCGCTGGCCCTCGCCTGGGACATGGGCGCGAGCACCTGGACCCCGGAACTGCGGGCGAGGTTCGCGAACGACCCCGCGAACCTCATCGCGGTGTCGGGCGAGGCCAACTTCGCCAAGGCCTCGCACACCCCCGCCAGCTGGATGCCGCCGAACGAGGCCTTCCGCTGCGACTACGCGCATCGCTACACCTCGGTGCTACGGCAGTACAGGTTGCCCATCGACAGGGCGTCCGCCGAGGCGTTGCGCGGTGCCCTGCGAGCCTGCTGACCCCGGACTCAGGCGACGACCGTGCGCTGCGGCACCCCCGAGTACTGACTCAGCGGACGGATCAGTGCGTTGGAGCCGCTCTGCTCGATGATGTGCGCGGTCCACCCGGTGATCCGGCTCATCACGAAGATCGGCGTGAACATCTCCACGTCGAAACCCATCAGGTAGTACGCGGGCCCGGTCGGGAAGTCGAGGTTCGGCTTGATGCCCGTCGCGCCGACCATCGTCTTCTCGAGGATCTCGTATATCTGCACCCAGTTCTCGCCGCCGGTCTGAGCGGCGACATCGGCCAGCGCGGATCTCATCGTCGGCACCCGTGAATCGCCGTTCTTGTAGACCCGGTGCCCGAAGCCCATCACCTTCTCCTTGGCGGCGAGCTTGGCGAGCATCCACTCCTCGGCGCGGTCGGGGGTGGCGATCTCGAGCATGTCGTGCATGACGGCCTCGTTGGCGCCGCCGTGCAGCGGGCCCTTGAGGGCGCCGATCGCGGCGGTCACCGCGCTGTAGATGTCCGAGAGCGTCGAGGTGACCACCCGCGCGGCGAAGGTCGAGGCGTTGAAGCTGTGCTCCGCGTACAGGATCAGCGACACCTCGAAGGCCCGCACGATCGCCGGGTCGGGGACGGCGCCGAAGCACATGTTGAGGAAGTTCTCCGCGAAACCCCGGTGTGAGTGCGGTGCGATCGGATCGAGCCCGCGCCTGCGCCGGAAGTCGGCCGCGACGATCGTCGGGAGCACCGCCGTCATCCGCAGTGCCTTCGCGAGGTTCTCCTCGGGCGAGTTGTCCTCCTCCGCAGGGTCTTCCGCGCCGAGGTAGCTGATCGCGGTGCGCACGACGTCCATGGGGTGACAGTTGTCGGGCATCTTCGACAGCAGCGACAGTAGCGAGCGGTCGACCCGGCGCGCCGCTCGTTCGCGCTGGCACATCAGCTCCAGCTGCGCGGGCGTGGGGAGTTCTCCGTGCCAGAGCAGGTACGCGACCTCCTCGAAACTGCAGTGCGCCGCGAGGTCCTGCACCGCGTACCCGCGGTAGGTCAGCGAGTTGGTCTCGGGGACCACCTTGGAGATCGCGGTGGTGTCGACGACGACGCCCGCGAGGCCCTTGTAGATGGTCGGGATCGCCTCGGTCATGAGCCACTCTCCTCAATGCGGAAGTTGAAGATGCCGCTGTCGAATTCGTTGTAGCGCTCGTACTCGAGCAGTTCGTAGAGACGGCTCCGGTGTTGCATCCTGTCGAGCAGCCCGGATTGGGTTCCCTCGGCGTGGATCTCGCGAAGGCCCTGCTCGGCCGCGAACATCGCCAGCCGCAGCGTGGTGACCGGGTAGATCACCGCGTTGTAGCCGATCTCCTCGAGCGTCTTCGCCGGGATGAGTTCGGACTTGCCGAACTCGGTCATGTTCGCCAGCAACGGGATCTCCACGGCCGCGCGGAACTTCTCGAACTCGGCCTCGGTGTGCAGGGCCTCGGTGAAGATCAGGTCGGCGCCCGCGTCCGCGTAGGCCTTGGCCCGCTCGATCGCGTCGTAGATTCCGCCTTTGCCGGACGCGGTCGTGTCACTGATGCCGGCGGCATCAGTGCGCGCGCAGATCACAAAGGTCGGATCACGCCGCGCCGATACCGCGGCCCGCAGGCGCCGCACCATCTCGGCGGTCGGCACCACGGCCTTGCCGTCGAGGTGTCCGCACCGCTTCGGGTTGACCTGGTCCTCGAGGTGGCAGCCCGCGATCCCCGCGTCCTCGAGCAGGGTGACCGTGCGGGCCGCACTCATCGGCTCGCCGAATCCGGTGTCCGCGTCGATCAGCACGGGCAGGTCGGTGACGCGGGCGATCTGCCTGCCCCGCTCGGCCACCTCGGTCAATGTGGTCAGTCCGATGTCGGGCAGCGCGAGGTCGGCGGAGACGACGGCACCTGATACGTAGACGCCCTCGAAGCCTATCTCCTGGATCAGCTTGGCCACCAGGGGATTGAACGCCCCGGGCAGGCGCTGGATCGAACCCGACGTGAGCCCGCGCCGAAACGCGATCCGCTTGTCGGAGGCGGAGGTCGCGGCAGCGATGAGGCCCGACATCAGAACAGCCCCTTCGGCGACGTCGGTGCGTGGGCGAGCACGTCCTCGGCGACGGTGAACGTGAGCTGGTTCAGCTCGCCGGACTTCAGGTCGGGGGTGCGCTGCGCGGCGTCCAGGAAGCGGTCCTGCTCGTCTGGGGCGACGACGCCCACGGCGAGCGTGTGGAATTTGGCGATGTACTGGTCCCGCGCGAACGGGTGCGCGCCCAACGGATGTGCGTCGGCGATCGCGAGCTCGTCGACGATCACCTCGCCGCTCTTCAGTGTCACCTCGGCGCGGGCGCCGAAGGCCTTCTCGTCCGGGTCGGTCGAGTGGTAGCGGCGGGTCCACTCCGGGTCCTCGGCCGTGGAGATCTTCTTCCACAGCTCGATGGTGTCCGGACGTTGCGCGCGCTCGGGCGCGTACGACCGCTCGTGATGCCACGTGCCGTCCTGCAGGGCGACGGCGAAGATGTACATCACCGAGTGGTCGAGGGTCTCCCGGGACGCGGTGGGGTCGAACTTCTGCGGATCGTTCGAGCCGGTACCGATCACCACATGCGTGTGGTGGCTCGTGTGCAGGACGATCGAGGCGATCTGATCCAGATCGCCGATCCGGCCACGCATCCGGCGGGCCAGGTCGATCGGCGCCTGGCTCTGGTACTCCGCCGAGTGCTCCTTGGTGTAGGTGTCCAGGATCGCGCGCTTGGCCTCGCCCGGTCCGGGCAGCGGAACCTGGTACTCGGCCTTCGGTCCGCCGAGCAGCCAGGCGATGACGCCGTCCTCGCCCTCCCAGATCGGTGATGGGGCGCTCTCGCCGCGCATCGCGCGGTCCACGGCCTCGACGGCCATCTTGCCGGCGAACGCCGGTGCGTAGGCCTTCCAGCTGGAGATCTCGCCCTTGCGGGACTGACGCGTCGCGGTGGTGGTGTGCAGCGCCTGGCCGACGGCCTGGTACACCGTCTCGGTGTCCAGGCCCAGCAGGGTGCCGATGCCCGCGGCGGCGGAGGGGCCGAGATGCGCGACGTGGTCGATCTTGTGCTCGTGCAGGCAGATCGCGCGCACCAGGTCCACCTGGATCTCGTAGCCCGTGGCCAGCCCGCGGACCAGATCGGCGCCGCTACGACCCGTGTGCTGGGCGACGGCGAGGATCGGCGGGATGTTGTCTCCTGGATGCGAGTACTCGGCGGCCAGGAAGGTGTCGTGGAAGTCGAGCTCGCGGACCGCGACGCCGTTGGCCCACGCGGCCCACTCGGGGGAGAAGGTGCCGCCGATCCCGAACACCGTCGATCCGGGACCGTACGGATGCGACCGCGCCTGGGCGCGGGCGTTGGCCACCGGGCGGCGGGCGAGAGAGGCCGCCGCCACTGCCGCGTTGTCGATGATCCGGTTGACGATCATCTCGGAGGTGGCGGCGGGGACCTCGACCGCGTCGGTGGCGACCTCGGCGATCTGCCAGGCCAGGTGCTCGGGCTTGGGGAACTCCTCCGCGGACCGGTGCGTGCGTACGAGATGTGTCTTCATCAATCCTCCGTTGTGATGCCTGGCCTGCTGTTCATTCGCACGCTACGCATCGGGTGAGGCCTACGAAATACGTTGCACTTGCCTATTTTTGCGTAAGCTGACCGATGATCTTGCGAATCTTGTGAATGGGTGCGCGGTATTCTCACGGGGCCAGCGAGGAGGAGATCGATGAAGAAGATGTACGCCGGTGCCCGGCTGCGGCGGCTCCGTGAGGAGCGGCACCTCTCGCAGCTGGCGCTCGCCAAGACGCTGGGACTCTCGCCGAGCTACGTGAACCAGCTCGAGAACGACCAGCGCCCGCTCACGGTGCCGGTGCTCCTCAAGCTCAACTCCGAGTTCGATCTCGACGTCCAGTTCTTTGCGGCGGACTCCGACGCCCGCCTGGTCGCCGATGTCCACCAGGCGCTGGCGGAGACGTCCGAGTCCGGCGACGTCTCGCTCGCGGAGCTGGACGAGTTGGTGGCCCGCATGCCCGCGGTGGGCCGAACCCTGGTGACGCTGCACCGTCGCCTGCACGCGGCGACCGATCAGCTGGACCAGTTCTCGGCGCAGCTGTCCGGGGAGGCCCCGGCCGGCTCTGCGCGCGTTCCGATGCCGTACGAGGAGGTTCGCGATTTCTTCTACGATCGCCGCAACCACATCGCCCGGCTCGACGACGCCGCGGAGCAGATGTTCACCCGCAACGAGCTGACCATCGGCGCGCTCGATCTGCAGCTCGCGAGGCTGATGCGCGATCGGCACGGCGTGACGGTGCGGATCCGGACCGATGAACCGGATCAGTTGGGTCCCAAGCGTTTCTTCGACGCGAAGAAGTCGACCCTCACCCTCGCGCGGCGGCTGACAGCGGGTCAGCGCGCCTTCCAGATCGCGATGCAGCTGGCCTTCCTGACGCAGGCAGAGGCGATCGACTCTATTGTCGCGGAGGATGATTCGCTGAGCGCCGAGTCCGCGGCGCTGGCGCGGATCGGGTTGGCGCACTACTTCGCCGGCGCGCTGATCCTGCCGTACAGCCAGTTCCTGGACTCGGCCGAATCGCTGCGCTATGACATCGACCTGCTCAGCCTGATGTTCGAGGTCGGCTTCGAGACCATCTGTCACCGGCTGTCCACGCTGCAGCGGCACCGCCAGCGCGGGGTGCCGTTCTTCTTCGTCCGCACCGATCGCGCCGGGAACATCTCCAAACGGCAGTCCGCCACCGCCTTTCACTTCTCCCGGGTGGGTGGGAGCTGCCCGTTGTGGGTGGTCCACGAGGCCTTCGCCAACCCGGGCCGGATCCACACGCAGGTGGCGAAGATGCCTGACGGGCGCACCTACCTGTGGGTGGCCCGGACCACGCACAGCGGCGGCCTCGGCTATCTGGCCCCCGAACGCAACTTCGCGATCGGGCTCGGCTGCGACATCGCCTACGCCGATCGGATGGTGTACTCGCACGGAATCCAGACCGACGACCCGGCCACGATCGTGCCGATCGGCGCGGGGTGCAAGGTGTGCGACCGCCCCGCCTGCGCGCAACGGGCATTCCCGCAGTTGGGGCGGTCGGTCCTGGTGAACGAGAACAGCAGCGGGCACCTGCCGTACCCGCACGCGTAGCCGCACCCACGCCCGCCCGGGGCGAGCGCAGGTGCGGCGCCGGCCTAGAGCTCGGCCCGGACCAGTGCGGTCGCGGCGACGAGGTTGCGCAGGGACGCCTCGACCTCGGCCCGGCCACGGGTCTTCAGGCCGCAGTCGGGGTTGACCCACAGCCGCTCCGCAGGAACAGCCTTCAGCGCGGCACGCAGCGAGTCGGCGATCTCCGCGACCGAGGGCACCCTGGGGGAGTGGATGTCGTAGACGCCCGGACCGACACCGAGATCGAATCCGACCGCGTTGAGATCGTCGAGGACCTCCATGTGCGAGCGCGCCGCCTCGATCGAGGTGACGTCGGCATCCAGACCGGCGATCGCCCCGATCACCTCGCCGAATTCCGAGTAGCACAGGTGGGTGTGAATCGAGGTCGCGTCGGCGACCCCGGAGGTGGCAAGCCGGAACGCGCCGACCGACCAGTCCAGGTAGGCGGGTTGATCCGCCGACCGCAGCGGCAACAGCTCACGCAGCGCGGGTTCGTCCACCTGGATCACCTGCGCCCCCGCTCTTTCGAGGTCGACGGTCTCGTCGCGGATCGCCAGCGCCACCTGGTCGGCCGACTCGGACAGCGGCTGGTCGTCCCGGACAAACGACCACGCCAGGATGGTGACCGGCCCGGTGAGCATGCCCTTGACCGGCCGCGGCGTCAGTGACTGTGCGTACGAGGTCCAGTCGACCGTCATCGGGCGCGGCCGGCGGACATCGCCGTACAGGATCGGCGGTCGCACGCAGCGGGTCCCGTAGGACTGCACCCAACCGTTGGCTGTGGCGAAGAAGCCGTCGAGCTGTTCGGCGAAGTACTGCACCATGTCGTTGCGCTCGGGTTCGCCGTGCACCAGCACGTCCAGACCCAGCTGTTCCTGGAGGGCGATGACATCGGCCACCTCGCCGCGCATCCGGCGCAGGTAGTCGGCCTCGTCGATCTCGCCCTTCCGCAGCGCGGCCCTGGCCACCCGGATGGCGGTCGTCTGCGGGTACGAGCCGATCGTGGTGGTGGGCAGCTGCGGTAGCGGCAGGACGGCAGCCTGCACCTCGCGCCGCTCCGCGGCGGGACGCCGCCCGCCGTCGGACGCCTTCAGACCGGTCAATCGCGCCCGGATCGCGTAGTCGTGCAGCCGTCGATCGGCCGCCCTGGTGGCCTTCGCGGACGCCGCCTGCGCCAGCTCCTCGCCGACGGCCTCGCGACCGGAACGCAGGCCGGTGGCGAGGGTGATGACCTCGCGCACCTTCTCGGAGCCGAAGGCCAGCCAGGACCGCAGGGCGTCGTCGAGTTCGCTCTCGCTCTCGAGCGAGTACGGCACGTGCAGCAGGGAGCAGGAGGTGGAGACCGCGACCGAAGCCACGCTTCCGCGCAGGGTTTCGAGCGTCGTCAGGGATGCGGCCAGGTCGTTGCGCCAGATGTTCCGCCCGTCGACGATCCCGGCGACGAGGTGCTTGCCCGCGAGTTCGGGGATTCCGGCCAGCGCCTCCTGGTCGCCCGCGACGAGGTCGACCGCCAGACCCTCGATGTCGGTCTTCGCCAGCGCGGGCAGGGCGGCGCCGAGGTCGCCGAAGTAGGAGGCGAGCAGGATCGCGGGCCGATGCTCGAGCGCGGACAGCGACCGGTACACCTCGCCAGCGGTGGCGATCTCGGACTCCGTGCGATCGGCGACCAGCGCTGGTTCGTCGATCTGAACCCACTCGACGCCTGCGTCCGCCAGCCGCCCGAGCAGCGCGGAGTACAGCGGGAGCAGCTCCCCGACCCGGGAGAGGAGGGAGGACTCGGAGTCGATCGCCTTCGACAGGAGCAGGAAGGTGACCGGCCCGATCAGCACCGGTCGCGCGGCGATGCCGAGGGCCTGCGCCGCCTCGACCTCGCCCAGCACCTTCGACGGGTCGAGGGTGAACCGGGTCGAGGAGCTGATCTCGGGGACCAGGTAGTGGTAGTTCGTGTCGAACCACTTCGTCATCTCGAGTGGGGTGACGGTGGCGGTGCCGCGGGCGGCCGCGAAATAGCGATCCAGAGCCGTCGACTCGCCGGCGACCCGCTCCGGCAGGGCGCCGAGCATCGCGGCGGTGTCGAGCATCTGGTCGTAGTACGAGAAGACGTTGACCGGAACGGAATCGATCCCGGCGTCGCGCAGTTCGGTCCAGATCTGTGTGCGTAGGTCCCGTGCGACGGCATCGAGCGCGGAGGCGTCGAGACTGCCGGCCCAGAAGGACTCGACGGCCCTCTTGAGTTCGCGGCGGGGACCGATGCGCGGGGAGCCCAGCACGGTTGCGGTGAAGGTGGATGTCACGGTGTTCTCCAGTTGCTGACAGCGGGGTGGCCACCACCGGCAGACGAGAGCACGGACCGAGCCCAGGTGGCGCCCGCGTGCGGGCAGCAGTCAACGGCGATCCGATCTACTCGCCCATTCCACGAGGCGGTGGACCGTCGGGCACGGCGTGCCCGACGCAGTCGGCAGGTCTTCGGACTCGCAGGCGCCCGGTGATCGACACCGGTCCTAGTGGCCGTCGCTTCCCAGACGCGAAGTCCAGTGCATGGTGACGGCGGTCGTTCCTGCATACCGCTGCGGGACAGTCCCGGATTCTCACCGGGTTCCCTCTCACACCTCTCTCCTCATAGGCAAGGGAGACGTGCTTCGACGCCGGGCGGGGACTTCGGGGCTCCTCATGACCACACCGGGCGGACCGATTGCACTGACGAGTATATGAGGCAGACCGGGAGCGGTCGACCAGCTCGCTGCGGGGGTGTTCGCCCGCCGTTCGGGCCATCTGCGAACCCTGCGAAAGAGTTGTGATCGAGTCGTATATCCGCAGCTCACGGTGGGTGCCGTATCCCTGTGAGGTGGGGGCCGGTAGCGTACTGCATCGTTACAGCGGGTCGAGTATGCGGGAATTTCCCGGATGCTAGGACACCGTCCGGCGAGCGGTACGAGAGCAAGGGTAATTTTCAGCAATGTTCTCTAAAGTTTTGGTTGCCAATCGCGGGGAAATCGCGATCAGGGCATTCCGCGCCTCCTACGAGCTGGGCGCGGGGACCGTAGCTGTCTTTCCGTACGAGGACCGCAACTCGGTCCACCGTCTGAAGGCCGACGAGAGTTACCAGATCGGGGAGGAGGGGCACCCGGTCCGGGCCTACCTGTCGATCGCCGAGATCGTCGCGGCTGCGAAGAAGTCCGGCGCCGACGCCATCTACCCCGGCTACGGCTTCCTCTCCGAGAACCCGGACCTGGCCGCGGCCTGTGCCGCCGAGGGCATCACCTTCGTCGGCCCGTCCGCGGAGGTGCTCGAGCTCACCGGCAACAAGGCCCGCGCGATCGCCGCCGCGAAGGCGGCAGGCCTCCCCGTGCTCTCCTCGTCGGCGCCGTCCGCCGACGTGGACGAGCTGCTCGCCGCCGCCGAGTCCATGCAGTTCCCGCTGTTCGTCAAGGCGGTCGCAGGCGGCGGTGGCCGCGGCATGCGCCGGGTCGCCGAGCGCGCCCAGCTGCGCGAGGCGATCGAGGCCGCGGCCCGCGAGGCGGAGTCCGCCTTCGGTGACGCCACCGTGTTCCTCGAGCAGGCCGTCGTCGACCCGCGCCACATCGAGGTGCAGATCCTGGCCGACGGTCAGGGCAACGTGATCCACCTGTTCGAGCGCGACTGCAGCGTGCAGCGACGACACCAGAAGGTGATCGAGCTGGCGCCCGCGCCGAACCTCCCGGAGGAACTGCGCGCGCGGATCTGCGCCGACGCGGTCGCGTTCGCCAAGGAGATCAACTACAGCTGCGCGGGCACCGTCGAGTTCCTCCTCGACACCCGCGGCAACCACGTGTTCATCGAGATGAACCCGCGCATCCAGGTCGAGCACACCGTCACCGAGGAGGTGACGGACGTGGACCTGGTGCAGGCGCAGCTGCGGATCGCCTCCGGCGAGACGCTTGCCGATCTGGGCCTGTCCCAGGATTCGATCAAGCTCCGCGGCGCGGCGCTGCAGCTCCGCATCACCACCGAGGACCCGGCCAACGGGTTCCGTCCCGACACCGGCCGGATCACCGCGTACCGCACCCCCGGCGGTGCAGGCGTACGCCTCGACGGCGGCGCGAACCTGGGCGCCGAGGTCGGCGCCTACTTCGACTCGATGCTCGTCAAGCTCACCTGTCGCGGCCGGGACCTGCCCGCAGCCGTCGCAAGGGCGCGCCGGGCGGTGACCGAGTTCCGGATCCGCGGCGTCGCCACCAACATCCCGTTCCTGCAGGCCGTCCTCGATGACCCCGACTTCCGCGCGGGCAACGTGACGACCTCGTTCATCGAGGAGCGCCCACAACTGCTCACCTCGAGGGCGTCGGCCGACCGCGGCACCAAGATCCTGACCTACCTCGCCGACGTGACCGTAAACAAGCCGCACGGCGAGCGCCCGACCACGGTCTACGCGCGCGACAAGCTGCCCAAGATCGACCTGACCACGCCGCCGCCCGCCGGCTCGAAGCAGCGACTGATCGAGCTCGGGCCCGAGGGCTTCGCCGCCGCGCTGCGTGCACAGGACGCGCTCGGTGTCACCGACACCACCTTCCGCGACGCGCACCAGTCCCTGCTGGCGACCCGGGTGCGCACCGGAGGCCTGCTCGACGTCGCCGGTCACGTCGCCAGGATGACCCCCGAGCTGCTGTCGGTGGAGGCCTGGGGCGGCGCGACCTACGACGTCGCGCTGCGCTTCCTGCACGAGGACCCGTGGGAGCGGCTGGCCGCGCTGCGCGAGGCGATGCCGAACATCTGCCTGCAGATGCTGCTGCGCGGCCGCAACACCGTCGGTTACACGCCCTACCCCGAGTCGGTCACCCGCGCGTTCGTGCGCGAGGCCACCTCGACGGGCGTGGACATCTTCCGGATCTTCGACGCGCTCAACAACGTCGACCAGATGCGGCCGGCCATCGACGCGGTCCGCGAGACCGGCACCGCCGTCGCCGAGGTCGCGATGAGCTACACCGGTGACCTGTCGAACCCGAACGAGGACCTCTACACCCTCGACTACTACCTGAAGCTGGCCGAGCAGATCGTCGACGCGGGCGCCCACGTGCTGGCCATCAAGGACATGGCCGGACTGCTGCGGGCACCGGCGGCCGCGACCCTGGTGTCGGCGTTGCGCAGCAACTTCGACCTGCCGGTGCACGTGCACACCCACGACACCCCCGGCGGCCAGCTGGCCACCTACCTGGCGGCGTGGCAGGCGGGAGCCGACGCCGTCGACGGCGCGAGCGCGGCGCTGGCGGGCACCACCAGCCAGCCCGCGTTGTCGGCGATCGTCGCGGCCACCGCCCATTCGGCGCGGGACACCGGCCTGGATCTGCAGGCCGTGTGCGACCTCGAGCCGTACTGGGAGGCGCTGCGAAAGGTGTACGCGCCGTTCGAGTCCGGGCTGCCCGCCCCCACCGGTCGCGTCTACACGCACGAGATCCCCGGCGGTCAGCTGTCGAACCTGCGCCAGCAGGCCATCGCGCTCGGGCTGGGCGACCAGTTCGAGGAGGTCGAGGCGAAGTACGCGGCTGCGGACCGGATGCTCGGCCGCCTGGTGAAGGTGACCCCGTCCTCCAAGGTGGTCGGCGACCTCGCGCTGCACCTCGTCGGCTCGGGCGTGTCGACGGACGAGTTCGCGGAGAACCCCGCCGGATACGACATCCCGGAATCGGTGATCGGGTTCCTGCGCGGCGAACTGGGCAACCCGGCAGGCGGCTGGCCGGAGCCGTTCCGCACCAGGGCGCTCGAGGGCCGCGGCGAAGCCAAGCCCGAGACGCCGTTGACCGCGGACGACCAGGCCGGACTCGACGGTTCTCCTGCCGAGCGCCGCGGCACCCTGAACCGGCTGCTGTTCCCCGGCCCGACCCGCGAGTTCCTCGAGCACCGCGAGAAGTACGGCGACACCTCGCGGCTGTCGGCGAACCAGTTCTTCTACGGACTGCGCCGCGGCGAGGAACACCGGGTCACGCTGGCCCCCGGTGTCGAGCTGCTCATCGGGCTGGAGGCGATCTCCGAACCCGACGAGCGCGGCATGCGCACGGTGATGTGCATCCTCAACGGCCAGCTGCGGCCGGTGTCGGTGCGCGACCGCTCGATCGCCAGCGAGGTCCCCGCCGCGGAGAAGGCGGACCGGGGCAACCCCGGCCACGTGGCCGCGCCGTTCGCGGGCGTCGTCACCCTCGTCGTGGCGGAGGGACAGAAGGTCGCTGCGGGCGACACCGTCGCGACGATCGAGGCGATGAAGATGGAGGCGGCGATCACCGCAACCCGCGGTGGCGTCGTGAGCAGGCTCGCGATCACCCCGGTGCAGCAGGTCGAGGGCGGCGACCTGCTGACCGTGATCTCCGTGGTGTCGACGGAGGAGGACGGGCCGCAGTGACCCGGATCGTCGCCGGCGCCGCGGGTGGGCGCCGGCTCCGGGTCCCGCCGAAGGGCACCCGGCCCACCTCGGAGCGTGTGCGCGAGGCGCTGTTCAGTTCGCTCGACGCCCGGATGCATCTCGACGGCGCCGCCGTGCTCGACCTGTTCGCGGGGTCGGGAGCGCTTGGCTTGGAGGCACTCTCGCGGGGCGCCGAGCACGTGGTGCTGGTCGAATCGGACGCGAAGGCGGCCGCGGTGGCGCGCGAGAACGTGGCGACACTCGGGTTGCCGGGCGCGCTCGTGCGGTCGTCGCCGGTGGCCGCGGTCGTCGCGGGCACGCCCGATCGCGAGTACGACCTGGTCTTCATCGACCCGCCGTACGCGATGGGCGAGGACGAGGTCGGATCGGTGCTTGGCGCGCTCGTCGACGGGGGCTGGATCGGGGAGGATTCGCTGGTCGTCCTCGAACGGTCCTCGCGATCGCCCGCGACCGTGTGGCCGTCCGGACTGTCGGCCGACCGGGTGCGTAAGTATGGCGAGACCCGGATCGAGATCGCCTGTTACGGTCTGCAGTCATGAGCAGTGCGGTCTGCCCCGGGTCCTTCGATCCCATCACCAACGGTCACCTCGACGTGATCGGCCGGGTGGCGGTTCAGTTCGACGAGGTCATCGTCACGGTGATGATCAACAAGAACAAGAAGGGGCTGTTCAGCATCGACGAACGCCTCGAGATGCTGCGCGAGGCCGTCGCGGACCTGCCGAACGTCCGGGTCGACTCCTGGCAGGGACTCCTCGTCGACTATGCGAAGGCGAATGGGGCCAGCGCGATCGTCAAGGGCCTGCGCGGCGCCAACGACTTCGACTACGAGCTGCAGATGGCGCAGATGAACCACAAGCTCACCGGCGTCGACACCCTCTTCATCGCGACGAACCCGCGCTACAGCTACCTCTCCAGCTCGCTGGTCAAGGAGGTGGCGACCTACGGCGGTGACGTCGCGGACATGCTGCCCGCGAAGGTGCACGAGCGGCTGCTGGCCCGGCTGGCGGAGCGCGCCGCGGGGCCGACCGCGTAACGGTTGATCCTCGACACACTGGGCGTGGCGGCGCGCCGGTGAGCGGCGCGACGGGCAGACTGGTCTCGTAAGCCGTCGTCGACGATTGGGGTTTGGCGTGTACCGGGTATTCGAGGCGCTCGACGAGCTCGTCGCGATCGTGGAAGAGGCGCGCGGTGTCCCGATGACGGCCGGGTGCGTGGTGCCCCGCGGCGACGTCCTCGAACTCCTCGATGACGTCCGTGAGGCGATCCCGGGCGAGCTCGACGACGCGCAGGACGTGCTCGACCACCGCGACAAGCTGGTCGGCGACGCCCGCGCGCACGCCGAGCAGGCGGTCTCGAGCGCGGACGCCGAGGCGGCGGCCACCCTCGCCGAATCGCGGGACAACGCCGACCGGATCCTCGCCGACGCCAAGGCGAAGGCCGACCGGATGGTCTCCGAGGCGCAGGCACACGCCGATGAACTCGTCGCCGACGCGCGCGAGGAGGCGGACCGGACCATCGCCGAGGGGCAGCACGAATACGACAGCCTCACCGGGCAGGCCGCGGCCGAGGCGGAGCGCCTGGTCGAATCCGGCCGCGCCGCACACGAGCGGTCGGTCGCGGACGGCCGCGCCGAGCAGGAGCGGCTGGTGTCGCAGACCGAGGTCGTGCAGGCCGCGCACTCGGAGTCGGCTCGGGTCATCGATTCCGCGCACGCCGAATCGGACCGGTTGCGGGGCGAATGCGACCTGTACGTGGACGGCAAGCTCGCCGAGTTCGAGGAGTTCCTCAGCGGGACCATCCGCTCCGTTGGCCGCGGCCGCCAGCAACTGCGGACCGGCTCCGGGATCCCCGACTACGACGAGCCCGACGAGCGACCCAGCCGGTCGAGCCGTCACCGGTAGCCGAGGGTCGCCTGCTGCAGATTTTCCATTGGGGCACCCCATCGCGTACCGTTGAGTGGTTGCCCATCCCCTTCTTCGCTGACGAAAGAGTATTCGCGTGTCCTCGCATCGTTCCGGTTCGCCCCGTCTTCACGAGGGCGGTCTTGTGCTGGACATCCTCAGTCTGGGGCGCCGTCCCGGGTCGATGACCACGGTCACCCGCACGGTGCCCGCCGCCTCCCGTATCGGCCTCGACATGATCGCGGTGCCGGTCGGCGGTGACGTCGCACTCGACCTCCGGCTTGAGTCCGTCTCGGAGGGCGTGCTGGTCACCGGCACCGTCCGGGCGGCCACCGAGGGGGAGTGCTCGCGCTGCCTCGAACCGTTCGACGCCGAGCTCGACCTCTACCTCACCGAGCTGTTCGCGTACCCGAACAGCACCACCGAGGCGACCACCGAAGAAGATGAGATCTACCGCATCGTCGATGACCTGATCGATCTCGAACCGGTCATCGTGAATGCGGCCGGGCTAGCGCTTCCGCTGCAGCCATTGTGCAGCGAAGATTGCCAGGGACTGTGCCCCGAATGTGGGGTTCGTCTGGCGATTGCAGAATCTGGGCATGGACATGAGATACTGGATCCTCGCTGGGCTGCCCTCGCGGGGAAGTTCGACGCTGAGGATGCATCATCCCAGCCCAGCAAGAGTCGTGTGAACACTGAAGCCGAGGAGAAGTAGAAGTGGCTGTCCCCAAGCGCAAGATGTCGCGGTCCAACACCAGGTCGCGTCGCAGCCAGTGGAAGACCACTGTGCCCACCCTCATCACCTGCCCGAACCGTGGCTGTGGCGAGAAGACCCTGCCCCACATTGCGTGCCCGTCCTGCGGCACCTACAAGGGTCGTCAGGTCACCGCTGCGGTCTAGTCGCGCAGTGACAAGTAGCAACGCAGCACCCGCCGGCGGCGAGGGGGATCATGATTCCCTCCTCGCCGCTCTTGGCGTTGTCCTGGACGAACCGCTGCTCACGCTGGCGCTGACCCACCGCTCGTATGCGTACGAGAACGGCGGGTTGCCGACCAATGAGCGGCTCGAGTTCCTGGGCGACTCGGTGCTCGGCCTGACCATCACCGAGAAGCTCTACGTCGCGCATCCGGAGAAGTCCGAGGGTGAGCTGGCCAAGATCAGGGCCAGCATCGTCAACATGCACGCACTCGCGGAGGTCGCACGCGATCTCGGTGAGGGTGGTCTCGGTGCCCATCTCCTGCTCGGCAAGGGCGAGGAGATGACCGGGGGCCGCGGCAAGGCGAGCATCCTGGCGGACGGCATGGAGTCGCTGCTCGGTGCCGTGCACCTGCAGCACGGCATCGACACGGCGCGGACCGTCGTGCTCTCGCTGTTCGGTGACCTCCTCGAGCGCGCACCCAAGCTGGGCGCGGGTCTCGACTGGAAGACCAGCCTGCAGGAGCTGACCGCGGAGCGTGGCGCGGGCGTGCCGGTCTACGAGATCAGTGCGACCGGGCCCGATCACGACAAGGAGTTCACCGCGACCGTGCTGGTCGCGGGGGATGCGCTCGGCGTCGGTGTCGGACGGTCGAAGAAGGAAGCCGAGCAGAAGGCGGCCAGCACCGCCTGGAAGTCCCTCTCGGAGGACGACTCCGACCAGGTCGGCTGACGCCGTGCCGGAGCTGCCCGAGGTCGAGGTGGTCCGGCGCGGGCTCGAGGCCCACGTCGTCGGTTCCCGGATCGATGCCGTCGAGGTCCTGCATCCCCGTGCTGTCCGCAGGCACCTTCTCGGCGGTGACGATCTCGCGGCGCAGCTTGCCGGTCTCGGGGTCGTCGGCGCCAGCCGTCGCGGCAAGTACCTCTGGCTCGAGTTGGCGCCCGGCGACCTCGCCGTGGTGGTGCACCTCGGGATGAGCGGCCAGATGCTGGTGCAGCCGCCGGCCGCGCCGCGCGAGAAGCATCTGCGCATCCTGGCGAATCTGGACAGCGGGTCACAGTTGCGGTTTGTCGACCAGCGCACCTTCGGCGGCTGGGCATTGGCGCCGATCGTCGACGTGGACGGGACGGCATTGCCCGAGCCGGTGGCCCACATCGCGCGGGACCCGCTGGACCCGTTGTTCGACGCGGATTCGGTCGTCGCCGCGATCCGGGCGAAGGGATCCGAGATCAAGCGGGTGATCCTGGATCAGACGGTACTGTCCGGGGTTGGCAACATCTACGCCGACGAGGCGTTGTGGCGCACCGGGATCCACGGGAACAGACCTGCTGACCGGCTGACCCGCCCACAGGTGCGCCTGCTGCTCGGCTCGGTCACCGAGGTGATGAGCGAGGCGCTGGCGCAGGGCGGTACCTCGTTCGACGCGCTGTACGTGAACGTGAACGGGGAGTCCGGGTACTTCGACCGGTCGCTGTCCGCCTACGGCCGCGAGGACCGTCCGTGCCCGCGCTGTGGTGCGCCCATCCGGCGGGAGAAGTTCATGAACAGGTCCTCCTACAGCTGCCCGAAGTGCCAGCCACGGCCGCGAGGCTTGTAGACCCCGACCCGCGACGCGCACACTGACGGGTGTCCTTCGGCGAGGAGGTCTCGTGGCCGACTACGACGACATGCTCATCGTGCGCCAGCTCGTCGACGATGTGCTGCTGGTGTTGCGCTGGTCGGCGCAACCGGACGCGGCCGTCGGTGACGACAGCGGTGCGGAGCGCGCCGTGCTGCCCGACGAGGATCTCCGACGCCGGTTCGCCTCGGCTGTCGAACAACTCGTGGCGAATCAGGGGGCGGAGGCGCTCCGCGCGCTCAGCGGCGAGAGCCGGGAGTTCCCCGCCGACACCGTGATCGACGCGTTGGGATCGGCGGGCTGGGACGGCGCCATGCGTGATTTCAAGCTCGCGGTGATCGAGCTGGCAGGCCGCAGCGAGGTGATGGGGGTCGTCCGCGGCGGCGGGACGATCGGGCGGCGGATCTTTCGAACCCTCCTGGCCGCGCTGAACGCGGCCCTCGCCAGTCTCAGCGCCATCCCCGGCGCGTCGGCGATCCAGGAGCTCAAGGACTTCCTGGAGAAGGTCCTCGAGCAGGAGCCGGATGAGCAGCCGTGAGTCAGCGGGCGAGATGCCTGCCGACCACCTCCGCGATCGCACCGGCGACGGCGTCGGCCTGGGTCTCGGGTAACTGCGCGTATCCGAACATCAGGCCCCGTGGACCCGCCGCGTCGGTGCGGTAGGGACCCAGGCCGGGCACCGCGATGCCCCTGGTGCCGAGTTCGGTTGCGATGGCGTCGTCGTCGGCGTGGTCCGGCAGGCGCAGCACCACGTGCAGCCCGGCCTCGATGCCCGCGAGGTCGACCCCCGGCCGGTCCATCAGGGTTGGGCGGCTCCGGAGTGCACCGACCAGGGCGGCCCGCCGCGCCGAGTAGGTGCGCGAGGCCCGGGCGAGGTGCCGGGTCAGGGCGCCGGATTCGATGAAGTGGGCCAGTGCGAGTCCGGTGACCCCGCAGCAGTTCTCGCCGGTGCGGCGCAGCGATTCGTGCACCCGCTGGAGCAGGGCGGGCGGGGGGAGCAGCCAGGCAAGGCGGATCGAGGGCGAGAGGATCTTCGACGCGGTGCCGAGGTAGGCGACGTGCTCGCGTCCGCCCTCGATGCTGCGCAGGGCAGGCAGTGCGGAGACGTCGTAGCGGAACTCGCCGTCGTAGTCGTCCTCGATGATCAGCGTCCCGGAGGCGGCCGCCCGCCCCACCAGCCCGGCGCGACGGGCGACCGGCATCCGGGCGCCGAGCGGATACTGGTGCGCCGGAGTGCAATACACGGCGGCATCGGTCTCGCGGAGCGCCGCCGGGTCGAGACCGTCGGCATCGACCGCGATCGGCCGCGGGCGGGCCCCGGACAGCTCGAGTGTCCGGCGGGCGTTGCGGTACCCCGGCTCCTCGAAGGCGACGTCCCTGCCGGCCAGGTCCGCGGCCGCGGCGAGGGTGCGCAGCGCGGAGTCGACACCGGGGACGACCACCAGTTCGTCCGGGTGGGCGAGAATCCCGCGGGTGCGGCGCAGGTGCAGGGCCAGCGCGTGGCGCAGCACCGGATGGCCGGTCGAGCCGGGCGAGCGCGGGCGGATCGGTGCCGCCGCGGCCGCCCGCCAGGCGCGCCGCCAGTCGTCGGGGGAGATGAGGCCGGTGTCCGGGCAGCCCGGGGTGAGGTCCCAGGTCGGGGCTGTCGGTGTCGGGCCGGTGTCCGGGACCGGCGTCGGGCGGTCCGACACGTGGGAGCCGGCACCCGCGGCGGCCGCGGCATCGGCCCCAGGCGCGATCAGGGTCCCGGATCCCGGCCGCGCGCACGCATATCCGGCCGCGCAGAGTTCGTCGTAGGCCTCGACCACGCCTGCCCTGGACACGCCCAGCTCGGCGGCGAGCGCCCTGGTCGGCGGCAGTGCGTCGCCGGGGTGTAGCCGGCCGAGCCGGATCGCGTCGATGATCGCCTCCGAGATGCGGTGCCGGAGAGCGGCGCCGGTGGGAGGCAGCGTCAGCGTCAGTTGGACGTCGCGGGGGTGGCGGGCCATGCTCGGAGAATACTGGACTATGCAGATTGGCAATTCTGGACCTGTTGGCCGCGCCAGAATGTGACGAGGCTGGTGGGGTGGACACAATCACCAGGCACCCCGAACGCTCGATGCTCGACCGAACCCAGCTCGACGCCGTGCTCGATGCAGCGGCGGTGGGCACCCTCGCCACCGTCGTCGACGGCATGCCGTGGGCGGTTCCGATGCTCTATGCCAGGGACGGCGACCGGATCATTCTGCACGGGTCCACCGGCGCCGGGGCACTACGCCAGGTCGCGTCGGGCGCACCCGCCGCGCTCTGCGTTGCCCTGCTCGACGGAATCGTGGTGGCGGACAACCTCTTCAACTCCTCGGCCAACTACCGATCCGCCGTGGTGCGCGGGCACCTGATCGCGCTCACGCGGGATGAGTCCGCCGACGCGCTGAACGCACTCTCGGACGCCCTGATCCCGGGACGGAGTGCCGAGGTGCGCGGCCACACCAAGAAGGAGCTCGCGGCCACGCTGACCATCGCGTTGCCGATCAGCGCGGGCGGGTGGACGGTCAAGGTACGCAACGCCCCGCCGAGCGAACCCAACCGAGTCGGCGATGCCTGGGCGGGCGTCGTGCCGCTGCGGACCGTGGCGGGCGCACCGATTCCGGCGCCCTGGGTGGACGGGGACACCCCGGTGCCCGCGTCGGTCGGTCGGCTCGCGGGGGAGACCGCTGTCGTCTGACCGCCACGGAACTGTGCGCGCGTTGTACCCCTGTTGGGGTGCGACGCGCGCACAGGCGCAAGCGCGTAAAGAAGGCGTCAACAGCCCAGGTGGCGGCGTTAGCGAGCCGTAAGGAAGTCCCTATTCGCCCTCGTCCGGGAGCACGCTGCACTGTGCCCGAAAACGGGGACGGCGCACGCCGATGGACGGCGCGCGTGAGACTTTCGAAAAGGAACTGTCATGGCTGATCTGGCCTACGTGGCGCTCATCATCGGCACCTTCAGCCTCTGCGCGCTGGTGCTGCGCGGGTTGCAGACAAAGCGTGCGCAGTGACCGCCGGCGGGACGCTCAGCGTCATCCTGATCGCCATCGCGGCGGCCCTCGTGATCTACCTGCTGATCGCGCTTCTTGACCCCGAGAGGTTCTGACACATGAATCCCGCGCTTGCTGCGGGACTGCAGATAGCACTGGTGATCGCCGTGCTAGCGATTCTGTATGTCCCCGTCGGTGACTACATGGCCAAGGTCTACACCACCGACACCGATCTCCGTTCCGGGGATCTGCGCATCGAGACGGTCCTGTACCGGCTCTGCCGCATCAACGCCCGCACCGACCAGACCTGGTACGGCTACGCCGGGAGCCTGCTCGGCTTCTCGGCCGCGAGCGTGCTCTTCCTCTACTTCCTGCAGCGCGTCCAGGGCGTGCTGCCGCTCAGCGGTGACCTGTCCGGGGTGAGCCCGGCAATGGCGTTCAACACCGCCGCATCGTTCGTGGCCAACACCAACTGGCAGTCGTACGCGCCCGAGACCACGATGACCAACCTGACCCAGCCGATCGGCCTGGCCGTGCAGAACTTCGTGTCCGCGGCCGTAGGTATGGCCGTTGCGGCCGCGCTGATCCGCGGCTTCGTCCGTGTCTCCCGCGGCGGCGAGATCGGCAACTTCTGGGTGGACCTGACCCGTGGCTGCATCCGGATCCTGCTCCCCATCTCGTTCATCATCGCGCTGATCCTCTTGAGCCAGGGCGTGATCCAGTCCTTCGACTCCGGCTTCACCTCGACCGGCCTCGACGGGAACTCCGTCACCAATGCGCTCGCGCCGGTGGCCTCGCAGGAGGCCATCAAGGAATTGGGCACCAACGGTGGCGGCATCCTCGCGGCGAACTCGGCTCACCCCTTCGAGAACCCGACCCCGCTGAGCAATATCGTCGAGATCATCGCGATCCTGCTCATCCCGGTCTCGCTCACCCGCACCTTCGGCACCATGGTCGGCGACCGCAAGCAGGGCCTGACCCTACTGGCCGTGATGGGCCTCCTCTGGGGCGGCCTGCTCGCCGTGACCCTCGCCGCCGAGTCCGGTCAGCGCGGCGTCGCCGCCACCGCGGCGGGCGCAATGATGGAGGGCAAGGAGGTCCGATTCGGGATCCCCGGCACCGCTTTGTTCGCGGTCAGCACCACCGGAACCTCCACCGGCGCGGTCAATGCCGCGCACGACAGCATGTCGCCGCTCGGCGGCGGCGCGGTGATGCTGAACATGCTGCTCGGCGAGATCGCACCCGGCGGCGTCGGCACCGGCCTGTACGGCATCCTCGTGTTGGCGCTGATCGCCGTGTTCGTCGGTGGACTGCTCGTCGGCCGGACCCCCGAGTACCTCGGCAAGAAGCTGGGGCAGCGGGAGATCACCCTGGCGGCGCTTTCGGTGCTCGTGATGCCCGCGCTGGTGCTCATCGGCACCGGCATCACCGTGATCCTGTCGTCCACCACCGGATACCAGGGCAACAGCGGCGATCCGGGCACGCCCGGATCCATCCACGGTTTCTCCGAGGTGCTCTACGCGTTCGCCTCGGCCTCGAACAACAACGGCAGCGCCTTCGGTGGCCTGACCGTGACGAGCGACTGGTTCCAGTCCTCGCTCGGCGTCTGCATGCTGCTCGGACGCTTCCTGCCGATCATCTTCGTACTCGCGCTCGCCGGATCCCTGGCGTCGCAGAAGAAGACGGAGCCGGGCGCGGGCACCCTGCCCACCGCGGGCCCGATGTTCGCCGGACTCCTCACCGGCACCGTCGTCCTGGTCGCGGCGCTGACATTCTTCCCGGCCCTGGCTCTGGGCCCGATCGCGGAGGCTCTGCAATGAGTGTGAACACCACCGAACGTCCCGGCGTCACCCCGCGATCCGGGGAAGACACGCAGGACGAGCAGCACAACCAGCACCGGGTGCAGGGCGGGATCTTCAGCCCGAAGCAGCTGCTCACGGCGCTGCCAGGCGCGGTCCGCAAGCTCGACCCGCGTCACCTCGCGCGCAACCCCGTCATGTTCGTGGTGCTCGTCGGCTCGGTGGTCACCACGGTGATGGCGATCGCCGACCCGTCGGTGTTCTCCTGGGTGGTCGCGGCCTGGCTGTGGTTCACGGTGCTCTTCGCGAACCTGGCCGAGTCCGTCGCCGAGGGCCGCGGCAAGGCGCAGGCGGCAAGCCTGCGGAAGGTCAAGCAGGACACCACCGCTCACCGCATCACGGATAGTGGCGCGATCGAGTCGATCCCGGGCGCGGACCTGGTGGTCGGCGATCGGGTGGTCGTGGTCGCGGGCGAGGTGATCCCCGGTGACGGCGACGTCGTCGAGGGCATCGCCACGGTGGACGAGTCGGCGATCACCGGCGAATCCGCGCCCGTGGTCCGCGAGTCCGGCGGCGACCGCTGCGCGGTGACCGGCGGCACCATCGTGCTGTCCGACCGGATCGTCGTCGAGATCACCGCGGCGCCGGGGCACTCGTTCGTGGACCGGATGATCGCCCTGGTCGAGGGCGCCGCGCGGCAGAAGACGCCCAACGAGATCGCGCTGAACATCCTGCTGGCCTCGCTGACCATCATCTTCATGCTGGCCGTGGTCGCCATCGGGCCGATGGGCATGTACGCGGGCCAGGAGCAGGACCCGATCAAGCTGATCGCGCTGCTCGTCTGCCTCATCCCGACGACCATCGGCGCGTTGCTCTCCGCCATCGGCATCGCGGGCATGGACCGACTGGTGCAACGCAACGTGCTGGCCATGTCCGGCCGCGCGGTCGAGGCGGCAGGCGACATCGACACGCTGCTGATGGACAAGACCGGCACCATCACCTACGGCAACCGCAGGGCAACCGCCCTGCATCCCGCTCCCGGGGTCACCGCGGGGGAACTCGCGGAAGCCGCACGGCTGTCCAGCCTTGCGGACGGGACGCCCGAGGGTCGCAGCATCGTGGAGTTGTGTGCCAAGGACTTCGGGCTCGACCCGGACCCGTCGGAGGCGGAGAAGCTCGGCGAGTTCGTGCCGTTCACGGCTCAGACCCGGATGAGCGGACTCGACCTCAACGGATCGCAGATCCGCAAGGGCGCCAGCGACGCAGCACTGTCCTGGGTGCGGACGCAGGGCGGCAGTGCGGCCCCGGCCGTGACCGACACGGTCAACGAGATCGCCCAGGTCGGCGGCACGCCGCTCGTGGTGGCCGTGGTCGAGGCGGGGAGCCCGAGGGTGCTCGGTGTCATCGAGCTCTCCGACGTGGTCAAGCCGGGCATCGCCGAGCGGTTCGCCGAGCTGCGGGCCATGGGCATCCGCACCGTCATGATCACCGGCGACAACCCGTTGACCGCCAAGGCGATCGCCGCCGAGGCAGGCGTGGACGACTTCATGGCCGAGGCGACCCCGGAGGACAAGCTCGAGCTGATCCGCAAGGAGCAGCGGGGTGGCCGGCTGGTCGCGATGACCGGTGACGGCACCAACGATGCGCCCGCGCTGGCCCAGGCCGATGTCGGCGTCGCGATGAACACCGGTACCTCCGCGGCCAAGGAGGCAGGGAACATGGTGGATCTGGACTCGGATCCCACCAAGCTCATCGAGGTCGTGGAGATCGGCAAGCAGCTGCTCATCACCCGCGGGGCGCTGACCACGTTCTCGCTGGCCAACGACCTGGCGAAGTACTTCGCCATCCTGCCCGCGCTGTTCAGCGGGATCTACCCGCAGCTGGACACGCTGAACATCATGCGCCTGGCGACGCCGCAGTCGGCGATCGTGTCGGCGGTGATCTTCAACGCGCTGGTGATCGTGGCGCTGATCCCGTTGGCGCTCAAGGGCGTGCGCTACCGGCCGTCCTCGGCCTCGCAGTTGCTGGGCCGAAACCTGTTGATCTACGGCCTCGGTGGTGTGATCACGCCGTTCATCGGCATCTGGCTGATCGACCTCGTCGTCCGACTTATTCCTGGGATTGGGTGAGCTTGAATGCGATTCACAATCGGTTTCGTGAAGCAGGTGTGGGCCGGCCTGCTGGTCTTGCTCGCGCTCACCGTGATCCTCGGGGTGATCTACCCCGCCGCGGTGTGGGGGGTGGGCCGGATCAGTTCCGGATCAGCGGAGGGCTCGCCGGTGCGCGACAGCAACGGATGTGTGGTCGGCAGCCGCTGGGTGGGGGTGGACCCGCAGGTGGAGGCAGGCGCGCCGGATCCGTTCTTCCACAACAGGGTCACCGGTTCGGTCGCCGATGAGGACCCGTTCGCACCGGGCGACCCTGCGACCGCCCTGCCGACCAACCAGGGCCCCAGCAGCGAGATCCTGGCGTCGTTCATCACCGAGCGTCGCACGGCGATCGCCGAGCGGGAGGCCGTGCGTCCCGATCAGGTTCCTGTCGACGCAGTGACCGGTTCCGGGTCCGGCATCGACCCGCACATCAGCCCCGCGTACGCCGCGATCCAGGTTCCCAGGGTCGCCGCGGCGAACGGGCTCGGCGAGGAGCGAGTCCGCCAGCTCGTGGACGAGAACACCGAGGGCCGCCAGCTCGGCGTGCTGGGTGCGGAACGGGTGAACGTGCTCGAGCTGAACCTCGCGCTTGGCCTGACCGCGCCTTCCTGCGGCTGACGTGCCCACTGGTGGATGATGACGGAGTGAGCGGTACGGGTTCCGGGGGCGAGGGCAAGCGCGGTGAACTGCGCATCTATCTGGGCGCCGCCCCCGGCGTCGGCAAGACGTTCGCGATGCTCGGCGAGGCCCATCGCCGTCGCGAACGGGGCACCGATGTGGTCGCGGCCGTGGTGGAGACCCACGGCCGCGCCCGCACGGCCGCGCAGATCGGTGACCTCGAGGTGGTGCCGCCGAAGCTGATCGACTACCGCGGCACCACGATGGGCGAACTCGACGTGGACGCGGTGCTCAGGCGTAGGCCTGCGCTCGTGCTGGTCGACGAACTCGCTCACACCAACACCCCCGGCAGCCGCAACGAGAAGCGATGGCAGGACGTCGAGGAGGTGCTCGCGGCGGGCATCGACGTGCTCACCACCCTCAACGTGCAGCACCTCGAGAGCCTCAACGACGTCGTCCAGCAGATCACCGGGGTGACGCAACGGGAGACCGTGCCCGACGCCGTCGTGCGCGCGGCCACCCAGGTCGAGCTCGTCGACATCACCCCGGAGGCGCTGCGCCGCAGGCTCTCCCACGGAAACATCTACGCCGCGGAGAAGGTGGACGCCGCACTGAGCAACTACTTCCGTCGCGGAAACCTCACCGCGTTGCGCGAGCTCGCGCTGCTGTGGGTCGCCGACCAGGTGGATGCGGCGCTCGCGAAGTACCGTGCGGAGAACGAGATCACCGACACCTGGGAGGCCAGGGAGCGGGTGGTGGTTGCCGTCACCGGGGGGCCGGAGTCGGAGACCCTCGTGCGCCGAGCCGGCCGGATCGCCTCGAAATCGAGTGCCGAGCTCATCGTCGTGCACGTGGTGCGCGGCGACGGGCTGGCCGGGGTGTCCGCACCGGAGATGGGCAAGGTGCGCAAGCTGGCGAACAGCATCGGCGCGAGCCTGCACAGCGTGGTCGGCGACGATGTGCCGTCGACCCTGCTCGACTTCGCGCGAGCGGCCAATGCGACCCAGTTGGTGCTCGGGACCTCGAGGCGATCGCGCTGGGCCCGCATCCTCGACGAGGGCATCGGCGCGGCCGTCGTGCAGCAGTCCGGCTCGATCGATGTGCACATGGTTACGCACGGTGAATCGAGCACGCCACGCAGGCTGACCCCGGTGGGCACGCGTTCGCGCAAGATCCTGGCCTGGGTCGCCGCGGTCCTGGTGCCCTCAGCGGCCGCGCTGGTCATGGGAGCGGTCAACCGGTCCTTCGGCTGGGGCGGCGAGAGCGCGCTGTTCTTCATCGTGGTGTTGCTCGTCGCCCTGCTGGGCGGCGTCGCGCCCGCAGCACTGTCCGCGCTGATCTCGGGTCTGCTGCTCAACTACTTCTTCACCCCGCCGCTTCGCAGCTTCACGATCGCCGAGCCGGACAACTTCATCACCACGGTGGTGCTGCTGGTGATCGCCGTCGCGGTGGCCGTGCTGGTGGACGCGGCGGCGAAGCGGGCCAGGGAGGCGCGCCGGGCGTCCAAGGAGGCGGAACTGCTCGCCCTGTTCGCCGGTTCGGTGCTGCGCGGCGCCGACCTGCCCGCGCTGCTGGAGAAGGTGCGGGAGACCTACGCCCAACAGTCGGTGAGCATGATCCGTCGCGGGCACGGGGTGGTGAGCTCGGTGGGACCGGGCCCGCTCACGACGGTCGACGAGGCCGACACCGTGTGCGAGGTCAGCGACGGCGAGTACGCGCTGGCGCTGCGCGGCGACGAACTGCACGCACGCGACCGACGGGTGCTGCTCGCCGTCGCGAATCAGGCGGTGGGGTTGATCCGGCAGAGCGAGCTCGCCGAGGAGGCCAGCCAGGCGAAGGCCCTCGCGGAGGCGGACCGACTGCGGCGCTCGCTGCTGTCCGCGGTGAGCCACGACCTGCGGACGCCGCTGGCCGCAGTCAAGGCCGCGGTCTCGAGCCTGCGCAGCGACGACGTGGAGTTCTCGCCGGAGGACACCGCGGAACTGCTTGCCACGGTGGAAGAGTCGGCCGACCAACTGACCAATCTGGTGGGCAACCTGCTCGACTCCTCGCGGCTGGCGGCGGGTGTGGTGCGCCCGACCCTGCGCCCGGTCTACCTCGAGGAAGTGGTCCATCGCGCGCTGGTCGGCGTCGGGATCGGCGCGCCGGGAATCGGCCGGGCTGGACCGGACCGGGTGAAGGTCGAGGTCGGCGGCAACGCGGTGATGGCGGACAGTGGACTGCTCGAGCGGGTACTGGCGAACCTGGTGGACAACGCGCTCCGGTACGCACCCGACTCGATGGTGCGGATTGCGGCGGCTCCGGTGAAGGACCGGGTGCTGATCACGGTTGCGGACACCGGCCCGGGCATCGCCCGAGGTGCGGAGGATCAGATCTTCGACTCGTTCCAACGCCTCGGCGACCGAGACATGTCCACCGGGGTCGGCCTTGGGTTGTCGGTGGTGCGCGGTTTCGTCGAGGCGATGGGGGGAAGCGTCAGCGCCACGGATACACCGGGCGGTGGGCTGACAATGGTGGTGGACTTGGCTGGGATCGGGAAGGTGACTGTGTGACACGGGTGCTGGTGATCGACGACGAACCGCAGATCCTGCGGGCGCTGCGGATCAATCTGAGCGTGCGGGGCTACGAGGTGACCACGGCGGCGACCGGGGCGGCGGCGCTGCGGGCCGCCGCCGAGAAGCACCCCGAGGTGATCGTGCTCGACCTGGGTCTGCCGGACATGGACGGCATCGAGGTGCTGGCTGGGCTCCGCGGCTGGTCCACCGCCCCCGTGATCGTGCTCTCCGCGCGCACCGACTCGGCCGACAAGGTGGAGGCCCTCGACGCGGGCGCCGACGACTACGTCACCAAGCCCTTCGGCATGGACGAGTTCCTGGCACGCCTGAGGGCCGCGGTACGGCGGCACTCCGCGGCCACCGATGTGGGCGAGCCGGTGGTGGTGACCGAGTCGTTCACCGTCGACCTGGCCGCGAAGCGGGTGATCAAGGACGAGCGCGAGGTGCATCTGACGCCCACCGAGTGGGGGATGCTGGAGATGCTGGTGCGCAACAAGGGCAAGCTGGTCGGGCAGAAGGAATTGCTGCGCGAGGTGTGGGGCCCGTCGTACGCCACCGAAACCCACTACCTGCGTGTGTATCTCGCGCAGCTGCGCCGCAAGCTGGAGCGGGATCCCTCGCAGCCCAAGCATCTGATCACCGAATCCGGGATGGGGTACCGCTTCCAGGTGTAGCCGAGTGGCGCCATGTCGCCTGCGGAGCCGACCGCGGCGGATGGCAGGATTCGGGTATGGCTGATCAGACTTCCGCTAGTACCCCCGCCCAGCCGGCCGCGTCCACCGAGTTGTGGGTCGAGCGCTCCGGGACGCGCCGCTACACGGGCCGCAGCTCGCGCGGCGCGGAGGTGCTGATCGGGTCGGAGAGCGTCGACGGCGTGTTCACCCCCGGTGAGCTGCTCAAGATCGCGCTGGCCGCCTGCACCGGTATGAGCTCGGACCTGCCGCTCTCGCGCAGGCTCGGGGACAACTACGACGCGACAGTCCGGGTGTCGGGCGCGGCGGACCGTGAGAACGAGGTGTACCCGCGGCTGGACGAGGTCCTCGAGGTCGATCTCAGTGAACTCGACGCCGAGGCACAGGAGCGTTTGCTCACCGTTGTGCTCAAATCCGTGGACAAGGTGTGCACGGTCGGACGTACCCTGAAAAATGGCACCGTGGTGAACCTGACGGTTGAAACTGATTCGTGATCAAATAGGCGCCATGTTGCTCTCTCGTGTTGCGATGGTCGGTGCCCTGGTGGCAACCGGCGCGATCGTGGGTGCCCCGATCGCCGTCGCCCAGCCCGCTCCCGTTCAGCCTGCTCCGACTCCCGCGGAGCCCGCGGCCACGACGACGCCCGCTGTCGCGCCGCCCTTCTCGCTGCCCGGACTGACTTCGCCGTTGCCCGGAGTTGCCGCGCCGACCACGACGGCCGCACCCGTCGCGCCGACCGCGACGGCCGCACCCGTCGCGCCGACCGCGACGGCCGCGCCTGCGGCCGCGACGGCCGCGCCTGCGGCCACCGCGGCGCCGACCGCGGCGCCGGTGACGTCTACGCCCGCGAGCTCGGCACCCGCGCCCGCCGCCGCGACCACGACGCCGTCCGTCACCGCTGCCGCGCAGTCGTGTACGCCGTGGACGGCGAGCGAGGTGGCCAGCGGATTCGGGATGCTGGAGAACCTGGCGTTCGACGGCCGCGGAAAGATGCTGCTGTCCGAGGGCACCCTGTTCGGCGACGGAGCCATCCGCACGCTGTCCCCCGGAGGCAAGACCGGCACACTGGTCTCGGACTTCACCGGGCCGGGCGGCATCGTCGTCAGCGGTGACACCATCCTGTTCACCACCGGGAACAACGCGATGGCCGGCCTGTCGAACAGCAAGAACGGCACCGTCGAGTCCCTCGACCTGGACACCGGCGAGCAGACCACCGTGGCCAAGGGGCTGACTATGCCGAACGGGCTGGCCAAGCTGGCGAACGGTGACCTGCTGGTCACCAGGAACCTCGGGTCCGACCAGGGTCTGACCCGAATTCCGGCAGCACAGCCGGGCACCCCGGCGTCGGTGCGTACCGACCTGGGCTCCGCCAACGGCCTCGCCGTGTCCGCGGACGGCGCAACTGTCTACGTCGGCAACACCTTTGACTCGAACACCGAGATCCGGGAGCTGAACGCGACCGATCTCAAGGGCGCGGTCCACACCATGAAGGTCGCGGGATCCGGTTCGTCGAACGCGGGCGACGACCTCACCGTCGGGGCCGACGGCAACATCTACATGGCGCTCAACGGCGCGGGCAAGGTGGTTCGGCTCGACCCCACCACCGGCTCCACCTGCGAGATCGGCTCCGATCTGCCGCTGACGAGCTCCGTCCGGTTCGGATCCGGCCCCGGCTGGGATCCGGCGGCGTTGTACACCACCAGCTTTGACGGCAGCGTGCACAAGCTCGTGCCGCCGAAGAGCAGCTGAGCGGGCTCCGATGCGCCCACCGGAACCGGTGCGCCTGACCGCCTGGGTACACGGGTCGGTTCAGGGCGTGGGGTTTCGGTGGTGGACGCGGTCGAGGGCGCTCGAACTCGGCCTCGTTGGACATGCCACCAACCGCCCGGACGGTCGGGTGCTGGTGATCGCCGAGGGGCCCCGGCCGCAGTGCGAGCTGCTGCTGGAGCTGCTCCGGTCCGGCTCGACGCCCGGCCGGGTCGATCTCGTGGTGGAGAGCTGGTCGGACGCCGCGGGAAACCTCACCGGTTTCGACGAACGCTAACCTCGGTGCGATGACGTCACAGGATGGGGAGGGACGAGTGGGACCGGATCAGGGCGGACCGGACGACAGGAACGGGGCAGGCGAGACCGGCGGTACGGACGGGTCCGGCGCAGGCGACGAGGCCGCGCAGGCTCCCGGCGGCGGCCGGATACGGCGTCAGGAACCCGGCAGCACCGTGCCCCGTCCGCCGACGGTCGGCGAGGCGCGCGCCAGGGACAAGGCCCGCAAGGACCGCGCCGAGCAGGAGCGGCTGGCCGCCGAGGCCGAGGCCAAGGCCGAGGAACGCCGACGCAAGCGGAAGAAGGGCCTGATCGGCGGCGTCGCGGTGGTCGGCGTGGTCGGACTGGTCGCGCTCGGATACACCGCGCTGTCCTCGGACGAGGTCCAGGCCACCTGCATCGACCCGAACACCGAGGTCGAGGTCGACGAGTCGTACTGCACGACCGGGACGCCCGGCACCGGCGGCATGGCGGGCATGTTCATCTTCGCGGGCTCGCCGTACCGCTACTACTACGGCGGCAGCGCGGGCGGCGTCGGCACGAAGGTGACCGGCGGCACCGTCGTCACACCCAAGGGCACCACCATCACCACCAAGTCCGGTACCACGATTCAACGCGGCGGGTTCGGCAGCAAGTCGACCGGCAGCGGCGGGAGCTGACGTGCGCAGAGTTCGATCCACCCCGCGTCCGGGGTGGCAGAAGATAGTCGAATCCCAGGGCCTGGTGTACGGCACCCCGGCTCGTCTCGGCGATGGCACCGCCCGCCCCTACTGGGACGAGTCGGTGCACTACGAGTTCGACATGGACGAGATCCTGGCGATCGAGGCGGATGTCGAACTGCTGCACTCGATGTGCCTCAACGCGGTCGAGCATGTGATCCTCACCGAACGGTTCGCGGACTTCGGTCTGCCGGAATGGACCTGGGGCCCGATCGCCGAGTCCTGGCGTCGCGGCGACCCGCACGTCTACGGTCGATTCGACCTCCGCTATGACGGTCGCCGTCCCGCGAAGCTGCTCGAGTACAACGCGGACACACCGACCACCCTGCTCGAAGCGTCCATCCTGCAATGGCATTGGCTCAAGGACACTCACCCCGACGACGACCAGTGGAACTCGCTGCACGAGGCGCTGGTCGAGCGGTGGGGAGCGATCCGCGACCGGCTGCCCGGCCACGAGGCGCATTTCTCCTGGTCGTCGGCGGATGCCAGCGGCGAGGACAACATCACCGTCGCGTACCTGCAGGAGACAGCGGCGGAGGCGGGCCTGAACACCGTTGCGCTCGCGATCGAGGAGATCGGCTACGACGAGGACCTGCACCGGTTCGTCGACCTCGAAGAGGCGCCGATCTCGACCCTGTTCAAGCTGTACCCCTGGGAGTGGGTGCTCGACGACGACTTCGGGAAGAAGGCGCTCGCGCTGCTCCCGGAGACGATGTGGGTCGAGCCGCTCTGGAAGACGTTGTTGAGCAACAAGGCGATCCTGGCGGTGCTGTGGGGCATGTATCCCGGGCACCCGAACCTGTTGCCCGCCTATCTCGACGACCCGCACGAGCTCACCGAGTACGTGCGCAAGCCCAGGCTCGGCCGGGAGGGCGCGAACATCTCGGTGGTGGGCGCGGGCATGGAGACGACCACCGGCGGCATCTACGGCGACGAGGGCTTCGTCTACCAATTGCTCGATCCGCTACCGGAATTCGACGGCATGCGCCCGGCTCTCGGCGCCTGGATCGTCGGCGACACGGCCGCCGGTCTCGGCATCCGCGAGACCTCCGGGCTGATCACCGATGACGGCGCGGCCTTCGTGCCGCACCGGATTCCGCAGCCGTGACCGCACCCTGGAACCCGATGCATACCGAAACGGAGCGATTGATGACGACTGAGGTGCTGGCCCTGAGTAGCGATTACTGGTCCGATCTGGGCAGGGGCGTCTCCGCGATCGCGCTGTACGCGATCGTCGGTCTGCTGCTGATGGTCCTCGGCTTCTACGCCATCGACTGGACCACGCCCGGCCACCTGCGAACGCTGGTGCGCGAGGGCAGGCCCAATGCCGCGATCGTGACGTCGGCGGGCATGGTGAGCATGGCGCTGATCATCGTGCTGGCGATCTACGCCTCCTCCGGCCGACTGGTCGAGGGCCTGATCTACACGCTCGTCTTCGGGCTGTTGGGGATTGTCGCGCAGGTGTTCTCGGTGCGATTCATCGAGCTCGTCACCGGCATCGACATCGGCGAGGTGTTGGCCGAGGAGCGCTTCACCCCCGAGGTGCTCGTCGTCGCGGCCGCGCATCTCGCGCTCGGTCTGATCGTCGCGGTCGCCATCCTGTAGCGTCCCCGCTCCCACGGGCCGGGAGTAGGTTGGCGGCATGAGTGAATTCCTCGGACGTGTCGCGGTCGTCACCGGCGCAGGCTCCGGCATGGGGCGAACCCTCGCACTCGGTCTGGCTCGCCGCGGGGCGCGACTGGCGGTGTCCGACGTCGACACGGAGGGGCTCGCCGCGACCGTCGGGCTGCTCGAGGAACTGGGTGCCGACGTGAGGTCGGACCGGCTCGACGTGTCCGAGCGCGAATCGGTTCTGCGCTATGCCGACGCCGTCGTCGAGCATTTCGGCGTCGTCAACCAGGTCTACAACAATGCGGGCATCGCCTTTTCCGGCTCCATCCTCGAGTCCGAGTTCAAGGACATCGAGCGCGTCCTCGACGTCGACTACTGGGGAGTCGTCAACGGCACCAAGGCATTCCTGCCGCACCTCATCGCGTCGGGCGACGGCCACGTGATCAACACGTCCAGCCTCTACGGCATCCTCGCCCTGCCCCGCCAGAGCGCCTACAACTCCGCGAAGTTCGCGGTGCGCGGGTTCACCGAGTCGTTGCGGCTGGAGATGCTCGCGGGTGGACACCCCGTGCGCGTCACGTGCGTGCACCCGGGCGGCGTCAAGACCAACGTCGCCAACAACGCAGGGCATGCGGGCCCGACGAAGGACCCGGCCGAGACCGCGCTCTACAACGAGAAGCTGCTGAGGATGAGCCCGGAGAAGGCGGCGGAGATCATCCTCGACGGCGTCGCGAAGAACCGAGCGCGCGTCCTCGTCGGCAACGATGCCCGCGGCCTGGACCTCATGGTGCGCATTCTCGGTTCGTGGTACCAGCGGCCCATGTTCGAGGTGCTCAAGCGGGTCATGCCGCCCACGAAGCGCACCTGACGCCTCAGACGACCGGCTCGCGGTCGCGGGCCTCGGGTTCGGGGAGTCGGCGTTCGATGATCTCGCCGTCGAAGAACCGGCGATCGCGGCCGCGCCACCACCACATCAGCGGCAGGCCAAGCAGCATCGACCCCACACCGAGGATGAACACACCGCCGATCTGCCAGTGCGGGGTGAAGGGCAGCGTCCAACTGGTCTCGCCGTAGTCCGAGGCGAACGAGGTCACCGCCGTCCATGCGGCCGAGAACAGCAGCATCGCGCCGCCGAGGAGCGGGAGGATGCCTCGCATCCACAGCTCGCGCGGACCGTCGCGCAGGGTGTCCCGGTACAGCCACGCACAGGACACACCGGTGATGCCGTAGTAGAAGCCGACGGCGATCCCGATCGCGGAGACCGAGTCGAAGATCAGGTTGCCCGCGGACACGAAGTTGAACGCGATGTAGAGGCCGGCGGACACCGCGCCCATCGCGAGGGTGGACACCGTCGGTGTCAGGAACCGGGGGTGCACCTTCGCGAAGCTGTCCGGCAGCGCCTTGAAGACGCCCATCGACAGGGTGGTGCGGGCCGTCGGCAGGATGGTGGTCTGCGTCGACGCGATCGCCGACGTCAGGATCATCAGCAGCAGGACGTGCACCAGGATCTGCCCGAGCATGCTCTCGCCGAACACCGCGGTCCCGAGCGCGGCGAAGATGTCGTCCACGTGTTCGGGGTTGGCCAGCCCGGTTCCCTCCTCGCCGATCCCGGCGAAGGACTGCGCCGCGACGGTGACGAGCACGTACAGGGCGACCAGCACGATCGTGGAGATCACCGCCGAGCGGCCCGGCGTGCGCCGCTTGTCGACGGTCTCCTCGTTGACCGAGACCACCGAGTCCCAGCCCCAGTAGATGAACACCATCAGCAGGATCGCGTTGACGAACGTCGAGAAGGATCCGATCTCGAACGGGTTGAACCAGCTCCACTGCGGGGTCAGGGCCGCGGCACCCGCATTGCCCAGCCACACGCGGATCAGGGCGACCACCGCGAACAGCACCAGCGCGACGAACTCGATCGTCAGCAGCACCGACTGGAAGCGTGCCGAGATGTCGATGCCGCGAAAGCACAGGTAGGTCATGGCGACCATGAACGCCACCCCGAGCAGCAGCACCCAGACGCTGGTGGCGTCGCGGCCGATCCCCTCCGCGCCGAACAGCAGGAAGGTGTACTGGCCCGCGACCTGGGCCATGCTCGCCATCACCAGCACGTCCGCGACGACGATCGCCCAGCCGGCCATCCACCCCCAGGACGGGCCGAACGCGCGGGTGGCCCAGACGAAGGTGGTGCCGCAATCCGGGTCGGCGCGGTTGAGCTCCTTGTAGCCGAACGCGGCGAACAGGATCGGGACGAACGCGAGCAACGCGACCACCGGGGCCTGCAGCCCGACAGCCGCGACGACGAGGCCGAGGGTGGCGGCGATGCTGTAGGCGGGGCCGGCGGAGGCCACCCCGATCACCACGCTGGAGGTCAGGCTCAGGGCCCCCGCCCTGAGCCCCTTGGAACTGGTCACATCATCGATCACTCGGGGGAGAGTAATGCAGGGTCCGTGTCGGCGCCGAAGGCTAGCGTCGACGGCGTACCCGACAGTTGAGGAGTAGCGATGAGCGCCGTCACGACGAACCAACCGCTTGGCACCCCCACCTGGATCGACCTGGGCATCCCCGACCTGGATCGGGCGATGTCGTTCTACGGGCAGGTCTTCGGCTGGGAATTCGACATCGGCCCCGAAGAGGCCGGGCGGTACACGATGTGTCTGTTGCGGGGGAAGAAGGTCGCCGCGCTGATGCCGAACCCCGACGAGAACGCGACCGAGTTCTGGTGGAACGTCTACCTGGCCACCGACGACCTGGATGTCACCGTCGCGCGATCCAGGGACGCGGGCGGTGTCGTGCTGGTCGATCCGATGGACGTGATGGGGCAGGGTCGGATGGCGATCGTGCGAGACCCCTCGGGCGGACAGTTCGGGCTGTGGCAGGGGCAGGCACACGTCGGCTGCGAGTTGGTGAACGAGCCGAACACGCTGCTGCGCAACGATCTGGTGACGCCGGACCCCGGCCCGGCGCGCGACTTCTACGCCGCGGTGTTCGACTTCACGCTGGACGGGAACGAGGACCTGCCGGGCATGGACTTCACGTTTCTGCGCAGGCCGGACGGGCACGAGATCGGCGGCATCATGGGCGACCCGGCGGCACCCGCATCGGCCTGGGGCACGCTGTTCCAGGTCACCGATGCCGACGTGGCCGTGGCCGCCGCGCGAGCGGCGGGAGGCGCCGCGGACGACCCGACCGACATGCCCTACGGGCGGACCGGGGAGATCACCGACCCGTTCGGCGCCAGGTTCACCGTTGGTTCCCCGGCCCAGGGCGCATCGGGGTAGGGCCTCACCCCTGCCGCGGGCGAAGGCCCAGGTCTTCGCCCCGGCACGGCGTTCAATGGCCGATTCGGTCGGTGCGGTGCAGTAACGTCATTCGCCATGCATCTCAAGAGTCTGACGCTGAAGGGGTTCAAGTCCTTCGCGTCCGCGACGACTCTGCGGTTCGAACCGGGCATCACCTGCGTGGTGGGACCGAACGGGTCCGGCAAGTCGAACATTCTCGACGCCCTCACCTGGGTGATGGGCGAGCAGGGCGCGAAGGCGCTGCGCGGCGGCAAGATGGAAGACGTCATCTTCGCCGGCACCTCCGGCCGGCCCCCGCTCGGCCGCGCCGAGGTGACGCTCACCATCGACAACTCCGACGGCGCGCTGCCGATCGAGTACTCCGAGGTCTCGATCACCCGGCGGATGTTCCGCGACGGCGCGGGCGAGTACGAGATCAACGGCACCTCGTGCCGGTTGATGGACGTCCAGGAGCTGCTCAGCGACTCCGGTATCGGCCGGGAGATGCACGTCATCGTCGGTCAGGGCCGCCTGGCCGCCATCCTGGAGTCCCGCCCGGAGGACCGCCGCGCGTTCATCGAGGAGGCCGCGGGCGTCCTCAAGCACCGCAAGCGCAAGGAAAAGGCCGTCCGCAAGCTGGACTCCATGCAGGCCAACCTCGCCCGCCTGACCGACCTCACGACCGAACTGCGTCGTCAGCTCAAGCCGCTGAGCAGGCAGGCCGAGGTCGCGCGCCGCGCGCAGACCGTGCAGGCCGACCTGCGCGACGCCCGGCTTCGGTTGGTGGCCGACGACCTGGTCACCCGGCGGGCCGAGCTGGCATCGCAGTCCCAGGACGAGGCGATGGCCCGAGCCCAGCAGGAGCACGTCCAGACCGAGCTCGAGGCGGCGTCCGCGGAGCTCGGCGCCCACGAGCAGGCCCTGGCCAGGCTGACCCCGAGCGCCGAGGCAGCCGGGCAGACGTGGTTTCAGCTCTCCGCGCTGGCCGAGCGGGTCAACGCCACGATCAGGATCGCCGCCGAACGTGCCCGCCACCTCGACAGCGCACCCACCTCGAGCCGCGGGCAGGACCCCGACCAGCTCGAGGCGCAGGCCGAACGCGTCGCGGCGGAGGAGGCGGAGCTGGTGGCCGCGGTCGAGATGGCCAGGGCCACCCTCGATGCCGCGAAGGACACGCTGACCGAGTACGAGGAGGCCTCCGCCGCCGCCGAGCGGGCGCACATGGCCGCCGTCCGGGCCATCGCGGACCGTCGCGAGGGCCTGGCCCGGCTCTCCGGTCAGGTGGACACCCTCCGCAGCCGCGCGGACTCCGTCGACGCCGAGGTGGCGCGGCTGACGCTGGCGATCGAGGACGCGCGCGCCCGCGGCGATGCGGCGCAGGCGGAATTCGAAGGCGTGCAGGCGCAGATCGGCGATCTCGACGAGGGCGAACTCGGGCTCGACACCCAGAACGAACGCGCCGTCGCCGCGCTTGAAGCCGCCACCGCCCGGGTCACCGAACTGCAGGACGCCGAGCGCGCCGCGGGCCAGGAGGTCGCGTCGCTGCGGGCCAGGATCGAGGCGCTGTCGATCGGACTGCAGCAGAAGGACGGCGCCGCCTGGCTGATCGAACATCGCTCCGGTGAGGGATTGATCGGCCCGCTCGCCGGGATGCTCCGCATCCGGCATGGCTACGAGGTCGCGATCGCCGCCGCGCTCGGGCCCGCCGCCGACGCCATCGCGGCACAGACGGTGGCCGCCGCTCGGTCGGCCGTCGCCGCACTGAAGGAGGCCGACGGCGGCAGGGCCGCACTGGTGGTCGGGGACGGCACCCAGGCGTCGCCGCGGGACGACGCCGCGCTGCCCGGATCCGCGCAGCGCGCCCTCGACCTGGTCGAACACCCCGACAACCTGCGCGGGGCGCTGAGCGCGCTGCTCGGCGAGGTGGCCGTCGTGGACACCCTGGAGGAGGCCGCGGACCTCGTCGCCGGACGACCCGGCCTGCGGGCGGTCACCAGGGACGGTGACCTCCTCGGATCCGGCTGGATGACCGGCGGCTCCGATCGGCGACCCTCCACCCTCGAGGTGCAGTCGGCCATCGACGCGTCGACGGCGGGCCTCGCGGACGCCGAGCGCCGCGCGGACGAGCTCTCCGCCGCGTTGTCGGGGGCCACCACCGAACGCGAGCACCGCGCCGAGTCCGCCGAGCAGACCCTGGCCGCGCTCAACGAGTCCGACGCCGCCCTGTCCGCGATCTACGAGCAGCTCGGCAGGCTCGGCCAGGTGGCCCGCGCCGCGCATGCCGAGTCCGAGCGGCTGGCGGGCCAACGCACCGCGGCGGAGACGGGCCGCGAGGACGCGGTCGCGTCGCTGCGAGAGCTGGAGGAGCGCCTCGCGCTGGCCCAGCAGGAGCAGTCGCTGGACAGCGATCCGGCGGCCGGGGACCCCAGCAGTGGCGAGCGCGAGGCCGCGGCCGCGGCGCTGGCCGAGGTGCGGTCCGTGGAGATGGAAGCGCGCCTGACACTGCGGACAGCCGAGGAACGGGCGGAATCCGTTCGCGGCAAGGCGGATTCGCTTCGGCGCGCGGCGCAGGTGGAACGCGAGGCCAGGGCCCGCGCCGAACGGGCCATGGCCGCGCGGCAGAACGCGGCCGCGGTCGCCGCCGCCGTCGCGGAGTCCGGCAGGCGGGTGGCGGCTCACCTGGAGGAGGTGGTCGCGGCCGCCGTGGCACACCGCGATGAGTTGACCCGGCAACGCACCGAACGCACACAGCAACTGGAGACGGTCAAGGAGCGGGTGCGGCAGTACACCGGCCAGCTGACCGCGCTCACCGACGCCGTGCACCGCGACGAGGTCGCCAGGGCGCAGGCCGCGCTGCGCATCGAGCAGCTCGAGCAGACCATCTCCGAGCAGCACGGCATCGGCCTCGACGACCTCGTCGCGGAGTACGGGCCCGACGTGCCGCTGCCGCCGTCCGCCCTGGAGATGGCCGAATACGAGCAGGCCCGCGAGCGGGGCGAACAGGTGGTGGCGCCCGCGCCGATGCCCTACGACCGGGACACCCAGGAGCGGCGGGCCAAGCGGGCCGAGAGGGACCTCGCGACCCTGGGCAAGGTCAATCCGCTTGCGCTGGAGGAGTTCGCGGCCCTCGAGGAGCGCTACAACTTCCTGTCCACCCAGCTCGAGGACGTCAAGACCGCGCGCAAGGACCTGCTCGGGGTGGTCGCCGACGTCGACACCCGGATCCTGCAGGTGTTCACCGAGGCATGGGAGGACGTCGAGCGCGAGTTCGTCGGGGTCTTCGCGAAACTGTTCCCCGGCGGCGAGGGCAGGCTGGTGCTGACCGACCCGTCCGACATGCTCACCACCGGCATCGAGGTCGAGGCGCGTCCGCCCGGCAAGAAGGTCAAGCGCCTCTCGCTGCTCTCTGGTGGCGAGAAGTCGCTGACCGCGGTGGCGATGCTGGTGGCGATCTTCCGCGCCCGTCCGTCCCCCTTCTATGTGATGGACGAGGTGGAGGCCGCCCTCGACGACACCAACCTCCGGCGCCTGATCGGCCTGTTCGAGCAGCTGCGCGAGAAGTCGCAGCTGATCGTCATCACGCACCAGAAGCCGACCATGGAGGTGGCCGACGCGCTGTACGGCGTCAGCATGCGCGGCGACGGCATCACGCAGGTCATCTCGCAGCGCATGCGGGGGCAGAACCTGGCCGTTCCCCAGCCGGTCGCGGAGTGATGCGCGGGGCGTCGATCGCTCGCTGACCGGGTGATCTCCCGTCGCCTCTCTGCGCCGGATCGGTGCCTGAAAGGATGGGGGGCGTGACTACCGGAGCTTGGATCGCAATCGCGGCCGTCGTGGCCGTCCTTCTCGTCGCGCTCGTCGTGGGCTGGGCGCTGTACCGGAGGCGGCGGGTCAGCCTGCAGCCCACCCAGCCGGCGCCCGGTGAACTGGGGGAGACGAAGGACCGTTCGGGCGGGTACAAGCCCGCGAGCGGGATCAGCTTCAGCCAGGGTGCGACGGCCACCGCGCCACCCGTGTCCCGGCCGACCCCGCCGCAGGCGCCGCCGGTGACGCCGCCGGTCGAGGAACCGGTCACGGAGGTGCCGCCCGTCGAGACTGCGCCCGTCGAGCCCGCGCCGCCCGTCGAGGCTGCGCCGGTCGAGCCCCCGCCGGCCCCCGTCGAGGAAGCCCCCGTCGAGGAGGCTCCGGAGGTCGCTCCCGCTCCGCCGGCCCCCGCCGCGCCCGCCCCGGTCGAGCCGGCCCCCGTCGAGGAGGCGCCTGCGGCCGCTCCGGCCCCTGCCGTTCCCGCCCCGGTGGAGGAGATCGAACCGACCGCGGGACGGCTCGACCGGCTGCGCGGCCGGCTCTCGCGCTCGCAGTCCGCGGTCGGCAAGAGCCTGCTGGGTCTGCTCGGCGGCGGCGACCTGGACGAGGACTCGTGGGAGGAGATCGAGGACACTCTGCTGATCGCGGACCTCGGTAGCGCCACCACCGAGCAGATCATGACCCGACTGCGCTCCGAGCTGGCGGCGGGCAGCGTCAAGTCCGAGGCCGACGCCCGAGCCCTGCTGCGCACCGTCCTGATCGAGGCCCTGCACCCCGAGTTCGACCGCTCTATCAAGGCGCTGCCCCACGATTCGACCCCCGGCGTCCTGCTGGTCGTCGGAGTCAACGGCACCGGCAAGACCACGAGCACCGGCAAGCTGGCGCGTGTGCTCGTCGCGGACGGTCGCCGGGTGTTGCTCGGCGCCGCCGACACCTTCCGCGCGGCCGCCGCCGACCAGCTGCAGACCTGGGCCGAGCGGGTGGGCGCCGAGGTGGTGCGTGGTCCCGAGGGCGGTGACCCCGCCGCGATCGCGTTCGACTCGGTGACCAAGGGCATCGAGACCGGTGTGGACGTGGTGATCGTCGACACCGCAGGCCGGCTGCACACCAAGACCGGGCTGATGGACGAGCTCGGCAAGGTCAAGCGCGTGGTGGAGAAGCGCGCCGTCGTCGACGAGGTGCTGTTGGTGCTCGACGCCACCGTCGGCCAGAACGGCCTGATGCAGGCCCGGGTGTTCGCGGAGGTCGTTGACATCACCGGAGTGGTGCTGACCAAGCTCGACGGCACGGCGAAGGGCGGCATCGTCTTCCAGGTGCAGCACGAGCTGGGGGTGCCGGTGAAGCTCGTCGGGCTGGGGGAGGGCGCGGACGACCTCGCGCCGTTCGAGCCGGGCGCCTTCGTGGACGCGCTGCTGGGCTGACCCGAGGGGTCAGACCCCGGACTCGGCGAGCACCGTCAACGCGTCCGCGGTCCGGGCGCAGAACGACTCCGCGTCGATCAGCCCGACCGTGAGCCCGCGCATGGTCGTGGCCGACATCAGCAGGTCGAAGACCGCGTTCGCGGTGACCTGCGTGGCCTCGGCCGTGCGCTCCGGCGCGGCCGAGGCGAGCAGCTCGGTCATCGCCTCCCTGGCGGGCAGCTCGGCGCGGCCGACGAGCCGTTCGTAGACGCCCTCGTGGTGGTGATAGGCCGAGAGCAGGCCGGGGATCGCCGACCGGGTCGCTGGTTCCGCGATCCGGTCGAGGAACATCCTGGTCCACGCGAGCAGGTCGGCGTGCAGGTCGCCGGTCGCGGTGGGCAGGTCCACGTCCTGCATGCCGAAGATCGCGTCCTCGACGATCGATTCCCTGGTCGCCCAGCGTCGGTAGATGGCGGCGGTGCCAACCTTTGCGCGCCGGGAGATCGCCGAGATGGTGGTCTTCTGGTAGCCCGTTTCCGTCAGCAGCTCGCGGGTGGCCTGGAGGATCGACCTGTCGACCTCGGGGTCGCGGGGCCTGCCCGCGCCCGGTTGCTGAACCTGCCGATCCCTCTGTTCGCTCACATCGGCGGACAGTACCGGAGAGATTTCGCCGAAATCATTACGATGCGACATGCTCCGTATTATATTTCGGGAATCATCCGATTCACGAAGGGCTCGCCATGATCACCCCGCACGACGAACTGCTCATCCACCAGCTCCCGACCACGCTCGACCACGTCTCGCAGAGCGACCTGCGCTGGACCGAGCGCATCGTGATGTACGGCTTCGACAAGTCCGGCGAGATCAGCATCATGACCGGCATGGCGAAGTACCCGAACCGCAACGTTCTCGACGCCTACGCCATGGTCACCCGCAAGGGCGAGCAGGCCCGCGTCGTCCGCCTGTCCACCGAGCTGAACCCCCAGACCGGGGCACTGAACGCGTTCAGCGTCGGCCCGTACACGTACGAGATCGTCGAGCCGCTGCGCAAGGTGCGCTCCACCGTCGAGTCCAACGAGCACGGCCTGAGCCTGCAGCTCGACTTCAGCGGCGACTTCCCGGTCTACGAGCAGACCGCGGCCTTCCACCGCAGCCGCGGCCGGGTCCGCGAGGATGCGCGCCGGTTCTACCAGAACGGCACCATCACCGGCTGGATCGAGATCGACGGCGAGCGCATCGAGATCGACCCCGAGAACTGGTGGTTCGGCCGGGATCACTCGTGGGGCGTGCGCCACGGCGGCGGCGGCGGCAGCCTGCCCGAGGGCGGGAACATGCAGCCCTCCGAGGTGCCTGCCGGCGTCCTCTATTACATGGGCATCTTCCAGTTCGACGACGAGGTGGTGCACTTCGCACAGCGCGAGACCCACACGGGGGAGCGTTGGCAGTTCGAGGGCGAGGTGCTCTTCCCGATCGACTCCGGCAAGGAGCCGCTGCCGATCATCGACGTCGAGCACGACCTGGACTTCCGCGACGACCTCCGCGTCGTCAAGTCCGGCACGTTCACCGTGCACCGCTCGGATCGCACGACCGACGTCATCGAGGTCAAGCCGGTGTGCGACTTCTGGCCGGGTCTGGCCGGGTACGACGAATACAACGGCTACGCGTCGGGCATGTACCGCGGCAAGGACTTCAGCGACAGCTTCGACGTCGACATCACCGACGTCGACGAGATCCGCAAGGTGAGCATGCTCAGCGAGACGCTCGTCGAGGTCCGGATGGGTGACAAGGTCGGACACGGCCTTGTGGAGATGGTGTTCATGGGAGTGAACCCGCGCTACGGCTACACCGACTGGAGCGCCAACCGAGCCGGCAAGAACAATGGCTGAGCGGGTCGCGCAGGAGGAGCTGGCGGCCGCCCTCGAACCGATTGTCCAGCAGCGTATTCCGGGCGCACAGAACGCGAAAATCGTCGACTGGAAGCGCACCGAACGCGGGTTCTCCACCGAGACCTACCTGTTCGACCTCGAGGGCGCCGAGCACGAATCGGCCGGGTACGTCTTCCGACGGCCGCCCGAGATCTCGCTGTTCCCGGATTACGACCTGCGGCGCCAGTACCTGGTCTCGGAGCGGCTCGCGCCGACCGATCTCCCGGTCCCCAGCGTCCGGTGGATCGACGCGGACGACAACCCGCTCGGCACGCCGTACTACGTGATGGACCGCATCGGCAATGCCGAGGCGCCCAGCGACTTCCCGTCGTACCACACTGCAGGCAATTACTTCGAGGCCGACGAGCAGGGTCGGGCGAAGATGTGGTGGGAGTGCATCGAGACGATGGCGCAGGTGCATCTGCTCGATCCCGAGGAGCTTCGGCTCGGGTTCCTGGCGATGCCGAAGTTCGGGGACAAGCCGGTCGAGCAGATCGTGAACTACCTCGACTGGGCCGTGCGCTGGGCGGCGCCGGAACTGCCCCCGGTGATGGAGAGGGCCCTTGCCTGGCTCAAGGCCAACCTCTACGAGCCGGAGCACGTGACGCTGGTCTGGGGTGATGCCCGCATGTCGAACATCCTGTACACGCCGGAGCTGTCGGTCGCGGGTGTACTCGACTGGGAGATGGCGTACCTGGGTGACCATGAGGCCGACCTGGCCTGGGTGCTGTTCCTGGACTGGGCGTGCAGCGAGAACGAGGGGCATCCGACCCTGCCCGGCACCCCGACGCGGGAGGAGACCGTCGCCCGCTACGAAGAGTTGACCGGCTGGAAGGTACAGAACCTGCTGTTCAACGAGGTGCTCGGCGCGGTGCTGCTCTCGGTGCCGCTGCTGCGCCTGTCCACCCACCTGAACCTCGGTGACAACGTCAGCATCAGCGGGTTCTGCATGGCCCGACTCGAGCAGCTGCTCGCCGGGGAGTGAGGGGGGGTCACGGGGGCGCCCTCTCGGCGCCCCCGTGACCGTCGGAGGACGCCTAACGAATGAGTAACGAAGCGGCCCGGGCTCGCCCGGCTCGGCCTCCGCACAGGGAGATTCACTTGGGCGACAGGTTCGTGAAACGCAGAAGCAACACATTCCCCCGATGCGTTCACTCGAGCGAAACACGACAGCGCCACAGCTGAAACACCGGATCAGCAGTCTTCACACCAAGTCGAAAGCCGCAAGGAGCGGGACGACAGAAGGAGGAGGCTCAACGTGGAATTTCCCACAATCGGGGCGCCGGACACCGGAGACACCGCGTGGATGCTGATGAGCGCCGCGCTCGTGTTGCTGATGACGCCGGGGCTCGCATTCTTCTACGGCGGCATGGTCCGGGCCAAGAGCGTTCTGAACATGATCATGATGAGCATCGGCGCGATGGGCGTCGTGGGCATCCTCTGGGTCCTGTACGGCTACTCGGTGGCCTTCGGCGAGGACAAGGGCGGCCTCTTCGGTGACCCCTTCCAGTACTTCGGCCTGAAGGGCATCTTCGGCGGCGCCTACCTGGCCGACGCCGACACCGGCGCAGGCGTGGCCATCCCGCTGGTCGGCACCATCCCGGCAACCGTGTTCGTCGCCTTCCAGGCGATGTTCGCGATCATCACCGTCGCCCTGATCTCGGGCGCGGTCGCCGACCGACTCCGGTTCGGCCCCTGGCTCCTGTTCGCGGGCCTGTGGGCCACCATCGTGTACTTCCCGGTGGCGCACTGGGTCTTCGCCTTCGACGGCGTGACCGCGGAGAAGGGCGGCTGGATCGCCAACCAGCTCAAGGCAATCGACTTCGCGGGTGGTACCGCGGTCCACATCAACGCCGGCATCGCCGGCCTGGTCCTCGCCATCGTCCTCGGCAAGCGTCGGGGATGGCCGGGAACGCCCTTCCGTCCGCACAACCTGCCGTTCGTGATGCTCGGCGCGGCGCTGCTGTGGTTCGGCTGGTTCGGCTTCAACGCGGGATCCGCGGTGGGCTCCAACGGGATCGCCGGTGCCACCTTCCTCACCACGGTGATCGCCACCTGCGCCGCAATGCTGTCCTGGCTGCTGGTCGAGCGGATCCGTGACGGGCACGCCACCACCCTCGGCGCCGCCTCCGGCATCGTCGCAGGTCTGGTCGCCATCACCCCCGCCTGCTCTTCGGTGAACGTGCTCGGCGCGCTGGCCGTCGGCGTGGCCGCGGGCGTCCTCTGCGCCCTCGCGGTCGGCCTGAAGTACCGCTTCGGCTACGACGATTCGCTCGACGTCGTCGGTGTCCACCTCGTCGGTGGTCTGGTCGGCACCCTGCTGATCGGCTTCGTCGCGACGGAGGAGGCGCCCGCGGGCGTCAAGGGACTGTTCTATGGTGGGGGCTTCGACCAGCTGTGGCGTCAGGCTGTCGGTGCGGGTGCGGTTCTGCTGTACTCGCTCGTCGCCACGACGATCGTCGCGCTCATCGTCAAGTACACGATCGGCCTCCGGGCCAGCGATGAGGCCGAGTCGCTCGGCGTGGACGAAGCAGAACACGCTGAGAACGCATACGATTTCGCCGCGCTCGGCGGAAGCTCGGTACCGGGGCGCTCGACCGTCAGGGAGGCATGAGAAATATGAAGCTGATCACCGCAATCGTCAAACCGTTCACCCTCGAGGACGTCAAGACCGGCCTGGAGCAGGCCGGGGTGCTCGGAATGACCGTCAGTGAGGTCCAGGGCTACGGCCGTCAGAAGGGCCACACCGAGGTGTACCGCGGTGCCGAGTACTCGGTCGACTTCGTGCCCAAGGTGCGCGTCGAGGTCGTCGTCGACGACGCCGCCGTGGACAAGGTCGTCGAGGTCATCGTCGAGGCCGCTCGTACCGGGAAGATCGGAGACGGCAAGGTGTGGGTATCGCCCGTCGAATCCGTCATCCGCGTACGTACGGGTGAACGGGGCGCGGATGCGCTCTGACCCAACAGGGTCCGGATCTGGTGGCCCCGATCCCGCCGCGACGTCGGCGGGGTCGGGGCCACCCGCGTCCGGTGGCATTGTTGCCGCCGACGATCTGGTCCGTGCCCGGAAGCAGTTGCTGGACGGTGGTTCCCGGAGCCGCCGCCTCGACACGGTCGCCCTCCGGCAAGCGCTGGTGGACCTGCACGAATTCTGGCTGACCACCAAGGGGGCAGAGCTCGGCATCAAGCCGGACAGCGGATTCGCGATCGTCGCCGTCGGCGGGCTGGGCCGCCGCGAGCTGCTGCCGTACTCCGACCTGGACCTGGTGCTGCTGCACGACGACCTGGACCCTTCGGTCGTCTCCGAGGTGGCCGACCGGCTCTGGTATCCGTTGTGGGACGCGCACATCAAGCTCGACCACAGCGTGCGGACCGTCCCGCAGGCGCTGCAGGTGGCGTCGTCGGACCTCACCGCCGCCCTCGGTCTCCTCGAGGCCCGGCACATCGCGGGCGATGTGGAGCTGAGCAACCTGCTGATCGGCGGGGTGCGGCGGCAGTGGCGCACCGGGATCCGTTCGCGTTTCGACGAACTCGTGGAGCAGGCCCGCAGGCGGTGGGCACGCAGCGGCGAGATCGCGCACCGGGCCGAACCGGACATCAAGAACGGCCGCGGCGGGCTGCGCGACATCCAGCTGCTGAGCGCGCTGGCGATCGCGCAGTTGACCGACGCGGTGCCGGGCCTCGGCCCACAGACACCTGGCGGCGGACTGGCGTTCGCGCACGAGCGGCTGCTGGACGTGCGGACCGAACTGCACCGGGTGGCCGGACGCGCCCGCGACCAGCTCCGGGCCCAGGACGCCGACGAGATCGGCGCGGCCCTGCGGATAGGGGACCGCTTCGACCTGGCCCGGATGCTCAGCGACTCGGCCCGCACCATCAGCTACTCCGTCGACGTCGGGCTGCGGACGGCGGGCAACGCGTTGCCGCGCCGCGGCCTCTCGCGGCTGCGCAGGGTGCCGGTGCGGCGACCTCTGGACGAGGGCGTGGTCGAGCACGCGGGTGAGGTGGTGCTGGCGCGCGATGCCAAGCCGAACAAGGACCCGGGGCTGATCATGCGGGTGGCGGCCGCGGCCGCGCAGACCGGCATGCCGATGTCGGCCTCGACGTTGAACCGGCTCTCGGACAGCGCGCCCGAGCTGCGGGAGCCGTGGCCGAAGGAGGCCCTCGACGATCTGCTGGTGCTGCTCGGATCCGGCAGGAACACGATCGCGGTGATCGAGGCGCTCGACCGCACCGGCCTCTGGGGTCGGTTGCTGCCGGAATGGGGCGCGATCCGCGACCTGCCGCCGCGCGACGCGGTGCACACGTGGACGGTGGATCGGCACCTCGTCGAGACCGCCGCCTACGCCAGCGGGTTCACCACCCGGGTCTCGCGGCCGGACCTGCTGGTGCTCGGCGCACTCCTGCACGACATCGGGAAGGGCCGCGGCGGCGATCACAGCCTGGTCGGCGCCGAGCTCGCAAATCAGATCGGCAATCGGCTCGGGCTGTGGCCCTCGGACGTGGCCGTGCTCAGCGCGATGGTGCGCTACCACCTGCTGCTGCCGGAAACCGCCACCCGCCGCGACCTGGACGACCCGGCGACGGTCCGGATGGTCGCGGAGGCTCTCGGCGGTGACACGGTGCTGCTCGAACTCCTCTATGCGCTCGCCGAGGCCGATTCGCTGGCCACCGGTCCTGGTGTGTGGGGGGACTGGAAGTCGTCGCTGATCCGGGAACTGGTCCGGCGCTGCCGGATGGTGATGGCGGGCGAGCAACTGCCGACTCCTGACCCGATCGACCCGGAGCACGCGGCGCTGGCGGCGGACGGGGGCGTGCACGTGCTGTTGCAGCCCGCGGAGGGCGCGCACACCTACACCGTCACCGTGGTCGCACCGGACACCCCGGGCCTGCTCTCGGACGCCGCGGGCGTGCTGGCGCTGCATTCGCTGCGCGTGCTCTCGGCCTCCCTCGGCAGCCACGAGGGGGCCGCGGTGAACTCGTTCACCGTTGCGCCCCGGTTCGGTGCGCCGCCGCAGGCCGGGCTGCTGCGCCAGGAACTGATCCGGGCAATCTCCGGCGAGCTCGACCTGGTCGCGATGCTCGAGGCGAAGGAGCAGCAGTCGCTGGCCGAGCAGGCGCTCGAGCGGGGCGCCGAGGGCGTGCCCGTCCAGTACGCGCAGGCGCCGCCGCGGATCATCTGGTTCGACACCCCGGTGGACGGCCAGGTGATCCTCGAACTGAGGGCCGAGGACCGGCTCGGCCTGCTGTGCCGGCTGGCGAGCGTGCTCGAGCGCCACGGTGCCGACATTCGCTGGGCGCGGGTCTCCACGCTCGGCGCGTCGGTGGTCGACGCGTTCTGCCTGCATCTCGGCGACACCGACTCGCGGGTCACCAGGGAAGAGTTCGAGGCGGCGATGCTCGCGGTGGTTCCGGCGCCCCGCCCGCGCACGAGCGAGGGCGCCGAGGATGGCGCCACGGACGGGGGCGCCGGGTAGAGCGGCTAGGCTTGACCGAAACGCCCACGCGACAGCCAGGAGCCCGATCGGTGTTCGAATCCCTTTCCGACAGGTTGACCGGTGCCCTCAAGGACCTCCGGGGCAAGGGGCGCCTCTCCGGCGCCGACATCGACGCCACCTGCAGGGAGATCCGGCTCGCCCTGCTCGAGGCCGACGTTGCACTGCCCGTGGTGCGTGCCTTCATCGAGAAGATCAAGGTGCGCGCCAAGGGTGCCGAGGTCTCCGGCGCGCTGAACCCGGCGCAGCAGGTCGTCAAGATCGTCAACGAGGAGCTCGTCGGGATCCTCGGCGGCGAGACCCGGCGGCTCCGGTTCGCGAAGAACCCACCGACCGTCATCATGCTGGCCGGCCTGCAGGGTTCCGGTAAGACCACCCTCGCGGGCAAGCTCGCGAAGTGGCTGACCGGGCAGGGACACACGCCGCTCCTGGTGGCCTGCGATCTGCAGCGTCCCGGCGCGGTCAGCCAGCTCCAGATCGTCGGTGAGCGCGCGGGCGCCGCGGTGTACGCGCCGCACCCGGGCACCTCGATCGGCGGCGGCGAGAACGCGCTGGGTCAGTCGGCGGCCGACCCGGTCGACATCGCCCGGCAGGGCATCGCGGAGGCCAGGGCCAAGCAGCACGACGTGGTGATCGTCGACACCGCCGGACGCCTCGGCATCGACGAGGAGCTGATGGGTCAGGCGGCGGGCATCCGCGACGCCGTCAACCCGGACGAGATCCTGTTCGTCCTCGACGCGATGACCGGTCAGGACGCCGTCCAGACCGCGGAGGCGTTCCGCGCGGGCGTCGGCTTCACCGGCGTGGTGCTCACCAAGCTCGACGGCGACGCCCGCGGCGGTGCCGCGCTGAGCGTCCGCGAGATCACCGGCGAGCCGATCATGTTCGCCTCCACGGGCGAGAAGCTCGAGGACTTCGACGTCTTCCACCCGGACCGGATGGCCAGCCGGATCCTCGGCATGGGCGACGTGCTCAGCCTGATCGAGCAGGCCGAGCAGGTCTTCGACGCGAAGCAGGCCGAGGCCACCGCCCAGAAGATCGGTTCCGGCCAGCTCACCCTCGAGGACTTCCTCGAGCAGATGATGGCCGTGCGGAAGATGGGCCCGATCGGCAACCTGCTGGGCATGTTGCCCGGCGCCGGGCAGATGAAGGACGCGCTGGCCAACGTCGACGAGAAGCAGCTCGACCGGGTCCAGGCGATCATCCGCGGCATGACTCCCGCGGAGCGCGATGACCCGAAGATCATCAACGCCTCCCGGCGGCTGCGCATCGCCAACGGCTCCGGCGTCAAGGTCTCCGACGTCAACCAGTTGGTGGACCGGTTCTTCGAGGCCCGCAAGATGATGGCCGCGATGGCGGGCCGGATGGGGATGCCAGGGGCCCGCTCGAGCCAGCGCAGCAAGAAGGGCAAGAAGGGCAAGAAGGGCGGCAAGGGGCCGACGCAGCCGAAGATCCGCGGCGGCTTCCCCGGCATGCCCGGCGGGATGCCGGGCGGGATGCCCGCCGGGTTCCCCGGACTGCCCGCGGGCATGGACTTGTCGAAGATGCCGAAGGGGCTCGACGAGCTGCCGCCCGGCCTCGAGGGCATCGACCTGTCCCAGCTGAAGCTGCCCAAGAAGTAGCCGTGGCGCCTGCCCGCCCTGGGTCCTTCCGGCTGCGCGGTGTCGGGCTGCCCGACGGCCAGCCGCTGGAACTGTGGGTCGGCGGCGGGGTGATCTCGGATCAGCCGGTGCCCGGCGCGGAGTCGCTGTGCGAATCGGGCTGGATCCTGCCCGGGCTGGTCGACGCGCACTGCCACGTCGGTATCAAGTACGGCGGGGGTCACGAGGACCGGCCGGGAATGATCGCGCAGGCCGAGGCCGAACGCGGGGTCGGGGCGCTGCTGCTGCGCGACGCGGGGTCACCGGTGGACACCCGGGATCTCGACGCGCGCGAGGACCTGCCGCGGATCATCCGGGCCGGTCGGCACATCGCGATGCCGAAGCGGTACATCCCCGGCCTTGCGGTCGATCTCGAGGACGAGTCGCAGCTGCCGGAGGCGGTCACCCAGCAGGCGCTGCTCGGCGACGGCTGGGTCAAGATCGTCGGGGACTGGATCGACCGCTCGGAGGGGGACCTGCGTCCGTTGTGGAGCGACGACATCCTCAAGGAGTCCATCGAGGCGGCACACCGGGTCGGCGCCCGGGTGACAGCGCACGTCTTCTCCGAGGACGCGCTGCCGGGCCTGATCAACGCAGGCATCGACTGCATCGAGCACGGCACCGGACTCACCTCGGAGACGATCGAGCTGATGGTCGAACGCGGCACCGCGCTGGTACCGACGCTGATCAACATCGACACCTTCCCCGGCATCGCGGACTCGGCCACCCGGTACCCGGTCTACGCACGCCACATGCGGGAGCTGCACTCGCGGGTCCGTCGCACCGTCGGCGACGCGCACGACGCAGGCATCCCGATCTATGCGGGCACCGACGCCGGCGGCTCGATCGTGCACGGGCGGGTCGCCGACGAGGTCGCCGCGCTCGCGCAGGCCGGAATGGGACCGACCCGAGCCCTCGGCGCGGCCTGCTGGGACGCCAGGGCCTGGCTTGGTCGGCCAGGGCTCGAGCCCGGCGCGCCCGCCGACCTGCTCGTCTACGAGCAGGACCCGCGCACCGGGCCCGAGGTGCTCGCCGCCCCGGACCTGGTCATGCTGCGCGGCCGGGTGGTCGAGGTGCGCGGCCGGGTCGTGTGATGCGGTCTATTTGACGCAGGGATCGGCCCCGGCATCGGCGCGACCGGTGAACCGGACCTCGCTGACCGAGGTGACGTCGTTGAACGGCGCGGATTCCTGGCCCGCCGCGTTCTTGACAGGCTGACCGTCCACCGTCTCGTTGATCGTCAGGGTGACCGTCTTGGCCGCCTTGTCGACGTCGAGCGCCTGGATGCCGCGCTCCGGCCGGACCTCCTGGACGACCGAGGTGCCGTCGTCGAACGCCCAGGTCACCTTCGTGACCTTGCGGTTCTGGGCGAACCGGTCGGAGCCGTCCACGTCTTTCTTGTCGTAGCCGGGATCGATCCCGACGGAGGTGAGGTCGAGCTTGCAGGCGAAGCTCACCGAGAGCACCTGGCCCTTGGTGCCTGCGCAGCGCCACGCGGTGGTGACGTCGCCGTCGGTGGCGTTCGGGGCCTCGTAGGAGTTCTTGCGCCCGGTGGAGTCGACCGCGGGCGGGTAGGCGGCGCAGGTGGGGACGGCGCCGGTCGGGGTGATCGCGGCGGGGCTGCCATCGCCTTCGCCGGCGCCACTGCTGAAGGCGTCGCCGTCGTAGGCCTCATTGGTGGCGGCGGTCGCCTCGCCGTTCGTGTCGCGGGCCAGCGTCCGGTTGAGCAGGAGGCCGCCGCCCGCGAGCAGCACGACTGCGGCGGTGACGGCCGCGATGATGCCGAGCCAGCCCTTCCAGGACAGCGGCCCGCGCGCGGGCGCGGGCCCGGGAGCTGGCCCATTGGGCGCATCGAAAAAGGGCTGGGCGGGCGGCGGAGGCGGTGGCGGCGGCGGCGGGGGAGTCGCCTCGGCGGTGGGACGAGGTCCGTCGTCGGGGGTCACGGGGCCTCCACCTTCTCGGCGGCCTTGTCGGCGGACTGCTTCGCGTCTTTGTCTTTGTTCTTGTCGGTGGGCTCGTCCGCGTCCGCGTCCTTGTCCGTCGTCTCGTCCCCGGACTTGGCTTCGGTGCGGTCCGGGCGTGCCTTCAGCGCGGCGTCCACCTCGGGGTCGTCCAGTTCCGCCAGCCAGTCCAGCAGGTCGGGATAGGCGCTGGGGTTCGCCGCGACGTACGGACGCAACGCGGCATCGGACTGGGCGATGTGGCCGAGCGTCTGCAGCGGGGTGTACGGATCGAGCGCGAGTGCCTGCGTGTAGGGCTTGGTCGGGGCGGGAGACCCGACCGCGGGCGGCGGCGTCCCGGGTGCCTCCGCGTCGACGGGCTCGGCCGGTGCGGGCGCGAGACCGGCGCCCTGATCGAGCACGCGGGCGGCGCGGGGCTGCACCAGGCCGAGGTCGTAGGCCAGGGCGAGGAACGCCGCGATGGTCTGCAGGATCGACAGGACCAGGATCGCGATGCCGCCCCAGCCGAGCGAGACGGCCAGGCTCTCGTCGTCGGAATCGTCGAAGAAGTTGCCGGTGAAGGTGGGAACGTTGCTGATCGCGATCAGCAGGAACAGGGCCAGCAGGGCGCCGACCGCGGCCGCGGCGGTCGCGATGGCCCGCAGGGCCGGCGCCGCGCCCGGGAACTGGGACAGCCGAGACACGGTGGACAGGCCCGCACTGATGCCGGAGAACAGCAGGAAGACGACAACGAGCAGGGCCTGCGGGAGGAGGAAGCCGCTGACGTTGATCACATCGCCGGAGGTTCGGACGACGAAATAGGGGCCGAAGCCGAGCAACAGGTTGAGTAGGCCGAGCGTGAGCACTGCGATGCCCAGTGCGTTCGGTCGGCCGACGGCCGGAACAGGTGGCCCCGCGATGGGCGCTGCGAACGGCGCGTTGGACATGATCCCCCTTGTGAACGAGCGACGACTTCGGTCGAATTCGTCACCGACCTGCGGTGATGACGTGCCAACGAAGTCTAGGCCGCGGGGGCGCCCGCGGAAGGGCGAAACACCGGCGGCCGCGGGCGATTAACGGCGCGACCTCATCGTCTGGCAGAATGGACCGCTGTTCGCCCGTCTCCGGTTACGTACCGCGCGGCGGTCACGACAACCCCTCAACGCGAAACCGGGTGCGCAGGCCTTGCGCATCGCTGAATTGCGCCGTGACCATCTGAAAGGCTCCACCATGGCTGTCAAGATCAAGCTCATGCGGCTCGGCAAGATCCGCACCCCGCACTACCGCATCGTCATCGCCGACTCTCGCACCCGCCGCAACGGCCGTGCGATCGAGACCATCGGCAAGTACCACCCCAAGGAAGAGCCCTCCCTGATCGAGATCGACTCGGAGCGTGCGCAGTACTGGCTGGGTGTCGGCGCGCAGCCGACCGAGCCGGTCGAGAACCTGCTCAAGATCACCGGCGACTGGCAGAAGTTCAAGGGCCTGCCGGGCACCGAGGGCACCCTGCGCGTCAAGGCTGAGAAGCCGTCCAAGCTGGAGCTGTTCCAGGCCGCGCTGGCGCAGGCCGACAGCGAGCCGGTGGCCGAGGCCATCACCCCGAAGAAGAAGGCCGCCAAGAAGGCCGACGCGGAGGCCACCGAGGCTCCCGCCGAGGCCGAGGCCGCCGCGGATTCCGAGGCTGCTGACAAGTGAGTGCCGTTGTCGCCGATGCCGTCGAACAGCTCGTTCGCGGCATCGTCGCCAACCCCGACGACGTCCGGGTCGAGCTCTCGACCGGACGCCGTGGGCGGACGGTCGAGGTGCACGTGAACCCCGAGGACCTGGGCAAGGTCATCGGTCGTGGCGGACGCACCGCCACCGCGTTGCGGACCCTGGTCACCGGTATCGGTGGTCGCGGCATCCGCGTCGACGTGGTCGACACCGATCAGTAAATCAGTGGAGCTCGTCATCGGGCGTGTGGCCAAGTCACACGGCATCAGGGGTGAATTGGCCGTAGACATACGGACCGACGATCCCGAAGAGCGTTTTGCGGTCGGCACCGTGCTGCACGGCCGCAAGCCCCGCGAGCAGAAACTCACCAGCTACACGGTGGAAGCCGCCCGGGAACACTCCGGGCGGCTTCTGCTGCGTCTCAAGGGGATCGACGACCGCACGGCGTCGGACGCGATCCGCGGCACGCTGTTCATCGTCGACACCGCGGACCTGCCGCCGTCGGATGATCCCGACGAGTTCTATGACCACGAGCTCGAGGGCCTCGCCGTGCGGCTTGGCGACGGCACCGCGGTCGGCTCCGTCATCGAGGTGCTGCACTCGGCCGCGGGCGAGCTGCTCTCCGTGCGTCCGGAGGGGCAGAAGACCGGCGAGATCCTGATCCCGTTCGTCGCGGCCATCGTCACCTCCGTGTCCGTCGCCGACGGAGTCATCGAGATCGATCCGCCTGAGGGACTTCTGAATCCGGAGTAGCTGTGCGCCTCGACGTCATCACGATCTTCCCCGAGTACCTCGAGCCGTTGCGAACGGCGTTGCTGGGCAAGGCCATCGACAAGGGCCTGATCTCCGTCGGCGTGCACGACCTGCGGGACTGGACGCACGACGTCCACAAGGCGGTCGACGACTCGCCGTACGGCGGCGGCCCGGGCATGGTGATGAAGCCGACCGTCTGGGGCGAGGCCATGGACGAGGTGCTCGGCACCGAGCCTGACCCCGACACGCTGCTGGTGGTCCCCACTCCGGCAGGCGTGCCCTTCACACAGGACACCGCGCACCGATGGGCGGGGGAGAAGCGCCTCGTGTTCGCCTGCGGCCGTTACGAGGGCATCGATCAGCGGGTGTTCGACGATGCGGCCAGGCGGGTGCGGGTCGAGGAGGTCAGCATCGGCGACTACGTCCTCATCGGGGGCGAGGCCGCGGTGCTGGTGATGGCTGAGGCCGTCGTCCGGCTGCTCCCCGGCGTGCTCGGCAATCAGCAGTCGCACCAAGAGGATTCGTTCTCCGACGGCCTGCTGGAGGGTCCGAGTTACACCCGGCCGGTGAGCTGGCGCGAGCTCGACGTGCCGCCGATCCTGCTCTCCGGTGACCACGCCAAGGTGGCCCGCTGGCGCCGGGAACAGTCGCTATTGCGCACCGGCGAACGCCGCCCCGACCTGCTCGAACACGTCGAGCTCTCCGACTCGGATCGCGCTGTTCTCGAGCCCTGACGGTGCCTGCCGGTAGGGTCGATCGCCGTGACCTCAGCTCCGAATGCACCAGCTCTGAAATCAGTCAACGCGCGCATCGCGGAGGAACTCGGCGTCCGGGAAGAGCAGGTCCGCGCGGCGGTCGAACTGCTCGACGGCGGCGCGACGGTTCCCTTCATCGCCCGGTACCGCAAGGAGGTCACCGGGACCCTCGACGATGCCCAGCTGCGCACGCTCGAGGAGCGGCTGCGGTACCTGCGTGAGCTCGACGAGCGCCGGGTCGCGGTGCTCGAGTCGATCCGCTCCCAGGACAAGCTCGATCCCGAGCTCGAGGCGCAGATCATGCTCGCGGACACCAAGGCCCGCCTCGAGGACATCTACCTGCCGTTCAAGCCGAAGCGCCGCACCAAGGCGCAGATCGCGCGCGAGGCCGGGCACCAGCCCGTCGCCGACGCCCTGCTGTCGGACCCGACCACCGACCCCGCGCAGTACACCGCCGAGCAGCTCGAGGGTGCCCGCGCCATCCTGGTCGAGCAGTTCGCCGAGGACGCCGACCTGGTCGGCGAGCTGCGCGAGCTGATGTGGACCCGCGGCCAGGTCAAGTCCGCGGTCCGCAAGGGCAAGGAGACCGAGGGCGCCAAGTTTGCCGACTACTTCGAGTTCTCCGAGCCCTTCGGCAAGCTACCCAGCCACCGCATCCTCGCCATGTTCCGCGGCGAGAAGGAGGAGGTGCTCTCGCTGACCCTCGACCCCGAGACCGAGGAGCTCCCGCTCGGCGAGGTCAGCGTCTACGAGGGCCGCATCGCAGGCCGGTTCGGCGTCGCGGACCGCGGACGGCCCGCCGACAGGTGGCTGCTCGACACGGTCCGCTGGGCCTGGAAGACCAAGATGCTCATCACGCTCGGCATCGACACCCGGATGCGGCTGCGACAGTCCGCCGAGCGGGACGCCGTCGACGTGTTCGCGATGAACCTCAAGGACCTGCTGCTGGCCGCGCCCGCGGGCACCCGCGCCACGATGGGCCTCGACCCCGGCTTCCGGACCGGCACCAAGGTCGCCGTCGTCGACTCCACCGGCAAGGTGCTCGCGTACGACACCATCTACCCGCACCAGCCGGCCAACAAGTGGGACCAGTCCCTGGCCACGCTCGCCGCGCTGGCCGCCAAGCACAAGGTCGACCTGATCGCGATCGGCAACGGCACCGCCTCGCGCGAGACGGACGCGCTGGCGGCGGACCTGATCAAGAAGTTCCCGGAGGCCGGGCTCACCAAGGTGATGGTCTCGGAGGCGGGCGCCTCGGTGTACTCCGCCTCCGCGTACGCCTCCGCCGAGCTGCCGGACCTGGACGTGTCCATCCGCGGCGCGGTGTCGATCGCGCGCCGGCTGCAGGACCCGCTGGCCGAGCTGGTGAAGATCGACCCGAAGTCGATCGGCGTCGGCCAGTACCAGCACGACATCTCCGAGACGCTGCTGGCGCGCTCGCTGGCCGCGGTGGTCGAGGACGCGGTGAACGCGGTGGGCGTCGACGTCAACACCGCCTCGGTGCCGCTGCTCTCGCGGGTCTCGGGCATCACCGGCTCGCTGGCCGAATCCATCGTCGCGCACCGCGACGCGAACGGTCCCTTCCGTGCCCGCGCCGGCATCCTCGACGTGGCGCGGCTGGGCCCCAAGGCATTCGAGCAGTGCGCGGGCTTCCTCAAGATCACCGACGGCGACGACCCGCTTGACGCCTCCGCGGTGCACCCCGAGGCGTATCCCGTCGTGCGGCGGATCGTGGAGGCCACAGGAACCGGCGTCAAGGAGATCATCGGCAACACCACGGCGCTGCGGGCGCTGCGGCCGCAGGACTTCTCCGACGACAAGTTCGGTATCCCGACCGTCACCGACATCATCGCCGAGCTGGAGAAGCCGGGCCGCGACCCGCGCCCCGAGTTCAAGACCGCGACGTTCGCGTCGGGTGTGGAGAAGGTCGCCGACCTCAAGCCCGGCATGACGCTGGAGGGCGTGGTCACCAACGTCGCGGCCTTCGGCGCCTTCGTCGACGTCGGCGTGCACCAGGACGGGCTCGTGCACGTCTCCGCGATGTCACACAACTTCGTGAAGGACCCGCGCGAGGTGGTCAAGTCCGGCGACGTCGTGAAGGTGAAGGTGATGGAGGTCGACCTGCCGCGCCAGCGCATCGGGCTGAGCCTGCGCCTGGACGACGAGCCCGGCGCGGCCAAGCAGGACGGACAGGGCGGCGGACAGCGCGCCGCAGGCGGTCAGCGTCAGGGCGGCGGCCAGCGGGACGGCGGATCACGTCAGGGTGGCGGTCAGCGCCAGGGCGGGCAGCGGGGCGGCGGTCAGCGTCAGGGCGGCGGATCGGGCGGCAGCAGCCCGGCGAGCGGCTCGATGGCGGACGCCCTCCGCAAGGCCGGCTTCGGCAAGTAGGCGGCTCCGCCGCCCGTGCGCGGTTGACGAGTCTCTGGACTCGTCAATCGCGCACAGGCGCGCAGCGCCTAGTAACCGCCGAGACCCTTGCCGATCATCACCACACCGATCACCAGCAGCAGCGTCGCCATCACGGCCGCATTGTTGGCGGTCAGCCAGGACTTGAGGTTCTGCAGCCAGACCGTGGCCTTCTCCCTGGCGACGAAGTAGGCGATCACCGGCACGGCCACCGTGCTGGCGGCCAGGATCGTGAAGACCACCCCGGTGACCACCAGCGTGGCGCCGCTGACCCCCAGGTTGGCGACGGCCACCGCCGCGCCGACGATCATCAGCAGGTTCTTCGGGTTCACCGCGGACAGCGCGAAGCCGAGCCCAAGCGCCTTGCCGGGGGTGACCTTGTCGATGGCGGCGAGCCAGCCGGGCATGGTCGGTTCCTCGCCGGGCGCGGGCCTGCCCCGCCACTGCTTGAGCGCCAGCCCGAGCAGCGCGACACCCAGGATGATCTTGATGGTCGCGGTCGTCGCGTTCCCGCCCGACGAGCTGTCCAGGCCGACCGCGCTGGCGATCGTGACGATCACCGTGTATCCGAGCGCGATGCCGAGAACCCAGCCGGCGGTGAACGCGGTCGCGGTGCTCCCCGCCTTCGGCGTCAGCAGCATGAGGATCGCGGCGATGATCGGGATCGGACTGATCGCGACGCCGAGCGCGAGCGGAAGAATGTCACCAATGGCAGTTCCCATGGTTGGCATGGTCTCAGTCGGCCGGTGGGCGGGAACCACCCGAAAAGGGTGACCGGTGGTGGCTGCGCCCGGTGCGGGTGAGGTGACATGCTTCCTTGCATGGCGTCGAACACCCAGTCGTTGAACACCCCACTCAAGAACATGTCCTGGGTGCCGGGCGGTCTCTTCTGGATGGGCTCGGAGGACTTCTACCCGGAGGAGAAGCCCGTCCATCAGGTCGAGGTGGACGGCTTCTGGATGGACACCCACCAGGTGACCGTCGCGGAGTTCCGGCGTTTCGTGAAGGACACCGGCCACGTCACCGTCGCCGAGACCGCGCCCGACCCCGCCGACTATCCCGGCGCCGACCCGGCGCTGCTGGTGCCCGGCTCGCTGGTGTTCACCCCGCCGCCCGGCCCGGTCTCGCTCGACGACTACCAGCAGTGGTGGTCCTGGGTGCCGGGCGCGGACTGGCGTCACCCGGAGGGCCCGGACACCAACGTCGGCGGGCGCGAGCGGCACCCGGTGACGCACGTCGCGTACGCGGACGCCCAGGCCTACGCCGCGTGGGCGGGCAAGGAACTGCCGACCGAGGCCGAGTGGGAGTTCGCCGCCCGTGGCGGTCTCGACCGCACGGCCTACGCGTGGGGCGACGAGTACACCCCCGGCGGTAAGCAGCAGGCCAACACCTGGCAGGGCCAGTTCCCGTGGCAGAACCTCGTCGAGGACGGGTTCGTCGGGACCTCGCCGGTCGGGAGTTTCAAGCCCAACGGCTACGGGCTCCTGGACGTCGCGGGCAACGTCTGGGAGTGGACCACCGACTTCCACACCGCCGATCACAGCGCGGGCGGGAAGAACGTCAACCCGGCGAGCTCGTGCTGCATCCCGCGCAACCCGAGGTCGGAGTCGGCGGCGCGGACCGAGGGCGAGAGCTACCCGCGCCGGGTCATCAAGGGCGGCTCGCACCTGTGCGCGCCCAACTACTGCCTCCGTTATCGCCCCGCCGCCCGCCAGGGGGAGACCGAGGAGACCTCCACCTGCCACGTCGGGTTCCGCTGCATCGTCAGGTCGCCGGGGCCGCGCTGATGAACCACTGGCTGCAGCGGGCGATCATCGAGCCGGGCAAGCTGCCGCTGCTCATGTTCTTCCTGGGTTTCATCGGTGGCTTCGCGTTCATCCGGCTCAGCGTGCGGATGATCCGCGCCCAGGTCCGGTGGTGGCCCGGCAACGTCACCCCTGGCGGCCAGCACGTGCATCACGTGGTGTTCGGCGTGGTGGCCATGCTCGTCAGCGGCGGGTGGTTGATCGCGGTCTTCGAGGACGGCAGCTCGACCACCGGCGCGGTGCTCGCCGGCGTCTTCGGGGTCGGCGCCGCGCTGGTCCTCGACGAGTTCGCGCTGATCTTCTACCTCAAGGACGTCTACTGGGCGGAGCAGGGCCGAACCTCCGTCGATGCGGTGTTCGTCGCCATCGGGGTCACCGGACTGCTGCTGCTCGGTGCCCGCCCGACGGCGATCCTGGACGTCGAGGACTTCCGCGGGCAGGAGCCCTGGTGGGTGCGTGGGTTGGTGGTGCTGATCACCGTGTTGGGCCTGATGGTCGCGGCGGTGGTGATCGCCAAGGGCAAGATCTGGACCGCCATGCTGGGGATGTTCGTCTTCCCGGTGCTCCTGGTCGGCGCGATCCGGTTGAGCCGACCGGGGGCGCCGTGGGCGCGGTGGCGCTATGAGGAGCGGCCGAAGCGGATGCTGCGGGCCATCGAACGGGAGAAGCGCTACCACCGGCCGGTGGTCCGGGCGAAGATCTATGTCCAGGACCTCGTCGCGGGCAAGCCGAGCGTCGAGCACGCGAAGGTCGCGACCGAGCAGGAGCTGGAGCGGACAGTGCAGGCCGCGCCCCCGGCCCCGCACCACGAGCGGGTGCCTCGGTAGTCCCGATTTCGTCCCGTCCTGGTCGTCTGGCACAATTGACGGGTTGCCTGTACAGGCAACACCTACCTAATCGGAGTACGAACCAGCCGAGCACAGCGTGAGCAGTGCCGCTCGGTTCCTCTACTCGTGCGAAAACGCAAGGATGGAACAACCGATGAACACCCTGGACTTTCTGGACGCCCGCTCTCTCCGCGACGACATTCCGGAGTTCCGTCCCGGCGACACCCTGAACGTGCACGTCAAGGTCATCGAAGGCTCGAAGGAGCGCGTGCAGGTCTTCAAGGGCGTCGTGATCCGTCGCCAGGGCGGCGGCATCCGCGAGACCTTCACTGTTCGCAAGGTCTCCTTCGGCGTCGGCGTCGAGCGCACCTTCCCGGTGCACAGCCCCAACATCGCTCAGGTCGAGGTCCTCACCCGTGGTGACGTCCGTCGCGCCAAGCTGTACTACCTCCGCGATCTGCGTGGCAAGGCCGCCAAGATCAAGGAAAAGCGCTGATCTTTTTCACGTCGGCCCGGCCCCGGAACAGCACGACCGTTCCGGGGCCGGGCTAACCTGTTCCGGTGGTAAATACCCCTCAGGAATCGACGGCGCCGGACGGTGCCGAATCCCCCGAACCGACGTCGGGGAGGGTCGAGAAGAAACCCCGCTCGTTCTGGCGGGAACTCCCCATCCTCATTCTCGTCGCGCTCGTGATGAGCTTTCTGCTGCAGACCTTCATCGTCAGGGTGTACCTGATTCCGTCGGAGTCGATGGAACCCACGCTGCACGGCTGCGCCGGCTGCACCGGCGACCGGATCGCCGTCGAGAAGATCAGCTACCGCTTCGGCGACCCGCAGCCCGGTGACGTGATCGTGTTCAAGGGCCCGGAGTCCTGGAACGCCGGCTGGTCATCCACCCGCTCCGACAACCCGGTGGTCCGCGGATTGGAGGAGTTCGGTTCCCTGGTCGGCCTGGTGCCGCCGGACGAGAACGATCTCGTCAAGCGGGTCATCGCGACCGGTGGTCAGACCGTCGAATGCTGCGACGACCAGGGCCGGATCCTGGTCGACGGCAAGCCGATCGACGAGCCGTACGTCGTCACCGACTTCCCCTTCACCCCTGGCACCCAGACCTGCGACACCCCGCTCAAGTCGGGGCGCTGCTTCGGTCCCGTCACCGTCCCCGAGGGCAACCTCTGGATGATGGGCGACAACCGCAACAATTCCGCGGACTCGCGCTATCACGTCGGCGACGAGTACAACGGAAGCGTGCCCGTGGACAACGTCATCGGCAAGGCCGTCGCCATCGTGCTGCCGCCCTCGCGCTGGGGCCTCATCGATTCGCCTGATATCCAAGGACAGTGAGTACCTGGCCACCGAGGACGATCATCCGCAGAGCGGCTGGCCTGCGGACGATGGAGTCTGCCCTCATCCGTAGCGGCCTCGGCCCCGTGGTTGGCGTCGACGAGGCCGGCCGCGGCGCGTGCGCGGGTCCGCTCGTGGTCGCCGCCTGCGCGCTCGGGCCCAAGCTGCACCCGGCCCTGGCGAACCTCGACGACTCCAAGAAGCTGACCGAGCGGACGCGGGAGGAACTGTTCCCCGCCATCACGCGCATCGCCAGGGCCTGGTGCATCGTGGAGATCCCGGCGTGGGAGGTCGACTCGCTCGGCGTGCACGTGGCGAACATCGAGGGCATGCGGCGCGCGGTCGCGGGCCTGGCGTTGTCCCCGGGATACGTTCTGACGGACGGGTTTCGGGTGCCGGGCCTGCCGGCGCCGTCGCTGCCGGTGATCGGCGGCGACGCGTCGGCGGCGTGCATCGCGGCGGCCAGCGTGCTGGCGAAGGTCTCGCGCGACCGCACGATGGTGGCGATGGACACGGAACTGCCCGGGTACGGTTTTGCCGCGCACAAGGGGTACAGCACGGCCGCGCACACCGCGGCGATGGCCGCGCTCGGCCCGAGTCGTGAGCACCGGATGTCGTACGCGAACGTCGCAGCAGCGCGACTGAGGCAGCGCGATCCGGTGCGCGAGGACCGCTTGGTGGCCGATGAGGTGGGCGAAATGTACACCGCGGAGGTGCGTGCGGGATGATGATGGTTCACCACAGAGCAGGAGGACGGCGAAACAGATGAGTGCCGAAGATCTCGAGAAGTACGAAACGGAGATGGAGCTCTCGCTCTACCGTGAGTACAAGGACATCGTCGGCCAGTTCGCCTACGTAGTGGAGACCGAACGCCGGTTCTACCTGGCGAACTCCGTCGAGCTGATCCCGCACAACGCGGACGGGGAGATCTACTTCGAGGTGCGGATGGCCGATGCCTGGGTGTGGGACATGTACCGCCCCGCGCGGTTCGTCAAGCACGTCCGGGTCATCACCTTCAAGGACGTCAACATCGAGGAGCTGGAGAAGTCCGACCTGCGGTTGCCCGAGAACGGGCCGTTCGGGGAGTAGGGCGAGCGCACCGCCGCACACTTTTTGCCGAGTTCGCACACCCCTTGATCGCTCACGGGGTGTGCGTTCTCGTCAATGGGGGTGCGCGATGTCGGGCAGGCGCGGGTCAGGCGATCCGGACGCCGTTCTCCAGCATCGTGGTCCGCAGCACGAAGGCGGCCTCGCCGCCGATGATCTTGTCGACCAGGACCAGGTAGCGGTCGACGAACTCGGGGCCGTGCGGGGCGAGCGCCGCGCCGTCCGGCTCGAGGTGATGGGCGAGTTCGTGCAGCATCACCAGCTCGCGCAGCGCCCATGCCGTGCCGCGGGTGTGCAGCGGGACAGCGATGGTCGCCGCGCCGGCCTCGTAGTGGGCGGCGGCCGCCCCGGCTCGCGCGCGGACGGTGACCGGGACGGCCGCGCCCGACCAGCGTGCGCGCACCCAGTTCAGGGCCAGGACCCGGTCCGCGTAGTCCTGCACCGAGTCGACCGAGGCGAACTTCCGCTCCACCGGCAGGGTGATCGTGGAGCCGAACAGCTCGAGTTCGCGTGCCCCCTTGTCGGCGCGGTCGAACACCGTCCGCACCACGGTCTCGGCCTCGTAGACCCGGGAGCGCTGGCTGTCGCGGTCGGTGCTCACTCGAGCTGCTTCCTCGCGCCCGCCAGCTCCGGCGCGTGGCCGAGGCGTGCGGCCCTGCCTGCCCGGTCGCCCGCCCGCCGCGCGGTCGAGGAGTGCCCCGCGGTGGCCTTGGATCCCCGCCAGGTCCCGCGCGCCTGCGACGTCTGACGGTAGAAGTCGGACAGCTCGAGCTGCTTGTCGCGCAGCACCAGCGCGGTGCCGGTCAGTTCGGGGCCCGTGGACTCGTCCGCGCGCACCGCGTCTGCCTCGGCGGCCCTCTTCGCGGTGGCCAGCCGCTCGCCGATCCGGGCCGCGAACGCGAGCTGGAAGTTCAGCCGGGCGGTGACCCCCGCCACCGGGCGGTGAGCGCCCGACTTGATGAACGCGTCGGAGGCCCGCACCATCTGCACGAGCAGGCTCGAGTACAGCGCCTCGCAGGCGTCGATGTCGGTGCCGAAGCCGTAGGCGAACACCTGCGTCGAGTTGTGCGCGACGTCGCACTGCACGTCGTTGGCGGCAGCGATGCTGACGAACAGGTGCACGTAGGTGCGCAGGCCCTTCTTGCCGGTCTCGCCGATCGCGATGACCCGCTGGGTGGGGGTGACGCGCTGCTCGCGGCGCGAGGTGTGCGAGCGCGCGACGGCGAGGTCGATCGAGGTCGCGGTGGCAAGGCGCTGCGCGGCCTCCATGAAGGCCTGGGCCTCGTGCGGGTTGGTGGTGGACTCGGCCTGGCGGAGCAGACCGCCGATCCGGGCCAGCATCTTCTCGGAACTCACCCGGACGAGCGTAGACCGCGGCACCGACGCGCGGCCGGGCCTATCGCGGGCCGTCGAGCTCGAAGTACAGCGCGTCGGACCAGTAGCCCAGTCCGAGCTCGCGGAGGGGTTCCTCGATGCTCTCCTGCGACGGCGTGAACAGCCGCTGCCAGAAGCTCGGCTCGGTGGGCGCGAGCCCGGCAAGCGCGGCCTCCATCTCGGCGTCGATGTCGGCAAGCCCGGCCACCAGTGCCGCGCCCTGGTCGGCGAACGGCTCGTCGTCCATCGCGAAGATCTCGCCGCATTCGAGGACGAAGTGGTCGTCGGGGTCGGTGTGGGCGCGCAGGAAGCGCAGCGCGTCCTCGGCCATCGTGCCGAGACCGGGGTGGTCGATGCGGCTGAGGAACTTCTCGAGCCGGGCGATGCCGGGGCCGCAGCGCGCGGTGACCGCGATCAGGCCGGGGGTGTCGTCCCAGATGATCGACTGGCGGGTGCAGGGGTCCACGGAGACCAGGATCCGGGGGACCAGCGGTATCGCGTACGACCACTCGGAGACGCCCGCGACACGTTGGGTACGGGCCGCGGCCGGATCCGTCTGTGGGGCAAGGGGAGTGGTGTAGAGGTACGTGCGGTTGGCCACGCCGCCTCCTGTCTGTGTGCGGGATCGGGCGACCGGCCGAGTGTAGGTGTCGCCGGTGACAGGGTCGGTCGGCTGCGTTCTCCACAGGCCGGGATCCGTCCACAGGTAACGCGAAATCGGCCGCCGCCGGACGTGATTCGTCCCGGACGCGGTGCAGGGTCTGGTCATGGCACGAAACCTGGAGCTGGGGGCATGGGGTGAGGAGCTGGCCGCGGGCCACCTCGCCCGAGCGGGCCTGACGATCCTCGCGCGGAACTGGCGGTGCCGCTACGGCGAGCTGGATCTCATCGCCCGGGAGGGGGACGCGGTCGTCTTCGTCGAGGTGAAGACGCGATCGGGCCGGGGCTACGGCACGCCCGCCGAGGCGGTGACGTTCGCGAAGCAGGGCCGGATCCGCCGGCTGGCCGGGTTGTGGCTGGCCGAGCAGCCACACGGCTGGCGGCACGTGCGGTTCGACGTGGTCGCCGTCGTCGTGGAGTCCGGCCGGGATCCGGTGCTCGAGCACCTGCGCGCGGTGTTCTGATGGCGCTCGGGCGGGCCTACGCGGTGGCGGTGCGCGGTGTCGACGGTCAGCTGGTGGAGATCGAGGCGGACATCGGCCGCGGGCTGCCCGGGGTGCACCTGGTCGGGCTGCCCGACACCGCGCTACAGGAATCGCGGGACCGGGTGCGTGCCGCGGTCACCAACTCCGGTGAGCGATGGCCGGATTCGCGGGTGATCCTGGCGCTCTCGCCCGCGACCCTGCCGAAGGGCGGCAGCGGATTCGACCTCGCGCTGGCCTGCGCGGTCCTGGTCGCGGACGGACGGGTGCCGAGCACGGACCTGGACAAGGCGGTGCTGCTCGGCGAGCTCGCCCTGGACGGCCGGCTGCGCGGGGTCCGCGGCGTGCTGCCCGCGGTGCTGGCGGCCAAGTCCGCGGGACGACCCAGCGTGGTGGTGCCGTACCCGGCGCTGGCCGAGGCCGGTCTGGTGGACGGCATCGAGGTCTGGGGCGCGCGCAACCTACGGGAGGTGATCGAGTGGCTGCGCGGGGAGCTGGTGCTGCCGGGGCCTGCCCCGCTGGAGGTGCCGCCCGAGCGGACGACGGCCGACCTCAGCGACGTGGCGGGCCAGGGGGAAGCGCGCCTGGCACTGGAGGTGGCGGCTGCGGGGGCACACCACCTGATGCTGACCGGTCCGCCCGGTATCGGGAAGACGATGCTGGCGCAACGTCTTCCGGGGGTGCTGCCGCCGCTGAGCGAGCAGGAGGCGCTCGAGGTGACCGCGATCCATTCGGTGGCGGGACTGCTCACCAGCGAGCGGCCGCTGATCACCGAACCGCCGTTCGTCGCCCCGCACCACACCTGCTCGATCAGCGCGCTGGTCGGCGGCGGGTCCGGGATGGCAAGGCCGGGCGCGGTGAGCCGGGCGCACCGGGGCGTGCTCTTCCTTGACGAGTGCGCCGAGTTGGGCGTCAAGGCGCTGGAGGCACTGCGCACCCCGCTCGAGGACGGTGAGGTCCGGATCGCGCGGCGGGACGGGGTGGCCTGCTATCCGGCGCGGTTCCAGCTGGTGTTGGCGGCGAATCCGTGTCCGTGCGCGCCGCCCCGCACCGAGGACTGCGTCTGCGCGCCGACCGCGCGCAGGCGCTACCTGGGGAAGCTGTCGGGTCCGCTGCTCGACCGGGTGGATCTGCGGGTGAGCATGCAGCCGCTCTCGGTCGGCGCACTGAACGGTGAGGCCGCCGAGTCGACGGCGGAGGTTCGCGCGCGGGTGGCGGCAGCCCGGGCGACGGCGGTCGAGCGGTGGCGTGAGTTCGGCTGGCGGACCAACGCGGAGGTGCCGGGCCCGGCTCTGCGGCAACGGTTCCGGATCTCTCGTGGGGCACTCCGCCCGCTGGAGGGGGCGCTGCGGGAGGGGCAGATCACCGCCCGCGGCGCCGACCGCGCGCTCAGGGTCGCGTGGACGCTCGCGGACCTGTCCGGCCTGGCGTTGCCAGGGGAGGACCAGGTGGGGTGTGCGCTGGGCTACCGGGATCGGCGGGGCGAATGAGTGCGCGACGGGAGGCCTGGGCGTATCTGTCGCAGGTGGCGCAGGGTCCGTGTGCCCCGCTGGTGGAACTGGTCGAGGCGGTGGGGCCGTTGGAGGCGGCGCGGGCGGTGCGCGGGGCGGAGTTGCCGGAGGCGCTGCGGACGCGGACGGAGGCGCGCAGGCACATCGACTCCGCGGCTCGCGATCTCGACCTCGTCGGGCGGCTCGGCGGCAGGCTGCTCACGCCGGACGACGAGGACTGGCCGGCGTGGCGGCTGCTGGCCTTCGACGGCCTCGACTCGCGGCGCGAGCGGGAGTCGGCGCCGCCGTTGGCGCTGTGGGTGTTGGGGGAGCGGCCGCTGGCCGAGCTGACCGATCGGGCGGTCGCGGTGGTCGGGACCCGGGCCGCCAGCGGCTACGGCGAGCACGTGACCGGGCAGTTCGTCGACGACCTCGCGGGCCGGGGCTGGACAGTCGTTTCGGGAGGTGCGTACGGGATCGACGGTGCTGCGCACCGCGCCGCCCTGGCCGCGGGTGGTGCGACGGTGGCGGTGCTGGCGTGCGGGGTGGACCGGGCCTATCCGGCGGGGCACGCGCGGTTGCTGCGCGAGATCGCCAGGGAGGGGGCGGTCGTCAGTGAATATGCGCCGGGCACGCCTCCGGCCCGGCACCGCTTCCTGGCCCGCAACCGACTGGTCGCCGCGCTCGCGGACGCGGTGCTGGTGGTTGAGGCGGGGGCGCGCAGCGGGGCGCGTAACACCGCGACGTGGGCGTCGCGGTTGGGCCGTCCGGTCCTGGCGGTGCCCGGCCCGGTGACCTCGGCGTCCTCGGTGGGGTGCCACCGGATGATCCGGGAGGGTGAGGCGCTGCTCGCGGCGCGGGCCGCCGATGTGGTGGAGGCGGCCGGGCCGGTGGGGGTGGCAGGCGAGGACGGCGGCCCGGTGCGCGCGCTCGACGGTCTCTCCGCCAAGGCGGCGTTGGTGTACGACGCGCTGCCCGCATCGGGGTCGGTGGGCGTCCGCGAGCTGTCGGAGGGCTCGGGGCTGCCGATCGGATCGGTGCGGGGCGCGTTGCCGGTGCTGGAGCTGGCAGGGCTGGTCGGCTCGGACGGGACGGGGTGGTTCAGGCGCGGGTGAAATCGGGAGAAAGAGTTACGAATCCGCGGGTTCCGGCCATCGTGGCAGGCCCGGAGGGTTCGGGACTCAGGCTGCTGGGCACCGGCTAGTACGCGGACTGCCAACGATCCTTTCCGTCGCTGGCGACATCGCACACCATTGATTTGCCCTTCGTGGTGACACCAGTCGCTCCTGGAGTGGAGCAGAACGACCCCGGGTGAACTGTTCCTCCGGATCGCTCCACTGCTGGAGGCGAGTAGACCGGTGCGGGCGCAGGTGCCACCGTTGTCGTGGGAGGGGAGAATAGCGGTGCAGGAGCTGGCGGCTGGTTTCTCGGGACCCACGTCGATCCGCAGAGTCTGTCGCCCTCGAGCCCCATCGACTCCCGCCAGTCCGAGTCGCTGCACGAGGCTTCGAGTGACAGTGTGGGTTCGATGGTGATCGGCCGCTGCGTCGTGGACTCGACAACCGGTGAAACCGGTACCGTGGCCGGCTGCGATGAGGGCGGAACCGTCCTCGTTGTTGTCGTTGCGCGCGGCGTCGAGGAAACCGGTTGAACCGTAGCGGTAACCGTCGTTCCGGCATCGGATCCGGTATCACCGCCGTCGGTCATTGCCCCGAATGCGATGAACGCAACCACAGCCGCACCGACCAGCCAAGGCCAATTTTGATGCTTCTTCTTGGCCCCATTACCGGCCACACGCGGACGCGCCTGGTCGGTCCATCTCTCGCCGTCCCAGTAGCGCTCACTTGCGCTTGGATCGTATGGGTCCGAGTGCCAGCCAGCGGGAGGGAGCATTCCAAGTCCGTCTCTTGAGGGTCAAGCTCAGTGATTGCTCGGAGAGTTTGACAGACCGAACGGTACGGGTCGGCAGTCCCCTGAAACTGCTGTCGTTCAGTCAGACGACACCGCCTGAGCTGAGGTTATCCAGTTGCACGAGCGGTTGGGGGGCGGGTGTGCCGATCGAGTCGGTGTGGGGCGCGCTGTCGGTGCTGGAGCTGGTGGGATCGGACGAGACGATGGTTCAGGCGGGGATGACGCTGTGACTTGACCCTGCCCCTGGGGCAGGCTTGCAGAATGGTCGGCATGACGAGCACCGAGACCCCGAGCGACGCCCGAAGGCGCGGTGATCGGTGATGCTCACGGTCGGCGAACTCGCATCACTGGCGGGCGCCACTGTGAAGACCGTGCGGCACTACCACGCCCGTGGCCTGCTCGTGGAGCCCCCGCGGGAGGCGAACGGGTACCGCCGCTACGGCGCGCAGGACCTGGTCCAGCTCAGCCGCATCCGCAGGCTTCGCGACCTCGGACTGTCCATCGCCCAGATCGGCGATCTGCTCGATGGCGAGACCGGCGGCATCCACCAGGCGCTCGACGCGCTGGACCATGAACTGGCCGAGCAGTCCCGGCTCATCGCGCTCCGCCGCCGCACCATCGCGGACCTGCGAGGAAGCCTCGATCCGGAGCTGCCCGACGAGTTCGCGAAGGTGATGTCGGAGTACCTCGCCGCGGGGGTGTCGCCGGAATGGGTCGCGCAGGAGAAGGAGTTCCTGCTGCTCGTGCTCGCAGTCTCGGCCGGGAGTCCCGACGTGAGCGAGCGGCTGCTCAGTATCCACCGGCGGGTGCTCGCACAACCCCATCGGGCGCGCGGCGTCGATCTTATCGGCCGGGTTTCGCGGCTAGGGGACGACGCCGGCGCCGCCGAGATCGAAGCGCTCGCAACGGACTACTGCGCCTTCATGGCGGAGGTGCTGCCCGACCAGATGCGTCCCAGTGAGGTCCCGTACATCAGGGACGACGAGCGGATGGCCGCCCTGATGGATGAGCACCGCTTCAACAACGCCTCATCCGGTTACGCGAGGTTCGTCCGGGCGGTGGCCGCCCGGCTCGCCGACGGCGCCTAGCGCCGCACACCACCGATTCACCCATTCATGCCCGCGTCACATGCGGGTCCATCTGTCATGCCCGAATTCAGGAGGTACACGCGCATGCGAAAACTGACAGTCATCACGGCCGCGGCGGCAGCGGTGGGCGCCATGCTCGCCGGATGCGCTCAGCCCCAGGCGGATCCGGAGGCCACAGGCCCGCTATCGAGCGCGTCGGCCGCCGACCTCGACCGCTACTACCGGCAGCCCGTCTCGTGGGCGGCCTGCGCCGACGAGCAACTCGCGGCGACCGGCAGCGAGTGCGCCACTGTCGACGTCCCGCTCGACTACCGGGATCCGCAGGGCGCGACCATCGAACTCGCGATCTCCCGGATGGCGTCCACCGGCCCCGACAGCAGGCGCGGCATCCTCCTGACCAACCCCGGTGGACCGGGCGGCCGCGGCCTTGGTATGCCTGCCAACCTGCGCGAAGGGATGACCCCCGACGTGTCCGCCGCTTACGACATCATCGGGATGGACACCCGCGGGCTAGGCGCCAGTACCCCGCTCGACTGTGGGTTGACGGACATGACCTGGTTCCGCTCGACCGGCGCCGGGCGATCGGGGTTCGACGAGAACGTGCAACGGGCCTCGAAGGCCGCCGACCTGTGTTGGGAGAAGTATCCGGATGTGTTGCCGCACATCAACACCGCCAACATCGCCAGGGACCTCGACGTAATTCGCGAGGCACTGGGGGAGGAGACCGCTTCGTACTACGGCTGGTCCTACGGCACCGTGCTGGGCGCGACGTACAGCCAGATGTTTCCGGAGAGGATCGATCGCCTGGTGCTCGACAGCGCGGCCGATCCGGCCAAGTACGGCATCGAGATGTTCCGGGACATGGGCCCGGCCAACGAGAAGGCCATCGACGACTTCGCCGGCTGGGCGGCGCAGCGCGACGACGACTACGGCCTTGGGGCCGCCCCGGCGCAGGTGCGGGCGGGCATCGAGCAACTGATCGCCGACGCGGCGGCGACCCCGATCACGGTGGGGCAGTTCACGCTCGACGACCACACGCTGCCGTTCGTGCTGTACTTCTATGCCACCAGCGACACGGACAACGCCGCCTTCGCGGACGCCCTGGTGCAGCTCCGTCAGTTCGCGGCAGGCAAGCAGGTGACGCCGATGCCGAAACTCGCGGGCCTGCTGCAAGCGATGTTCCGCCCGGAGTCAGGCACGGGACCCGACTACGCGTCGACCCTGGCCATCCTCTGCGGCGACCGCGCGATGCCGACGGACCCGGAGTGGTACTGGCAGAACATCGAACGCGCTCGCGCCGACCAGCCCATCTTCGGATCCGTGCACAATTCCATTACGCCGTGTGCGTTCTGGCGTGGGGAACCGATCGAGCAGGTCGAGATCGGCAATGACACCCCCGCGCTGCAGGTGCAGTCGCTCGGGGACACCAGGACCACTTACGAGGAGGGCCTTGGCATGCACCGGGCAATGCGAGGGTCGAGGCTGGTCACTGTGCCGGGACGCACGCATGCCGTGTTCCCGGACTACCCCAACGATTGCGCGCGCGACGCGGTGAACGACTACCTCAGGGAAGGCACACTGCCGAGCGAAGACGTCGTCTGCGAGGCGTAGCCGGGCGTCAGCCGAACTGCGGGCAGATGTGCTGCCGCGCCGCGTCGTAGGCCCTGGTCTCCTCCTCCAGCGCCTGCTGCTCGGCCGAGGAGTCGCGACCCGCGGCCTTCGCGGCGTCCAGGGCGGACTGCCGGGCACCGATGAGGGCCGCCGTGTATCCCGCCCAGTCGTCCCAGGAGCCGGTCGACACAGCGGCGGGCAGCATCTGCTCGTAGGCCTCGCAGTAGCCGTGGCCCGCGGACACGATGGCGGCGCGTTCGGCGCGCGGGCTCAGCGTGATCGCGCCCGCGGTGATGTCGTCCCAGCGGCTGTCCGCGCAGACGGCGCTCGCGTACCCGGCGTCGCCGCCCTCGGGCACGTTCCGGAAGACCGTGCTCTGTCCGACGCGCTCGACCTGGGCCGGGCGCGAGGCGGCGAACTGGTCCACCAGGTTCTGCTCGACGGAGTCTGTGGTCCCGTCGCCCCTCGGCCGGAGCACGTCGACGAGCTCCTCGGCGGTGGCGTTGGGGAGCGTCGCGTCGACGCATGCCGCCGCCTCCGCCGTTCCGGGCTCGGAGGAGGCCGCCGAGCACCCGCCGAGCAGGACGGCGGTCAGCGGCAGGAGGACGGCGAGCGAACGGATGCGGCGGATGTGTGTCATTGCCCCTCGAGAAAAGACGCGGAAGTCGTTGGCGGCGGGGTTGGTTCACCTCGCCCCGGCGTGGACGGTCGAACGCACACGGCGAATCGGCCAGGCAGCAGTATCTCAGGCCGTGGCCGAACGAGAGGGGAATCACGCCATCCATCTCGAGTCAGCCGGTACTGTGTTAGGTAACGCTAACTAGCGAGAGGTGTTGGAATGGCCAGGCGAATCACCACACTCACGGTCTCGCGCACCGAGCGGCTGACCCCGCACCTGGTGCGCGTCTTCCTCGGCGACCCCGGATTCGAGGAGTTCGTCCCCAACGACTTCACCGACGCCTACGTCAAGCTGATTTTCGGGCCGGACGATGATCAGGTGCTGCGCACCTACACGGTGAGCTCCGTGGACGACGAAAACCGCGAGGTCGCCATCGATTTCGTGGTGCACGGCGACGAGGGAGTGGCCGCACCGTGGGCGGCGTCCGCCCAGCCGGGGGAGAGCGTGCGACTGTACGGGCCCGGCGGGGCCTATGCGCCGCGCGCGGACGCCGACTGGCACCTGCTCGCAGGCGACGAATCGGCCATCCCCGCGGTCGCGGCGGCGGTCGCGGCGCTGCCCGCGGACGCGGTGGCGCGGGTGGTGCTCGAGGTCGCGGGCCCGGACGACGAGGTGCCCCTGCCATCGCCCGCGCCAGTGCAGGTCACCTGGGTGCACCGCGGCGGCGCCGCCGACGAGGTGGGCGACGACCGGGCGGGCGACAACGCGCCGCTGATCGATGCGGTCAAGGCCGTGCCGTGGTTGCCCGGGCAGCCACACGTGTTCATCCACGGCGAGGCGCATGCCGTGATGCACGGTCTGCGCGCCTACATCCGCAAGGAGCGCGGGGTCGCCGCCGAATGGGCGTCGATCTCCGGCTACTGGCGACGCGGCCGCACCGAGGAGGGGTTCCGGGTGTGGAAATCGGAGCTCGCGGCCACCGAGAACCCGGAACGCCCGCGTTAGCCGACGGGGACCGGCGCACCGCGGCGAACCAGACGAATCCCGGTGCCGCTGAGCGTTATCGCGATGATCAGGCCCAGCGCGAGGCCGATGGCGGGGAAGCTGAGCCAGGTCGGTCCGAGGTCGACGTGCCACGGCAGTGATGCGGTGGTGGGATCGCCGGTCGGTGTTCGGTCCAGCGCGAAGGGCTGGCCCAGTTGGGGCGGATGGATGCCGCCGACGAGCGCGACGATCGCGCCGTAGACCAGGCCGCAGATCACGAAGACCGCGAACAACGGTCCTCGGCCGTCGCCCCCGCGGCGGACCAACCGCCAGCCGGACAACCCCACCAGCGCACCGACGGCGGCCAGCATCGTCGCACCGACGGCCGGGAAGATCAGCAGCGCCGGGAGCCACGGCGGGCCGGGGAAGTACATGAACCCGTAGTAGATCGTCCGCACGCCAAGGCGGCCGTTCGGCTCCGTGGGTGAGTAGTCGGCGTACGGGGTCGCGTGGCGCCAACCGATCGCGCCGAGCACCCCCGCGGCCAGCCCGAACACGGCCAGCGCGGCGACCAGTGCCAGGAACCTGCTGCCCGTCCCGTTGCGGTTGCTCACCGGATCATCATCGCGGACACCGGGTCCCAGACGGTGTAGTTGCCGCCGGGCGCGTCACGCCGTCGGTCTAGACCCGGGCCGCCGCGACGTCGGCACCCGTGTCCGCCGGCTTTGCCGGCCTGCCAAGGGTGAGCAGCGCTGTCATCGCCGCGACCGCGCAGACCACGATGCCGATCGACATCCCCAGCGCGGACCCGCCGACCAGCGGCGAGATCAGCGCCGCCAGGCCGAACTGGCCCGCGCCCATCAGCGCGGACCCGGTGCCCGCGGCGGCCGTCACCTCGGACTGCCCGAGCGCGGTGGCGTTGCCCATGATGAATCCGAGGCTGGTGGTCACCAGGAACAGCAGGGGCAGCACGACCGCGGTCGCGGTGGCGCCGACGGTCACCTCGAGCAGCAGCAGGGTGCCTGCGGTGAGCAGCATCGACACCCCGAACCTCAGCAGCTGGTGGGCGTGGAACCGCCCGATCAGTCTCGTGTTGACGATGCTGCCCGCGACGATGCCGATCGAGTTGACGCCGAACACGATCGAGAACTGACCGGGGGTCAGGCCGAGCACGTCCTGGACCACGAAGGGGGAGGCGGAGATGTAGGAGAACAGCGCGCCGAATCCGAACATGAACGTCAGCGCGTACCCGACGTAGCGGGGGTTGCCGGTCACGTACCGCATGTTGTGCGCGAGAGCCGAGAGTCCGCCGCCGTGCCTTCGTTCGACGGGCAGCGTCTCGGGCACCAGCGTGAGCACGCCGACGAGCATCACCACGGAGGCCGCGGCGAGCACCCAGAAGATGCCGCGCCAGCCGATCGGTCCGAGCAACGCGCCGCCCATCAGTGGGGCCAGCACGGGGGCGACGCCGCCGATGATCATCATGATGCTGAACAGCTTTGCGGCGTTGTCGCCCTTGGCCCGGTCGGCGATCACCGCGCGCGCCAACACGATTCCCGCGCCGCCGCTGAGGCCCTGCAGCAGTCGGGCGCCGATGAGCACCTCCGCCGATGGTGCGAGCGCGCAGGCCACGCCGCTGATCGCGCAGACGATGGTGCCGCCGATGAGCAGCTTGCGCCGCCCCCATCCGTCGGAGAGCGGGCCGATGATCAGCTGGCCGATGCCGAGGCCCGCCATGAAGGTGGTCAGGGTGAGCTGGACCGTCGAGGCCGAGGTGCCGAGGTCCTCGCCGAGCGCGGGCAGGCCCGGCAGGTACATGTCCGTCGCGAGCGGCGCGATCGCGGACAGCAGGGCGAGGATCAACAGCATCGGGATCGGAATGGTTCGGCTCACATGAGGGACCCAGCGGCGCGGGTGCTTGATTTATTCCCGTCCGGGGGAGACGGTGCGAACATGAGTTCGCATGCGAAGCGGCAGGAACCGGGCGAGGTGCCAACGCGGTTGGCGTCGCACCTCGACGCCTACGGCGAGTACCTGTCGCTCGAGCGCGGCCGGTCCGAGCACACGGTCCGGGCGTATCTGGCCGATGCGCGGTCGCTGCTCGCGCACGTCGCGGCCGCCTCGCCGGAGGCGGATCTCGAGGACATCGACCTCCGGGCGTTGCGGTCCTGGCTGTCGGCGCAGGCGTCGGCGGGGGTGGCGCGCACCACCCTGGCCCGCCGAACCGCGGCCGCCCGCACGTTCACCTCCTGGCTGACCCGCACCCGCCGGATCCCGCGCGATCCCGGCGTCCGCCTCGTCGCGCCCAAGGCCCACCGCACCCTGCCTGCCGTGTTGCGCCAGGGCCAGGCGGCGGAGGCCATGCAGGCCGCGGAATCCGGTGCGGCGCAGCTCGAACCGATCGCGGTGCGGGACCGGCTTATCGTGGAGTTGCTGTACGCCAGCGGAATCCGGGTCGGGGAGCTGTGCGGCCTCGACCTCGACGACGTCGACCTCGAACGCCGGGTGCTCCTGGTGCTGGGCAAGGGCAACAAGCAGCGCTCGGTGCCGTTCGGGGGACCGGCGGCCGCCGCCGTCGACGCCTGGCTGACGTCGGGACGCCCCGCGCTGGTGAACGAGCGCTCCGGCCGGGCGCTGCTGCTCGGCCGGCGCGGTGGCCGGATCGATCAGCGGCAGGCCAGGAGCGTCGTGCACGAGGTCCTCGAGGCGGTGCCCGGCGCGCCGAGCCTCGGCCCGCACGGGCTGCGGCACTCGGCGGCGACCCACCTGCTCGAGGGCGGCGCCGATCTGCGGGTGGTGCAGGAGTTGCTCGGGCACAGCAGCCTGGCCACCACGCAGCTCTACACCCACGTGTCGGTGGCGCGGTTGCGCGCGGTGCACGATCAGGCGCACCCACGGGCCTGACGGCGGTTACTGCTTCGCGTAGTCGGCGAAGCCCTGCCAGTCCACCAGGATGCAGGCCTCGTCGCCGACCACCCACGCGTCGTGACCGGGCGGGGCGATCATCACGTCGCCGGGACCGAACTCCTGCCGTTCGCCGTCATCCATGACCACGACCATGCGTCCAGAGACGCAGTAGCCCACGTGGGCCGCCTGGCAGCTGTCGGTCTTGGCGATCGGCTTGACGTGGTCGGACCACTTCCAGCCGGGTTCGAAAACCCCACGCCCGACCGCTCCGCCTGCGAGGTCGACCAGATCGATCTTGCCCTTGCCGTCCGCGAACGGGCGGGTCTCCTCGGGTGAATCGAAACTCTTGCGAACCAATCCGGACATGGCTTGCCTCCTGTGGTTGCCTGTCACCGATGCTTCTCCCCGGCGGGGGGCGATGTCCAGGCTCCACTTGGTAGCCTCGCCCAGACTGCTGCGGGTCGAACCCGCAGATCTGCCACACATTCGGGGGAATTGTGAACCGCGATCATTCGACGCCGGCCTGGCTGCAGGGAGCCGCCGCGCCCGCGGAGGAGCCGGCCTGGACGGATCGGAGTGCGCCGCCCGCCGCCGTGCCCGCGTGGTCGACAGCCGCCCCCGAGGGACCGTGGACCGGGCCGAACCGCGCCGTCGCACCAGAGGGGCCGTGGACCGGGCCCAACCGCGCCGTCGAACCCGACTGGGCACAGCCCGAACCCGCCCCGGTCGAGCAGACCTGGACCGAGCCGATCCGCCCACCGGCGCCGCCGCACCAGCCCACCAACCGGGACCTGGTCGCCGGGGCGCTGCTCAAGCGGCCGCGACGTGCCCCCGATGCCGGCTGGCGCGCTGCCGTGCACCGCATCTCCGGCGGGGCCATCAACCCCGGTCAGTCCGGCGAGGAACAGCGACTGCAGGCGCTGGTCGAGCGGATCAACCAGCCGATCCGAGGCGACTACCGGATCGCGTTCCTCTCGCTCAAGGGCGGAGTCGGCAAGACCACCACCACGGTCGGGCTCGGTTCGACCTTCGCCTCGATGCGCGGGGACCAGGTGATCGCGGTGGACGCGAACCCGGACATGGGCACCCTGGCGACCCGGGTCCCGCTGCGGACCGCCTCGACGGTGCGCGATCTGCTCGCCGACGCGCCGAACCTGCGCCGCTACTCCGATGTACGCAGGCACACCTCGCAGGCCGAGAGTCGGCTGGAGGTGCTGGCCAGCGAACAGGATCCGGCCATGTCGGAGGCGTTCAGCGAGGCCGACTACCGGTCGGTCATCGACATCCTGCAGGTGTACTACAACATCATCCTCACCGACTGCGGCACCGGCATCATGCACTCGGCGATGAACGGCGTTCTGCAGCTTGCCAATTCGCTCGTGCTGGTGAGCTCACCCGCGATCGACGGTGCCCGCAGCGCCGCGGCCACCCTGGACTGGCTGCAACATCACGGCTACGGGCACCTGGTCGAACGGACGGTCGTGGTGATCAGTTCGGCCCGGCCGGGCGCGTCGACGATCGATCTCGACGAGTTGAGCAGGCACTTCCTCGCCCGGTGCCGGGCCGTGCAGGTGGTGCCCTTCGACGAGCACCTGGCCGAGGGCGCCGAGATCGACCTCAACCTGCTCCGGCCCGCCACCCGACGGGCCTTCGTCGAGCTCGCGGCGATGGTCGCCGACGACTTCCCGGCTTCCTCGGGCAGGCATGCCGTCGCCGAGTGGAGCTAGTTCCGCCTGCCCTCCGCGCCCAGCGGCTTGAGCCGGACCGGCGCCGTGCGCACCAGGCCGAGCGGGTCGAGGTACTCGCGGCCCCGCCGCAGCCCCCAGTGCAGGCACGTCCCGCACCCGGGATGTCCGGGCTCCAGGGTGCCGAGCGGCGTTCCGCGCCCCACCCGCCCGCCGACGGCGACCGCCGCGCGGACCGGCTCGTAGGTGGTCCGCAGCCCGCCGGGGTGATCGATCGAGACCACCGGCTTGCCCGCCACCACGCCCGCGAACGCCACCACCCCCTCGCCCGCCGCGAGCACCGCCTGGCCGGGGCTGCCGACCAGGTCGACGCCGCGGTGCCCGGGCAGCCAGTCGTGTTCGGGTGGGTCGAAGGCCCGCGCGAGCGCCGGGCGCGGACGCAGCGGCCAGGAGTAGCCGTCGGGCGCGGCCGTGCTCGGTGACGGACCACCGAGCAGGACGATCGCGCACAATCCGAGAACGGTCAGGATCCGCATCACTTCACCCTGGGCCACGCCGGGTCGCCGCCGGGGCCGCGTCGGGCGATCTGTGGACAGATCGGCTGTCCACAGCGCTGGTTATGACCTGCTGGTCTCAGCCCGTACACTGTCCATGCGGTCTGTGCACGCACAGTCCGACTTCGCGCGCCCGCGCATGAACAACGGCCTCCGGCTGGTCCTGCACTCGTGCAGGTCCGGGGGCTGGCGGGCGCCAGGGCAGGGATCACCGATCGCCTGCGTCAACCGGCTATGAAAGAGGTACACAGCCATGGCTGTCGTAACCATGAAGCAGATGCTCGACAGTGGTACCCACTTCGGGCACCAGACCCGTCGCTGGAACCCGAAGATGAAGCGTTTCATCCTCACGGACCGCAACGGCATCTACATCATCGACCTGCAGCAGACCCTCACGTACATCGACAAGGCGTACGAGTTCGTCAAGGAGACCGTTGCCCACGGCGGCACCGTCCTCTTCGTCGGCACCAAGAAGCAGGCGCAGGAGTCCATCGCCGAAGAGGCGACCCGCGTGGGCATGCCCTACGTGAACCAGCGCTGGCTCGGCGGCATGCTGACCAACTTCACCACCGTCCACAAGCGTCTGCTGCGTCTCAAGGATCTCGAGGCGATGGAGCAGACCGGTGGCTTCGAGGGTCGCACCAAGAAGGAAATCCTCATGCTCACGCGTGAGATGACCAAGCTCGACCGCACCCTCGGTGGCATCCGGGACATGGCCAAGGTCCCGTCGGCCATCTGGGTCGTCGACACCAACAAGGAGCACCTCGCGGTCTCCGAGGCCCGCAAGCTGAACATCCCGGTCATCGCGATCCTGGACACCAACTGCGATCCCGACCTGGTCGACTACCCGATCCCGGGTAACGACGACGCGATCCGCTCCGCCGCTCTGCTGACCAAGGTCGTCGCCTCCGCGGTGGCCGAGGGCCTGCAGGCCCGCGCGGGCCGCGGTTCCGCGGACGACGCGAAGCCCGAGGCCGGCGCCGAGCCGCTCGCCGAGTGGGAGCAGGAGCTGCTCTCGCAGGCCGCCCCCGCCGCCGAGGCGGAGGCAGCAGCCGAGGCTCCCGCAGCTGAGGCTCCCGCAGCCGAGGCGACCGAGGCTCCCGCAGCCGAGGCCCCGCAGGCCTAGTGACTCGGCCCTGACCTTCCAAGGTCAGGGCCGCTTCACTTCATGCTCCACCCCAGGCATCGAATCTCACTCAAGGAGGCTCGCCCCCAATGGCGAACTACACCGCCGCTGACGTGAAGCGGCTCCGCGAGCTCACCGGCTCCGGAATGATGGATTGCAAGAACGCGCTTGCCGAGACGGACGGCGACTTCGACAAGGCCGTCGAGCTGCTCCGCATCAAGGGCGCCAAGGACGTGGGCAAGCGCGCCGAGCGCACCACGGCCGAGGGCCTGGTCGTCGCCAAGGACGGCGTCATGGTCGAGCTCAACTGCGAGACCGACTTCGTCGCCAAGAACGCCGAGTTCCAGGAGCTCGCGGACAAGGTCGTCACCGCGGCCGCCGCCGCCAAGCCTGCCGACCTCGACGCACTCAAGGCCGCCTCCGCGGGCGACCAGACCGCTGACGAGCTCGTCGCGGCGCTGTCCGCGAAGATCGGCGAGAAGCTCGAGCTGCGTCGCGTCGTCGCGTTCGACGGCCCGGTCGCGACCTACCTGCACAAGCGCAGTGCCGACCTGCCGCCCGCCGTCGGCGTCCTGGTCGAGTACCAGGGCGAGGGCGACGCCGCTGCGGAGGCCGCTCGCGCCGCCGCCATGCAGGTCGCCGCGCTGAAGGCGAAGTACGTCACCCGTGACGAGGTCCCCGCGGAGATCGTCGAGGCCGAGCGCCGCGTCGCCGAGGAGACCGCCAAGGAGGAGGGCAAGCCCGAGGCTGCACTCCCCAAGATCGTCGAGGGCCGTGTCAACGGCTTCTTCAAGGATGTCGTGCTCACCGAGCAGTCGTCCGTCACCGACTCGAAGAAGACCGTCAAGGCCCTTCTCGACGAGGCCGGCGTGACCATCACCCGCTTCGCGCGGTTCGAGGTCGGCGCCAGCTAGACGGCACCAGCTCCACCGAAAGGCCCCGCCCCGGTTTCCGGGTGCGGGGCCTTTCTGCGTGTGCCGCGCGCGTCGTCGGCCCCGGGCGCCGTTCGCGGGGGTGGATAAGGCAGGATGGAGTGGTCATCTGTGGCCAGAACACCGGGTGGCCCATTCATGCTGGCCACACACCGCCCAGCGCGGCACCGACGATCGAGGAGAGCCATGACCGAACCCGCACCGACCGATTCCGCGCCCCGACGGGACGGCTTCAAGCGCGTCCTCCTCAAGCTCGGTGGCGAGATGTTCGGTGGTGGCGAGGTCGGACTGGACCCCGACGTGGTGCAGACCGTGGCTGAGCAGATCGCCGATGTCGTCAACTCCGGCGTGCAGGTCGCGGTCGTCATCGGCGGCGGCAACTTCTTCCGCGGCGCCGAACTGCAGCAGCGCGGCATGGACCGGTCCCGGTCCGACTACATGGGCATGCTCGGCACCGTGATGAACTGCCTTGCGCTGCAGGACTTCCTCGAGAAGCAGGGCGTCGCCACCCGCGTGCAGACCGCCATCACCATGGGCCAGGTCGCCGAGCCGTACCTGCCGCTGCGGGCGCGCAGGCACCTCGAGAAGGGCCGCGTCGTCATCTTCGGTGCCGGCATGGGCATGCCGTACTTCTCCACCGACACGACGGCCGCGCAGCGCGCCCTCGAGATCGGGGCAGAGGTCGTGCTGATGGCCAAGGCCGTCGACGGCGTCTACACCGCGGATCCGCGCGAGGACCCGGACGCGACCATGTACACCGACATCACCCACCGCGAGGTCATCGAGCAGGGACTGAAGGTGGCCGACGCCACCGCGTTCAGCCTGTGCATGGACAACCAGATGCCGATGTTGGTGTTCAACCTGCTCACCGAGGGGAACATCGCGCGCGCGGTGGCCGGTGAGAAGATCGGAACACTCGTCAAGTCATGAACCATCCCACCGCACCCGCCGAGCCTGGAGGAACACCGTGATTGATGAAGCTCTCTTCGACGCCGAGGAGAAGATGGAGAAGGCCGTCGCGGTGGCCAAGGAGGACCTCGGCGGAATCCGCACCGGCCGGGCGAACCCGGGCATGTTCAACCGGATCGTGATCGAGTACTACGGGTCGATCACGCCGATCACCCAGCTGGCGAGCATCAACGTGCCCGAGGCGCGGATGGTCATCATCAAGCCCTACGAGGCCGCGCAGCTCGGTCCGATCGAGACCGCGATCCGCAACTCGGACCTGGGGCTCAACCCCAGCAACGACGGCAGCATCATCCGCATCTCGGTGCCGCAGCTGACCGAGGAACGTCGCCGCGAGTTCGTCAAGCAGGCGAAGGGCAAGGGCGAGGACGCCAAGGTCTCCATCCGCAACGTCCGCCGCAAGGCGATGGACGAGCTCTCGCGCATCCAGAAGGACGGCGACGCGGGCGAAGACGAGGTCGGGCGCGCCGAGAAGGAACTCGACAAGACCACCGCCAAGTATGTGGCGCACATCGACGAACTTGTGAAGCACAAGGAAGCTGAATTGCTGGAGGTTTAGTGTCAACCGAAGGCTCGGCGCCCCAGGGCGCCGCCGCGGCCGTGAACGCCAAGGCAGGACGCGACCTGCCCGCGGCGATCGGGGTCGGCGTTGGACTCGGGGCGATGCTCGTCGTCGCGCTGCTCTACGTCCCGAACCTGTTCTTCGCCATCGTGGCGGCCGCCATGGCCGTCGCGACGTGGGAGGTCACCAAGCGGCTGCGCGAGGGCGGGATCGCGGTCCCGTTCGTCCCGCTGCTGCTCGGTGGGCAGGCCACGATCTGGCTGGGCTGGCCGTACGGCACCACCGGCGTACTCGGTGGGTTCGCAGGCACAGTGCTCGTGTGCATGGTGTGGCGACTGCTGCAGGGCGGGCTGAAGGCCACCCCGCAGAACTTCCTCCGCGACACCGGTGTCGCGGTCTTCGTCGCCGCGTGGATCCCGCTGCTTGCCTCGTTCGCGACGCTGATGGTGCGTCAGGAGGACGGTCCGGGACGGATCTTCTGCCTGATCATCGGGGTGGTGTGCTCCGACGTCGGCGGCTACGCGGCGGGTGTGCTGTTCGGCAAGCACCCGATGGTGCCCGCGATCAGCCCGAAGAAGTCCTGGGAGGGCTTCGCCGGTTCCCTGCTCTTCTGTGTGATCGGCTCGGTCCTCACCGTCACCCTCATCCTCGATGCCGACGCGGTGGTCGGTGTGGTGCTCGGCGTCGTGCTGGTCCTGGTGGCCACCACCGGCGACCTGATCGAGTCGCAGGTCAAGCGCGAGCTCGGCATCAAGGACATGGGCACGCTGCTGCCAGGGCACGGCGGGATCATGGACCGGCTGGACTCGCTGCTGCCGTCCGCGTTCGTCACCTGGCTGGTGTTCACCGCGCTGCTGTGACCGTGCGAGCGCAGTCGTGACGGCACCGATCCCGAGCCCCAACATCTGGCACTGGCCGGACGTCTACGAGGTGGAGAACCGCGCCCAGGACGCCGACGGCGCCGTCTTCGCGGAGTTGCGGCGGGTCGCGGACTGGGCCGGGCGCGACGTGCTGGACCTCGGCTGCGGCACCGGTTTCCACCTGCCGGTGTTCGCGGCGGGGGCCCGGTCGGTGGTCGGCGTCGAGCCGCACCCACCGCTGGTCGACCGGGCGCGCAGGCGCACGGCGGGACTCGACACCGTCACGGTGCTGGCGGGCTCCGCCGAGCGGATCCCGCTGCCCGAGAACTCCGTGGACATCGTGCACGCGCGGACCGCGTACTTCTTCGGCGCGGGCTGCGGGCCGGGCATCATCGAATCCATGCGGGTCCTGCGGCCAGGGGGAGTGCTCGCGGTGGTCGACCTGGACGCCACCGTCGGCCCGTACGGCGAGTGGATGCGCACGGACCTGCCGCACTACGACCCGGCCCGAGTCGAGTCCTTCTTCGCCGCACAGGGATTCGAGCTCTCGCGGGTGCGGACCCGGTGGGAGTTCGACAGCAGGGGGTCCCTGCGCGCCGTGCTCGGGATCGAGTTCAGCGGAAAGATCGCGCAGCGCGCCTATGCGCAGACCCCGGGACTGTCGCTCGAGGTCGGCTACCGGATCCACACCAGGCGCGCGCCCGCCGGGCTGCTGTATTGAGTCGATCCGCCTGCCCGAGACCGCCGGGCGGGGGCATGATGGCCCGATGGCTGAGCTGACCGATTATCTGGCGACGCTCGACGAACCCGAGCGGTCGTTGCTCGACGGCATCCGGGTGCGCGCGCTGGAACTGGCCCCCGACGCGACCGAGGGCGTGAGCTACGGCATGCCGGCGTTGCGCTACCGGGACAGGCCGCTGCTCGCCGTGCGCGCCGCGGCCACGCACCTGTCGGTGTTCCCGTTCAGCGCGGCGGTCGTCGAGGCGGTCGCGCCCGAGCTGGGCGGCTACTCGCTCTCGAAGGGCACGATCAGGTTCACCGCGGACCGGCCGCTGCCGCCGCAGGTGCTCACCCGCATCATCGCCCTGCGCCGCGAGGAGATCGATGCCGCGCGCTGACCGGTTCGCGACCCAACCGATCCCCTCCACCAACGAGCTGTGAGGGCCACTCCGGGAGATTCCCCGGTGCGACCCTGACAGCTCGTGGATGGTTCAGAGGCGACGCTCGCGGCGGTAGAGCGAGCGCGCCCATGCGTATCCGGCGACGCCGATCGCCACGGTCCAGCCGACGGCCTGCGCAACCACCGCTCCCTCGAGCCCCGCGCCGCCGGCGAGCAGCCCGCGCACGGTCTCGATGATCGGCGTGAACGGCTGGTACTCCGCAAACCAGCGCACCGCCGTCGGCATGGTCTCGACCGGCACGAACCCGCTACCGAGGAAGGGCAGCAGCAGCAGGATCATCGGGGTATTGCTGGCCGTCTCCACGCTGCGAGCGTTCAGCCCCATGGCGACGCACAGCCAGCTGAGGGCGAGGCCCAGCAGCACGAACAGACCCAGGAGCGCGGCCCAGTCGAGCACGTCGGCGTCGGGACGGTAGCCCATCGCGAGTGCGGCGCCGAGCACGAGGACGAGCGCTGCCAGCGACTGGAGCACCGTGCCGAGCACCTGCCCGGAGAGCACGGACCCCGGCGAGATCGCCATGGTCTTGAACCGCGCCATGATCCCGCTCGCGGCGTCCATGGCGGCGCTGATGGCCACGGACTGTCCCGCGCCGACGATGGTGAGGATGAACAGGGTGGGCGTGATGTAGTCCAGGTACGCCGCTCGCCCGTCGGCACCGGGGGCGACCCCTGGCATGACGCCTGCGCCGAGGGCGCCGCCGAAGATGTACACGAACAGCACGAGCATCACCAGCGGGCCGGCGACGAGGAACATGGTGAGCCCCGGGTAGCGCACCGCGCGAAGGAGGTTGCGCCGCAGCATGGTGAGGACATCCGTCGCCGGGCGCGAGCGCAGGGTGGCGGGAGCGGTGGTGGCGATGGTGGTCATCGGACGTTCTCCTCGGTGGTGGCGGGGTCGTTCTCGGTCTCGGTGGGGGGCTCGGTGAGGGCGAGGAACACGTCGTCGAGCGAGCCGGTGTCGTGCGCGGCCTTGAGTTCGGCGGGCGTCCCCTCGGCGACGATGCGGCCTTCGTTCAGAACGGCGACCGAGTCGGCGAGCTTGTCGGCCTCCTCGAGGTACTGCGTGGTGAGCAGGATCGTGGTGCCCGCGGCGACGAGCGTCCGCACCTCGTCCCACAGGACTCGACGGCTGCGCGGGTCGAGGCCCGTCGTCGGCTCGTCGAGGAACACCACGGACGGTGCGCCGACGAGCGTCATCGCGAGGTCGAGCTTGCGTTTCATGCCGCCGGAGAAGGTCGCCACGGGCTTGCGCGCGGCGTCGGCGAGGTCGAAGCGATCGAGCAGGTCGGTGATCCGGCGGCGTCCCTCGGTGCGGCCGAGGTGGTTGAGGTCGGCCATGAGCCGCAGGTTCTCGGTGGCGTTGAGCAGCTCGTCGACGGCGGTGATCTGGCCGGTCACGCCGATGGACGCGCGCACCGCCTCGGGCTCACTCGCCACGTCGTGGCCCGCGACGCGGACCGTGCCCGAGTCGGCGGCGAGCAAGGTGGACATCACGCCGACGGCGGTGGTCTTGCCTGCCCCGTTGGGGCCGAGCAGGGCGGTCACGGTGCCGGCAGGGACGATCAGGTCGACGCCGTCGAGCACGAGCTGCTCGCCTGCCTTCGACCGGTACGACTTGCGCAGACCGGCGACCTCGATCGCGGGACCGCGGACGGTGGTGGTCATGGGTTCTCCTTCGATGGTGGGTTGTTGGGGCTCGGTTCAGGCGTGCGGACGTCGGACGACGATGTCGCCGTAGGTGCTGCTGATTCGTGCCTCGACGGTCCTGTCGTTCTCGTCGGGGCCCGTGGCGTCGTGCAGGAGGTTGCGGACCTTGCCGTGCTGCGCGGTGGCGTCGAGCCAGGCGGCCGTGCCCTCGGGCACCCCGACCTCGATCGCGCCGGTCGAGCTCTCGAGCTGGACCCGGCCGCTGATGGCCTGCTCGACGCGGATGTTTCCGTGCGCGGACCGGGCAGTGGTGTCACCGAGCGACCGCTCGATCGTGATGGGCCCGTGGGCACCGTTCACCCGCAGGATCCCGGTGGACTGGCCGATCTCGGTGGGGCCGTTCGGGTTCTTGATGCTGGCGTCTCCGTCGAGCTCGCGGATGCGCACGCCGCCTGCGGTGACGACGATCTCGCTGGAGCCGAGGGCGCGTCCCACGACGACGGAGCCCGCCGTCGCGCGGAGGTCGAGCCGGCCGGCCTCGTCGATCCGGACGTCGCCCGCGCGGCTCGTGAATGAGCAGGCGCCGAGCCGACCCTGGGCGAACAGGGGGCCGAGCGCGCCGCCCTGCAGGGCGGAACCGGTCGGGAGCTCGATCGTGATGTCGACGGCGGACTTGGTGAGGTATTTCCACCTGGTGTTCGTCTGCACGGTGAGGGTGCCGTCGTGGAAGTCGATGCGGGTCTCCTCGGCGGCCTTGACATCGCCGGACTTGTTCGGGTCGTTGGGGCGGACGGTGACCACGGTGTCGGCGCGATCGCTGGCGACGAGGTTGACGGCGCCTGCGGCGATGTCGACGGCGACGGTGATCGATTCTGGGGTCGCGAAAATAGGCATGGTGTGTCCTCGGGGTGTGGTGTCGGCCCCTGTTGGCGGGGCGCGGGTCTGGGGTTCGGGGTGTTAGATCAGCGCACCCAGCCGGTCAGCCGACCGGCGGTGCTGGAGGTGCGTGCTGTGGCGCGGGACGGTGCGGCGGGCTGAACAGCGGCCGCGACCGCGCGCACGAGCCAGGTGTTGAGGGATACGCCCTCACGGGCCGCCGCCGCCTCGACCTGGGCCTTGAGCTGGTCGGGGAGGCGGAGCGTGGTGCGGGACGTGCTGACGTCGTCGGGGTCGAGGGGCGTGGGCAGCGCGGGCTCCGCCGTCGCGGGCTCTGCGTTGTCGAATGCCGAGGCCGGCGGGGGAGTGACGACGAACTCCGGTTCACGGCCCTGGAGGCGCACGTCGACGGACCCGGGGGCGAGCTCGGCCGTGATCTCGTTCGCCGCTGTCGAGAGCGCCTCGAGCAGCACGAGTCGGACGGCGGCGTCGAGCGGGGCGGTCAGGCGGTCGGCGAGCTCACGTGCCTCGTCGCCGCCTGCGGCGGCTGCGGTGGCGAGCTGGTGCTGTAGCTCGTCGACGTATCTTGTCAGGTTCATGACACCACTATGACACCACTCGGGTGTCGGCACAAGGGGTGGGGTGTCACTTCTGGCATCACAGTGGTGTCACTGTGATGCGAAATTGATAAATATGCAGGTCAAGGCGATCTTATGCTCGCGAAGAAGATTTTGGAGATGCGACGCAATGGGGCGTTCTTGGGGAGTTTTGGGCATGACGACGGTGCCTGCGGCCGCGACGACACCACGGGTTGTCGCGGCGACACCACTCGACGAGCCCGCGCGGATTCACCGAAAAGGCCCAGGTCCCGCGATCGGGACCTGGGCCGTGTTCGGCGAATCGCGGAGCCGGGGCCTAGTCCAGGCCGAACGACCTGGCGAGGTCCGCGACCTTCTTCGCCTTGGCCAGGCGCGGCAGGTCGCTGCCGTCACGCACGCGTTCGCCGTCCTCGCCGAGTTCGGCGATCACATCTCGTGCCCAGACGACATCGTCCTGGCTCGGGCTCAGCGCCCGATTGACCGCGAGGGCCTGATCGGGGTGCATGCAGAGCTTGCCGGTCAGCCCCATGGACGCGGTCAGCGCCGAATCGCGTTGCAGGACGGTCTCGTTCGTGCTGATGGTCGGGCCGTCGATCGGTCCGGTGAGCCGGGCCGCGCGGCTGGCGACGACGAGGCGGGACCGCGGGTACGCCATCGCCATCGGGTCGTCGCTCATGCCGGTGTCGCGGCGGAAGTCGCCGCTGCCGAACGCGAGCCGGAACACCCCGTCCGCCCTGGCGATCTCGGGCGCGGCCTCCAGGCCCATCGCCGATTCGATCAACGCGAGGATGCGGGTGCCCTCGGGCAGCCGGTCCGCGGTCGCGTCGACCTGGTTGCCGCTCTCGGTCTTGGCGAGCATCACCCCGGCCAGGCCGGGAGCCGCCGCGAGGGCCGCGAGGTCGTCGGCCCAGTAGGGCGTGGTGGCGTCGTTGATGCGGACCCAGGCGCTGCCGCCGCGGCTGAGCCACTCGACCACCCGGGCGCGGGCCGCGGGCTTGGCGGGCGGGGACACCGCGTCCTCGAGGTCGAGGATCACCGCGTCCACCCCGGATTCGGCGGGTGGTGTGAAAGCCTCGGGCTTGGTGGCGGGCACCAGCAGCCAGGACCGGGCGAGATCGGGTGGGGCGGCAACCCCTCGACGCTCCGCGTGAATGGTCACAGCAACTCCTCCGATGATCGGGACGACGTCTTTCATCGTCCTCTCGCCGGGGGTGCCGAGCCAGTTTGCGTAAGTAATGTGCGCCGTCGCACAGGCGGGTCAGTGGGTGGTGGAACTGGCCTTCTTCGCCAACCGGCGGATCTGCACGATGCGGACGCCGCCCGCGAGGGCCATGATCAGCGCGCCCGCGATCGCGGCCAGCAACAGGCTCACGCCGAGCGGCAGCGAGAACTCCCAGAAGAACAGCTTGAGCCCGACCTTGTCGAGGTTCTGCAGGATGAACACCAGCAGCAAGATCAGGACCAGGACGCCGATGACCAGGCCGGTCCAGGTGGCGGCTGCCTTGGTATGCCCGAGGCTGGTGTGCCGATCGAGTGCGGCCTGGGCGGGGTCCACCGGCGGCTCGGCGGCGGGCGCCGGCTGGGTCGCACCACGCGGGTCGTCGCTCAGGTCGTCCGGGTTGGGTCCGTCGCTGTGCGCCATGCCCCGATCATTTCGCACCGGATGTGTGATTGCACGCGCATCGCGACGAGAATTCGCATGTCGCGGGTGCCGGATGGGACACTGGAGCACACTATGGCCGTTTCAGTCCCGCTCGTGTTCAACGCTCCGCGTCGCGGCATGCCGCCGACGCACCTCGCCGACCTCGACTCCGAGGGCAGGAAGGCGGCCGTTCAGGAGCTGGGCCTGCCCGGATTCCGGGCGGATCAGCTGGCCCGTCAGTACTACGGCCGGCTCGAGGCCGATCCCGAGAAGATGACGGACCTGCCCGCGTCGGTGCGCGAGAAGGTGAGTGAGGCGCTATTCCCGACGCTGCTCACCGCGGTCAAGCACGTCGCATGCGACGACGGCACCACCCGCAAGACGCTGTGGAAGGCGAACGACGGCACGCTGCTCGAGAGCGTGCTCATGCGCTACCCGGACCGCGCGACGCTGTGCATCTCCAGCCAGGCCGGCTGCGGGATGGCGTGCCCGTTCTGCGCGACCGGCCAGGCCGGACTGACCAGGAACCTCTCCACCGCCGAGATCGTGGATCAGGTCCGCTCGGCGGCCGCGGCGATGCGGGACGGCGACGTCGCGGGTGGCGAGGGCCGGCTCTCGAATGTGGTCTTCATGGGTATGGGGGAGCCGCTCGCGAACTACAAGCGGGTGGTCGCCGCGGTCCGGCGGATCACCTCGCCCGCGCCGGACGGCCTCGGGCTGTCGCAGCGCTCGGTGACCGTGTCGACGGTCGGGCTGGCGCCCGCCATCCGCAAGCTCGCCGACGAGGGGCTGTCGGTGACGCTCGCGGTGTCGCTGCACACCCCGGACGACGAGCTGCGCGACACCCTGGTCCCGGTCAACAACCGCTGGACTGTCGCCGAGGTGCTCGACGCCGCCAAGTACTACGCCGATCAGACCGGTCGCCGGGTGTCGATCGAGTATGCGCTGATCCGCGACATCAACGACCAGCCGTGGCGCGCCGACATGCTCGGCAAGAAGCTGCACAAGGCGCTGGGCTCGCGGGTGCACGTGAACCTGATCCCGTTGAACCCGACACCGGGCAGCAAGTGGGACGCGAGCCCCAAGGACGTCGAGCGTGAGTTCGTGCGCCGGGTCGTCGCGCAGGGCGTGTCCTGCACCGTCCGTGACACCCGCGGCCAGGAGATCGCCGCGGCCTGCGGGCAGCTCGCCGCCGAGAACTGAGCCCGTTCAGCGGAACTGGGTGATCGCGGGGTATCCGCGCGCCCGTCCCTGCGCGGCGAGTGAGGTCAGTGAGGCGAGGATTCGCGGGGTGGACACCCGAATCCACGCGAACTGGCCCAGCAGGAAGACCGCGGTCGCGACGTAGAACCAGCGGGGTTCGTTGACGGCGGCGTTGACGACGAGGCCCGCGGCCAGGATCAGGAACGCCCATGACGAGGATTGCGCGCGGGTACGCTCGGTGATCTCGCTTCCGATCATCGATCCCCACTGCTCCTGGTCGAGGTGCTCGGGGAGGCGGCCGGTGTCGATCGCCGCGAAAAAGGTCCGCATCGTCGCGGTATCGCGATAGCGGCGTCGGCGATGGACGGTGCTGAATGCGATGGCGACCCCGGCGCCCAGCCCGAACGCCAGGCCGAGCACGACCGTGCCGATCCCGACATCGAGGCCGAGGGTGCCGAGAAGCGCCACAGCGAGAGCGCAGGTGATGAAGGCGCACATGGCCCCGACCGCCCACGGCGGTGCGAACCGCAGTGCCCGTAGACAGTTGACGACGCTCATTGGATTCCCCCCGTTCGCGCGCCCCCCGGCGCGCATCGCACCCGGGACACTATCCGAGCCTCGACGCACAACGGCCGCGCGGCTCCGAGGGGAGCGGCGCGGCCGTTGTGGAAAGTGTTTGGCTACCGGGGCTTGCGGCGACGGATGATGTCGCGCACGAGCAGGAACACCATGCCGGCGGAGATTCCGACGAGCCACAGGTCCTCGACCTTGCCCTCGTGGTTGCCGATCGTGTAGACGAGCAGGAAGGCTGCGAAGAACCAGCCAAGGAAGCGGAACAGTCGCGGCGCCTCGCCGCTCCAGCCCCAGGCTGCGGACGGAACTTCTGCCGTGTCGACGTGTGCGGCGACGAGGGGCTCGTTCACGCTGGGATCCAGCTCGGTGGCCACGGTCGATCCTCCTGCTCGTACGGGTGTGCGTGTGCCTGCATATCGTGGCATACGACCGTGCGTCGTACCTAGCTGGGTCGGCGCGCCAGGGGAGCTCGGGTGAACGCGTCGAGGTAGCGGCGCGTGATCAACCGCTGCACCACCCGATTCGCCGGGCCGAAGAGCCGGGTGAGCGCACCGCCGCCGGTCGAAAAGGCGTCGATGACCACCCGCACCCGGCCGTCCTCGCCGAGCTCGATCGCGAAGCGTTCCTCGCCGCGCTCGGGGTGTCCGGGCAGAGTGCCGTAGGCGAAGCCGGACCGCCGCGGCTCGTCTATCCGGTACACCACCCGGCACGGCGCCGTGACGGCCAGCGGACCCGGTCCGAGCCGCAGGATCACGACGGCGCCCTCGACGGCCTCATCGTCGGTGGCCCGCACGCGCAGTCCGGCGCGGCGGTGCATGTCCCACTGCAGCAGTACGCGTTTCGCTCGCTCGAAGTCCTCGACGCCGACTCCGATGACGGCGCTCTCGTGCACGTGGTGGTACCCGTCGGGCAGCACGGCGCGGGTGCCGCCGACCTCGGGGTAGGTCAGCCGCGCGGTCTGCAGCCTGGCGAGATCCATACCCGCCATCCTGGCAGGGTGGCCGGGTGGCGGCCTGAACCGTACGGTGTACTACATGACGATTCTGGTGACCGGATCCACCGCGAACATCGGCCGACTGGTCGTCGACCACCTCCTGGCGGCCGGCGCAACCGATGTCCGGGCCCTGACGAACAACCCCAGAAAGGCGATGCTGCCGAGTGGCGTCGAGGTCGCCGAGGGCTACCTGCGCAGGCCCGAGTCGCTGCCCGCCGCCTTCGATGGGGTGGAGAGGATGTACCTGGCGCCGACCCCGGACACCGTCGAGGAGGTGGTGTCGCTGGCCGCCGAGGCCGGGGTCCGGCACATCGTGGACCTGTCCGGGGAGCACGAATCGTGGTGGGGCGCGGTCACCTCGGCCGTCGAGCGGTCCGGGATCGCCTGGACACACCTGTGGGCGGGGGAGTTCCTCGAGAACGACCTCGTGTGGGGTGACCAGGTGCGACGCACCGGACAGGTGCGCGACCCGTACCCCGATGTGGTCAGCGCGCCGATCGCGATGGACGACATCGCCAGGGTCGCCGCGTCCGTGCTGCTCGGCAGTGGGCACGAGGGCCGCACCTACGAGCTGACCGGGCCGACGGCCCTCTCGCGCGCCGAGCGGGTGCACGAACTCGGCGCGGTGCTGGGCCGGCCCGTGGAGTACGTCCGGGTGCCGGTCGAAGAGGCCGTCGAGATCCTCGAGCCGGTCATGGGTGTGAATGCCCGGTTCTACCTCGAGACCGCCGTCGCGTCGCTGGTCGGTGCGCCGCAGCGGGCGACCGCCACGGTCGCGGAGGTCGCAGGACGCCCGGCCACGACCTTCGCGCAGTGGGCCGCGGCCAACGCCGACACCTTCCGTTAGGCCGCGCGTAGGTATCACTTCGACGCCCCGCATCGGTGTCCTGTCAGCTTCTTCTCAGGTGCCGTCGTGAACAATGGACGGGTGGCAGAACCTACGCGCGTGCTCCTGCTCGGCAGCACCGGATCAATCGGCACCCAGGCCCTCGAGGTCATCGCGGCCAATCCCGACAAGTTCACCGTCGTCGGTCTGGCCGCGGGCGGCGGCAACATCGACCTGCTGGCCCGCCAGATCCGCGAGACCGGGGTGAGCGCGGTCGCGGTCGCCGACCCCGAGGCTGCCGCCCGTCTCGACGGCCCCGCCCTCAGCGGCCCCGGCGCCGTCACCGAACTGGTCCGGACCACCGAGGCGGACGTGGTGCTCAACGCTCTCGTCGGCTCCCTCGGCCTCGAACCGACGCTCGCGGCGCTCGAATCCGGCGCTCGACTGGCGCTGGCGAACAAGGAGTCGCTCGTCGCGGGCGGCCCGCTGGTCACCGCCGCGGCGGCGCCCGGTCAGATCGTGCCGGTGGACTCCGAGCACTCGGCGCTTGCGCAGTGCCTGCGCGGCGGGCGCGCCGAGGAGGTGGACCGGCTGGTGCTCACCGCCTCCGGGGGCCCGTTCCGCGGCTGGACCGCCGACGCCCTCGAGGCCGTCACCCCCGAGCAGGCGGGCGCACACCCGACCTGGTCGATGGGCCCGATGAACACGCTCAACTCGGCGACCCTGGTCAACAAGGGCCTCGAACTGATCGAGACCCACCTGCTGTTCGGCATCGACTACGACCGCATCGACGTCACCGTGCACCCGCAGTCGATCGTGCACTCGATGGCCACCTTCACCGACGGCTCCACCCTCGCCCAGGCCAGCCCGCCGGACATGAAGCTGCCGATCGCGCTGGCGCTCGGCTGGCCGGACCGGGTACCCGGTGCCGCCGCGGCCTGCGACTTCTCCACTGCGTCGACCTGGACGTTCGAGCCGCTCGACGCATCGGTGTTCCCGGCCGTCGACCTGGCCAGGGCGGCAGGTAAGGCCGGCGGCTGCCTGACCGCGGTCTACAACGCGGCCAACGAGGTCGTCGCGCAGGCGTTCCTCGACGGGATCGTCCGGTTCCCGGCGATCGTGCGCACCGTCGAACGCGTTCTCGCTGGTGGCGACGAGTGGACCGCGCCACCGGCTACCGTGGAGGATGTGCTCGCCGCGGACGGGTGGGCGCGCGCACGGGCACACGAGCTCGTCAAGCAGGAGGACTAGAGCCGCATGGTGTTCGTCATAGGTGTGGTGCTGTTCGCGTTGGGCATCACGGTCTCCATCGCTCTGCACGAGGCCGGCCACATGTGGACCGCCCGTGCGCTGGGGATGAAGGTCCGCCGCTACTACATCGGTTTCGGGCCGAAGATCTTCTCCTTCCGCCGCGGCGAGACGGAGTACGGACTCAAGGCGATCCCCGCCGGTGGCTTCTGCGACATCGCGGGCATGACCCAGCACGACGAGCTCGCGCCCGACGAGATCGACCGGGCGATGTACAAGCAGAAGACGTGGAAGCGACTGGTCGTCATGTCCGGCGGCATCGCGATGAACTTCATCCTCGGATTTGTGCTCGTCTACATCCAGGCCGTCGGCTGGGGGCTGCCGAACACCGAGACCAGGGCCGTCGTGGAGGGCGTCACGTGCGTGGCGCCAACGCAGAGCGGCAAGGACGGCGACTACGCGCTTGCGGACTGCACCGGCGAGGGGCCCGCGCAGCAGGCGGGCATCCTGCCCGGCGACGTGGTCGTCGCGGTCAACGGGACGCCGACCTCGACCTTCGGTGACGTCGTCAAGGCCACGCAGCCGCTCTCGGGCACCGCGGAGTTCACCGTCGACCGTGACGGTCAGACCCAGGTGGTCGACGTGCAGGTGCAGCAGGCGCAGCGCTGGGTCAACAACCCCGACTCCACGAACAGCAACCCGCTGCCGCCCGTCTCCCGCGACGTCGGCGCGATCGGCATCAAGGCGCCGCCGACGTTCCTCGAGTACTCGGCGCTCTCCGCCATCCCGGGCAGTTTCGTCTACACCGGCGACGTCTTCGTCCGCAGCGTGGACGCCCTGGTCCAGATGCCGTCGAAGGTGGCGGACCTGTGGACCGCCGTCACCGGCGGCGAACGCGACATCGAGACCCCGATCAGCGTCGTCGGCGCCTCCGTCATCGGCGGCCAGATGGCCGAACGCGGTTACATCGACCTGTTCATCGGGTTGCTGGCGACGCTGAACTTCTTCCTCGGCATCTTCAACCTGCTGCCGCTGCTGCCGCTCGACGGCGGGCACATGGCGGTGACCATCTACGAGAAGATCCGCGACTCGATCCGCGCGCGCCGCGGCCTGCCCGCGGGCGGACCCGTCAACTACATGAAGCTGATGCCGATCACCTACGTGGTCATCGCGTTGGGCGGCGCGTACATGCTGCTCACGCTGACCGCGGACATCGTCAACCCGATCAAGATCTTCTAGTGCTCGCTAAACTTGTCCTGACGCTACGAAAGAAGGCATCCACGTGACCAGCCCCGTCGGATTGGGCATGCCCGAAGGCCCGGCCGCCGTCCTCGCGCCGCGCCGCAAGACCCGACAGCTCCAGGTCGGATCGGTCGGGGTCGGCAGCGACTTCCCGGTGTCGGTGCAGTCGATGTGCACCACCAAGACGCACGACGTCAACGCCACCCTCCAGCAGATCGCCGAGCTCACCGCGTCCGGCTGCGACATCGTGCGGGTGGCATGCCCCCGCCAGGAGGACGCCGACGCGCTGGCGACGATCGCGAAGAAGAGCCAGATCCCGGTCATCGCGGACATCCATTTCCAGCCGCGGTACATCTTCGCCGCCATCGACGCCGGGTGCGCGGCGGTGCGGGTGAACCCCGGCAACATCAAGGAGTTCGACGGCCGGGTCGCCGAGGTGGCCAAGGCCGCGGGCGACGCGGGCATCCCGATCCGGATCGGCGTCAACGCCGGTTCGCTCGACCCGCGCCTGATGCAGAAGTACGGCAAGGCCACCCCGGAGGCGCTCGTCGAGTCGGCGCTGTGGGAGGCGGGCCTGTTCGAGGAGCACGGCTTCGGCGACATCAAGATCTCGGTCAAGCACAACGACCCGGTGATCATGGTCGAGGCCTACCGCCAGCTCGCCGCGCAGTGCGACTACCCGCTGCACCTCGGCGTGACCGAGGCGGGCCCCGCGTTCCAGGGCACCATCAAGTCCGCGGTCGCGTTCGGTGCGTTGCTCTCGGAGGGCATCGGCGACACCATCCGCGTCTCGCTGTCCGCGCCGCCCGCCGAGGAGATCAAGGTCGGCACGCAGATCCTGCAGTCGCTCAACCTGCGTCCGCGCAAGCTGGAGATCGTGTCCTGCCCGTCCTGCGGGCGCGCCCAGGTGGACGTCTACACGCTCGCCGAGCAGGTGACCGCCGGCCTCGAGGGCATGGAGATCCCGCTGCGGGTGGCCGTGATGGGCTGTGTCGTCAACGGTCCCGGTGAGGCCCGCGAGGCCGACCTCGGCGTCGCGTCCGGCAACGGGAAGGGCCAGATCTTCGTCAAGGGCAAGGTCATCAAGACGGTGCCCGAGGCGATGATCGTGGAAACGTTGATCGAGGAGGCGATGCGGATCGCCGAGGAGTTCGGCGAGGACCAATCTGCATCGGGTTCCCCGGTCGTTACCGTCAGCTGAAACTCGCACGTATCGTGGGAACACCAGACAATTCGAATCCCGACGACCCGACGCGGGGGTGACTCGGTGCTCAAACTGCTCGGCGCCAGGCAGCTCGGTGCGCGCGACAGGGTGCACGTGCTGCGCGTGCTGGACGCCGACCCGATCGCCTCGTGCATGGTCGCGGCGCGGATCCAGGACCTCGGGATCGACCCGCGAGCGATCAATGGCGAGCTCTGGAGCAGGGGCGGCCCGGCCGAATCGCTGTGCTTCTCGGGCGCGAACATGGTTCCGCTGCGCGGCGACCTCGACGACCTGCGGGCCTTCGCGGACCGGGCGTGCCGGGGACCGCGGATGTGTTCGTCGGTGGTCGGCCGCAGCGAGCTGGCGCTGCCGCTGTGGGAGATGCTCGAGACCGACTGGGGTCCGGCGCGCGAGGTGCGCGCCGAGCAGCCGCTGCTCGCGCTCTCGGCGCCGCCCGTCGTCGCGCCGGATCCCTACGTGCGTCCGGTGCGGATGGATCAGCTCGAGCCGTACCTCACGGCCGCGGTCGCGATGTTCATCGAGGAGGTCGGGGTCGACCCGCGCTCCAACGACGGTGGCCGCGGCTACCGGCGGCGGGTCGCGGGCCTGATCGCCGCGGGTCGGGCCTGGGCCAGGTTCGACGGCGAGGAGGTGACCTTCAAGGCGGAGGTCGGCTCGATGTCCGCGCAGGTCGGCCAGATCCAGGGCGTGTGGGTGCACCCGCAGTACCGGGGCCACGGTCTCGGCGCGGCCGGGACCGCCGCGGTGGCGGCGGCGGTGGTGGCGTCCGGCCGCACCGCGAGCCTCTACGTGAACAGCTTCAACCACCAGGCGCGGCGGACCTACCAGCGCATCGGGTTCACCCAGGTCGGCACCTTCTCGACGGTCCTGCTGGACTAGCGGCTTCGCCGCCCGCGCGCGAGTGGTACCCCGGTCGGGGTGAAAAGCGCGCACGGTGCGGGTGCCTTCCCGGTCTCGGCCGTGAGCCCACCTACGATGGCAGGCGATGATCTCCACCGCCGCACCCCGCATCCTCTCCTCGCTCGTCGTCACGGGCGCGCTCGTACTCGGCGCGGTCGCGTGCACCCCGAAGCCGGACGGCCCCGAACCGGCCGCGCAGGAGTTCCTCGACGCCGTCGCCGATCGGGACACCGAGCGGGCCGCCGCGCTGTCCGACCGGCCTGCGGACGCCCGCTCCGCGCTCGACGCCGCCTGGGAGGGGCTGCAGGCCGAATCCCTCACCGCGACGACCGATTCGGTCCGGGTGGACGGCGACACCGCGACCGTCGGCTACACCTACGAATGGCATCTGCCCAAGGACCGGGTGTGGACCTACACCGGCGACCTGCAGATGGGCAGGCGCAACGGCGAGTGGGCGGTCCGCTGGAACGCCACCGACCTGCACCCGAAGCTCGGCGACACCCAGACGATGACGCTGCGGGCCACCCCGGCGCCGCGGGCCCGCGTCAACGAGCGGGCAGGCTCGGACGTGCTGGTGCCGGGGACTATCCAGCGGATCAAGTTCAACGCCAAGGAGTCCGCCAACCCCACCGCGGCCGCGACCGCGCTGGCGTCAGTGCTGGAGCCGTTCGACTCGACGCTCACCCCGCAGTCCATCGTGGAGTCGGCGACCTCGGTCAGCGGCGCCTATCTGGTGGCGAGCCTGCGGCAGGAGGACTACGACGCGGTTGCCGCCGCCCTGAGCGGGGTGTCCGGGGTCTCGGTCACCGAGGAGGCGGACCTGGTCTCCACCGATCGCGACTTCGCCCCCGACCTGATCGGTCAGGTCAAGAAGCGGGTCATCGACGAGGTGGACGGCAAGGCCGGCTGGAGCGTGGTCACCGTCAACAAGAACGGCGTGGACATCGATGTGCTCACCGAGACCAAACCCCAACCGGCGCCGTCCTTCTCCGTGAGCCTGGACCGGCCCATCCAGGTGGCCGCGCAGAACGCGGTCAACGCCAGGGCCGAGCAGGCGATGATGGTGGTGCTGCAGCCGTCCACCGGTGCGATCCTCGCGGTCGCGCAGAACAAGGCCGCCGACAGGGACGGCCCGGTCGCGACGACGGGCCTGTACCCGCCCGGCTCCACCTTCAAGATCGTCACCGCGGGCGCGGCGATCGACAACGGCCTCGCCCAGCCCGGTACCCCCGTCGGCTGCCCGGGACGGATCGTCATCGGGGAACGGTCGGTGCCCAACTACAACGAGTTCGCGTTGGGCACGGTGCCGATGAGCACCGCGTTCGCGCGCTCGTGCAACACCACCTTCGCCAAGCTGGCCAGCGAGATGGCGCCCGACGCCCTGACGGTGGCGGCCGCTCGCTACGGCATCGGGCCCGACTACGACGTGCCGGGCCTGCCGACGGATTCCGGATCCGTCCCGCCCGCACCGGAACTGGTGCAGCGCACCGAGGACGGTTTCGGCCAGGGCAAGGTCGTCGTGAGCACCTTCGGGATGGCGCTGGCGGCGGCGACGATCGCGAACGGGTCGACGCCCGTGCCGACGCTGATCTCGGGGGAGGAGACCAAGATCGAGGGCGCCCACCCACCGATCAGCCCGGAGATGGTCGAGGGCCTGCGCGGGATGATGCGCGACGTGGTCACCAGCGGTACCGCCACCCGGATCGCCGACCAGGGCGAGATCTACGGCAAGACCGGTGAGGCCGAGGTCGACGGCGGCTCGCACGCGTGGTTCGTCGGGTACCGCGGCGACATCGCGTTCGCGACGCTGGTGGTCAGGGGCGGCAGCTCCGACAACGCGGTGGCCGTGACCCGGGACATGTTCACGGCGTTGCCCGAGGGCTACTGAGGGGGCGATGATGCCCGCAGTCACCGACTTTCGTGCGCTCGCCAGGTCATCACCGTGGCGGTGGTCGACACTCGAGTTCGAGGTCGATCGCTCGGGGACGGTCGAGCATGCGTGGATCGCGCGGCCGGATCGGCTGCGGGTGGAATCGAAGGGCCAGGTCGCGTACATCCAGTCCGAGGCCCCGCCGTTCGGACGGGTGGGGTACTCGAGCAGCGGCATGGGCGTTCCCATCGCCCGAGTGTGGCCAACGGACGTAGATCCAACCTGTGGTGACAACGGGCTGGTATCGGAGCGGCCGGAGGACACCACCATCGACTACGACCCGCCGTTTCACTCCGACTACTTCTGGGTCGCCCTGCTCGACCCCGTCGAGTTGTCCGTCGGGGTCGAGATCGGCGATGTCCGCGAGGTCACCCACCACGGGCGCTCGGCCTGGGAGGCGCGGGTTCGGCCCACGCCCGACTACGAACCGCGCTGCGACTGTTGTGCCCTGCTCAGCGGCTCGGAATCGCTCGATCAGATGACCTGGGTTCCCAATGCGGACACGGTGATCCGCCTCGACGTGCAGACCGGGGTGTGCGTCTCCGTTCGGCACCTCGGTGAGTCGTGGTGCGGGCAGGAGGGGGAGGTGCGGATCCTTGCGGTGGACGAACCGATGGCCGACGAGTTGTTCCGGCGTCGGCGTGCCGGGCGGTGGCGGCGGCTTCTGCGCTCGCGGAAGGGATCCGGCCTGGCGTAGGCGGGGTCAGGCCGGCGACCCCGCCCGGTCGAGTCGCGCCGCGAGCCGGGCCCGCACGTCGGGCCAGTCCTCGGCGATGATCGAGAACAGGACGCTGTCCCGGACGGTGCCGTCCTCGCGCCGGAAACTGCGGCGCAGCATCCCCTCGTAGGTGGCGCCGAGCCGGGCGATGGCCTGCTGGGAGCGGACGTTACGCACATCGGTCTTGAGCTGGACGCGCCCAACCCCCAGCTCCTCGAAGGCGTAGCGCAACAGGAGAGACTTCGCCTCGGGGTTGACGGCGCTGCTCCAGACGTCGGGGTTGTAGAGCGTCATCCCGATCTCGAGCCGGGCGTCACGGACCGCGACATCCAGATAGGAGCTGATGCCGACGACGGCGCCCGCGGGGAGTTCTCCGCACGGGCCGACCGTGCGTACGGTCCACGGCTGCCACTCCGGTTGCGCGCACCGCTCGCGGAGGAATTCCGCGAACTGCTCCGGGTCCGACGGTCGCCAGGGCACGTGTGCCCAGACGCGGTCGTGGTCAAGGGCGCGGAACAGCTCGGGCGCGTCGGTATCCGGGTCGAGCGGCGTCAGCCGGACCGATGTCCCGACGAGTTCGGTACCGGCCGGGACCGGCCACGTCATCGCCGGCCACGGCTGATCGGACGGTCGGGGGTCCTGGACCGGTTCGAAGCGAACGGGGTCGGCGATGCGGTGCGGCATCCGAGAAGTATCACCCGGCCACGATCAGGCCGCGCGGTACACCTTGCACTCGCTGACGGTGTGGGTCTTGCGGTCCAGGTAGGCGAACAGCACCGCGTGCGCGCCGTCCACGGTCCCGGTGGCGGTGACCGCGTCGCCCGCGGCGATCACCTTGGTCAGGTCGGTGATCGCGTTGCCGCCGAGCATCTTCAGCGCAGGCGCGTCGCCGCGCTGCGCGGAGTCGATCAGTCGCCGGACCGCGTCCTTGCCCTTCTTGCCCACGCTCAGCGCGGCCTTGCCGAAGGCGAGGGTGCCGCCGAGGCCCTGCAGGCGCAGCATCCGTGCGCTCATCGAGCCGGCGACCGTCAGCCGCTCGGTGCTGACGCCTGCGACCTGTGCGAACATCGGCGTCACCTCCCAGTGTGCGGCGATGCGGCGGATCCGCAGCTCGCCGTCGTCGAGGGTGGCCTCGTAGAGCAGGTGCATCGGCGCCCTGGCCACGACCCCGGCCGAGAGCCGGGTCTCGATGGTCACGTCGCGGACCACGTGCAGGCCGTCGACGATGTCCTCGTGCTCGATGTCGAAGCTGATGTCGTTGGGCGCGATGAAGGTGTCCCAGAACCGGGCCAGCGGGTCGCCGCCGCGTCGGCCCGACTTCCGGTCGTACAGGCCGCCCAGCACGGGGCGACCGCCGACCGGGTCCTCGATGATGTGCTGGCGCGCGAACAGGCCGAGCCACGCGGCCTTGTCGTGCACGGCGACCGCCGTGGGGGAGGAGCGCGCGAGGGCCAGCAGGTCGTCGGTGGACGGATTCGCGGACATGGCACCCCTGGGATCGGCGTCGGACGGTCGATCGGAGTATGCCAGGAAAGGTAGAACTTGTTCTAGATTCAGTCCTCGCGTCCGCTCAGTTCATCGGTCCGGGCGGCACGCCCTCCTCGCCGAGGAACTCGGGGTGCAGCTCGGCCTTCACGCCCAGCTTCTTGTTGGCCAGGTTGTTGACGAACCACAGCACCACGCCGATCGCCAGCAGCACGCCCGCGATCTTGTACTGCGCGGGATCGCGGTCGGTGAGCGGCGTGGCCAGGAACGCGCAGCTGATCGCGCCGATGATCGGCAGCACGGTCGGCGCGCGGAAGTGCTTGTGGTCCACGGTGTCCTTGCGCAGCACCAGGACGGCGATGTTCACGACGGTGAACACGCACAGCAGCAGCAGGGCGGTGGTGCCGCCGAGCTGGGGCACCTCGCCGACGATCGTGATCAGCCCAAGCGCCAGCAGCGTGGTGAACCCGATCGCGATGTACGGGGTCCGTCGGGTGCGGTGCACCCTACCGAGCTGCGGCGGCAGCACGTGCTGGCGGCTCATGCCGTACAGCAGTCGGCTCGCCATCAGCATGTTGATCAGCGCGGAGTTGGCGACCGCGAACATGGTGATGAACGCGAAGATCCCGATCGGGAAGCCCGGCGCGCCCGCCTGCACGACCTTGAGCAGCGGGGTGTCGCCCTCGCCGAGCTCGTTCGCGGGGACAAGGGCGATCGCCGTGACCGACACCAGCACGTAGATGATGCCCGTCGAGACGAGGCCGATGAGCAGGACCTTGGGGAAGATCCGGCTGGGCTCCTTGCACTCCTCGGCCATGTTCACCGAGTCCTCGAAGCCGACCATCGCGTAGAAGGCGAGGGTGGTGGCCGCGATGACGCCGCCAAGCGCGGACCGGTCGCCGGTGTCGAAGGTCGCCGCCCGCGAGAAATCGCCCTCGCCGATGCCGAGCGCCCACATGCCGATGAAGATGATGATCAGCAGCCCGGACAGCTCGATGCAGGTCAGCAGCACGTTCAGCTTGACGGACTCGCCGACGCCCCGGAAGTTGACCGCCGCCACCGCGATCATGAAGACGATGCCGATCAGCGTGATCCCGATCCCGGTCCGCACGTCCAGGTCGAAGGCCTCGGCGAAGTTGGCGGCGAACGCCCGCGAGGCGGTCGCGGCGGAGGTGATCCCGGAGCACATCACCGCGAACGTCACCATGAAGGTGAAGAACTGGATGCCGAAGGCCTTGTGGGTGTACAGCGCGGCGCCTGCGGCCTGCGGGTACTTGGTGACCAGTTCGAGGTAGCTGAACGCGGTGATCAGCGCGACCACGAAGGCGACCAGGAAGGGTAGCCACACCACTCCGCCGACATCGTTGGCGACCTGCCCGGTGAGGGCGTAGATGCCGGTGCCGAGGATGTCGCCGACGATGAACAGCAACAGCAACCACGGGCCCATCACCCGCTTGAGGGTCGGTTCGTCCTTCGATTCGTTCACGGCGGCTGATGGTTTCGTCACTGCGCATCCCCTCGGTGAGGGCGGCCTGGCCGGCCGCGGTGCTTACGGAAGCAGACCCAACCTCCTGGCGGTGACCACCGCCTCGTGGCGCGAGTGGGCGTCGAGCTTGCCCATCGCGGCACGCAGATAGCTCTTGACCGTCTCGGGCTGGAGCGAGAGCCGATGCGCCACTTCGTTGTTGGTGCAGCCGAGGGCGATGTGGGCGAGCACGTCCAGTTCCCGGGGCGACAGCGTGACCGAGGCGTCACCGGTCTCTGTCTCGTCGTTGACCAGCGCAGCCAACTTGTCGGACACCGCGCGCAGCCGCCCTCGGAGCGGGCCCTCGGGCACCGATTGGGCGAGCCCGCGCAGTTCGGCGTGGGCGTCGCGGATGCCCTCGGCCACCGCCCCGCTCGCGTTGCCCCGGTTGCTGTCGAGCACCCCGAGCATCTGCAGGCGACGGTCCACCTCGTCGCGGATGGCGAGCTCGGTGCTGAGCCTGCGGCCCGCCTGCACCAGTATCTCGGCGGTGCGGTCGCCGATCGGCATGGATTCCCGGACCGCGGCGTAGAGCACCGCGCGCGAGGCGCCGTCGACAAGGACGGGGACCGCGAGCACCGAGCGGATGCCCTCGCCGAGGACCGGCCGGTCGTAGTGATGCGTGATCGACATCGCGCTGCCGTAGTCGGGGATCGAGACCGGCTGCCGCTGCAGGACCACCCGTCCACCCAGACCCGAGTTCGGCGGGATCACCAGGCCCTTGAGCCCGTTGGTCCTGGTCCCGAAGAACTCGGTCAGGTGCAACGTACTCGCGGAGACCTCGCCGCCGAACAGCACTGGCACGTTCGCCCGTGCCGCGACCGCGCGCAGTTCGGCGCGCAGGGCGTCGCCGTCGCGGGGCCGCAGCAGGGGTGGGGTGCGGGAGAGCATGGGCTACCCCTTTCCGGGGGTGGTGCGTGTTGTTTGTGAGCTAGATCATAGGGCTATGGAGGAGTTCGGCGTCTGCCGGACCGCTGTTGAAGGAGCAAACCATGGGCACCGATGCCACCTCGCGGGTGCGCGAGCTGCTGGAGCAGTACGACACGCCGCAGGCCTGCGCCGCGGACCTGCTGTGTGACCGGCACCCCGACACCGATGTCGCGTTCACGGTGATCGAGGGCGATCTGACCTCGCGCAACCTGAGCTACGGCGAGCTGCGGGCGGAATCGACCAAGTTCGCGGCCGCGCTGGCCGAGCTCGGCGTCGAGCCGGGCGACTGCGTGGCGACGTTGATGGGCAAGTCCGCGGAGCTGGTCATCGCGTTGCTCGGCATCTGGCGTCGCGGCGCCGTGCACGTGCCGCTGTTCACCGCGTTCGCGTCCCCGGCCATCGCGTTCAGGCTCGGCTCCAGCGGCGCCAAGTTCGTGGTGTCCGATCAGAACCAGCTCGCCAAGCTCGCGCCCGGCGAGGACATCCCGGCCGACGCGTCCTGGCGGGTCATCGTCGCGGCGGGGGAGCCCGAGTCCGCGGACCAGCTGCGATTCGACGACCTGCTCGCGGCGCACACCGCCGAGGACCCGGCAGGCGCCGCGGTCGCGGTCGGCGGCAACGGCCCGATGGTGCAGCTGTTCACCAGCGGCACCACCGGCACCCCCAAGGGCGTGCCGGTGCCGGTGCGCGCGCTGGCCTCGTTCCACGCCTATCAGGAGTTCGGCCTCGACGTCCGCAGCGACGACGTGTTCTGGAACGCCGCGGACCCCGGCTGGGCCTACGGGCTGTACTACGCGCTGCTGGGCCCGCTCGCGGCGGGCACCCGCAGCCTGCTGCTGCACTCGGGCTTCTCCGCGCCGCTCACCTGGCAGATCATCGAGAAGTTCGGTGTCACCAATTTCGCGGCCGCGCCGACCGTCTACCGCAGCCTGCGCGCCGACACCACGCCGGTGCCCGAGGGGCTGTCGCTGCGTCGCGCGTCCTCGGCGGGCGAGCCGCTCACCCCCGACGTCGTGGCCTGGTCCCAGAGCGCCCTCGGCGTCGAGGTGCGCGATCACTACGGGCAGACCGAGCACGGCATGTTCATCGTCAACGCGTGGGCGGACGGCCTGCGCGAGGACGTGCGGCCCGGCTCGATGGGCCGGCCGCTGCCGGGCTGGAGCTGCGCGGTGCTGCTCGACGACGCGGACGAGGTCGCGCCCGCCGGTACCCCCGGTCGCGTCGCCATCGACGCCGAGGCCAGCCCGCTGATGTGGTTCACCGGCTACGTCGACGCTCCCGAGAAGACCGCGCAGCGCTTCAGCGCGGACGGCCGCTGGTACATCACAGGCGACGCGGGCAAGACCGACGAGGACGGCCACTTCTTCTTCTCCTCGCGCGACGACGACGTGATCATCATGGCCGGCTACCGCATCGGGCCCTTCGACGTGGAGAGCGTCCTGGTGATGCACGAGCACGTGATCGAGGCTGCCGTGGTCGGCATGCCCGACGAGCTGCGCGGCGAGGTGCTCGAGGCCTTCGTGGTGCTCCGCGACGGCGCGCTGGGCACCGGCGAGCTCGAGGCCGAGCTGCAGACGCTGGTCAAGAAGAAGTTCGCCGCGCACGCCTACCCGCGGACCGTGCACTTCGTGCCGTCGCTGCCGAAGACCCCCAGCGGCAAGGTGCAGCGCTACCTCCTGCGCCAGAAGTAGGCGGCTCTGCCGCCCGTGCGTGGTTGACGAGTCCCTGGACTCGTCAACCACGCACGGGCGCGTCAGCGCCTATCGCCTGCGGATGCGCCCGACCACCAGCAGGGCGACCAGGGTGACGGCCATCAGCAGGGTGGTGTCGGCGGCCGCGAGGAACACCTGGCCGCGGTCGGTGAGACCGAAGATGGTCACCGGCAGCGTCTTCCAGGTGGCCGGGTAGACCATGATGGTCGCGCCGAGCTCACCCATCGACAGCGCGATTGCCAGGCCCGCGGCCGCGCCGAGCGCGGGCAGGAGCAGCGGCAGGGTGATCCGCAGCAGTACCCGCGTCGGTCCGGCGCCGAGCGACTCGGCGGCCTGGCGGTAGGCGGGGTCGAGCCGGTCCAGCGCGGCGGAGACCGAACTGAACGCAAACGCGAGCACCAGCACGGTGTGCGCGAGGATCACGATCCACTTGGTGCCGCCGAGCAGCAGCGGCTCGGCGTTGAACGCGATCAGCAGCCCGAGGCCGATCGCCACCGACGGCACCGCGATCGGCAGGTGGAAGACCGCGTCGGTGGTCTTGCGCAGCCAGACGGGCGCCTCGCGGGCCGCGAGCGCCGCCCAGGTGCCGACGAACAGCGCCAGCGCGCCCGCGATGAACGCGGTCTGCAGGCTGACCGTGAGGCTCGCCAGGTTCTCCTCGGAGAGGGCGGCGGAGACGTTCTTCGGGCCGAGGTTCGACGGCAGCGGCCCGGTCCAGGACCCGGCGAGGGCGGCGGCGACGACGGTGGCGATGGGGGCGACGAACACCACGACCACCACGACGCCGAAGAGGGCAAGGGTCAACGCCCTAGCGCGTGTGGTCCACAGCAGCACGGCGGCCTCCCAGCAGTCGGTTGAACAGGAATCGGTAGCCGCAGTACAGCGACAGCGACAGCACCACCTGGACGCTCGCGATCACCGCGGCGCCCGGCAGGTCGAAGGTCACGATGCCGCGGGTGTAGATCAGCACCGGCAGCGTCACGACGTCCTTGGCCCCGGTGAACAGCACGATGCCGAACTCGTTGAGCGTCAACAGCAGTACCAGCGAGCCGCCCGCCATCAGCGCGGGCCAGGCCTCCGGCATCACGACGGTCCGCAGCACCCGCCACGGGGAGGCACCGAGGCTGGCCGCGACGTCGAGTTGCTCGCGGGGCAGCTGGGTGAAGGCGGCCAGCAAGGGCCGCACCACGAACGGGGTGAAGAAGGTGATCTCCGCGGCGATCACGCCGAGCGGGGTGTTCAGGAAGTTCAGCGGCCCGCTGTCGGCGCCGGTGAGCTGCGCGAGGAGGGCGTTGACCGCGCCCGCGGTCCCGTACAGGAACGTGAACGCCAGCGTGATGAGGAACGAGGGCAGGGACAAGATGGTGTCGATCAGCCGGCCGACCACCTTCGAGCCGGGGAAGGGCACGAAGGCGAGCACCAGCGCGAGGAAGGTGCCGAGCATCAGGCATCCGAGTGTGGAGGCGACCGCAATTTCAATCGTGCGCCACAACGCGTTTCGGAACTGTGCGGACGCGAGCACCTCCGTCCAGGTGGACAGGCCCCTGCCGTCGTCGGTGACGGTCGACTCGGCCAGCACCCGGGCCATCGGGTAGACGGCGAAGCCGAGCACCAGCAGCAGTGGCGGCAGCGCCCAGGCCACCGGCCGCCACCGGCTCGGCTCTGGCCGGACGGGCGGGGGATCGAGGTGGACCCGATCGAGGACGGCGGTCATGACGCCGGCCCCGGTGCGGGGACGAGCACCGCGCCCTGGTCCGGGAAGCGAACGCCAACAGCGGTTCCGGCGGGCCGTTCGTCGTGCCCGGTCACGTCCACCTCGAGCAGGGCGTCGGGCAGGGCGGCGAGCGCGACGGTGAGCCTGGTGGTCGAGCCGCGCCAGACGCTCGCGGTGACCCGCCCGGGGAGCGCGCCGCGCTCGGTGGGCGAGGTGAGGGTGATCGCGTGCGGGCGCAGGCAGAGCAGGGCTCCGGCCTCGGACTCCCACTCGGTCGGGCTGATGTCCGGCCGTGGCGCGTGCGCGGTGACCGGTGTGCCGCCGACCGACACCAGGGCCGAGGTACCGATGACCCGGGTTACGGTGCAGGGCAGCAGGTTCGCGCCGCCGAGGAAGGCCGCGGTGAAGCTGCTCGGCGGCCGCTTCCAGAGGTTCTCCGCGGTGTCGACGTCGACGAGCCGGGCGTCGCGCATCACGGCGATCCGGTCGGCCAGCGCCAACGCCTCGCTCTGGTCGTGGGTCACGTAGAGCATGGCGGTGTCCGGCAGGGCGGCCCGCAGCTGCTGGAGCTCGGCCAGCATGCTCTGCCGGAGCTGGGCGTCGAGCGCGGCCAGCGGCTCGTCGAGCAGCAGGACCTTCGGTCGGATGGCAAGGGCGCGCGCGATGGCGACCCGCTGTTGCTGCCCGCCCGACAGTTCGCGGGGCAGTCGCTTGCCGAAGGCGGACATGCCCACCATCTCCAGCGCCTCGGCGACCCGCGTGCCGATTTCCGCGCGGGGCACCCGGTGCGAGCGCAGTCCGAAGGCGACGTTCTCCGAGACCCGCATGTGCGGGAACAGTGCATACGACTGCACGACCACCCCGATGCCGCGCTTGGCCGGCGGCAGGTCGGTGATATCCCTGCCCGCCAGCCGGACCGAGCCCGAGACCGGCCGGGTGAAGCCGGCCAGTGCCTTGAGCGCGGTGGACTTGCCGGACCCGCTGGGCCCCAGGAGAGCCACGGTCTCCCCCGGGGACACCCGCAGGTTGAAATCGATCAACGCCCGGGTGGCGCTCGAGCCCCGCCCGTAGGCCACGTTGACGCGGTCGAAGGTGATGGCGGGCGCGGAGTAGTCGGTGGCCCCGAGGATTCCGGTGTCGGCGGTTCGCGTGGGAGCCGATCCGATCCTCGGCCGGGCCAGCCCGGTGTTGATCTTCCTCATGTCAGCTCCCGGTGGCCTTCTGGTAGGCCGCGACATCGGCGTCGAGCTCGGTGATCACGGTGTTCCAGTTCGGGGTCCAGACGGTGACGCCGTTCAGCAGGCCCGCCGGGGTGGACTTGTCATTGACGTCGACGGTCGCGGACTCGCGCACGTCCTTGCGGACCGAGACGCCCAACGCGTCGGGTCCGACGGTCTGCTGCGCCTTCTCCGAGAGCAGGTACTCCATCAGCTTCTTGGCCTGCTCGGACTGCGGGGCGCCCTTGGCCAGTCCCATCACGTAGGGCAGCGCCACGGTGGTGCGGGCACCGTTCGTCTCGGCGGGGAAGAAGACGTTGAACTCGGAGCCGTCGTCCGCGATGGACGCGAGGTTCATCTGCACGTCGCCGTTCGCGACCAACAGCTCACCGTTGCTGACCTTGGGCTGCAGCTTGCCGGTGGACGAGGACGGTCCGACGTTGTTGGCCTGCAACTTGTTCAGGTAGTCGAGCGCGCCCTCCTTGCCCTTGAGGTGCTGGAGCAGCAGCAGCACCGCGGTGCCGTCGCCTGCCTGGCCGGGGGTGGAGTACTGCAGCTTGCCCTTGAACTGCTCGCCGAGGAGGTCGTCCCAGGTCGCGGGGGCCGGGTTCGCGCCAGGGTTGGCGATGAAGTTGAGGTAGTTGTTGACGACCGGGACGTACTTGCCCGCCGGGTCCTTCTCCTCGGTGGGGACCGCGGAGGTGTCGATGCCGCTTGGCTGGAGCAGACCCTGCGCGTCGGCCTTCTGGATGAACGGCGGCAGCGTGACGACGATATCGGCCTGCGGGTTGGACTGCTCCTTCTCGACGCGGGAGACGACCTCGCCGGAGCCGGCCTCGACCAGGTTGACGGCGACGCCGGTCTCCTTGGTGAACTCGTCGAACCGGGCCTTGTACCAGTTGCTGAGGCCGTCGGCGCTGTAGACGGTGACCGTCTCGGTGTCGGAGCTCGCGGCGGTGCCGGTGCCACCGCAGGCGGTGGTCAGGGTGAGCAGGGTCGCGGCCAGGGCGGCTGCGGCCAGGCTGGGGCGGATGCGCATGACGGATTCCTAACTGTGGGTGACGGGTGTGCTAGGGATTCAGGAGGAGCTGGGCGAACTCGCGCACCGAGGGCACGACGTGGGTGGCGCCCGCCGCGCGGAGCTGGTCCTCGTCGTGGGCCCCGGTGAGGGTGCCCGCGACGATCGACGCGCCCGAGCGCAGCCCGCTGGTCACGTCGTTGGACGTGTCGCCCAGCACCGCAACGCTTTTCACATCGTCGACGCGCAGGCGCAGCAGCGCGGTGAGGATCAGGTCCGGGTAGGGCCGACCACGGCCGGCCTCGGCGGGGGACAGGGTGAGGTCGGCGATGGTCTGCCAGCCGAGCGCGGAGAGCAGCTCGTCCTGGGTGCCGCGGCTGAACCCGGTGGTCAGTGCGACCTTGATCCCGGCCTCGCGCAGCGCGGTGATCGACTCCGCCGCACCGGGGATCGGCTCGGCGTTGCCCTCCTCGATCAACCGGTCGTAGGCGGACTCGAAGGCGATGTTGGCGGCCTGGGCGCGGTCCTCGTCCCCGAACAGTGCGCGGAAGACGACGATCTTGGACTGACCCATGGTGTCGAGGACATACCGGCGCGCGTCGTCGGCCTCGGCGCCCTCGGGGGGCAGGCCGGCGGCGTCGGCCGCCGCGGCGAAGGCCCGCAGCACCAGTCCGTCGTCGGAGACGGTGGTGCCCGCCATGTCGAGCACCGCGAGTTCGATGGGGGTGACGGTCACGATTTCTCCTGGGGCGATGGATGAGTCGGTGATTCAGAGGCCGAGCTGGTCGGCGGTCTGTTCGGCGAGGGCGGGGCCGAGGGTCATGCCGCGACCGCCGGGGCCGGCCACCACCCAGACGTTGTCCGCGGGGCTGCCGCGGTGCACGAGCTCGCCGGGGTCGAGGCACTGGCTGTAGACGCCCGCCCAGCGCTTGACGATCGCGGGCAGCCTGCGGCCGAGCAGCTCCTCGACGACCCCGGTCAGGTGCTCGTACGGCGCCTCGTCGACGTCGAAGTCGAACGGCTCGTCGTACTCGTGGGTGTCGCCGATGGTCAGTCCGCCGTGCAGGCGCTGCACGCAGAGCAGCTGCATGCGGTGCGCCTCCGCGGTCGGGGACTGCGGCTGGACGGTCCTGAGGTTCTCGAGGGCGCCGCCCGCGAAACCCGGGTAGTACCGCAGGCTGTCGCCGTCGGCGATGGCCGTGGTCAGCTCCTCCCCGAGCGGGGCGGTCTGCATCATCTGCAGCCGGACCCGGCGCAGGGGCAGCTCCCCGGCCAGGTCCCGGGCCAGGCCGCCGAGCGTCGCGCCGGGGCAGATGATGGCCAGGTCGGCGTCGAACACGCGCCCGTGGTCGTCGCGGATGTGCACGCCTGCACCGTCGGAGGTCACCTCGCGGGCCTCGGTGCCTGCGTGGAAGGTGTAGCGGCCGCTCTCCTCGAGGTGGCGGCGGATCGCGGGCAGGGCCACGCGGGACTCGACGGCGCCGTCGCGGCCGCAGTGCAGCCCGGCGAGGAACTCTCCCCGGAGGGCGGGGTTGACGGCGAGCACCTGCTCGGGGTCGAGCAGCGCGAAGCCGCGGGCCTCGGCGTCGGGGCGGGTCATCGCCTCCTCGGCGACCGCGACCTCCGCGGGAGTGCGCAGCAGCGTCATCGAGCCGGCCGCGCGGAACCCGATCGCCGGGACGCGGACGGCGAGGTCCTCCCACAGTTGGCGCGAGCGCAGGGCCGCGTCGAGCTCGTGTTCGGCGCGGCCGGAGACCCACACCAGGCCGAAGTTGCGCACGGTCGCGCCGCGGGCCTCGGTCTCGCGCTCGAGCTGGACCACGTCGTGTCCGCGGCGGATCGCCTCGTCGGCGTGGGCCGTGCCGAGGATGCCTCCGCCCACAATCAGAATTCGCATGGCGAGAGCATGCATTTTGGTCTAGACCATCTGGTGATGGTGGGGAGAACGCCGGATGAACAATTGGTATAGACCAATTTGAGGTACGCTGACCTGCATGAACGACAAGGGGATCGGATCGGGCGAGGTGGGGGGGTCTGCGCCCAAGTACTACCGGGTGCGCACCGAACTGGCGACCATCATCGACGATCTCGACGAGGGCGATCCCGTGCCCGCGGAGCGTGACCTCGCGGTGCGCTTCGAGGTGTCCAGGGAGACGGTGCGCCAGGCAGTGCACGAGCTGCTGGTGGAGGGCAGGATCCAGCGGCGCGGCCGCGGCACCGTCGTCGCCAGCCCCAAACTCACCCAGCCGCTCTCGCTCTGTTCGTACACGGAGGGCGCGGTCAGCCAGGGCCGGGTGCCCGGCAGGGAGTTGGTCACCTTCACGAACGAGCGGGCCGATTCCGAGCTCGCCGCTGACCTCGGGCTGTCCGCCGGGGCCGCCGTGATCCATCTCGAGCGGGTGCTGCTCGCGGACGGGCAGAAGATCGGGCTCGAGAGTACGTACCTGCCTGCCGGCCGATTCGCCTCGATGGCACGGACGTTCGACCCGGGCACCTCGTTGTACGCCGCGATCCGCGCCACAGGGGTGACCTTCGACTCGGCCACCGAACGGATCGAGACGGTGCTGGCGTCGCCGCGCGAGGCCGCCCTGCTCGACTCGACGACCGCGATGCCGATGCTGTTGCTGAACCGGATCTCCCTGGACACAGCGGGTGTGCCGATCGAGCGGGTCCGCTCGCTCTATCGCGGCGATCGCGTCGCATTCCTCGCCACGCTGCGGGAGTGAGCGCGGGAGTCGTTCGTTTCACTCATGAGTTGATTGCGGTTAGCATCCGAACCCGTGGTTGACAGCATCGTGGCGACGAGACCCGCATCGGCAAACGGTCCGGAGATCCCTCCCCACGAGGCGCACGGGAAGTCCTCGCTCCGCGGCGCCCGCTGGACCGCGATCGTCACGGGCCTGATCGGCATGCTCCTCACCCTGTCGGTGCCGCTGCTGCCCGTCGTGACGGACGAGACGGTGCTCTCATGGCCGCAGCAGGACCTGGCGCGCAGCGTCTCGGCGCCGCTCGTCTCGTACTCGCCGGTGAGCCTCGACGTCGCGATCCCCTGCACGGCCATCGGCCCGCTGGTGGGGCAGGGCGGCACCCTCGTCGCCACTGCCCCGAACGGTGCCCCCGACGCCGAGCGCTACGGCCTCGTGGCCAAGGTCACGCCCGCGGGCGCGGATGATCCCGGCCGCATCGAGGTGGTCCTGCGCGACACGGTGTTGCTGTCCGCGCCGCTCGACCGGCTCGCGGGCGGCGACTGCGCGATCGCGGTGTCCTCCGACGCGACGAGGACCACCGCCGAGATCACCGGTTCCGGGATCGCGCCGACCGTGCACGAGGGCGACCTCCGTCCCCAGATGGTCGGGGTGTTCACCGATCTGGACGGTGCGGCGCCCGCCGGCCTCCAGGTCACCGCGGAACTCGACTCGCGCTTCACCTCGACGCCGTCGACGCTCAAGCTGATCGCGATGGTCGTCGGCGTGCTGGCGATGCTCGCCTCCCTCCTCGCCCTGCACCGCCTCGACCGCGTCGACGGCAGGCGCTCGCGCAGGTTCCTGCCCGCACGCTGGTGGAAGTTCGGCGTGGTGGACGCCGTGATCATCGGCACCCTGGTTCTGTGGCACTTCATCGGCGCGACCACTTCGGACGACGGCTATCAGTTCACGATGGCCCGCGCCGCCGAGCGGGCCGGCTACATGGCGAACTACTTCCGGTACTACGGGGTGCCCGAAACACCCTTCGGGACGCCGTATTACGAGGTGTTCGGGCTGCTCGCCCACATCACGCCCGCGAGCCCCTTCGTCCGGCTGCCCGCGCTGATCGCGGGCATCGTGACCTGGCTGGTGCTCAGCCGTGAGGTGGTGCCGCGCCTCGGCGCGGCGGCGCGGGCCAACCGGCTGGCCCTGTGGACCGGCGGTCTGGTCTTCCTCGCCGTCTGGCTCCCGTACAACAACGGGCTGCGCCCCGAACCGATCGTCGCGGCGGGCGTGCTGCTGACCTGGTGCTCGGTCGAGCGCGCCATCGCCACCCGACGGCTGCTCCCCGCCGCGGGCGCGATCCTGGTCGCCGCCATGACCCTCTCGGTCGGCCCCTCGGGGATCATCTGCTTCGCCGCGCTGATCGCCGGACTGCGCCCCATCGGCCAGGTCGTCGTCGCGCGCGCGAAGGAGGTCGGATATCTCGCGCTGCTGCTGCCGCTCCTCGCGTCGGGCACCGCGATCCTGGCGGTGATCTTCGCGGACCAGACGTTGGCGGCGGTCTTCGAGATGCAGCGCGTGCACGAGGTCGCGGGGCCCAACGAGAAGTGGTTCGACGAGTACCTGCGTTACCAGTGGCTGCTGAACATCTCGCCCGACGGATCGCTCGCGCGGCGGTTCGGCATCTTCATCATGATTCTCGGCGTCGCCGTGAGCATCCTGGCGATGCTCCGCAAGGGTGGCCGCATCCCCGGTACCGCCGCCGGACCGGCGCGCCGGATCCTCGGGATCACCCTCGGCGCCATGGTGCTGATGATGTTCACCCCGACGAAGTGGACGCACCACCTGGGGATCTACGCGGGACTGGCCGGGGCGGTCGCCGTGCTGACCACGGTCGCCGTGAGCGTCCACGTCCTGCGGTCGCCTCGCAACCGTGCGCTGTTCGCCGCGGCCGTGCTGTTCGTGCTCGCCATGTCGTTCACCGGCAGCAACGGCTGGTGGTACGTCTCGAGCTACAGCGTGCCGTGGTGGGACAAGCCGGTCTCCATCGGAGGGCTGGGCGCGGGCACCATGCTGCTCGGCGCCACGATGGCGATGCTGCTCGTCGCGGTCTGGTGTCACGTCCGAGAGCCGCACGCCGGCAACGGTTCGGGGCGGACCAGTCGGCTCTGGGCTATTCCTCCGCTCACCGTCGCCGCGGCGGCGATGGTGCTCTTCGAGGTCCTCTCGCTCGCCAAGGGCGCCGTCGCGCAGTACCCGGCGTACTCCGTCGGCCGTGCGAACTTCAACGCGCTCGGCGGCCAGGTCTGCGGTCTCGCCAACGACGTCTTGCTCGAGACCGACCCGAATGCCTCCATGCTGCAACCGCTCTCGGGTGGCTCCGCGACCGGCCTGGCCGGACCGGGCACGGTCGGCTTCGAGCCGAACGGTGTCGCCGCCGACCTGAGCGCCGACAAGGAATCGTCGGATTCGGTCACGGCGAACTCGGTCGATTCGAACGACAACCAGGCGAAGTCGGGCAACGCGGCGGGCACGGCGGGCGGGGCCGGACGGGTCGGCCTCAACGGCAGCGCGGTGGCCCTGCCGTATGGCCTCGATCCGGCGACCACCCCGGTGCTCGGCAGTCACCTGGCCGGCGGCGTCGCCACATTGACGACCGGCTGGTACCGGCTCCCGCCCGTCGGCTCCGACGGTTCGCGGGGTGACCTCATCTCGATCGCCGCCGCCGGCCGGATCCGATCCGTCGACGCCGACGGAATCGTCACCGAAGGGCAGGATCTCGAGCTCGAGTACGGCAGGGGACAGGGCGACGGCGCGGCGGTCGCCCTCGGCACGGTGGCCCCGCTCGACCCCGGTCCCGCGCCGTCCTGGCGCAACCTCCGGGTCCCGCTCGACGCGCTGCCCGCCGAGGCCGACGTGGTCCGGATCGTCGCGTCCGACAACGACCGGGATCCCAAGCAGTGGCTCGCGGTGACCCCGCCGCGGGTACCGCAGACGCAGACGCTCAACTCGGTGGTGGGGTCGCAGACACCCGTGCTGGTCGACTGGTCGGTCGGGCTGGCGTTCCCGTGTCAGCGACCGTTCGACCATCGCGACGGCGTGGCCGAGGTCCCCGAGTACCGCATCCTCCCGGACCGGATCGGCGCCATGACGACGAACCTGTGGCAGGACCACTTCGGCGGCGGACCGCTCGGCTGGACGCAGATGCTGCTGGCCGCCAGGACCATCCCGTCATATCTGGATCAGGACTGGGGTCGGGACTGGGGCGAGATCGAGCAGTTCACGTCGCTCGACCCGACGGCCGATCCCGCGACCCTCGACGTCACGACCAGGCCGCGATCCGGGCTGTGGACCCCGGGACCGATCAACACCACGTTCTGACGCCTGCGGGCGCGACTACGCCGGTAGGGGCTCGCAGTGCTCGAGGGTCCGTTCCGTCGCGGACCGCACCACCTCGCCGATGCTGCGGCTGTTCGCGAACGCGTTTCGCTGCCAGATCGCGCCATTGCCCCGCTCGAGCTCACACCTGAGGGCCGCCTCGACACGGCGGCCCTCCCCGAGCTCGTCGAGCGCATCCCGCACGTGGTCGAGCAGGAGCTCGACCCGGCGCGTGCAGGGGACGGGCTGCGCCGTTCGCGGGTCGAGGCCGAGACCGGACAGGCCGTCTCGGGCGGCCATCCAGTTGGCGATCCGGAGCGTCGCCAGCTCGACGTCGGGCGGGTCGTCCCCCCGCTCGACGGCAGACACCGCCGTCATGACCAGGGCCCGCACCAGCGTCGCGATCAGCACCGTCTGGTCCACGGTGGGCATCACGTCGCAGACCCGGACCTCGACGGTGGGCAGGTGGGAGGAGGGGCGGATGTCCCAATAGACCATGCGCTCGTCCAGGAGGCAGTCGCAGTCGACCAGCATCGCGACCAGTTCGTCGTACGCATCGGCCGACTCGAAGTACGGCGGCGGGCCGGAAACCGGCCACCTCGACCACAGGATCGTCCGCCAGCTCGCGAAGCCGCTGTCGATCCCCCGGTGCAGCGGCGAGTTGGCGCTCAGCGCCAGCAGCGTCGGGAGCCAGGGCCGAACCTGGTTGCAGACCTGCACCCTGCTCTCCCGGTCGGGCACGTCGACGTGCACGTGGCAGCCGCAGATGCCCTGTTCCAGGGCGAGGGTGCCGAACCGCTTCGCCATGGCGCGGTAGCGGTCACAGTCGCTCACCGGCATCCGGGCGGGACCCGCGGGCGGCGTGCCTGTTGCGAGCAGCCTGCTGCCGTTGCGGGCGGCCGCGGCGGCCGCGAGCCTGCGGGCCTCGAGCAGGTGGGTGCGCAGCCCGTTGCTGTCCCAGCACACCGGGGAATTGGTTTCGATCTGGCACTGCGAGAGCTCGAGTTGGAGCGACACCCCGAGTTCGGTGGCGCTGGAGATCACCGCCGAGTTCCGCATCTGCGGGAGACCCGTGTCCGGGTCGACCAGCAGGAATTCCTCTTCCACACCCATGGACGGGCACACGGGGTGATTCATGCGGGGGAACGCCCAACTTCGGGCATCAATACCATCTCGGATCCGTGGAATCGGAAAGGTCCTGACTTCAGCTCAATTCAAGCACTAGCCGAACACCGCCGAAAGGGTCAGTCGCGTCGGTAGGTGAGCGGGAGGACGATCCAGAAGTAGGCGAACGCCATGGCCGTGCAGCCGGCGGCAACGGCCCCGACGACCGAGTTGACGACGGTTCCGGCGATCAGCATCACCACGCCGGTGAGGGCGAGTCCCAGCATCACCAGCCCGCTGAGTTCGAGGCGGTGCGCCGTCGAGACGATGGTGTCCAGCTTCCGTCTGCGGAACAGGATCCGGTGGAACCCCACGGGGGCGATCAACAGCACGGTGGCGGCGATCGAGAAGAACACGGTGGCGAGGTAGACGCCCCGTTCGTAGGTCGACAGCTCCGCGAACCGCTCCTGGAACGGCAGGATCAGCAGGAAGCCGGTCAGCAGTTGGACACCGGTCTGCGTCACCCGCAACTCTTGCAGGATGCTCGCCCAGTTGCGGTCGAGGCGCTCGGTCTCGGTCTCGTGTCTGCCGTCGTCGCCGGCGACGGGGTCGATGGTCATCGGATACCTACGACGCGCGCGACGACTGCCCGGCCGAATCCGCGCAGCGGCAGCCGAGCGGGACGTCGCCGCAGTCCAGCACCAGCGGGTGCCGCATCGCGGTCAGGTCAGCGCACTGGTCTTCGGTGCACTCGGCGGGGTCGGTCCGGTGCACGATCAGGGTTCCGTGACAGTGGTCGAGACTGTCGGCACACGCGGCGCAGGCCATGGTGCTACCTCCGGGTCGGGGCGATCGGCATCCTGCCTCCGTTGGTACCACCTGGCGGCGACAGCGTGGGGATTCCCCGGGCGTGTCAGTCGACCTGTGTAGTTCGGACCGGCGCTTTCGCTGAGGTGTCGACGGGCGGACAATCGAGGGGCAAGAAATGACGGCCTCGACCGACGGAGGAGGGGCAGCGGTGAACCGGACCGAGCTCCCACAGACAGTGCGGCGATCGTCCAAGGAGGCGCAGGTGGTCTTCGCGGAGGCACGCGACACGGCCATCAAGCGATACGGGGAGGGCGAAGACGCCCTTCGCGCGGCGTACGGCGAGCTCAAACACGATTTCGAGTTGGAGGTCGATCACTGGGTGCCCAAGCAGGGGTGACCTCGGTACGACATGGTCCGCGCCGCGGCAGGACGCGACGCGGTGGGTCTGACGGTGTGCCCACGCGGTGCGTCTACCCTTGTCCGTATGCCAGTTCGCACCCAGCTCAGCCCCGGAACCGTCTCCGCGACGCTCGCCGTCCCCGCCAATATCGAGCGGCCGGAGTATGCGTGGAAGCCGACCGTCAACGAGGGCAACGAGCCGTGGGTGCAGACGCAGGAGACCATCGAGGCCATGCGGGTGGCGAGCAAGATCGCCGCGCAGGCCCTGCAGGAGGCGGGCAAGGCGGTCGCGCCGGGCGTCACCACCGACGCGCTCGACCGGATCGCGCACGAGTACATGATCGACCACGGCGCCTACCCGTCCACGCTGGGCTACAAGGACTTCCCCAAGTCCTGCTGCACCTCGCTGAACGAGGTCATCTGCCACGGCATCCCCGACTCGACGGTGATCCAGGACGGCGACATCGTCAACATCGACGTGACCGCGTACATCGGCGGGGTGCACGGCGACACCAACGCCACCTTCCTGGCCGGTGACGTGTCCGAGGAGAACCGCCTGCTCGTCGAGCGCACCCACGAGGCGACGATGCGCGCCATCAAGGCGGTCAAGCCCGGCCGCGAGCTCAACGTCATCGGGCGGGTCATCGAGGCCTACGCCAACCGCTTCGGCTACGGCGTGGTGCGGGACTTCACCGGCCACGGCATCGGCGAGACCTTCCACAACGGGTTGGTCATCCTGCACTACGACCAGCCGAACGTGGACACCGTCATCGAACCGGGCATGGTGTTCACCATCGAGCCGATGATCAACCTCGGCACCGTCGACTACGACATCTGGGACGACGGCTGGACCGTCGTCACCAAGGACCGCAAGTGGACGGCCCAGTTCGAGCACACCATCGTCGTCACCGACACGGGCGCGGAAATTCTCACGCTGCCATGATGTCGGGGCCCGCCCCGGTCGTGAAGGGTGCGCTGCTCGTCGCCGGAACGACCTCCGACGCGGGCAAGAGCGTGCTGGTCGCCGGGTTGTGCCGGATGCTGGCCCGGCGCGGGGTGTCGGTCGCGCCGTTCAAGGCGCAGAACATGTCCAACAACTCGGTCGTCACCCTCGACGGCGGCGAGATCGGGCGGGCGCAGGCACTGCAGGCGCGGGCCTGCGGGCTCGAGCCGAGCGTGCGCTTCAACCCGGTGCTGCTCAAGCCGGGCAGCGACCGGACCTCGCAGCTGGTGGTCCGCGGTCGGGCGGTGACCAACGTGGGGGCCCGCGACTACATCGAGCATCGGGAGTGGCTCCGGGGCGTCGTCGCCGACGAGTTGTCTTCGCTGCGAGCGGAATTCGACGTGGTGATCTGCGAGGGCGCCGGATCGCCCGCGGAGATCAACCTGCGTGCGACGGACCTGGCGAACATGGGGCTGGCGCGGGCGGCTTCGCTCCCGGTGATCGTGGTCGGGGACATCGACCGCGGGGGCGTGCTGGCGCACCTGTTCGGCACCCTCGCCGTGCTCTCACCCGAGGACCAGGCACTGATCGCCGGTTTCGTGATCAACAAGTTCCGCGGCGATGTGGGTCTGCTGGAGCCCGGCCTGGTCCAGCTGCGGGAGATGACCGGACGCCCCACCCTCGGCGTGGTGCCGTTCGCCGAGGGACTCTGGATCGACGCCGAGGACTCGCTGTCCACGGTCGTGGACGCCCCGGTAGGCAGGCCCGCCGCGCCGGCGGGTCAGGGGTGGCTGCGGGTGGCCGCGGTGCGACTGCCGCGGGTGTCCAACGCGACCGACGTGGAGGCCCTGGCCTGCGAACCCGGCGTCTCGGTGCACTGGGTCGGCGAGCCGTCGCGGCTGCAGGATGCCGACCTGGTGGTGATCCCCGGCAGCAAGTCCACCGTCTCGGACCTGGCCTGGTTGCGCTCGAGCGGGATCGCGGACGCGCTGGACGCGCGGGCCGCGGCTGGGCTGCCGACCCTCGGCATCTGCGGCGGGTACCAGATGCTCGGGCGCACCATCGTCGACGACGTCGAATCGGGCGCGGGGACGGTGGACGGGTTGGGTCTGCTGGACATGGAGATCGAGTTCGCGCCCGAGAAGGTGCTGCGGCAGGTCACCGGGACCGCCGACTCGGTTGCGGTGTCCGGCTACGAGATCCACCACGGGCGGGTCGTCCGCAACGCAGACCCGCCGCTGCTGCTCGGCGCGGACGGCGAGCCGGAGGGCAGCGTCCGTGGGCAGGTGTTCGGCACCCACTGGCACGGTCTGCTCGAGTCGGACGAGTTCCGTCGCGGGTTCCTGACCCGGGTCGCGGCCGTCACCGGGCGGCCGTTCACGGTCGCGCCCGACACCTCGGTGGCGGCGGAGCGGACCGCGCAGCTGGACCTGCTGGCCGACCTGGTGGAGCGGCACCTCGACGTGGACGCGATCGAGGAAATCATCAACGGCGGTGCGCCGCGGGATCTTCCGGTGGTCACGCACGGCCGCGCGGTGGTGGACCCCGTTCGCTGATCGCGGGACGTCACGGGGTCGCCCGACGCAGCGCAAGCCAGGCGACCGCCATCGCGATCGCGGTGCCGGTCAGGGGCAGCGCCACCAGCGGCAGGGCCCGCGGCGAGTCGGCGAACCAGTCGCCCACCGCGGGCCACCACCGCGCCCAGGTGATCAGGATCGCGGCGATACCACCGAGGCCGAGGACCCCGACTCCGGCGGCCAGTAGTCCCGTTGCCCGCCAGCGCTGGTAGATCGCGCCGGCGGCAATCGCGATCGCCGTGGTCAGCAGCAGCGTCGAGAAGATGGTCAGGAACTGCAGCAGCGGGTTGTCGGTGAGGTAGTCGGCCAGGCCGAACATCCGCATCCACACGCCCCAACCGTCGGTGGCGGCCTCCACCACCGACAGCAGGTAGAGCGCCGCGGCGAACACCGCCGACTGGGCGAGCGCCAACAGCGCTGTGGCGGAGAAGAACTCGCGACGAGTCACGCTCATGCCGAGCGTGAAGGGGAAGGTCTGGGCCATCGCCTGCAGGTAGAACGCCAGCACGAACCCGTATACGGAGAAGACGCTGCCGGTGAAACCCTCTTCCTGATCGTTGTCGACCAGGAAGTAGATCGTGTAGCTGATCAGGAAGGAGGAGGCGAGGATGGCGACAGGCCAGGCGATCAGCAGCGGCCACGCCACGGTGTGCACGCGGAGGACGGCGCCGATCCGGGAATCGGAGCCCGGCTCGGTGCGCGGCGGTGTCATCGTAGTGGTTGCGGTCTGGGTGGTCATGCGGTGATCTCCCGTGCTCCGGTGGTGGTGGCGATGACGAGGTCCTGCAGCGATACGGGTTCGAGCTCGACACCCGCCGCGCGCAGCAGGGCGCGCTCGGGCTCGGTCGCCGTGCGCTCGACCGTGGTGCGGGCCTGCGAACCCAGCGATTCGCGATGCAGCACCCGGGCGCCCGCCGCGAACGCGTCGACGGTCTCGGCCGGCCCGGTCGCGACCACTGCCCGCCTGCGCAGCGCGTCGGCGTCGTCATCGACGATGATCCGCCCGCCGTCGACGACGATGACGTGCTCGAGCAGGTTGCTGACCTCGTCGATGAGGTGCGTGGACAGCACGATCGTGCGGGGGTGCTCGGCATAGTCGGCGAGCAGTCGGTCGTAGAACAGGTGCCGGGCGACGGCGTCGAGGCCCAGATAGGGCTCGTCGAACAGCGTGAGCGGTGCCCGCGCGGCGAGCCCGATGATCACGCCGAGCGTGGACTTCATGCCCCTGGACAGCTTCTTGACCTTGCGGCACAGCGGGAGCTGGAAATCGTCGAGCAATCGGTCGGCGAACTCGCGGTCCCAGCCGGGCATCAGATGCCCGGCGGCGGCGAGCACGTGCTTCACTCGGAGGTCGTCGACGTACGTCTGGCTCTCCTTGATGAAGCAGATGTTGCGCAGGACCCGCGCGTTCTCGAAGGGTGTGCCGCCGAGAACCGTCACGTCGCCGGATGTCTGGGTGTCCTGTCCGGTCAGGATCTGCATCAGCGTGGTCTTGCCCGCGCCGTTCCGGCCGAGCAGGCCGTAGATCTTGTCGGGCTCGATGGTGAGGGAGACGTCGTCGAGCGCGGTGACGTCGCCGAACCGCTTGCTGAGGCCGCGAACCGACACGATCGGTTCGGCATCGATGGCGGTCACGGTCATCTGCTTTCCTCCCGGTTGTCGAGCATGGACTTGAGTTCGGTGATCGACATGCCGAGCTTGTCGGCCTCCGCGATCAGCGGCTCGATGTACTGGCGCACGAAGTGCTCGCGGCGCCGGAATCGCAGCGCGTCTCGTGCGCCCTCCGTGACGAACATCCCGATACCTCGCTTCTTGTAGAGAATCCCCTCGGCCACGAGCTGCCCGAGCCCCTTCGCCGCCGTCGCGGGGTTGATCCGGTGGAAGGCGGCGAGCTCGTTCGTGGACGGAACCTGGCCGTCCTCCGGCAGCGATCCGTCGATGATGGAGTTCTCCACGAGCTCGGCGATCTGCTGGAACAGCGGCCTACCGTCGTCGTTCACCGGAACCGCCGCCCGCGAGGCTTACTGGTTCATTACTCATGTAATGAACCATAAGACCTTTGGGTGCGGTGTGCAAGCGATCGTGGGCGCGGCCCGATGGCGTACCGTCCGTAGCCATGGAATTGACGCAAGTTCCCGTCGGGGAGGGCACCTACACCGTTCGCGTCGCCGGCCCCGAGAGCAGGCACACGGTGCTGCTGCTCCCTGGTGCAGGGGAGTCCGCATCCGTGTTCGACGCGGTGTGCGAGCGACTGCACAACTCCGACCTGCGCACGGTCGTGCCCGAGTCGATCGACGGACTCGACGAGACCAGCGCCATCGCGCTGCTCGACGCGCTGAAGCTGCCGTGGGTCAACCTCGCAGGCAACCGCGAGGGTGCCGCGCTGGCCTGGCTGCTCGCCGCGAAGACCTTCGGCCGGTTCGCCAGTCTGGTCGTGGCGGACTGCCCGCACCCTGCTGTGCCGGATCTCGAGGGTGTCGTGCGCGAGTCCGGTTGTGCGCCCGTGGAAATGCCGACGACGCTGCTGATCGGGAACTCGCTGGGCCGGCCGATGGCCGACACCAGCGGCAGGCACGTCTACTCCGACTTCCGGGTCGTCCAGCTCGACGGCGTCGGCTCGGTGCCGCAGGGCGCGGCCGCCGAGATGGCCACCGAGATCGTCCTCCGTACCAGCAGCTGGTAGGCGCTCCGCGCCCGTGCGCGGTTAGCGAGTCCAGGGAGTCGTCAACCGCGCACGGGCGGCGCAGCCGCCTACTCGAGGCCCAGTAGGGCGTTCTCGACGACCTCGGGGAGACCCGGGTGGATCCAGTACTGGCCCCTGGCCATGTCCTTGGCGCTCAGGCCGAAGCTCATCGCCTGGATCAGCGGCTGGATCACCGTGGGCGCCTGAGCGCCGATGACGTGGGCGCCCAGCAGCCTGCCGGTGCCGCGCTCGGCGATCACCTTGCACAGGCCCTCGGTGTCCTCCATCGCCCAGCCGTAGGCGACGTCTGAGTACTTCTGCACCTTCACCGTGATGTCGAGGCCCTGATCGCGGGCCTGCTCCTCGGTGAGCCCGACCTCGGCGATCTGCGGGTCGGTGAACACCGCCGCCGGCACGAACCGGTGATCGGTGCGGACCAGGTCCGCGCCGTCCGCCCACGCGTTGCGCAGCAGGTTCTCCTGCACCACCCGGGCCTCGTGGTTCGCCACGTGCTTGAGCTGATAGGGCGAGGACACGTCGCCGAGCGCGAAGACGCCCTCCGCGGTGGTGCGCTGGAACCGGTCCACGAGCACCCGTCCCTCGTCGTCGATGTCGACCCCCGCGGTCTCGGCGCCGAGCCGGTCGCCGTTCGGGGCCCGCCCCACCGCGACCAGCAGGGTGTCGCCCGAGACCACGCTGCCATCCGCGAGTTCCACCTCGACGTTGCCGTCGCCGCCGCGCACGGTCGTCACCGGATTGCCCAGTCTCACATCCCATTTCTCATGGGCGAGGGCGGTGAAATGTGCCGAGATGTCGCCGTCGAGGTGTCGCAGCAGGCGGTTGCCGCGGCCGATGATCGTGACCTTGCTGCCGAATGCCGAGAAGACGTGGGCGAACTCGGAGGCGATGAACCCGCTGCCGATGATCACCAGGTGCTCGGGCAGTTCCGGCAGCCGCATGATGTTGTCGTTGGTGTAATAGCGGACTCCGCTGCGGGTCACCGCCTCGGGGATGATCGGCCGCGATCCGGCCGCGATCACCACCTGGTCCGCGGTGATCACCTCGCCGGTCCCGGTCTCCAGGCGTCGCGGTCCGATGAACCTGGCGTGGCCGGAAAACAGTGTGGTGCCCGGACTCTCGTCGCGCCGATAGCGCTCTCCGCCCGCCGAGATGGGGTCGATCCGGTCGAAAACCCGGCTGACGATGTCGGGCCAGCGCACCTTGTCGATGCGCGAGTCGATGCCGTACTTGCTCGAGTGTTCGATGGTGCGGGCGACCTCGGCGGCGTAGACGAACATCTTGGTCGGGATGCACCCGACGTTCAGGCAGGTGCCGCCGAAGACGCCGTCCTCGAGCAGCGCGACCTGCATGTCGGCGTACCGGTCGTCGAGAATGGTGTTGCCGGAACCGGATCCGATGATCGCGAGGTCGAAGTGGTTCATGCGCCGTGTCCGTGGAGCCAGTTCAGCCACAGGTCCACCTCGTCGAAGGCCTGCTTGCGCGGCACCTCGGTGGAGAGGAAGACGTCGTGCCGGGCGCCCTCGATCGGCACGATCGTGGTGCGGTCGCCGAGGCAGCCCGCCCAGCGGGCGATCTGCCTCACGTCCAGCACCAGGTCGGCCTCGTCGGACTTGGCGGTGTACCGGGAGGAGTAGTGCGTCTTCTCGGACCGCAGGATCAGCGAGGGCACCCCGACGTCGAGCCCGCGGTGCAGCTTCGCGTGGCCGTGGCGGATCGCGCGCAGCCAGCCGAAGGTCACCGGGAACCCGGTCATCGGCTTCCACTCGAGGTTGTAGTCCCACTCGCCGCCCGTCCCGACGTGCAGGCTGCGCCCATAGACGTCGATCGGCGGCTGCTTGAGGGCGAGCCGGTCCTTGACCCGGCCGACGGCCTTGACGGCCACGGTGCCGACGCTGCGCAGGTACGACGGGCCCTGCAGGTCGAACCACGGGCTGTTGAGGATCAGCCCGGCGATGCCTGCGCCTGCGCTGCCGCCTGGCCGCTTGTTCAGCCGGTCGAGCCACAGCGGCAGGATCAGCCCGCCGGTGGAGTGCGCCACCAGCAGGACGGTGCCGCCGCCGATCTGCTCGCGGACCAGTGCCAGCGCGCGGCCCAGTTCCTCGTCGTAGAGGGCGAGGTCGGTGACGAAGTGCGGGGTCTGGCCCTGCTTCAGTGAGCGGCCGCATTTGCGCAGGTCCAGGGCGAAGAACGAGTAGCCCTGGTCGTGGAAGTGTTCGGCCATGTGGTGCTGGAAGAAGTAGTCGGTGAACCCGTGCACGTAGAGCACGGCCCGCGCGGGCGTGCGGTCGATCCCGCCCTCTGGCTGGTACCTGACGAGTGTGGCGTCGATCTCACCTTCGCCGTCGGGATCGATTCCGAGTGGGATGGTCAACTGCTGATATCCGTCGCCGAGGACGTCGGGAGCCCAAGTAGTCACAGATCACAATGTAATGCGCAGGAATGCCCCCCGCAGTGGCGCACAATTGGGTGAGGTGAACGACGCGTGTACGCGCGGGTAACCTATCCGCTGCAGTCGGCGCGACTGCGCACTGCCAATGGACAAGGAAGTCGATTTTCCAGTGTCAGACAACAACGCGGTAGAGACCAAGACCGATGTAGTGCTCGTGGGTGCGGGCATCATGAGTGCGACCCTCGGAGCCATCCTGCGGCAGCTACAGCCGGATTGGTCGATCAGCGTGTTCGAGCGGCTCGACGCCGCCGCCGCGGAGAGCAGCGACCCGTGGAACAACGCGGGCACCGGACACTCGGCTCTGTGTGAGCTCAACTACACCCCCGAGAACAAGGACGGCTCCGTCGACATCGCCAAGGCGATCACGGTCAACGAGCAGTTCCAGGTCTCCCGGCAGTTCTGGGCACACGCGCTCGAACAGGGCATCCTCACCGCCCCCAAGGAATTCATCAACCCCATCCCGCACGTGAGCTTCGTGCACGGGGCGGACAACGTGAGGTACCTGAAGGCGCGCTACGACGCCCTCGCCGGACACACGCTGTTCAACGGCATGGAGTACACCGACAGCGCGGACGAGTTCGCCCGCCGCCTGCCGCTGATGGCCAAGGGTCGCGACTACTCCGACCCCGTCGCCCTGAACTGGACCGAGGGCGGCACCGATGTCGACTTCGGCGCGCTGACCAAGCAGCTGCTCAACCACGTCGCCTCCTCGGGCGGCACCGTGCACTTCGGTCACGAGGTCACCGGCATCAAGAAGCAGTCCGACGGCAGCTGGAAGCTCAAGGTGCACAACCGTCGCACTGGCGGCCGCAAGGTCGTCAACGCCAAGTTCGTCTTCGTCGGAGCAGGCGGCGGCGCCCTGCACCTGCTGCAGCAGTCCGGCATCAAGGAGGCCAAGGGCTTCGGCGGCTTCCCCGTCAGCGGTGCCTTCCTCCGCTGCACCAACCCGGAGCTGATCGATCAGCACCGCGCGAAGGTGTACGGCAAGGCCGCGGTCGGTGCCCCGCCGATGTCGGTCCCGCACCTCGACACCCGCGTCATCGGTGGCAAGCCGGGCCTGCTGTTCGGCCCGTACGCCGGTTGGTCGCCCAAGTTCCTCAAGGAGGGGCGGGTCACCGACCTGCCCGGTTCGGTCAAGCCGAACAACCTGCTGTCCATGCTCGGCGTCGGCGTCTCCGAGCTCGGCCTGGTCAAGTACCTGGTCAGCGAGCTGGCGAAGAACGCGGAGGGTCGGATCGAGACCATGCGCGAGTTCGTCCCCGAGGCAATCGGAGCGGACTGGGAGCTGATCACGGCCGGCCAGCGCGTCCAGGTGATCCGCCGCGACAAGCGCAAGGGCGGCGTGCTCGAGTTCGGCACCGCGGTCATCAGCGCCGCGGACGGCTCGATCGCCGGTCTGCTCGGCGCCTCGCCCGGCGCCTCGACCGCGGTCCCGGCGATGCTCGATGTGCTCAAGCGCTGCTTCGGGGACCGGTTCGCGTCCTGGGAGCCGCAGCTCAAGCAGATGGTGCCCTCGCTCGGTCTGAAGCTCTCCGACGACAAGTCGCTGTTCACCGAGGTCTGGGACTGGTCCAGCCGCGTGCTCGAACTCGACACCGACGTTCAGGAGACCGCCTCCGCCGCGGTGTGATAGTCACACCGTATGACGGCAACAGCGGCGCTGCACCGCGCCTGGGCGCTCGATCTAGACCTCCGCACGCTCTATGACCTGCTGAGACTGCGGGTCGACGTGTTCGTCGTGGAGCAGGCCTGCCCGTACCCGGAATTGGACGGGCGGGACCTGCTCCCCGGCACCAGGCACCTCTGGATCGAGCAGGACGGTCAGGTCGTGTGCACCCTCCGCCTGATGGAGGAGCACGACGCCGGCAGCTCCTACCGCATCGGGCGGCTGTGCACCCACCCGGACGCGCGCGGGCACGGGCACACCACCAGGCTGCTGCGCACGGCGCTCGCGGAGGTCGGGTCCGCGCCGTGCCGGCTCAGCGCGCAGAGCCACCTGGTGGACATGTACGCCAAGCACGGGTTCACCCCCGACGGCGAGGAGTTCATCGAGGACGGGATCCCGCACGTGCCGATGCGGCGCGGTGGCGGCGAGCCCTGGCGCGAGGTCTAGAGTCAGGATCCGACAATCCCTGCCGCGGGGAAGTCCTGTGTGAACCAGGCACGGTCCCGCCACTGTGATGGATCCGGCCACGTCCGGAACCGGAGTCAGATCGCCGCGGCAGCGGGTAGAGGTCCGAACCCTCGGCGTGGACACCGGGGAGTGAAGGGAAAAACGCTGTGGCACAAGCTGGTACCGGGTCCGAACCGGGTTTTCCGTTCAGTGCGATCGTCGGTCAGGACACGCTCCGGCTCGCCCTGACCCTCTGCGCCGTGCACCCCGGAATCGGGGGAGTGCTGGTGCGGGGCGAGAAGGGCACCGCGAAGTCGACGGTGGTGCGCGCGCTCGCCGCGCTGCTGCCGCCCGTCGACGACGGCAACGGTGGCAGGCCCGCCCGGCTGGTGGAGCTGCCGGTCGGCGCCACCGAGGACCGGGTGGTCGGCTCGCTGGACCTGGAGAAGGTGCTGCGGGACGGGGAGCGGGCCTTCCAGCCCGGGCTGCTGGCCGCGGCCCACGACGGCGTGCTCTACGTCGACGAGGTCAACCTGCTGCACGATCACCTCGTGGACGTGCTGCTCGACGCCGCCGCGATGGGTCGCGTGCACATCGAGCGCGACGGCGTCTCCCACTCCCATCCCGCGCGATTCGTCCTCGTCGGGACCATGAACCCGGAGGAGGGCGAACTCCGCCCGCAGCTGCTCGACCGCTTCGGCCTCGCCGTCGACGTGGCGGCCTCGCGCGAGGTGGACGTCCGCATGCAGGTGGTGCGCCGCAGACTCGATTTCGAGGCCGACCCCGCCGGATTCGCGGCCCGGTACGCCGACGAGGACTCGGCGCTGGCCCGCCGCATCGCCGCGGCAAGGGCGGCCCTGCCCGCCATCGAACTCAGCGACACCGAACTGCGCCGCATCGCCGCGCTGTGCGCCTCCTTCGACGTCGACGGCATGCGTGCCGACCTGGTGCTGGCCCGGACGGCGACCGCGCACGCCGCCTGGCGCGGCGCGGAGGCCGTCGCCGAGGAGGATGTGCGGATCGCCGCGGAGCTGACGCTCCCGCACCGGCGTCGCCGCGACCCGTTCGACGAGCCGGGCCTGGACCCGCAGCAGCTCGAGGACGCGATGCGGGACGCCGCCGAGCAGGCGAATCAGCCCGAACCCGAGCCGGAGCCCGATCCCGACGGTCCCGGTGGCGGCGCGCCCGAGCCCGAGTCCGACGGGGCACCGACCCCCGACGAAGCCCAGCAGTCCGCCGAGCCGAGCGAGACCGAACGGCCCGGCCCGGCCCGCGCCCCCGAACGCCAGGCCGCGGCGCCCTCCGCGCAGTTCAAGACCCGGCTGCTGACCATCCCCGGCGTCGGCGAGGGCGCGCCGGGCAGGCGCTCGCGTTCACGCTCCGCTCAGGGCCGGACCGTGCGGCCCACCACCGAACAGGGGCGCGGGCTACACCTGGTCGGCACCCTGTTCGCGGCCGCCGAGCACCAGGTCGCCCGCGGGCGGCGGGAAGGCCGGATGCTGTTGGCGCCCGGCGACATCCGCGGGGCGCATCGCGAGGGCCGCGAGGGCAACCTGGTGGTCTTCGTGGTCGACGCGTCCGGCTCGATGGCAGCGCGGGACCGGCTCTCCGCGGTCACCGGCGCCGTCGTCTCGCTGCTGCGCGACGCCTACCAGCGCCGCGACAAGGTCGCGGTGATCACGGTGCGGGGCGCCGCCGCCGACCTGGTGTTGCCGCCCACCTCGTCCGTCGACGTCGCCGTCCGGCGGCTGCGCTCGCTGCGTACCGGCGGTAAATCCCCACTGGCGCAAGGATTCCTGAAGGCCCGCGAGGTGGTGTTGCGGGAGAAGGTGCGCGACCCCCAGCGTCGGGCGATGGTGGTCGCGCTGACCGACGGCCGCGCGACCGGTGGGACCGACCCGGTCCATCGGGCGCGGGTGGCCGCGACCCTGCTCGCGGGCGAGTCGGTGGCCTCGGTGGTGGTGGACTGCGAGTCCGGCATGGTGCGGCTGGGCCTGGCCCGTGACCTGGCGACCGCGCTGCGGGGCGCCTACATCCGGCTCGGCGAGCTCTCGGCGGAGCAGGTGGCCGGTGTGGTCCGGGCCGGTACCTCGAAGCTCGCGGCCTAGAACGGAAAGAGGAGTAAGAGACGATGCCCAAGGGTGTACCGCTTCCCGAGAACGTCCCCGACGACGGCCTGACCACCCGGCAGCGCCGCAACGCGCCGGTGCTGGCCGTGCACACGGGTCCCGGCAAGGGGAAGTCGACCGCAGCGTTCGGGATGGCGCTGCGAGCCTGGAACCAGGGCTTCGACATCGGGGTGTTCCAGTTCGTCAAGAGCGCGAAGTGGAAGGTCGGCGAGGAGTCGGCGTTCCGCGCGCTCGGTGAGCTGCACGAGTCCACCGGCGTCGGCGGACCGGTGCAGTGGCACAAGATGGGCGAGGGCTGGTCCTGGACCCGCAAGAAGGGCGAGGACGAGGACCACGCCCGCGTCGCGTTGGACGGCTGGCGCGAGGTGGCCCGCCGGATCGCCAACGAGGAGCACAAGTTCTACGTCCTCGACGAGTTCACCTACCCACTCAAGTGGGGCTGGGTGGACGTCGACGAGGTGGTCGAGGTGCTGGCTGCGCGGCCGGGGAACCAGCACGTGGTGATCACCGGCAGGGATGCGCCGCAGGCCCTGATCGATGCCGCCGACCTCGTCACCGAGATGACCAAGATCAAGCACCCCATGGACGCCGGACGCAAGGGCCAGCGGGGCATCGAGTGGTGAACACCGTTCCGGCGGTCGTCATTGCGGCACCTGCATCCGGCAGTGGAAAGACCACCGTCGCAACGGGTCTGATCGGCGCCCTACGTGCGGCCGGTGATCGGGTGGCGCCGTTCAAGGTGGGGCCCGACTACATCGACCCGGGCTATCACGGCCTCGCCGCGGGCCGCGTCGGCCGCAACCTGGACCCGGTGCTGGTCGGCGCGGACCGGATCGGATCGCTGTACAGGCACGGCAGCGCGGGCTGCGACATCGCCGTCGTCGAGGGCGTGATGGGCCTGTTCGACGGCAAGATCGCGGACCCGGCGCCCGAGGGCGCCGCGGAGGGGTCGACGGCCCAGGTCGCCGGGTTGCTCGGCGCCCCGGTCGTTCTCGTCGTGGACGCCCGCGGCCACAGCCAGTCGCTGGCCGCGGTGCTGCACGGCTTCGCGACCTTCGACAGCGGTGTCCGGATCGGCGGGGTGATCCTGAACCGGGTCGGCAGCGAGCGGCACGAGCAGGTGCTGCGCCAGGCCTGTGACCGGGTCGGGGTGCCGGTGCTCGGGGTGGTGCCCCGGCTCGCGGAGCTGGCGGTGCCCTCGCGGCATCTCGGACTGATCACCGCCGTCGAGCACGGCCGGGCGGCCACCGACGCGGTGGACGCGATGACCGAGCTGATCGCGCGGCACGTGGACCTGCCCGCCGTGCGGGCGCTGGCCCGCTCGAGCGTCGGCGTGCCGGCCTGGAATGCCGCGGACGAGGCCGGTACGGACGCGCCGGGACCCGATCCCGTGGTGGCGCTGGCCGGTGGCTCGGCGTTCACCTTCGGCTATGCCGAGCATCGCGAACTGCTGGAGGCGGCGGGCGCGCGGGTGTGCACCTTCGACCCCGCCGTCGAGCAGCTTCCCGAGGGCGCGGCCGCGTTGGTGCTGCCGGGCGGGTTCCCGGAGGAGCACGCGCCCGAGTTGGCGGCGAACATCCCGCTGCTCACCACCGTCCGCGAACTGGCGCGCCGCGGGATGCCGATCCATGCCGAGTGCGCGGGCCTGCTGTACCTGGCGCGTCGCCTCGACGGGCACCCGATGGCGGGGGTGATCGGGGTGGACGCGGAGTTCGGTAAATCGCTGACGCTCGGCTACCGGGAGGCCGTCGCGCTGGGGGAGTCGGTGCTGTTCGAACCGGGGACGAGGGTGGTCGGTCACGAGTTCCACCGGACCCGGCTCGATTCGACCTCGGTGGACGGCTGGGCCCCGGCCTGGGGCTGGCGGGCGGCGGGAACCTCGACGCGGGAGGGCTTCGCGGGCGGCGGCGTGCACGCCTCCTACCTGCACACCCATCCCGCGGGGAACCCGGCCTCCGTGCGCCGGTTCGTCTCCGCGGCAAGAGATTTCGAGGCGTCCAATGGGTGATCTGGTGGTGGGCATCGGTGCCCGCGACGGGGTGGACCCCGACACCGTGTTGGCCGCGATCAGCGCCGTCGTCGACGACCCGACCGAGCTGCACGCGCTGGCCACCCTCGAACGCAAGGCCACCGAGTCCTCGATCGCCATTGCGGCGGCCGAGCTGGGTGTACCGGTGCTCGGGTTCACGGCCGACGAACTCTCTGCCGTGGACGTGCCGACACCGTCAGGACGGGTCGCGGCCGAGGTCGGGACGCCGAGCGTCGCCGAGGCCGCGGCGGTCCTCGGCGCGGGCGGCGGCGACCTGCTGGTGCGCAAACGCGCCCGCAATGGCGTCACCGTTGCCGTCGCCCGTAATGTTTGGTAGCCCGAAGACCCCCGATACCCCAGTCAAGGAGCACGAAGTGCCAGCAGCGGCCGGAGACGAGCCCAACTACCTCGTAGGGCTCAACCTGACCGATCGACGGGTGGTCGTCGTGGGTGGCGGCACCGTCGCACAGCGGCGCCTGGGCCTGCTCGTGGCCTGCGGGGCGAGGGTGCACGTGGTCAGCCGCGCCGTCACCCCCGCCGTCGAGGCGATGGCCACCGGCGGCCAGATCACCATCGACCTGCGCGCGTACGCCGACGGCGACCTGGACGGCGCCTGGTACGCCATCGCCTGCACCGACGAGCCGGACACCAACGCCGCCGTCGTCGCCGAGGCGGAGCGCAGCCGCATCTTCTGCGTCCGCGCGGACAGTGCCCGCAACGGCACCGCCGTCACCCCCGCGAGCGCGTCCTTCGACGGGCTCGAGCTCGGTGTGCTGGCGGGCGGCGACCACCGCCGCTCGGCCGCGGTGCGCACCGCGCTGGTCGAGGCCCTGCAGTCCGGTGGCGTGGTGGACGTCGCCGAGCCGCACGTGCCCGGCGTCGCGCTGGTCGGCGGCGGACCCGGCGACCCGGATCTGATCACCGTCCGCGGCCGCAGGCTGCTGGCCCGGGCCGACGTCGTCGTCGCGGACCGGCTGGCGCCGCCCGAGCTGCTCGCCGAGCTCGGCCCCCAGGTCGAGGTCATCGACGCGGCGAAGATCCCGTACGGCCGCGCGATGGCGCAGGAGGCGATCAACGCCGCGCTGATCGACGGCTACAAGGCGGGCAAGTTCGTGGTCCGGCTCAAGGGCGGCGACCCGTACGTGTTCGGCCGCGGCTTCGAGGAGCTGCAGGCCTGCGCGGCCGCCGGGGTGCCGGTCACCGTGGTGCCGGGCATCACCAGCGCGATCGCCGTGCCGTCCGCGGCCGGGATCCCGGTGACCCACCGCGGCGTCACCCACGAGTTCGTGGTCGTCAGCGGGCACATCGCCCCGGACCACCCCGATTCGCTGGTGGACTGGTCGGCCCTGGCGAAGCTGCGCGGCACCCTGGTGCTGCTGATGGCGGTGGAGCGGATCGAGAAGTTCGCCGCCGTGCTCACCGAGGGCGGTAGGCCGGCCGAGACCCCGGTGACCGTGATCCAGGAGGGCACCACGCGCGCTCAGCGGGTGCTGCGAGCCGATCTGGCGACCGTCGCGGCCCGGGTCCGCGAGGAGAACATCCGCCCGCCCGCGATCGTCGTGATCGGGCCGGTCGCGGGCCTGACCGCCGACGCGCAGTAACCTGGGCGACCGTGCCTGACTCCACTGTCGTGAAGTACCCCGTGACCACGCGAGCCTTCGGTCTCGCCATCGTCGTCCTCGGCGGTATGCAGCTGATGATGGTGCTCGACGGGACCGTCGCCTCGCTGGCCCTGGCCCGGATCCAGCAGGATCTCGACCTGAGCGACGCGGGCCGGAACTGGGTGATCACGTCCTACGCGCTGACCTACGGCGGCCTGATGCTGCTCGGCGGACGGCTCGGCGACGCCTTCGGGCGCAAGCGGGTCTTCATCGGCGGCGTGGTGCTGTTCACGGTGGCCTCGCTCGTCTGCGGACTCGCCACCGGTGAGGTCTCGCTGATCGCGGCGCGGGCGCTGCAGGGCGTGGGTGCGGCGATCGCGTCGCCGACCGCGCTTGCCCTGGTGGCGACGACATTCGCGCCCGGCCCGGTCCGCAACCAGGCGATCGCGATCTTCGCGGCCATGACCGGCATCGGTTCCGTGACCGGACTGATCGTCGGCGGCGCACTGACCGAGGTGTCCTGGCGCTGGATCTTCCTGATCAACGTGCCGATCGGGCTGCTGATCATCGGCCTCGCCGTTCCCTCGCTGGTGGAGACCGGCGCCGAGCGGCTCAAGCTGGACGTGCCGGGTGCGGTGCTCGCGACCCTGGGCTGCACCGGCGTGGTCTTCGGGTTCACCGAGGGCGCGGAGATGGGCTGGACGAGCCCGCCGGTGATCGCGGCGCTGGCCGTGGGGCTGGGCATGCTGGCGGCGTTCCTGCTGGTCGAGCGCAGGGCGGAGAACCCGCTGCTGCCGTTCTCGCTGTTCCGCAACGGGAACCGGGTGGCCACCTTCATCGCGATCGCGCTGGTGGGCGCGGTGATGTTCAGCCTGGCGCCGTTCGTGGCGCTGTACGTGCAGGACATCCTCGGCTACAGCCCGCTCGCCGCGGGCATGGCGTTCGTGCCGTTCGCCTTCGGCCTCGGCGCCGCCGCATTCGTGGCGTCCAAGCTCGCGGTCCGCGTCCAGCCCCGGTGGCTGATCGTCGCCGGCACCGTCCTGACCACGCTGGGCCTGCTGTACGGCTCCACGCTGGACACCTCGGCGACCTACATGGGCAACCTGTTCATGCTGGTGGTCGGCGTCGGATTCGGTGTCGGCCTCGCGGTGGTGCCGCTGCCGCTGTGCGCGATCGCCGGGGTCGGGCAGCACGAGATCGGCCCGCTGTCCGCGATCGCCCAGGTGGCTCAGGTGCTCTTCGGCCCGATCGGGCTGGCGATCGTCGGCGCGATGGCCACGTCCAAGACGCTCTCGCTCGGCGGCACCTCCGGGGTGGCGTCGACCATGAACGCGGACCAGCTGTTCGCGCTCAGCGAGGGCTATACGACGGCCCTGCTCGGCTGCGCGATCTTCGCCGCCCTCGCCGCCGTCGTGGCCCTGTTCATCCGGTTCACCCCGCAGCAGGTCGCACAGGCGCAGGCCGCGGAGAAGGCGGCGCAGGAGTCCTAGCGGTGCCGGAGGCCGCACCTGTCCGCTCCGCCTGTGGCGACCGTCCAGTATGGTGCGACGAACAGGCAATGACGGGGGACAGGACCTGCAATGACGGCTGAGCCGCGAGAATCGGCAATGCCCACGAAGGCGCGCAGTCGGTGGCGTATCGCCCTGGGGGTGGTGACCATCGTCCTCGGAATCGTGGTGGCGATCGTCGTCGGAGCGCTGGCGGTGGGCCTGGTGGCGCTCGCGGTTGACATCCCGGCGCTGTTCCTCGGAGCGGGATTGGCCGGCGCCGTCGCCGTCTGTTTTCTGGTGAGCTGGTGGGGTTTTCGGCTGACGGGGGCGCGTCGTGCGAAGGTGGGTGCGGCCGGACTGAGCGTGGTGATCGGCGTGGCCGTCGCCGCGCTGGCAGCATCGACGATCCTCAGTCCGTTCCCTGCTCAGCCGGACTCCGCGGTGCCGTCGGACGTCCAGTACTGGGACCTGCCGACCGGTTCGCGCATCGCCTACGTCCACGCCCCGGCCGCCGCACTCCCGACCCCGAAGCCGCCGGTGATCTTCGTGCACGGCGGACCGGGAACACCCGGCGAGGGAATACCGGTCGGCGGCGCCGAACTCGCCGCCCAGGGGTTCGACGTGTACGCGTATGACCAAGTGGGGGCGGGCCGTTCGACCCGACTCGACGATGTCACCGACTACACCGTGCAGCGCCAGGTGGCCGATCTCGAAGCGATACGGCAAGAACTCGGTGCCGAGCAACTCGTCCTGGTCGGACGGTCCTGGGGCGGATCGCTGACGGCGCAGTACATCGCTGCGCACCCCGATCGCGTCGCGAAAGCCGTCTTCGTCGCGCCAGGAGCGATCTGGCCGACGGCATTTCCCGACGGCGTCGGCGAACCCTGGCACGAGATGGATCCCGCCCAGCAGGCACGCTACGACGAACTGATGGGCAACCCGCGCATTCTCGCCCAATCGCTGTTGATGGGCGTGAATCCCCAAGCCGCACATGCGTTCGTCCCCGACGCCGAGGCCGACTCGTGGATGCACGAGGTCGCCCTCACCGGCCGCGACGGGGCCTCGTGCTCACGCGAGGTCACCACGCCGCCGCACGACAATCTGCAGGGGTTCTACGTCAATCAGATGACGACGGCCGATTTCGGCTCCATCCCGGATCCCAGGCCTGCGCTCACGAACGCGCGGGTTCCCGTCCTGGTCATGGCGGCCCAATGCGACTTCCTGCGCTGGCCGGTCTCACGCGAGTACCGAGACACCTTCCCCCACTCCACGCTGGTCGACATCCAGGGTGCCGGCCACGGGGTCTCGACGGACCAACCGGAGATCTACACAGGCTTGCTGGAGACGTTCCTGAACGATCAGCCGCTCCCGCTCCCCGCCTATACATCCATGGACCCTCCGCCCGGACGATGGACCAACTGACGGAGCGTTCGTGATCGGATACGCGACATACTCAGCGTGTGACCGCCCTCGAGGAGTACCGCCGGAGGCTCGAGCCCCGTCTTCCGCGGATTCGCGACATCGCGCTGCTGGCGGCGACGATCTTCGTCCTTGTCGGGCGGTTCGTGCAGGCGGGCGACCATTCGGCGCAAGCATTCTGGTTGTCGGCGATTTCGGTCGCCGCCGCCACGACGCTGTGGTGGCGCCGCCGGTATCCGATCGCGATCACGTGCGTCGGCATTCTCGTGTGTGCTCTGTCCGGGTCGAATCTTTTGATGCTCGTCGCGATCTGCACCCTTGCGGTTCGCCGCCGGGACCGATGGCTCTGGATCCTGACGGTGGCCGGGGCGCTGACGGACGCCGTGTCCGAGTCTTTCCGGCGTACCGCGGAGGACTATCCGACCGTGCTGGGCTCGGCATTGTTCGCGATCGCCGCCTTCGCCGTTCTCGGCGCCTATATCGGCCTGCGCCGCGCCTATCTGGACGGACTTCACGATCGCGTCCGTCAGGCGGAAGCCGAACGCGAGGCACGAGCGGCCCAGGCTCGGCTGGCCGAACGCAGCCGCATCGCCCGCGAGATGCACGACGTGGTGGCGCACAAGGTCTCGTTGATCGCACTGCACGCCGGCGCCTTGCAGGTGACCCGCGCACCGGATGCCGACCGCGTACACCGCAGCGCGACGCTGATCGCCGACACCGCCCGCGGTGCGCTCGAGGATCTGCGCGGCGTGCTGGGCGTGCTCCGGGACTCGTCCGACGAACCCGCGCCGGAACCGCCGCAGCCGCTGCTGCGGGACATTCCCGCGCTCATCGCCGCGTCGCGTGCCGCGGGCGTCCCGATCGTGGAGGACATCCGCGCGGACCTGGACCGTCCGGCACCCTCCGTGCTGGCGCACGCGGCCTTCCGCGTGACCCAGGAGGCGCTGACGAACATCCACAAGCACGCGGCGGGCGCCGCCACCACGATCGCGATTCACGGAGCCCCCGGTGACCGTCTGAGCATCGAGATCGTCAATGCTGCCCCGCAGCAGCCGTCGTCGGCCACGTCCATGATTGGGGCCGGAACGGGACTGGAGGGGTTGAGCGAGCGCGTCATGGTCGCCGCGGGAACGTTCGAGCACGGGCCAACCTTCGACGGCGGGTTCCGGGTGTTCGCAAGCTTGCCGTGGCCCAACGGTCAGCCGGACTCGCCGAGCAGCTGAGCGTCACGCGCCACCAGCGCCGCCTGCACCCGGTTCGAGACGTCAAGAGCGGTGAGAATCCGGCTGACGTGCGCCTTCACCGTGCTTTCGCGCATCGACAGCCTCTCCGCGATGTCGGCGTTGGAGTCACCCCGCGCGACCCGCTCGAGGACCTGCGTCTCGCGCGGGGTGAGGCGCGCGATGCGCTCTGCCGCGGCCTGCGCGGACTCGGCTGTCTGTTGGTGGAATCGGTCGATGAGCGCCCGCGCCGCGCCGGGATGCAACATCGAACCGCCCGCCGCAACGACGTGGACCGCTCGGAGAATCCCCGCGGGAGGTGTCTCCTTGAGCAGGAATCCGTCTGCCCCTGCCGCGAGCGCCGAATACACGTGCTGGTCCAGATCGAACGTGGTGAGCACCAGGATGCGCGGACGGGACGGCAGTGCCGCGATCCGGCGCGTCGCCTCGATCCCGTCCATCGTCGGCATCCGGATGTCCATCAGCACCACGTCGATGTCACGGGACCGAACAACTCGCACCGCATCGGCGCCGTCCGACGCGTGCGCGACCACGGACAGTTGGTCGTCGGTGGCGAGCATGTCGGCCAACCCCTGGCGCACGAACGGATCGTCGTCGACGACGAGGATGGAGATCACGTTGCGAATGTACCCGCGGAATCGGCTTCGGCATCGACTGTTTCGACCGATCGCCGGTGGTACCACCTACTTTCGTCGGGGGTGCCGGTGGCCGGATTGCCGATGCGGCCCACCGTGCCGCGCCCGCACTGTGGGGACATGATGAATTTTGCCGCCAGGATCTCTCCGACACGATTCGGCGGCCACGCGCTGTTTGCCGCCGAGGCCGGCCGCGACCTGCGGACGACGGGCGCGATCGCGCCGAGCAGTCCCCGACTGGCACGTGCGCTGACGGAGTCGATCGCCCGTTCCACCGATACCGCGCTGTCGATCCTCGAGGTCGGTGCGGGGACGGGTGCGCTGAGCCGGGCGATCGCGGCCCGCATCGGCCCGGACGACACCTTGACCTGTGTCGAACGGAACCCGCGACTCGCCGCGTACCTCCGAGCGGAGATCGGTGTCGATCCGGCTCTCCGCGCCTGCGCGGAGCGGATCGTGATCCGCCAGGCCGACATCGTCGGACTCCCGGCGGCCGAAAAGTACGACGTCATCGTGGTCGGACTCCCGTTCGCGAACTTCACCGAGAACGAGACGCGTGCGATCTGCGAAGCCCTGGACGGGGTACTCAAGCCCGGCGGCTGCATCACCTACTTCTCGTATCTCGGCGGTGCGGCGGTCGACCGGTTTTCCGGGGAACGGCACCGTCGGCACCGCCGAGGCAGCGCACGGGCGCTCGCCGAGTTCCGCGCACGCTTCCGCCAGGATCGCGTCAAGGTCTGGACCAACCTGCCGCCCGCCTACGCCTGGACGCTCACGAAACCGGGAGTGGCCCAACCCGATCCCCATGTCGGTGCCGGGAATCCGCACACCAAACCGATCACCGCGTAAGGGAGTCGGGGGTGTGGCGTACGGGAGTGCTCACCGATCGGACCGACGCTCCGGCGGTCTGGTGGTTTCTCGCGGCGATGGTGGTGACGGTCATCGGGACGTGGGGATTCGGCTTGGCGATCTGGCGCTATGTCTCGGCGCGGACATCGCACACGAGATCGGTGCTATGGGGGGCCGGCTTCGTGATGTGGGCCGGGGGAGTGTGGTTGCTCTTCCATAAGGCGGCGAGCCTGGGGTCCGGCGGCGCTGTCATCGTCGCAGTCGCCACGGGCCTGTGGAGCTGCGCATATATCAGGCCCCGCCACCCACCCCCTGTCGTGCGGTACTCCTTTCGGGAGTTGGAGACGCGCAGCCGCCGCAACCCGCCGACCGTCGCGACGGAAAGTCGCTCGACACCGCCGGTAGTGTCCGAATGGTGCTGTTCACACTGACCGCGACCGCGACTGGCGGCTTCCCGGATGCGTCGGACCTCGGCTACCTCCTGCACAAGCATCCCGATCGGGTGCAGACGTTCGAGTTGTCGGTGGGGACCGCGACCGTGCTCTATCCTGAGTCCTCGCAGTCGAGCTGCACCGTGGCGATGATCCTCGACGTCGATCCAGTCGATTTGGCGCGCAGCAAGTTCCGGCGGGGCAGTGACGGTTTCGCGTTGGGGCAGTACGTCAACGACCGACCGTATGCCGGGTCGTCGATGCTGGCGGTGGCGATCTCGCGAGTGTTCAAATCGGCCCTCGCCGGGACGCTTGCATCGCGCCAGGAACTTCCGCTGACGGCCCTTCCGCTACGGGTCACCATTCCGGCGATGCCGGCCAGGGGCGGCGCAGACCTGCCGGGCCGGCTCTTCGGGCCACTCGGCTGGGACGTCATCGCGGAGCCGCTCCCGCTGGACGAGACCATTCCGCAGTGGGGTGACTCGGTATATGTGAGCCTGACGCTCGTCGGCACGCAGACGTTGTCCGCGGCGCTGCGACACCTCTATGTCCTGCTGCCGGTGCTCGATGACGTCAAGCACTACTGGGTCGGCGAGGAGGAGGCCGACAAGTTGGTTCGGATGGCGGGGGAGTGGCTGAGCGGCCACCCGGAAGCCGAGCTGATCGCCTCGCGCTACCTCGCGCACCGACGTGAGCTGGTGGCGTCCGTCGTCGATCGGCTGGTCGAGGACGCAACCACGGAAACAGGTGATGTGCCGGCGGTCAACGCCGGCCTCGCGAACCGGCGTCAGGACGCGGTGATCGCGACGCTCGAGGACCTCGGTGTTGCGCGGGTGGTCGATGTCGGCTGCGGTGAGGGAAAGATGTTGCGGGAGCTGCTCGCCCGGCCTGCCTTCACCAAGATCGTCGGCGTCGATGTCAGCGACAGCGCGCTGCGTAAGGCGGAACGCAGGCTCGGGCTGGCCGAGCTGTCGGACCGTCAGCGGGAGCGGATCTCGGTGCTCCAGTCGTCGGCCACCTACCGAGATCCACGCCTGAGGGGGTATGACGCGGTGGTGTTGATGGAGGTGGTCGAGCACGTCGACGAGTCGCGGCTGCCGGCGCTGGTGCGGTCGGTGTTCGCCGACATGCACCCGCGGGTGGTCCTGGTGACCACGCCCAACGCCGAGTACAACGTGCTGTATCCGAATCTCGAGCCGGGCACCTTCCGGCATCCCGACCACCGATTCGAGTTCAGCCGAACGCAATTCGAGGCCTGGGCAGCAGAGGTCACGTCCGCACACGACTATGACGTGAGCTTCACGGGGATCGGCGATGTCGACGGAACCCGTGGCGCGCCCACCCAGATGGCCGTGTTCATCCGACGGGAGGTTTCGGCATGAGTGTTCTCGAGATACCCGAGCCGTCGTTGGTCGTGCTCATCGGGATCAGCGGGTCGGGGAAGTCGACCTTCGCGGCCGAGCATTTCGGCGCGTACGAGGTGATCTCGAGCGATCACTGTCGCGGATTGGTCAGTGACGACCCGAATTCGAAGGAGGCCACCGTCGATGCGTTCGAGGTCCTCGAGTTCATCGCCACCAAGCGAATGCGCGCCGGGAAGCTGACCGTCATCGACGCGACGAGCGTCCAGCCTGCGGCCCGCAAGAAACTGATCGACCTCGCCCGCTCCCAGGATGTGCTGCCCGTGGCGATCGTGCTGAACCTGCCCGAGCAGGTGTGCGCCGAGCGCAACGCTGCCCGGGGGGACCGAGGGTTCGATCGCAGCGTCCTGCGACGTCAACACCAGCAGCTCTCGCGGTCGATGCGCGGGTTGGCTCGTGAGGGTTTCCGCACGGTCCACGTCCTCGATGGGGTCGAGGACGTGGCGTCGGCGCGGATCGTCCGGCAGCCGTTGCGGAGCGACCGTCGCGATCTGCCCGGGCCGTTCGACGTGATCGGGGACATCCACGGCTGCCTCGGCGAGCTCGAAACCCTGTTGGGTGCCCTGGGATACACGGTGCGGCGGGACGAGCAGGGTAGGCCGATGGATGCACTTCCGCCTGCCGGGCGCACCGCGGTGTTCGTGGGCGACTACGTGGACCGTGGCCCCGACTCGCCGGGTGTGCTGAGGCTGGTGATGGGTATGGCCGCGGCCGGTCACGCGCTGGCACTGCCGGGCAACCACGAGAACAAGCTCGTGAAGGCGCTGCGCGGCCAGAAGGTCAACGCCACTCATGGTCTCGACCGCACCCTCGAGCAGCTCGCGTCCGAGTCCGAGGAGTTCCGCCGCGCCGTCGCGGACTTCTGCGACGGGCTGGTCGCGCATCTCGTCCTCGACGACGGGCGGCTGGTCGTCGCCCACGCGGGCCTGAAGGAGGAGTACCACAATCGCGCGTCCGGTCGGGTGCGCAGTTTCGCGCTCTACGGCGAGACCACCGGTGAGACGGACGAATTCGGTTTGCCGGTCCGCTACCCGTGGGCAGAGGACTATCGCGGCGACGCGATGGTGCTGTACGGGCACACGCCGGTGCCGGATGTGCGGTGGCTCAACAACACGGCCTGCCTCGACACCGGGTGCGTCTTCGGCGGCGCGCTCACGGCGATGCGCTACCCCGAGCGCGAGGTGGTCTCCGTTCCGGCCGATCGGGAGTGGTATCCGCCGGCCAAGCCGCTGCACATGCCGGAGCCCGATCCGCAGGCCCTCGACATCGAGGACATTCTCCGGGTCGGGGGAGTGGATACCGCGCTGCGCGGACGGATCACGATTCGGCCCGAGAACGCGGCGGGTGCGCTCGAGGTGATGAGCCGATGGGCGGTGGCGCCGCAGTGGCTGCACTACCTGCCGCCGACGATGGCGCCGTGCGCGACCTCGTCGCGACCCGGTCTCCTCGAGCATCCAGCCGAAGCCTTCGCCGAGTACCGAAAAGCGGGGGTGAGCGAGGTGATCTGCGAGGAGAAGCACATGGGTTCGCGGGCGATCGTGATGGTGTGCCGCGATGCCTCGGTGGTGGCCGCGCGATTCGGCGTCACGGACGGCCTGTCCGGGATGGTGCACACCCGAACCGGTCGGCGCATGTTCGACGAGGAACAGACCGAGCGCCTGGTGACCCTCGTCGCGGAGGCCGTCGGGGACGCCGGGCTGTGGGAGGAGCTCGGCACCGACTGGATGCTCCTGGACGCGGAGCTGCTGCCGTGGTCAGCGAAGTCCGAGGGGCTGCTCCGGTCGCAGTACGCCGCGGTGGGTGCGGCCGCGCGCGCCGACCTGGCGGGCCGTAGATCGGTGCTCGAGGCCTCGGCGGAGCGCGGACTCGACGTCGGGGATCTCCTCGAGCGGGTGAACAGCAGGGCGGCCGACGTCGCGCGCTACACCGATGCCTACCGGCGATACGTCTGGCCGACCGACGGCCTGGACGGCGTGCGGGTGGCGCCGTTCCAGGTCTTGGCCACCGAGGGCGCCGGTCACAGCGATCGCGATCACGGCTGGCACCTGGCGATCGCGGACCGGCTCGTGGCGGCGGCACCGACCCTGTTCACCACGACCCGGCGCGTCGTCGTCGACACCGGCTCGCCGGAGTCGGAGGCCGCGGGCATCGCCTGGTGGGACGAGCTGACCGGCGCAGGCGGCGAGGGCATGGTGGTCAAACCGCTCGCCAACGGGGCGCAGGCCGGCGCTCGTCGCGTTCAGCCCGGCATCAAGGTGCGTGGCCGCGAATACCTGCGACTGATCTACGGTCCGCACTACACCGAGAAGGAGAACCTGGAGCGGCTGCGCAACCGAAACCTGGGGCACAAGCAGTCGATGGCGCTGCGCGAGTACGCGCTGGGCATGGAGGCGGTCGACCGACTGGTCAGGGCCGATCCGCTGTGGCGGATCCACCAGGCGGTGTTCGCCGTGCTCGCCCTGGAGTCGGAGGCGGTCGATCCCCGGCTGTGAGCCGCCTTCCGCACCTGTGAGCGATGTGTACCCCCATCGGGGTGAAACACGCGCACGGGCGCCGGAGGTGCCTACGTCAGGATGATCAGTTCCCGCTGGGAGGCGATCTCGACTCGCAGCCCGGCCTTGGCCGCGACCTTGGCGACGCCCTTGACGTCGGACGGCTCCGCACGGGAGACCACCAGCGCGCGGGCGAGCAGGCCCTTGTGGTGCTTGTTGAAGTGGCTGACCACCGAGCGGCTGCCGTCCGGCTTCTCGGTGAGCACGGTGGCGATCACCGCACCCGGCACCGGGCCGAGCTGCTGGTAGGTGCCCGAGCGCAGGTCCACCACCAGGCCGTTGGCCTCCGCCTCGAGAGCCGAGGTCAGCTCGGGCTTCCACACCGACTGCAGGGTGCCCATCCCGGGCAGCTTCGAGCCGCCGGAGAGCCGGTAGGCCGGGATCGGATCGCCCGCGCGGACCACGCCGAACAGTGCGGAGCCGACCGCGAGGCGGGTCAGCGCCTTCGCCTTCTGCGCGCGGGTGAACGACTTCGCGTCGAGGGCGTCGAACAGCACCCCCGTGTAGCGCTCCAGGGCCGGTCGCGTCGGCGAGGTCCAGAGCGCCGCGTTGCGGGCGATCTCGTCGGACTGCCCGGAGCTCAGCCCCAGCGCGAGGCTCGACGCCTCGGCGTCGGCGGCCAGCTCGACGAGCGCGTTCACCAGCACCTCGCGGGTCGCGGTGAGCTTGGGCAGCGACAGCTCGCCCAGGTCGAGGGGGACGCCCTTGCCGCCGTCGGACTTGGTCTCGGAGGGGGGAAGCAGCACCAGCACGAGCGGTAACGGTACCGGGCGGGCCGCGCACTGAGGGACCGGGCGGCACCGCCGCCGTGGCGTTCCGACTATCCTGATACCCCGTGATCACCCGCCTGTCTCAGCTGTTCCTTCGCACGCTCCGCGACGACCCGTCCGACGCCGAGGTCGCCAGCCACAAGCTGCTCGTCCGCGCCGGCTACGTGCGGCGCATCGCGCCGGGCGTCTACTCCTGGCTGCCGCTGGGCCTCCGAGTGATGCGCGAGGTCGAGCGGGTCGTCCGCGAGGAGATGGATGCCATTGGCGCGCAGGAGATCCTGCTGCCCGCCCTGCTCCCGCGCGAGCCCTACGAGACGTCGAACCGCTGGACCGAGTACGGCGCCAGCCTGTTCCGGCTCAAGGACCGCAAGGGCAACGACTACATGCTCGGCCCCACCCACGAGGAGCTGTTCGCGCTCACCGTGAAGGGCGAGTACAACTCGTACAAGGACTTCCCGGTCACCCTGTACCAGGTGCAGACCAAGTACCGCGACGAGGAGCGCCCGCGTGCAGGCATCCTGCGCGGCCGCGAGTTCGTGATGAAGGACTCCTACTCCTTCGATCTCACCGACGAGGGCCTGGAGGCGTCCTACCAGGCACACCGCAACGCCTACGAGCGCATCCTGCAGCGGCTCGGCGTCAAGTACGTCATCGTCTCCGCGACCTCGGGCGCGATGGGCGGCAGCGCCTCGGAGGAGTTCCTGGCCGAGAGCCCGATCGGTGAGGACACCTACGTCCGGTGCATCGAGTCCGGTTACGCCGCCAACGTCGAGGCGGTCAAGACCCTCGCTCCCGCGGCGATCCCGTTCGACGGGCAGCCCGAGGCCAAGGTGTACGACACCCCGGACACCCCGACCATCGAGTCGCTGGTCGACTGGGCCAACGGCGCCGACCTCGGAAAAGCGGTCACCGCCGCGGACACGCTGAAGAACATCATGGTCAAGACCCGCGTGCCCGGCGGTGAGTGGGAACTGCTCGCCATCGGCATCCCCGGCGACCGTGAGGTCGACGAGAAGCGCCTCGAGGCCTCGCTGGAGCCGGCCGAATACGTGCTGATCACCGAGACCGACTTCAAGAACAACCCGTTCCTGGTCAAGGGCTACATCGGCCCGAAGGCGCTGCAGGCCAACGGCGTCCGTTACCTCGTCGACCCCAGGGTCGTCGACGGCACCAGCTGGATCACTGGCGCCGACGAGGAGGGCAAGCACGTCGTCGGTCTCGTCGCCGGCCGCGACTTCACCCCGGACGGCACCATCGAGGCCGCCGAGGTGCGCGACGGCGACCCCTCGCCCGACGGTGCCGGACCGCTGGTCGCCGCCCGCGGCATCGAGGTGGGCCACGTGTTCCAGCTCGGCCGCAAGTACACCGACGCGTTCGGCGTCGACGTGCTCGGCGAGAACGGCAAGCCGGTCCGCCCGACCATGGGCTCCTACGGCATCGGCGTCTCGCGGCTGGTCGCGGTGATGGCCGAGCAGCAGCACGACGACAAGGGCCTGCGCTGGCCGGCCGAGGTGTCGCCCGCGAACGTGCACCTGGTGATCGCGAACAAGGACGATGCGGCCCGCGAGGGCGCCGAGGCGCTCGCCGCGGAGCTGGACCGCGCCGGACTGTCGGTGATCCTCGACGACCGCAAGGCCTCGCCCGGCGTGAAGTTCAAGGACTCCGAGCTGCTCGGTGTGCCGCTGGTGGTCGTCGTCGGCCGTGGGTTCGCCGAGGGCAACGTGGAACTGCGGGACCGCTTCACCGGGGAGTCCCGTGAGGTGCCCGCCGGGTCCGCGCTCGACGAGGTGCTCGCCGCCGTCCGCGGCTGACGCACGAAACAAGCAGTACCGGACCGGGCCGTCAGCTGACGGCCCGGTCCAGTGCGTTCAGGCGGGCATCCTCCGCCGCCACCCGGCGCCGCTGCACGCTCACGTGGGCGACCGCGGCCACCGCGGTGGCCGCGACGACCGCCGACAGCACCCAGCCGGCGTCCGGTGCGTGCTGTGAGAAGACGGCGTTGAGCGCGACGAAGCCGCGGAAGCCCCCGATGCAGAAGTAGGCGAGGGCGCCTGCGGCCACCCAGCGGGCCTGCAGCGCGGGGACGTTGACCAGCGGCCTGCGCGGTTCGAGACCCAGTTGGGAGCGGCGCAGGGACTCGCGGGCCGCGGCCCGGTCCTGCGCGGTCGCGCGGGTGGCGAGCGGGACGACGAGCACGGCGGCGCAGGCGAGGACCAGTGCTGTCTCACCCGTCGGTCCGTTGCGCACGGCAACCGCCGCCAGCGCCAACAGCCCGGCCGCCAGTGCATACGTCCGGACCCGGGCCCACAGGTCCGCGCGCAGCGCGGGATCGCGGCGCAGTCGCCGGTAGCCGAAGTATCCGGCCGCGCCAACGGCCAGCAGTGCGACGGCGGTGAACATCCGGAAGCGGTCCCTCGGCTCGAGTGGTGATGCGGTACTGGATGCTCTCACACACCGCGGCGGCGTCCCGATCTACGTGGACCCGCCGCGGATTCGTGCGTCGTAGGCGGCGCGACCGGAGTCGGTGTCCAGGAACACCCGGTCGAGCCCGGTCGCCCGCCGCAGCAGGCGGGCGAGCGGACGCGGGAAGAGCGGCCACAGCAGGGCACCGGACAGCCGGCGCGGGACGACCGCCCGGCGCCTGCCGGACCGCAGCGTCGCGACGACCGCGTCGGCGACCGTCTCCGGCGGGATCGGGGTGAGCAGTCGGCCGGGGTGGGTGCCGTCCAGCAGCGCGGTGTTCGTGAACGACGGCAGCACCGTCGACACCCGCACCCCGGCGGCGGACAATTCGGCGTCTGCGGCGTCGCCGAAGCAGAGCACCGCGGCCTTGGTCGCGTTGTAGACGGCCATGCCGGGGACGGGGATGCAGCCGGCGATCGAGGCGATGTTGACGATCCGTCCGCCACCGGAAGAGGCCATTGCCCGTCCGGCGGCGCGGGTGCCGTGCAGGACGCCGCGCAGGTTGACGTCCACCGCCGCGTCCACGATGGCGTCGTCCTGATCGAGCAGCGTGCCGAGCGGCATGATGCCTGCGTTGTTCACCCATCCCCACGGCCGACCCAGTCCCGATTCCACCTGGGCGAGAAACGATGTCACCGACTGGGGATCGGCCACGTCCAGCACGGCGCCGAGCACGCCGAGTTGCCCGGCCGTGCGGATCACCTCGGCCTCGTCGATGTCGCCGATCGCGACCAGGGCCCCGGCGGCGCGCAGCGCGGTCGCGGTGGCGCGGCCGATGCCGCGGGCCCCGCCGGTGACGACCACAACCCGGCCGGTCAGATCGATGCCCCTCATCTGTGCTCCTCCTGCAGTTCGTCGAGTGTGTGGTGGGTGAGCTTGCCCGTCGACCCGCGCGAGAGGCGGTCGACGAACACGATCTCGCGCGGCATCCGCGACCGGGGCAGTTTCGCGGCGAGGTATCGGCGGACCGCCTGCTCGTCGAGCGTGTCCCGACCGGCGGGGGCGTCGGCCCGGACGAGATACGCGCGCAGCCGATGCCCGAACTCGGCGTCCGGTACCGGGGTGACGGCGGCGTCCGCCACGTCAGGATGCGCGAGCAACGCCATCTCGAGCTCCTCCGGGAAGACGTTCTCGCCACCGGAGACAATCATGGCGTCGGAGCGGCCGGCCACGTACAGGCGTCCGGCGGCGTCCAGGTGGCCGCGGTCGCCGGTGTCGAGGAACCCGTCGGGATCGCTCTTCCTGGTGCCGTCGGTGTACGCGTCGATCTGGCCCGGCGTGCGCACGAGGATCCGGCCCTCCGCACCGACCGCTGCGCTCGTGCCGTCCGCGTCGGCGATGCGGACGACGGTGCCACGGGGCGGGAGTCCCGCGCAGTCCGGGGCCACGGCCAGGTCCTCCGGTGTCGCGATGCTGATGTACGAGGCCTCGGTGGAACCGTAGAGGTTGTGCAGCACCGGGCCGAGCGCCGCGGTGACCTGGGCGACCAGGGCGCCGTCGAGCCGGGCGCCGCCGCTCGCGACGATCTGCAGCGCGGACAGGTCGGCCGCGGGAATCGCGTCACCGAGCGCAACCAGCCGACGCAGCATGGTCGGGACCGCCACCAGGGTGGAGCAGCGGTGCCGCTGCAGGTCCGTCAGCACCCGCGCGGCGTCGAACCTTCGATGCAGCACCAGCGTCGAGCCAAGGGTCAGGGTCAGTGTCGCGACGATCAGGCCCCAGCCGTGGAAGACCGGTGCGGACAGCAGCACGCGCTCGCCGCCGCGTAGCGGGATCTTCGAGAGCAGCCCGGCGGGGACCAGCAGCGACGGTGCCTGCGAGCGCGGGGCGCCCTTGGGCAGCCCGCTGGTGCCGCTGGTGAGCACGACCAACGCCGGGGATCGAGCCGGCCGGGCCGGCAGCGCGGCGGACTCGCCGGTCATCAGGGCGGCCATGCAGCTCTCCGCCCGGGCGTCCTCGGTCCAGGCGCACCACCGGGGGCCGTCGAAACCCGATGCCGCGGTGCTGAATTCCTCGTCGTAGACGAGCGCATCGAGTCGCTCGCGGGCGGCCACCTGGGCCACCTGGCGCGGGCCGAAATCCGAATTGAGCAGCACCACCCGGGCGCCCGCGGCCGACGCCGCGCAGAGGGCGACGACGGCATCGGCGTGGTTGCGGCAGAGGATGCCGATCCCCGGCCGCGGCGAGGCCAGCCGGGACGTGAGCGCGTGTGCCAGCCGGTGGGTGCGCCCCGCGAACTCGGCGAACGTCAGCTGGCCCCGGTCGTCCACGAGGGCGACCCGGTCGGGGAAGGCCGAAGCCCCGAAGGCGGGAAGACCGCCGAACGGCCCGAGCCGGGCGACCGCGCGGGCACCCGAGGCCAAGGCCCATGGGTTGCGCGGCACTGCCCCTGCCCGCCAGAGCGTGCCTGCGGCGAGCGCCTCGTCGAGGATTCGCATCGTTCTCCTCATGATCGGTGTCGAATGGCGAGCAGCGCACGGGTGCCCGCGTTCATCGCGCGGAGCAGGGGTCCGCGGAATCGGTCGGGGTAGGCCGTGGCGATGCGCTGGGTGGTGACCGTCTGCGGTTCGGTGTCGCGGACGACGCCCTCCCGGCCGTGCCGCCGCCCGGTGCCGCTGCTGCGCATCCCGCCCATGGGCGCGCCGAGCGAGGCGATCGCGGACAGGTAGCCGTCGTTGACGTTCACTGCCCCCGCGACCACCTGCGCCGCGATCCGGCGGCCACGCCGCAGGTCCCGGGTCCAGACGCTGGCGCTCAGGCCGTACTCTCCCTCGTTCGCGAGGCGGATCGCCTCGGCATCCGAGGTCACCCGGTACAGGGCGACCACCGGACCGAAGGTCTCCTCGGCGTAGACGGCCATCTCGGTGGTGACACCGGTCAGCACGGTGGGCTCGTGGAAGAACGGACCGAGGTCGGGCCGGGGCCTGCCGCCGGTTGCGACGCTCGCGCCCTTGGCCAAGGCGTCCGCCACATGGTGAAGGGTGAGGTCCAGTTGCCCTTGCGAGGTGAGCGAACCCATGTCCACGTCGTAGCCGTGTCCGGCTCCCAGCCGCAGTCGCGCGGTCCGTCTGACGAGCTCGTCGCGGAAGCTGTCGAACACCTTCTCGTGGACGTAGATTCGCTCGATGCCGATGCACATCTGCCCGGCATTGGAGAAGGCGGCCTGCACGGCGCCGCGGGCGGCGGCGCGGAGGTCGGCGTCCGCGCAGACGATCAGCGGGTTCTTGCCGCCGAGCTCGAGCGAGGCCCCGATCAGGCGGTCTGCGCAGCGACGCGCGATCTCGCGCCCCGTCGCGGTCGAGCCGGTGAAGCTCAGGTGGTCCACCTCGTCGATCAGGGCGGGCCCGATCCGGCTCCCCGGTCCGGCGATCACCTGCCACGCGGCCTCGGGCACCCCCGCCCGCACCGCCAGGTGCCGCGCGTGCAGCAGGGTGAGCGGGGCCTGCGAGTCGGCCTTGCTGAGGACCGCGTTCCCGGCGAGCAACGCCGGGACCACGTCGCCGACGGCCAGGAACAGCGGGTAGTTCCACGGGGCGATCACCCCGACGAGCCCCTTCGGGCGGTACCCAACGCGGGCCGAGACGAGGCCGGGCACCGCGCCGAGCGCGCGCCGCTCGCCCAGGTATGCGCCGCCGCGGGCCGCGTAGTGCCGGGCCACGGAGACGACGCCCTGCACCTCGACGGCGGCGTGCACGCGGGCCTTGCCGGTCTCCCACTGCATGAGGTCGCACAGCCGGTCGTGGTCGTCGACCAGCAGCCGTGCGAACCGCGCCAGCACCCGCTGCCGATCGCGCACCGGTCTGGCCGCCCACGCGGGCTGCGCGGCGCGGCAGGCGAGCGCCGCTGCGGCCACCGACTCGGTTCCGGTCTGGGGAACGTCGGGGAGGGGCTCGCCGGTGAAAGGGGCCGTGGCCGAGGCGAACTCGGTGGACGGCGGCAGCTGGCGCAACAGCGCCTCGACCGACGCCGTCATGGTGTCACCACACCAGTCGGGCGAGGTACCTCTCGGCGTAGTGACGCACCGCATCGGGATCGGTGGTGTCCAGTCGGCCGTGCGGGTGCAGCAGCAGCGACATCGAGATCCGGATGAGGATCTCGGAGACCGAGAGCAGGTCGTCCTCGGGCATGGTCGCCCCACTGTGTCGCAGCGCGGCGGCCACCCGGGCGGCAGCGACCGCGATCGGTGCGCCCTCGGTGCGGGTGGTCACCTCGACCAGCATCTCCGGTTCGCTCTCGAGAATCCGGCCGAGTAGCGGAATCTCCCGCGTCAGAGCGATGCCCCGCGCAAAGCACTCGACCACGGCCCGTACCGGGTCCAGATCCCGGGCCAGGGCGTCGAGCTGATCGAAGAACAGCCCCGCTTCGCGCAACACCAGCACCTCGACCAGGGCGTCCTTGTTCGGGAACTTCCGGTAGAGGGTGCTGCGGCTGATCCCGGCACGCTTGGCCACGTCGTCCATGTTGGTCCGACGGATCCCGTAGCGCTCGAACTCGTCCCGGGCGGCGTCGAGCATCGCCTGCTCCGCGGGAGGTGCGGTCGGCGCGACGGGGGCGGGACGCGTGTTCATCGTGTGCCAGCATATCCGCGGTCACAGCGCCCGCAGCGTGACGGGCAGGTGGTCCTTCGGGACCGGCAGCGTGGAATTGTCGAGTTTCCAGGTGTAGTCGGCGGGTACCGACCACTCGTACTCGAGGAGCAGGTTGTGCATGATCGTCTTGATCTCCATCTGGGCGAAGTACAGGCCGATGCACTTGTGCACGCCGCCCCCGAACGGCATCCAGGCGTAGCGGTGTGACTTGTCCTCGGCGCGCTCGGGGGAGAAGCGATCCGGGTCGAAGTGCTCGGGATGCGTCCACAGGTCCGGGTTGTGGTGGTTGACCATGCCCACCGCGCTGACGTAGGTGCCCTTCGGGACGAAGTGCCCGTTGATCTCGGTGTCCTCCAACGCTCGTCGAGCCAGCCCCGGCACCGGGGAGTTCAGTCGCAGCGACTCCTTCATCACGGCGTCGAGCACCGTGAACTCGTCGAGGTTGTCGTAGTTGATCTCGCGGGGCAGCGAACGGGACTGCGCCCGCGCACGGTCCTGCCACTCGGGATGCTTGGCCAGGTAGTAGGCCATGGTGGTGAGGGTGATCGTCGAGGTGTCGTGCGCGGCCATCAGCACGAAGATCATGTGGTTGACGACGTCCTCGTCGGTGAAGGTGTGCCCCTCCTCGGACCGCGCATGGCAGAGCACCGAGAACAGATCGGGCGTCTCGCCGGATGCGCGTTTGGCCGGCAGGTGTCGATGGAAGAACTCCTCGAGCACGCGTCGCCCGGCCAGGCCCCTAGCCCACTTGGTTCCCGGAATGTCCTTGCGGATGATCGACATCCCGGCGTTCACGCAGTCGATGAAGGCCTTGTTGATCCGATCGGCCTCGGCGCGCGGCAGGTCCATCCCGAGGAAGATCTCCAGGGCCAGGTCCAGGGTGAGCGCCTTGAGCTCGTCCAGGACGAGCACGTTCTTGCCGGTCGGGAGTCGCTCGACCCCCTTGCGCAGCATCGGCTGCATTTCGTCCAGGTACCCGCGCAGGCGTTTGTTGTTGAAGGCCTGCTGCAGGATCAGTCGATGGTGGCGGTGCTCCTCGAAGTCCATCAGCAGGATGCCGCGGCGGAAGAACGGACCGATGAGGAAGCCCCACGCGGGTTCGGCGGCCAGCGCCTTCTGCCGGTTCATGGCCACCGACTCGGTGCCGTCCGCGGTGAGGGGGATGGCGAACTCGAGGCCGAACGCCTTGATGTAGGTGATGTCCCCGAAGGCCGCGCGGCGCTGGGCCACCAGCTCGATCGGATTGCGGAAGAAGCGGAGGAGTTCGATCACGCCGGGGTCGCCGGTGCCGTAGATCGGTCGGAGGCCGCTGCCTGCGGGTGGTGCTGCCAGCACTTTGGTGCGCACGGGGAACTCCTAGCGGGCGGTGGGGGCGGTGGGAACGTTCATCAGGGGGCGAGGGTCGATGCCGACCCGGCGCCAGGCGTCGTAGGCCCATGACAGGTACAGCGCGCGCAGGGGCAGCCGGTTGACGAGCGGGTTGATCCGGCGGGAGAAGGCAGCGAACCGCTGGAACCGCTTCTCCTTCTTGGCATCCCAGTCGAGGTCGCAGACCTCCCGCATCTGTGGGGGCAGCGTGCCGACGACGACGGTGCGGATGAAGCCGTTCAGGGGGGCCGACAGGAGTCGCCACACCGGTGCCGGGATCCGTCGGGGGCCGGGCACGCCCTTCCTGATGTACCCGGTGGCGTACACGATGGTGCGGGTCGGGACGAACCGGTCGAGCATCTGCTCCCAGTACTCGAGGAACTCCTCGTAGGTCTGCGGTTGACTGCGATCGCTCACCCCGTAGAGGCGGTACCAGGTCTTGCCCTCCTCGAAGATCTGGACCTTCTCCTCGTGGGACAGGCGCCGGACGAAGGTGTCGGTGACGTAGAGGACCTGGTCGACGAAGGTGGCGTGCGCCCAGTAGAAGAGCTCCGGGTTGAGCGCGTGATAGCGCGATCCATCGGCGACGGTGCCCTTGATCGGCTTGTGGAAGTCGCGGACGGTGCGGCCCCAGCGGTGCGGGTCCTCGCTGTAGACGGTCTTCATGATCGGGGGTCCGCTGCGCCGTGCCCGGCCGAGGGTGTCCGAGAAGATCACAGAGTGGTCCTCGACCGCCTTGCCGAGTTGTTCGATGCAGTTCTCGGTCCCGGCGATCCGCTGGAAGCCCAGCAGTCCGCGGACGTCGCCGTAGTACTTCCAGATCAGGGAATCGGGGCCGAGCCGAGGTGAGGTCGAGGCGATCTCGTCGTCGACCGGCATGGGGACGGCCTCGCGAATGGCGGAATCGAAGTCGAGCGGCATCGTGGGTTCCTGTCGGCTCTTGGACGATGAAACAAAACTGTGTCTCTGTTCCAGAACGTAGCAGCGAAGTGACCTGCGACACAAGGGGGTGGAATAGCTACTCGCTGGTAGGTTCATCTCAGACGCGAGCTGATCTGCGAGAGAGGGGCAACCCATGTCCGCGAACGGACAACTGTTCAACCCGACCACCAGCGACTTCGCCGAGTTCGACGAGGAAACCCGGCGGCTGCTGCGTGCGACCGTCGAGTGGTTCGAGAACCGTGGCAAGAAGCAACTGCTCCAGGACGACCTGGACGCGACCTGGGTGTCGGACTTCCTGGAGTTCGTGAAGAGCGAGAAGCTCTTCGCCACCTTCCAGACCCCGGCGGAGTTCGGTGACGGCGACCCGAACCGTCGCTGGGACGCGGCCCGCAACGCCGCCCTCAGCGAGATCTTCGGGTTCTACGGCCTGGCCTACTGGTACGCCTGGCAGGTCACCATCCTCGGCCTCGGGCCGATCTGGATGAGCGACAACACCGCCGCGAAGCAGCGGGCCGCCCGCGAGCTGGCGGAGGGCGGCGTGATGGCGTTCGGTCTCTCGGAGCGCGAGCACGGCGCCGACGTGTACTCCACCGACATGCTGCTCGCCCCGCAATCGGACGACGGCGACGTCGCCTTCCGGGCGACGGGCGAGAAGTACTACATCGGCAACGGCAATGTCGCCGGCATGGTGTCGGTGTTCGGTCGCAGGACCGACGTCGAAGGGTCCGACGGGTACGTCTTCTTCGTCGCGGACAGCCAGCATCCGAACTACAAGCTCATCGACAACGTCATCCACGGCCAGATGTACGTGAGTACCTTCCGGCTCGAGGACTACCCGGTGCGGGAGGAGGACATCCTGCACACCGGTGTCCAGGCGTTCGAGGCGGCGCTCAACACCGTCAACGTCGGCAAGTTCAACCTGTGCACCGGCTCGATCGGCATCACCGAGCACGCCTTCTACGAGGCGATCACCCACGCGCAGAACCGGATCCTCTACGGCAACCCGGTCACCGACTTCACCCACGTGCGGGCGGCGTTCGTCGACGCCTACGCCCGGATGGTCGCGATGAAGCAGTTCAGCGCCAGGGCCGTCGACTACTTCCGCAGCGCGAGCCTCGAGGACCGTCGGTACCTGTTGTTCAACCCGATGACCAAGGCCAAGGTCACCTCCGAGGGCGAGCGCGTGATCGCGCTGCTGCACGACGTGGTCGCGGCCAAGGGGTACGAGAAGAACACCTACTTCCGTGAGGCCGTGGAGGTCATCGGCTGCCTGCCCAAGCTGGAGGGCACGGTTCACGTCAACGTCGGGCTGATCCTGAAGTTCATGCCGAACTACATGTTCAACCCGGCGAGCTTCCCCGAGATCTGCACCCGCACGGACGCGGCCGACGACGAGTTCTTCTGGAACCAGGGTCCCACCCGCGGCGCGGCCAAGGTGCAGTTCCACGACTGGACGAAGGTCTACGAGCGGTTCCAGGACATCCCGAACGTGGTGCGGTTCTACGAACAGGCGCTGGAGCTCAAGAAGCTGCTCACCACCGCGGCTCCCGATGCCGCGCAGCAGAAGGACCTGGACTTCCTGCTCAACGTCGGGCACCTGTTCTCGCTCGTCGTCTACGGGCAGCTGATCCTCGAGCAGGCCGAGATGACCGGGCTCGACCGGGACCTGGTCGACCAGATATTCGACTTCCAGGTCCGAGATTTCTCCGGGTATGCCGTTGCCCTGCACGGGAAGCCGTCGTCGACGCCTGCTCAGCAGGAGTGGGCGCTCGGTGCGATCCGCAAGCCGGTGGTGGACGAGGATCGGTTCGGTCGGGTGTGGGAGCAGGTGCGGGCCTACGATGGCGCCTACGAGATGACGCCGTAGCGTCGGCTGGGGGGTAGGGACGATGAGAACGATTCGGGCAGTTGTGGTGTCGGTCGCGGTGGCGGCGTCGCTGACGGGTGGCACCGCCACGGCGTCGACCGGGTCGTCGTCCGACCCGGTGGGGATCTCGCCGACGTACACGCTCGGCGGCGGGGCGATCGGGTGCGTCGGGACAGTGGACGCGCACTACGACCCAAACGCCCTCTTCTTCGGGCAGAACCCGACGATCTGGGTGCGACCGGAGTTCACCTTCGTTCCGGGCCTGTTCCAGGCCCCCTACTGCGGCGTCGAAGCCACCCTGCGCTGGAAGAACCTGGACACCGGCGCGAGCGGAGTTTTCCCGGGGCCACCGGTGCCGCTCGGCGACAACACGCCGCTCTCGCCGACGGACGGCCCGTGGGTGCCGATGACCGCGGACACCGGGGTCGGGCGGATCGAAGTCCAGATCGACACGAACTTCCCGCATGTCCAGGGGCGCGGCACGATCGTCGTCCCCTAGGCGCTGACTCCGAGGTCGAGGGCGTGACGCCCGGTGATGATACCGCCGGCCGTCATGCCCTTTGCTATACGAACCTGTGTCATGAAGCCGACCGATGGCGGGCAATAATAGCTGGTACCACCCCTGGTTGAGCATGTGAACGAGTTCTAGATTCGCATGGAGACCGATCGGTCTGGACACCTTGCCAAACAGATGTCCAGCTAATAGTCTCGGTCGTGATTCGAGGCTCGCAGACGGCGCAAGGAGACCCTGGTGAAATTTGGAATCACGCTGTTCACGAGTGACCGCGGGATCACCCCCGCGGCCGCTGCCGTCGCCGCGGAGGGGGCCGGGTTCGATTCCTTCTACGTCCCCGAGCACACCCACATCCCGGCCCGGCGGGACGCCGCGCACCCACAGACCGGTGACGAGACGCTGCCCGATGACCGCTACATGCGCACCCTCGACCCCTGGGTGGCGTTGGCGACCGCGGCCTCGGTGACCGAACGCATCGCACTCGGTACCGCGGTTGCGCTCCCGGTCGAGCACGATCCCATCACCCTGGCGAAGACCATCGCGTCGCTCGACCACCTCTCCGGCGGCCGGGTGGTGCTCGGCGTCGGGTACGGCTGGAACCTCGACGAGCTGACCGACCACGGTGTGCCGCCGGGGCGGCGCCGGACCATGCTGCGCGAGTACCTCGAGGCCATGCAGGCGCTGTGGTCGCAGCAGGAGGCAGAGTACGACGGCGAGTTCGTCACGTTCGGACCGAGCTGGGCGTGGCCGAAAACCATTCAGCAGCCTCGTGTTCCGGTGATCGTGGGCGCGGCGGGCAACGAGAAGAACTTCAAGTGGATCGCCCGGTCCGCCGACGGCTGGATGACCACCCCGATCGAGCAGGACATCGACGACAATGTGCTGTTGCTGCGCCGCATCTGGCAGGAGGCAGGCCGCGAGGGTGCGCCCAGGGTCGTGGTGCTGGCAGGCAAGCCCGACCCGGACAAGCTCGCCCGCTGGGAGGACCTCGGCGTGACCGAGGTCGTGTTCGGCGTGCCCGACAAGTCCGAGGCCGAGGTGGTGGCCTACCTGGGGCGGCTCGCGGGCAAGCTGAACCGGGAGCCGGTCTCGAACTAGGGCCTGTTGCTGATGTTATCGGCTAGAGATGTACCGCCGTACGGACAAGGTCGGCGACGGCTTGGGATCTGCTGTGTGGTGGCCAGGCGATGACGGTCGTGACGGCCGGTGCGTCCGGCACGGGCACGATGGCGTGCTCGCCGCGTAGCTGTGCTCGGAGCGATTCGGGCATGAGCGCGCAGGCCCGGCCGAGCGTGATCAGCTGGGTCAATTGGGTATGGTCGCGAACCTTCGGGCCGGGGCCCTCGGGATAACTCCCATCCCGTCGAGGCCAGCGTGGCAGGGGCAGGTCCGTCAGGGCGTTGACCTCGGCCATCGACATGTGGGGTCGGATGGCGAGGGGGTGCCCCGCGGGTAGGACCACGACCTGGTGTTCGGTGTGCAGGTCCTCGGTGTCGAATCCGGCCGTCGTGTCGTAGGGCGGCTGGAGCAGAGCAACGTCGGCACGCCCGTTGCGTAGCAGGCCTTCAGGTTCGCCGGGACCGCAGAGCATCACCTCGACTGCGACAGCGGAGGGGTCGGCGGCGTAGGCGTCCAACAGCTTCGACAACAGTTCTCTGGACGCTCCTGCCTTGGCGGCCAGCACCACGCCGGCCCGGTCGGTGGCGGCGCGGCGGGTGCGGCGCTCGGCGGCTTCGACCGCTTCGAGGGCCGGCCGGGCCTCCTGCAGAAGCACCGACCCGGCCTTGGTCAAAGTGATTGCGCGAGCGGTGCGGTGCAGCAGGACGACTCCGAGCCGCCGTTCGAGCTGCTGGATGGCTCGCGATAGTGGTGGTTGCGCGATCGAGAGCCGCTGTGCCGCCCGTCCGAAGTGCAACTCCTCGGCGACGGCGACGAAGTATCGCATCTCCCGCGTCTCCACCAGGCCATGGTATCCGGCGATGACCACGACCAATACCCGTGCGGTATCGCCGCCCACCCGATCGGTCTTGGACGCTGCCCCCGGAATCGCGGCAGGATCGGCGGTGTGAGTGAACAGACGATTGCGCTGGTGACCGGCGCGAACAAGGGAATCGGATACGAGATCGCCGCTGGCCTGGGCGCGCTCGGCTGGCGAATCGGTGTTGGCGCGCGTGATCGGCAACGCCGCGACACCGCGGTGGAGAAGCTGCGCGCGGCTGGGACCGATGCGTTCGGTGTGCCGCTCGACGTGACCGACGACGCAAGTGTGGCCGCGGCGGCCGAATTGATCGCCGACCATGCCGGAGGGCTCGATGTTCTGGTCAACAATGCCGCGATCACCGGCGGTGTGCCGCAGACACCGACCACGGTCGATCCCACGACCGTGCGAATCGTCGTGGAAACCAACGTGATCGGGGTAATCCGGGTGACCAACGCGATGCTACCGATGCTGTGCGCCTCGGCGTCACCGCGAATCGTCAACATGTCCAGCAGCGTCGGCTCGCTCGCCCTGCAAACCACACCTGGCATCGACATGGGCCCGGTTCCCGCCGCCTACTTGGCCTCGAAGACCTTCCTCAATGCCCTCACCATCCAGTACGTCAAGGAACTGGGTGACACCAACATTTTGATCAACTCCGGCTGTCCGGGTTTCACTGCCACCGACCTCAATGGTTTTCGCGGCGTCCGTACACCGCAACAGGGTGCGGCCGTCGCGATTCGCCTCGCGACCCTGCCCGACGACGGCCCGACCGGCGGATTCTTCGACGACGCGGGAACGGTGCCCTGGTGACGGGCGCACCGGTGGTTGCCACCGTTCCCGTTCTCGAAGTCAGCCCCGCGTCGCGCGTTACACGGCGCCGGCGGGAACCCCCGACCGCGGACGCGCTGGAACTGCTCGCCAGTTGGGCGGCAACTCAGGGACCAGTCCGACCACACCGACGAGTCCTCGGCGTAATTCCCGTAGCGCGGGTGGATCAGCCCAGCGCCTGGACCCGCCCCTGCTTACGGGCCTTCGGCAGGCCGCGCCGGGCCAGGAAACCGTTGGCCAGCAACACGATCGTCTTGTTCGCGGGTGCGCGGAACCCGAACTCGGTGTGCGGCGCGTAGCGCGCCTCGGCACCGGTGACCTCGAGCCAGCCCGTGTTCTGGCGGGCCTCGAGGCCGACGAGCTGGGCTCGATAGGAATGCGCGAGCAGACCGGCACGGCGGCCGCCTGGCGGAACCCAGGTGGGCACGCGCAGCCGGACGCCATCGGCGTCGCCCCGGCCACCCCGACCGGCGCGATCACCGGATATCGGTCCGCGTCGCGGTAGGTGAGCAACAGGTGCGGCAGCCTCGCGGCCCGCTCGCCGGTTCGCGCGGATCTGGCCGGCGGCGTCGGTGGCCGGCCGCGTCAGGACGGTGCAGGTCCACAGCCAGCGGCCGGGATCGTCCTCAGGGAGTTCGGGGTTCGGCCACAGCTCGTAGAGGCCGGCCATCGCGATCGGGCCGTCGCCGTTCAGGAAGTACGGGATCTTCTTCCCGTCCTCGCCCTTGAGCCACTCTAAGTAGCCCTCGGCAGGCGGGACACAGCGTCGGCGGGCTGCGGCGGCCTTGAACGCCGGCTTCGCCGTGATTGTCTCGGAGCGGGCGTTGATCATCCGCGAGCCGATCTTCGGATCCTTCGCCCATGACGGCACCAGGCCCTTTTCCGGACTAACGAAACGCGCCTCTGCCAGGTCAATGAGGAACGCCGAATGAGCGCCGGATGAGGATCCCCCATTGGGACGCCCGTCGGCAGCGCAAGCGCGACAATAGGTGAATGACCGAGCTGCAGATTCGCGAGGCGACGTCGGACGATGCCCAGGTGTGTGGGCGCCTCATGTTCGACGCCTTCGAGGCGCTCGCCACGCGCCATAACTTCCCGATCGAAGCGGGCACGCCCGAATTCGCCGACTTCCAGATCAAGGCGATGCTGGACACCGACGGCATCTACAGTCTGGTTGCCGAGCGCGACGGTCACATTGCCGAGCGCGACGGTCACATCGTCGGCAGCGCCTTACAGGACGAGCGCGGCAAGATCGTCGGCATAGGACCCGTCTGCGTCGACCCGGCGGCGTCGGACGCGGGGGCGGGGCGTGCGTTGATGAATGCGTTGCTTCAGCGATCGCGCGAGCGCGACGTCGCAGGCGTGCGGCTGGTACAGACGGCGTACAACTACCGGTCCTTCTCCCTGTACGCCAAGCTCGGCTTCGCCGTGCGTGAGCTGTTGTCCGTCTTCCAGGGAACGCCACGCGGGTCCGCGATTCCCGGCGCAGTCGTGCGCCCGGCGACACCGGACGACATCGCCGCCTGCGACGAGATCTGCCGGCAGGTGCACGGCCACGACCGCCACGACGAGCTGCAACATTGGGTCAATGTCGGCACCGCCCGCGTGGTCGAGCGTGGCGGCCAGATCACCGGCTATGCGACGGGCATCGGCTACACCTGGCACGCGGTCGGCAAGGCCGACGACGACGTCATCGCGCTGCTCGCCAGCGCCGACGAGTTCACCGGCCTCGGGTTCCTCGTGCCGTCACGCAACACCCGCCTCATGGCCTGGTGCTTCGATGCTGGTCTGAAGATCGTCCAGCAGTCGACGCTGATGACGATCGGGCTCTACAACGAGCCGAAGGGCGCGTGGCTGCCGTCGATCGGCTACTAGGCGTCCTGGCGCAACAATGCACCGCGCCCGCGCCGACTCAGTTCCATTTGGGCATCGCTGACTTCGGCCAGCACCGACAGCCCTTCCATCGTCTGGCCGGTTACCTTCCTAGCGGCCGTGGCCGCCGCATCATCAGCCGCATCGGCGTGGGAACGCACCGCTTAGGCGATCCCTCCAGGAGCCAACAGTCGGCACCGTCCCTCACAGAAAATGCCCACGGCGTGCACGACGGGCGTAGATGGCCAGGACCGGACGGACCCGGAGCCAATGAATGAACGGTCCCGTCGTCTCGCAGGTCACCACACGGGGCGGGGTTCAGCAATCACCCACAGCCCGGCTCCGCCGCACTACCGATACGATCGAACCGTGCTCGGCCTCCCGATCGCGATGGCCCGATTCAACTACCGGCTCGCACGCCTACCGCTCCAGCTGATCGAGGACGTCGCCGTCGTGCGGCTCCCCGAAGAGTCGGCGCTGCGCCTGGGATACGAGAAGGCCCTCATCGACTGCGATCGCGCGGCCGCCGACCTGCTAAATGACGAGTCAGCCGCGACTCGCGCCTGCCGACTCCACGAGCAGACCGCCCCGGCGCGCGTGACCCGCGCACTCGAACTGCGCAGGGTCGAGCAGCATGAAGAGGCCGTGTATGCCGCCGAGGCGGAACTTCTGCACGGGCATCGCGAGAGATTTCTACGCCGCCTGCGCGAACACATCTCACAGAGCCCCGCCGGGCGATAGAAGAAGGCAGCGCGGGGCCGATGCCCTCGACCGTGCCCCTCGCTCCCGAGGTGGGTGGCACCCGGGCTGCCAGCTGATGAAGAAGGCCCGCCGCCCCGGCTAGGGCCATTGCCGGCTCCGATCATGTCAGTGGTGTCGCATGGAGTCTCGGATGCGATCGACCTCGTCCTGCTCGAGAGGGGTCCGGGTGTAGAGGCGCCAGTGCCAGGTGGCGTCGGACCATCCGACATGATGCCGGTGACCGGCCACGAGCAGCTGATCGAGCAATGTCAGATGGGTGTTCAGGGGCCACCGCGCCAGGATGGGTGCGCCGTCGACCTCGAGGTTGAGAATGAGTTCTCCGGTGTCGGGGTCACCAGCCTGCGGCATGTGTCCGATTCCGGTGGGCCAGTATCTCGGCACGGCGACCGGAATCTCTCGGAGCTGTTGGATCTCCGTCGCTGATCTGCGCTCGATCAGCGGTGAGGGTGCCGTGGGTAGCCCCCAGGTGAACGCGTCGTCGAGGATCTGCTCACCGACTCGCAGGTCCTTCATGGTCGCGGCGAGTTTGCCGCCGAGCCCTCTCAGACCGAGCAGCATCCCGGTCTCCTGGTCGAAGTCGAGCTCTGTGGGGTCTGCGCCGGCCCCCGCCGTCAGGCGAACTTGCCACGCCCGCCGTCCAGCGATGGTGGTAGTGCCGAGGATGGTCGGTTCGGCATCGGTATTGAGGTCGAACAGGATCGACGTGGGGCCGCCGAGGAACCGGAGGGGGCTGATCGGCAGCAGCGCGACCAGGCGTGTCTGCTCGGGCGCTACCGAGCGCATCCCATCATCGAACCGCGCGAGTGCAGCGGCGCCGTGCCGGAGGTACTGCACCAGGCCGGACCGTTCGATCCGCCATCGGCTGTCGGGGCCGTGCTGGAACGTCCACGTGCCCTCGTCCAGGGACCGGTCATGGCGGATGTACTGATGATCCATGACACCGGAAACGTACAGCTCACTGCTCGCACCGTGGAGGTCTTGCAGTTCCTGCCAGATCGGCTCGTGCGGGGCCATGATGGTGTCCTTCGGCGTTGACGAATAGGTGGGCAGCCGCCGCCATCATCCCGCAGAACACCGCGGGCGAGCACAAATCAGCTCGGGAGGGCGGCTCAGCGTTCGCCCCGCCAGTAGGGAAAACGGAGGGGGTCGGTCACGATGATCGTGACCGACCCACTCCGACGGGACACTTTCACTCAGTCCTGGCCCATCGACTCTCTGATTTCACGCAGTTCGGCAGCCAACTGCTCGCGATTCTTACGCATGAGCCGCCGAAATGGCATCGACAGACAGAACTCGGACTGCCACTCCGTCAGCCCAGACTGTCGCATAATCGCCGAGACCGCATCCGATTCTGTATCGGAATCGGAATCGGTGGCGATGCGGACGAGGTCGAGTGGGTGATCAACTGCCCACTGCACGGCCTCGAGTATCGCCAGCCGTTGTTCCTGGTCGGAGGTCATTTGAGCCCCCTATCTAGTAGTTGAACGTCTGGGCTCCAGAACTTTCCTTCTTGAAGTTCGGACTCTTGTACTCCACTGTGCCGAAGGAGATTCCATATGTGGCGTCATACGATTCGAACTTGATGTTCATCCAGTTCAATTCGTTTGTGTAGGTATGCGACCTCGTCTGGTCGTAGATCAAGAGACTCTTTGTCTTTGGCGCCCCGACACAGTTGGTGAACGTCGCGCGAACGGGATCAATCGCGAGGTTCTTGTCGGCCTTCAACTGGCAAGTGAAGTTCTTCACCCCAAAGGTTCCGATCGAATCTCGCGCTTGCATGGTTCCGGAGAGGGTGACTTCGCTGTTGAAGAAGATGTTGTACTCGAAATGGATGTCGTTCCAGTCGATCTGTACGCACTCCCCACCGTCGCCCGGGCAGTTGACGATAGGCCGATGGTCGTCGATCGACCACTCCCAAGCACTGTCGACGGTGCCACTGTTGCCACCAAACGGAACGATCGTCCCTCCACTTCGATCATCGGATGAGGGCGGTGCCGCCGCGCGTGTCTGTGCGGATGCGCGCGCGGCCGTGATCTCGTTCCGCTTCGACTCCGGGGTGTTCGCCGGAAGCCGAGCCACGTACTTCTCGCCCCCTCTAGTTCAGTCCGAAGGCCCCGATGACCGCCCGGCCGTCGCGGTCGTAAAGGGGGATGCTGCCGCTGTTGTTCTTGACTTCGTTCAGGTCGGTTGCCTTGACATATCCGAAGGTTCCGTCCGATCCGTAGCTCGCGACAAGATCAGGAATGTCCGTCGCTTCCTTGACGCCGGCGGCGGTTCCGTAGGTGGACCCGTCCGCGTTGGTTCCAGCAGACAGATCGGCAGGAGCTGTAGTCGGAGCGGTCGCCCTCGCCAGTGGTGCCGGCGCCACATAGTCGAGCGGATTGGTCGGGAACGTCACGTAGGTCGACCAGTTCACGCCATCTCCTGCCTGCACGAATCCGTGGCTGTCGTATGAACCCGAACCGCAGTCACCGCTCGTTCGGTTCTCGAGCCGCGAGGTGGAGATCGGGTTGTACTGCAAGGGAGTGATTTTGCAGAGCACACCGCTCTTGAACAGGCGTGATTGGACTCCCATCCTGAAGTCGGGAACCATCTGCCCGAAACTCGGTTAGATGGCTGTCGATGCCGAGAGGGTTGGCGCGTTGCTGATGGTCGATGCATGCAGGTAGATGACCCCGCCGACGGGAGGCGTCCCTCCGACCCAGCCGGTCTCGGTCTGCGCCGAACTCACGCCTGCACCTGTGACCGCCAGTGTCGCCGCGGCCAGTCCAACGAATGTGGCTCGCGCAGCAGACTTCCCGGACAACATTCGAATAGCCATATTGTGTCCTCCCCTTGACCAAGATGGAATCTCCACCCCTAGAAGGGACCGTAATGAAACACGCACGCGAACTTCATGAAAGACAAAGGTCACAAATCAGGCACGGTTTACGGCCGCGTCAAGGGGGGGATCCCGCGGAAACACACACCAGACTGGTGATCCCGGATCGCCCCATCCAGAGCGAACAGGCCGTTCGAGTGGGGACTAGTTGTCCGGTCTCCCCAGGCTCTGCCCAGGGAGATCGAATGTCCGTCGAACTGGACGATGCCGGTGTGTGAGATCGATCGAGCGATCTCGCCGTGCCTGATCTTCGGCTCCGGAGTAGCTGCGACAGTGGGTTTCTCGTCGTATCGCTGCTGCGGCGTCTTCCCCGCCAGGCTCTGATGGCGCCGGTTGTTGTAGACCACCCGGTACTGCTCGAGGAGGCTCTGCAATTCCTCGAGGGTGTCGGGTGCCGGCTGCTTGCGTAACCACTTCTGCAAGGTCTGGTGCACGCGTTCGTTCTTCCCGCAGGTCTGCGGGTTGTAGACGGACGAGGTGATGGTCTGCACCCCGAGCGCGGCGAGGGTGCGCTCGAGGGCGGACGTTCCGCCACGGTGCTTGGCCGAGAACGCGCGACCGTTGTCGAAGAGCACCCGAACCGGCAGGCCGTAGCCGGCGAAGGCCTGCTCGAGCGCCCGCCAGGCTTCAGCGCCGTTCTCGCTGACCGCGGCGCACGAGCCGACGTCCAACCGGGAATGGTCGTCGAGTATCTGCAGGACGCAGACTTTCTCACCGGTGGACAGGTAGTGCTCCATGCCGTCGATCTGCCACAACCCGCCGGGATCGGAGTATTCGAACCGCCGCCTCGTCCTGGGTCGTTTACGGGGCTGGGCGACGATCTGGCCGTGGTCGAGCAGGATCCGGTACACCGTCGCCCGCGATGGAAACGGATCGAACCCGAGGGACTCGAGCCGCCAGGCAATGCTCTGCGGTCCGTTGTCGAGTCCTGCGTCGTCGAGTTCCTTACGGGCACGCACCACCGCCTCGCACAGCACCGCCGACGTTCGGGTCGGTGATGTGTGCGGGGCGGTGGAGCGTCTGGTGAACCCGCCGGTTCCCTCGGCCTTGAACCGTGCGAAGTACTTGTGGAACGTCGTGCGTGAGATCGAGTGGGATCTGCAGAAGTCGGCGATGTTGACGTTCTCGCCGCCTGCTGCGCGGACGATCGCGGACACGAACTCTGGATCCATCGAAAACCCTGTTCTGCCCATCCCCGATTGTCACGGGGTGGGCCGTTCAGTGTTCACGATGTCCTGAGACATCAACTGTTCGCGATGTCCTGAACACAGACACGAGTGTGGGGACTCGTCAACCACGCACAGGCGGCCCAGCCGCCTCAGCCCTTCGCGGCGGCGACTCCGGCGCGGCGACCGTAGAAGCTGCCGTCGCCGAGCGAGGTTCCGCTCGCGTAGCCACCCGCGCAGACGCCGGAGGTGCAGCGGCCGGCCGCGAACAGGCCGGGGATCGGCACGCCGCTCACATGCAGCACCTCCGAGTTGAGCGTGGTGCGCAGTCCGCCGAGGGTGAACCCGGCGGTGAAGTTGCGCAGGTCGAGCGCTGCGATGGGGGAGCCGATCGGCTTGCACCATTCGGACTTCTTGCCCAGCACCGGGTCCTCGCCGTTCTCGGCGTGCCGGTTGTACACCTCGACGGTCGAGACCAGCGTGCCGGCAGGTAGGCCCATCTCCGACTCGAGCTCCTCGACCGTCTCCGCCACCCACTTCGGCTGGAACCGGAAGAACGGCGTCGAGCTGTCGCCCGCGCAGCCCTCCTCGTAGGCGTCCTCGTCGATGATCAGGTAGGCCTGGTTCTCGTTGCGCAGCAACGTCTCCTGGCCGATCCGGCCCGGGTACGTGTCCTCGTTGACGTACCGCTGGCCGCGGCCGTTGACGAGGATGCCCCTGACCATCAGCTGCGGGTCGCCGAAGAACGCGACCTCGGTGGCATCCATGTGCGCCAGGTCCGCCCCGAGGGCCTGTGCCATCCGGATCGCCCTGCCGTCGTGCTCCTCGATCGAGGCGCCCGGCTTGCCGATCAGGCGCGGCGCGTAGTTCTGCACCATCTCCTTGTTGTAGGCGAAGCTGCCGGTGGCAAGCACCACGCCGGTGCGGGCGCGGACCGCGATCTCCTTGCCGTACTGCTTGGCGATGATCCCGACGACCCGACCGTCCCCGTCGACGATCAGGCGCTGCACCCGCATGTCGTATTCGGCACGGACGCCGAGCTCCCCGGCTGTCTCCACCAGCGGCTTCATCAGCATGTAGCCGCCGCCCTTCTCACCGGTACGCTTGTCCGCCATCTGCGGGACGTGCCCGCGCGGCGCCGGGGTGGCGATGGTGTTGAACGGCGCCGCATTCTCGCCGCCGGAGTACATCAGCCCGTCGTCGAACGGGGTCTCCCAGCCAGGCTGGCCGTAGAAGGACTCCTTGAACGGAACCCCGTTGTCCACCAGCCAGTTGTAGTGCTCGACGCTGCCTTCGCAGTAGTCGGTGACCTTCTCCTCGTCGGCGCCGGGGCCGAGGGCCGCCATCATGAAGGCCTTCATGTTGGCAGGCGAGTCCTCGAAGCCGAGCGCCTGCTGGAGCGGGGTGCCGCCGCCGAGGTAGATGAATCCGCCGGCGAGCGCCGCCGCGCCGCCCCAGCCGCTGGTCCGCTCGAGCACCAGGACATCCGCGCCCGCTCGAGCGGCCTCGATCGCGGCGCTGACCCCGGCGATCCCGTAGCCGGCGACGACCACGTCGGCTTCGTAGTGCCAGGTTTCGATGGTGTCAGCGGGCTGCGGGCGGATGGGAGTGGCCTCGGCCATGAATGTGATCCTTGTCTCGAGAGTTGTTGCCTAGAGTGCAGTATTTCCGGCCGAGCCTCAACCGGTGGTGGTTTCCGCGGCCTTCTCCGCGGCGCGGGCGGCCTTGCGGCGGTCCGCCTTGACGGCGATCATGGCGTTGTTGAGTCCGGTACCCAGCGGCCAGCCGACATAGTGGCAGAGGAAGATCGCCGCCTCCTCGACCTGTTCCTCGGTCAGTTCCTCGTTGTGCAGCGCCGCGTTGATCTGGATCTTCGCGACGTCGCTCTGACCCTGCGCGGTGATGGCGCCGAGCAGCAACAGTCGACGGTCGCGCAGGCTCAGCCCGGGCCGGGTCCAGATGTCGGCGAACAGATGGTCGGCGGTGACCGCGAAGAAGTCGCCGGGGATGTCGGCCGGCATCTCCCAGCCGTAGACCTGATTCATCATCGCCACCCCCCGCGCGCGGGCTTCGGTGACACCATTTCCGTCGGTCATGCGTGCTCCTTCGTTGCAGCGTCGGATTGTGTGCCGGTCCCGACCCCGAGTCCGGGGCCGAGATCGGAGAGGGCTCGCCGCGCGAGCGGCAGGTCGACGTCGAGCCGCTCGCCGAGGTCGAGCGCCAGGGACAGGTCCTTCTCGCCGAGGTTGCGGACGTGCGAGAGGATCGGGTGCCAGAAGTCGTCCTCGGCGACCGGGGCGGTGGTCTCGCGCAACATGATCGCGCCGGCGCCCCCGGTGATGGCGTCGGTGTGCCGGACGACCTTGCCGAGCTCGCGGATGTCCAGGCCCGCGGCCTCGGCGAGGCGCTGTGCCTCGCTGGCCGCGGTGAACGAGACGAAGTGGAGCAGGTTGCGCGCCAGCTTCATCCGGGTGCCCGCGCCGACCGGCCCTGCGTGGACCACCAGGTCGGCCCAGTGTGCGAACGGCCCGCTGACCGCGGCGAAGGCCTCCTCGGATCCACCGACCATGACCGCCAGCCGACCCTGCTTGGCCCCGGGGGCGCCGCCGCTGACGGGCGCATCGACCAGGTCGACCCCCCGTTCCCGGCAACGCTGCGCGAGGTCGGTGGCGGTCCGGTCGCTGATCGTCGAGTGCACCGCGATCACCGTGCCGGGCGCGGCGGCGGCGAGGATCCCATCGGGCCCGTCGACCACCTCCCGCACCTGCGCGTCGTCGAGGACGGTCACCGAGATCACCTGGGCATGTGCGGCGACCGCGGCGGGCGTGTCCGCGGCGGTGGCTCCTGCATCGGTGAACGGGGTCAGCGCCTCGGGTCGCGCGTCGCACACGACCAGGCCGCCGGGCCAGTCGAGCAGCCGGGTGGCCATCGGCGCGCCCATGTTGCCGAGGCCGATGTAGCCGACCGTGATGTCGGTGTCGCCGCCCGTCACGACCGGAACACCTGTCCGCCGTCGACGTTGAAGATCTGCCCGGTCACCCAGCCCGCCTCGTCGGAGAGCAGGAACAGGCACATACCGACCAGGTCCTCGGTGGTTCCCATGCGCTGCAGGGGAATTCGCCGGACGATGTCCTTGACGATGTTGCCGGGGGTGACGGTGCGGGTGGCCTCGGTGTCGATCGGGCCGGGCGCGATCGCGTTGATGCGGATGTTCGACCAGCCGAGTTCGGTGGCGAGCTGCTGGGTGAGGCTGTTGACACCCGCCTTCGCCAGTCCGTAGTAGTTCGAGTACAACCAGGCCGCGGTGGAGGACTGGTTGACGATCGAGCCGCCGTTGGCCCGCATGTGCGGGACGACGGCCCTGCAGACCTGCAGCGCGCCGTCCATGTTCACGCTCATGAACCGCCGGTAGTAGTCCCAGTCGACCGTGAGCAGCGAGTCGATCTTCATCTCGCCGTAGATCGCGGCGTTGTTGACCAGGTGCTCGATGCTGCCGTATCTCTCGATCGTGAAGTCCGCGAGCGTCTTCGTCGATGCCCCGTCCGCCACATCGACTTCCTTGAAGGCGGCGGAGCCCCCGTCTGCGGTGATCTGCTTGGCCACGGTCTCGCCCAGCTCACGGTTGAGGTCGGCGACCACAACGTTGGCGCCCTCCGCCGCGAGTGCCCGTGCGTAGCTCTCGCCGATGCCCTGCGCCGCGCCGGTGACGATGGCGGTGCGTCCGTCGAAACGTCCCATGTGTTGTCTCCTCGGTAGGTGTAGCGGGCTGCGGATCAGGCTGTCGCGGGGGAGGCGACGAGTTTGGTCTCCAGGTACTCCTCGAAGCCGGCCACGCCCATCTCGCGGCCGATCCCGGACTGCTTGTAGCCGCCGAACGGGGCGTCCGCGGAGTACCAGACCCCGCCGTTGACGCTGAGCGTTCCAGTACGCACGCCCGCGACCACACGGTTCAGCCGCTCCGGGTCGGTGCCCCACACCGAGCCGGACAGCCCGTACGGCGAGTCGTTGGCGATCCGGACGGCGTCCTCGTCGCCGTCGTGCGGGAGGATCACCAGGACCGGGCCGAAGATCTCCTCCTGGGCGACCCGCGCGGAGTTGTCCACCCCGGCGATCAGGGTCGGCTCGACGAAAAACCCGCGGTCCCGGTCGGCGGGTCGGCCACCGCCGGTGACGATGGTGCCGCCCTCCGCCACCGCGAGCTTCAGGTAGCCCTCCACCCGCTCGCGTTGGCGCGCGGAGATCAGTGGCCCGCAGACGGTTCCGGTCTTGCTGGGGTCGCCTGCGCGGATGCCGGACATGATCGCGGCGGTCGCTGCGACCGCCTCGTCGTAGCGGGCGCGCGGGACCAGCAGCCGGGTCGTCAGCGCGCAGCCCTGTCCGGCGTGCACGCAGACCGAGAATGCCGCGACCGAACAGGCGCTCGCCAGGTCGGCGTCGTCGAGAACGATGAACGCGGACTTGCCGCCGAGCTCGAGGAAGACCTTCTTGAGGCTGTCGGCCGCCGAGGCCATCACCGTGCGGCCGGTCGCGGTGGACCCGGTGAACGAGACCAGGTCGACGCGCGGGTCGGTGCACAGCTGCGCGCCGAGCGCGTGATCGGTGGAGGTCACGATGTTGACCACGCCCGCCGGGATCTCGGTCTCCTCGGCGATCACCCTGCCGACCAGCGCCGCACACCACGGGGTGTCGGGTGCGGGCTTGAGCACCACGGTGTTGCCCGCGGCCAGGGCGGGCCCGAGCTTGGCGAAGTTGATCTGGTGCGGGAAGTTCCACGGGGTGATCGCGCCGACGACCCCGACGGCTTCCTTCAGCACCCGGCGAGCGGTGGGGATCCCCATCGGCGTCGCGGACCCGAGATCCTGTTCCCACGAATAGTTTTCGGCCAGGTCGGCCCAGTAGCGCAGGTCTTCGACGGGCCCCTCGAGCTGTGGCCCGCTTGTCAGCATCGCGGGCGCACCGACCTCGGCGATGGTCACCTCGCGCAACTCCTCGATGTGCGACTGCAAGGCGTCGCACAGTTGGCGCAGACACCGGGCGCGGAACGCATGATCGCGGGACCAGGTGCCCTGATCGAACGCGCGGCGGGCGGCCGCGATCGCGGCGTCCATGTCGGCGGCGGTGGCCTCGGCCGCCGATCCGAGCACCTCCTCGGTCGCGGGGTTGAGCACCTCGAAGGTGCCGCCGGAGCCGGCGACGAGCTTTCCGTCGATCAGTAGGGCCGAGCTGTCGGTCGGGCGAAGCGTCATGCTCAATTCCTCCACATCTGGACAGGTGTCTGGACTATAGTTCGCACAGAGGTGCCTCGCAATGCTTTCAGGCAGAAGAACGTCGAACGTTCCATTGATTGCAGGGAGTGATCCGATGAATCGAGTCGCAGGCAAGGTCGTGTTCGTGACCGGCGCAGCGCGGGGGCAGGGCCGCAGTCACGCGGTCCATCTCGCCGAAGAGGGCGCGGACATCATCGCGTTCGACCTCTGTGCGGACATCGCAAGCAACGAATACCCGCTCGCCACCGAGGCCGACCTGGAGGAGACGGCGCGGTTGGTCGAGAAGACCGGCCGCAGGGCCGTCACGGCCCGCGTCGACGTCCGCGACCGGGCGGCCGTCGAGGCGGCACTGGCCGAGGCGGTCGCCGAGTTGGGAGGCCTCGACGTCGTGGTGGCCAACGCGGGAATCTGTCCGCTGGGCAAGCACGTTCCCAACGCGGGATTCGTGGACGCCTTCGACGTGAATTTCATCGGGGTGGTGAACACCGTGCACGCGGCGATGGAGTATCTGGGCGAGGGCGGCTCGGTCATCGCGATCGGTTCGGTTGCCGGCCTGGTGCCGCAGACCGGGTTCAACGGCCAGCAGGCGCTGCAGGGTCCGGGGGGTGACGGGTACGGGCTGGCCAAGAAGCTGATCCAGGCCTACACGAACTCGCTGGCGCTGACGTTGGGGCCGAGTTCGATCAGGGTCAACGCGATCCATCCGACGAACGTGAACACCGACATGTTGCAGAGTCCGCCGATGTACAAGACGTTCCGGCCCGACCTCGAGAACCCGACCGCAGAGGATGCGGCGCTGACCTTCCCGTTCATGCAGGCCATGCCGATTCCGTGGGTCGAGCCGGCGGACATCTCGCACGCGGTGGTGTATCTGGCCTCGGACGAATCGCGGTACGTGACCGGTCAGCAACTGCGAGTCGACGGCGGGGCCGGGATGAAGATCGGGCTCTAGAGCGCGATAAAGGGTACCGCCGGACGGGAGACCGTAGTAATGTCCAGACACGTGTCCAGTCGTAGTTTCGAGTCGACCCGAAGGCGGTTGACCGAGAAGCAGGCCGACACCGTCGAGCGACTGACCGGTGCCGCCGTCGAGGTGCTGCGCGAGCAGGAGTTCGGTGGGCTGACCGTGCGTGCGGTGGCCGCGCGGGCGGGCGTCGGCCCGGCGACCGCGTACACCTACTTTTCATCGAAGGAACATCTCGTCGCCGAGGTCTTCTGGCGACGGCTCGAGGCCTCCGAGGTTCCGGACGGCACCGGCCTGGACCGCACGGAACGGGTGCTGTCGGTGCTGCGTGGGATTGCACTGCTCCTTGCCGACGAGCCGGAGGTGTCCGACGCGGTGACCGGCGCGCTGCTCGGCGCCGATCCGGACGTCGAGCACCTGCGCAGCCGGATCGGATTCGAGATCCACAACCGGCTCGGTCAGGCCCTCGGCCCGGGATACGACCCAGAACTGCTCGAAACCCTCGAACTTCTCTACGCGGGAGCTCTCCTGCGCGCCGGGATGGGATACGGGTCCTACCCGCAACTCGCGCAGCGACTAGAGGCCTCCGCCAGACTGATCCTGGAGCCACGATGACCGAAGCCCTGATCACCCCGGTGGTCTTCAATCCGTACGACTACGACTTCCACGACGATCCGTACCCCACGTACAAGCGACTGCGTGAGGAGTCGCCGATCTATCACAATCCGGACATCGGGTTCTGGGCGCTCTCGCGGCACGGCGACGTCGCCGACGCCTTCAAGGACAATCGCCGGCTCTCGAGTGCCAACGGCGTCTCGCTCGATCCGGCCGCGTACGGACCGCACGCGCACCTGGTGATGTCGTTCCTCGCGATGGACGACCCGAGGCATATGCGGTTGCGGCAGTTGGTCTCTCGCGGGTTCACGCCTCGCCGGGTCGCCGAGCTCGAGGGGCGCATCCTGGAACTGACCGATCAGTACCTGGAGCCGTCGCTGGCGGCGGGCGAGTTCGACTGGATCGCCGAGGTGGCAGGCAGGCTGCCGATGGATGTGATCTCCGAGCTGATGGGGGTGCCGGAGCCGGATCGCGCGGAGCTGCGACGGATGGCGGACCTGGTGGTGCACCGGGAGGACGGGGTCCAGGACGTCCCGCAGGCCGCGGTGGAGTCCTCGATCAGTCTGATGGGTTATTACCGGGACATGATCGCCGAGCGCAGGCGGTCGGCGACCGAGGACCTGACCTCCGCGCTCCTCGAGGCCGAGATCGACGGGGACCGGCTCAGCGACGAGGAGATCCTCGGGTTCATGTTCCTGATGGTGGTGGCGGGCAACGAGACCACCACCAAGCTGCTGGGGAACGCGCTGTACTGGGGTTCACGCCATCCCGGCCAGGTCGCGCCGGTGCTCGCCGACCCGGACCGGGCACCGGACTGGGTGGAGGAGACGCTGCGCTACGACACCTCGAGCCAGATCGTCGCCCGCACCACCGCGATTGATCTCGAGTACTACGGCCAGACCGTGCCCGCCGGGGAGAAGATGCTGCTCCTGATCGGATCCGCGAACCGGGACTCCGACGTGTTCGAGGAGGCCGACGAGTTCCAGATCGGACGGAGCTCGACCAACAAGCTGGCGAGTTTCGGTGGCGGCGTTCACTTCTGCCTCGGCGCCCACCTGGCCAGGCTCGAGGCCAACATCGCGCTCGCCGAGTTCGCCAGGAAGGTCTCCGACTTCGAGGTCGACGAGTCCGGGATCGAGCGCGTCCATTCGACGAACGTCAGAGGCTTCGCGGCCCTGCCGGTGAAGGTGCAGGTGCGCTGATGCCACGATTCGAACCGAACCCGGAGCGCAGGCCCGCGGTCATCTCCGGCGCCTCCTCCGGGATCGGCACCGCCACCGCCTATGCGCTCGCCGAGCTCGGCCACCCGGTGGCGCTGGGCGCCAGGCGGGTCGCGGAGTGCGAGGCGATCGCGGAGAAGATCCGGCAGGGCGGGGGCGACGCGTTCGCGCACTTCCTCGACGTCACCGACGCCGCCTCGGTCGACGAGTTCGTCACGGCCGCCGAGGATGCATTGGGGCCGACGGAGATCGTGCTCTCCGGCGCGGGCGACCTCGAGTTCGGTGCGGCCGACCAGATGGAGCCGGAGCGATTCCTCAAGCAGGTCGAGGTGCACCTGGTCGGTGCGCAAAGGCTGGCGCACCGGATCCTGCCCGGCATGCGCGAGCGGCGCCGCGGCGACTTCGTGCTGATCGGATCCGACTGCGCGGACCGTCCGCGGCCGCTGATGGGCGCCTACGACGCGGCCAAGGCTGGACTTGAGGCGATGGGTCGGCAGATGCGAATGGAGCTCGAGGGCACCGGAATCCGCGCCTCCATCGTCAGGCCGGGGCCGACGCTCACCGGGATGGGGATGGATTCCACCCCGGAGGTCATCGGCCCGCTCGCTGAATCCTGGAAGACCTGGGGCTTCGCCAGGCACGGTTACTTCCTGCGCGCCTCCGACATCGCGAACGCCGTTGTCGCGGTGGTGTCGGCGCCGCGCGGCGCGCACCTGGTGCTGGTCGAGGTCCAGCCGGAGGCGCCGCTGAGTGCCCCCGCCACCGAGAACCACCCCGACCCGAAGGAGGCGAAGAGATGAGTCTGCAAGACCCCCAACGCGTGTCCGGCGGTGAGCACGAGCACGGCCATCTCGAGGAACTGCGCACCGATCCGATCGCGTTGATGCGTCGCGTGCGGGAGGAGTGCGGCGACGTCGGGACCTTCCGGCTCGCCGACCGCGAGGTGGTGCTGCTCTCCGGGGCCGAGGCCAACGAGTTCTTCTTCCGCTCGTCGGACGAGGACCTCGACCAACAGGCCGCGTACCCGTTCATGAAGCCGATCTTCGGGGCGGGTGTGGTGTTCGACGCCAGCCCCGAGCGGCGCAAGGAGATGCTGCACAACCAGGCACTGCGCGGTGAGCAGATGAAGGGCCACGCCGCGACGATCGGTGCCGAGGTGGAGGCGATGGTCGCGGGCTGGGGCGACGAGGGGGAGATCGACCTGCTCGACTTCTTCGCGGAGCTGACCATCTACACCTCCTCGGCCTGCCTGATCGGCAAGAAGTTCCGCGACCAGCTCGACGATCGGTTCGCCAAGCTGTACCACGAGCTCGAACAGGGCACGGACGCACTCGCATTCGTCGATCCGTACGCGCCGATCGAGAGCTTCCGGCGCCGCGACGAGGCGCGGCTGGCGTTGGTGGCGCTGGTGCAGGAGATCATGACCGGACGGATCGCGAACCCACCGCGGGGCAAGGACGACCGGGACATGCTCGACGTGCTGGTTTCGATCAAGGACGAGACCGGTGCGGAGCGTTTCAGCGCCGACGAGATCACCGGGATCTTCATCTCGATGATGTTCGCGGGCCACCACACCACCTCCGGCACTGCGGCCTGGAGCCTGATCGAGCTACTCCGGCACCCGGACGCCATGAAACAGGTGGTCGGCGAGCTCGACGAGCTGTACGCGGACGGCGCGGACATCAGCTTTCATGCACTGCGGCAGATCCCGGTGCTGGAGGCGGTGGTCAAGGAGACCCTGCGACTGCACCCGCCGCTGATCATCCTGCTGCGGCTGGCGCGTGATGACTTCGAGGTCGGTGGTTTCCGGATCGAGAAGGGCAACCTGGTCGCGGCGACCCCGGCGATCTCCAACCGGATCCCCGAGGACTTCCCGCGCCCGAACGATTTCGACCCGGGTCGCTACATCGATCCGAACCAGGAGGACATCGTCAACCGGTGGACCTGGATCCCGTTCGGGGCGGGCAGGCACCGCTGCGTCGGGGCCGCCTTCGCGCAGATGCAGCTCAAGGCGATCTTCTCGATCCTTTTGCGGGACTTCGAGTTCGAGATGGCGCAGCCGTCGGACTCGTACCGGAACGACCACAGCAAGATGGTGGTCCAACTCGAGCAACCGTGCCGGGTCCGATATCGCAGGCGGGGAATCCGATGAGGATCGAGGTCGACGCGGACCTGTGCCAGGGGCATGCCGCCTGCGAGATGGAGGCGCCCGAGGTCTTCTCGGTGCCCAAGCATGGGACCGTGCAGATCCTCGACCCCAACCCTCCCGAGTCCCTGCGCGCGAGTGTGGAGAACGCGGTGAAGTTCTGTCCGACCCGCGCGCTGAGAATGACCGAATCCGAAGGAGACCAGTGATGTCCCAGTTCGATCGTGCGGAACTCGACGAGATGGTGGAGCGCTGGATCGAGGCGAACAAGAAGGCCGAGGCAGTGCGGGACTGGACGCCGTTGGCCGAGTTCTACACCGAGGACGCCACCTACGGCTGGAACATCGGCCCGAAGCAGGACATCATGACGGTCGGCCGCGAGGAGATCCGCGACATCGCACTCGGCCTCGAGATGAAAGGGCTCGAGGGGTGGACCTACCCGTACCAGGAGATCGTCGTCGACGAACGCAGCGGTAACGTGATCGGCCTGTGGAAGCAGGTCGCCGATGCGAAGCGGGCCGACGGCAGCAACTACGAGGTCTACGGCATGGGCGGCAGCTGGTTCCGCTACGCCGGCGACTTCCAGTGGTCCTGGCAGCGCGACTTCTTCGACTTCGGCCACGTCTCCGCGCTGTTCATGGAGATGATCAAGGACAACGCGCTGTCGACGGGCATGCAGTCCCGCATCCAGCGGTCCGTCTCCGGTGAGAAGCTCCCCGGCTGGTACCCGATCGGCCAGACTCCGGTCCCGCTGTGGTGAGGACCGAGGCCCAGTCGAGGCGGTCGTTCGACGCGCTCTCCCGGGCGGATCTCGCGACCCTGGTGCCCGAGCTGCTGCTGTGCGGGCAGCTGATCGATCGCTCGGGAATGGCACACCTGATCGTGGAGTTCGGGCGCGAGGGCATGGCGGCCGTCGCGATCGAGGAGTGGCAGGCGTCGAGCCCCTGGTACACGCGCCGGATGCAGAGGGCGCTCGGGTACGAGGGCGACGACGTGGTCACGATCTTCAAGGGACTGCAGCTCGATATCGGGGCACCACCCCAGTTCATGGACTTTCGGTACCGGGTCGACGATCCAGCACACGGCGAGTTCTGGCTCGATCACTGCGGTGCCCTGATGGACGTCGAGCCGCTCGGCGACGAGTACGTGAAGACCATGTGCCACGACATCGAGGACCCGACCTTCGATGCGACCGCGCTGGCCACCAACCCGCACGCACAGGTGCGGCCCATCCACCGCCCGCCGCGCCGACCGGTGGACCGGAAGCCGCACTGCGCGTGGACGGTGGTCATCGATCCGTCGCACGCGCCGCCCCAGATGACTACGCACACCGAGCAGATCGGCCGCACCGCGGCCAACACGGTGGAGCTGAGCCCCATCGACCGCACGGGGGAGGGCGCGCACGACTACTCGGGTCCGTTGCTCTCCGACGTCCGGTTCGCGGACTTCTCGCACTCGGCCCTGGTGCGGATCGCGGAGGAGGTCTGCCTGCAGCACCACCTGCTCGCCCTCGGGTTCCTGCTCGCGGTCCGCAAGCGGGCGGAGGAGGACAAGGCGCTCGAGATCACTCGCAAGCAACTCACCGGGATCGCGGGGGTAGCCGCGCAGCGGATCCGCGATGCGCTCGGGCTGCCGCGTGACCTGGCAGGCCTTGCCGAGGTGCTGTCGGTGCATCCGCTGCTGAGCCCGAAGCAGTACGTGGACAGCGACATCCGGCTCGGGGGCGGGCGGCTGGAGCTGCTGCTCGGTCGCGGTGGCGCGGCGGACGCCGACGGAGGCTGGCCCGCCCTGATCGACGGCGACCACCTCGAGCCGCTGCAGGCGCTGGTGCGTGGGGTCGATCCCCGCTTCACCGTCCGGGTGCTCTCGGAGGACGTCGACGCGCTCCTCGTCGAGGTGGTGACCGAGGACGAACCCGCGCCCGAGTGTGTGGAGGTCGCCATCACCCGGGTCAGTACCGGAGCCGGGTTCGTGTTCGCAGATCGTGGAATCCCCTTGCCGCTCACGGTGATCTGAGCGTCCAACGCTGGAAGGACTCGCATGGCATATACGTTCGCGGACCTGTTCGAGCACGCCGTCGACGCCATGGGCGATCGCGTCGCCGTGATCGCAGGCGACGAGCAGGTGACCTACAGGGAGCTCGACGAGCGCGCGAACCGGCTCGCCCACCACCTGGAGTCCGTCGGGCTGGGCGTGGGAGCGCACGTCGGTATCCAGATGCACAACTCGATCGAGACCATGGTGGCGGTGCTGGCGGCATTCAAGATCCGGGCGGTGCCGCTGACCGTCAACTATCGCTACACGGCCGACGAGCTGGCCTACCTCTACGACGATGCCGACCTGGAGGCGGTGGTCTATCACCGCGGGTTCGGCGAGCGGGTCGCGGAGGTCGCGCCCGCTATGCCCCGGATCCGGCATCTGATCGAGGTGCCGGACGAGCTGGAATCGGCCGCCGTCGACGCCCCGGTGCTCGTTCGGGCCGCGGTCCGGTACGAGGAAGCGCTCGCCGCCGAGTCCCCGGCCCGCGGCTTCGACGAACGCAGCGGCGACGACGTCTACATCCTGTACACCGGCGGCACCACCGGCAGGCCGAAAGGGGTGGTGTGGCGGCAGGAGGACATGTGGCGGGTCCTCGGCGGCGGCCTCGACTTCTTCACCGGGGAACCGATCGCCGACGAGTACCAGCAGTCCCGCACCGGGGCCGCGGGCGAGCAGATCCGGATGCTGATCCTGCCGCCACTGATCCACACCTCGGCGCTGATGCCGACATTCACGGCGTTGCTGGCGGGCAATGCGGTGGTCTACTCCGCGAAATTCGATGCCGAACGCACCTGGGACCTGGTCGCCCGGCACCGGCCGACCGCGATGGTCATCACCGGCGACGCGATGGGTCGGCCGCTGGTGGAGGCCTACCGGAATGTCAAGGCGGACACGTCGAGCCTGGCCGTGGTGGCCTCGGGCGCGGCGCTGTTCTCCGCGTCGGTCAAGGACGCGTTCTTCGAGGCCATCCCCAACCTGATGATCTCGGACTCGGTGGGTTCGTCCGAAACCGGCTTCGGTGGTATCGGGTTCGCCATGAAGGGTTTCGAGCAGCACGGCGGCCCGAAGGTGGGATCGCACCGGCACACCGTGGTGGTCGACGACGAGAATCGGGTGCTCGCACCGGGTTCCGGTGGGGAGGGATGGCTGGCGAAGCTCGGCTATGTCCCCCTCGGCTACTACAACGACCCCGTCAAATCGGCGGAGATCTTCCGGGAGATCAACGGCTGTGCCGATGTGCATCCCGCAGGCTCCACGCAACGTGCTGTGGTGACCGGCGATCGGGCCAGGATCGAGGACGACGGGTCGATCACGCTGCTCGGTCGCGGCAACATGGTGATCAACACAGGCGGCGAGAAGGTGTTCGCCGAGGAGGTCGAGGCGATCGTCAAGGCTCATCCGGACGTGTACGACGCCATCGTGATCGGGGTGCCCGACGAGCGCTGGGGATACCGGGTGGCCGCGGTGCTGTGCCCCCGCGACGGCACGCCCGACTTCGAGAGCCTCGAGAAGCACGCCCGCAGCCACCTCGCCGGATACAAGATCCCGCGATCGTTCTGGATCGCCGCCGAGGTCGAGCGGACGCCGAGCGGCAAGCCGGACTACCGCTGGGCCAAGGGCCATGCCGCCGGCCGCGCGCCCGATCACCGAATCGACTGACCCTCGCCCGAAAGGCCTGCCATGACCGATCAGCACGTCCCGGCGCTCGATCTCCCGAGGGGCTTCGACGTCACCGATCCCAAGCTGTACGGCGACCGCGTGCCGCTCGCCGAGTTCGCACAACTGCGCCGCTGCGCCCCGGTGTGGTGGAACGAGCAGGAACCGGGCACCGGCGGCTTCCACGACGGCGGCTGCTGGGTGGTCTCGCGGCACGCCGACGTGCGCGAGATCTCGCGCCGCCCCGTGCACTTCTCGAACCACGTGAACGGATCGATCCCACGGCATCAGGACGACATCTCCGCCGAGGAGCTGGAGGTGACCAAGCACGTCCTGATCAACAAGGACGCGCCCGAGCACACCCAGCTGCGCAAACTGGTCTCCCGGCTGTTCACCCCGCGTGCCGTCGAGTCGATGCGGGCCGCCCTCGACGAGCGCGCGGACCTCATCGCCCGCACCGCGGTGGCGAACCCGAGCGGGGACTTCGTCTCCGAGGTCGCCAGTGAACTCCCGATGCAGGCGATCTCGGAACTGCTCGGGGTCCCGGAGGACGCCAGGAAACAGCTCTTCGAGTGGTCCAACCAGATGACCGGATATGACGACGAGACCCTCGAGGGCGCCTCGCGGATGGCGTCGGCGCAGATCCTCGGTTACGCCTACCAGCTCGCGGAGGCGCGCCGCACGGAGCCGCTCGAGGACATCATCTCCACGCTGGTGCACGCCGACCTCGACGGGGAGGCCCTGACCCCCGAGCAGTTCGGCTTCTTCGTGATCATGCTCGCGGTTGCAGGCAACGAAACGACCCGAAACGCGACGACGCTCGGCATGATGTCGTTCATGGAGCACCCCGAGCAGTGGGAGCGCTACAAACATGAGCGTCCCCGCACCGCGGCGGACGAGATCATCCGCTGGGCGTCGCCGCTGACCTCACTGCAGCGAACGGCACTGGTGGACACGGAAATCGGTGGAACCGCCATCAAGGCGGGACAGCGAGTGGTACTGCTGTACGGGTCAGCGAATTTCGACGAGGACGTGTTCGACAACCCACGCACCTTCGACATCACCAGGGATCCGAACCCGCACCTCGCCTTCGGGGGGACCGGGCCGCACTACTGCATCGGGGCCAACTTGGCCCGAATGGAACTGGATTTGATCTTCAACAAGATCGCAGACCACATGCCCGACATCTCGAAGCTCGGTGATCCCCGCCGCCTGCAGTCCGGATGGATCAACGGGGTCACGAGCTTCGAGGTCGATTACGGAACCCGCGCGTCTGGGTGTCCCGTAGCGCACTGACAGGGCGTGCACACGACGAGGGAGGGCTCGTGGCGAGTACGACGCTGAAGGGGCCGATGCGCGAGCTCGGCCACTTCTACCGGATGGGGGCGGATGTCGCGGTCGGGTTGGTGCGCACCCGTTTCCAGCTCCAGGAGTTCCTGGAACAGAGCTGGATGATCGCACGGGTGTCGATCGTGCCGACGGTGCTGGTCGCGGTGCCGTTCACCGTGCTGGTCAGCTTCACACTCAACATCCTGCTCCGTGAGATCGGGGCGGCCGACCTCAGCGGGGCGGGCGCCGCCCTCGGTGCGGTCACCCAGGTGGGCCCGGTGGTGACCGTGTTGATCGTCGCGGGTGCCGGGGCCACCGCGATATGCGCCGACCTCGGCTCCCGCACCATCCGCGAGGAGATCGATGCGATGGAGGTGCTCGGCATCGATCCGGTGACCCGGCTGGTGATCCCGCGGGTGGTGGCGTCGACGGTGGTCGCGCTGCTGCTCAACGGGTTGGTCTGCGTGATCGGCATTGCGGGCGGGTTCGTGTTCTCGGTGTTCCTGCAGGGCGTCAACCCTGGCGCGTTCGCGGACGGCATCACGCTGCTGACCGGTCTGCCGGAGGTGGCGATCTCGATGGTGAAGGCGGCGCTGTTCGGCCTGCTCGCGGGGCTGGTCGCCTGCTATCGGGGGCTGACGGTGCGCGGTGGGCCCAAGGGCGTGGGGGAGGCGGTCAACGAGACCGTGGTGTACGCCTTCATGGCGCTGTTCGTGGTCAACACCATCGTCACCGCGGTGGGCATCCGGCTGACGGCGGGCTGACGCGATGGCATTGGCGACGACCGGCAAGTTCGGCCGTACCCGCAACCGTGCGGCAGGCCTGTCCCGAACCGTCGACGACATCGGCCGCCAGGCGGTCTTCTTTGTCCGCGCGCTCGCGCACGTGCCGTGGGCGCTGCGTAAACACCCCAAGGAGGTGCTCCGGCTGATCGCCGAGATCAGTATGGGCACAGGCGCATTGGCCCTGATCGGCGGGACCGTGGCCGTCGTCGGATTTCTCACCCTTGCCTCCGGTGGCACGATCGCAATCCAGGGTTTCAGCTCGCTGGGCAACATCGGGGTCGAGGCGCTGACCGGGTTCTTCTCCGCCTTCATCAATGTGCGGATCGCGGCGCCGGTGATCGCGGGCATCGGGCTGTCCGCCACCATCGGCGCCGGTTCGACGGCGCAGCTCGGTGCGATGCGGATCAGCGAGGAGATCGACGCGCTCGAATCGATGGCGATCAGCTCCGTTCCGTACGTCGTCAGTACCCGGGTGGTGGCGGGCATGATCTCGATCCTGCCGCTCTACTCGCTGGCGCTGGTCGCCTCGTTCCTGGCGGGCCGGTTCACCACCGTGGTGCTGTTCGGCCAGTCGTCCGGGCTCTACGACCACTACTTCTCGACCTTCCTCGACCCGATCGATGTCATGTGGTCGTTCGTGCAGGTCCTCGTGATGGCGATGCTGGTCATGCTGATCCACACCTACTACGGCTACAACGCGACGGGTGGGCCCTCGGGGGTCGGCACCGCGGTCGGTCGCGCGGTCCGGTTGTCACTGATCTGTGTGGTCGCGGTGACCCTGCTCGTCTCGCTCGCCATCTACGGCGGGTCCGGCAACTTCAACCTGTCGGGTTAGGGGGGAAGATGCGCACGAACGGGTACAAGCTGGCCGCACTCGCGCTGGTCGCCGCGATCGGCGGCGTCGTCGCACTGGCCGTGGCGATGTTCGATCAGTCCTTCTCCGACCGGGTTCCGGTGACCGTGGTCGCGCAGCGCGCGGGCCTGGTGATGGATCCGGGCGCCAGGGTGAAGATGGCGGGCGTCACCGTAGGCACCGTCGATTCGATCATCCAGTCCGGCGAGTCCACCGCGCTCCTGTCACTGCTGATCGATCCCGATGCGCTCGATGCGATCCCGGCGAACGTCGACGTGCAGGTCACGTCGAACACGGCATTCGGAGCCAAGTTCGTGAGCATGTCCGCGCCCGAGCAGCCCAGTGCCGAGCGGCTCGCCGCGGGTTCGACCATCGACGCCTCACACGTGACGGTGGAGATGAACACGGTCTTCGAGAACCTGACCGAGGTGTTGCGCACCGTCCAGCCCGAGAAGCTGGACGCCACGCTTGCCGCCCTCTCGAGCGCGCTGCAGGGCCGTGGTGACCGGCTCGGTGTCGCACTCGGACAGGCGGACTCGTCGCTGGTGGAGTTCGGGGCGGCCCACGGCGCGCTCGACCAGGTGCTGACCGAGCTGCCGCCCGTGTCCGACACCTATGCCGCGGTGGCCCCGGATCTGATGCGTTCGCTCGGCGCGCTGACCACCACCGGGAACACCGTGGTGGACCGACAGGCGGACCTGGACCTGTTGCTGCTCGAGGTGACCGGGCTCGCGAACACGGGGGACGAGGTGCTGACGCAGAACAGCAACGCGGCCGTCGACGTGGTCTCGCTGCTGCGCCCCACCGCGGTGCTCCTCGAGGAGTACTCGCCGGTGATCCCCTGCATGTTCACCGGACTGCAGGAGAGCAAGAAGATCGGCGACGGTGCGTACAACGGCCAGCCGGGGATCAAGATGTCGATCGGCCTGATCGCGGGCACCGAGCCCTACCACTATCCCGACGACCTGCCCAAGGTCGCGGCGACCGGCGGCCCGCACTGTATGGGACTGCCACTGCGTGACCCGAACGTCAACGCACCCTTCCTGGTCACCGATATCGGGGTGAATCCCTTTGCCCCCGAGCGTCAGCCGAATGGCGGCCTGCCGAGCGGTGCGACAGCGAACCTGATGACCTACCTGTTCGGAACGGCGGTCCGATGAAAGTGCGCGGGTACACCGTCAAGTTCGGGATCTTCGTCCTGGTGATGCTGCTGGTGAACGCGGGACTGATCCTCGTGTTCGGCCAGTTGCGTAGCGGCGGCGCGAACTCGTACGGCGCCGAGTTCACCAGCGTGTCCGGCCTCAAGCCCGGCGACAAGGTACGGATCGCGGGGGTGCCGGTCGGCGCGGTCAGCGCCGTCGAGCTCGGCGAGAACCGGCGGGCACAGGTGGAGTTCACCGTCGACGCAGGCAACACGGTGACCGTCGAGACCAGAGCGGCGGTGCGGTACCAGGACCTGGTGGGCAACCGGTACCTCGAGCTGCTCGACAGCCCGGGCACCGCCGAGCCGCTCGTCGAGGACGCGACCATCCCGGTCGAACGCACCGCGCCCGCACTGGATCTCGACGCGCTGCTCGGCGGCTTCAAGCCCCTGTTCCAGGCACTGGACCCGGAGCAGGTGAACGCGCTGTCGATGTCGTTGCTGGAGGTGTTCCAGGGGCAGTCGGGGACCGTTTCATCGGTGCTCGCGCACACGGGCTCGCTCACCAACACCCTGGCGGACCGCGACGAGCTGATCGGCCGCGTGATCGACAATCTCGACGGGGTGCTGAGCGAACTACGCTCTCGCGGTGGGCAGTTCAGTGGCACCCTGGACCACCTGCAGCAGCTGGTCAGCGGCCTCGACGCGGACCGCCAACTGATCGGCGACGCCGTGACGAGCGTGAACACCGCCACCGGAACCTTCGCCGACCTGCTGACCGACACCCGGCCGAACATCGCGGGCACCCTGACCGAGCTGAACACGAGCCTGGATCCACTGATCGAGCAGCAGGGCGAGCTGAACCGGATCGTGGAATCGATGCCCGCGAACTACCGACAGCTCATCCGGATCGGCGCCTACGGCTCCTTCTTCAACTTCTACCTGTGCGGGATCGCGATGAAGGTCGACGGTGCCGACGGCAGGCCGATCACGGTCGACCTGGTCGACCAGAAGACCGGGAGGTGTGCGCCGCGATGAGGAACATGGTGGAGAGCCACGCGGTGCGGGTCGGGGTGATCGGCCTCGCCGTCACCGCGGCGGTGGTGCTGACCGCGCTGCAGTATCAGGACCTTCAGTTCCTGAAGTCCGGGGTGGGGTACAGCGCGGTGTTCGACGATGCCAGCGGGCTGGCCGTCGGCGACGAGGTCAACGCCGCGGGAGTGAAGATCGGCACCGTCGAGGAGATCGGTGTCGAGGGCGGGCGAGCCGTGGTGAGCTTCACCCTCGACGGATCGATCGGTTTGGGGGAGAGCACCGCCGCCGCCATCACCACCATGTCGCTGCTCGGCAAGCGGGCGGTCACCCTCGACCTGGCGGACGACGGACGGATGCCGGTGGGCGGGCAGATATCCCTCGAACGCACCCGGTCGGCGTACTCCTTGCCGGATGTCCTGGGGGACCTGACCACGACCGTGGAGGACATCGACCTCGACCAGTTGTCGGCCTCACTGGACGAGGTGGGGAAGGTGATGGCGGACAGCGCCCCGAACCTGCGGCCCGCCCTCGACGGAGTCAGCCGGATCTCCACCAGCCTCAGCAGCCGCGACGAGACCCTGAGGGCGCTGCTCGCCGACGCGAACAACGTGGCCGGCCTGCTCGCCGAGCGTGGTCCGCAGGTGAATTCCCTGCTCGTGGACGGCAATGCGCTGCTAGGAGAGCTCGTCAGTCGCCAGGGCGCCCTGTCCGAGGTGATCACGAACGTCTCCGCGGTCTCGACAGAGTTGAGCGGGCTGGTACACGACAACGAGGCGCAGTTGAGCCCGGTCCTCGACGAGCTCAACACCGTGGTGGGGATCCTGCAGAAGAACCGGGACCACCTGGCGCAGGGCATCGACGGGTTGGGCACCTATGTCGGCACCCTCGGCGACACCGTGGCCAGCGGCCCGTTCTACTACGCGTACATCCAGAACCTGTTGCCCGCCCAGTACAACCAGCCGCTGATCAATGCGATGTTCGGGCTGGCGCCCGCGCCGCTGCCGATTCCGGAGGTCCGCTGATGATCACCTGGCGCAGGATGGCCGTTGGCGGGGTGGGCCTCGCACTGGCCGCCGCGGTCGTGGTGTCCGGTTACCTTGCGGTGGACCACTTCCGGCACTACCGGGTGACGGCCTATTTCACCTCCGTCACCGGCCTGTATGTCGGAGACGACGTGCGCGTGGTCGGGGTCGACGTCGGCAAGGTGACCGGCATCGACCCGGATGGCGACCGGGTGCGGGTACGACTCGAACTGGATCGCTCGGTGCCCGTGGCGGCGGACGCGAAGTCGGTGATCGTGGCGCAGTCCCTCGTCTCCGCGCGCTTCGTCCAGCTGACCCCTGCGGTGACGGAGGAGTCGACACCGGCCCTGGCCGATGGCGCCGAGATCGGACTCGAGCGCACCGCGGTCCCGGTCGAGTGGGACCGGGTCAAGCAGGAACTGGGCCGGGCGGCGGAGGCGTTGGGGCCGAATGGGGACGACCCCGGGCCCGCGGCGAACCTGCTCGAGGGGGCGGGAACCGCGTTGCAGGGCAACGGCGCCGCGCTGGGGGAGTCCGTTGTGGAGCTGTCGCGGGCGATGAGCACCCTTGCAGGCAGCGGCGGCGATCTTTTCGGCACGATCCGCGGTTTGCAGGCGTTCACCACCGCGCTGGCCGCCAGCAACGAGCAGATCGTGCAGTTCCAGGGCCGCCTCGCGACCGTGACAGGGGTACTGGCCGACAGCCGAACGCAATTGGCGCCCGCGCTGGCACAGCTGGACACCGCGATCGCCGACGTGCAGCGTTTCGTCGCGCAGAACCGGGCCGGGCTGACCGAGCAGGTGCGCACCCTCGCGGACGTGTCGCAGGTGCTGGTCGACAAGAAGGACGGACTCGAGAAGGTGCTGCACCTGGGGCCGACCGCACTGTCGAACTACTACAACGTCTACCGGCCCGCGCAGGGCGCGATGGTCGGGGTGCCCGCCTTCCAGAACATCGGCAACCCGATCGACCTGATATGCGGTGGCATCGCCGGCCTCGCGAACGAGACCTCAGAAAAGGGCGCGGAACTGTGCGCCCAGTATCTCGGTCCGCTGCTGAACACCGTCAGGGCCAACTACCCGGATCTGAGCATCAATCCAACGCGGGCGCTCGGCGCCACCCCGGACCAGTTGGTGTACAGCGAACCGCAGCTGAAGCCGGCGGCGGCCACGTCGATGCCTGCACTGACCATGCCGACGGTTCCGGTACCGCCGAACCTGGCCGATCTGATGACACCAGGGAGGTCGACCCGATGACGAAGCGCGCGTGGGGGATCGGCGGCGCGGTGGTGGCCGCCGCGACGCTGCTGTCGGGCTGCCAGTGGAGCGGGCTGAACTCGGTGGCCCTGCCCGGCGCGGCCGGCCGGGGCGAGGGGAGCTACACCGTGGTGATCGAGATGCCCGACGTCACCACGATCAGCCCGAACTCGCCGGTGCTCGTCGATGACGTCACGGTCGGCAGCATCAGCTCCATCGAGACGCAGAACTGGCATGCGAGAGTGACCGTGTCGCTGGAGGACTCGGTGCAGCTCCCGGCCAACGCGACCGCGAAGATAGGCCAGACCAGCCTGCTCGGCTCCAAGCACATCGCGCTGGCGCCGCCGACCGATGTCGCGCCGGAGGGCAGGCTCGACGACGGGTCCGTGATCCCGCTGGCCTCGGCGGGGGTGTACCCGACCACGGAGGAGGCGCTGACCGCGCTGTCCGTCGTCCTCAACGGCGGCGGGCTCGCGCAGGTGCAGACCATCACCACCGAACTGAACAAGGCGCTCGACGGCAGGCAGGACGCGGTGCGGGACCTGCTGCCGCAGCTGGACTCGCTCACCGAGATCCTGGACCGGCAGCGGGATGCGATGGTGACCACGATGGCGAACCTCGACCTGTTCGCGGGCGAGATCAGCTCTCAGCGAGACGTTCTCGGTCGGGCCATCGAAACCCTGGACCCGGCGATGGGGGTGCTGGCCGCGCAGCGCGCCGACCTGACGGCGGCCCTGGACGCGGTCGGGAGATTCGGCGACGTGGGGACCGACCTCGTGAACAGGAGCCGTGAGGATCTCAAGGCCGATCTCGCGGCACTCGAGCCGACCCTGGCCAAGGTCGTCGAGGCGGGGCCGGACCTCATCAACAACCTGGGCAACCTCAGCACCTTCCCGTTCCCGCAGACGGCGATCGACCAGGGCATGCGCGGCGACTACACGAATCTGTGGGCGCTGATGGACCTGACCTCCGATCGCTTGCGGACCGGCCTCGGCTTCGGCACGCCGTTCGGTCCGCCGCCGTCCGTGTCCGGCGGCAAGCCCACCAACCCGATGACCGCGCCGCTCACGGCCGCGGCAGGACAGGAGGGGAGCGGTCGATGATCCTGACGCGAATGGTCCGCACGCAGTTGACGATCTTCGCGGTCATCGCGGTGATCGGCATGACCGCGGCGGCGGTCTCCTACCTGAGGGTCCCGACCGCGCTCGGGATCGGCCGCTACACGGTGACTGTGGAACTGCCGAATGCCGGTGGCCTGTACCGCAACGCGAACGTCACCTATCGCGGTGACACCGTCGGTCGGGTGCGGGAGGTGCGACTCGACCCGGACAGTGTGCGCGCCGAGCTGACGCTGGAGAGCGCGGTGCCGGTGCCGAGCAGCGATCTCACGGTCGCGGTGCGCAGCGTGTCCGCGATCGGTGAGCAGTACGTGGATCTGCAGCCGACCGGCACCGAGGGGCCGTTCCTCGCCGACGGCGACGTCATCGCGGCCGAGCAGGTGACGGTGCCGCAGGAGATCGGCCCCGTTCTCGACCAGGCGAAGGCGATGCTGGAATCGGTTCCGCAGGACAAGTTGCGCGCGGTGATCGACGAATCCGCGGCCGCCTTCGCGGGCCGGGCTCCGGACCTCGCGCGGCTACTGGACTCGACCACCTCGTTCATCGACCAGGCGTCGGAGGCGACCACTCCCGCGACCACCCTGGTGCAGCAACTCGCCCCGCTACTCGAGACCCAGGTGGTGACCGGCGATCAGATCCGGCAGTGGACCACGAATGTGGCGCACCTGAGCGGCCAGTTGGCGACCGCAGACGGGTCGGTGCGCGGCATCCTCGACAAGGGCCCGGGGTTCGCCGACGAGGCCGACACGCTGTTCCAGGACCTGCGTCCGACCCTGCCCCTGCTGCTGGCGAATCTGACCAGCACCGAGCAGGTCGCGGTCACGTACAACGCGTCCCTCGAACAGGTCCTGGTGATCCTCCCGCCGCTCATCGCGGCCCAGGAGACGGTGGTGCAGCGCGGCCAGGCCGACGGCGCCGCCAACGTCAACTTCCACCTGGAGGCCCAGGACCCGGCCGCCTGCTCGACCGGATACCTGCCCGCCTCGGAGCGTCGTGATCCCAATCAGACGACCGTCCCCGACACACCCCCGGACCTGTACTGCAAGGTGCCGCAGGACTCGATCTTCGCGGTGCGCGGATCCCGGAACATCCCGTGTACGGAGGTGCCGGGCAAGCGGGCGCCGAACCCCCAGATCTGCCGCAGCCCCGAACCGTTCGTCCCGAGCGGTACAAATGCGCCGGACGAGCTGTACACGGGCCCAGCGGGAACCCGACACACCGACCTCGCCCCCGCGGCGGCGCCCGCGTCAGCCCCCGCGGAAGGGACACCGGGATGGCAGCAGCTGCTGACGGGACCGCGGCCGTGACCGCGGTCGACACGGAGGTCCCCGACTCGCCGGTGGTGGATGACTGCACCCGATGGTCGTCGGGACGACGTCGAATCCTGTTGTCCGCGTTGGCCGGCGCCGCAGCGATCGCGGTGCTGGCGTGCGCCGTCGTCGCGACCACCACCTATCTCGGCGATCGCTCGCGCGAGTCGCATCGCGAGGCGCTGGTCGAGGCCGCAGGCGACGGGGTGCTGGCCCTGATCGACGTGCACACCGACACCGCGGAGGACGACATGGCGCAGCTGCGGGAGTGGAGCACCGGTGCGTTCGCACAGGAGCTCGGGGACAGCTCCGTCGGACTCGCGGCGTCGATCCGGGACGCGGCGGTGAACTCGGACGGGCGGATCGACTCGGCCGCGCTGGTGAGCGAGTCGGGAGAATCGGGCGTGGTGATCGTGGCGGCATCGTCACAGGTCGGCAATGTCGACAGTCCGACCGCGACATCGCGCAGCTATCGGCTGCGGGTGACGATCGACGAGGTCGACGGCCGGCTCCTGATGTCGGGTGTGGAGTTCGTGCCGTGAGCGGGCGGACGCGGCGGGTCGCGGCAGGCGGGGCCGTTCTGGTGCTCCTCGCAACGCTGCTCGTGACGGCGGCGCTGGTGTGGACCAACCGGACGGAGGCGCAGCGGGAGTCGGCCCGCGGCGAGGCGCTGGCCGCGGCACCGGAGCGAATCGAGGCGCTGCTGAGCTACGACGCCGCGACGGTGGATGCCGATCTCGACGAGGCGGCGCGAGGCGCCACCGGGACGTTCGCAGAGGGGTTCCGTGACTTCGCGGCGAACACCGTCGCCCCCAAGTCGAAGAGCGAGGGGATCAGCACCAGGGCGCGGATCGCGGAGACCGGCTATCTCAGCGGTGCCGCCGATCAAGCGCGACTGCTCGCCTTCGTCGACCAGATCACCACCAGCACGCTGTCGCCCGCGCCGACCTCGACGTCGAGTCGGGTGATCGTGACGATGGAGCGCGTCGGCGACGAGTGGTTGATCGCCGAGATGACCCCGATCTGATCGGTGGGTCGACCGCGCCGCGGCGGCGACGGTGACAGGATCGAGGGGTGGATCTTGACGATGTCGCCGACGAGCTCTACGCCCTCGACCCCGGCGAGTTTGTCGAGAAGAGGACGGCTCGCGCCGCCGAGGCCCGCGAGGGCGGGGATCGGGCGCTCGCGGGCGCGATCACCGCTTTGCGGAGGCCGACGACGGTCGGATGGGTGGTCAATCTCCTGGCCCGCGAGTCGCCGGACGAGGTCGCGGCGCTGCTCCGGCTGGGCGAGGAGCTGCGCGACGCCCAGCGGCAGCTGTCCGGCGAAGACCTGAGGCAGCTGTCCTCGCAGCGGCAGCAGGTCGTCCGCGCGCTCGCCCGGCGGGCGGGTCGGCTCGCGGCTGAGCACGGGCGGAAGGTCGGCGAGGGTTCGCTGCGGGAGGTCGGGCAGACCCTGCATGCGGCGCTCGCGGATCCAGAGGTGGCGGACCGGGTCCGTGCGGGCCGCGTGGTCACCGCGGCCAGCTACAGCGGGTTCGGGCCGGCGGGGCTGAGCGTGGTCGCCGAGCAGGAATCTGCCGCGACGAAGCCGGAGCCGGGGCCCGAGACAACGGAGCCTGCGGCGGCCGCCCCGGACCTGCTGGGAGGCGCCCGAACCGAACTCGCCGAGGCCACCGCTGACCTGGAGCAGGCGACCGCGGCCGCCGAGGGCGCACGGGTGGAACTCGAACGAGCGTCGGAGGTTACGGCGGAGATCGACGTCCGGATCGCCGCGCTCAGGGGCGAACTCGAGCGGGCCGAACAGGAGCGGCAGTTCGCGCGCAGCGCCGAGACCGCGGCGGCCCAAGCCGCGGAGCGGAGCGAGAGCGACCTCCTCGGCGCCCGTCGGCGTCTCGAGGAGGCCGAGCGGCGACTCGGCGAGCTCGGTTAGGTGAGCGATCCTCAGCGCCGCAGATCCGCTACCAGGTCCAGCCGCCCCAGCTTGTGCGGGTTGCGGATCGCGTAGATCCGCGTGATCCGGCCGTCCTCGACCACCACACTCACCGCGGTGGCCTCGCCACCGACATCGATCCGAATTCCCGGCAGGCCGTTGAAGAACGTCGACGTGGTCACGAAATCCGGGATCTTTGCCGCGCGGGACAGGAAGGCCGCCACCCGTTCGACCCCGACGATGGGCTTGCGCGCAGCCGCCGCGATGCCGCCGCCGTCGGCGATCACCACCACGTCCGGGGCGATCACCTCCATCAGGCCCTGGACGTCACCGGTGGAGAGGGCGGCCATCAGCTTCTCGACGGCCGCCTGCTGTTGGGCTCGGTCCACCTGCATCCGTGGCCGCCGCGCGGCGACGTGCTCGCGGGCACGGTGCGCGATCTGCCGGACCGCGGCCGGGTTCTTGCCCATCACCTCGGCGATCTCCTGGTACGGCGTCTCGAACACCTCGTGCAACACGAACACCGCCCGCTCGGCCGGACCGAGGGTCTCCAGCACGGTGAGCATCGCGATCGAGACGCTCTCGGCGAGCTCGACGTCCTCGGCCACATCGGGACTGGTCAGTAGCGGCTCGGGGAGCCATTCCCCGACGTAGTCCTCCCGGCGGCGGGACAGCGACCGGAGCCGGTTCAGCGCCTGCCGGGTGACGATCCGGACCAGATAGGCCCGCGGGTCGTGCACCTTGGCCCTGTCGACCTCGGCCCAGCGCAGCCAGGTCTCCTGGACGACATCCTCGGCGTCGGCGGCGGAGCCGAGCATCTCGTAGGCGACGGTGAAGAGCAGGCTGCGGTGGGTGACGAACGGGTCGTCGCTCATGACTTCGAGCGTACGGCGAGCGGCTTGAGGCCACAGGCCGCCGAGAACCCCTGCGAGGTGATGCCCATTGCGGTGTTGCTCCGGGTGTAGAGGTTCGCGAGCGCGATGAACGCGGTCAGCTCCACCAGCGCCGGTGCGCCGAGCTGCTCGAGCAGCCGTGCGGACATCTCGTCGGTCACCGTGGGCGGGGTCTGGGTCATCGCCTCGGCGTACTCCATCACCTCCCGCTCCAACGGCGTGAACACGTCCGACTCGCGCCAGCGTGGCACCTCGCGTGCCTTGGTCAGATCGAGCCCGTCGTTGTTGGCTTGGAAGTAGCCGAGGTCCAGGCAGAAGCTACAGCCGACCATGCTGGCCACCGCCATGTGGGCGAAGGTCTTCAGGTTTTCGTCGCACTGATCCCACTTCTGCGCCTTGCGTCCGATGGTGAAACTGAAATTCAGCACCTTGCGGTTGTGCCATGCCACCTCGGCCGGCTCGGGTACCTCGCCGAACATTTTGCGGGACATCCGCTTGACGATCGCGCCGTAGACGCCGGTCAGCTCGGCCCGCGGGATCCTGGTGGTCATCATTCCTCCTCCGGTTATGTGCTCTCGGCATGAAGACACCGGCGAAGGATCGAATGTGACACCTGGGTGGGGCCGCCTAAGAGAACGCTGTGTCGAGTCAGGAGCGGAGCCGTCCTGACCGGACAGGATCGGCAGATACTGAGGGTTGGTGGGCACCACACGGTGGAGAGTCCGATAGGAGCAGCCTGTGTTCGAGAAATTCACCGATCATGTTTGGCATCCGAAGCAGCGCAGGCACGCAACCGCGACTACCTGGGCACCGAGCACCTCTTGGTCGGCCTTCTCCGTGAGGGCGACGGTGTGGCGGCGAAGACGCTGGAGTCGTTGGGCCTGTCGGTCGAAGCCGTTGACAGCCGGATCAGCTGTTCCGAACAGCCCCAGGCTGGCCGATCAGGACAGATTCCGTTTACGCCCCGAGCGAAGATCGTGCTCGAACAGAGCCCACGCGAGACTGCACTGCTCGGTCAGGACCACATCGGAACCGAACACCTCCTGCTCGCTCTCATCGACAGCCGCGAGTCCACCGGTGCCCGGCTACTCGGTGAGGTCGCACCCGTGGACATCGCCGAGGTGCGTCAACAAATCCTCAGACAGGTCGCGGAGTATCTGCTGCATCAGGCAACGTTCGCCTTGTTCACGACCTCGCGGACGTGTACTCGTTCTGCCACCCGCACGGCCTGGCAACACCGCGCCGCGTGGACCAGCATCCGGAACGGCACGCGACGTCCCCGCCGTGGGCACCGTTCAGGCCAGTTCCTCCGACACGGCATCGGTGGCCTGGCCCCGCACGTTCGTGGCGGATATCAACACAGCGTCGAAGGCGGCGTGCCGGGCGACCTCGAACGGGATACGACGACCGTCGACGAGCGTGACCAGGTCGGGATCGTCAGCGTCCGTAATGGAGTGCCGTTCATCCCCCCAGTCGATGTTGTAGCCGACCCAGACCACCAGCTCGAATGTGTTCTCGCCTTCAGCATCGACATACACCTGATTGGCACAGCGAGTGCGCAGTCTGGCTTCGTCCCAGCTGTCACAGAACATCGCGTCATGGCCATGCGCCGCACCGTCGAACAGCAGAATCTGCTGTCCAGACTCGGTGACCGCGTACACCAGCGCGGGCAAGTCGTCACCGACGATTAGCCCTTCGGACCGCTCCCCGTAGTAGCGCAACTGAAATCGAGTCTGGCCGCCCTGGGATCGCAGCCGTGCCGCCCAGCCGACCTCCAACAACTCTGCCCAGAAATTCTCGGATACGTTGCAGGGACGGTCAGCCGGCTCGGTCAGACCGACCAGATGAGGCGGCCCAGGACGAGTCGTCCTTCCGGACACGGACATGCCATTCGTCATGTGCTCAATCATCGGGTATCGATCCACACAGCCAATGGACACAGCAGGGCGAACATTGCCTGATGTGGCACTAGCTTCTCTGCTTGGGCCGTGATGCGATCCACGGAATCGAACGGGCACCAGCCATTCTTCGAGTCGTCGCGCATGGGCCGCTAGAGACTTTTGGCGATTTGCTGTTTGAGGCAGCGTCAACCTCGCGGGACGTTTGCCTTCGGTCGTGTTGCGTTGGCGATGGAGGTATCCGCCGGTGCTGGGTGTGCATGGTTGGCACCCAAAATTTCTGTCGGCGGCCGCGCGTAGACTCGTACACATGTTCGATACCGGGGGGTTTCGGGGTGGCGCCGCAGGTGAGGGCGCCCGCGCCGTCGAGCGCCCGGTGGATTTCGAGGACGGTGCCGCGGCTCTGTCGGCGTTGCGGGAGTACGGGCGGGCGGAGAACATCGCCGCGGCGCACAAGGTGTTGACGGCGGCTGCGTTTGCGCGGCGGCAGTTCGCGCACGAGGTTGATCTGTTCGGGGAGGAGTTCGCCTACCGGGCCGGGCGGTCGGCGGAGATGGAGACCTCGCTGGCGTTGGGTGTGAGTGCCTTCACGGCGGAACGGTATGTGGCGGTGGGCAATGCGCTGGATCTGCGGCTGCCGTTGATACGTGAGGTGTTCGTGTCAGGTCGGGTGGACTTTCCGCGGGTGTTCGCGATCGTCGACGCGACCGCGGAGATCTCCGACGCCACCCTCGAACGGATGGAGGGCCACCTCGCGGACGCGGCCCTGTATCTGACGCCGAAGAAACTCGTAGCGGAGGTAATGCGGGAGTTGATCCGCATCAACCCCATCGAGGCAGAAGAGTTGCGCAAGCGGCGTGAGCGTCACTGTCGTCGGGTGTCGGTGACCGCGGACCTGCACGGCATGGCCCAGGTATATGCGACGCTGACGGCGGCGGAGGGCCGGACCCTCGAATCGCTCGTCCAGGAGATGGCGGGCACCGTCTGCCGGGAGGATCCCCGCACCGTCGACAACCTGCGCACGGATGCGTTCATGGCGCTGGTGCACGGCGAGAGCTATCTGCACTGCCAATGCGGGCGCGATGACTGTCCGACCGCGCATTTGCCGCGCACCGAGCGGCCAAAACCCGAGGTGCATATCCATATCGATCTGGAGAGTCTGCTTCGGTTGGCGGATCATCCCGGGCATGTGGAGGGTCACGGGCCGATCGATCCGGAGTTGGCGAGGTTGCTCGCCGGGGATGCGACGTGGCAGGCGGTGATCACCGATGCTCGGCGCATCCAGGCGGAGCACAACGCTGCCGCCAACGATGAGGGCGAGAACGGCAGCCATGGCGACACTGACGACGATGATTCGCCACGAGAACCGAAGGGCGACATTGATTCAGTGGACATCGGTTCAGGGGACAGCTCTGTCCAGACCGCCACACCTGGCGTCCCGAGCCGCTATCGACTGCGCCGGAGGAAGGCAGGGCAATTGCCGCCCCGACAGGACTCGTCGACACCGCCTCCGTATTCACCCGGCGTCGGCACTCGCGAGCCCAGGATTACCGACATCCTTGACGCGATCGCGGCGAACCCGGCCCTGCTCGACGGCCAGTACCCGGACGGGCACGGCGGATACGACCACCCGCCCCGCGGCGCCCTGACCTACCGGCCCAGCAACGCCGTCCGTGCCGCGGTCTTCGACAAGTACGACACCTGCACGTTTCCCGGCTGCACCGTCAAGGCCCGCGACTGCCAGTTCGACCACATCGTCGAATTCGACCCTGACAACCCTCTCGCGGGCGGCTGGACCGTGGAGAGCAACGGCGAACCCGCCTGCATCTGGCACCACCAGGCCAAGACCGACCGACTCTTCCGCGTCGTCCGCCTCGACGGCGACGTCATCGTCTGGATCGGCCAACACGGCGCAATCGGGGTCACCCTGCCGCTCCCGGTCGAACAACGACCCAGCGCCCGCACCAAGAAACTCGCAGCGCGGCCGACCTCGAAGCCGACACCCGCACCGCCGCCGCCCGAACCACCCGACCCCGGCATCTACGAACTGACCTGGTGGGAAACCCACATGCACCCCACCGACCTACCGCCGACGCTCCCGGAACTCGCCACCATCACCGACCCCGGCCACCTCGCGCGGTGCGCACAACTGCGCGCCCACCACGCCGAACACCTCGCGATCATCGCCGCACGCGAGAAGCGCCGACCCCCACCGTTCTGAGGGTGAGGGATTCGCCCCTGCTTGGAACGACTCCAGTCGAGCAAAATTTCCGCGGATTCCACCCCAGGTGTAAGAAACTTCACCCTCAGGTCGATATAGCGAGTACTTGGGTAGCTGGCTCCATATGACCGCAGATAGCAGATTGGTATGTACCGCAGACGAGGGCGGAACAGGACGAACCCAGGTACGGAGGACGCAATGTTGAGCACGCCGAGCGCACGAGATCATGCCGGTCGCCGCATCACGGTGCTCGCCGACGACGGCGTCCCCCTCGCGGTCCAGGAGTACGGCCGGGTGGACGCCCCCATCACCGCGGTGTTCGTGCACGGTCACTGCCTGCGCACGGAATCGTGGTCCTTCCTCCGCGAATACCTCTCCTACTCCTGGGGCGCCGACGTCCGCATGGTCTTCTACGACCACCGCGGGCACGGCGACTCCGGCCACGGCCCCGTCGACACCTACACGATCGACCAGCTCGGACACGATCTGGACGCAGTCATCCGCACGGTGGTCCCCGAGGGCCCCGTAGTGCTGATCGGCCACTCGATGGGCGGCATGACGGCCCTGGCCTACGCGCGGCAGTACCCGGACTCGATCGGCTCGCGAATCGTCGGGATGGCGCTCATCGCATCGGCCGCCAACGGGCTCACGGATGCCGGCCTCGGTCGGCTCCTCCATTCCCCGATCGTGTCCGCCTTCCGGAAGGCGGTCCGCCGGGCGCCCCGGATGATGCAGGGCTCCAAGCAGCTCAGCCGCATGCTGTGCGCCGGAATCGTCCGGGTGATCGGGTGCGGCAACCGCCAGGTGGATTCGCGGGTCGTCGCGCTCGCGGCCGCGATGGTCAACGACACCTCGGTGGTCACGATGTCCAGCTTCCTGGAATCCCTGATCGGCTTCGACGAGTCGGAGTCGCTGTCCTCCCTGGTGGGGATCCCCTCGTTGGTCCTGTGCGGCGACGCCGACGTGATGACCCCGTTCGAGCACTCCGCAGCCATCGCGTCCCGGCTGCCTGCCTCCGAGCTGGTGCGCATCAGCGGGGCCGGTCACTCGGTGATCCTGGAGCGCGCGGCCGAGGTCGCGCACGCGGTGGCCGCGCTGGTCGCCCGCGCAGGTCACGGCGGGTCGGCTACCTCGACGGACAAGGGCATCCTCGCCAACGCCGGCTGATCACAGGTCGCGCTCGTTGATGATGCCGCTCTGCATGGCCAGCTCGGCCAGCCGCACCCGTTTCTGGTTCTGAGGGAGGTCCTCGACATCGAACTTGGCGAACAGTGCCCGCAGGTGCGTCTTGATCGCATCGACGCTGAGGAACAGTTCCGCAGCGATCTGCTGGTTCGACGCCGGATTGGCGAACGTCGCCCCGTGCTTGTACGGCCTGCACAGCCCGGTCAGCACCGCGCGTTGCGTCTCGGTCAACGACCGCACGTTCGGCATGTTCGCGGCGACCATGGTCGCGTCGTCGACCGCGCCGCCGAACTCGTTGTAGGTCAACAGGGTTCCGCCGATCCTGATGCTGTCGCCCTGACGCAGTCGTCGGCGCCCGGTGATCCGCTCGCCGTTGACGAAGGTGCCGTTGCGGGACATGCCGTCGTCGACGACGGTCCAGTGGCTGCCAACGCATTCGATGACCGCGTGCAGCCGCGACACCTCCTCGTCGGCGGTCAACGGCAGCCCGGAATCGGGTGAGCGCCCGACGGTCAGGCGTGGGCTATCGGGGGAGAGGTCCAGCTTGTGCTGTCGACCTTCCCTGTCCGAGTAGATCAGGCGAGACTCAGTTGCTCGGTCCACGACAACCCCAGGGCACGTTTCCATCGTGCCCTCCGGAGGTGCGCGCAGCAAGATCGAATTCTCGATAGCTGAGGTAAGGAACAACCTTGATCGCCTTGACGCCCACCTCGACCACGTCGAATACTTTTTCGTGAGGGTCGAATCGGGAAACTCGCCGCTGACCGCGCACAGGGGCTTCGGCGTATCGTGAAAGACCTGCGTCAAAGGTGGTTGTGATGAACGCGTACGTGCAGGCCGGCAGACCCGCCGGCGCGGCGCCCGCCTATTCGAACAGCGGGCGGCAGACGCACATCACGCCCCGGATTCGGTCCCGATCGGGGACCGGGCCAAGAATCGGGGATGGTCGCCCCAGCATGCTCACGCACAGGATTTCTGGTGATGATCTGATGACGCCCTGACCAAGGTACAGCCATCAACTCTCTTGTGGCACAGCTGTTTCAGTCGTTGGGTTCCGCCGCACGGGTTTCGGGAAGGGTGGGCGTCACCACCCCTTGGGTTGGTTTCGGCGCCCGCGTCGATGAATCAGGGTTGTAGGTGTTCACAACAGGGAGTTCGGCACATCGGCCGACTTCCGACACCAGACGACAATCAGGAGGAATCATGCTCGGACTTGTAATCGGACTCGGCGGCGCGGCGCTCAGTATCGGGCTCGGACTCGGACTCGGAGCGATCGGGCTCGGGCTCGGGCTCTTGCTCAGCGACGCGACCATCAAGCACGACGTCACAGAACTCACGGACTGAACCGAGGCGATTCGGTGACCGAAGCCATGAAAGCGAGCACCGAGCGCGCGCAGGACGCCCCTGGCCAGTGGGTGGACACCGGCCGGGGGCGAGCGCGTGCGCGTCTTTCCGCCCGGACCCGGCACCCGCTGGCCTGGCTGAACTCGGCCCTCAGCCACCGGCGAGGGGTCCAGACCGGCCGGTCCGTGCCCGCAGGCGCCGACGAGGTCCTGCAACGCCTGGCCGAGATGCCGCTCAGCGTGTGGACCTACGGGTTCGATCACCCGTCGGTGCGTCATATGGGCCCGATGGCACAGGACTTCGCCGCGGCGTTCGGGCTGGGATCCACGGACCGGCGGATCTCCGTCGCCGACGCGAACGGGGTGTGTATGGCCGCCATCCAGGCACTCCATCGGCGCCTCGTAGAACTCGAGACCGAGGTGGCGCGGCTGCGCTCGGCCCGTGAGGAACTCTGAAAGGGGCCCGTCGGTGGCTACCAACATTCCAGCCGGAGCGTTCCCCCTCTCCGCGGCGCAACGCGCCATGTGGTTCGCCCAGCAGCTCACCCCGACGGTCCCGATCACCATCGCCCAGTACATCGAGTTGCACGGGGATCTCGATTTCGAGGTGCTGCACCAGGCGGCGAAGACGGCGGCACACGAGTTCCAGTCGCCCTATCTCCGGGTGATCGAGGTCGACGGTGAACCGTTCCAGCTCGTCGACGAATCGATCGGCCTACCGCTCGGCTTCGTGGACTTCCGGGGTGAGGACGATCCGGCCGCGGCGGCCGTGGAGTGGATGCACCGGGACTATGCGACCCCGGTGAACCTCTCGACCGACCGCCTGTTCGACATCACCGTCCTGCAGGTCGGCGACCGGGACTACCTCTGGTACAGCCGAATTCACCACGTCGCCCTCGACGGCTACGGCGGCGCGACCGTGATGAACCGGATCGCCGCGCTGTACACCGCCGCGGTGGAGGGCGGGGACGCCGGTCCGGCCAAATGCTCTCCGCTGACGGATCTGTACGAGCTCGACGTGAAGTACCGCACCTCCAGCCGGTTCGAGTCGGACCGCAAGTTCTGGGCCGATCGGATCCGTGGAATCGAGGAGGGCTCGAGCCTGGTGGCGGAGGTCGCGCCCGCCGCCGCCCGTAGCCGGCTCGCGAGCGCGCCGCTGACCGAGGACGCTGTCCTGCTGCTCGAGGACTCCGACCTCCGGCGCGGCGCGACGTCGGCGGCCGTGGTTATCGCGGGATTCGCCTGCTATCTGTCCCAGATGACCGGTACCGAGGATGTCCTGGTCAACATCCCCGTCTCGGCGCGGACCACCTCGGTTCTGCACCGATCCGGCGGGATGCTCGTCAACGTGGTGCCGCTGCGGCTGAGCGTGCGGCCGGGCGACACCGTCGCCGAGCTGGTGCAGCGGGTCAACCTCGAGTTGATGGGTGCGCTGCGGCATCAGCGCTGCAGCCTCGAGGACATCCGCAGGGACGCCGGGCGCAGCGGGGAACGCTCCCTGCACGCGCCGATGGTCAACGTGATGCTGTTCAGCCAACAGGTCACGCTCGGCTCCGTCGTCGGCGAGAACCGCATCATGACCTCGGGCCCGGTCGACGACCTGCTGGTCAACATCTATCAGAGCGGCAGCCCGCCGAGCACCGTCATCGACTTCCGGGGCAACCCGAACCTCTACGAGGACGACGACCTGCGATCGCGGCACCACGCCTTCGTCGAGATGCTGGAGGGGTTCGTCGCTGCCGATCCCGACACCAGGCTGATGGAGATCCACGCGCGCAGCTTCCGGATGGCCGGGCGCAAGCACAAAGCCGCGTCGTTGCTGGCGCACTGGTCGCGAGTCCTCTCGGGGATGCCCGAGGTGCTGACGCTGCCCGCGGATCGACCCCGCCCGATCGTGCTGTCGGACCGACGCCATCGTGTGGAGTTCGACATCGGCGCCGATCTCCAGGAGCGGTTGATCTCGCTGACCCGGGACAGGAGTTCGAGTGTGTTCTCCGCGGTGCACGCGGCGCTGGGGGTGCTGCTGAGCAGGCTCGGCGACACCGACGACGTGGCCATCGGCACCCCGGTCACGGTTCGCGCCGCGACCGTGGACGGCACCGTCGAGTCCTCCGACAACACAGTGGTCCTGCGCACGCGGGTCGACGGCGGCGACTCGTTCGGCAAACTCCTGCACGAGGCGTGCCTCGGCGAGCTCAGCGCCTTCAACCACGCCGAGCAGTCCTTCGAGCGTCTCGTCGAGACGGTGTGTCCGGTCCGCTCGACAGCCTATGCGCCCCTGGTCCAGGTGTTGCTCGAGGTACGCAATGCGCGGCGACCACACCTCGAACTGCCTGGGCTCACAGTCGAATACGCCGAGGCCGACGGCGTCGCGGGCGAGGTGGATCTGTGCCTGACCATCGCCGAGCGGCACGACGCGGACGGCGCCCTTGCCGGCATGTCGGCCGCGTTCACCTACGCCACCGACCTGTTCGATCCGGACACCGTCGAGCGTTTCGCGACCCGGTTCGTCCGGATACTCGATGCCGCGACCGCGGATCCGTCGATCGCGGTGGGCGACATCGAACTACTCGACGCCGACGAACGCGACGCCCTGGCGCCGGTGTTCGGGGGGCCGGAGGTGCCGCCGCGGACATTGCCGGAGCTGTTCGCCGACGCCGCGCACATCGACCCCGATTCGGCGGCGCTCGTGTTCCAGGACGTGAGCCTGACGTATCGCGAACTCGACGAGCGCTCGAATCGGCTCGCGCGGATGTTGATCGATCGGGGAGCGGGCCCGGAATCGATAGTGGCGCTGGGCATGGCCCGGTCCGTCGAGTCCGTGCTGTCGGTGTGGGCGGTGGCCAAGGCAGGCGCCGCCTTCGTGCCGGTCGACCCGAACTATCCGGCGGAGCGCATCGAGCACATGCTCACCGATTCCGGTGCCGCGCTCGGCCTGACCGTCGACGAACGCAGGAATCGACTTCCCGACGCGGTGCCGTGGCTGGTCCTCGACGCACCCGACCTGGAGGCGGCACTCGAGCGCTACTCCCCGGCGCAGGTCACGGACGAGGACCGCCGTGCCCCGCTGCTGCTCACGCACCCGGCCTACCTGATCTACACCTCCGGCTCGACGGGTGTGCCCAAGGGCGTGGTGCTGAGCCACCGCGGCCTCGCCAGCCTCGCCGCCGAGGAGCGTGACCGGTTCGCCGTGACCCCGGCGTCGCGAACCCTGCATTTCTCGTCGCCGAGTTTCGACGCGTCTGTCCTCGAACTGCTGATGGCCTTCGGTGCGGGCGCGACGATGGTGGTCGCCCCGCCGACCGTGTACGGCGGCGCGGAACTGGCCGAACTACTCGGGCGCCGCCGGGTCACCCATGCCTTCGTCACCCCGGCTGCGCTGGCCTCCGTGGACCCCGCCGGCCTCGATGACATCGAGTGCCTCGTCACCGGCGGCGACACCTGCCCGCCGGAACTGGTGCAGCAGTGGGCGCCCGGCCATCGGATGTTCAACGCGTACGGCCCGACCGAGACGACGATCGTCTCGTCGATCAGCCACCGGATGACCCCCGGTGAACAGGTCACCATCGGCAGGCCGCCGCTCGGGTGCGGTGAGGTGGTGCTCGACGGCAGGCTGCACCCGGTGCCCGCGGGGGTGCCCGGTGAGCTCTATGTCACCGGCACCGGTCTCGCCCGTGGCTATCACCGGCGGCCGGTCCCCACTGCGGACCGCTTCGTGGCCAGCCCGTTCGGTGGGCCCGGCACCCGGATGTACCGGACGGGAGATCTCGCGCGCTGGACGAGAACCGAGGACGGGTACGGCTACACCCTCGAGTACCTCGGACGCAGCGACTTCCAGGTGAAGATCAGGGGCTTCCGGATCGAGCTCGGCGAGATCGACGCCACCCTCACCACACACCCCGACGTCAGCTTCGCCGCCACCGTCGGCCACCCCGGCCCGTTCGGGGACACCGTGCTGGTGTCGTACGTGCACCCGACCAACGACGCCGCGATCGCCGCCGCAGAGCTGACCGCGCACCTGGCCGCCCGGCTGCCGGGGCACATGGTGCCGTCCAGCATCGTCCTGCTCGACGAGATCCCGATGACTCCCGCGGGGAAGTTCGACAGGAAGGCGCTGCCCGCACCGGACTTCGTCACCTCGACCGCCGAGTTCCGAGCACCGGAAACCCACAGCGAAGAGGCAGTCGCCGGGGTCTTCGCGACGGTCCTCAGCGTCGAGCGGATCAGCACAAGGGACAGCTTCTTCGACCTCGGCGGCAACTCGCTGATCGCGACCCGGGTCGTCGCGCGCATCAACGCCGTCCTCGACAGCGACATCGGGGTGCTGGATCTGTTCGAGGCGCCGACGGTCGAGACGCTCGCCGCGCGGATCGATTCGATCGGTCGCCGGGACTCGGACCGGCCCGTGCTGGCAGCGGGGGAGCGGCCGGACCGTATCCCGGTCTCCCTTGCGCAGCAACGGATGTGGTTCATCAACCGGTTCGACCCGTCCTCGGCGGCGTACAACATCCCGATCGCTGTGCGCCTCGCGGGCGAACTGGACCCCGACGCGTTGGCCAGGGCGCTGGCAGATGTCGTCGAACGGCACGAGTCGCTGCGCACCGTGTTCCCCGACTCTCCCGACGGCCCCTTCCAGCTGATCCGGCCCGCCGCCGAGGTGGTGCCGGATCTCACGCCCGTGCCCGTGTCCGAGAGCGGACTGCGCGACATGGTCACCGGGCTGGCGTCGACCGGCTTCGATGTCACCACCGAGTTCCCGGTGCGGACCGAGCTGCTCCGCCTCGGACCGACCGAGCACGTGTTGGTCCTGGTCGTCCACCACATCGCCGCCGACGGCTACTCCATGGCACCGCTCGCGCGGGACGTGATGGCCGCGTACAACTCCCGCAGGCTCGGCAGCGAGCCGGACTGGGCTCCGCTCGAGGTGCAGTACGCCGACTACTCCCTGTGGCAGCGCGAGCTGCTCGGTGACGAACACGACCCCGACAGCCTGATCTCTCGCCAGTTCGACTACTGGACGACCGCGCTGTCGGGCGCCCCCGACGTGCTCGAGCTGCCGACGGATCGTCCCCGCCCCCCTGAGCAGTCGTTCCGGGGCGCGATCGAGGAGTTCACGATCTCCGCCGAACTGCACAACAAGCTGATCTCGCGGGCCGGGCAGATGGATTCGAGCCTGTTCATGGTGCTGCACTCCGCCTTGGCGGTCCTGCTGGCGCGGCTGAGCGGGTCTTCCGACATCTCCATCGGGACGCCGATCGCGGGCAGGGGCGAGGCCGCGCTCGACGACCTGGTCGGCATGTTCGTCAACACCCTGGTGCTCCGCACACCCGTCGAAGCCGGGGTGACGTTCTCGGAGCTGGTCAGGCAGACCCGCACGGTGGACCTGAACGCGTTCGGCCACACCGACGTCCCGTTCGAGCGGGTCGTGGAGGTGCTCAACCCGACGCGGTCCACCGCATACTCCCCGCTGTTCCAGGTGCTGCTGGTGCTCCAGAACACCGGCCACACGCGACTCGAACTGCCCGACCTGATCGTGGACGTCGAGGCGCTGGACAACGGGACCGCCAAGTTCGACCTGCAGCTCACCCTGACCGAGACCTATGACGGCCAGGGCGCGCCGGGCCGGATCCATGCTGCGTTCTCCTATGCCACCGACCTGTTCGACGCGCCGAGCGTCCGCCGGTTCGCGCAGCGTTTCGTCCGGGTGCTCGAATCGGTCACCGAGGACGTCGCGGTGACGGTCGGTGATGTCGACCTCCTCGCCGGGAGCGAGCGCTCGCAGGTGCTGACCGACTGGAACGCCACCGAGCAGGAGTTGCCCGCGACCACCCTCGGCGACCTCTTCGACGCGCAGGTCGCGCGCACGCCCGACGCGGTCGCCGTCGTGTTCGGCGAGGACCGGCTGACCTACGCCGAGCTCGACGCTGCGGCCAATCGCCTGGCCCGTCACCTGATCTCGCTCGGGGTCGGACCGGAGTCGACCGTCGGCCTCGCCATGCGCCGCTCCCTTGAGCTCGTGGTCGGCATGTATGCGGTGGTCAAGGCGGGCGGCGCCTACGTGCCGATCGATCCGGACCATCCGGCGGACCGGACCGCATATGTGCTGGGCAGCGCCCAGCCGGTGTGCGTGCTCACCACCCACGCCGATCGCGGCGCACTCCCGGAGTCATTGCAGGCGTTGGAGATCGACGGGCTCGACCTCGGCGCGCAGGACCCGTCGCCGATCGTGGACGCCGACCGGCTCGGCTGCCTGCGCCCCGACGACGTCGCGTACGTGATCTACACCTCGGGCTCGACCGGCAGGCCGAAGGGCGTCGCGGTCACGCACGCCGGGATCGCCAACAGGTTGTCGTGGATGCAGCACCGGTACCCCCTCACCTCCGAGGACGTGGTGGTGCAGAAGACCCCGGCCACCTTCGACGTCTCGGTGTGGGAGTTCTTCTGGCCGCTGCAGACCGGTGCCCGGCTGGTGGTCGCCGCCCCGGACGGTCACCGGGATCCGGACTACCTGTCGCGGCTGATCGAGAGCGAGCGGGTCACCACGATCCACTTCGTGCCCTCGATGCTGTCGACCTTCACCGCGGGCGCGCATCCGGCCCGATGCCGGTCGCTACGCCGGGTGTTCTGCAGCGGCGAGGCGCTCGCGCCGTCGGCGGCCGAGGCGTTCCGTGAGTTCAGCGTCGCGGAACTGCACAACCTGTACGGGCCGACCGAGGCCTCGGTCGACGTGACGCACTGGGCGTGCAGCGCCGCGGACGAGGTGGTCGTGCCCATCGGCGCGCCCGTGTGGAACACCCGGGTGTACGTGCTCGACGGCCGGTTGAACCCGGTCCCGGTCGGTGTCGCGGGCGAGCTGTATCTGAGCGGTGTCCAGCTGGCACGCGGCTACGTCGGTCGCGCGGACCTCACCGCGGACCGCTTCGTGGCGGATCCCTTCGCGCCGGGTGAGCGGATGTACCGCACCGGTGACCTGGTGCGGTGGAACGAGACCGGGAACATCGAGTACATCGGCCGCACCGACTTCCAGGTCAAGCTGCGGGGACTGCGCATCGAGCTGTCCGAGATCGAGCTGGCATTGCTCGAACACCCGGCGGTGGTGCAGGCGGCGGTGACGATGCACAGCGACGCGCTCACGGGCGACTCGCTGATCGGCTACCTGGTCGTCGAGCGCGGCTTGGAGATCGACACCGACGATGTGCTCGAACGCGTTGCCTCGCGGCTGCCCGGCTACATGGTTCCCGCGCAGCTGATGGTGCTGGAGGAGTTCCCCCTCGGTTCGACCGGCAAGCTCAACCGTTCCGCGCTGCCGGAACCGGTGTTCGCGGCCAAGACCTCCGAGTTCGTGGCGCCACGGAACCCGATCGAGGAGATCATCGCGTCGATCTTCGCGGACCTGCTGGGCCTCGGCCGTATCGGCGTGTACGACAACTTCTTCGACCTCGGTGGGAACTCGCTGGTGGCAACCAGGCTGGTGGCCCGGGTGAACGCGGCGGTCGACACCCGGATCGGGGTGCGCGAGCTCTTCGACTCCCCGACGGTGGCCGCGCTCGCCGTGTGCGCCGAGACCGAGAGTTCACGGGCGGTTCCGCGCCCCGCGTTGCAGGCGGCCGCTCGTCCGCCGCGGGTGCCCGTCTCGCTCGCGCAGCGACGGATGTGGTTCATGAACCAGTTCGACACGTCCTCCGCCGCCTACAACGTGGCACTGCCGGTCCGGCTCTCCGGTGCGCTCGACGCGGATGCCATGGCCAAGGCGATCCTCGACGTCGTCGACCGGCACGAGGCACTGCGCACGATGTTCCCGCTCGTCGACGGGGAACCGATCCAGGTGATCGTCGACGCCGACGACGTGGTGGGGGACCTGTCACCGATCGCGGTGTCACCGGATGCGATGCCAGGAGAACTCGCCCGGTTCGTCGCCGCCGGCTTCGACGTGACCGCCTCGGCTCCGTTGCGGGCGGCGCTGTTCGAACTGAACGAGACCGAGCACATCCTGGTCGTCGTCGTGCACCACATCTCGGCCGACGGCTTCTCACTGGTCCCGCTCGCTCGGGATGTCATGGCGGCGTACAGCTCCCGGATGGCGGGCGAGTCCCCGCAGTGGGCACCGCTGCCGGTGCAGTATGCCGACTACGCGCTCTGGCAGCGCGAGATGCTGGGCTCCGAGGAGGACCCCGAGTCCCTGATCGCGCGGCAGCTGAACTACTGGACGCGGACGCTGTCCGGCCTGCCCGAGGTGCTGGCCTTGCCGGTCGACCGGCAACGGCCCGCGGAGCGCTCGTTGCGCGGCGACCGGGTGGAGTTCTCGATCGACGCCGATACCCATCGCAGGCTCGTCGCGACCGCGAGGGAGCGCAGCTCGAGCGTGTTCATGGCGATGCACGCCGTCCTGGCGGTGCTGCTGAGCAGGCTGGCGGACACCGACGATGTCGCGGTCGGCACGCCGATCGCCGGCCGCGGCGAGGCCGCGCTCGACGACCTCGTCGGCATGTTCGTCAACACCCTCGTCCTGCGCACCCGCGTCGATCGCTCGACCAGTTTCGCCGAGTTGCTCGATTCCGTGCGCGAGACGGATCTCGGCGCGTTCGGTCACGCCGACCTCCCGTTCGAGCGCCTGGTGGACGTCCTCGCCCCGCAACGGTCGACCGCACACTCCCCGTTGTTCCAGGTGATGCTCGAGTTCAAGAACACCGAACGGGCGCGGCTGGAGCTACCCGGGCTCGTCATCGAACCCGTTGAACTCGATTCCGTCACAGCGAACTTCGATCTGCAGCTGACCCTCGACGAGCGCTACGACAGGGACGGCGCCCCCGTGGGGGTGGCGGCCGCGTTCACCTTCGCCACCGACCTCTTCGACGCGGCGACGATCGACGGCCTCGCCGCGCGGTTCGTCCGGGTCCTCGAGGCCGCGACCGCGGATCCGTCGATCGCGGTGGGGGACATCGAGCTGCTCGATCCGAGCGAGCGCCGGTCGCTGACGCCGGTCACCGGACCCGCAGGGGCGGCGCCGTGCACCCTGCCCCACTTGCTCTCGGACGCCGCCGCGATCGATCCCGATGCCGTCGCGGTGATCTGCGAGGGCGACAGCCTGACGTACCGCGAGCTGGACGAACGCTCGAACCGGTTGGCGCGCGTGCTCATCGGCCTTGACGTCGGCCCGGAATCTATCGTGGCGCTCGGAATGGCGCGGTCGATCGAGTCGGTGCTGTCGGTGTGGGCCGTGGCGAAAGCGGGGGCCGCCTATGTGCCGGTGGATCCGAGCTATCCGGCCGAGCGCATCGAGCACATGCTGACCGATTCCGGGGCCGCGCTGGGTCTCACGGTCTCGCGGTCGCGTACGCACCTGCCGGACACGACGCAGTGGCTGGTCCTCGACGACCCGGGATTCGGCGCCGAGATCGACGGGCAGCCGGGAACGGCGGTCACCGACACCGACCGGCATGCGCCGCTGCTGCTCGGGCACCCCGCCTACCTGATCTACACCTCCGGTTCGACCGGTGTCCCCAAGGGCGTGGTGCTCACGCACCGCGGCCTCGCGAACTTCGCGGCCGACGAACGCACCAGGTTCGGCGTCGGCCCGGCCGCGCGGGCACTGCACTTCTCGTCGCCGAGCTTCGACGCGTCCGTGCTGGAATTGCTGCTGGCCTTCGGCGCGGGTGCCACGATGGTGATCGCACCGCCCACCATCTACGGCGGCGCGGAGCTGGCCGAACTGCTCGCCCGCGAGCGGGTCACCCACGCCTTCGTCACCCCCGCCGCGCTGGCGTCCGTCGACCCGGCCGGGCTCGATGCCCTCGAGTGCGTGGTGACCGGCGGCGACACCTGCCCGCCGGAACTGGTGCGCCAGTGGGCCGCTGTGACGATGTTCAACGCCTACGGTCCGACCGAGGCCACCGTCGTCGCCGCCGTCAGCGATCCGATGGTCCCTGGCACGGCGGTCGCGATCGGGCGGCCCCCGGTCGGGTGCGGCGTCGCGGTCCTCGACGAGCGCCTGCACCCGGTTCCTGTGGGTGTCGCGGGTGAGCTCTACGTCATGGGACCCGGGCTCGCCCGCGGATACCACCGCAGGGCGAGGGCGACCGCGGACCGGTTCCTGGCGAATCCCTTCGGCGACCCCGGATCCCGGATGTACCGCACCGGAGACGTGGTGCGCTGGCGACCCGACGGCCAATTGGCCTACCTGGGTCGCAGCGACTTCCAGGTGAAGGTCCGCGGGTTCCGGATCGAACTCGGCGAGGTCGAATCCGCCTTGCGGGGCTGCGTCGGGGTTGCCGACGCGGTGGCCACCGTCTCCGGCGACGGTCGCGGCGTAGGGCGACTGGTCGGTTACGTGGTGCCCGAGGAGGGCGCCGAGCTCGCTGCCACGGAGATCCTGGCCTCGGTCGGGGAGGTGCTGGCGCCGCACATGGTGCCCGCCGCGCTGGTGGTGCTGGACGAGCTTCCTCTGACGCCCGCGGGCAAGATCGATCGGAAGGCGCTGCCCGCGCCCGACTTCGGCGCCCGCACCACCGAGAGCCGGGCTCCGGTCACCGAGACCGAACGCCTGCTGGCCGAGCTGTTCGCCGAGGTGCTCGGGGTGGAGTCGATCGGTGTCGACGATTCCTTCTTCGCCCTTGGTGGCGACAGCATCATGTCGATCCAGCTGGTCTCGCGGGCCAAGACGGCCGGGATGTTCCTGTCGCCGCGGGATGTCTTCGAGCACAAGACCGTCGCCGCGCTCGCCGAGGTGGCCGTGGTCGGCGAGACCGCCGAGGTGCCCACGCTCGACGAGCTCCCCGGCGGCGGGGTGGGCGAGGTCCCGCTCACGCCGATCGTGCGTTGGCTGCTCGACCGCGGGGGTGACTTCGACCGCTACTCCCAGTCCGTGCTGCTCACACTCCCGCCCGGCATGGACCGCGACGTGCTCGAACGCGCGTTGCAGGCGGTGCTGGACCGCCACGACATGCTCCGTTCCCGACTGCACGGCGGGCCGGGAGGCTGGGGGCTCGAGGTACTGCCGACCGCATCGGTGTCGGCGGAGACGGTGCTGCGCCGGATCCCGGTCGACGCGGTCACCGGCCCGGAGTTCACGGCCGTGGTGGCCGACACACTCGCGCAGACACAGGGCCGACTCGACCCGTCCGCAGCGAACATGGTGCAGGCGGTCTGGTTCGAGACCCCCGCCGGGGTCGGACGACTGCTCGTGGTCGCGCATCACCTCGTGGTGGACGGGGTGTCCTGGCGGGTCCTGATACCCGACCTCGCGACCGCATGGGCACAGCTGGAGGCGGGCGAGCGGCCGGACCTCGCCGCCGTCGGTACCTCGATGCGTCGCTGGGCGCACGCGCTGGTCGACGCCGCGCGCGACCGTTCCGATGAGCTGGACACCTGGACCCGGATGCTCGCCGAGCCGGACCCGCTGCTCGGGTCGCGGCCGCTCGATCCGGCCGTCGACGTCAATGCCACGGTGGCCAGGGTCGAGATCGAGCTCCCGCCCGCGGTGACCGAGGCGGTGCTGACCGCGCTGCCCTCGGCGTTCCACGGCAGCGTGAACGACGGCCTGCTCACCGCACTGGCTCTGGCGTTGACCCGGTGGCGTGAGAACAGCGGCGTGCGCGCGAACGGCGCGCTCGTCACCCTCGAGGGCCACGGTCGTGAGGCGCAGGTGGTGCCGGGCGCAGACCTGACCCGCACGGTCGGCTGGTTCACCGCGGTGTTCCCGGTGCGCCTCGACCTGTCCGGCATCGACCTCGACGACGCGTTCGCAGGCGGACCGGCGGCCGGTGCGGCGATCAAGTCCGTGAAGGAGCAACTGCTGGCGATCCCGGACCACGGCATCGGGTACGGGATGCTGCGCCATCTCGACCACGGCGCCTCCTCGGTGCTCGGCGAGCTGGCCACACCCCAGATCAGCTTCAACTACCTCGGCCGGTTCGCCACGGCCACATCCGATCACGGTGACACCGGCTGGCTTCCGGTCGAGGACGCGGGGGACCTCGGCGGCGTCACGGATCCTCGGCTGCCCGTCGCGGCGGCCGTCGATGTCAACGCGGTCACCGCGACGACCGCCGCAGGCCCCCAGCTGCGGGCCACCTGGGCGTTCCCCATCGGAGTCCTCGCCGAGGACGAGGTCGAGGAGCTCGCCGAGCTGTGGGTCACGGCGCTCACGGCGCTCGCCGGGTATGCCCAATCCCCTGGAGCGGGTGGCCTGACGCCCTCGGACCTCGGATTGGTGTCGCTGGACCAGGCCGCGATCGACCGGCTCGAGATCCGGTACCCGGACCTGACCGACGTGTGGACGATGGCGCCGCTGCAGAAGGGTCTGCTGTTCCACGCGCTGCTGTCGGATCGGTCGGTGGACGCCTACCTCGTCCAGCTCGGACTGGAGCTGGACGGCGTCGTCGACGCGGAGCGGATGCGGCGTGCCGCGCAGGCACTGCTGGATCGGCACCCCAATCTGCGTGCCGCCTTCCACCAGGACGGCGACGCCGAGCCCGTGCAGCTGATCGCCGAGCACGTGGAGGTGCCGTGGGTCGAACTGGACCTGTCCGAGGAGGTTCCTGCGGTGCTCGAGGCACGGCTCGCGACGATCCTCGCGGCGGACCGCGCCACCAGCTTCGACATGGCGACGCCGCCGCTGATGCGGTTCATGCTGATCAAGACGGCACCGCACCGGCACCGGATCTATATGACCAACCATCACATCCTGCTCGACGGCTGGTCGACACCGTTGCTGCTCAAGGAGCTGCTCGTCCTCTATGCCACCGATGGCGATGCCGGCGTGCTCCCGCGGGTGGCGCCTTACCGGAACTATCTGGAATGGCTTGCGCGCCAAGATGTCGCGGAGTCGACGGACGCGTGGGTACGCGCGTTCGCGGACGTCGAGGACCCGACGCTGCTCGTCCCCGCGGAGCCGGGACGCGAGGTGAGCACCATCCCGGGGGAGGCGTACGCCTCGGTCAGCGAGGAGCAGACCGATGCGCTGCGTGAGGTGGCCCGGACGCATGGGGTCACGCTGAACACCATGGTGCAGGCGGCATGGGGGATCGTGCTCGGGATGCTGACCGGTCGGGACGACGTGGTGTTCGGGGCAACCGTCTCCGGCAGGCCGCCGCAGATCGCGGGCGTCGAGACGATGGTCGGATTGTTCATCAACACGCTGCCGGTTCGAATCACCCTGGACCCCAACGAGACTCTCGGTGAGTTGTTGAGCCGCGTCCAGACCGAACAGGCCGCCCTGCTCGACCACCACCACCTCGGCCTGCCGGTGATCGCCCAGGCTGTCGGATCCGGGCTCGGCTTCGACACCCTCACCGTGTTCGAGTCGTATCCCGTCGACCGGGCCGGGCTGTCCCAGGTCACTGACATCGCCGGGATGCGGATCGCGGATGTGATCGAAGGTGGCGACGCGACGCACTACCCGCTGACCGTCATCGCCTCCGCCGACGCGGAACTGCGGCTGCGGCTCACCTACCTGCCGGACCTGCTCGATCGAGCAGGGGTGGAATCCATCGCCGACCGGGTGGTCCGGGTACTGGCGGCGGTTGCCGCCGATCCCGGCACGGCGCTGGCCGCGCTGGACCTGCTCAGCACCGCCGAGCGTGATCGGCTCGCGCCCGTGTACGGGCCGAGGGGGCTGTCCATCCGGCTGCTGCCGCAGTTGCTCGCCGACGCGGCGGCCCGCCGGGCCGACGCGATCGCGGTGATCTGCGCCCACGACTCGGTGACCTACCATGAACTCGACGAACGCTCGAATCGGATGGCCCGCGTCCTGATCGAACGCGGAGCGTGTGCCGAGACCTATGTGGCCGTGGCGATCTCCCGATCGATCGAGTCCGTGCTCGCCGTGTGGGCGGTGGCCAAGAGCGGTGCGGCCTTCGTGCCGGTCGACCCGAACTACCCGTCGGAGCGCATCGTGCACATGCTCACCGACGCTGGCGTGACCGAGGGGCTGACGGTCACGACCGAACGCGACTCGCTGCCCGGCCGGGTTGACTGGATGGCGATCGACGATCCCGATCTCGAGCGCGACTGTGCGCGCATGTCCTCCGCCCCCGTCACCGACGCCGACCGTCGCACCGCGCTTCGCTTCGACCACCCGGCCTACCTGATCTACACCTCGGGATCGACGGGCATGCCGAAGGGCGTCGTGGTCACGCATCGGGGGCTGGACAACTTCGCCGCCGAGGAGCGGGCCCGCTGCCGAACCGAGGCGACCTCACGGGTGCTGCACTTCTCCTCGCCCAGCTTCGACGCCTCGGTCCTCGAGTACCTGCTGGTGTTCGGGCCGGGCGCGACGATGGTGATCGCGCCGCCGACCGTCTACGGCGGCGCCGAACTCGCGGAACTGCTGCGCGCCCAGCGGGTCACGCACGGCTTCCTCACCCCGTCCGCCCTTGCCTCCATCGAACCCGACGGCCTCGACGAGTTCACCTCCGTGATCGTCGGCGGCGAGGCCGTCCCGCGCGAGCTGGTCGGCGAGTGGGCGACACCTACGCGACGGCTGTTCAACGCGTACGGCCCCACCGAGGCCACCGTCGCGACGAACATGAGCGACGCGATGTCGGCGGGGGAGCCCGTCACCATCGGTGGCCCGATCCGTGGCGTCGCCGAGGTCGTCCTCGACTCCCGGCTGCAGCCGGTTCCGGTGGGTGTGCCGGGCGAGTTGTACGTCGCCGGAGCAGGTCTGGCCAGGGGCTATCACCGCCGCGGGCCGCTGACCGCCGCGCGGTTCGTCGCGAGCCCGCACGGTGAGCCCGGTTCGCGGATGTACCGAACCGGCGACCTGGCCCGGTGGACGGATGACGGCAGACTCGAGTACCTGGGGCGCGCCGACTCCCAGGTGAAGGTCCGCGGATTCCGGATCGAGCTCGGCGAGATCGACGCCGTACTCACCGATCACCCGGAGGTCGACTTCGCGACGACGGTCGGTCACACCGGTCCGTCCGGGGACACCAGGCTGGTTGCCTACGTGCTGCCCGCCCCGGACGCGGCCGCCGCGAACGGATCAGCCGCCGATCTCGCCGCCCGGCTCACCGCACATGCCGCCACCCGGCTGCCCGGACACATGGTGCCGTCCTCGATCGTGATGATCGAGGAGATCCCCCTGACCCCGGTCGGCAAACTCGATCGAAAGGCGCTGCCCGCACCGGAGTACGTGCTGTCCACCGCGGAGTTCCGGGCGCCGGCGACCCCGGCGGAGGAAGCCATCGCGGACGTGTTCGTCGCGGTCCTCGGCGCCGATCGGATCGGCGTCGACGACGACTTCTTCGATCTCGGCGGCAATTCGCTGACCGCCACCCGCGTCATCGCCCGGGTCAACGAGGCGCTCGGCTCGGACATCGGCGTGCGCGTGCTGTTCGAGGCGCCCACCGTGCACCGCCTGGCGACCGCCATCGAGCACCACACCGCCGACCGGCGGGACCGCCCCGTGCTGCGTCCGGTCCCTCGCCCCGACCGCATCCCGCTCTCGCTGGCGCAGCAGCGGATGTGGTTCATCAACCAGTTCGACACCGCCTCGTCGGCGTACAACATCCCGCTTGCCATCCGGCTCACCGGCCGCCTGGACCTGGTCGCTCTGCGCGCCGCGATCCGCGACGTGCTGACCAGGCACGAATCGCTCCGCACCGAGTTCCCGACCATCGACGGGCAGCCGGTCCAGCGGATCGTGGACGCCGCGCAGGCCGGGCCGGATCTGGTTCCTGTGGAGGTGGCCGAGGCGGACCTGGCCGACCGGATCGCGTCCTTCGTCTCGGCCGGATTCGATGTCACGCGTGAGGTCCCGTTACGCGCGGGCCTTTTCGAACTCGGCGAGAACGATCACGTCCTCACGGTCGTGGTGCACCACATCGCCGCGGACGGCTTCTCGATGGCGCCGTTGGCCCGCGACGTCATGACCGCGTACAGCTCCCGGGTGGAGGGGCGGGAGCCCGAGTGGGCCCCGCTGGCCGTGCAGTACGCCGACTTCACGCTCTGGCAGCACGAGCTGCTCGGATCGGAGGACGACCCCGACTCGGTGATCTCCCAGCAGCTGGCGTACTGGACGTCCAACCTCACCGGGCTGCCCGATCTGCTGCAGCTCCCGGCGGACCGCCCGCGCCCGCTCGCCCGGTCCTTCCGTGGCGAGGTGGTCGACTTCGAGATCGGCCCGCGCATCCACCGGGAGCTGGCGGCGATTGCCCGGCAGCACAACTCGACACTGTTCATGGTGGCGCACGCCGCCCTCGCGGTGCTGCTCGCCCGCCTGTCCGGGACCGCCGACATCGCCATCGGCACCCCCGTCGCCGGACGTGGCGAGGCGGAGCTCGACGACATGGTCGGGATGTTCGTCAACACCCTCGTCCTGCGCAGCGACGCCCCGGCCACGGCGACCTTCACCGACCTGCTGACCCAGGTCCGCGAGACCGACCTGGCGGCGTTCGGGAACGCGGACCTGCCGTTCGAGCGACTGGTCGACGTGCTGGCGCCGGAACGCTCCACCGCGCACTCTCCGCTGTTCCAGGTGCTGATCGAGTACCAGAACAACCTGTCCGCCCACCTCGAGCTGCCCGGACTCGCCGTCGACGCGGTCGACCACGACCTGGGCGTGTCGAAGTTCGACCTGCAGCTCACCCTCGGCGAACGACACGACGACCACGGCGAGCCCGCGGGCATGAGCGCCGGGTTCACCTTCGCCACCGACCTTTTCGACCGGGAAACCGCCGCGACCTTCGCCGAACGGTACCTACGCATCCTCGAAGCGGTCACGGCCGACCCGGACCGCACCATCGGCGACATCGACATCGTGGACCCCGCCGAGCGGGACCGGATGCTCGCAGGCGAGGAGGGCGTCGCCGTCCCCTCTGTCACGCTCGCGGACCTGTTCGCGCGCAGCGCCGCGGAGCATCCAGGAGCCGTCGCGGTCACCTACGAGAACACCTCCCTGACCTACGCGGAGCTCGACGACCGCGCCAACCGCCTGGCGCGGCACCTGATCTCGCTCGGGGTGGGACCGGAGGACCTGGTGGCCGTGGCGATGCCGCGCTCCGCCGAGCTGGTCGTCGCGCTCCTCGCGGTGATCAAGGCGGGCGGTGGCTACCTGCCGGTGGACGTGACCTATCCAGCGGAACGGCTGGCGTTCATGCTCGAGGACTCGCGGCCCGTGTGCGTCCTGACCACGGTGGAGGACGCCGAGTCGGTACCCGGGTCGGCGATCCCGACCGTCCGGCTCGACGCGCCGGAGATCGTCAGCCGGCTCGACGCCCTGCCCTCCGCGCCGATCACCGACGCGGATCGCCGCGAGGTGCTGGAACCGGCGTCGTTGGCGTACGTGATCTACACCTCGGGGTCGACCGGGCGACCGAAGGGCGTGGTCGTCTCGCATCGGAACGTGGCGACGCTGATGGCCAACACCGAGGGCATGTTCGGATTCGACCACACGGACGTGTGGACGATGTTCCACTCCTACGCCTTCGATTTCTCGGTGTGGGAGCTGTGGGGCCCGCTCGTGTACGGCGGCACGCTGGTGGTCGTCGACTACTTCACCGCCCGCGCGCCGGAGATGTTCCTGGAGCTGTTGCGGCGAGAGCGGGTGACGGTGCTCAATCAGACGCCGACCGCGTTCTACCAGCTGGCCGAGGCCGACCGGGTGGCGGCGGAGCGCGGCGACCCGGCCGGGCTCAGCCTGCGGTACGTGATCTTCGGCGGCGAGGCGCTCGACCTCGGTCAGCTCGGCCGTTGGTACGCCAGGCACAGCGACCGGGCCCCCGCGCTTGTCAACATGTACGGCATCACCGAGACCACGGTGCACGTCAGCCACATTCCCCTGGACCGGGAGTTCGCGGCCCAGGCGTCCGCGTCCGTCATCGGCCGGGGTCTGCCCGGGCTCCGGGTGTACGTGCTCGACGAGCGACTGCACCCGGTTCCTCCCGGCGTCTCGGGCGAGATGTACGTTTCGGGTGCCCAGGCCGCCCGCGGCTACCTCGGCCGGACCGGGCTCAGCTCCGGCCGTTTCGTGGCCGACCCGTTCCGCGGCGACGGCGCGCGGATGTACCGATCCGGGGACGTGGCCAGGTGGAACACCGATGGCGAGCTGGAATACCTGGGCCGCAGCGACTTCCAGGTGAAGATCCGCGGGTTCCGGATCGAGCTCGGCGAGATCGAATCTGCGCTGCTGCGCTGCCCTGGCGTCGCGCAGACCGTGGTGCTGGCCCGCGACGACGGCAGCGGTGGAGTCCGCCTCGTCGGGTACCTCGTGCCGGAGGCGGGCACGGTTCTCGACGTCGGCGCCGTCTCCGATTTCGCGGCGGAGGTGCTCGCCGCGCACATGGTGCCCGCCGCGCTGGTGGTCCTCGACGAGTTGCCGTTGACCGCGAACGGCAAGCTGGACCGGAAGGCGCTGCCCGCGCCGGACTTCGGGGCACGGGTGACGGCGAGCCGGGCACCGGTCAGCGAGGCGGAACGGGTGCTGGCCGAGCTGTTCGCGGAGGCGCTCGGGCTCGAGTCGGTCGGTGTCGAGGACTCGTTCTTCGCGCTCGGCGGCGACAGCATCATGTCGATCCAGCTGGTGGCCAGGGCGAAGTCCGCAGGGGTCGTCATCACGCCCCGAGATGTCTTCGAGCGCAAGACGGTCGCCGCGCTCGCCGAGGTGGCCCGCGTCGCGGAGGCCGCCGGGGCCGAGGTGCTGGAGGAACTCCCCGACGGCGGCGTCGGAACGGTTCCGCTCACACCGATCGTGCGCTGGATGCTCGAACGCGGCGGTGAGTTCCACCGCTACGCGCAGGCGGCGGTGCTGGCCCTGCCACCCGACATCGACGAGGTCTCGTTGCGGCGCACCGTGCAGGCCGTCGTAGACCACCACGACGCGCTGCGCGCGCGGTTGCGGTCGGATCGGGGCGACTGGTTCCTTGAGGTGCAGCCCATCGGCTCGGAGCACGGGGACCGGATGCTCCGCCGGGTCGCCGTGCCGTCGGTGGTGGGAGAGGAGTTCACCGCGATCGCCGCCGCCGAACTGGACGCGGCGGCCGACCGGCTGGACCCCGCGGCCGGGATCATGCTGCAGGCAGTCTGGTTCGACCCGCCCGAGGGGCAGGGCCGGCTGCTGGTGCTCGCGCACCACGTCGCGATCGACGGGGTGTCCTGGCGCATCCTGGTACCGGATCTGGCCGCCGCTTGGGCGCAGATCGCCTCCGGCGCCGAGCCCGTGCTCGCGCCGGTCGGGACATCCCTGCGCCGGTGGGCCCACGGACTGACCGAGGTGGTGCACCGCGAGGAGCGCATCGCGGAGCTGGACCTGTGGCGGGAGATGCTGGCGGCCGAGGACCCGGTGCTCGGCAGCAGGCCGCGGGACCGCGCCCTCGATCTCAACGCGACGGTGCAGAAAGTTCAGGTCTCGGTGCCGACCGACGTGACCGACGCGGTCCTGACCTCGTTGCCGCAGGCGTTCCACGGCAGCGTCAACGACGCCCTGCTCGCCGCGCTGGCGATGGCGATCACCCGGTGGCGGCGCGAGCGGGGAGTGTGGGCCGACAGTGCGCTGGTCAACCTCGAGGGTCACGGTCGCGAGGAGCAGGTCGTTCCCGGCGCCGACCTCGCCAGGACCCTCGGTTGGTTCACCACGATATTCCCTGTCCGCCTGAATCTCTCGGGCATCGACCTCGACGACGCCTTCGCGGGCGGGCCCGCAGCGGGCGCAGCCGTGAAGGCGGTCAAGGAGCAGCTGCTGGCGATCCCGGATCACGGCATCGGTTTCGGCATGCTGCGGTATCTCGACGACGCGTCGGCGGCCGTGCTCCGCGAGTTGCCGGTGCCACAGGTCAGCTTCAACTACCTGGGCCGGTTCGCGACGGCCACGGCGGGCGGTTCCGGTGAGGCGGCATGGCTGCCGGTCGACTACGCGGGGCTCGGCGACCCCCACAACCCGGAGATGCCGGTCGCGGCGGTACTGGACATCAACGCCATGACCAGGACCACCGAGAACGGCCCGCAGCTGCGGGCGACGTGGTCGTTCCCCGGCGGCGTGCTCACCGTGGCCGAGGTGGAGGATGTCGCGGAGCTGTGGATCCGCGCGCTCCGAGCCCTGGCGAGACACGCCGCGGGCCCCCGCGCGGGCGGGCTGACCCCCTCGGACCTGGACCTCGTGGATCTCGACCAGTCCGCGATCGATCGCCTCGAGAGCCGGTACCCCGACCTGGCCGATGTCTGGTCGATGTCGCCGCTCCAATCCGGAATGCTGTTCCACGCCTTGCTGTCCGACGACAGCGTCGACTCCTATCTGGTCCAGCTCGGGCTGGAACTGCGCGGTGCCGTCGACCCACAGCGGATGCGACGGGCCGGGCAGGCGCTGCTGGACCGGCACGCGAACCTGCGGGCGGCCTTCGTCCAGGACGAGGAGGGCCGATCGGTACAGGTCATCCAGGACCGGGTGACACTGCCGTGGACCGAGGTCGACCTCTCGGCCCTGGATCCGGTGGTGCGTGAGGCAGAGCTGACGGCACGACTCGCCGCGGACCGGGTCACCAGCTTCGACATGGCACGGGCGCCACTGCTGCGGTTCACGATGATCAGGACGGCGCCGGAGCACTACCGCCTGGTGATGACCAACCACCATGTACTGCTCGACGGCTGGTCCACCCCGCTGCTGCTGCGCGAACTACTGGTCCTCTACGCGACGGACGGCGACCAGGAGGTCCTGCCGCGTGTCCGCTCGTACCGCGACTACCTGGAATGGCTGTCGGAGCGCGATGCCGCCGAGTCCACCGCGGCATGGACGACCGCCCTGACGGGGGTCACCGATCCGACCCTGATCGTCCCCGCCGATCCGGGCCGGGAGGTGTCCACGGTCTCGAACGAGGTGGAGCTCTCGCTCACCGAGCAGCAGACCGATCGTCTGCGGTCGGTGGCCCGCGAGCGCGGATTGACCCTCAACACCGTCGTGCAGGCCGTGTGGGCCATCGTGCTCGGCACCATGACCGGCCGCGACGATATCGTCTTCGGCGCAACGGTGTCCGGCCGCCCGCCGCAGATCTCCGGGATCGAATCGATGATCGGACTGTTCATCAACACGATCCCGGTGCGGGTCCGGCTGCTGCCGAGGGAGACCCTCGGCGAACTGCTGGACCGGGTCCAGACCGAACAGGCCGCCGTGCTCGATCACCACTACATGGGCCTGCCCGAGATCAAGCGTGCGGTCGGGGAGGGGCTCGGTTTCGACACGCTCGCCGTGTTCGAGTCTTACCCCGTGGACCGCTCGGGACTGTCCGAGGAGACGGACATCGCGGGCATGCGGGTGGTCGACGTGGAGGGATCCGACTCCGCGCATTACCCGCTGTGCCTCGTCGCGTCCGTGGACTCGCGCATGCACCTCAAGCTCGAGTACCTCCCAGATCTGTTCGACCGCGACAGCGTCGAGTCAATCGCGCGGCGGGTGGTGCGCGTGCTCGACCTCCTGGACCTCGACCAGCCGGTGGCCCGGATACAGGTGCTCGACGAGCGCGAGCGCCGCGAGTTGGCGCCGGTGCGTGGGCACCCCGGCGGGTCGATCCGCACGCTGCCGCAGATCTTCTCGGACGCCGCGGCGAGGGACCCCGAGGCGATCGCACTGAGCTTCCAGGGCCGGGACGTCAGCTACCGCGAACTCGACGAGCGCTCGAACCGGATCGCCCGCCTGCTGATCGCACGGGGCGCCGGGCCGGAGACCTTTGTCGCGCTGGGCATCCCACGATCGGTGGAATCGGTACTCGGGGTCTGGGCGGTCGCCAAGACCGGGGCCGCCTTCGTGCCGGTCGACCCGAACTACCCGGCCGAGCGGATCGAGCACATGCTCACCGACGCAGGCGCCACCCTCGGTCTGACGACGGCGGCCGAGCGGGATCGACTCCCCGCAGCTGCGCACTGGATCGCGCTCGACGACCCCGCGTTCGAGTCGGACTGTGCCGAAACCTCCTGCACGGACCTGACCGACGCGGACCGGACGTCGCCGATCACCCTGGACTGCGCCGCGTACATCGTCTACACCTCGGGGTCGACCGGCGTGCCGAAGGGCGTCGTCGTCACCCACCGCGGGCTCGACAACTTCGCGGCCATGCAGACCGAGCGGTTCCACGCTACGCCCGCGTCGCGGACCCTGCACTTCTCCTCGCCGAGTTTCGACGGGTCGATCTATGAATACCTGCAGGCCTGCGGAGCGGGCGCGACCATGGTGGTGGTTCCCCCGACTGTCTACGGCGGCATCGAGCTGACCCGGCTGCTGGCGGCGGAACGGGTCACGCACGGGTTCATCACCACCGCGGCGTTCTCCACCATGGATCCCGCCGGGCTCGACGACTTCCAGTTCGTGGTCTTCGGCGGCGAGGCCTGCCCGCCGGACCTGGTGGCCAGGTGGGCGCCGGGGCGCCGGCTGTTCAACGCCTACGGCCCGACCGAGACCACCGTCATGTCGAACATCAGCGTGGCGATGACCCCGGGGGAGCCGATCACCATCGGCGGGCCGCTCCGCGGCGTCGCGGAGCTGGTACTGGACTCCAGGCTTCAACCGGTGCCGGTCGGCGTCGCGGGCGAGCTGTACCTCGCCGGTGTCGGGCTGGCGCGCGGCTACCACCGGCGGGCGGCGCTGACCGCGGGCCGCTTCGTGGCCAACCCGTTCGAGCCGGGCGCCCGGATGTACCGGACCGGGGACATCGTCCGGTGGACGAGGGACACCGAGAGTGGCGACCTGGCGATCGAGTACGTGGGCCGCAGCGACTTCCAGGTCAAGGTCCGCGGGTTCCGCGTCGAGCTCGGCGAGATCGACACGGCGCTCACCGATCATCCCGACGTCGCCTTCGCCGCGACTCTCGGGCACACCGGACGATCGGGCGACACCGTGCTGGTCTCGTACGTGCTGCCCGCCGGTGGCGCGCCGGTGGCGACCCGCGAACTCACCGAGCACCTCGCGAGTCGGCTGCCCGCGCACATGGTGCCATCGGCGATCACCGTGCTCGACGAGATCCCGTTGAACCCGGTCGGCAAGCTCGACCGAAAGGCATTGCCGGAACCCGACTTCGTCTTCGCCACCACCGAGTTCCGCGCCCCGACGACGCCGATCGAGGAGACCGTCGCGGACGTCTTCACCGCCGTCATCGGATGCGATCGCGCGGGCCTCGACGACAACTTCTTCGATCTGGGTGGCAACTCGCTGACCGCCACCCGGGTGATGGCCCGCCTGAACGCGGCGCTGCAGACCGAGATCGGCGTGCGCGCGCTGTTCGAGGCCCCCACGGTGTGGGAGCTGGCCAACCGTGTCGAGCGACACGCGGGGGTCGGCACCGCCAGGCCCGCGTTGTCCGCGGGCCCGCGCCCCGCGGACATCCCGCTCTCCCTTGCCCAGCAGCGGATGTGGTTCATCAACCAGTTCGACCCGTCCTCGGCCGCGTACAACATCCCGCTCGCGGTCCGCCTCTCCGGCGATCTCGACCTGCCTGCGCTGCAGACCGCGCTCGCCGATGTCGTGGCCCGGCACGAGTCGTTGCGGACCACCTTCCCGGAGTCGACCGAGGGGCCACGCCAGGTGATCCACCCGGCGACCGGCATCGTGCCCGATCTGACCCCCATCGATCTCGGCGACGAGACCGATCTGCCGGATCGCCTCGGCCGGTTCATGGCGACGGGATTCGATGTGACCACCGCCATCCCGCACCGCATCGCCCTGTTCCGGCTGGCGCCCGACGAGCACGTGCTGGCGATCGTGGTCCACCACATCTGCGCCGACGGGTTCTCGATGGCGCCGCTGGCACGCGACGTCATGACCGCCTACACCTGTCGGATCGACGGCCGCGCGCCGGACTGGGCGCCACTGGAGATCCAGTACGCCGACTACGCGCTCTGGCAGCACGAACTGCTCGGCTCCGCGGACGATCCGGGCAGCCTGGCGTCGCGCCAGCTCGACTTCTGGACCGAGACGCTTGCGGGTCTGCCCGACGTGTTGCAGCTGCCGGCCGATCGGCCCCGACCCGTTCAGCAGTCCTTCCACGGCGATCGTGTCGACTTCACCGTCGAACCCGACCTGCACCGCCGGCTGGTCGCGCTGGCGCGGGAGAACAACACGAGCGTGTTCATGGTCGTCCATGCCGCGCTCGCCGTGCTGCTCAGCAGGCTCGGCGGCACCGAGGACGTCGCGATCGGCACGCCGGTCGCGGGCCGGGGGGAGGAGGAACTCGACGACCTCGTCGGAATGTTCGTCAACACGCTGGTGCTCCGCAGCCGCGTGGACGGGGCCGCGTCGTTCACCGAACTGCTCGCCCGTGCGCGCGAGATCGATCTGGCGGCGTTCGGCAATGCCGACGTCCCGTTCGAGCGGATCGTCGAGGCGCTCAACCCGATCCGATCCACCTCCTATTCGCCGATCTTCCAGGTGTCGCTGGAGTTCCAGAACAACCTCCGTCCCCGCCTGGAACTGCCAGGACTGACCGTGTCCGGCGTCGAACTCGAGGTGAACGTGGCGAAGGAGGACCTGGAACTGCTGCTGTCCGAGGAGCTCGGCACCGACGGCACCCCCGCGGGGATGGCGGCCGGCTTCGACTTCGCGACCGATCTGTTCGACCCCGGCACGGTGCGCGGCTTCGCGGATCGGTTCCTGCGCATCCTCGAGTCCGTCACCGCGGATCCGGCTCGGCCGGTCGGTGACATCGAGATACTCGCCGGCAGCGAACGGGCAGACCTGGCACCCGCGATGGGACTGCCGGGCGAGCCGCCGCGGACCTGGCCGGAGTTGCTCGCTGACGCGGTCGCGGCCCGGCCCGACTCGGTGGCGCTGACCTACAGGGGATCCTCGATCACCTACCGCGAGCTGGACGAGCGCTCGAACCGGTTGGCGCGCGCCCTGGTCGACCGGGGTGTCGGACCCGAGTCGGTGGTGGCGCTCGGGCTGCCGAGATCCGTCGAATCGGTGCTCTCGGTGTGGGCCGTGACCAAGGCGGGCGCCGCCTTCGTGCCGGTGGACCCGAACCATCCCGCGATGCGCATCGGCCACATGCTGACCGATTCCGGGGCGCTGCTGGGGCTGACTGCGAGCGGCAGCAGGGCGAACCTGCCGGACCTCGTGCCGTGGCTGGCGCTCGATGCTGCCGAGGTGCAGGCCTGGGTTCATGGCTACTCGGCCACGCCGCTGACCGACCACGACCGGATCTCCCCGCTGCGGCACGTGCACCCCGCCTACCTGATCTACACCTCCGGCTCGACCGGCGTGCCCAAGGGCGTCGTGGTCACCCACGGCGGGCTGGCGAACCTCGCGAGACAGGAGCGCGAGCTCTTCGAGGTGACGCACGAGTCGCGGGTCTCGCACCTGGCGTCGCCCAGTTTCGATGCGTCGGTGTACGAGTTGTTGATGGCGTTCGGGGCGGCCGCGTGCCTGGTGATCGTCCCGCCCACCGTCTTCGGCGGCGCCGAGCTCGCCGACCTGCTGCGCCAGGAGGGCGTCACCCACGCCCTGGTCACCCCGACGGCGCTCTCGTCGATCGACCACCGCGGACTCGAGGACGTGGAGGTCCTCGTCGTAGCGGGGGAGGCGTGCCCGCCGGAACTCGTCGCGCGCTGGGCGCCGGGACGCCGGATGTACAACGGGTACGGCCCCACCGAGACGACGGTTCAGGCAGCGGTCGGCGGGCCGATGATCTCCGGGAAGCCGGTGGACATCGGTGGGCCCGCAATCGGTTTCGGTGTGGCGGTGCTCGATTCCCGCCTGCGGCCCGTACCGATGGGGGTGTCCGGCGAGCTGTACGTGTTCGGTCCCGCCCTCGCTCGCGGCTACAACGGCAAGGGCGGGCTGACGGCCCAGCGATTCGTGGCCAATCCGTTCCGCGGGGCGAGCGAAGCGACGGGGAATGTCTCAGCGAATGGGTCGAGGATGTACCGGACCGGGGACCTCGTGCGATGGCTGCCCGACCACACCCTCGACTACCTCGGCCGCAGCGACTTCCAGGTCAAGGTGCGCGGGTTCCGGATCGAGCTGGGCGAGATCGACGCCGTGCTGATGGGTCACCAGGGGGTCAGCTTCGCGACCACGATCGGGCACGCCGGACCCACCGGCGACACAGTGTTGGTGTCGTACGTGCTCCCGCACGAGGGCGTCACCCTCGAGCCGGGGGAGGTCAAGGCCCACGCCGCGGCGTTCCTCCCCGGGTACATGGTTCCCTCGTCGATCCGCGTGCTGAGCGAGGTCCCGTTGACACCGGTCGGAAAGCTCGACCGAAATGCGTTGCCCGCGCCCGAATTCGGGGCGCGGGCGGAGGGGTTCCGGGCGCCGGGCAGTCCGCTCGAGGAGGCCGTCGTCGGCGCCTTCGAGGCGATCCTCGGCCTCGAGCGGGTGGGCGTCGACGACAGCTTCTTCGACCTCGGCGGGAACTCGCTGGTCGCCACCCGGGTGATGGCGGAACTGCACGAGCGGCTAGGCAGGCCGATCCCGCTGCAACTGATGTTCTTCGATCCGACACCCGCGGGTCTCGCCCGGCGCATCGCGGACCTGGACGGTGAGGTCACAGGGGTCGGCGCGTCGGGCCTCGAAGAGGCGCTGTCGGTGGTGATCTCCCTGCGCGCGACCGGTAGCAAGGCGCCGGTGTTCTGTGTGCACCCCGGGATCGGTCTGTCCTGGGGCTACGCCGGCCTGGCCGCGCAGCTCACCGCGGATCGGCCCGTCTACGGACTGCAGCTGCCGACCATCAGCGAGGGCGTGCACTTCGATTCGGTGGAGCAGCTCGCGCACCGCTACGTCGAGGAATTGCGCTCGATCCAGCCGCAGGGCCCGTACCACCTGCTGGGCTGGTCACTGGGCGGGTGTGTGGCGCACGCGATGGCGGTCGAACTGCGCGGGGCAGGCAACGAGGTGGCGACCCTGGCCCTCCTGGACAGTTACGCGGTGACCGGGGAGCCCGTCCAGCCGCGGCTGACTGCCGAGGAACTGCTCGCCGGCCTCGGCCTCGAGGCCGAGGACACGGGCAACGGCGGCCTGACCTACGAGCGCGCCGCCGAGCTTCTGAACGATTCGCTGGGCCAGGACATGGGACTGACCGCGGCGCACCTCGAGCGGATCGCCGACGGCTTCGCCGATTCCGCCGAGAACATGTCCCGGTTCAGCCCGGCGCTCTTCGACGGTGACCTGCTGTTCTTCTCCGCGGTGAGGTCGGAGAGCGGGCACTCCGCCCAGGAATGGCGGCAGGCGATCACCGGCGAGCTCCTGGAGATCGAGGTGGACTGCGAACACAACCAGATGATCGAGCCAGAGGCGGTCGCGGTGATCGGTCCGGTGCTGGCGGAGCACCTCGATGCCCCGGGCGGGCGCGGGATGGCCACGGAAAGCTGGATCGCCGCGGAGGGGGACTAGAGCATCCGGTTTCCAGGTAATTGGTTGTGCATGAAGTCATCCGGGTGAAACGGGATGGTTCGAGACACGCCCACCGCCCAATATAGGGGCGGCCGAGTGCGGTCTGCGACGGCGGCGGTCAGTTCGGCTGCCACATCGCATACCACTCGTCCCAGCTCGGCCCATGCTCCGCGCGGTCCGCGGCGTGTGCGATCCCCATCAGCATGAAGTCGAGGTAGCGCTCGTGCAGTTCGCGGGCGCGTTCGGTGGTCGTGGGCAGCCGGGGACGCAGGTGCACCGTCATGAGCATTATGTCGGCAGCGGTGAAGCTGTCCGGTACCTGGCCTCGGTCGCGGGCGAGGTCGATCAGTGCCTCGAGTGCCGACGAAAGGTCCCCGGTGGCCCGGTCCACTTCTGGGTCGCGGGGGAGGTGTCCGCCGAGTGTCGGGATGAGCGGGCTGTCCAACTCGGCGAGATGGCGACGGAAGAACACCTCGAGTAGTCGCTGGTCGGGGTCGGTGCGCGCGACGCAGTCACGGGCCAGTTGGGTGAGGTGATCGATGACATACACACGCAGGGACTGGGCGAGTTCCTCCTTGGTGCGGTATCGGCGGTAGATGCTGCCGACGCCTACTCCGGCCCGGTCGGCGATCGCGGAAACCGGTGCATCCCAGCCGCGCTCGGCGAATATCTCGCGGGCGGCGCGCAAGACGCCGATGTCGTTCGACCGTGCTTCCCGGGCCCGTCCCGGCCCGGTCGGGGCCCGGTCGGGTCCGTGCATCTCGTCCTGTCGCATTGCCAGAGGCTATCAATCCGTGTTCTGATTTCGGACCGGAACGCTCCGTTCCGATTTGCATCCATATGGCCGAGAAGCTCGTTGCTCCGAAGGGACCTCCATGAACATGCCACTGACTGCGCCGAAGCACTCACGTGCGTCGTCGCCGAAGCATTCACGTGCGTCGTCGACATCGGTGCACCCGGGACTGCTCGTGGTGGCGCTGGCCTTCACCGTGCTGATCTACTCGATGATGCAGACGCTCCTGGTACCGGCGCTGCCGGTGCTCGGCGAGACCTTCGGCGCCTCGGTTCCGGCGACGGGGTGGATCCTCACCGCCTATTTGATGGCAGGGGCGGTGCTCGCTCCGGTGATCGGGTCTCTCGGCGACCGATACGGCGACAAGCGCGTCCTGCTGGCCGTGCTGGTGGTGTTCGCGGCCGCCACCTTCGGTGCCGCGCTCGCCAGCACCATCGAGATGCTGGTGGTGATGCGCATGGTGCAGGGTGTGAGCACGGCGGCCTTCCCGCTGGCGCTGGCGGTGCTGCGGCGTAACCTGTCGGGTCCCGCCATGGCGGCCGGCATCGGCTGGGTCGCCGGCATGCTCGGTCTCGGCGCGGGTGCTGCGCTCGTCCTCGGCGGACTGATCCTGGAGTACCTGAGCTGGCAGTGGCTGTTCGTCGGTACCGGCATCCTGATCCTTGTTGCGTTGGCCATGGTGGCGCGATGGGTGCCGCAGGCTGAAAGCGCCGAGGTCGCATCACGGACCGACTGGGTCGGTACGGTGCTCCTCAGCAGCTCACTGGTCGCGCTGCTCCTCGCGACGACGCAGGGCGGCACCTGGGGCTGGACGGCACCGGCGACCCTGGGGCTGTTCGCAGTCGCACTGCTCGCGGCGGTGGCGCTGGTCGTAGCTGAACTCCGCCAGCCGAACCCGCTGGTGGACGTCCGCAGCCTCGTGGACGCGCCGATGGCATTGACCAGCCTGGTCACTCTCGTGCTGGGCTTCATTCCGTACGTCTTCTATCTGTGCATCCCGCGCATCTTGCAGGCCCCGCATGCAACTGGCTACGGCAGCGGGTTCACGGTGGTCCAGACCGGGCTGGCACTGTTGCCGTCGGCGGTAATGGTCTTCCTCGGCGGGCGGATTGCTTCGAGCATCACCGCGCGGTTCGGCCTGCGGACGCCGGCCGTTGCGGCGATGGTGCTGATGGGGCTCGGAGCGGCCGGGATGGCCGTGTGGCCCACTCAGATTTGGTCGCTAGTGGTGTTCTTCAGTCTTATCGGCCTGGGGAACGGACTCGGATACGCGATCTGTGCGCAGCTGTTGGCCGTGTTGGTGCCGCCGACCGAGATGGCGGCGGCGAGCGGCCTCAACAGCGTGATCCGCACGATCGGGTCGGCGATCAGCGCGCCGGTCACCACCGCCGTGCTCGTCGCGGGCGGCCAGGACCGCTCGGCGTACGTAGGTGCATTCGTGGTCGCAGTTGTGCTGAGCCTGCTCGGCGCGGGCACTGCGGCCGGGCTGCGCACCGCTCGGTAGCGAGCTGCGGGCGCGACACCGGGCTCGAGGAGCCGCCCAGAGCACAGATCCGTGACCGCGACGGGTGTCGGGCCGAATTCGACGGCGTCTTCTGAGGACGTTCGCAGCCGAGGTGATTTCGATGGAGTTCGTACGTCTGAGCTCTCGGGTGGACCGCGCGTGTTCACGCGTTCTGGAATTCCGGTGATGCCCCACCCGTACGCACGGGCCCGGAAACCAGCCATTCATTGAGGAGATTCATCATGCTCGGACTTCCGGGCGCCGCCCTCGGACTCGGATTCGCTTTGCTCATCAGCGACAGGAACGTCAAGTACGACATCGAAGAACTCGCAGCCTGACCGCCCAGCACCCTCACCCACCGCCGCGGTGGGTGGGGTCAGACGACCGTTGACAGCGGGCTGTCCGCGTCCGCGGCGAGGAAGCCCTCGACGAAGACCAGGAACCGCTGGTGCAGCCGGCGGAGTTCGGTCTCCGAGTACAGGTCCGGGTTCGCCAGGAAGTCGATCCGGGTGGCGCCCTCGACCGCGCCCGGTCGGACCCGGACGGTCAGGTCGTCGACCCGGCCCGTGGTCAGGACGTGGAGCGCGCCGTCCAGCGGTCCGAGCGGGACCTCGCTGTCGGCGAGCATCAGCTCGATGGTGGGGCCGAAGGAGGCCGCGCGGTCTCCGATCACGCCGACCTCGCGTGCGATGTCCTCCTGGCGGTGGCGCTGACGGCTCAGTGCTCCCGCGAGTTCCCGGCCCGCCGCCATGCTCGCGTCGCCGACCGTCATCCCCGCGCCCGAGGACAGGCGCAGTGGGACCACGTTGGCGAGCGATCCACCCGAGCGGCGCAGTGCCGCGGTGCCCCGGGCGGGGGTCGGGAGCGTGACGGTGATCTCGTCTCGTCCGGTGTGCTGCGCCAGGAAGGCCCCGAACGCGGCGACCACTGTCGGCGCCGACAGGGCGGCACCGGGGCCCGAGGGCGCCAGCTCGCCGCCGATCACCACGGGCTCGGACTGTGCCGGTGCCGCCGCGCCTGCGAACGTGACCGGATCCGGGACGCCTGCGAGATGCTCGGCCCAGGCCTCGCGGTCGCGCTCGAAACGGTCGGATGTCCGGTAGGTCGCGTCGGATGCCACCACGGCCTCGAGGTCGAGAGCCTCGGACGGGCTGGCGGAGGCGCCGACGAATGCATGGGTGTAGAGCTCGGCGGAGCGTTCGATCAGTGTGCGCAGCCCGTAGGCGTCGAGGGCGACCTGGTGTGCTCGCACGTACCAGTAGGTGTGCACCTCGCTGATCCGCAGCACGGCCGCGACGATGAGCTGGTCGGCCGACATGTCGACCGGGCGGGACTGTTCTTCGCGCATCCATTGCTGTGCGGCGGCCACCGGGTTCACCCGGCCGCGGAAGTCGACCGCGGCGACGAAGTCGTCGGCGGCGGCGGCGAGGGTCTGGTACGGGAACCCGTCGACCTCGACCACGTGCAGCCGTCCCGCCCCGAATTCCCGTCCCGCCCATCGGACCGAGTCCATGAGCAGGTCGATGTCGAGCGCGCCGCGGATGTCGACGTACTGCGCGACGGAGATCGGCGCGTCACCGGAGACGCGCTGGGAGAACCAGACCGAGTGCGCGGCGGCGGAGAGCGCGATGACCCGCGCCCGGGTACCGCAACCGGAGATGCTGGTGGGCTGCACTGGCTGGTTCACGAAACTCTCCCTCGACTCGGACTTCGGTGACCGGGAACTGCTCTGGTCTCAAAGTCTCGTCGGAGGGGGAGGGTGCGGACAGGCCCCCAAGCGGTGGGGCGGGAGACACCCAGGGTGATGGATTCACCACCCTGGGTGGCGTCGGTGTCAGAACAGGGGACCGCCGCCGAACGCGGCGCGGTGCGAGGCCGGCTGGGCGCCGTCCACGTCGGTGATCCCGTACTCGAGCGCGGTCTCCGCGGTGATCTGGGTGCTCCCGCTGAGCTTGCCGACCTCCGGGTCGTTGGCGAGGGCGACGATCACCCGGCCGATGAACTCGGGGGTCTCCGCCTCGGAGAGGGGGAAGCCGGCGAAGCTCTCCATCCCGCTCGCCAGCATCGCCTCGTTGCGCACCAGTCCGGGCCAGAAGGACAGGGCCGTGACGCCGGTGCCCTTGAGTTCGACCGCCATGTCCGCCGCCATCTTGTCGAGGCCGGCCTTGGACATCCCGTACAGCACCGAGTGCAGGTAGCCGCGGGTGCCGAACGAGGAGATGTTGCCGATGAGGCCGGAACCGCGCGGGACCATGAGCTTGGCGGCCTCGACGCTGGCGACGTAGTGCGCGCGCAGTCCGACGCCGATGAGCGTGTCCCAGTCGCTGATGGGACGCTTCCAGAACGGGTCGGAGAAGCCGGCGAAACCCTTTGGGTGCGCCCAGACGTTGTTGACCAGCAGGTCCAGCCTCCCGGACTGCTCGTCGGCGATGCGGGCGAACAGCGCCTCGATTTGCGCGTCGTCGGTGTGGTCGCACTGCACGGCGATCCCGGTGCCGCCGCGCGCGGTGACCTCGGCCGCCGTCGCGTCGAGGGGGCCGTCGGTCCCGACCTCGCCGCGGGCCGTGACGTAGACCGTCCAGCCGTCCGAGCCGAGGGCGAGCGCGATGCCCTTGCCGACGCTTCGGCTGGCGCCGGTGACGAGGGCGACCCGCCGCTCACTCGTTGCTTCATGAATATTCACTGCGCCACCCCCGCGAACTTGCCCTCGGACACCACGGCGTCGGGGGAGAGCGGGCGGGTCAGTGACCAGGTCTCGGTGAAGTGGCACTTCGACATGCGCCACTCGCCGTCCTCGAGCACGTACTCGTCGTCGTATTCGCCGGTCGAGACGGTCTCGGTGTTCTCGAGCAGGTTCAACTGACGGAAGCGCAGCGTCCACCGCCCCGTCGCGGTGCCCTCGCCGGTGATGGTGATGTCGGGGTGCATGCCGTGGTGCATGTCGAGGATGACGTGCTTGCCGCCGACCCGGTGCAGGGCGATCTTCTCGAAGATCTCGGCCATCGGCTCGACGTCGTCGAACGCGCCGAGCCGGCCGTAGTCGATGTTCGCTCCCGAACGGATGAAGCAGGCGCGGAAGGACTTCGGGTCCTTGCCGTCGCACGCCCGCCAGTATCGGTGCTTGAGGTTCTTGATCGCTTCGATCGCTTCGAGGGCGGCGATCCGTTGCGCGAGGTCCAAGGTGTGTCCCGTTCTCTGGTCACTGATCTTCTGTGACCTGGACGATAGGTGGCCCGGGTCACACCGCGCAGCAACCCTTCCCACACTGCGGGCAAAAGACGAGCCGGCGGCGGAGCTATCCCCGCGCGGCCTCGGCGGCGTTCAGGATGGCCGCCGAACCCGAGATCGCGGCGTCAAGGGTCTGGCCGAAGGCGCACTCGGAGAGCTCGGCGAGCGCCGGGTCCTCGTCGAAATGCTCGGGCGCCTGCATGGCGAGCAGGACGTTGAGCAGCATCCCCTTCGCGATGAACTCCCGCGCCTCCTCCGGGGTGCACCCGGTGCGGGTCCGGATCTGGGTGTAGATCTCCGACATCGCGGCCCGCGCCTGCGCGCCGATCTCGGGGGTTCCGCCCGCGGAGAACCCGTGCATCATCACCAGCAGCAGGTCGCCGTCGGAGACGAGCTCGCCGTAGGAGGCGCCGAGCCGGGACCAGAAATCCTCGCTCTGGGGATCGATGCCGCCCGGCTCGGCCGCGATCCGGTCCAGTTCCTCGTCGAAGGCCGCGACGATGCTCGTCAGCGCGCGGGCGAACACCTCACGGAAGAGTTCGGCCTTGGAGCCGAACATGCGCACCACGTAGGGCTGCGACACGCCTGCCTCCTTGGCGACCGCGTCCGTGCTGGTGCCGGCGTAGCCGCCGCGCGCGAAGGCCCGCGAGGCCGCGGCCAGCACGAGCTCGCGACGCTCCGGCGCGCTCATCCGGGTCGCGGGACGGGGGGACTTCGTCGACTCAGCGGAGCCGCCTTGCACTGCCATGTTGACAGGTTATCACTCGATGCCTTAGCGTTTTCATTTAAGTAATCATTCGATGCTTACAAGTCAGATCTTCGCTTCGAGGAGTGGTGATGACCGCAACAACCGATGAGCTCGATGTCCTGATCGAGAGCCCGTCTCGAACGCAGGCCGGGCGCCGGGTGCCGATCTGGCTGGCGATGCTCGCGGCCTCGCTGCCGATGTTCATGGCGACCCTGGACAACCTGGTGATGACCAGCGCGCTGCCCGTGATCCAGGCGGATCTCGGCGCCTCGGTCGGGCAGTTGCAGTGGTTCATGAACGCGTACACGTTGTGCTTCGCGACGCTGATGCTCTCGGCGGCGACGCTCGGGGACCGCTGGGGCAGGCGGCGCATGTTCCTGTTCGGCATCGGGCTGTTCACGGTCGCCTCGATCGCCTCCGCGCTGTCCACGACGCCGGAGCTGCTGATCGCCTCGCGCGCACTGCAGGGAGCGGGCGCGGCCGCGATCATGCCGCTGTCGCTGACCCTGCTCGCGGGTGCGGTGCCCGCCGCCAAGCGGGCGCTCGCCATCGGTGTCTGGGGCGGGGTGTCCGGTCTCGGCGTCGCGCTCGGCCCGGTGGTCGGCGGGGCCGTGGTCGACGGCGTCTCCTGGCAGGCGATCTTCTGGCTCAACGTCCCGGTCGCGCTGATCGCGGTGCCGCTCGCGCTCTCCGCGCTCAGCGAATCCCGCGGCAGGCGTGAGCGACTCGACGTGCTCGGCGTGGTGCTGGCAGGCGCGGGCGTCTTCCTGGGTGTCTGGGGAATCGTGCACGGCAACGACGACGGTTGGACCTCCGCGAGCGTGCTGGGCGCGCTGGCCGGCTCGGTGGTCACGCTCGCCGCGTTCGTGTTCCGCGAGGCGCGGACGTCGAACCCGGTGATGCCGCTGCGGCTGTTCCGTTCGCGCAGCTTCTCGATGGCCAACATCATCGGTCTCGCGTTCACGCTGGGCATGTTCGGGGCGGTGTTCCTGCTGGCCCAGTACCTCCAGATCGTGATGGGGTACAGCCCCTTCGAGGCCGGCCTGCGAACCCTGCCGTGGACGGCCGCGCCGATGGTGGTGGCACCCATCGCGGGCATCCTGGCGCCGCGGGTGGGCCTGCGGCCGCTGCTGATCCTCGGTCTCGCCCTGCAGGCGGCATCACTGGTGTGGATGTCCCAGCTGCTCGAGCCGGGCGCCGCCTACGGCGAGATGGTGCCCGCGTTCGTGATGGCAGGCGTCGGCATGGGACTGACCTTCGCCCCGAGCGCGACCGCGGTGCTCGCGGACATGGCGGAGGTGGACCACGCGACCGCCAGCTCCGCGAACTCCACCATCCGGGAGATCGGTGTTGCGCTCGGCATCGCGATCCTCACGGCGGTGTTCCTCGGCAACGGCGGCAGCCTCACCCCGGCCGGCTACGCGGAGGGACTGCAGCCGGCGCTGTTCGTCGGCGCGGGCGCCGTCGGGGTCGCGATCGTCGCGGCACTGTTCATGCCGAGCAGGCAGGCGCAGCAGGTCTAGCCGGAGGACGGTCAGGGCTGGCCTGGGAACGGCACCGTCGGAGGTGCCGTTCCCAGGATCGCGCGCCAATTCGCCGCGCGCAGAGCCGTTTCCGTCAGTGCGTCGACCGCCGCCTGGCGGGTGTGCTCGGACTCGGCCCGCTCGATCACCGACCGCCACGCGACCGCGGTATCGGCCTCGACCGCCGCCGCCAGCTGGATCGCGGAGATCGGATCGACGACGGGGAAGGGCATGGTGTAGCCCGACTCGGCCGCGGGCGCACGGACCCCGGCTGCGGTGAGCGCATCGATGGTGGCGTCGCGCCTGGCCCGGTGGGCCGCTGCATCGGTCGTGATGTCGCCGATCCGCGCGGGGTTCGAGAACGCGGCGATCAGGCCGTAGGCGTAGACGGCGGCGTGCTCGGCGCGCAGTGCATCGGACAGGGCCTGCTGCTCCGGTCCGAGTGACGAGGTGGGGCTGGGGGAGGTCACAGCAGCAACACCGCCTGCTCTGCCGCGACGGCGGCGCTGATCGAACCGAGTAGGCCGGCCCGGTATCCGGACAGGCGACGGGCCAGGCCCGCGGCGTCGCGCTGGGAGGTGGCCAGCTGTGTGCGCAACTCGTCGATGGTCGGTGGGGGCGGTGCCGGCTCGGTGGGGGAGCCGGTCGGGCTGGGTGAGGGCATCGCGGTCGGATCGACCCCGGCCGCGCGCGCGACCTCGGCCGAGAGTGCGTCGGCGTGGGCACCCCGCTCGCTCGCGATGACACTCAGCGCCCCGGCACGCTCGGGCGCGAGGGCGGTCGCGGCGGTCGCGGTGGCCGCGTCCCGGCGCGCCGTTTCCGCCGCGGAGATGAGGGGATCGGGCTCGGAGGAGTCCCGGTCGGAGGAGTTGGACGTGCACCCGGCGGACAGCGCGAGCGCGGTCAGTCCGACCGACGCGGCGCCCGCGATCCGGAAGGCCGAACGCCGGGAGATCGGTGACGGGGTGACGGCTACAGGCACCCGACCATCTTGGCAGGTGCCCCGTCGATCGCGGCGACCGAGGCTGGTCACGGAGCGGTCGAATGCGCGATATCCTTGATCATCGCGCCGGAAACCATTTTCGGGCGCGCACGACTTGTGCACACGAGACCTGCCGACCACAACTGAACGAGGGAGCTCCACTGATGCCGGTTCCGCCGAAGGAGAGGGTGATCGAGCTTCTCTCCGATCTGGTTCATCGCCAGGGATACGACCTGGAGGATGTGGCGGTCACCCTCGCGGGCAAGCACAGTGTGGTCCGGGTGATGATCGACAGCGACACCGGCCTCGACCTCGACGACGTCGCGGAGCTCAGCCGGACGATCTCCGAGATCTTCGACGCGACACCCGAATTCGGGGAGGCGCCCTACACGCTCGAGGTCACCTCTCCCGGGATCGACCGTCCGTTGACGGAGGACCGGCACTGGCGCAGGGCGCGGGGCCGCAAGGTCAAGATCGACCTCGCCGACGAGAGCGTGACCGGTCGCATCGGTGTGCTCGGTGACGGCGTGATCGCGATCGTGCTGCCCGGCAAGGGTGGTCCGTCGGTGCGCGAGATCGCGCTCGCGGACATCGACAAGGCGGTCGTGCAGGTGGAGTTCTCGCCCCCGAACGAGCGCGAGCTCGAACTGGCCGGTGGCGTGGCCGAGGGTCGGGTGGCCTCGGCGCAGATCGATGAGACAGATTTTCAGGTTGATGAAGAGGTAGAGGGGTAGACAAGTGAATATCGACATTGCCGCGCTGCGCGCGATCGAGGTGGAGAAGGGAATCTCCGCAGGCACCATCATCGCGGCGATCCAGACCGCGCTGCTGACCGCGTACCGGCATACCGAGGGCCACCATGCGCACGCACGGATCGACGTGGACACCAAGACCGGTGTCGTCCGGGTCATGACCCATGACGTCGACGCCGACGGGAACATGATCGGCGAAGAGATCGACGACACCCCCGAGGGCTTCGGGCGGATCGCCGCGACCACCGCTCGCCAGGTGATCCTGCAGCGTCTGCGCGACGCCGAGCACGAGCGCAGCTTCGGTGAATTCTCCACGCACGAAGGCGAAATCGTCGGCGGCGTCATCCAGCGCGACACCAGGGCCAACGCCCGAGGCATGGTCGTCGTGCACATCGGCAGCGAGGCCAGCGGCGCCGAGGGCATCATCCCGGCCGCCGAGCAGGTGCCGGGGGAGACCTACGAGCACGGCGAGCGGATCAAGTGCTACGTGGTCGGCGTGACCCGCGGCCAGCGTGGTCCGCAGATCACCCTGTCCCGGACGCACCCGAACCTCGTCCGCAAGCTGTTCGCGCTCGAGGTCCCGGAGATCGCGGACGGCTCGGTCGAGATCATCGCCGTCGCCCGCGAGGCCGGTCACCGGTCGAAGATCGCGGTGCAGTCGCGCGTCCAGGGTCTCAATGCCAAGGGTGCGTGCATCGGTCCGATGGGTCAGCGGGTGCGCAATGTGATGAGCGAACTCGCGGGCGAGAAGATCGACATCATCGACTACGACCCGGATCCGGCCCGGTTCGTCGGAAACGCACTCTCGCCGTCGAAAGTGGTGTCGGTCACAGTCATGGACGCGGATGCGCGTGCAGCCCGGGTGGTCGTCCCTGATTTCCAGTTGTCCCTCGCCATCGGCAAGGAAGGGCAAAATGCCCGCCTGGCAGCGCGGTTGACCGGGTGGCGAATCGACATCCGCAGTGACGCCGAACCCTCCCAGGATCGGCCTGCCGGACCCGCTTCCTCGCGTGTCTAGGGGCGGCATGCGGGAAACTGGCCCGAACAGCGGTAGAGTGGTCAATGGCTCAGCGTGAGCTTTCGGTACAGGCGCGTGCGAAACCCGGGAAACCGGTCCGCACATGCATCGGATGCCGTAAACAAGCGTTGGCCGCTGATCTGCTGAGGATCGTTGCGCGAGAGGTGCAGCCAGAAGGCTGGACGCTGGTGCCCGACCCGCGACGCAGACTCCCGGGGCGAGGTGCCTGGTTGCACCCCGACCCGCAGTGTCTGAGTCAGGCCGAGAAGCGCCGAGCATTCGGCAGAGCACTGCGAGTGTCCGGAAGCCTGGACACGGCGGCCCTCGATCACATGATCGAATCGCTCCCACAACAGAGCAGTACCTCTCGAGAAGTCAGGCAAACACATCATGAGCACACCGTGAAGCACCAGCGATGATCGTCCATCGGAGATAACCCGAGGTCGTGCGGGCACCCAGCCGCGCTCGACCTCTCAGTGAGGAGAGCAGTGGCAGGCAAGGCCCGCGTGCACGAGTTGGCAAAAGAACTCGGTGTCACAAGCAAGGAACTACTCGCGAGGCTCAAGGAGCAAGGCGAGTTCGTGAAGTCGGCGTCCTCCACCGTGGAGGCCCCGGTTGCACGGCGCATCAGGGAGTCATTCCCCGGCGCACAGTCGGCAGATGCCGAGGCAGCAAAGCCGAAGACCCCGTCGCCCAGCGCGGCGAAGCCCGGTGCCCCGCGCCCCGGCCCGAAGCCGGCTGCACCCGCACCGGCAGCTCCGGCTCAGCCGGTCGCCCCCGCGGCCCCGGCAGCGCCGACCCCGGCCCCCGTCGCCCAGCAGTCGGCACCGCGTCCGGCCGCGCCCGCGGCGCCGGTCCCGGCTGCCCCGCCGGTCCCCGCACCCGCGGCACCGGCAGCGCCTGCGGCACCCGCCGCGAGCGCGGCTCCGGCCGCTCCTGCGGCCCCCGCAGGTCCGAAGCCCGGCCCGAAGCCGCCGCGCGTCGGTAACAACCCGTACTCCTCGGCCCCGGCCGAGCGTCCCGCGCCGCGTCCGGCCCCGGGTGCACCCCGTCCGGGTGCCCCGCGTCCGGCTCCCGGCCAGGGCGGTCCCCGTCCCGCGCCCGGCGCACCGCGTCCGGCCGCAGGTCAGGGCGGTCCCCGTCCGGCTCCCGGCCAGGGTGGCCCGCGTCCGAGCCCCGGCTCGATGCCTCCTCGCCCGAACCCGGGTGCCATGCCGTCTCGTTCGGCACGTCCCGCTCCCGGTGCCGGTAGGCCCGGCGGCGGCGGTCGTCCCGGCGGTCCGGGCGGGCGTCCGCCCGGTGGCGGCGGATACCGCGGTGGCGGAGCTCCCGGCGCAGGTGCAGGCACGGGCGCTCCCGCCGGTGGCGCTCCCGCCGGTGGTTTCCGCGGTCGTCCCGGTGGCGGCGGTGGCCGTCCCGGCCAGCGTGGTGCCGCGGCAGGCGCGTTCGGTCGCCCCGGTGGCGCCGTTCGTCGTGGCCGTAAGTCGAAGCGGGCGAAGCGCGCCGAGTACGAGAGCATGCAGGCTCCCGCAGTCGGTGGCGTCAGGCTGCCTCGCGGCAACGGCGAGACCATCCGTCTCGCCCGCGGCGCGTCGCTGTCCGACTTCGCCGACAAGATCGACGCGAACCCCGCAGCACTCGTGCAGGCGCTGTTCAACCTCGGCGAGATGGTCACGGCCACCCAGTCGGTGAACGACGAGACCCTCGAGCTGCTCGGCGGCGAGATGAACTACGTCGTCCAGGTCGTCAGCCCGGAGGACGAGGACCGCGAGCTGCTCGACTCGTTCGACCTGACCTACGGCGAGGATGCCGGTGGCGAGGAGGACCTCGAGTCCCGTCCGCCGGTGGTCACCGTCATGGGCCACGTTGATCACGGTAAGACCCGACTGCTCGACACGATCCGTAAGGCCAACGTCCGTGAGGGCGAGGCCGGCGGCATCACCCAGCACATCGGCGCCTACCAGGTGCTGACCGAGCTGGACGGCAACGAGCGCCTGGTCACCTTCATCGACACCCCCGGTCACGAGGCCTTCACGGCCATGCGTGCCCGTGGTGCGAAGGCCACCGACATCGCGATCCTCGTGGTCGCGGCCGACGACGGCGTCATGCCGCAGACGGTGGAGGCGATCAACCACGCCCAGGCGGCCGACGTGCCGATCGTGGTCGCGGTGAACAAGATCGACAAGGAGGGGGCGAACCCCGACAAGATCCGCCAGCAGCTCACCGAGTACGGCCTCGTCACCGAGGAGTACGGCGGAGACACCATGTTCGTCAACATCTCGGCCAAGCAGGGCACCAACATCGATGCCCTCCTGGAAGCGGTGCTGCTGACCGCGGATGCCTCCCTGGATCTGCGCGCCAACCCGGACATGGACGCCCAGGGTGTCGCCATCGAGGCGCACCTCGACCGTGGCCGCGGCCCCGTCGCTACCGTGCTCATCCAGCGCGGAACGCTGCGGGTCGGCGACTCGATCGTGGCGGGCGACGCCTACGGACGCGTTCGCCGGATGGTCGACGAGCACGGCAACGACGTGCTCGAGGCGCTGCCCTCGCGTCCCGTCCAGGTGGTCGGCTTCACGTCGGTCCCCGGTGCAGGCGACAACCTGCTCGTGGTCGACGAGGACCGCATCGCCCGGCAGATCGCGGATCGTCGCAATGCGCGTAAGCGCAACGCGCTGGCCGCACGCAGCCGCAAGCGGATCAGCCTCGACGATCTCGATGCAGCGCTCAAGGAGACCAGTCAGCTCAACCTCATCCTCAAGGGTGACAACTCGGGCACCGTGGAGGCGCTCGAGGAGGCCCTGCTCGGCATCCAGATCGACGACGAGGTGCAGTTGCGCGTCATCGACCGCGGTGTCGGTGGCGTGACCGAGACGAACGTGAACCTGGCCTCGGCCTCGAACGCGATCATCATCGGCTTCAACGTCCGGGCCGAGGGCAAGGCAACGGAGCTGGCGAACCGCGAGGGCGTCGACATCCGGTACTACTCGGTGATCTACCAGGCGATCGACGAGATCGAGAAGGCCCTCAAGGGCATGCTCAAGCCGATCTACGAAGAGGTCGAGCTGGGCAAGGCGGAGATCCGTGCGATGTTCCGCTCCTCGAAGGTCGGCAACATCGCCGGCTGCCTGGTCACCTCCGGGTCGATCAAGCGCAACGCCAAGGCACGCCTCCTCCGCGACAGCGTCGTGGTTGCGGAGACGGTCACCATCTCCTCGCTCAAGCGGGAGAAGGAGGACGTCACGGAGGTCCGCGAGGGCTACGAGTGCGGCCTGACCGTCACCTACAACGACATCAAGGTCGGTGACGTGATCGAGGCGTACGAGCTTCGCGAGAAGCCGCGCGACTGAGCAGTGTGACACCTTGTGCGCGCCCCGTCGACCGCTGGTCGACGGGGCGCGCACTGGGCAGACCGGCGGGAGGCTCGTTGTATCTCGGTGCTCTTGAGCTGGACATCCTGCTGGGCGACGTGCGTTCGCTCAAGGAGAAGCGGTCTGTGGTCAAGCCCGTGATCGCTGCCCTTGCCCGATACGGGGTGTCCGTCGCCGAGACCGGCGAGCACGACCGTTACCGGCGTTCACTGCTCGGTGTCGCGGTCGCGAGTGCCGACGTCGGCCATCTCACCGAGGTGCTCGACACCTGCGAGCGTCATGTGGCGGGCCGACCCGAGTTGCAGTTGCTCGCGGTACGGCGAAGGATCTTCGGACCCGAGGATTGACTCGGTGTCCGCATGGAATTGAATGGCTTCAACGACGGCACTGCCGTCGGATGATTTCGAGAAGGGACATCCCGTCATGGCAGATCCGGCGAGAGCGCGCAAGCTGGCGAAGCGCATCGCGACGATCGTCGCGTCGGCGATCGGGGGCGAGATCAAGGATCCGCGCCTCGACTTCGTCACCATCACCGACGCCAAGGTCACCGCGGACCTGCACGACGCGACCGTCTACTACACGGTTCGTGGTGTCGACCTCGAGACCGAACCCGACTACGAGGGTGCCGCGGCCGGCCTCGCGAAGGCCACCGGATCGCTGCGCTCCAAGGTGGGCGCGGGTACCGGCGTCCGGTTCACCCCGACGCTGACCTTCGTCGCCGACACCGTGCCCGACACGGCCCGGCACATGGAGGAGCTCCTCGCCAAGGCCCGCGCGGCCGACGACGAGGTGGCGCGCGCCAGGGCGAACGCAACGCATGCTGGCGAGGCCGATCCGTACAAGGAGCCGCGTTCGGTGGACGACGAGGACGACGACCGGGCCGGCGAGGACGACTAGGGCCCGGGATGACCGTGACCGAGCAGAACTCTGACGTCGACCTGGCAGGCGCGGTCGGGTTGCTGTCCGCCGCCGCATCGGTGACGGTGCTGTGCCACATCCAGCCGGATGCGGACACCATCGGCAGCGGACTCGCGCTGGCGATCGTCCTCGAGCGCAAGGGCATCCCCGTTCAGGTGGCGTTCGCCCGCCCGGACGACCTGCCCGAGTCGATGAGCGGCCTGCCGGGAACACACCTGCTGGCGGCGGCCTCGGAGGTCAACCCCGAGGTGGACCTGTTGGTGACGGTCGACTGCGGTAGCCGCGGTCGGCTCGGTCACCTGGCCGATCGCTTCGACGGCGCGCGCACCAGTCTGGTGATCGATCACCACCGCTCCAACACCCGGTACGCCCAGCACAACCTGGTCGACGAATCGGCCGAGTCGACGACCGCGATCCTCGCGCGCCTCCTCGACGAGTGGGGCGTGGAGATCGATCGGGACATCGCGCACTGCCTGTACGCAGGCCTGGTCACCGACACCGGTTCGTTCCGCTGGGTCCAGCCCGGTACCCACCTGCTGGCCGAGCGGCTCATCGACACCGGCATCGATTCGGCGGAGATCGCCCGCGTGCTGCTCGACACCCATCCATTCGGCTGGCTGCCGATGCTCGCCGCGGTGCTCGGGTCGGCGCAGTTGGTCCCCGACTCCGCCGAGGGGCTGGGGCTCGTGTACGCGCTGCTCCGCCACGAGGACACCATCGGGATGCGCTCCGAGGAGATCGAGAGCGTGATCGACATCGTGCGGACCACGTCGGAGGCGGAGGTCGCCGCGGTGCTCAAGGAGACCGCACCCGGTCACTGGTCGGTGTCGCTGCGGTCGAAGGCCGCCGTCGACGTGTCCGTCGTCGCCGCTCGGCTCGGCGGGGGCGGTCACCGGTTCGCGTCCGGGTACACCGCCGAGGGCGACAGCGAGTACGTCGTCGCCGCGCTGCTCGGCGCCCTCTCCTGAGAGACATTGGCTGAGCAGACCGCCCGGCGGCGCCGGGCCGAACCGTCCGCCTCGCGGATTCTGGGGCTCGCGCTGCCCGCTCTCGGCGTGCTGGCCGCCGAACCGCTGTACCTGCTCTTCGACATCGCGGTGGTCGGCAGGCTCGGCGCGCTCGCGCTCGCCGGGCTGGCCGTCGGTGGGCTGATCCTGGCGCAGGTCAGTACCCAGCTCACCTTCCTGTCCTACGGCACCACCGCCCGCGCCGCCCGGATGCACGGCTCGGGCGACGAGGCGGGCGCGGTCCGCGAGGGCGTGCAGGCCACCTACCTGGCCGTTGGCATCGGGCTGGCGATCATCGCCGCGGTCCAGGTCCTGGCCGAGCCGGTCACCTCGCTGATCGCAGGCGGCGGCGACATCGCCGCCGAGGCGCTGTCGTGGCTGCGCATCGCGGTGTTCGGCGCGCCCCTGATCCTGGTGGCGATGGCGGGCAACGGCTGGATGCGCGGGGTCCAGAACACGGTGCGCCCGCTGCGCTTCGTGCTGGTGGGACTCGGGCTGTCCGCCGTGCTGTGCCCGGTTCTGGTGCACGGACTCCTCGGCGCGCCGCGCTGGGAGTTGATCGGCTCCGCGGTCGCCAATGTCGTCGGCCAGGCCGTCACCGCGGTGTTCTTCGTCGTGGCGCTGCTGCGGCAGGCCCGATCCTCGGGATCGGTGGTTTCCCTGCGGCCCGACTCCGCGGTGATGCGGGCCCAGATCGTGCTGGGCCGAGACCTGATCCTGCGGAGCCTCGCCTTCCAGGCTTGCTTCCTGTCGGCGGCCGCCGTCGCGGCCCGGTTCGGGGCTGCCGCGGTCGCCGCCCATCAGGTGGTGCTGCAGCTCTGGAACCTGGTGGCGCTGACCCTGGACTCGCTCGCGATCGCGGCGCAGACGCTGGTCGGTGCGGCGCTCGGTGCGGGCAGGGCGGCCCAGGCGAAGGGGCTCGCGCGCCGGCTCACCGAGTGGTCGACGGTGTTCGCGGTGGCGCTCGCCGCGGCATTCGCGCTCGGGCACACGGTGATTCCGGAGCTGTTCACCGACGACACCGCCGTCCTCGGCCAGATCGACGTCATCTGGTGGTTCTTCGTCGCGATCATGCCGGTCGCCGGGGTGGTCTTCGCGCTGGACGGGGTGTTGCTCGGCGCGGGCGACGCGCCGTTCCTGCGCAACGCGACGCTCGGTTGTGCGATCGTCGGGTTCCTGCCGCTGATCTGGCTCTCGCTCGTGCGGGACTGGGGTCTGGCGGGAATCTGGTCGGGGCTTACGGTGTTCATGGTGCTGCGGATGCTGGCCGTCGTGTGGCGGGTGGGTTCCGGGCGATGGGCAGTGACCGGTGCCGATATTCAGGCGGGAAGGTAGTGCACGTGACACGCAAGCTGTGGGCGGTGAGCGACACCCATGTCGGGCATCGGGGGAATCGTCCGATCACCGAGGAGCTGTACCCGGATTCGCCGGAGGACTGGCTGATCCTGGCGGGCGACGTCTCGGAGAAGACGGACGACATCGCGTGGGCGCTGAAACTGCTCCGCAGCCGGTTCGAGAAGGTGATCTGGGTGCCCGGCAACCACGAACTGTGGACCACGGCGAAGGATCCCGTCCAGATCCACGGCGCGGCCCGGTACGACTACCTCGTCGCGATGTGCCGCGAGCTCGACGTGATCACGCCCGAGGATCCCTATCCGGTGTGGGAGGGCGAGGGTGGCCCGGCCACCCTGGTTCCGATGTTCCTGCTCTACGACTACACGTTCCGGCCGCCGGGATCGATCTCCAAGGCGCACGCGCTGCAGATCGCGCGGGACAAGAACGTGGTCGCCACCGACGAGTTCCTGCTCTCCTGCGAGCCGTACAGCACCAGGGAGGCGTGGTGTCACGCCCGGGTGGAGTCGACCCGGGCCAGGCTGGACGCGCTGGACCCCACCATCCCGACGGTGTTGATCAATCACTTCCCGCTGGTCCGCGAGCCCACCTCGGTGCTGTTCTACCCGGAGTTCTCGCTGTGGTGCGGCACCGAGCTGACGGCCGACTGGCACACCCGGTACAACGCCATCTGCAGCGTGTACGGCCACCTGCACATCCCGCGCACCACCTACTACGACGGCGTCCGCTTCGAGGAGGTCTCGCTCGGCTATCCGCGTGAGTGGCAGCGCCGCGGGATGCCCGAGCGGCTGCTGCGCCAGATCCTGCCGGTGCCGGAGTACCCGCCGGGCACGCTGAACAAGTGGGGCGGCCACTTCAAGGTCACCCCGGAGCAGGAAGCCGAGTTCGATGCGATGAGGGCGGGGCGCGCGTGATCGAGAAGATTCTGCCTACCGGCGTCGTATCCGCCGAGCTGTTCGAGGATCCGCCGGGTCTCGTGCCGCACCCGCAGGAGGAGTCGCTGATCGCCAGGGCGGTCGAGAAGCGCCGCCGCGAGTTCACCAGCGCGCGGCATTGCGCGCGGGTCGCGCTCGACAAGCTCGGCATGGACCCGGCACCGATCCTGAGAGGCGAACGGGGCGTTCCGCTGTTTCCGCGCGGGGTCGTCGGCAGCCTGACGCATTGCGACGGATACCGCGCTGCGGTGCTCGGCTACGCGATGCAGGTGCGATCCGTGGGCATCGACGCGGAGCCGCACGGCCCGCTGCCGGACGGTGTCCTCGACGCCGTCAGCCTGCCGGAGGAGCGCACCGCGATCGCGGCCGCCGAACCCGGCATCGTGCACTGGGACCGGATCCTCTTCTGCGCCAAGGAGACCACGTACAAGGCATGGTTCCCGGTGACCGGTCGCTGGCTGGGGTTCGAGGACGCGCACATCACCTTCACCCTGTCCGAGGCCGGGGAGGGCGCGGCGGCGGGCACCTTCCACTCGAAGCTGCTGGTGCCGGGGGAGGCGACGTCGGGCCCGCCGCTGTCCTCCTTCGACGGCCGCTGGATGGTCGCCGACGGCCTGGTGATCACCGCGATCACCGTCCAGTAGTCTCGAAACCCGTGTCTTCTCACCGCAAACCGTCCTCCGGCCTCGTTGGCGCCGGGCTGCTGATCGTCGACAAGGACGCGGGGATGACCAGCCACGACGTCGTGGCGCGGTGTCGCAAGATCCTGAACACGCGCAAGGTCGGGCATGCGGGCACCCTCGATCCGATGGCCACAGGCGTGTTGGTGCTCGGCGTCGAGCGGGCCACCAAGCTGCTCGGGCTGCTGGCCCTGACCACCAAGGCGTACACGGCGACGATCCGGCTGGGCCAGGCGATGACCACCGATGACGCCGAGGGCGAACTGATCTCGGAGGCCGACGCCTCCGCCGTCACCGACGCCGAGATCGCGGCCGTGATGGCCACGCTGACCGGCGACATCTCCCAGGTCCCGGCCAGCGTCAGCGCGATCAAGGTGGACGGGCAGCGGGCCCACAAGCTGATCCGCGCCGGCGAGGAGTTCGAACTCAAGGCCCGGCCCGTCACGGTGGACCGGTTCGCGCTGACCGAGACCAGGCGCGAGGGGCCGTTCGTCGATCTCGACGTGGAAGTCGAGTGCTCCTCCGGAACCTACGTCCGGGCGCTGGCCCGCGACCTGGGTGCCGCGGTCGGCGTCGGCGGACACCTGACGGTGCTGCGGCGCACCCGGGTCGGCCCGTTCACCCTGGAGCACGCGCGCACCCTCGAGGCGCTCGCCGAGGACCCGGCGGTCAGCCTCGACATCGATCAGGCCGCCCAGACCGCGTTCGCGCACCGGCAGGTCACCGCGGACGAGGCCGAGTCGATCAGCCAGGGTCGGTGGCTCGAGCCGATCGGGATCCCGGGCACCTACGCGGCCATCGACCCGGGCGGCCACACGATCGCACTGCTGCAGGAGCGCGGAAGACGCGCCAGCTCGGTGATGGTGGTCCGCCCCGCGACTCTGCGGGAGCACTGACGCTCAGCGGGTGAGGAGTCCCCGCAGCTCGGCCGAGATCGTCTCGGGCGACTCCTCCGCCATGAAGTGGCCGACGGCGAGCGTGCGGTGCACGAGGTCGGTGGCCCAGGCGCCCCAGAGGGCGGCCGCGTCGTACCCGAGCCGGGCGCCCCAGTCCTGCTGGACCACCAGCGTCGGCATCGCGAGGGTCCGGCCCTGCGCACGGTCCGAGCGGTCGTGCTCGAGGTCGACGCCCGCCGAGGCGCGGTAGTCCGCCACGATCGACGGCACTGCGTCGCGCGACGCGCGCAGGTACTCGGCGCGGACCTCCGCCGGGATGGCGTCGGGACGGCCGGTCCAGCCGTCGAGGAACGACCCGAAGAACGCGTCGGCCGTGCTCTCGATCATCGCCTCGGGCAGACCCGCCGGCTGGGCCATGAGATACAGGTGCCACGCGACCCGCGCGTCGGCACCGCGCAGGATCTCCCACATGTCCAGCGTCGGCAGCACGTCGAGGGTCGCCAGGTGCGTGACCGCGCCGGGGTGGTCGAGCGCCGTCCGGAACGCGACGAGGGCGCCGCGGTCGTGCCCGGCGAGGGCGAACCGCTCGAACCCGAGCTCGCGGGCGAGCGCCACGACGTCGGAACCCATCGTGCGCTTGGCGTAGGTGCTCTCGTCCGTAGCGATCGGCTTGTCGCTCGCGCCGTAGCCGCGCAGGTCGGGGCAGATGACCGTGTGGTCGCGTGCCAGGTCGGCGGCGACGTGCCGCCACATGAGGTGCGTCTGTGGGAAGCCGTGCAGCAGGACGATCGGGTCGCCCTGTCCTCCGACCGCGGTGTGGAGCGCGACGCCGTCGGCCGTGGGCACGCGTCGGGTCTCGAAGCCGGGGATGGTGGTGGTCATGGAGTTCCTTCCGTCGAGGGGGGTGGCACGAGCCTCCGGCGCGCCGATCAGCACCGGATCAGTGCCGGTCCGGCGGGCATGTCCGCCGGGTCCCGCGTTTACGCTGGCGAGGTGCGGGACGACGGGCGGGCGAGCGGCGTGGCCCGGGTCCGTGTCCTCGGGCCGACCGCCGCCTGGGACGACGACGGGGCCCGAATCGACCTGCGCGGTCCGCGGCACCGGGAGCTCCTGGCCCGGCTGGTTGCCGCGCACGGACGCGTCGTGCCGGTGGCGAGCCTGGTCGACGACCTGTGGGGCGACTCGCCTCCGGTCCGCGCCGTGGGGACCGTGCGCACGTTCGTCGCGGACCTGAGGGCGGCTCTCGAGCCCGCGCGGCCGGCCCGCTCTCCCGTGCGCGTCCTGGTGACCGAGGGCAGCGGGTACGCCCTGCGGCTGCCCGACTCGGCCGTGGACGCCTGGCGTGCCGACGCCGCGGTGGCCGGTTCCGTGGACGCCCCCGCCGAGCGCGTGGTGCGTGCGCTCGGGCCGGTCGTCGCAGACTGGCCCGTCGACGCCTACCCCGACGTGGCGGACCGTGCATGGGCGGGGCCCGAGCAGGTGCGCCTCGCAGCGCTGCGCGCGACCGCGGTCGAGCGGCTGGTCGGCGCGCTCACGGAGACCGGGCGCGCCGACGAGGCCGTGACGCTGGCGACCCCGTACGTCGGCGCGTCCCCGTGGCGCGAGGAGGGCTGGCGGTTGCTGGCCCTGGCCCTCTACCGCGCGGGACGGCAGGCCGACGCCCTCGACGTCCTGCGCCGCGCGCGGGCGGTCCTGCGCGACGAGCTCGGCCTCGACCCGTCCGCGGCGCTCACCGGCCTGGAGGCGGACATCCTGCGGCACGACCCGCGGGTGCGGGGGCCGGAGGACGTGTTCCGGCGCGTCGCGGACGACTCGTTGCGCGTGCTCGGCCCTGGATCGCGTGCCCGGCTCGAGACCACCGTGAGCATGCTCCGCCGGATGGCCGTGTCCGCCCCCGCTCCCGCCGAGCCGCACGAGGATCTGCTCGCCGCCGGGACGGCCGCGGAGGAGCTCGGGGACCCGGCCCTCACCGCGCGGGTCCTCGGGGGCTTCGACGTGCCGAGCGTCTGGCCGCGCAGCGACGACCCGGAACGCTCCGGGCAGCTCGCCGCGCTCGCCGGGCGCACCCTGGCGGCCCTGCCCGACGACGCCGCGCCGACCGCGCGGGCGCGGCTGCACGTGCTGGCCGCCGTCGAGACGCGCGGACTGCCAGGGACATCGGGCCGCGCCCACGCCGAGGAAGCGGTCCGCCTCGCCCGTGAGCTGCACAACCCGGCGCTGCTGTGCTCCGCCCTCGGCGCCCTCGCCGTGCACACCTGCAGCCGCGCCGGTCTCGCCGCCGAGCGCGACCGGATCGGCGCGGAGATCATTCCGCTCGCACGCACGCACGACCTCCCGACCCCGGAGGTGCAGGGGCTGCTGCTGCGCCTACAGGCGGCGGGGGCCCTTGGCAGGCCAGACGACGGCGACGCCCTCGCCCGTGAGATCGAGGCCGTCTCGGCCCGCCACGAGCGCCCGCGCGCACCCGTCCTCGTCGCCTGGTACCGCGCGATGCGCGCGGCACAGGACGGGGCGCCGGATGCCGCGGACCGCTTTGCCCTGGCCGACCGGACGCTCCGGGGAGCGGGGATGCCCGGCGTCGCGGACGGCCTGCTCCCGCTCGCGTTGCTGGGGCTCGACATGATCCGCGGGCGCACAACCGAAGTCGCGACCGACGGCTGGGGACCGTACGCCCCGTGGGTGCGACCGCTCGCAGTGGCGCGCGGCGGCGACCCGGATTCGGCGTGGACGCTGCTCGACGGCCTCGCCGACCCGCCGCCCGGTCTGCTGCTCGAGGCGCTGTGGTGCGTCGTCGCGCAGGCGGCGCTGGAGACGGGTCACGACGGCGCGGCGGACCGCGCACGCGCGGCCCTCGCCCCCGCGCGGGACGAGGTCGCGGGCGCGGGCAGCGGGATGCTGACGTTCGGACCGGTCGCGGACTGGCTCGCGCGGCTGGGGTGCTGACGGCGCCGCGCGACCGCTAGCCCGAATCGGGCGAATCCTCGACCCGCACCCCCGGCCGCAGCAGTCGCCAGGCCAGCACCAGCAGCGCCGCGACGCCGAGCAGGAGCAGGAGGGCCGTCGTCGGGACGGCATCACCGAGCCGCATGACCTGGGTCTCCAGCGTGAAACCGGTATCGGCTCCGACGGTTCCGGCCAGGGCGGAGGTGCCGTCGGACACGAGGAACAGGACGCCGACGGCAATGAAGAAGACGCCGGAGATCAGCGATGTGGTGTGCAGGTGGAAGCGGCCGACCGTGATGGCGCGACCTCGCAGCCAGCGGCGATGACCCAGATCGAAGCGGTCCCAGAGGATCGCCATCAGGAACAGCGGCATGGCCATCCCGAGGGCGTAGACGGCCAGCAGCGAACCACCGTGGAGGGGAGAGGAACTCAGCGCAGCAACGGTGAGGATCGAGCCGAGAATGGGCCCGACACAGAACCCGGACAGGCCGTAGACCATGCCGAGCAGATAGACGGCGCCACCCCTGTCGGAGCGGCCGTGCTCGGCCATCGTGCGCTGCGCGAACTCGAATGAGAAACCGCGGCCGAGGATCTGGAGGATGCCCAGCACGATGATGGTCACCCCGCCGATGGTGATCACCGTGTCGCGGTGCCGGGTGAGCACCCCTCCCAGGAGGGAACCGGCCGCGCCCAGCGGTACGAGCGTTGTGCACAGGCCCAGGTAGAACGTGCCGGTGCGGGTGAGCAGCTTGCCGGTGGAGTTGAAGGAGTAGGCAAAGAAGCTGGGCAGCAGCAGCGCGCTGCACGGGCTCAGCAGGGCGAGCAGCCCGCCGAGGAAGGCCGCGCCGTATCCGATTCCGAAGCCCACTACCGGCCCGCCTCGGTGTCGTCCTTGAGTCCGGCTTCGATGACCGCGATCATCTGCTCGATCGGACGCGCGCCGAGGACCGGCCTGCCGTTGATCAGGAAAGCGGGGGTGGAATTGATGCCGATGCCGACCGCCTCGTCGACATCGGTGTTCACGGAGGCGCGTGCGGCGTCGGAATCCATGTCGGCGCGGAACCTGGTCAGGTCCGCGACTCCGGCCTGCCCGGCCCATTCGGTCAGCTGATCGGCGGTGTAGACGCCGGTGTTCTTCTTGGCGGGCGAGTGCTCGAACATGATCGCGTGCATTTCCGGGAACTTGCCCTGCTGCCCGGCCGCCCAGGCGGCGCGCGCCGCGAGTTCGGATTCCTCGCCGAAGATGGCGAGGTTGCGCCATTCGATCCGCAACTGGCCGCTGTCGACGTACTTCTCGATCAGCTCGGGCTCGGTGTTCTGTGCGAACTGGCGGCAGAACGGGCACTGGAAATCGGAGTACTCGATCATGACCACGGGTGCGGTCACCGAGCCCCGTGCCATCGGATCGGCCGCATCGCGGCGCGCGAATGCGGCCAGCTGTCGGTACATCTCGCTGTCGCCGGACTGCGTCGCCGCGGCCTTGTCCAGCTGTTCGGACTCGGTGCGATCACCGATCTGTGAGATCGCGAGGAAGAGCAATCCGACCGCCGCGAGGAGGGCGAGCGCCGCGCCGATCTTGCGAACTGGTGCGGGAGTGGACTTTCTGGCACGACTCTGGGAACGGTTGGACATGGGGATGGCTCCTGACTGGGCGCGCGCCGACTCGGTTGGCACGCGAAACCGCGAATTGAGGACATGACGAAGCCCGGCCCGAGTACCGCCCATCGGGGCGACGTCGAGGCCGGGAACGGTCGTCTAAATTCGCAGAATTGTGGTCAGGTCCAGGGCAGGCGACGGCGGACCGTTGGTGTCGACCGGTCCGGAGCCGGTGTGGATCGAGCGCCCGAGCATCACCGGCGCGGGTGCGTGGTGGGCGGCGAGCGGAATCCGAAGGTCCTCGCGATGGGGAACCCCCGCCTGGATCGGCGCGACCGGTGCGGCCGGGTCCTTGCGGCAGCCGGGCGACTTGCCGATGGCATCGCGTTGGTCGGCGGTGGCCGGCGCGGTATGAGCGAGCGGAGAACCCTCGGCGAGCACGGTCCGCTCGGCGAGCGGGCAGGCCGCGATGATCCCGATGAACAGTCCGATGATCGCGGTCAGCACGCCGCCGAGCCGCATGGTCCTCACTCGCCGCACCCGGTCAGCCCTCGACGAGCCAGATCGCCTCGGCGGCCGGATTGCCCAGGTCCACGGTGTCGTCGACGCCGTCCCCGAGACGGACCGAGACGGTGCCTGCGAAATCGCGCCGCTCGACCACCGTGATCGTCAGGTCGAGGGCGATCCCCACCGTGTCGAAGTACCGGAGCATCGCCGGGTCGGAGTCGGAGATCCGTGCAACCCGGCCGCTCTCGCCGTCCGCGAAATCGCTGAGCTGCCGGGCGGGCGGGGTCGGGATGGCGCCGTCGGCGGTCGGGATCGGGTCGCCGTGCGGGTCCCGCTCCGGATGGCCCAGCTTGGCGTCGATCCGGGCGATCATCAGCTCCGAGACCGCGTGCTCGAGGACCTCGGCCTCGTCGTGGACCTCGTCCCAGCCGTAGCCGAGCTCGTTGACCAGGAAGGTCTCGATCAGCCGATGCCTGCGGACCATGCCGATCGCGGCGGTCCTGCCCCGGTCGGTCAGCGCGATCGATCCGTAACGGGCGTGGTCGACCAGACCCTGGCCGGCGAGCTTGCGGATCGCCTCGGACACGGTGGAGGCAGACACCCCGATCTTCTCGGAGAGCATCTTCGTCGAGACGTGCTCGCCGGACCATTCGCCGGCCGTCCAGATCACCTTGAGGTAGTCCTGCGCGACGGTGGTCAGGGATTCCGGCGCCGCCGCGCTCCCGGTCTCGCTCGGTCCACTCTTGCTCTCGGCCACGATCATGAGCTTAGGCAATGCACGCCTGCGGGTGTGAGCCGACACTCTCGGGACCCGGGGTCGGGGGACCGGACAGGGGGATTCGCGGGGGATAGGGGCTGGGGACACGGGCCTGCCCCTATTCGACCCCTAACGCGTGTCCGGCATCCCACCAGAGCCCCTTAGCGCTGGTATCAATATGCGATGACCTCCACGATGATGACCGACACGATGGCGACCGGCGCGGTGACGCTTCAGTCGGCGCCCTCGGGTGGCCCCGCGGCTTCCGCCCCGGTCTCGACAGCCCGGCTCTCCGCTGACGAGCGCCGCCGCCAACTGATCGAGTGCGCGCTGGACGTCGCCGAGCGCGGCGGCATCGGCGCGGTCACGGTGCGGGCGATCGCACGGGAGGCGGGCATATCCCTGGGGATGGTGCACTACTGCTTCGCGAGCAAGGAAGCGCTCCTCACGGAGATGGCGGAGCGGTTGGTGTACGAGCTGAGCACTGCTTCGCAGATGGTGCTGGCCGCGGTGGGCGATGCAACGCAGGCGGACGGCCGGGCGGGCCTGCGTGAGCTGGTCCGGATCGGGCTGAAGGCCATGTGGTCGATCGTCGAGGCCAATCCGAACCGCAGGTTGCTGACCTATGAGATCGCCACGCATGCCATGCGCCTGCGCGAGGCGGGATCGCCGGATGCGGGCGATGTCGTCGGCGAGCAGTACCGGATGATGGACCGCGAGGTCACGGCGTTTCTCGTCGAGTGTGCGGACCGCACCGGGATGGTCTGGACGGAGCCGGTCGCGTCGATCGCGCACCGCAGCCTGTCCATCGTCGACGGTCTGGTGCTGCGCTGGTTGGTCGATCGGGACACTGATGCGATCGCCCTCGGGCTCGCCGAGGTCGCGAATGCGATCGCCGCGAAGGCCGTCGAGTCCTGAGCCGAAGGTGACGCACTCGGACCGGGGCCGTAGGCTGCCACTCGTGCAGAGATGGCGTGGTCTCGACGAAGTGCCTGCCGACTGGGGTCGTTGCGTTCTCACGATCGGCGTTTTCGATGGCGTGCACCGTGGGCACGCGCAACTGATCAGCAGGGCGGTCAAGGCTGCCAGCGAGCGTGGAATCGCAAGTGTGCTCATGACTTTCGATCCGCATCCGGCCGAGGTGGTGCGCGCGGGCAGTCACCCCGCGCAGTTGACGACGCTCGCGCGCAGGGCGGAACTGGCCGAGGAACTCGGTATCGACGTCTTCTGCGTGATGCCGTTCACCCCGGAGTTCATGAAGCTGACCCCCGAGCGCTACGTGCACGAGATCCTCGTGGAGCGGCTGCACGTCGCGGAGGTGGTGGTCGGCGAGAACTTCACCTTCGGGCGCAAGGCGGCAGGCAACGTGGACCTGCTGCGCAAGACCGGCGAACGATTCGGCTTCGCGGTCGACGGGGTCAGCCTGCTGGCCGAACACGCGGTGACCTTCTCGTCGACGTACATCCGCTCGTGCGTGGACGCGGGCGATGTCGCGGCCGCCTCCGAGGCGCTGGGTCGTCCGCACCGGGTCGAGGGTGTGGTGGTCCACGGCGACGGGCGCGGCCGCCAGCTCGGCTTCCCCACGGCGAACATCGCGCCCCCGATGTACTCGGCGATCCCCGCGGACGGCGTGTACGCGGCCTGGTTCACCGTCCTGGGCGCCGGACCACTGACCGGAACCGTCGTTCCCGGCGAGCGGCACCAGGCGGCGGTGTCGGTGGGCACCAACCCGACCTTCTCCGGACGCACCCGCACGGTCGAGGCGTTCGTGCTCGACGGTGAGGCCGACCTGTACGGCCAGCACGTCGCGGTCGACTTCGTGGAGCGACTGCGCGGCATGGAGAAGTTCGACTCGGTCGACGAACTCGTCGCGGAGATGGGCCGGGACGCGGATCGCTCGCGCGAGATCCTGATCGAGGCCGACCTGCGTCACGGCGAGTAGTTCGCCTCGTATGCCCTGGTAGTATCTCCTGTCGGTGTGTGCTGCGGTCCGCGGTGGCCGCACCAACTGGGGCGAACATCTTCGGGTGTGAGCCCCGGTTCCAATCACGCGGACGTCAGTTACAGGAGATTCACAGTGGCATTGACCACCGAAGAGAAGAAGGCCGTACTCGGCGAGTACGGACTGCACGAGACCGACACCGGTTCGCCGGAGGCGCAGGTGGCGATGCTCACCAAGCGCATCGTCGACCTCACCGAGCACCTGAAGAAGCACAAGCACGACCACCACTCCCGCCGCGGCCTGCTGCTGCTGGTCGGACGCCGTCGTCGTCTGCTCAAGTACGTCCAGAAGGTCGACATCGCGCGTTACCGCTCGCTGATCGAGCGTCTGGGCCTGCGTCGATAATTCGGCGTACACGGTGACCCGTGACACGTTGCGGGTCATCTGGACGTGAACTTCCCGGTAGCCAGCGAGCCGAGTGCATAGACTTGGCCTCGCTGGCTACCGGCGTTTTTCACGCCGCAGCTTTAGCATCGGATCCACGGGATCCAGCCGTACGTACCTGAAGCCGTGGCGTCGGTCCTCGGTAGTGGTCACTCGGACGCGTCGATCTCACGACGGCGCCAATCCGGAGGGCTTCGATCGATGACCGCCTCCGCGCAGCGATGTTCCCGCCCGCCTCGGGCGCTGGACCGTCGTGATGGTGCGCGTCGCAGCCAGGAGGGCTGCGACGCCCACACACGGATACGGCAAAAGACGAGAGGACGAGAAGAGAAAAGATGACAGAGAATTCCGCAGTAGAGGTCGACGAGGGCGTGTTCGAATCCACCGCCGTGATCGACAACGGGAGCTACGGCACCCGCACCATCCGTTTCGAGACCGGTCGTCTCGCACAGCAGGCCGCAGGCGCGGTCGTCGCCTACCTGGACGACGAGACCATGCTGCTGTCGGCCACCACGGCCAGCAAGCACCCCAAGGAGCACTTCGACTTCTTCCCCCTCACGGTGGACGTCGAGGAGCGTATGTACGCCGCGGGCCGCATCCCCGGCTCCTTCTTCCGTCGTGAGGGCCGCCCCTCCACGGACGCGATCCTGACCTGCCGCCTGATCGACCGGCCGCTGCGCCCGTCCTTCGTCGACGGTCTGCGCAACGAGATCCAGGTCGTCGTGACGGTCCTGAGCCTGGACCCGAAGGACCTGTACGACGTGGTCGCGATCAACGCCGCCTCGGCGTCGACGCAGATCGCGGGCCTGCCGTTCTCCGGCCCGGTCGGTGGCGTTCGTGTCGCGCTGCTCACCTCGGAGGAGAACAAGAAGGGCCAGTGGGTCGCCTTCCCGACCGTCGAGCAGCTCGAGACCGCGGTCTTCGACATGGTCGTCGCCGGCCGTATCGTCTCCGGTTCCGGTGACGACGCCGACGTCGCGATCATGATGGTCGAGGCCGAGGCGCCCGCACACGTGATCGAGCTGATCGAGGGCGGCGCGCAGGCGCCGACCGAGGCGATCGTGGCCGAGGGCCTCGAGGCGGCCAAGCCGTTCATCGCGCGTCTGTGCACCGCTCAGCAGGCACTCGCCGCCAAGGCCGCCAAGCCGACCGGCGACTACCCGGTGTTCCCGGCCTACCAGGACGACGTCTTCGCCGCCGTGGAGAAGGCCGCAGCCGACAAGCTCAGCGCCGCACTGACCATCGCGGGCAAGCAGGAGCGCGACGACAAGACCGACGAGATCAAGGTCGAGGTCCTCGAGCTGGTCGCCCCGAACTTCGAGGGTCGCGAGAAGGAGATCGGCGCGGCGTTCCGCTCGCTGACCAAGAAGCTCGTGCGCCAGCGGATCCTCAAGGACCACTTCCGGATCGACGGCCGCGGCATCACGGACATCCGTTCGCTGTCGGCCGAGGTCGCGGTCATCCCGCGGGCCCACGGCTCCGCGCTGTTCGAGCGTGGCGAGACCCAGATCATGGGCGTCACCACCCTCGACATGGTCAAGATGGCGCAGCAGATCGACTCGCTGGGGCCCGAGACCAGCAAGCGCTACATGCACCACTACAACTTCCCGCCGTACTCCACCGGTGAGACCGGTCGCGTCGGCTCGCCGAAGCGTCGCGAGATCGGCCACGGCGCCCTCGCCGAGCGCGCCCTGATGCCGGTGCTGCCGAGCCAGGACGAGTTCCCGTACGCGATCCGTCAGGTCTCGGAAGCGTTGAGCTCCAACGGTTCCACCTCGATGGGTTCCGTCTGTGCCTCGACCCTGTCGCTGCTCAACGCCGGTGTGCCGCTGAAGGCTCCGGTCGCGGGCATCGCCATGGGCCTGGTCTCCGACCAGGTCGACGGTGAGACCCGGTACGTGGCGCTGACCGACATCCTCGGTGCCGAGGATGCGTTCGGCGACATGGACTTCAAGGTCGCGGGCACGAAGGACTTCGTCACGGCGCTGCAGCTGGACACGAAGCTCGACGGCATCCCGTCCAAGGTGCTGGCAGGCGCGCTCTCGCAGGCGCACGATGCCCGCACCACGATCCTCGAGGTCATGGCCGAGGCCATCGACACCCCGGACGAGATGAGCCCGTACGCCCCGCGCGTCACGGCCATCAAGGTGCCGGTGGACAAGATCGGCGAGGTCATCGGGCCCAAGGGCAAGATGATCAACTCGATCACCGAGCAGACCGGTGCGAACATCTCCATCGAGGACGACGGCACCGTGTTCGTCGGCGCCACCGATGGTCCGTCTGCGCAGGCCGCGATCGACATGATCAACGCCATCGCCAACCCGCAGCTGCCCAAGGTGGGCGAGCGTTTCCTCGGTACGGTCGTCAAGACCACCGCCTTCGGCGCGTTCGTCTCGCTGCTCCCGGGCCGCGACGGGCTGGTGCACATCTCGAAGCTGGGCAACGGCAAGCGGATCGCCAAGGTCGAGGACGTGGTCAACGTGGGCTCCAAGCTCCGCGTCGAGATCGCCGACATCGACAACCGTGGCAAGATCTCGCTGATCCCCGTCGAGGACGAGTCCTCGGCATCGGACGCGCCTGCTGACGCGGCCGCCGACGAGGCGACCGACTCGGAGTAGATCCGGCCCTATCGGCTGGTTGAACACCGGTGCTCCCGCGCGCTCGCGCGGGAGCACCGGTGTTTTCGTATCCCGCCCGGTGTGTACTGTTTGAGCCTCACACCCGCACAGCTGACGAGGACCGTAGACCCACTTCATGGCCGCACACAATCGCAGTCGAACCTCCGCATTGACGACCAGATCCGAGGACTTCGGAGTCCGACGCACCGTGCTCCCCGGCGGTCTCCGGGTGGTCACCGAGCACATGCCGGGCGTCCGCTCCGCATCGGTGGGCGTGTGGGTGGGCGTGGGGTCTCGCGACGAGCAACCGTCGGTGGCGGGGGCCGCGCACTTCCTCGAGCACCTGCTCTTCAAGTCGACGCCGACCCGAAGCGCGCTGGAGATCGCCCAGGTGGTCGACGGCATCGGCGGCGAGCTCAACGCCTTCACCTCCCGCGAGCACACCTGCTTCTACGCGCACGTGCTCGACGACGACCTGCCGCTGGCCATCGACCTGGTCAGCGATGTCGTGCTGCGGGGACGCTGCCGCTCCGACGACGTCGACGTCGAGCGCCAGGTGGTGCTCGAGGAGATCTCGATGCGCGACGACGACCCCGAGGACCTGCTCGGCGACGACTTCCTGACCGCGCTCTTCGGTGACCACCCGGTGGGCCGCCCGGTGATCGGCAGCGTCGAGTCGATCGAGTCGATGTCCCGGACCCAGCTGCACTCGTTCCACGTCCGCCGGTACACGCCGCCGCGGATGGTCGTCGCGGTGGCGGGCAACGTGGACCACGACGAGACCGTCGCACTGGTGAAGCGCAGTTTCAAGGGGCACCTGACGAGGGGGCCGAAACCGGCGGAGCGGCGCGAGGGCCGGCTGCGGCTGCGCACGGTCCCCGAGCTCACCCTGCGTGGGCGCGACAGCGAGCAGGCGCACCTGTGCATGGGTGTGCGCGCCTTCGGGCGGCACGAGGGTCACCGCTGGGCGCTGTCCGTGCTGAACACCGCCGTCGGTGGTGGGCTCAGTTCCCGTCTGTTCCAGGAGATCCGGGAGTCGCGGGGCCTCGCGTACTCGGTGTACTCGAGCATCGACACGTTCGCGGACAGTGGGGCGTTCTCGGTCTACGCCGGATGCCAGCCGGAAAACCTCGGCGAGGTCACGACGGTGATCCGCGAGGTGCTCGCGAACGTCGCGGCCAACGGCATCACCGACGACGAATGCGCGCGGGCCAAGGGTTCGATCCGCGGGGGACTGGTTCTCGGACTGGAGGATTCCGGCTCCCGGATGCACCGGATCGGCCGAAGCGAACTGAACTACGGCAACCATCGCAGCATCACGGAGACGCTGGCCCGGATCGACGAGGTCACCACCGAGGAGGTGCGTGAGGTCGCCGCGATGCTGCTGAGCCGGCCGTACGGCGCCTCGGTCGTCGGCCCCTACAAGCGCAAGAGGGACCTGCCCGCCGCCGTCCGCGGAATCGTCTGACCGGTGGCGCTTTTCCGGTCGCGGCGTGCTGTGCCGCTGGCCGTCGTCACGCTCATCACCCTCGTGATGCTGTTCTCTCCCGGTTCCACGGTGCCGAGCGGGCCGCCGAACATCGACAAGGTGACCCACCTGCTGATGTTCGCGGCACTGGCCTACAGCGCGCGGTTCGCGGGGGTCGGGGTCACGGCGGTGATCGTCTGGGCCGGGCTCTACGCGGCGGCGTCGGAGGTTCTGCAGGGCCTGCTGCCGATCCACCGGAGCGCGTCGGTCTGGGACTGGGTCGCGGACATCGTGGGTGTGGCAGTCGGGCTGTTGATCTTCCGGGCGTGGCAGGCTGGACGGGGGCGACCGGCGACGGGCGGTCGCGACGAGGAGAGGTAGCGGCATGCGGATTCGTGGTGCGGTGCTGGAGGAGATCGGTCGGGAGCGTCCGTTCGCACAGTCGCGGCCCATCTCGATCTCGGAGCTCGAGCTGGACGGGCCCGGCCCCGGCGAGCTGCTGGTCCGCATCGAGGCGGCGGGCCTGTGCCACTCGGACCTGTCCGTGGTGGACGGGAACCGGGTGCGTCCGGTGCCGATGCTGCTCGGTCACGAGGCCGCGGGCCGCGTCGAGAGGGTCGGCGACGGCGTCACCGACGTCCGGGTCGGCGAGCGCGTGGTGATGACCTTCCTGCCGCGCTGCGGTGAGTGTGCGGGCTGCGCGACCGACGGCCGGATGCCCTGCAGCGCGGGCGGTGCCGCGAACAACGCGGGCACACTGCTCGGCGGGGGCGAGCGCCTGCACCGCGACGGCGAGCCGGTGCACCACCATCTCGGGGTGTCGGGGTTCGCGACGCATGCGGTGGTCGACCGCCGGTCGGTGGTGCCGGTGGGCGACGACGTGCCACCCGCGGTCGCGGCGGTGCTCGGGTGCGCCGTCTTGACCGGCGGCGGCGCGGTGCTGAACGCGGCACGGACAGCGCCGGGGGATTCGATCATGGTGGTCGGCCTCGGCGGGGTAGGGATGGCCGCGATATTGACCGCGGTGTCGCTCGGCCTCGGCGAGGTGATCGGCGTCGACGCGATGCCCGAGAAGCTCGCGGTGGCAACCGAACTCGGCGCCACGCAGGTGTACACCCCGGGCGAGCTGGCGGAGCGCGGCGTGCGGGCATCGCTGGTGGTGGAGGCGGCGGGCAACGCGCGCGCCTTCGAGTCCGCGGTGGCGGCGACGGCCCCCGGCGGCACCACCGTCACGGTCGGGCTGCCCAGTCCCGAGGCCAGGTCCTCGGTTTCACCGCTGTTGCTGGTCGCCGAGGCCAGGACCATCGTCGGCAGCTACCTCGGATCGGCCGTGCCCTCGAGGGATATCCCGAGGTACGCGCAGATGTGGCGCGAGGGCCGACTGCCCGTCGAGCGGCTGATCTCCTCGCAGATCACGCTCGACGACATCAATCGCGGCATGGACGAGCTGGCCGAGGGCCGGGCGATCCGTCAGGTGATCGTCTTCGACTGAGCCGGCGAGCCGGCCGCTCCGGCGCGCGAGATGCTGTGATCTCCGTTACTGTCCAGCCGTGACAAGACCTACGAGCGCCTGGACCCTGATCCGTCGGGCCGGAACAGCGTTGATCACACTGGGCGCGTTGACGTTTGCCATCGCGGGACCGGCGGGCGCCGGGTCGGTCGGCGATTCCGAGCCCGCGGAGGCACCGCCCGGCGCAAACCTCTGGGAGTGCAGGCCCACCGCCGATCATCCGCGTCCCGTCGTCCTGTTGCACGGCACCATGAGCAACCAGAACAGCTGGGATGGTCTCTCGCCCGAACTCGCGGCGGACGGGTACTGCGTCTTCACGCTGAACTACGGCAAGGACCCGACGAGCATGATGGGCGCGATGGGCATGTACGCGACCGGCGACATCCCGACGTCGGCCAGGCAGGTCGGTGCGTTCGTCGGTCGGGTGTTGCAGAGCACCGGCGCCGATCAGGTGGACGTCGTCGCGCATTCGCAGGGCGGGGTGGTCGCCCGCCAGTTCCTCAAGTTCGAGGGCGGCGCGAACGCCGAGGATCCATCGCGCAACAAGGTGCGCAATCTGATCACGCTTGGCGCGACCAACCACGGCACCACGATGTCCGGGATGTCCGAGCTGGCGAAGCGGATCCCGCCGATGGTCGGTGTGGCCGAGGGCGTCGCGGGCAAGGCCTCGGTCCAGCAGCTCGTGGACAGCCCGGTGATCACCGCACTGAACTCCGGTGGTGACACCATGCCCGGGATCGACTACACGGTTGTCGCCAGCCGGAACGACTCGATCTCCACGCCGCCCGAGGCGACCTTCCTCGCCGCGGGCCCCGGTGCCACGGTCGAGAATCTGTGGATCCAGGACCTGTGCGCCGCGGACCACTCCGATCACATCGCGCTCGCCACCTCGCCGACGGCCGGCTATATCGTCAGGAAGGCGCTGGACCCGAGCTTCTCCGCGGACCGCTGTTCCGGGAAATAGTCGCGGCGCGGATCTCCTCGGTGGCCGCGCGAAAGGCGGGCGCGGCGTGCGCGAAGTAATCGAACAGCAGGTCGAGCTGCTCGGGGGAGTATCGGGTGAGGACCTCGGCCAGGTGTCGGCGGGCCGGGCCCACCACCTCGTCGATCTCGGGTAGGGCCTCCGCGACCGGTTCGATGATCACCCGCCTCCGGTCGGCGGGATCGGCCGCGCGCCGCACGTACCCGGCGCGTTCGAGTCGGTCGATCAGGCGGGTGGTGGCGCCCGTGGTGAGGCCGGTTTCGGCCGCCAGTTGACCCGAGGTCAGGCTGCCGTGCAGGCCGATCCTGCTCATGGCGTGCCATTCGGAGGTGTGCAGCCCCGCCGCTTCCGCGCCGGCAAGGCCGTTGAGGCCGACGGCGTCGAGGTATTCGCGGAAGATCGCGTGCCGGTTCGCCTCGGTGTCGCTTGCCATGACCGTGCATCCCTCCTAGTATTATATCTGCACGTATGCAGATAATGCTCATGTGCAGTATCTGCTCCAGTCTAACGAGGAGGAGGACGGTATGGGCACCACCGAGGATCGCGCCGCGATCGATCAGGTCATCGATGCGCTCGTCGACGCGTGGGGGCGCCACGACGCCGATGCCTACGGCGCGCAGTTCACCGACGACGCCACCTACGTCACCTATGTCGGCACCTACTACCGGGGCCGCGCCGACATCGTCGAGAGTCATCGGGTGCTGTTCGACAAGTTCGTCAAGGGGACCCGCCTGGCGGACCGGGTGCTCGACGTCAGGTTCCTCGGCGCGGACGCCGCCGTGGTCACCGGCCGCGGCGACACCTACAAGGGCGATCCGCCCGCGAAGCTCAGCAAGGTCCAGACGTACGCGATGGTCCGCGAGGCCGACGGGCGGTGGCGGATCGCGGCGTTTCACAACACCAAGCGCAGGCCGCTGATGGAGCGGATCTCGTTCCGGACCGCGCCCGGCCTGGTGCCCGCGGCGGATCGGTAGCGCCGTTCGCACCCCCGGTGCGATTGCGTAGGCTTCCTTCGAGAGTCAACGTGATAGACGGAGAGTGAATCGAGTGACGATGATCCGGGTCGGTGTTCTTGGTGCCAGCGGCAAGGTCGGCCGCGCCATATGCGAGGCAGTGGAGGCCGCGCCCGATCTGGAACTCGTCGCGCAGGTCGACCAGGGCGACCGGATCGAGACGTTCGTCGACACCCGTACACAGGTCGTGGTCGACTTCACCCACCCCGACGTGGTGATGGGCAACCTGGAGTTCCTGGTGGCCAACCGCATCCACGCGGTCGTCGGGACCACCGGTTTCGATGACGCACGGCTGGCCACCGTGCAGTCCTGGCTGGTGGAGAACCCCGAGGTGGGCGTGCTGATCGCGCCGAACTTCGCCATCGGCGCCGTGCTGTCCATGCGGTTCGCCGAGCAGGCAGCGCGCTTCTTCGACTCGGTCGAGGTCATCGAGCTGCACCACCCGAACAAGGCGGATGCCCCGTCGGGCACCGCCTACCGCACCGCCGCGCTGATCGCGGCGGCACGCGAGAAGGCCGGCCGCGGGCCGAGCCCGGACGCGACCTCCACCGAGCTCGAGGGTGCGCGCGGCGCCGACGTGAACGGGGTCCGGGTTCACTCGGTCCGCCTCGCGGGACTCGTTGCGCACCAGGAGGTCCTGCTCGGAACCCAGGGCGAGACGCTGACCATCCGGCACGATTCGATCGACCGCAACTCCTTCGCGCCCGGCGTCCTGCTCGGTGTCCGGGAGATCGCGGGTCGTCCGGGGCTCACCGTCGGCATCGACCCCCTGCTCGACCTGTGAAGAACGGCACCACCAAGGTCGTCGTCACCATCGCGGCGATCGTCCTCGCGCTCGGCTTCTACTTCGTGCTGCTCGGCCAGCGCGGCCTCGACCTGATCCGGGAGGGGGGAGTGGCGCCGATCGGACTGGGCATCGGCGTGCTCCTGCTGCCGGTGCTGGGGGTCTGGATCGTGGTGGTGACGCTGCGTGCCGGATTCCAGCACCAGCACCTCGCGCAGCGCATCGCGGACGAGGGACTCGAGCTCGATGTGTCGGAGCTGCCGAGGCGGCCCTCGGGTCGGATCGACAGGGATGCCGCGGATGAGCTTTTCGCACAGGTGAAGTCGGAGTGGGAGGCCGATCCGGACAACTGGCGCAACTCCTACCGGCTCGCGCGGGCGTACGACTACGCGGGCGATCGCGGCCGGGCCCGCGACACCATGCGCCGGGCCGTCGCGCTGGAGCAGGCCGAGCGGGAGCAGGGCTGACCCGCACCGTCGGTCCCGCCTCGGCCGTACTCTGGACCGCGTGACGGACGAGCGCAGGCAGCCAACCCTTTTGGTCGTGCACCACACGCCCTCGCCCGCCACCCGCGAGTTGCTCGAATCGGTGCTGGGCGGTGCCAACGACCCGGAGATCGAGGGGGTCACCGTGCGCTCGCTGCCCGCGCTCGGGGCCACCATCCCGGATGTGCTGGCCGCGGACGGCTACGTCTTCGGCACCTCGGCGAACTTCGGCTACATGTCGGGGGCGCTCAAGCATTTCTTCGACACCGTCTACTACCCGTGCCTCGACGCCGTCGCGGGCCGCCCGTACGGGCTGTGGGTGCACGGCAACAACGACACCGCCGGGGCGGTGCGGTCGGTGGACAAGATCGTCGCCGGGCTCGCGCTGACGAAGGTGGCGCAGACGGTGGAGGTCACCGACGGGATCGATGCCCGCGCCCGCGAACTCTGTTACGAGCTGGGGGCGACCGTTGCGGTGACGCTGGCGGAAGCCCAGGCGGCACGCCGATCGGGAGGTCGCGATGGGAAATGAATCGAAATCGGTCTCGGTCAGTGATCTGGCGGAACGGGTCGCCGGCTCAGTCTCCGGACGGGGCTGGACCGTCGCTACCGCGGAATCCCTCACCTCGGGACAGGTGGCGGCCGCACTCGGCGCGGCGCCGGATGCCTCGTTGTGGTTCCGTGGTGGAGTCGTTGCCTACTCGAGCGACGTGAAGCGGTCGGTGCTCGGGGTGCCCGACGGGCCGGTGGTATCGGAGGCCGCGGCGCGCAGTATGGCCACGGGGGTCGCCCGATTGCTCGGCGCCGATCTTGCTGTGAGCGTGACGGGCGCGGGTGGGCCCGAGGGGCAAGACGGGCAGGAACCCGGCACCGTCTGGCTGGCGGTGACCTCGCCCGTCGCCGAGTTCTGCGAGATGAGCCGCTTCGATGGGACACCTGCGGAGGTGGTGCAGGCATCGCTGGAGCGGGCACTGGAATTGCTGGCGCAGTGTGCGATCGGATGATCAACCACAGCGCTTGAACAGGCGTCCCTTCAAACATCGCCGATCACGTTTCCGGGACCTTTCGGGCGGGTAGTCGCGGGGATGAGCAGAATTCTGGGCAGCGGTTCCCGGGCATCTCGGCAGGGTTCGAGTGGCCCGACGATCGGCGTCGAGGAGGAATTCCTGCTCGTCGACGCACACACGGCAATGCTGCGTATGGACAACGCTGCCGTCGCCCGTAGCGCTTCCGAACTCGGACTCGAGCTGCAACTCGAGCTCACCCAATGCCAGGTCGAGACGAACACCCCCATCTGCCACGATGCCCGCGAACTGCGCGCGCACCTACTTCGGATGCGCACAGTGGCCGCGGCCGCAGCTCTGCGCCACGACTGCCGGCTGGTGGCCACGGCGGCACCCCTGATCGGTCCGTGGCGGATCAGTGTCACCGACTCCGATCGTTATCGCGCCATGGCGGAGAGGTATGGCGCGCTTGCACTCGAGCAGGGCATCTGTGGTTGCCACGTCCATGTGGACGTCCCGGAGCGCGAGACGGCGATCGAGGTCTGCAACCATGTGCGGCCGTGGCTGCCGATTCTCCTCGCCCTCGGAGGAAACTCACGGATCCACCGGGACCTGGACACCGGTTTCGCCAGTTGGCGATGGATCCTGTGGTCTCGATGGCCGGTGTCGGGGCCGCCACCCTACTTCGACTCACGGCGACACTATGAGGCACTCGTCGACATGCTGGTCGACAGCGGGACGATCATGGATGAACGGATGGTGTATTGGGACGTTCGACCGTCCAGTCATCTTCCGACGGTCGAGGTCCGGGTCAGTGACGTGCAGCCGACGGTCGATGACGCCGTGCTTCTGGCCACCATCGTCCGGGCGCTCGTGATGACTGCGACTCGCGCGATCGAACGTGGCGCAGGTGCGCCGCCGGTTGCGCTCGAGACACTGCGCGCGGCAAGCTGGGCGGCCGCTCGGGTGGGAGTGTCCGGAACGGCCCTGGACCCGCACACCGGTAGACCGAAGACGCCGGCCGCCCTCGTAGGAGCCCTGCTCGATCACGTACACGATGCGCTCGACGAGCTCGGCGAATATCGACGGGTGAAGTCGGCCCTCGCGAACCGGCTCGAGGACGGCAACGGCGCCGACTGGCAGCATCGAACCCTGCTCCGATCCGGTGACCTCACGCAGGTCGTGAAACTCGCGGTCACCCGCACGGTTCAGGACATCGCACGCTGGTGAGCGCCGGTCGTGGTTCAGCACCCCGCATTGTGGGTAGTGCCTAGTCATGTACACACGATGCGCGACCTTGATTGCAGGGGCTTCCGTGACTGTCCTCGTCGTCGCGGGGTGCGGCAACGACGATGAATCGACTGACGACAGCGCGACAGTCGAGACGCCTCCGACGTCGCTCGAAACGGCGACCACCAGCCTGCTCACCCCCCGCGGCGGCTTCACTTTGCCGGTGGAAGGCGGCACCGACAATGCCTTCACCTACGACGAAGCCGCCGTCCCGGTGGGTTCGTCGGTGAACGTCGACTCCGAGGAGCAGGATGGCCGCACCACGGTCACATTCAGCGCGACCGGCCTCGCGCCCAACCGCGACTTCGGCGTGCAGGTGCACACGCGGGCGTGTGGGCGGGAACCGTCGGATTCGGGTCCGCATTATCAGAACGATGTCGATCCGATGGCCACCCCGGAATCGCCGTCGTCGGATCCTGCCTACGCGAACCCACAGAACGAGATCTGGCTCGACGTCACCACCGATGGGAACGGCAACGCGCAGTCGTCGACGGCCGTCAACTGGGAGTTTCGCGACGACGAGGCCAATTCCGTCGTCCTCCACGCACAGCGCACCAAGACCGGTCCCGGCGTGGCCGGCATGGCCGGTGACCGCCTGGCCTGTATCGACGAGGATCTGTGACGGTTCGCCAAAGCCGCTGTGCCGGTTCCGAACCGGCGAACGATGGTATTTCTGCGCGGGGTAGATGGGGAGGCGAGGTTGTGGACCGTACAACTCATCGGTCGTCCCGTACGGGTGAGCGACGCCAGCCAGAGACAGCCCAGGACTCAGTGATCTGGCCGGAATCGAGCCCCCTCGACCAGTGGTGGTCTCGGGTGGTTTTCGATCACGACGGCCCGTCCGACATTCCGGGAGAAGGTTCGCGTAAATCTGATAGCGGCGCGCAACAGCCACGTGGGTAGCACCGGCAATCGACGGCACCCAGAAGACCACGAGGAACGCGCACAATGCAAAGAACCAAGCGCGGGAAGTGAATTCCGCAGCATCCGTGGCGAATCGATCGAAGCTGGGAATGCCCTCGTATGGCACCGCTCAAATCGGCTCCAGCCGCCAGGGCAGTGCCAGGGGAGCCGCGGCGATGGTTTCGATTCCGCATTCGCCTGAACTTCAAGAGCACCTGGACTGTTGGGGACAACGCGCCTGTCAGGCGTCGATCACCTTCTGTTCATGTTTGCCTGCGATCTCGATCTTGCGGGGCTTCGCCTTCTCCGCCACCGGGATGGACAACCTCAGGACGCCATCCTCATAGCTCGCCTCGATGCCGTCGGTATCCAGGGTTTCGCCGAGGAACAGCTGTCGACTGAACACGCCACGGGGCCGCTCGGCGGAGACCAGTTCGCAATCCCCGCTCAACTCTGGGCGTTCCGCGTGAACGGTGGACGTTTCGCTCGACGTCGAGATCGATCGAGTCGGCCTCAATACCGGGAAGGTCGAATTCGGCGATGAACCTGTCGCCGTCGCGCCATGCATCCAGCGGCATCACAGCCGGACGCGCCACTGTGCCGAAGACCTGCTGGGCGAGCCGGTCGAAGTCACGGAAGGGATCAGTACGCATCAACATCATCGTCACCTCCAGGCAACTTCCCAAATGAACAGTTGATACCAGTGTCAACGTACTTAGGTTATCTTCTATTCCCACCACAGATTATTTTGGCACTCCTCACCTTCCTGGTGCAAGAGATGCAGGAGCCTCTCGCGTACTCGCCCTCCCGATACCGCTGACGCGCCGCGGGACGCCCATGGAACCCTCGAGTGCGGGTGCACATCCAGAGGGGCCAGCATGCGATTTGACCAGCACTTCAGCATGGACCTGGATTTCTTCTGCGATCGATTCCGAAATGGAGGGCTGTCGCACACGGGATCCTCTTCATGGACGGGGACATCGTGGGCAATGGAGAGCAAGCAGAAGAGGGAATCGACGGTTCGAGCGGTGACGACTCACCCGAAGATGACACTTCACTGCACAGAGGCGACCTCAAGTGAGCAGGGCGCGGTGGTGTGGGAACGACCTCTATGAGTGTTGTTCCGGACGCGCGGGCTGGCGGTAAGCAGTGCCGGGAGGGCGCGCTACGCGCGCGGTTCGGCTTCGGGTACGGGGAGCGCGGCGCCGCGCCCGACTCGGCTCGCCCAGTACGCCGTCCTCCGCGGGGTGGCAAGCCATTCCGGCCACATCCGCAGCTCGGGCGGGAGGTTGATCACGGGATCGAACGCGGGCTGCGCGTCGTCGGCGACTGCGCTCGGAGAGTCCAGCCAGATCCGGCCCGCCGGGGTCGCCTTGCCGCGGGCAGTCGCCAGGGAGAGCGTGAAGTGCAAGGGGCCGCCGTCGATCAGCGCCGACGTCGAACCCGTTCGTGGTTGCCCGTGGTCCGGCACGGCGAAAACCCAGGTAGCAGGTCCGTCCTCCGCGCAATAGGCGGTGACGCTGCTGTATCTTGCGCTGGACCAGCCGCGGGCCGGCCACAGCACCACCCGCGTGGACAGCTGGGCCGACACCAGCAGCAGGTCCCACGGCCCACCGATCAGGTGTAAACGAATTGCGAGACCCATCATGTCCGGTAGCACGCCGGGGAGACCGATTCCCCGGGAGAGTCGGGCGGTCACCGGTATCCGTCCTTGAACCGGCCACCAGTGCGCTCCCAGTTCCGCGTGCCCCTGGGTGAGCACCCCACGCGGGTGGAAGATACGCGCTCGGCGGAACGCTGAGGCGAACGTGAACGGGGCACCTAGCACTGCATCGAGTTCCTTCATGCCAGACCGGGTACCCGCGAAAGCGGGATGCAATCGGGCGAGCATGCCGGAGTTCGGGAGCCGAAGGACTCAGCCAGTGGCGCCAAGTCTGCTGAGCATCAGTTGCTTGCCTTGCTCCGCGCCCTTCCTGCTGTCTGCCTGCGCGCGTCGGAAGAAGTCGGCCACTTCCGTGTCGCCGCAACGTTCGGCATCAGAGATGAAGGAATCCATCTCGAGTGCATTGGTCAGACACGCTTCCGTGAACCAGATCAGGTCGAGTCTGCCAGGGCGATCTCATGCCCCTCTTGGGGCTGGGAAAAGTTGCACTTCTGGCGTTTCGGCTGGAGCCAGGCGTAGGCGCCGGTTCTCATCGACCGCGTCCTGAATCGTCGTGAAGATTCGGAACTGGTTCGCCAAGCCGGCCACATCAAGCGCGCGCACGACACCGCGCGCAGGTGCGACGAGAAGGAGTTGGAGGCCATTGGCGGAGGCGCGGATGTTCGCTCGCGCCAGCAACTGTGCACCAGAAATCCCGAGAAAAGTCGTGTGGGTCAGATCCAGTATCAGGCTCATGACCGCTGTGTCGATGCCGGTTTCGAGGGCCGATCGCAGAGCTTCGACGGACGTGTAGTCGAGTTCACCGCCGACTTCGACAACAGTTGATCCAGGGCCCCGGCTTCGGCCCCGTGCTTCGCAGAGACAGTCATCCAAGCGGCTGTACTGACGAATGTGAATGTGCATTTCCAGACCTCCTCCACTCGGGTCGCGCTGTGAGAGCGAGAAGCAGGCATCGGTAGCCGAACAGGGTCAGGGATCGTGCGTGAGTAGCCGCGAGATCGAATAGCGCTGAAATGCGATCGGAGTCAGGTCCTGTGCGCGGTGCGCCACATGTCCGCTGGTATCACTGCCGGACGAGCCACCCTCTGCACCTTCTGCCGAGCGAGGCGGTCGCTTCCGCGAAACTGGTCTGCGGGCATCAACATCACCGTCACCTCCAGGCGGGTCAATACTGATGGAAGCGGCGCTGGATAATCAAAGCTTCAAGTGTAAAGTTATCTCTTATCGCGGGCACAGATTATGGTGCCACTGCTGCTAGCCTGGTGCAAGAGGACATCAGACGCTGGAGGTACCGCAATGACGCAAGAGTCCACCCCTCGTTCGCGGCTGGGCGTCTACGGCATCTCGGTCGCGTCTGAACTGTCGGGCATCGATCCGCAGACATTGCGTCTGTACGAGCAGCGGGGACTGCTCGCCCCGGCCCGGACCGAGGGCGGCACTCGGCGTTACAGTGACGACGACCTGATGGCCTTGCGTCATATCGCCGAACTCGTCGCCGGCGGAATCAACCTTGCGGGAATTGCGCGGATCCTGCAACTCGAGGCCGAAAAACTCCGACTGGAGATCGAGAACGCAGACCTACGGGCAGAGCGCGAAGCCCGGCCGGTCGACAACGAGCGCGTCAAATGAGTGGTCCAGACGGTCATGAACTGCATCAGCAAGACGTCGACCTGACAGGGCGCGCCACCTAAAATCACCCGTCCTTGGGCTCCTCCTGGGCGAGCCGCTCATCGAGGGTCTCACCGAACTCGGCCTCCCGTGCGGTGGTGCCGAAACGATCGGATTCTGCGCGAGGACTGCAATCACAGTGCGAGACCACCCAGGTTCGCGAGCATGGCACTGGGGCAGCGCTTTTCGGAGTACCCCAGAAACCCGTTCGCGGACTCGACCCACGTCCTGGTGTCCGAGGGCCCACAAGATTCTCGATTCGATTCCTCTCGGACGTGTTGCCGACCGTATTTCAGGCAGTCGAGGACGCAGACATCCCGGCCGACGATGCCGTCGCCGTGCCCGGGTGATCTGGTGCCCGATCGCCTGCGACGGGCGGTATAGCGGGGATGGAACCGGTGTAACGGCGGCAGGACTGCTGCCCTCTGGCGTGGCAGCCCCGTTGATGTCGCGCGCGGGAGCTTTGTCGACCCGCACCCTGCCTACTCGGAGGCCGTTGCCCGGCGGGACGACCCGAACGCGATGTGACCGCCGAGGGCGCCGCTGGCCGCAGCTGCCGCCAGACCCGTCCAGCTCCAGGCCTGCGCGCGGACGCTCGGTGCGCGCCTGCGCAGCCGAAACGAGACGAGCATCGCGGTGGCCGCCGCCGTATTGCCGAGCGCATGGATCAGCCCGGCCCGGCGGTCTGCCTCGTCACGCTCCACCCAATCCGCCCATCCGGTCACGACCGCGAATGGCGCTCCGGCGAGCCCGAGACCGATCAGGCGCCGCGCCGCGTGGTGGTCGCGCATGACGGTCTCCAGTACGACCGCCGCTGTCCATGCGCCGACGGGGACGGTGACCGCCATCGGGTGTATCGGGTGGCCCAGCCAGGAACCGCGCAGGAACCCGGCGGTCGGACCGTGATCGAGCAGTCCGTCGAGACGCTGCTGAAGAGGTGCGCTGACCCGATCCAGCGCGTCGACCGACTCGGGCAGGTCGAGGAGTTCATGAACCTTCATCACATCGACTTTCTGTTCGGGGCCGGCCCGGTCAGGGCCACCGTCACATCACCATTGGCCTTCCAGCGGGTACCCACACCGACGTTCGGTAATCCTCACGACCCTTACCCTTGTCCAACCTGAGATCCCGTCTGCAGCGGTGAATCTGCCCCTCGCTCTCGGGCTGATGTCGGACCCCGATGGCAGGGTGGGGACATGCTTGAGATGACGGCCGCCGCCGCCAGGCGAACCGCGCTGGCCGCGCAGGGGTTCGCCGACGCGCGCCCGACCACCGCGCCCACCCGCAGGCACCTGCTCAAGGCGGTCGGTACGACCTCGCTACTGCAGATCGATTCGGTCGCGGTGGCCGTACGGGCGCACTACATGCCGGTGTTCAGCCGGATCGGCGCCTACGACCGGGGCCTCCTGGACGACGCCGCGTGGCGGCACACCGCCGCGAAGCCCCGTGCGCTGGTCGAGTATTGGGCCCACGAGGCCGCGCTGATCCCGGTGGGGGACTGGCCGCTGCTGCGCTGGCGGATGCGCGCCTACGAGGGCGGTCGCTGGGCCGGGGAACGTCAGGTGCTCGAGCGGAACCCGGCCCTGATTCGCGACGTCGTCGACGTGATCTCGGCTGTCGGGTCGGCGAGCGCGGGCGACATCGAGCGGCACCTCGAGATCGACCGCGGTCGCAGGGCCGGGCCGTGGTGGGATCGCAGCGATACGAAGGTCATCTGCGAGCAACTCTTCGCGGCGGGTGCGCTGTCGGTGGACAGGCGGGTCGGCTTCGTCCGGCACTACGACCTCGCCGACCGGGTGCTCCCGGCAGGCGTCGTGTCCAGCCGGATCGACGACGCGGACGCGGTGCGCGAACTGATCCGTCGCGCCGCGCGGTCACTCGGCGTCGGAACGGAGCCGGACCTGCGCGATTACTACCGGCTCTCGCGCGCCCAGGCCGCCGCCGCGATCGCGGACCTGGTGGACGAGGGGACTCTGGTCCCGGTGACCGTGCGCGGCTGGGGAGCGCCCGCCTACCGCCACGTCGAGGCGCGGACGCCGCGTCGGATCACCGGAGCGGCGTTGCTGTGCCCGTTCGACCCGTTGGTGTTCTTCCGTCCGCGAACCGAACGGATCTTCGACTTCCACTACCGGCTCGAGATCTACACGCCCCAGCACAAGCGGGTGCACGGGTACTACGTGTTCCCGTTCCTGCTCGACGGCGAGTTGGTCGCCCGCGTGGATCTGAAGGCCGATCGCGGCGCCGACGCGCTCCAGGTGCACGGCGCCTTCGCGGAGGGCGAGGGCGAGGGCGGGGACGGGCGCGTGGTGGAGTCGCTGGCCTCGTCGCTGCGCGAGATGGCGGACTGGCTCGGGCTCTCGGACGTCAGGGTCGGCGAGCGCGGCGATCTCGCCGCCGCGCTCGCCGATCGGGTCTGATCACGCCGGATCGGATCCGGTTGTCGGTCAGAGGGTTTCGACGAACTTCGTCAGGCCCTTCGAGGCGGTTTCGAGGGCGATCTTCTGGCCGCGCTTGACGATGAACCCGGGCATCGGGATCTTCAGGTCGACGGTCAGATCGAAGGTCACGTTCGTGCCGTCGCCGTCCGCGACGAGCGTGTACGAGCCGTCCTGGGTCTTCTGCTGGTCGCTCTCCACGAGGCTCCAGCTCACCTTCTCGTCGCCGACCCACTGGTAGTCCACGACCTGCTCGTCGTTGACGCCCAGCACCGAGACCTTCATGCGCACGCGCAGCGGACGGCCGTCGGGGTGGGTGCTCTCGACGATCACCGACTTGTGCGAGGACGACCACTCCGGTACTCGCTCCACCGCGACGATCGCCTCCATCACCTTGGCCGGATCGGCCTTGATGTGGAATTCCTTGTTGCCTGACACGGCCATCGAGCCCACCCCTTAATGCGATTGCGTCCAAACTCAGTGCGTCATTACATCACTCCGGGACCGTCCTGGGTTGCGGACGCGCGTCCAGGTCATTCCTCCGTACGCCTGCCCTTGCGCACCTGGTCCCGGAGCGCGCCCTGGACGGCCTGCGACACCCAGGAATTCAGTGACATCCCGTTCTCGGATGCCGCCTCCTCCGCGCGTGACTTCATCTGATCCACCAGGCGCAGGGTCACCCGGGAGATGTCACCGGTGACGTCATCAACGGCGTCATTGATGTAGTCGCTCGTCGTGCTCTCGCCGCGCGGGCCGGATCCGGGCCGCGCACGGCGAGCCACCTCGACATGCGTTCGATCGCCGTCGAGTCGCACGTGCACCGTCCGGTCGCCGAGCGCGGTCGACACCTCCGCCGCCAGGTCGGAGAGCGCGGACAGCAGCATCAATCGCGCCGAGTTCTCGGCCGCGACGGCCAGCGCCTCGGCGATCCTCTTGGTGTTCTCGTCGCCGAGGGCGGCCGCCGCGATCAGGTCGTCACGCAGGGTGGTGGTGTACTCCGACAGTTCCATGACGTCAGTGTGACGCCATTGTTGACGTCGGTCAAGATGCCATGGCGTCAGGCGAGCAGCTTCGCCTTGAGTGCGGCGATGTCGGCGTCGGTCAGACCGAGGCCCTGGTACACGTAGTTGTCGAAGCTGCCGTACCGCTCGTCGGCGGTGGCGAAGGCGCTGTCGAGCCATTCCTGCTTGACGCCGTCGAGCATCGCGGTGGGGCTGGTTGCGTCGACCCCGCGGTAGACGTTGCTGAGCATGAAGTCGGCGTTCACCGTCGCGCGGTCGACACCGAGGATCGTCAGCAGCACCGCCGCGGTCCAGCCGGTCCGGTCCTTGCCCGCGCTGCAGTGGAAGAGTACCGCGCCGTCGGTGTCGCGGATGTCGCGGAGCACGGCGGCGAAGGCCTGGTTGGCACCGGGGCCGGTGATGAAGGCGCGGTACGCCGAGTTCAGGTCGACCAGCGTGGTGACGGGTGAGGCGCCGAGCACGTCGTACCAGTTGGCCTTGGCGCCTGCGGGTACGAGGTCGGGCTGCAGGGCCCGCTCGTAGACGGTGCGCAGGTCGTCGACGGCCTTGACGTTGCGGCCCTCGAGCCTGGCGAGGTCGGCGGGGGACAGCTTGTTCAGCGCATCGGTGCGGAAGACGAGCCCGGTCTTGACCGTGCGGCCGTCGACGGTGGTGTATCCGCCGACGTCGCGGGCGTTCTTGGCGCCGTCGAGGTGCAGAGACCGGTCGAAGGTCGACTGCTCGACGGCCGCCGGCGCCGCGGCGAGTGCGGTGCCTGCGGCGGAACCGACGAAGATCGAGGTTCCGATGGCGAGGGCGGCGGCCGCGCGCAGGACGCGGGCACGGTTCGGGGTGAGGGCCACGAGGTGTCTCCATGGGGGGTCGGCGCGGATCACGGCGCGGTGATCCAAGACGTTCGGACACAGGAGTTGGTACACCGTTCAGGTGAACGCGAGGAGTCGCGCCGATAGGGTGCGGTGATTCGGCGAGCAGGACTCAGCAGGACGAGCAGGACAAGGAAGGAACGCAGTGCGGCAAGCGGTGTCCCTGAATGTGCAACTCATCGCGAAGACGGAGTTCGCCCCACCGGCGGACGTGCCGTGGGAGACCGATGCCGACGGCGGCGAGGCGCTCGTCGAGTTCGCCGGTCGGGCCTGCTATCAGAGCTGGTCGAAGCCGAACCCGAGAACCGCGACCAACGCCGGCTACCTGCGTCACCTGCTCGAGGTCGGGCACCTGTCGGTCCTCGAACACGGCAGCGTGAGCTTCTACATCACGGGGATCTCGCGCTCCTGCACGCACGAGCTGATCCGGCATCGGCACCTGTCGTACTCGCAGCTCTCGCAGCGATCGGTCACCGAGCGGGACGCGAACGTCGTGGTGCCGCCCGCCGTGGTCGGCGACCCCGAACTCGAAGCGCTGTTCGTGGCGGCGACCGATGCCAGCCGCGCCGCCTACGTGGAACTGCTCGAGGCGCTCGAGACCAAGCTCGCGCACGTCCCGAACGGGTCGCTGCGGGCGCGCCTGGCGCGGCAGGCGGCGAGGTCCGTGCTGCCCAATGCGACCGAGACCCGGGTGGTCGTCACCGGCAACTACCGGGCGTGGCGGCATTTCATCGCGATGCGTGCCTCCGAGCATGCCGACGTGGAGATTCGCAGCCTGGCAATCGAATGCCTTCGTCAGCTCACGGAGGCAGCACCGAATGTGTTCGGAGACTTCGAGATCGCGACACTGCCGGACGGCACCGAGGTCGCGGTGAGCGAGTTCGACAACCGCGACTGAGCGGGGCGATTCGGCACGGGCACTGCGGTGTTCAATCTTCACCTGCCCACCGGGTAACCTTCTGACCATGACCAACGGTGAATCCGCCCCCGTCGAGCATCCGTTCGGCACCATCCTGACCGCGATGGTGACCCCGTTTACCGGCGACGGGAAGCTGGACGTCGATGCGGGCGTTCGGCTGGCGACGCACCTCGTCGACGGCGGCTGCGACGGGTTGGTGCTCGCGGGCACCACCGGTGAATCTCCCACCACCACGGAGAACGAGAAGCTCGAGCTGATGCGCGCGGTCATCGACGCCGTCGGCAGCCGGGCCCGGATCATCGCGGGCGCGGGTAGCAACGACACCGCACACAGCGTCGAGCTGGCGCGTGACGCCGCTCGGGCGGGCGCGCACGGACTGCTCGTCGTCACCCCGTACTACTCGAAGCCGCCGCAGGCCGGCCTGCTGGCGCATTTCACCGCGGTCGCCGACGCGACGGACCTGCCCGTGATGCTGTACGACATCCCGCCGCGCTCGGTGGTGCCGATCGAGACCGAGACGATCTACCTGCTCGCCGAGCACCCGCGGATCCTGGCGGTCAAGGACGCGAAGGGCGACCTGAACGCGGGCGCGGAGCTGATCGCGAACACGGACCTGCAGTTCTTCTCCGGCGATGACCCGCTGAACCTGCCGTGGCTCTCCGTCGGAGCCACCGGTTTCGTCAGCGTGATCGGTCACCTCGTCCCGGGGCGCCTGCGCGAGCTGCGCGATGCGTTCCTGGCGGGCGACAACGACCGCGCCCGTGAGATCAACGTGAGCCTGCTCCCGCTGATCCGTTCGCTCGGCCTGCTCGGTGGCGTCTCGGCCTCGAAGGCCGGGCTGCGACTGCAGGGCATCGACGTCGGTGACCCACGATTGCCACAGGTGCCGCCGAGCCCGGATCAGGTCGAGGTCCTCGCCGCCGACCTGCGCGCGGCAGGGGTGCTGTCATGACTCGCCCGCCGCGTCGTCGCAGCGCCAGCCGTCAGGCCGGACCCCCGGCTCCCACCGCGGCTCCCGAGGCCGCCCCGAAGCAGCAGGCCCCCGCCCCGCAGCAGCAGGCGCCGGCCCCTGCTCCCGAACAGCCGCAGCAGCAGGCACCGGCCGAGTCGGCACCTGCGGCGCAGGAGCAGGCACCCAAGCGTCGCCGCGGTGGCGCGAAGTCGCAGGGCGGCGCCGCCGCCAAGTCGCAGGGTGGCAACGCCCCCAAGTCTCGTTCGCAGGGCGGTTCGGGACGTCCGCAGCGGCAGCCGAAGAACGCGGGCGGTGGGCAGCGCCCGGACGGCCGCGTCGGCGTCGACCCGACCGAACGGCTCGGCCTCCCGCCGAAGGCGCCCCGTAACGGCCTGCGGGTCGTCGCGCTGGGCGGCATCGGCGAGATCGGCCGGAACATGACGGTCTTCGAGCACAAGGGCAAGATCCTCATCGTCGACTGCGGCGTCCTCTTCCCCGAGGACCAGCAGCCCGGTGTCGACCTGATCCTCCCGGACTTCGCGTACATCGAGGACCGGATGGCGGACGTCGAGGCCGTGGTGCTCACGCACGGTCACGAGGACCACATCGGCGCGATCCCGTTCCTGCTGCGCCTGCGCCCGGATCTGCCGGTCATCGGCTCGAAGTTCACCCTCGCGCTGGTCGCCGCCAAGTGCCGCGAGCACCGGCAGCGGCCGAACCTGATCGAGGTCATCGAGGGTCAGCGCACCACGCACGGCCCGTTCGAGTGCGAGTACTTCGCCGTCAACCACTCGATTCCGGACGCCATCGCCATCGCCATCCGCACCGACGCGGGCGTCGTGCTGCACACCGGCGACATCAAGCTGGACCAGCTGCCGCTCGACGGCCGCCTGACCGACCTCGCGGGCTTCTCGCGGCTCGGCGACGAGGGTGTCGACCTCTTCCTGGTGGACTCCACCAACGCCGAGGTGCCCGGCTTCGTCACTCCCGAGCGGGAGATCGGCGGTGTCCTGGACAACGTCATCGGCAAGGCCAAGCAGCGCGTCATCGTCGCGTCGTTCGCCAGCCACGTGCACCGCATCCAGCAGGTGGTGGACGTCGCGGTGCGGTACAACCGCCGGATCGCGTTCGTCGGCCGGTCCATGGTCCGCAACATGCAGATCGCCCAGGACCTCGGCTATCTGTCCGTTCCCGACGGCGTCGTCGTCGACGTCGACACCGCGGCGAACCTGCCCGACGACCGGCTGGTGCTCATCTCCACCGGCTCGCAGGGCGAACCGCTCTCCGCGCTGTCGCGGATGGCCCGTGGGGAGCACCGGCAGATCAACGTCCGCGCGAACGACCTCGTGGTCCTCGCGTCCTCACTGATCCCCGGCAACGAGAACTCGGTGTTCGCGGTGGTCAACGGCCTCGCCAAGCGCGGCGCCACCGTCGTCACCCAGCAGAGCGCGAAGGTGCACGTCTCGGGTCACGCCTCGGCGGGCGAGCTGCTGTACCTGTACAACGCGGTGCGGCCGACCAACGCGATGCCCGTGCACGGCGAGTGGCGGCACCTGCGGGCCAATGCGGCGCTGGCCAAGGCCACCGGTGTCCCGGAGGAGCGCATCGTGCTCGCCGAGGACGGCGTCGTGGTGGACATGGTCGACGGCCTCGCGGAGATCGTGGGCCGGGTCCCGGTCGGCATGGTCTACGTGGACGGGAACTCCGTCGGCGACGTCGGTGACTCGACCCTCTCGGACCGGCTCGTGCTCGGCGAGGGCGGATTCATCTCGATCTCGCTCGCCGTGGACACGCACACCGGCAAGGCCGTCAGCACCCCCGAGGTGCACGGGCGCGGCTTCTCCGACGACCCGGCGGCGCTCAAGGAGGCCGCGGTGCTCGTCGAGGCGGAGCTCGCCCGGCTCGCGTCCGAGGGCATCACCGACACCCATCGGATCGCGCAGGCGGTTCGGCGCGTGGTCGGTCGCTGGGTGGCGGACAAGTACCGGCGTCGGCCGATGATCGTGCCGACCGTCATCGGCGTCTAGCCGCCGCACCACCACTCCTCGCGACGGCCGGCCCGGTTCGATCACCGGGCCGGCCCGCGCGCGGGTGTCAGAACAGTAGTCGCCACAGTCCGATCAGGCCGACGACGACGATGACGGCGCGGAGCGCCGTCGGGGAGAGGTGTCGGCCGTACCTGGCGCCGATGGCTCCGCCGATGAGCGATCCGACGGCGATGAGTCCCGCTGCGGCCCAACTGATCCGGTCGAAGGCCACCAGGGTGTACGCCGTGGCGGCAACGATGTTGACCAGCAGTGAGAGCAGGTTCTTCGCGGCGTTCATCCGCTGCATCGACTCCGGCAGCAGGGCGCCCATCACGCCCACCAGCAGGATTCCCTGTGCGGCCGTGAAGTAGCCGCCGTACACCCCGACCGCGAAGGTACCCGCGGTCAGTGCGGCCATCCGGCCAGGCCCGACGTGCTCGGCGTCCCGGCCCTGGGCCTCCGCGCGCTCGCGGGCCCAGGCCTGGATCCGCGGACCGGCGACCACCAGGATCAGTGCGAGTGCCAACAGCACCGGCACGATCGTGACGAACGCCTTCTCGGGCAGGTGCAGCAGCAGCCAGGCGCCGAGGCCCGCTCCCACCAGCGATGCCGGGATCTGCCAGCGCAGCCGGTCCCATTGGCCGCGGAGCTCGCGGCGGTATCCCCAGGTGCTCGACACGCCACCCGCAACGAGGCCGACCGCATTCGACATCGTGGCGACCACCGGCGGATAGCCGAACGCGACCAGGGTGGGAAAGGTGATCAGGGTTCCCGAGCCGACGAGGGCGTTGATCGCGCCCGCGCCGAAACCGGCGAGGGCGATGACGATCATCTCGGTGATGGGCACCGCAGGGACGGTACTGGGTGCGTGTCAGCGCGCGGACGGGCCGCCGCGGCAGTAGCGTGGCGGGCATGAAGCTGGCCCACGACGAGCGTCTCGCGCTCGTGGTCACGATGGCCGAGTTCGGGCCCGACGCGCCAACGCTGTGCGGCGAGTGGACCGTCCGGGATCTGGCCGCACACCTGGTGCTCCGCGAACGACGGCCCGATGCGGCCGCGGGCATCATGGTCTCCGCCCTTTCCGGGTACACCGAGCGGGTGCAGGCGTCGATCGCCCGCGGTTCCTTCGAGGACCTCCTCGAGCAGATCAGGACGGGTCCGCCCGTGTGGTCGCTGATGCGGCCCTTCGACGAGCAGCTGAATCTGGCCGAGATGTTCGTCCACCACGAGGACGTGCGGCGCGGTGGTCCGGACTGGGAGCCCCGGATCCTCGATCCGGCCTGGGCGGGTCCGCTGTGGGCGGTTGCCCGGCGGATGGGCAGGCGCGCATATCGACTGGCGTCCTGCTCGGTCGTGCTGGAGCGCCCGGACGGACGTCGGGCCACGGTGCGCAGCGCAGGCGGCGAGACCGTGGTGCTGCGCGGTGACCCCGCGGAGCTCGCCCTGCACGCCTTCGGGCGCGACGCGGTCCGGCTCGAGGCCACCGGCCCCGATCAGGCCGTCCAGGGTGTGATGTCGCTCGATCGCGGCATCTAGAAGCCCTGTTGCGGGTGTTGCGGATGGTCCTGATGGGGCCTCAGCGACTAACCTGACGTGCATGGCAGGTAAGACCGGGACCAGAACTACCAAGAGCGCGTCATCCTCGCCGCGGTCCTCCGCGAGCTCGGGATCGTCGGCGTCGGGTGGTTCGAAGGCGCGGTCGGGCGGCCGGACCACCAAGACGGTGACCACCCCGCGGAGGCCGACGGCGCCGCGCAGCAACGCACAGGCGGCGAGGCGCAAGCCGGCCGCTAAGGCGCCGGTGAGCCCGCTCAAGGCCGCCGGGCGAGGGCTGGGCCGCGGCTGGGCCCTGATGGCGCGCGGCGTCGGCGCGACGACGAGGACGGTCAGCAAGGCCGCCGACATCGAGCCGGGACACCGCAGGGACGGAATCGCGCTCGGCCTCGTCGCGGGCAGCGCGATCGTCGCGGCCGCCATGTGGTTCGCCGCGGGCGGCCCGGTCGGGGACTGGATCGAGACCGGGGTGCGGGCGCTTTTCGGTGGCGCGGGCGCGGTCCTGCCGATCATCGCGGGCGCGATCGCGGTGGTGCTGATGCGTTCGGAACCGCACCCGGAGGTGCGGCCACGGCTGATCCTCGGTTCGCTGCTGATCGGCTTGCCCGCGCTGGGCGTGTGGCACGTCATCAGCGGGGCGCCCGTCGATGCGGAGGGCAGGGCCGGCGCGGCGGGGTTCCTCGGATATGTCATCGGTGGACCGCTGACCGACGGCCTCACCATGTGGCTCTCCATCCCGCTGCTGATCCTGGCGATGGGGTTCGGGGTCCTGCTTGTCACCGGCACCACCGTCCGTGAGGTCCCGGAGCGGATGCGGACGCTGTTCGGCGTGCACGGGCACGCCGACGAGTACGAGCCGTACGACCCGGAGGACGGCTACGACCACGGGCACGACGACCCGGGGCACGACGACCTCGAGGACCTGCGAAACCTGCGGCCGGCGCGCCGATCCCGTCGGGCGCGCCAGGACCCGTCGGACTTCGACCCGGCCCTGTTCGACGCCGACGGCTACCCGGTGGAGGAGCCGGTGGGGCCCGCCGCGAACTACCCGGTCGAGGAGACCGCGAACGAGGCGGTCACCGAGGTCATCGCGGCGCCGCCCGCCGCTCCGGCGCCCCCGGCCCGACCGCGGCCGAAGCCGAAGCCGACCCCCGCCCCGGCCGCGGCCGAGGACACGACGCCCGCGATGCTGATCCCGGACCGCGTCATCGAGGGCGACTACACGTTGCCGCCGACGTCGCTGCTGATCGAGGGCGATCCGCCGAAGACCCGCAGTTCGGCCAACGACACCATGATCGAGGCCATCACCGAGGTGCTCGAGCAGTTCAAGATCGACGCCGCGGTCACCGGTTTCACCCGCGGCCCGACGGTCACCCGATACGAGGTGGAGCTCGGTCCCGGCGTCAAGGTCGAGAAGATCACCGCCCTGGCCCGCAACATCGCGTACGCCGTGGCGACCGACAACGTCCGGTTGCTCGCGCCGATTCCCGGCAAGTCCGCGGTGGGCATCGAGGTGCCGAACTCGGACCGGGAGATGGTGCGCCTGGCGGATGTGCTGTCGGCGCCGTCGACCCGGAAGGATCACCACCCGTTGGTGATCGGCCTCGGCAAGGACATCGAGGGCAACTTCGTCAGCGCCAACCTGGCGAAGATGCCACACCTGCTGGTTGCGGGTTCGACGGGCTCCGGTAAGTCCAGCTTCGTGAACTCCATGCTGGTCTCGCTTCTCGCCCGGGCCACCCCGGACGAGATCCGGATGATCCTGATCGACCCGAAGATGGTGGAACTGACCCCGTACGAGGGCATCCCGCACCTCATCACCCCGATCATCACCCAGCCGAAGAAGGCGGCGGCCGCGCTGGCGTGGCTGGTCGAGGAGATGGAGCAGCGCTACCAGGACATGCAGGCCAACAAGGTCCGGCACGTCGACGACTTCAACAAGAAGGTCCGCTCGGGGGAGATCACGGCGCCGCTCGGTAGCGAGCGCGTGTACCGGCCGTACCCGTACATCCTCGCCATCGTCGACGAGCTCGCGGACCTGATGATGACGGCGCCGAGGGACGTGGAGGAGGCGATCGTCCGGATCACGCAGAAGGCGCGCGCGGCGGGCATCCACCTGGTGCTGGCCACCCAACGTCCGTCGGTGGACGTGGTCACCGGACTGATCAAGACCAACGTGCCCTCCCGCCTTGCGTTCGCGACGTCCTCGCTCACGGACTCGCGGGTCATTCTCGACCAGCCGGGGGCGGAGAAGCTGATCGGTATGGGCGACGCGCTGTTCCTGCCGATGGGGGCAGGCAAGCCGACCCGTCTGCAGGGCGCCTTCATCACCGACGAAGAGATCTCCGCGATCGTCGACTTCTCCAAGAACCAGGCCGAGCCCGAGTACACCGAGGGCGTCACGGCCTCGAAGGCGGCAGACAAGAAGGACGTCGATCCCGACATCGGTGACGACATGGACGTGCTGCTGCAGGCGGTCGAACTGGTGGTCACCAGCCAGTTCGGGTCGACCTCCATGCTGCAGCGCAAGCTCCGGGTCGGCTTCGCCAAGGCGGGTCGCCTGATGGACCTGATGGAGACCAGGGGAGTGGTCGGCCCCAGCGAGGGCTCCAAGGCCCGCGACGTGCTGATCAAGCCTGACGAGCTGGACGGGCTGCTGTGGTCGATCCGCGGCGGGGACCCGGAGTCCGAGCCGGAGGACTGAGTCGGAACGGCTCGCGCCTGACCGGCGGGCCGGCCGCGTTGTGGTTGAATGAACGGGCCTTGGAGGGGAGTATCCCCCATTCCTGTGGCAACCTCGTCAGCACGAACGGCACCATTGCCGCTCCGGGGTTGCCGGTCGACTGCACCGTCGGCGGGAGAGACCTCCGGTGCCCTACCTATCGGCAACCGGAGGTCGTTGGCTGATGCATGTCACTCCGCTCATCTGGATCGTCACCATCTTGGTGATCCTGGGGCTCTTCGTATTCGACTTCTTCGCGCACGTGCGCACCCCCCACGAGCCCACCTTCCGCGAATCCGCCTTCTGGTCGGCCGTCTACATCTGCATCGCGATCCTGTTCGGCTTCGTGATCATCTGGGGCTGGGGCGGCACCTACGGCGGTGAGTATTTCGCCGGGTACGTCACCGAGAAGGCCCTCTCGGTCGACAACCTGTTCGTGTTCGTGATCATCATGTCGACCTTCGCCATTCCCCGTCAGTACCAACAAAAGGTGCTGCTGATCGGCATCGTGATGGCCCTGGTGATGCGCGGTGCCTTCATCGCCGTCGGCGCGGCGGCGATCAACGCGTACAGCTGGGTCTTCTACCTGTTCGGCATCTTCCTCGTCTACACCGCGTACAAGCTGATCCGCGAGGCAGGTCACGAGGCGGAGGTCGAGGAGGAACGCGAGAGCAAGATCATCGCGTTGGCCAAGCGGTTCCTGCCGACCACCGAGGAGTTCGACGGCGACCGGCTGACCACCAGGATCGACGGCAAGCGTCTGGTCACGCCCCTGTTCCTGGCTCTCGTCGCCATCGGGTTCACCGACATCCTGTTCGCGCTCGACTCCATCCCGGCGATCTACGGCCTCACCAAGGAGCCGTACATCGTGTTCACCGCGAACGCGTTCGCGCTGATGGGCCTGCGGCAGCTGTACTTCCTGATCGGCGGGCTGCTCGAGCGGCTGGTGTACCTGTCCTACGGCCTCTCGATCATCCTCGCGTTCATCGGCGTGAAGCTGGTGCTGCACGCGCTGCACGAGAACACCCTGCCGTTCATCAACGGCGGCGAGCCCGTGAGCGTCCCCGTGATCTCCACGGGATTCTCGCTGCTCGTGATCCTCGGTGTGCTGGTGGTGACCGCGGTGGCGAGCCTGCTCAAGACCCGCAACACCGCCGCCAAGTAAGCCGAGCAATACGCTGACGCCGCGGTGGCGCGATCACGGAGTCCGAGGACTCGTGACCGCACCACCCGCGGCGCAGCTGTATCAGGAGAATGCGCCCATCACCGGCGTCCATTCGGTGAACCGTGCGGCCTCGACGAGGCCGGCCTTGGCGAACGGGTCGTTGGTGAAGAGCGAGCGCACGGCCGCGACGTCCTCGGCCGTCGCCAGGATCAGTGCGCCGCTGCCGTCCGCGAACGGTCCCGTGGTCAGCACGGTGCCGCGCTCGACCAGTCCGGACAGCCACGCGCGGTGGTCGGGCCGGATCTCGTCCCTGGCGGCGGTGGTGGCCTCGCTGTAGGTGTACTCGACGGCGACGATGGGCATGGGGGCTCGCTTTCGGTGAGGGGTTGGCGGGTCTCTAGAGGGTGAGGAGCATGCGGGTGTTGCCGAGCGTGTTCGGCTTCACGTAGCTGAGGTCGAGGAACTCCGCCACGCCGGTGTCGTAGGACCGGCACATCTCGCCGAACACCTCCGCGGTCACCGGGGTCCCCTCGATCTCCACGAAACCGTGCTTGCCGAAGAAGTCGACCTCGAAGGTGAGCACGAACACGCGCCCGAGTTCGAGCTCGCGCGCGACCTGGACGAGCTGTGCGACCACGAGGTGCCCGATGCCGCGGCCCTTGACCTTCGGGTCGACGGCGACCGTGCGTACCTCGCCGAGGTCGGCCCACAGGACATGCAGTGCGCCACAACCGATCACCTCGCCGTCGAGTTCGACGATCCAGAACTCCTGAACGGCCTCGTAGAGGGTCACGAGGTTCTTCTCGAGCAGGATCCGGCCCGCGTAGATGTCGATCAGGCGCTTGATCTGCGGCACGTCGGAGGTTCGCGCGCGGCGGACGGTCGGAGCGTCTGGATCGGAGGTCATGGGCCCAGAGGTCATGTGGTGAAGAGTAGTCATGGAGCCAACCGATATTCTTAGCCATGTGCCCGCCCGATTAGACAGCTCCCGCGACGAAACCCTCTTCTACGGGGTGGCGTCTCGCGCTGCGTGGGTGGCGGCCCGGTGACCGCGCAGTCGCACGACGAGATGGCGTCCGGCGGGCGCCGGGACTCGGGGACTGAGGTGGCACCGGTCTCCGGCGGCGTGCCGCACGAGAAGCCGGTGCCCGTGGTCAACATCGCCAACATCCTCACCGTGCTCCGCATCTTCCTGGTCCCGGTCTTCCTGGTGACGCTGTTCATGGACGGCGGGCACTCGACCTTCTGGCGGATCATCGCCACGATCGTCTTCGCGGTCGCGGCGATCACAGACCGGATCGACGGCCAGCTCGCGCGGAAGTACGGACTCGTCACCGACTTCGGCAAGCTCGCCGATCCCATCGCCGACAAGGCCCTGATCGGTGCCGCACTGGTGGGGCTGTCGGTGCTCGGCGATCTCAGCTGGTGGGTCACGGCGATCATCGCGGCCCGCGAACTCGGGATCACCCTGATGCGTTTCGCGGTCCTGCGGCACGGAGTGATTCCCGCGGGACGGGGCGGCAAGCTCAAGACGCTCGTGCAATCCCTTGCCATCGGCATGTATCTGCTGCCGCTGCCCGCCGGTTGGGCGACGGTGAGCGCGATCGCGATGGGCCTGGCGGTCTTCCTCACGGTCGTGACCGGACTGGACTACGTGATCCAGGCGGTTCGCCTCAGGGCAGGCGTTCACCCGCACGAACCCGGGCGATGACCGACCCCTTGGTCGCCGGGACCGAGGCGGCTGATCTGGTGTCCGCTCTCACCTCGCGGGGCCAGACGGTCGCCACCGCGGAGTCGCTGACCGCGGGGCTGCTCGCGGCCACCATCGCCGGTATTCCGGGCGCGAGCCTGGTGCTGCGCGGCGGCCTGGTGGTGTACGCGACAGATCTCAAGGCCGGCCTCGCGGGCGTCGATCCCGCGGTGCTGGCCTCGGACGGTCCTGTCGCCGCGAGCACGGCCAGGGCGCTGGCGGTGGGCGCGCAGGCCCGGTGCGGGGCCGACTGGGGTGTGGGTTTGACCGGTGTCGCGGGACCCGACCCGCAGGATGGCAGGCCGGTCGGCACGGTCTACCTCGGTATCGCCGGACCCGACGGGGTCTCGGCGGAGCGGCTCGAACTCGCCGGTGATCGGTGGGCGATTCGGAGCGGCGCGGTCAGATCGGCCGTGTCGGCACTCCTAGTCCGCATGCGCGCGGCCGCGGCGGGATAGGCTCGGTTTGCTCAAGCCGCGGCCACCGGGAACCATTTCGGAACCCTCGGGCGTTGAACAAGCTGTTGGGCGGAGATGAAGGAGGAGCCACATGGCGGTGCTGTTGCGTGAAGCAATCGGTGACAGTCTGCGGCGTGCGAGGGTCTCGCAGAGCCGAACCCTGCGTGAGGTCTCGGGCACGGCGCGGGTGAGCCTGGGCTATCTCTCCGAGGTGGAACGCGGGCGCAAGGAGGCCTCCAGCGAGCTGCTGGCGGCCATTTGCGATGCCCTCGAAGTGCCCCTGTCCGAGGTTCTGTACGACGTCAGCGAGTCGCTGTCGGATTCCGCCGCCGATCGCGGCGCCCCGGCGAACTCCAACGTGGCCCCCGCGAGCGCGACCCCCGGTGTGGCAGGCGGTTCGCCACGCATCGCCGAGGACACCCGCATGGTGATCCCGGCTCCGAACGCCACCGCGCTCGCCGCCGCATAAGTTCTTGACAATTGGGCCGTGGCGAGGATGCCAGCGGTCGTCCGAACCGATAGATTTGTGTGTGACCACCAGTGCTCGACTGGTGGGTCCGACCAGCAGGTAGGGCAGTGCCCGTGTTCCGGTGCGTGACGGTCGCGCATCGGGTCGCGCATCGCGCGGCGCATCAAATGGAGGCAGGATCAACCCATGGCTAATCCGTTCGTCAAGGCATGGAAGTACCTGATGGCGCTCTTCAATGCGAAGATCGACGAGAAGGCCGACCCGAAGGTTCAGATTCAGCAGGCGATCGAGGACGCGCAGCGTCAGCACCAGGCACTTTCCCAGCAGGCCGCGTCGGTGATCGGTAACCAGCGCCAGCTGGAGATGAAGCTCAGCCGCCAGCTCGACGAGGTGGAGAAGCTCAACGCCAATGCCCGTCAGGCGGTCACGTTGGCGGATCAGGCCGCCACGGCCGGTGACGTCGAGAAGGCCACCCAGTACACCAATGCCGCCGAGGCGTTCGCCGCGCAGCTCGTCACCGCCGAGCAGGGCGTCGAGGACCTCAAGGCGCTGCACGACCAGTCGCTGCAGGCCGCCACCCAGGCCAAGAAGGCCGTCGAGCAGAACGCGATGGCCCTGCAGGCCAAGGTCGCCGAGCGGACCAAGCTGCTGAGCCAGCTCGAGCAGGCGAAGATGCAGGAGAAGGTCAGCGACTCGCTGCGCTCCATGGACAGCACGCTCTCCGCGCCGGGCAACACCCCGAACCTGGACGAGGTCCGCGACAAGATCGAGCGTCGTTACGCGGATGCGCTCGGTTCCGCCGAGCTGGCGCAGAACTCGGTGCAGGGCCGCATGATGGAGGTCCAGCAGGCCAGCGTCCAGATGGCCGGGCACAGCCGGCTCGAGCAGATCCGGGCCTCGATGAAGGGCGACGCGCTGCCCACCGGCGGCACGGCGACCCCCGCCGCAGCCCCCGCCACCCCGGCAGCACCCGCCACCCCGGCGGCCAAGCCCGATGCAGCGGGACCTGCCGCGCAGTAGTCGCGTGGTCCGATGAGGGTGAGATGACGAGTTCGAGGCGCGGCCGAGCGGGAAGTGATTCCCGTTCGGCCGCTGCCTTTTTCGCCGTCGCGGCGAACGGCGCCTCCAGCGTGGTCGCGGCCTCCGAGGCGGCCCGCACCGTGAGCGGGTCGGTGGCGTCGGCCGTGCGGAAATGGTCCGATCCCCGTGCGAAGTTGCTCCGCAGGCGGCGCCGCGCCAATCGGCGTCGGATGCGGTACGGCACCGTCTCGGGTGCCTCGGCGGTGGGCACGGTGGGCCTGGCCGTGGCGTCGGCGCCGGAATGGTCGCTGATCGTGGGTGGCGGCGCCACCGCGCTGTTCGCGGTTCCTGCGGTCGCCGCATGGCGAACCTACCGGCGGCTCAACGAGATTCCGTTGCCCGCGCGCGCCCCGGCGCGACGGGCACTGCCACCGGTCGGGTCGGCGGCACGCGAGCCGGTTGGTCGGCTGCTCGGCGCACAGACGGGTCTGCAGGAGCTGCTGGGAGTGCTCACCAGGTCCGCGCTGGTCGCGGAGGAGGACATCGAGCAGATCGGCGAGACCGCGGCGTCGGCCGCCGAGGCGCTGTTCGCGGTCGCCGATGACGTCATCGCGATGGAACGGGCGGGTGCGACGACGGCCGGGCTGCAGCTCGGCGACGCGATCGAGGCCACGGCGGCCCGGCTGTCGGCAGGCGTGGAGCAGTACGAGGAGCTCCTCGCCTCCGTGGCGAAGATGACGGTGCCTGCCACGGCCGATTCGCTCGGAGCCCTCGAAAGGCAGCGGTCCGAGATGCTGTCGGCGTCGGATCGTTTGGAGGGGTTGGCCGGGGCGCTCGAGGAGATCGAGGCGATCAGGCGCAGGCACCGCGCCTAGTCGTCGACGCCGCGCGCGGCCAGTGCCTCGCCCATCGCGTCGGCCGTGCGCAGCGCGCCCACCACGACCGGCACCGCGAGTGCGCGCAGCGAGAATCCCAGGCCCCTGGCCTTTCTCGCCTCCGTCACGTCGGAGACGAGGCCGCTGAGCAGGGGGATGCACCGGAGGGTCATGGCGAGCACGAGTCCCACCCGCTCCGGGTTGACGCCGAACCGCCTCAGCGGGGCCAGCATTCGCGCCACCGCGTCCAGCATGTCCATCACCCTCGTGGTGAGCGTGACCAGCGCGGCGAGCGCCACCGACAGCAGCAGCACCCCGCACACCACCAGTGCGCGCTGCCAACCGGTGAAGATCACCTGGAAGGCGCCGACGAACAGGAGCATCCAGATGGCCGGGCGCAGCTGCCCGAGGGTGAGCCGCCATGGGATGCGCGCCGTCGCGAATCCCGCCGCCACCAGCAGCGCGGCGGGGACGAGTTGCCAGGGGGAGCGCACCGCCGCCGCGAGCGCGATGAGCGCCACGACGAGGCAGGCGAGCTTGGCTCCTGCGGGCGCTCGGTGCAGGAGCGAGGAGCCAGGGTGGTAGATGCCGAGCGTGGTCATCCGATCAGTCGCCGGTAGAAGCCGATCGCCTCGTCCGGGGCGCCGTCCGCGACCACGCGGCCCGAATCGATCACCAGCACCCGGTCGAAGTCGCCGAGCAGGTCTAGCTGGTGGGTCACCGCGATCACCTGCTGGCTCAGCGTCGCAAAGGTCTCGGCGACCAGTCTGGTGTTGCGCAGGTCGAGCAGTGTGGTCGGCTCGTCGGCAACGATCAGCTCGGGGTCGGTGACCATGATCGCGGCGAGGGCGAGCAGCTGCTTCTGGCCACCGGAGAGCAGATGTGTCGGGTGCTCGGCGTGCCCGGCCAGCCCGAACGTCTCGAGCACCGTCGCGACCCGGGCCGCCCGATCGGCAGCGGGAATCGAGCTGCGGCGCAACGAGAACGCGATGTCCTCCGCGACCGTCGGCATGATGATCTGATGGTCAGGGTCGGTGAACACGAAGCCGACCTTGCGCCTCACCTTGCGGCCCTCGCGCGCGGTGTCGAGGCCGTCCACCGTGACCCGACCGCCACTCGGTGTCACCAGGCCATTGATCATCCGGGCCAGGGTGGACTTGCCGCTGCCGTTCGCGCCGATGACCCCGATCCGCGCCTCGGTGAGGACCAGATCGACATCCGCGAGCACGGCGCGCTCACCGTAGTGGTGGGCGACGGACTCGAAGCGGATCTCGGGCATCGGCGGGACTAGACGACGTCGGCGGGCGTGCGGGCGGGTGCCGCCGACGTCAGCAACGCCGGGTAGGCGCGATGCACCTGGGCGGCCACGACCGCCGCGATGACGGCCTTGAGGAGGTCGCCGGGGACGAAGGTGCCGTTGGCGCTCAGCGCCTGCCAGAAGGTGAGGTCGCTGCGGAGCATCATGCCCGCGATGCCGAAGGCGTAGATCACCACGATCCCGCCGAGCGCGTTGATGACGATGCCGATGAAGACGTTGTAGCGGGGCAGCATCTTGACGGTGAGCCAGCCGATCAGCGCGACAGCCGGAATCCAGCCGATGAGGAATCCACCGGTGACGCTGGACAGCGAGGTGAGCGAGGTCCGGCCGCCCGCGAGCACCGGCAGGGCCAGACCGAGCACGATGACGGTGAGCACGGTCAGGACGCCCTTGCGGGGTCCCAGCAGCGCGCCCGCGACCATCACGCCCAGCGTCTGCAGCGTGATGGGGACGCCGGAGGAGCCGATGGTGATCGTGCCGGGCAGCCCGAGGGCGATGATCAGGGCGGCGAACACCGCGACCTGGGCGAGGTCACGAGCGGTGTTGCGGGGGGCGCCTGCGGTGCGTGTAGACACGAGCGGTCGAGCTCCTTGCGAGTACGTGGGGACAACCCGCTGAGCCTATGCCAGCGGCAGGTACCCGCGGTGTTCACCCGGACCGCCGCGACGTCGGCGCCCTAAGGGATCACCCTGATCTTTCCCTGATCTTGCCTCTGAGCTGGTGCTTTTCTTATCGAGTCCTGCCAGGCTGGACGCATCGGGCCGTCAAGTGCGGCGGTCGGATCGAGTGAACGGAGAACCCGGTGTTCTGGAAGATCGTAGGTATTGTCGCCCTCGTCTGGATCGCGCTCGCCGTGGTCGGCGCGCTGGTCAAGGGGCTGTTCTGGGTTCTGGTCGTCGGTGCGGTGGTATTCGGGCTGTACCTGCTCTTCAAGGCGATGTCCGACAGCGACACGAAGGACGTCACCCGGCTCTAGCGCGGCGCCGCGCGGTACCGCCCGGGGCCGGGCATGCTGAGGCGCATGGAGCCGATTCCCGAGGACTGGAAGCGGGGCGTCGTCATCGTCGCCCACCCCGACGACATCGAGTACGGGGCCGCCGCGGCGGTGGCCCGCTGGACCGGACAGGGCAAGGACATCCGGTACGTCCTCGCGACCAGCGGTGAGGCGGGCATCGCGGGCCTGCCGCCCGCCGAGTGTGGGCCGCTGCGCGAGGAGGAGGAACGTCGCTCGGCGGCCGTCGTCGGTGTCGACGAGGTCGAATTCCTTGGCCACCCCGACGGCAGACTCCAGGAGGGGCTGGACCTGCGACGCGATCTGGCGGGGGCGATCCGGCGGCATCGGCCCGAGTTCGTGCTCACCATGAATCATCGCGAGACCTGGGGGCCGGGCTTCCTCAACAGTGCTGACCATCGGGCGCTCGGGCAGAGCGTGCTCGACGCGGTGTCCGACGCGGCCAACGAGTGGATCTTTCCCGAGCTCACCGAACCGCAGTGGACGGGCGTGCAGTGGGTGGCGGTCAACGTCATGGTCGGGGCCACGCACGCCGTCGACGTCAGCGCCGCGATCGACACCGCGGTGGCGTCGCTCGCCGAACACAGCCGTTACCTGCAGGCGCTCAGCGACGTCCCGGTGCTGGACCAGGCGCGGGCGCAGATCGAGATGGCGACCGGTCCGAGGGACGGTTTCGCGGCCGATCGTGCCGTCGGTTTCGAGCTGTTCCAGTTCTGACGACCAGTGGATGGGCAACTGCGTGTGGAACTCGAACCGAACATGGACGAAGCAGAGAGGTTGTATCCAAGGGTTCTCGCCCGCATGACGCAGTTGATGCGCGAGGTCGACGAGCACGGTGATGGGGGACCGGCGTCTGAACGCGCCGCAGAAGACATCAGACGGCTCACGTCCAAGACGGTCGAGCCTTCCGAGCTTCTCTACGCATGGGAAAGCGAAGGCGAGGAGGTCCTCGCCTTTCGGCTCAGTCTCCCGGATCCGCCAGTCGTGGAAGACATCTCATATGCCGAGCTGATAACACTGGTTCACCGGGCGATGACACACCCGGTGCCCATCGCAGACGGTTTCGCCGGCAGCTTCGGTCCGTATCTCGATCGCTGGTATGCCGCGCTGTTGCGTCGAAATTGCACCCGATACCGTCCACAGCTGTTCAACCGTCGCCGAAGTCCGGGCGGAGACTGGTATGACCCCAGCGCTGAGGAAATCGCCACCGCCATCCGTCCGCGGGATTCCTGATCGACCAGTCGGCCGATGCACTCGCCGAGGTGGATTGAACGCCCACCTCGGCGAGCGGACCGTCAGCGGATCGGTGCCCCGACGATGACGGATCCGGCGCCGGGGACCGCCTCGATGTCGATCGGCAGCGGGGCGACCCGCTCGCCGTCGGCGTACGCGGTGATGCCCGCCGCCTCGAGCCGGACCCGGCGGGACCGGAACGTCTGAACCTCGTCCAGGTCGACGTGGGTGCCCTTATAGACCGTCGGGAACAGGCGAACCAGCCGCAACCGGCTGCTCGCCGCCACCACGGTGACGTCCAGCAGTCCGTCGGTGACCTCCGCGTTCGGGGTGATCAGCATGCCGCCGCCATAGGAGGTGCCGTTGCCGACCGTGACCATCGCCGCGTCCAGCTCGATCGTCTGGTCGTCGAGCACGATCCGGTAGGGGATCGGGCGCAGCTGCGCCAGCTCGACGAGCATCGCGACGTTGTAGCGCATCGGACCGCGGGGCCACCGCAGCCGGTTCGCCCGGTCGGTGACAAGCGAGTCGAAGCCGCTGGAGAGCACGGTGCCGAACCAGCGGTCGCCGATCTTGCCGAGATCGATCGTCTCGGTGGTGCCGCGGGCGATGACATCGGCGGCGGCGGCCGGGTCGTCGACCGGGATGTGGAACAGCCGGGCGTGGTCGTTGCCGGTGCCGCCGGGGATGATGCCGAGCGGGATGCCGCTCTGGGCCAGGGCCTGCCAGGCGATGCTGATCAGCCCGTCGCCGCCGGCCGCGACCAACGCGTCGGTGCCGTCGGCGACCGCCTTCCGTGCCAGCTCGAGTGCCTCGGCCGCGGAGTCTCCCTCGATCTCGGAGACCTGCACGCCGAGCTCGCGTAGTCGGGCGATCGCGGCCGCGGCGGCCTCAGGGGCGTGGCCATTGCCTGCGGCGGGGTTCGTCAGAACCGTGACTGATCTCATGGAATCAGCTTGCCAGGGTTGAGGATTCCGGTGGGATCAACGGCGTCCTTGACTGCCTGGAGCACCCGTCCGCCCAGCTCGCCGACCTCGTCCGACATCCACGGACGGTGATCGCGCCCGACGGCGTGGTGGTGGGTGATGGTGGCGCCGACGGAGACGATCGCGTCGCCCGCGGCCTTCTTCGCCGCCGCCCACTGGGGCAGCGGATCGGCGGTCTGTGCGCAGACCACGGTGAAGTAGAGGGAGGCGCCGGTCGGGTAGGTGTGCGAGATGTGGCACATCACCAACGCCGGGGTGCCCTGTGCGGTCAGCGATTCGGTGAGCGCGCTGGTGACGGCAGTGCGCAGGTTCGACAGGTTCGACCAGGTGGTGGCCGTCTCCAGGGTCTCCACGATGGCGCCCGCGTTGAGCAGCGCATCGCGCAGGTACGGCGCGTCGTAGCGGCCGTGCTCCCAGGCCCTGGCGGGCTGCTCGCCCAGGTCGGTGCCGCCCGCGGCGGCGAGCAGTGCGCTCGCCTCGGTGTGCCGGGACTCGACGTGCGCTGTGGTGCCCTCGAAGGTGGTGATCGCCAGGCAGCCCGCCGCGGGGCTCTCGCCGCCGACGTCGCCCGCCAGCGCCAGGTTGAGGCCGGTCTCGGCCTCGTCGGACAGTCGCATCACGGTCGGGGTCGCGCCGGTCTGGATCACCGTGCGCAGCGCGGCGGCACCGGTCTCGAAATCGGGGAACGACCAGGCCCGGTAGGCGGTGGTCTCGGGGACCGGGTGCACCCGAACGGCGACCTCGGTGATGATCCCGAACGCGCCCTCCGACCCGACGAACAGCTCGCGCAGGTCCGGTCCGGCGGCGGACGCGGGCGCCCGGCCGAGATCGAGATCGCCGGTGGGGGTGGCGACCCGGATCCGCTGGACCATGTCGTCGAAGCGGCCGTAACCGGCGGAGGCCTGGCCGGAGGACCTGGTCGCGGCGAACCCGCCGATCGTGGCGAACTGGAAGCTCTGCGGGAAGTGGCCGAGCGAGAAGCCGTGCGTGCCGAGGAGTTGCTCGGCCTGCGGGCCGGTGACGCCTGCCTGCAGGGTCGCGATGCCGGACACGGTGTCGAGCTCGAGCAGCGCGTCCAGGCGGCGCAGGTCGAGGGCGATCACCTCGTCGAATCCGCCGCGCGCCGGGTCGACGCCGCCGACGACGCTGGTGCCACCGCCGAAGGGCACCACCGCGATCGACTCGGCCGCGCAGTACCGCAGCAGGGCGAGCACCTCGTCGTGTGAGCCGGGCATGACCACCGCGTCGGGGGCATCCTGCGGCTCGGTATCCTTGCGGCGCAACAGGTCCGGCGTGCTCTTGCCGCCGGCATGGCGGAGCCGGGTCGCGTCGTCGGTGTGCACGTGCTCGGAGCCGATCAGCTCGTCGAGGTCGGTGCGGTGGCCCTCGGTCAGGCTGGTCGGGCGCAGCACCGCGGCCGACTCCTCGGGCGGCGGCGACTGCTCGGCGCTGACGCCGAGTGCGGATCGGAGCAGGGTGAGCACCTGCGGCGAGAGCTGCTTGCGGAACTCGGCGACTCCCCAGGCGTCCCACTCCATGGTGGGTGCAGCGGTGTCGGGGAACTGCGGAGTGGAGGCTGATTGCGGAGCTGCGGTGTCGGGCATGCGTTACAGTGTTACATACGATGTCTATCCGTAACGCTGATCCGCAGACTGCAGCTGCAGCGCCCACCGTCGACGACCTCATTCTCGACGCAACCCGAGCCTGCGTGCTCGAGTTTGGCCTGAGACGGACCACCCTGGCCGAGATCGCCCGCCGCGCGGGGGTGAGCCGACCCACCGTGTACCGCCGCTGGCCCGACACCAAGGCCGTCGTCGCGGACCTGCTGACCAGGGAGATCGAGCAGGCGCTGCCGGAGATGTCCGGGTCGGGGAATGCGCGTGAGCTGTTGGTGCGCGGCGTGGCGGAGACCGCCGAGACGGTCCGGACCCACCCGCTGTTCGTCAAGATCCTGCGCTCGGACCCCGAACTGCTCATCACCTACATCGTCGACCGGCTCGGGGCGAGCCAGCGGGCGATCGTCGAGACGCTCACCCCGGTCGTTCTGGTCGGGCAACGCGACGGCTCGATTCGCGCGGGTGATGCCACCGGCATCGCCACCATGATCCTGCTGATGGCGCAGTCGGCCGTGCAGTCCGCCGGCATGGTCGCGGAGATTCTGCCGCCGAAGGCGCTGATCGCGGAGCTTGCGCACGCGGTCGACGCGTACCTCAGACCACCCCTCACATAGGAGCAACGGTGAACCAGCAATCGAAGTCGGCGCTGAACGCGGACCGGCGCAGCCGGGAACTGTCCGGGCTCGGCGACGGGACCGCGGTGGACGTGCTCGTCGTCGGCGGCGGCATCACCGGTGTCGGTACCGCCCTCGACGCCGCCTCGCGCGGCCTGCGGGTGGTGCTCGTCGACAAGCACGACCTGGCGTTCGGGACGAGCCGGTGGAGTTCCAAGCTCGCCCACGGCGGGTTGCGCTACCTGGCCTCGGGAAATGTCGGCATCGCGCGGGAGAGCGCCGTCGAGCGCGGGATCCTGATGACGAGCACCGCGCCGCACCTGGTGCGGGCGATGCCGCAGCTCGTTCCGCTGCTGCCGTCGGTCGGGGCCTTCGAGAAGACCCTGGTGCGAACCGGATTCCTGGCGGGCGACGTGCTGCGGGCGACGGCCCGGACGTCGACGAAGGTGTTGCCGCGCTCGCGCCGGGTGTCCGCCGACCGCGCCGCGGAGCTCGCGCCCGCGGTCCGGCGGGACGGCCTGCGCGGCGGGCTGCTGGCGTTCGACGGCCAGCTGATCGACGATGCCAGGCTGGTGGTGGCCATCGCGCGCACCGCTGCGCAGCACGGCGCCACCGTGCTGACCCGGGTGGGCGCGTACGACGTGACCGGTACCTCGGCGCGGCTGCGCGATGAGCAGACCGGCGAGGAACTGACGATCCGGGCGCGCGCGGTGGTGAACGCGGCGGGGGTCTGGGCCGGGCAGGTCGATCCCGACATCCGGCTGAAGCCGAGCCGGGGAACCCACCTGGTGTTGCCTGCGCAGGCGCTGGGGAATCCCACCGCTGCGCTGACGGTGCCGATCCCGGGCGAGACCAACCGATTCGTGTTCGCGCTGCCCGCGCAGCTCGGGCGGGTCTACCTCGGCCTGACCGACGAGGCGATCGAGGGCGAGATCCCCGACGTGCCACAGGCGGCGGACTTCGAGATCGACTTCCTGCTCGACACGGTGAACACCGCGCTGGGTACGCCGCTGACCCGAGCGGACGTGCTGGCGACCTATTCGGGCCTGCGGCCGCTTCTCGACACCGGTGAGGGCTCCACCGCCGATCTCTCGCGCAACCACGCGGTGCTCCGCTCGTCGAACGGCGTCATCAGCGTGGTCGGCGGCAAGCTCACCACCTATCGGAAGATGGCGCAGGACGCGGTCGACGCGGCCGTCCGCGCGGGAGGTCTCGTGGCGCGGCCGTGTGTGACCACGAAGCTCCCGGTGGTCGGCGCGGGGCCGGTCGCCGGCGACCTGCCCGCCTCGCTCGTCGCCCGCTACGGCAGCGAGTCGGCACAGGTGGCGGCTGCGGGCGAGCTCACCCCGATCGCGGAGGGCATCGACGTCACGCACGCCGAGCTGGCCTTCGCGGTCAGCCACGAGGGCGCCCTCGACGTCGACGACCTGCTGGACCGGCGGACCCGGATCGGGCTGGTGCCCGCGGATCGCGAACGTGCGACGGAGGCGGCCGAGGCCGCGCTCAACGGCTGACGGCTGAACGGTTGACGGCGAGGATTTTCGGGGTTTGTCCGCGACCCCGGCAATTGAGGACCGTTTCTGACCGCAATTGCTCGTAGCGTCATCCCTACCAACAGACAAGGGAAGGCCGATCACATGAGCACCGTTCAGAACGCCGCCGCACAGTCCACCGTCACCGGAGAGCATGCCGACATCCTGGCGATGCTGGCCGATCAGCGCCAGACGTTCCTCATCACATTTCGGGGACTCGACGACGCGCAGGCTCGGACGCGGTCGACGGCGAGCGAACTCACCTTGATCGCCCTCGTCAAGCACGTCGCCACCGTGGAGCGGCACTGGATCGAGACGATGCTCGAGCCCGACGAGAACGCCGAGTTCGACATGGAGACCGCCACCGCGGCGTGGACCGTGGGCGAGGACGAGACCTTGGCCTCGCTGCTCGAGGACTACGCGGCAGTCGCGCGCGCGACGGAGGCCGCGGTGTCGGGGGTGCCGGACCTGGGCGCGCTCATCCCGATGCCGACCGCGCCGTGGGCCCCCGAGCGCGAGTGGTGGACGGCCCGAAAGATCCTGCTGCACATCCTCCGGGAGACCGCGCAGCACTCGGGTCACGCGGACATCATCCGCGAGTCGCTCGACGGCGGGAACACCACCATGCAGATGGGGGCCGACGCAGGCATGGAGTTCTAGCGGGGGAGGTCGCGCTCGGCGGCGACTCCGAAGTAGTCGCCGCCCTTGTGCTCCGGGTTGTGGGTGCCCCACGCGCGGACCCTGTCGATCGGCACCAATCGGGGGATGTGCTTGCGGCAGTGGATGTATGCCTCCTCGACGTGAACGAGGACCCACCGCTCCGCGCGGCGGCCGCGCACCCGCTCCGTCGGAATGTCCGGGTGCGCGCGGCGCAGCTCGTCATCGGCGACGATCTGCGCCGTGCCGTTGACGTGCAGGCCGATCAGATCGGTGACGAAATCCGCCATGAACAGCCCGATGTGCGGGTTCTCGACGATATTTCCCAGGCTGGCCATCACCCCGTTGCCCTGGTACTCGGGATATCCGACGAGGTCCGTGGCGAAGACCTGGACGAAGCCCGGTGGGCCGGCCCGCAGCGACACATCGCAGGTTCCATCCGACGCGGACGTGCCGACGAACAGCAGGTCCATTCTCGCGATGAACTCGATCATCGCGGGGTTCAGGTGGGCGCACATCTGGCGGTCGTAGAAACGGTCGGCGCGGAACGAGGTCCCCAGGTCGTCCTGCATCGTCCGCTCGCCGTTGGTTCCGTTCGCCGGGAGTTCGGCGCTGGACATCGTGGTTCTCCTCGAGTCGAGGCATGTGGTGCGAAGCGATCACCCTCATGCTCCGTCCGCCCCAGGGTCCGCCACCACCGACCCTGGGGTGACGATCCGCCACCCTCGGGGTGGCCCGCCTCGGTGCCGCGCGGATCCGGCCCGCCGGGAGTAGCGTCGGAGTTCGTGAGCATTCGACTCGGATATCAGATGCCCAACTTCAGCTACTCGCGGTCGGTGCGGGAGCTGTTCCCCACCGTGATCGCCCAAGCCCGCGAGGCCGAGGCGGCCGGATTCGACACCGCGTTCGTGATGGACCACTTCTATCAGCTGCCCGGCATCGGGGAGCCCGACGAACCGATGCTCGAGGCCTACACCGCGCTGGCAGGGCTGGCGGCGTCGACCCAGAGCATCCAGCTCTCGGCGCTCGTCACCGGCAACACCTATCGCAACCCGCCCATGCTCGCCAAGACGGTGACGACCCTGGACGTCGTCAGCGGCGGGCGGGCCGTGCTGGGCATCGGAGCCGGCTGGTTCGAGCTCGAACACCGCCAGTTCGGTTATGAGTTCGGCACTTTCACCGATCGCTTCGAGCGGCTCGGCGAGGCGTTGGAGATCATCGTGCCGATGCTGCGCGGGCAGCGGCCGACGTTCGAGGGCAAGTGGTACCGGACCGAGGCGGCGATCAACGAACCGCGGATCCGCGACGATCTCCCCATCCTGATCGGCGGCAGCGGAGAGAAGAAGACCTTCGCATATGCCGCCCGGTTCGCCGACCATCTCAACGTCATCTGCAACGCATCCGAGCTGCCCCGCAAACTCGACGCGCTCGAGGCGCGCTGCGCGGAGATCGGCCGGGACCGCAGCACGCTGGAGACGAGCTTCCTGGCGTTCGTGATGATCGACGAGGACGGCGATCGCGCCCGCCGCCTGCAACGGGACTTCCTGCTCGCCCGCGGCATCGACCTGAGCGCGCTCGACGAGGACGAACGCGCCGCCGCGACGGACCGGCAGTTCGTCGGCGATCCCGACGACGTGGCCGAGCAGATCGCGTCGCGGGTCCTCGATCGCGGGATCGACGGCGTCATCATCAACCTGGTCGCGAACGGCCACGAGCCGGGCATCGTCGAGCTGGCGGGCCGGACCCTGGGCGGGTTGGTGCGCCGCTAGGAGGAGGCGAGCGGCGGTCATGGCGCTCGGGCCGCTGTGGCACGCTGACCGGATGCGAGTCGCCGTCGTCGCCGGACCGGATCCGGGTCATGCCATTCCAGCCATTGCGCTCTGCCTGAGATTCATTGCGGCCGGTGACGATCCCGTTCTCTTCACCGGGGTCCGCTGGTTGGAGGCGGCGCGGGAGGCCGGCATCACCGCGCGCAAGCTCAAGGGCCTGGCGCCGCGCCCCGAGGACGACGACATGGACGCGGGTCAGCGCATCCACTCGCGGGCGGCGCACATCTCGACCGAGGTGCTGCCGGACCTGAGCGCGATGCTCCCTGACCTGGTGGTGTCCGACATCCTCACCGCGGGCGGCGGGATGGCGGCCGAACGCCTCGACGTGCCATGGGTGGAGCTGTCGCCGCACCCCCTGTATTCGGCATCGAAGGGGCTGCCGCCCATCGGCAGCGGCCTCGCGCCGGGCGAGGGCCTGCGTGGCCAGGCCAGGGACGCGCTGATGCGCGCGGCCACCGCGCGCTCGATCCGCCAGGGCGCACGCCAGCGATCCGCCGCCCGGGTCGGCGTCGGGCTGCCCGCGACGGACCCCGGCCCGGTCGCCCGGCTGATCGCCACCCTGCCCGCGCTGGAGGTACCGCGGCCGGACTGGCCGGAGAACGCGCACGTGGTCGGCCCGCTGCTGTGGGAGCCGACCTCGGACCTGCTGACGCCGCCGCCGGGCGACGAGCCGCTGGTGATGATCGCGCCCTCGACCGCGTTCACCGGCGCCGAGGGCATGCTGGAGACGGCGCTGAAGGCCCTCGACGGCGCGGGCGTGCGGGTGGTCGCCTCGATGCTCGACGCGCCGCCGACCGACCTGCCCGACTGGGCCCGAGCCGGGCTGGGCAGGCAGGACGCGTTGCTCGCGCAGTCCGCCGCTGTCGTGTGCGGCGGCGGGCACGGCATGCTCGCCAAGACCCTGCTGGCCGGGGTTCCCGCGGTCACGGTGCCCGGCGGAGGGGACCAATGGGAACTGGCGAACCGCGCGTCCAGGCAGGGCAGCGCGGTGGTGGTGCGCCCGCTCGGGGTGGACGCCCTGCGCGAGGCCGTCCTGCGCGTGCTGTCCGAACCCGGGTTCGGAGCGGCCGCGGCGGGCGCGGCGGCAGGCCTGACCGAGGTGGCGGACCCGGTGGCGGTGTGCAGGGCGGCGGCCCGGTGACGGTGCGCGCTACCGTTGCCGTGTGCGACTGACCGAGTTCAACGAGATGGTCCACAGCGAGTTCGGCCGACTGTACGGCGACTCGCTGCTGGTGGACCACGTCCTGATCAGCCTCGACGGCAAGACCGCGGCCGAGGCCATCGAGGCAGGTCGCGATCCCCGCGAGGTCTGGCGCGCGCTGTGTGCCGAGTTCGAGGTCCCGCGCGCCCGCTGGTGAAACCGGATCCGTCGATCGGTCCGGCGCCACGCCGCCGCGGATGTTGACTCGAACAGGTGTTCCCCTATGCTGGGGTGTGTTCGGTGATCGCCCGGATCGGTGACCTTGTCCCTGGACAAGTCGACTGATCACGAACTTGTCGGTACCCCGCTCTAACGTGACGGCATCGCTTGAAACAGATCGCTGATGAATCCCAGATCGCTGGACGAGTCGTTGACTTAAGGAGAACCGAAGATGGCACCACAGGCACACGATCGCGACAAGGCGCTCGAGCTCGCACTGGCGCAGATCGACAAGAACTTCGGCAAGGGTTCGGTGATGCGCCTCGGGGACGAGTCTCGTCAGCCCATCGCGGTGATCCCGACCGGCTCGATCGCGCTGGATGTCGCCCTCGGCATCGGCGGTCTGCCGCGCGGTCGTGTGATCGAGATCTACGGTCCGGAATCCTCCGGTAAGACCACGGTCGCCCTGCACGCGGTCGCCAACGCACAGGCCAACGGCGGAATCGCGGCCTTCATCGACGCCGAGCACGCGCTCGATCCGGATTACGCCAAGAAGCTCGGCGTCGACACCGATGCGCTGCTGGTCTCCCAGCCGGACACCGGTGAGCAGGCGCTGGAGATCACGGACATGCTGATCCGTTCCGGCGCGCTCGACATCCTGGTAGTCGACTCGGTGGCGGCGCTGGTGCCGCGCGCCGAGATCGAGGGCGAGATGGGCGACAGCCACGTCGGTCTGCAGGCCCGCCTGATGAGCCAGGCGCTGCGCAAGATCACGGGTGCGATGAGCAACTCCGGCACCACCGTCATCTTCATCAACCAGCTGCGCGAGAAGATCGGTGTCATGTTCGGCTCGCCGGAGACCACCACCGGTGGTAAGGCGCTGAAGTTCTATGCGTCCGTCCGCATGGACATCCGGCGAATCGAGACGTTGAAGGACGGCTCCGACGCGGTCGGTAACCGCACCCGCATCAAGGTCGTCAAGAACAAGATGGCGCCGCCGTTCAAGCAGGCCGAGTTCGACATCCTCTACGGTCACGGGATCAGCAAGGAAGGCTCGCTGATCGACATGGGCGTCGAGCATGGCTTCATCCGGAAGTCGGGCTCCTGGTTCACCTATGAGGGCGACCAGCTGGGCCAGGGCAAGGAGAACGCCCGGAAGTTCCTGCTGGAGAACACCGACATCCGCGACGAGATCGAGAAGAAGATCAAGGAAAAGCTGGGCATCGGCGCCGACGTGACGGCGGACGCGGCGCCTGCTGCCCCGGTCGACTTCTAGGACCACCGTGCGCTCCGGTGACGATGCCCCCCGGACTCCCGCCGCTCAGGAGGCGCAGGCAAAGGATGTGTGCCTGCGCCTCTTGACGGATCGGGCGCGTAGCCGGGCGGAGCTGGCGAAGAAGCTCGCGGACAAGGGCTTCGACGAGGATGTCGCCGTGCGGGTGCTCGATCGGCTCACCGTGGTCGGCCTGATCGACGATGCGTCCTTCGCCGCCCAATGGGTGCATTCGCGGCACACCTTCTCCGGCAAGGGGAAGCGCGCGCTTGCGATGGAACTGCGCACCAAGGGGGTCGCGCCGGAGATCGCCGCGCAGGCGCTCGACCAGATCGACGGTGACGACGAGCGTGCCCGCGCCATCGAACTGGTGCAGCGGAAGCTGCGCACCATGTCCCTGGACTTCGAGGTGGACGGACCTGGCGGGCGCAGCAGCGAACGGGACCGGGCCGTACGCCGGCTGGTGTCCATGCTGGCCCGCCGCGGCTACCCGCAGTCGATGGCCTTCGATGTGGTGAAGAGCGAACTCGCGCAGGCCGGTTCGGAGCTCGACGGCCTGGTGGACGGCTAGGGCGTCCCTCCCGCGGCCGGGAGGACCCCCACCCTCCTGAGCTCGTCCAGCATCGACGTGCGGGTCAGGTACGCCGCAATCCGCAGTTCATCGCCGCGTCGGCGCAGCAGGAAGTCCGAAGCCATCGTGAGGGTGACGGGGTCCGAGGAGCGTGGCCGTAGCGGGATGGACCAGGTGGTGCTGGCGAGACAGTAGTGCTCGCCCAGCCAGGTGGCGGAGTGCGAGGCGAGGGTGGTGCCGCCGTAGCCGATCGCCTCGAACAGCTCCGAACGTGCGGAGATGCCGGCGAGCAACTGTTCGCGGCTGATGTGCTGGTTGCCGTCCGGATCTCCGACCAGTACCTGGTCTTCGTAGAGCGGCGCGAATTGTTCGGCGCTGTCAGCGTTGGCGTAGCGCGCGAGGAAGGCTTCGATCTGAGCAGAATCGCATGATTGCATGCACTCTAATTATACCGTGGCGGAAGACGATTCGGCGTTAGGCGCGCCGCACTGCGGCTAGTGAAGAAGTGCCTAAGGTCATCGACACTCATCGTGCGCGAACCTTGGGCGAATCGTTCCTCAGATCGTTGCTCACGCTGCGAGCGACGCAGTCGCTGATTGATCTAGTCGAACCAGGGGACCGAGAGGTGCTCCAAGGCCGTGTCCGCGCTTGTCAGCGATATGGTGAGCAAGAATGTGGAGCCGTTCTCGGCGTCCTCGCGCAGAGTGACCCTATACATCCCAGGCTCTGCCGGAAGTCGCTGCGAATATCCTGCGAGCGGCGACTCATCTGCGAACTGAGCGGCCATCGACAACTGGGTGTAGTCCGTGACCCAGAGGCCTTCAGCGCCGACTTGCACAATGCCAGAAGCTTCGCGGAGTGCCTGCACGGGCGAAGACTCGGACTCAACAATCAGGTTGCTGTTCGCGTTGTCGGAGCCAGGATAAGCGACGAATAGTGAACCTCGGTTCATCTGCTCCACGAAACGCGCAAGGAGGTCGTCGAGTGCCCAATCCTCATCTACGAACCCGCGATAGGTATCCGGTGCGACTACACAGACGAAACCGTCCTCGTCCACCTGCAAACTCAGATCGATGTTGCTCACGATCCAACTCTAGGTGGGTAGGCCGGTTCGGGGCTCGACGACTAGGTCTCCTAGCCGTCGATGTCGAGTGCCGTCCCGTACAGCCGATCCACCTTCAGCCGGATCACCACGCGACGCTCGGCGACCAACTGCTCGAGGAACGCATCCTCATCCTCCGGCTTCGCGGCCTCGGGAACCATCGCGAGTAGCTCTCGCCCGATCGCATCACCCGGCGTCGTGGTGATCTCGGAGACCTCGGCCTCGCCCTCGGCCACGGCGAACGACCATACGTCGCCGCCAGGAACATGTACGGCCGCGCGCGGGTCACGTCGAAGTTGCGTGACCTTGATGCGGTCGGCCGTGGTGGAGAACCGCACGATGCGCGCTTCGGCGTCCCAGTTGTAGAGCATGGTCGTGAGATGGGGATGGCCACTGCGCTTATTGGTGGCAAGGGTGCCGAACTGCTGAGTGCGCAGCAGCTCGGAGAGTGCGTCGTCGGACAGGGTGCGGGGTGCTGGACCTTGAGCCATGACGTGGTCAACTTTCGTGTGCGCCCAGGTATTCCGACAACCTCATCCTCCGGAGGTCCGACCAGGGCCTCGGTGGTGCCTACGATGGAGGAGATCGGAGTACCTGCAGTTTCGACGCCTGACCACCCCAGTGGGAGTGTCCGGCCAACACTGTGAGGAGTCCACATGACTCGAGAGGGAAGTATCCGGACAGGCAACCGGACCGTCACCTATCTCGAAGTCGGTGACTCGGGCGGCCCGCTCGTCCTGCACAACCACGGTGGACCCTCGAGTCGACTCGAGGCCGAGCTGTTCGATTCGTCCGCGAAGGCCAACGGAGTGAGATTCGTGTGCGCGGATCGGCCGGGCATGGGCGGGTCCGATCCTCAGCCCGGCCGCACCTTCGAGGGCTGGACCGATGACCTCCTGTTACTGGCCGACTCCCTGGGCGCACACCGATTCGCGGTGACCGGCTGGTCCGAGGGTGGACCGTGGGCCCTCGCGGCCGCCTGGCGCTGCACTTCCACCCCGGCTTCACCCTCATGTACGACCTGCTCGGTATGAGCGCCACCCACTTCGAGGATCGCTATGCGAAGGCGATCACCAAGTCGGTCAGCATCGCGGATCGGGAGGTGTTGGCCGATGAGGACGTCCTCGGGCTGTTTCTCGGCGCGAGCCGGGAGTGCTTCCTGCACGGCGCGGACGGCCTCGTGGTAGACGCCACCATGCTCTACGAGGCCTGGCCGTTCGACATGACCAGCGTGACGCGCCCGGTGCATTTCTGGCAGGGCAGCGATGACGCCCTGGTGCCCGAGATCATCAACAAGACGGTGGCGGAGAAGACCCCGGGGGCGCTCTGGCACCCGATCGACGCAGGTGGCCATTTCATCGCCGTCAGCCATGCGGACGACATTCTCGCGCTGGTGGCGAACGATCTTGCGCCGGAGTCGAACTGAACGAGTCTCGGGTTCGCCGGCTAGCCGCGAACCTCGGGTTCGTTGCCGGTCAGGTCCATCCCCGGTACAGCGGTGACAGGGACGGCGGTCGGGACCACAGCGGCGCGGCCGCGCCTGCCGGTGCGCAACCGCTTCTCGACCCGGGTGGCGAGGAGGGTCAGCGCCGAGTTCAGCACGATCATGATCGCGGCCACCACCAGCAGGGCCGGTAGATAGTTGCCATAGAACGAGCCGAGCTGCTGCCCCGAGCGGACCACCTCGACGTAGCCGATGAGGTAACCGAGCGCGGAGTCCTTCAGCGCGACCACCATCTGGGAGATGAGTGCGGGCAGCATCGCGGTCACCGCCTGCGGCAACAGGATGGTCCGCATGATCATGCTCTTGCGCATGCCGAGCGCCTTCGCGGCCTCGGTCTGACCCTTCGGGAGCGACTTGATGCCCGCGCGGACGATCTCGGCGATGACCGAGCCGTTGTAGAGCGTCAGTCCGGTGACCACGGCCGCGAGCGCCAGATATTTCGCCTTGAAGACCTGGTAGTCGGCGAACAGCTGGTAGGCGAAGATCATCAGGATCAGCACCGGGATCGCGCGGAACAGCTCGACGAAGAAACCGGCCGCGCTCCGGATCACCCGATGATCGGACAGTCGGGCGATGCCGAGCACCGCGCCGAGGATCAGCGCCAGCACGATCGAGAGGGCAGCGGCGATCAGGGTGCCTCGGATGCCGGGGAGCAGGTACGTCGTCCACGAGGTGGATTCGGTGAAGGGGCTCCACTTCTCGGAAGTGAGCTGGCCCTTGGAGTCCAGCGCGCGGTAGACGAGGTATCCGATGACGCCAAGCGCCACCGCCACCGCCACCGACAGCAGTCGGTACAGATTGCGTGCCTTCGGGCCGGGCACGTCGTAGAGGAGGGTCGGTTCGGCTCTCATCGGGCGACCTCCAGCCGCTTGCCCAGATAGCCGAAGAGCAGTCCCATCGGCAGTGTCAGGATCACGAACCCGAGGGCGAAGATGCCGCCGACCACGAAGATCGCGGCCTCGTTCTCGATCATCGACTTCATCAGCAGCGACGCCTCGGCGACACCGATCACCGAGGCGATCGTCGAGTTCTTGGTCAGCGCGATCAGGACGCTGCCCAGGGGCGCGATCACGGACCGGAACGCCTGCGGCAGCACGATCAACCGGAGGTTCTGCGCGAAGGTGAGGCCGAGCGAGCGCCCGGCCTCGGCCTGTCCGACGTGCACGGTGTTGATCCCGGCGCGCAGCGACTCGCAGACGAACGCGGCGGTGTACACGCTCAGGCCCAGGATTGCGAGCCGAATGTTGTTGTCGACGAGGAAGGTCGGTGAGTTCTCCGGGGCCAGGCTGACGCCCATCGTCTGATACAGGCCGAACGAGCAGAAGATGATGATCAGCGTCAGCGGGGTGTTGCGGAAGATGGTCACGTAGGCGGTGCCGATCCACCGGGCCACCGGGATGGGGGAGACACGCATGGCGGCCAGAATCGTGCCGAGGACGAGCGCGCCAACCGCGGACAGAGCGGTCAGTTTGATCGTCATCCAGAATGCGGAGATCAGTTGATCCCAATACTCACTGAGTATGTCCACGCGGCCTCTCCCGAGTCGTGAAGATGATGCGGCTGCGCCGCAGTGGTGCGGTTACAGAGAGCAGGCCCTCCGTAACCGCACCACTGGCGCGTAGCGCCGGCTAGTAGCGGTCGACGGTGGGCGGAGCCGGGATCGGGTAGCCGGACGGGCCGACGTTCTTCTCCAGCGCCGCCTGCCAGGAGCCGTCCGCGATCATCGCCTCGATCGCGTCGTTGATCTTGTTGCGGGTCTCGGTGTCGCCCTTGGCGAGTCCGATGCCGTAGTTCTCCGTGGTGAACGGCTGCCCGACGACCTTGAGCTGGCCGGGGTACTGGGCGGCGTAGCCGGCCAGGATGACCGCGTCGGTCGTCACCGCGTCCACCGCGCCGTTGCGGAGCGCCTCGACACAGGCCGAGTAGGTGTCGAACTCCTGCAGCTGCACGTCCTTGGCGTAGTTGTCCTTGACCTTCTGTGCGGGCGTCGAACCGGTCACCGAGCACAGCTTCTTGCCGCCGTTGAGGGACTCGGGGCCGGTGATGTCGGTGTTGTCCGAGCGCACCAGCAGGGACTGGCCGGTGGTCAGGTACGGGCCTGCGAAGTCGACCTTCTCCTTGCGGGCATCGGTGATCGAGTACGTCGCGACGATGTAGTCGACCTCGCCGTTCTGGATCAGGGTCTCGCGCTGGGCGGAGGGGGACTCCTTGAAGGTGATCCCGCTGGCGGGCACTCCCAGCTTGTCGGCCACGTAGGTGGCGACGTCGACGTCGAAGCCGGTGAACGTGCCGTCCGGATTGCGCAGGCCGAGTCCGGGCTGGTCGAACTTGATGCCGACGGTCAGCTTGCCGCTCTCGGCGCTCTCCGAGGCGTTCTTCTGCTCGTCGCCTCCGCATGCGGTGGCGACGACGGCGATCGCGACCATGCCGACGCCGAGTCGTAGTGCGCGAGTGATCCTCATGGTGTTCCTCTCTGTGGTCAGAACGGTGGTGAAGGGTGGCGGGTGGGGCCCTGCCAGGAGGAGTGTCCCGAGCTCAGTGGCCCAGGATCTTGCCAAGGAAGTCCTTGGCGCGGTCGGTCTCCGGTGCGGTGAAGAAGGTCTCGGGATCGGTGTCCTCGACGATCAGGCCGTCGGCCATGAACAGGACGCGATTGCCCGCGCGGCGCGCGAACCCCATCTCGTGGGTGACCACGAGCATCGTCATGCCCTCCTTCGCCAGCGAGATCATCACCTCGAGGACCTCGCTGACCATCTCGGGATCCAGCGCGGAGGTCGGCTCGTCGAACAGCATCACCTTGGGGTTCATCGCGAGCGCCCGCGCGATCGCCACCCGCTGCTGCTGCCCGCCCGAGAGCTGGGCCGGATACTTGTCCGCCTGGTTGGCGATGCCGACCCGCTCGAGCAGTTCCGTCGCCCGCTGCTTGGCCTCGCTCTTGCTCTTCTTGCGCACCTTCATCGGCCCGAGCATCACGTTCTCGAGAATCGTCTTGTGCGCGAACAGGTTGAAGGACTGGAACACCATCCCGACGTCGGCCCGCAGCGCGGCGAGCGCCCGGCCCTCGGCGGGTAACTCCTTGCCGTCGATCGCGATCGTTCCGGAGTCGATCGGCTCGAGCCGGTTGATCGTTCGGCACAGCGTGGACTTTCCTGACCCCGACGGCCCGAGCACGATCACGACCTGACCGGTCGGGACCTCCAGGTCGATGTCGCGAAGCACGTGCAGGTCACCGAAGTGTTTCTGGACCGACTTCATCGAGATCATGGTGGGGGAGTCGGCCACCGAGGTGGCAGCCCCCGATTCACCCGCGTTCGTCATAGCCCAAGACCCTAGGGGGTCGGGACGGCGCACCGCGACCTTTGCGGGCCGCGCCGCGCCGTGGTCCCGGTAGGTTTGCCGGGCCGAACACGCCAGGAAGCAAAGGGGAGCGCATGACCGGGGACCTGACCTGCCGGGCCGACGTGGAGGCCCTGCTCCGACGGTTCTACGGCCGGGCCCTGGTCGACGACCTGCTCGCGGAGCCGTTCACGGAGGTGCGCGAACAGGGCCTCGAGTCCCACCTGCCGGTGATGTGCGACTTCTGGGAGACGGTGTTGTTCGGCGCCGGGACGTACCGGGGGAGCGCGTTCCGGGTGCACCAGCGGGTCCGGTCACAGCATCCGTTCGGGGCCGCCCACTTCGACCGCTGGCTCGAGCTCTGGCACCGCACCGTCGACGAGATGTTCGCGGGTCCGCACGCGGACCGGGCCAAGGTCCAGGGCGCCGGGATCGCGACCTCGATGAACCGGCGGTTGTCGGGGCTGCCGAGCGTCGCCGCGGAAGCACTGCGGCTCGGCGTACCGGGGTCGGCCCCGCCGGCCTGAGCCGCAGGCAAACGTGGGCGTGCGAGCGCCCCCTGACGGGGCCGTACCCTTGTTGACGTGGACACGATCGACCGAGAGACCCCCGCGGCGTACAGCGACTCCGACGACCAGGTGGCGCGTAGCTACGAGGTACGCACGTTCGGCTGCCAGATGAACGTGCACGACTCCGAGCGCCTGTCCGGTCTGCTCGAGGACGCCGGATACACCAAGGCGGAGCCGGGGGCCGAGCCCGACCTGCTGGTGTTCAACACCTGCGCCGTCCGCGAGAACGCCGACAACAAGCTGTACGGCACCCTCGGCATGCTCCGACCCACCAAGGCATCGCACCCGGGCATGCAGATCGCCGTCGGGGGCTGCCTGGCTCAGAAGGACCGCGAGACCGTGGTCAAGAAGGCGCCCTGGGTGGACGTGGTGTTCGGCACCCACAACATCGGCTCGCTGCCCACCCTGCTCGACCGGGCCAGGCACAACCAGAGGGCCGAGGTGGAGATCCTCGAGTCGCTCGAGGCCTTCCCCTCCACCCTGCCCGCCAAGCGGGAGTCCGCCTACGCGGGCTGGGTGTCCATCTCGGTCGGCTGCAACAACACCTGCACGTTCTGCATCGTGCCCGCGCTTCGCGGCAAGGAGGTGGACCGCCGTCCCGGCGACATCCTCGCCGAGGTGCAGGCCCTGGTCGACGAGGGTGTCCTCGAGGTCACCCTGCTCGGCCAGAACGTCAACTCCTACGGCGTCTCCTTCGCCGACCCCGAGGTCCCCCGGGATCGGGGCGCCTTCGCCGCCCTGCTCAGCGCCTGCGGGAACATCGAGGGTCTGGAGCGGGTCCGCTTCACCTCCCCGCACCCCGCCGAGTTCACCGACGACGTGATCGAGGCGATGGCCACCACCCCCAACGTGTGCCCCCAGCTGCACATGCCGCTGCAGTCCGGCTCCGACCGCGTGCTCAAGGCGATGCGCCGCTCCTACCGCAAGACCAAGTTCCTCGGCATCATCGAGAAGGTCCGGGCGGCCATGCCGCACGCCGCGATCACCACCGACATCATCGTGGGCTTCCCCGGGGAGACCGAGGAGGACTTCCAGGAGACCCTCGACGTGGTCCGGAAGGCCCGCTTCACCAGCGCCTTCACCTTCCAGTACTCCAAGCGTCCCGGTACCCCCGCCGCCGAGATGGAGGGCCAGCTGTCGAAGGCGGTCGTCCAGGAACGGTACGAGCGGCTGATCGCGCTGCAGGAGCAGATCACCCTCGAGGAGAACCAGAAGCTGCTCGGCGCCGAGGTCGAGCTGCTCGTCGCCGCGGGCGAGGGCCGCAAGAACGAGGCGACCCAGCGGATGAGCGGGCGCGCCCGCGACGGCCGGCTGGTGCACTTCCGCCCGGAGGGCAGGCTCGACGGCGTCATCCGCCCCGGCGACGTGATCACCGCGACGATCACCGGCGCCGCCCCGCACCACCTGATCGCCGACGGCCCGGTGCTCAGCCACCGCCGCACCAGGGCGGGCGACTCGCACGAACGTGGCATCACCCCCAAGACGCCGCCCATCGGCGTGGGGCTGGGCCTACCGCAGATCGGCGCGCCCGCGCCGCTGCCCACCGCAACCGGATGTGGAGCATGAGCAAAGACGCGCACGAGGACCCCATCGAGCAGTACCGCAAGGACATCGACGCGGCCGAGCGGAAGGTCGCCGGGGAGATCGACCCCGGGATGCGCGCTGTCGTCGTCGCGGTGGCCGTGCTGGTGCTCCTGCTCTCGTTCATGCTGCCCCACGCCGGGTCCGCGAACGGGTGGGACGTGCTCGCGGGCGACGACACCGCCATCGCCGAGTCGATCGCGCTGCCGTCCCGCATATTCGTGTGGCTCGCCATGGTGTTCGGCGTCGGGGTGAGCGTGCTTGCTCTGGTCACCCGCCGCTGGGCGCTGGCCTGGATCGCGTCGGCCGGCTGCGCGGTGGCCTTCGTGTTCGGCATGCTGGCCATCTGGTCGCGGCAGACGCTGCCCCCGACCAGCACGGGCGGCGGGCCCGGCATCGGCCTGATCCTCGGCTGGATCGCGGTGCTGGTGCTGACCTTCCACTGGCTCAAGGTGGTCTGGAGCCGCACCTCGCTGCAGCTGGCCGCGGAGCAGGAACGCAGGCAGAAGACGGCCGAGGCAGAGCAGCGGACGATCTGGGGCGACCAGAAGGATTGACCGGCCCGACCGGATTCGTCCGGCGCGGCGCCGTGGCTGCCGTCATGCTGGGTCGGTGCGCAGTCACCATCACGATGTAGTCGCCGCGGACCGCGCCATGAGCGCCGTGCCGCCTGGGGCCGGTGCCGCCGCCATGGCGACCGGGATCGTGTCGGTCGCGCTGCACCTGGCCGACATCGAGTGGTTCTCCAGGATCTGGCTGGTCATCGGGGCCGGCATCTGGGCGGTGCTCGTCGGCGTCTTCCTCACGCGACTGGTCGGGGACCGGGCCCGCTGGGTGGCGGAGGCCGACACCCCGGCAGCCCTGACGGCGGTCGCGGCGACCACGGTCCTCGGCACCCGGGTCGCCCCGCTCGGCTGGGACGCGATCGCGGTGCTCGCGCTGTGCCTGGCCGCTCTCGTCTGGGCGGTGTTGATGCCCGCCGTGATCGGGCACTGGACCGGACCGACCGTCGGGGCGCACTTCCTGCTGTGCGTGGCGACGCAGGGACTGGTGGTCCTCGGCGCGACCCTCGCGGTGGCGCTCCCGGCGTCCTGGCTCACCCCGGTGGCGGCGGCGACCTTCGTCCTCGGACTGATCGCGTACCTCGTGGTGCTCTCGCGGTTCTCGTTCGCGCAGTTCAAGACCGGCGCGGGTGACCACTGGGTGTGCGCGGGTGGACTGGCCATCAGCGCGCTCGCGGCGGGCAAGCTCATCGTCGCGATGGACGCGGCCGGCTGGAATGGCTGGCCGCACACCGTGATCCGGGTCGCCGCGGCGGTGATCCTGGCCCTGGACCTCGCCGGGTACGTGGCGCTGGTGATCTGTGAGGTGCGGTGGCCGCGCCTGGGATTCGACGTGCGGCGCTGGTCAACCGCGTTTCCGATGGGGATGACCGCCGCGGCCACGATCACGGTCGCCGACGCGATCGGAGCGCCCTGGCTCAGATCGATCGGGCTGGTGCTGATCTGGCCCGCGGCGGTGGTGTGCGTGATCCTGCTGGTGGCCTCGGCCGGGCACCTGGTGTCCGCGGGATCCGCGGACACCAGCGCCGGCTAGAGCCCGTTGACCGCGCCCTCGGCGGCCTCGGCCCACTCGCGCCACTGCTGCGCCTGGGCGAGGGCCTTCTCCGCGTCCTTGGTCTTGCCCGCGGCGGTCGCCTTCGCGGCCTGGTCCTCGAACTGCGCGACCCGCTCGCGGAACTGCGCGGCCCTGGCCATGGCCTCGGGATCGGTCCGGCGCCACTGGGAATCGACGGCGTCGCGGACCTTCTTCTCGATCGCGCGCAGCTTGCCCTCGAGATCGTGCATGCGCTCGCGCGGCACCTTCCCGATGGCGTCCCACTTGTCCTGCAGGTCCCGCAGCGCGGCGCGGGCGGCCTCGAGGTCCTTCTCGGGATTGATGTCGCCGAACTCGCGCAGCAACGCCTCCTTCGCGGTGGCGTTCTCGTCGAACTCGGCGTCGCGCTCGGACGCCGCGGCGTTGCGGGCTGCGAAGAACACGTCCTGGGCGCCCTTGAACCGCTTCCACAGGGCGTCGTCGGCGTCGCGCGGCGCCCGGCCCGCGGCCTTCCACTCGGTGAGCAGATCGCGGAAGGCGGCGGCCGTCGGGCCCCAATCGGTGGAGTCGGACAGCGCCTCGGCGCGGACCACGAGCTCCTCCTTGACGACCTTCGCGGAGGCACGGTCGCGGTCGAGTTCCGCGAAATGCGCGCCGCGACGCCGGTTGAACGCCTCCCTGGCCTTCGAGTACCGCTTCCAGAGCGCGTCGTCGATCTTGCGGTCCACGCCGCGGATCGTCTTCCACTCGTCGAGGATCTCGCGCAGCCGATCGCCCGCGGCCTTCCACTGGGTGGACTCGGCGCCGATCTGCTCGGCCTCAGCGGCGAGCTCCTCCTTGCGGTGGGTGTGCTCCTCCCGCTCGTGCTCGCGTTCGACCTTCGCGGCCGCCGCGGCCTGATCGGATTCGGCAACGATCACGTCCAGCCTGCGGGCGAGCGCATCGATGTCGCCGATCACCGAGGCCGTCGGCAGCGACTCCGCGAGCGCGACGGCGGCGGCCTTGGTCTTCTTCGCGTCGCCGGCGCCCGAGGCGAGCCGGGCCTCCAGCAATCCGACCTCGGTGGCAAGGTCGTCGTATCGGCGACCGAAGTGGGCAAGGCCCTCGGCCGCGTCACCGGCCTGCCAGGAACCGATCTGGCGCTCGCCGTCGGTGGTCTTGACCCAGGCGGTGCCGTCCTCGTCCACCCGGCCGAAGAGGCTCGGGTCGCTCGGCGGAGCCAGGGTGGGCGGGTGCGCCACGGCGGGGGCGGCGGCCAACGGCTTGATCGCGCCGGGCTTGGGGGCGCCGGGCTTGGGCGCTCCTGGCTTCGGGGCGCCTGGCTTGGGTGCGCTGCTGTCGGTCATGACTCCTCATCTCTGCCGCGCGTCACGGCTGCCGTTGCGTCGTAGGTCTCAGTGCCACTCGTACATGTGGGTTCCATTCAACCCGCTGCACGTGGCCAGGACTATTGAAACAGGTCAGACCCCGAAGTCGGGGATTCCGCCGTCGACTACCGTGGCCCAGTGTGTTCACCGCCGCGGCTCTCATCCCCTCGCCACCCCTGCTGATACCCGAGTTGGCGGGCGGCGCGGCGACCGAGACGGACGAGCTGCGACTGGCCTCGAAGCACGTGGCCGCGCGGCTCGGCGCGCTCGCGACCCGCTGGACCGCGATCGGCGTCGGACGCACCGAATGCGAGATCCCGGCGACCGCGGCGGGCACCTTCCGCGGCTACGGGGCGGACGTGCGCGTCGCGCTGTCGCCCGCCGCCGCGGGCCTGGACCCGGAGCTGCCGCTGGCCGCGTTGATGGCCGGCTGGCTGCGAGCCGCGGCGCCCGCCGAGACCGTCGTGGACGCGATCATCGTGGCCGAGGACACCTCGCCGGTGTACTGCGCCGAACTCGGCGCCCGGCTGCGTGATCGCCTCGAGGCCGACCCCCGACCCCACGGCGTGCTGGTGGTAGCCGACGGCGCCCGGACGCTCACGGCCAAGGCGCCGGGCTCGTTCGACGAGCGGGCGCCCGAGGCGCAGGCCGAGCTGGACCGGGCACTGGACTCCGGCGACGCCGAGTACCTGGCGGAACTCGATCCGGTGGTCTGCCTCGACATCGGGATCGAGGGGCGCGCGGCCTGGCAGGTGCTGGCCGGGCTGTTCAGGGGCGCTCCGAGCGAGTGCCGGACCTACTACCGGGGCGCGCCGTTCGGCGTCGGCTACCACGTGGGCATGTGGTTGCCGTGAGCGAGCGCACACCCGTACCGGTCGCGGTGGTCGGCCCGACCGCGACCGGGAAGTCGGACCTCGGACTCGACCTCGCGGAGCGGCTCGGCGGTGAGATCGTCAACATCGACGCGATGCAGCAGTACCGCGGCATGGACATCGGGACCGCCAAGCTGCCACCGGATCAGCGCCGCGGCATCCCGCACCACCAGCTCGACGTGCTCGACGTCACGGAGACGGCCACCGTCGCGAACTACCAGAGTTCGGCGAGGGCGGACGTGGAGGAGATCGCAGCCCGCGGTGCGGTGCCTATCATCGTCGGCGGCTCGATGATGTACGTGCAGTCCCTGCTCGACGACTGGTCGTTCCCCGCAACCGATCCCACCGTGCGGGCACGCTGGGAGGCCGTGCTGGCCGAGCGCGGGGTGGCGGGGGTGCACGCGGAACTCCTCAAGGCGGACCCCGAGGCCGCCGCGACGATCCTGCCGACCGACGGCAGGCGGATGGTCCGGGCCCTCGAGGTCGTCGAGCTCACCGGCAGGCCGTTCGCGGCCTCCGCACCGGCCATCGGCGAACCGCGTTGGGGGACGGTTATTCTCGGTGTGGATCGCGACACCGCGGAGCTCGACGAACGAATCGGGTTGCGCACCCGGTTGATGTTCGACGGCGGTCTCGTCGAGGAGGTTCTCGGCCTCATCGAGGTGGGACTGCGCGAGGGTGTGACGGCCCCGCGGGCCATCGGCTACGCCCAGGTGCTGGCCGCCCTCGACGGCGAGTACGACATGGACGAGGCCAGGGAGCGGACCCTGATCGGGACCAGGCGGTACGTCCGCAGGCAGCGTTCCTGGTTCCGGCGCGACCAGCGGGTGCACTGGCTCGACGGCGGTGACCGCGATGTGATCTCTAGAGCAATGACGATTGTGGGGAGCCAGTGAGCAAGAAGCCGGTGAGCAGACTCGCGGCCCGTGAGGCGCGGGTCACGGTGCGCAATGCGCGCTTTCAGCAGTGGGAGTCGTACCTGAACACCCGCGCCAAGCGGACGAAGTCGGCGCGGTTCCTGATTCAGGGCGTGCGACCGCTGACGCTCGCGATCGAGCACGACTGGCCGTTGGAGGCTCTGCTGTACCGGATCGACGGGCCACCGCTCTCGTCCTGGGCCCGCGGGGTGCTCGACGGTTGGCAGCACGAGAAGGTCGGCGTCAGTGGCGAACTCATGGCGGAGCTGGGGGAGAAGGACGCCTCACCCGAACTGATCGCGGTCGCGAAGCAGCGGCATCGCGGGCTGGGTTCGCTTGACCTCACCGGTGCGTCGCCCCTGCTCGTGGTGTTCGACCGGCCCTCCTCGCCCGGCAACCTTGGCACCCTCATCAGGTCGGCCAATGCCTTCGGCGCGGACGCGGTGATCGTCGCCGGGCACGCGGCCGATCCTTACGACCCGCAGTGCGTTCGCGCCTCGACGGGATCGTTGTTCGCCGTACCCGTGCTGACGGCCTCCGACGCCGACGAGGTGCTGGCCTACCGGGCGCGGGTCCGCGACGGCGGCACCGAGCTGCGGATCGTCGGCACCGACGAGGACGGCGACGTGCCGATCTTCGAGCACGACTTCACCGGGGGCACGATCCTGGTCATCGGCAACGAGACCCGCGGGATGAGCGCCTCCTGGCGCGCGGCCTGCGACGTCACCGTGAGCATCCCGATCGGCGGTGCGGCCAGCTCCCTCGGCGCGCCGAGCGCGGGCGCGGTCTGCCTCTACGAGATTGCGAGGCAGCGCGGATGAGCGACGAGTGGGATTCGGACTGGACGTCGCACCCGGACGGGTCGTCGGCGGCCCTCGCGGGCCGGCTCGCCGCGCGGATGGCGCTGTTCGCCGGGGTCGGCGAACCGTACCCGCCGCTCGGTAGCATGATCGGCATGGAATTCAGCAAGGGCCACGGCACCGAGAACGACTTCGTGGTGCTGCCAGACCTCGACGTGCGCCTTGACCTTCGCGCCGATCGGGTGGCCGCGCTGTGCGACAGGCGTCGAGGACTCGGCGCCGACGGCGTCCTGCGGGTCGCCAGGGCGGGCGCCCTGCGCGCGGCAGGCGTCCTCGACGCGCTGCCCGAGGGCGTCGGCGAGGACGACTGGTTCATGGACTACCGCAACGGCGACGGTTCGATCGCCGAGATGTGCGGCAACGGGGTCCGGGTGTTCGCGCACTACCTCCGGGCCACCGGCCTCGAGGGAGCCGCGGAATTCGTGGTCGGCAGCCGCGCGGGTGCCAGGCCCGTGGTCGTGCACCGCTGCGACGGATGGACGGCCGATGTGAGCGTCGGCATGGGCACGGTCACCGAGCTCGGGTCCTCCAGCGCCACCGTGGGCGGCCAGACGTTCACCGGGCTGGGCATCGACGTGGGCAATCCGCACCTGGCCTGCGTCGAGGAGTCGCTCACCGCCGACAAGCTCGCCGCGCTCGACCTGACCGCCGCGCCCGAGTTCGCGGCGGACTTCTTCCCACACGGGGTCAACATCGAGATCCTCACGCCGCTCGTCGACGGCGTCGTCGACATGCGCGTGTACGAGCGCGGGGTCGGCGAGACGCGGTCCTGCGGTACCGGCACCGTCGCGGCCGCCGCCGCTGCGCTGCGGGCCGACGGGCGCGAGGAGGGCGAGGTCCGGGTGCGGGTGCCGGGCGGGGAGGTCCTGGTCGCCGTGCGCGACGGCGCCGCCGAACTGCGGGGGCCGTCGGTTCTGGTCGGCTCCGGGCGCATCGACGACGACTGGTGGAACGCGCTCGCGTAAATGCGCGTGCACCAGGAGGGTCGGTCGTGGGACCATGGGTCTTGTATGACGAAAACACCGCGTATCACGAAGACACCGATCCTCGATCACATCGACGCCGAGCACGACGGCGCCGATGGCCACGACGCCACCGACCGCGACACCGACTGGGCGGGCCATGACCCCTCGGTCGGCGAGATGCAGTTGGACGAGCGCGCGGCGCTGCGCCGGGTCGCCGGACTGTCCACCGAGCTCACCGACGTCACCGAGGTCGAGTACCGACAACTCCGCCTCGAGCGGGTGGTGCTGGTCGGCGTCTGGACCCACGGCACGGCCGAGCAGGCCGAGGCGAGCATGGCCGAGCTGGCCGCGCTCGCCGAGACCGCGGGTTCGGAGGTGCTCGAGGGGCTGGTGCAGCGCCGCGACAAGCCCGATGCCGCCACCTACATCGGCTCCGGCAAGGCCAACGAACTGCGTGAGGTGGTGCTCGCCACCGGCGCCGACACCGTCATCGCCGACGGCGAGCTGACCCCCGCGCAGCTCAACGCGCTGGAGAAGGTCGTGAAGGTCAAGGTCATCGACCGGACCGCGCTGATCCTCGACATCTTCGCCCAGCACGCCACCTCCAGCGAGGGCAAGGCGCAGGTCGCGCTCGCGCAGATGCAGTACATGCTGCCGCGGCTGCGCGGCTGGGGTGAGTCGATGTCCCGGCAGGCGGGTGGCCGCGCGGGCAAGGACGGCGGCGTGGGAACGCGCGGACCGGGCGAGACCAAGATCGAGACCGACCGCCGCCGGATCCGCGAGCGGATGGCGAAGCTGCGCCGCGAGATCAAGGAGATGAAGGGCGCCCGCGACACCAAACGCACCCAGCGTCTGCGCAACGAGGTGCCCTCGGTCGCGATCATCGGATACACCAACGCCGGCAAGTCCAGCCTGCTCAACTCGCTCACCGGGGCGGGCGTGCTGGTGCAGAACGCACTGTTCGCCACCCTCGACCCGACCACCCGCAAGGCGGAGTTCGAGGACGGCCGCCAGTACGTGCTGACCGACACCGTCGGCTTCGTCCGGCACCTGCCGACCCAGCTGGTCGAGGCGTTCCGGTCGACGCTGGAGGAGGTCGCCGACGCCGACCTGCTGCTGCACGTCGTCGACGGCTCCGACCCGCTGCCGACCGATCAGATCAAGGCGGTGCGCGAGGTGGTCACCGAGGTGCTCCGCGAGACCGATTCGCCTGCGCCGCCCGAGCTGTTGGTGGTCAACAAGATCGACGCCGCGGATCCGGTGATGCTCACCCAGTTGCGGGGGCTGCTGCCCGGTGCGGTGTTCGTCTCCGCGCGGACCGGTGAGGGGATCGCCGAGCTGAGGGAGTGCCTCGCCGAGATCGTGAAGGCGCCGGAGGTGGAGGTCACCGTGCTGGTGCCGTACACCCGCGGCGACCTGGTGGCCCGCATCCACTCGGATGGGCGAATTCTCGGGTCTTCGCACGAGGCGGAAGGCACACTGGTGCGCGCGAAGGTGCCGGAGGCGCTGGCCTCCGCACTCCAGGAGTACCGACACAGCGCCTGACCGGACGGGAACGGACATGACGGAACCGGGCGCTGCTGCCTGTCTCGAGGCTGCGGGCACCGCGGCCGGATCCTGCTGCTGCGCCGATGCATAGCAGGCTGGCGGTACTCGCGCTGGCGGTGGTCGCGTCGGCCGTGGTGACCGCGGCCTCGGCCGGGGCCGCGCCGGGCTCGAGCGGGTCCGCCGGCTCCTCGACCGGTTCCGAGGCGTCCGACGCGCGTTTCGAGACGCTCTGCACCCCAACCGATCCCGGGCTCGCGGAGATCTCCGGGCTGGTCTCTACCGGTGAGACGATCTACGCCATCGGTGACAGTGGCACCGACGACGTCGTGTGGGTGCTCGACAACCAGTGCCGGGTCACCGGCACGGTGGCCGTGCCGCCGACCCCGGTCGACGTCGAGGACATGGCCATGGTGGGCGGTCGGCTCTGGCTCTCGGACACCGGCGACAACACCAAGGTCCGCCAGCAGGTGTCGCTGACCGACGTGGACCCCGTCACCGGCGCAGGCGCGAGGCACCTGCTCACCTACCCGGACGGCGCGCACGACGCGGAGACGCTGCTGGTCGGCCACGACGGCCGACCGTTGATCGTCACCAAGGAGATCCTCGCGGCCAGCGGTATCTACCGACCGGCGAGCGGCGCAACCCTGGACCAGCTCGGCCCCGGCCCGGCGCCGCTGCAACGCATCGGGCAGATCGCGTACGCGCCCACCGACACTCCCGGCAGCCCGATGCCGGTCGCGGGGTCGATCCTGGTCACCGGTGGCGCGGTCAGCGCCGACGGCCGGGTCGTCGCGGTGCGCACCTACACCGACGTCTACCTCTACCCTGCGCCCGACGGCGACATCGCGGCCGCGCTGACCGGCGCGACGCCGGTGCGGGTCCCGATGCCGGATCAGCCGCAGGGTGAGGCCATCGCGTTCACCCCGGACGGCGACCTGCTCAGCGCGTCCGAGACGAACGGCGGTCCGCTGCCGCCGATTCAGGTCCTGCGCGGCGCCACCGGACTGGTCGACCTCGGTGCGTAGCCGCCTCGCGGCGGTGGCCGTCACTGTCCTTGGTTCGGCCGTTCTCAGCACGCTGCCCGCGGCGGCCCAGCCGAGCTCGGCGCCCGGGCCCATCGAGACCGTCGATGTCGCGTGGGAGAACCTCTGCACTCCAACGGATCCCGCGTTGGAGGAGGTGTCCGGTCTGGCCGTCACCGACGACGGGATCTACGCGGCAGCCGACAGCGGGACGGACGATGCGATCCGGGTCCTCGACGATCAGTGCCGGGTGACCGGCACGTTGCCCCTGCCCGTCGACCCGTTCGACGTGGAAGACCTCGCCCAGGCCGACGGGCGGTTGTGGCTTTCGGACACCGGCGACAACGCCGGTGCGCGGACCACCGTCGCGCTGACCGACATGGACACCGGCACCGGCGCAGGCACCTTGCGCCGGCTCACCTACCCGGACGGCGCTCACGACGCGGAGGCGATCCTCCTTGGCAGCGACGGGGTCCCGGTGCTCGTGACGAAGGAATTGTTCGGCGCGAGCGGCATCTACCGTCCCGCCGGCGCACTACGCGCCGAGCAGTTGCCGAGCCCGGGACCCACCGCGTTGGAACGGGTGGGGCAGATCGGATTCGAGCCCACCGAGACGCCCGGCGGCCCGATCCCGTTCGCTGCCTCGACCATGATCACCGGCGGCGCGGTCAGCGCGGACGGCACAGTGGTGGCGCTGCGCACCTACACCGACGTGTACCTGTACCCGGCGCCGGACGGCGACGTCGTGGCGGCGCTGACCGGTGCCGAACCGACCCGGGTGCCGATGTCGGACCAGCCGCAGGGTGAGGCCATCGCCTTCACCCCGGCAGGCGACCTGCTCAGCGCGTCCGAGGCGAACGGCGGACCGCTGCCACCGATCCGGGTCCTGTACGGGGCGGAGGGGCTGGTCACCCCCGGGGCCGCGTCGGTGGGGTACGCGCTGCAGGTGGACCCCGCGGCGCTGATCGCCGCGGCCGTCGGCACCGGGCTCGTGGTCATCGTCGGCGGCGTGCTGTGGTGGCGGATCCGCTCGCGGCGTCGACGGAACTGAACAGTTGTCGGGTTCGGGTCGGTAGGCTCCATGCCGATTCACACGTCAGCCGAACGGCGGACAACTCTCACAGCGGCGAAGGGGCAAGCTCCAGATGTTCAACATTGCGGTCAAGAAGGGGCACGAGAACGTGTCGCTGCTCGGTATCGGCGCCTACCGGCCCCAGCGGATCGTCAGCAACGCCGAGGTGTGCGAGGTACTCGACTCGTCGGACGAGTGGATCTACGAGCGCAGCGGGATCCGCAACCGTCGTTGGATCAGCGGCGACGAGACCGCGAAGTCGATGGCCGTTGCCGCGGCCGAGCGGGCGATCAAGAACAGCGGCATCGACAAGGAGCAGATCGGCGCGCTCGTCCTCGCCACCGGCAGCTGGAAGACGAAGATCCCGCACGGCGCCCCGCAGGTGGCGCACGAGCTGGGGATCAACGGCATCGCGGCGTTCGACCTCGCGTCCGGCTGTGGCGGCTTCGGCTACGGGCTGGGCGTGGCCACCGACATGATCAGGTCCGGCTCGGCCGAGTATGTCCTGGTCATCGGTGTCGAGACCATGTCCGTGGTGATGGAACCGACCGACCGCAACACCGCCTTCATCTTCGGCGACGGCGCGGGTGCGGTGGTGGTCGGCCCCAGCGAGCGGAACGGCATCTCGCCGACGGTGTGGGGTAGCGACGGCGAGAACTCCGCCGCCATCAGCCAGAACTACGACATCCCCGCCTACATGGACCGCGCGGAGGCCCTGCAGGCCCAGGGCGCGGACGCCGAGCAGATCGGCCGCATGGTGGTGTCGATGGAGGGCCCCCGGGTTTTCCGATGGGCCGCGATCACCCTGCCCAAGGCCCTCGGCAGCATCCTGTCGGAGTCCGGCGTCGCGATCGAGGACATCGAGGTCTTCGTCCCTCACCAGGCGAATGCCCGGATCAACGACCTCATGAAGAAGAACCTGGGCCTCGGGGACGGCGTGCCCGTCGCGAACGACATCGAGAACACCGGCAACACGTCCGCCGCGTCGATTCCGCTCGCGATGGAGGAGATGCTGGTGACGGGCAAGGCGAAGGGCGGACAGCTGGCCCTGCTGCTCGGCTTCGGCGCCGGGCTGAGCTACGCGGGCCAGGTCGTCACCTTGCCGCCGGTGCCCGTCGAAACGAGCTTCTGAGCTGACACGCAGCGCGCCGATCGACCTCAGCTGTCGGCGAGCCAATTACCGTGGAACCCGTAGGGCACCCGGCTCGGTAGGTGAATGGTCGCAACCGCCGGTGCGGCGAGATCGCCCGCATCGAGGATGACCAGATCACTGCGATCGCTGTCGGCGTTGTAGAGATAGGTCATGAGGTAGCCGTCGCCGCCGGGGTTTTCATCGGCGGCGACGAATGACGCCTCGGCCGGAATCCGGCCGGGGCCGAATTCGTGAGCCGAGCTGAACCCCTTGTGCAAGTCGTAACGGATCAGTGCGCCACTGCTGCCCGAGACGCTGGCATGTCCGAATCGGGTGTCGAGACCGGCGAGCCGATCGTCGATCCGAGGAAATTCCGCGACACGGTCGTCGAGCTGCTCCTCCTGAACCGTTTCGGCGACCAGATCGATGGTCCACCGCCACAGTGTGGCCTGCTCGAAGTCGTGCGAATCGGCCCGCCACATGCTCGGATACCGCATGACGTGCAGGACGATTCGTCCGGGCTCGTCGTGCGCGTTGAGCGCGTGGAAGACATAGCAAGGGTCGATCGGGAACCAGCGGATCTCACCGTATGGATCATCGCGGCGCAGTACGCCCAGCCGGGCCTGATGGTCGTCGTTCCACCGGAACGGCATACCCGTTCCGGCTTGCGCGGACTCCAGGTCGAAACACACCGGGAGATCCATGAATACGACGTGCTGCGCGGTGAGATTGAAGTCGTGATGCATGGTGGCGGCCGGCACCTCGACCGCTCGACTCACGTCGAGGTTGCCTGCGGCATCGGCGCGGTGATAGGTCAGATACGGCTCGAAGACGTCGTAGCCGACGAAGTGCAGTTCGCCGGTGATCGGGCACGTCTTGGGGTGCGCGGTCATGGCGGTCGTCAGTTTGCCGTCGAAGTCGTGCGGGCCGACAGTGTCGAGGTCGCAGGTCAATTCGTACGGGTACGAGGATTCGACCAGTGCGAGGGTGCGCCCCGCGTGCCGGATGACGTGGGTATTGGCCACGCCGGCAACGAGATCCCGATTGCCCCGACTGTCACGACCGTGTGCGCCCTCGGTGAAGGTCGTGGTGCGGACCCACCGGTTGCGGTAGGAGACTGAACGTCCGCCTTCGAGACGCACGCCGTGCACCATGCCGTCGCCGAGGAACCAGTGTTTGGAGGCCGCGGCGTGTGGGTTGGGGCCGTTGCGCAGGTACCAGCCGGTCAACTCGGCCGGGATGGTTCCGGTGACGGGCAAATCGTAGGCGGTGAGTTCCTCGGTGACCGGTGCGTAATTGCCGGTCAGATGTGGGACGGTCATGATCCGTACCTGTTCTTTCGAAGGGATTCGCGAAGGGTCAGGCTGCGGGCTGGCCGAGTAGCTTCGCCTTGGCCTGGATGTGGGCGACGTAGCGGAGGGTGAACAACACCGGGACGACGAAGGCGAGCACCTGCACCGTGGTGCGCAGGCCCGAGGAGGAATGGGCGAGCGCGGTCAGCGCGATGCAGCCGATCGCGAAGCTCGCCGTCCACACCGAGGTCAGGATGTAGGCGGTCCGGATGAACATCGGCTGATCCCAGAACTCCTGCGGCGTAGTCTGTTTGGCGATCGGCAGGGTGAACGGCACCCGCACGAGCAGCGAGACGCCGGCGATCAGCGCGAGCACCCCGGAAGAGATGGCGGGCATGTACGGATGCAGCGCGGTGTCCGGATCGGTGAGCGCCAGGACCGTCAGTGCGGTGAAGAACACCGCCGATCCGATATCGATGATCAGCGCGTCCCATCGCTGCCCGGCGCGGATCTGCTGGGCGATACCGGCCAGCGCGATGACGAGCGCGATCACCGCGGACCACTGCCAGTGCTGCGACGGAATCACGGCGTAGACGATCCACGGGGCGAAAGTGCGAAGGTACGTCATCTCGTCAGGCTCCTAGCCGTTGACATTCCAGTTCTGACATGTCAAACAATGAGCCTCCAGTCTCGACATGTCAATACTGGAATGTAGAGTGAATGTCATGAGTCTCCGCTACGCGCTGCTAGGGCTGCTGTCCGATCGACCGGCCAGCGGCTACGACCTGCTACGGCGCTTCAAGGAGTCCCTCGCGAACGTATGGCCCGCGACCCAGAGCCAGATCTATACCGAGCTCACCAAACTCGCCGATACCGGACTGATCGCCGTCACCGACGAGGGTCCGCGCGGGCGCAAGGAATACACGATCACCGACGCCGGGCTCGATGACCTGCGCACCTGGCTCACCACCACGAAACCCAAGCGGGTGGCGCGGAACGAAATGCTGCTGCGCGTGTTCTTCCTCGGCGTCGACTCCCAGGAGCATGCTCGCCAGTACCTCCGCGATGTCGAGGATCGCTCACTCAAAGCACACGGCGAGCTGGCCGCACTGAAGACCACCATCGACTGGGACGACACCGATCTGTCGGTCTACGGTCGGATCGCCATGGAGTGGGGCGAACGCTTCCACACCATGAACCGCGAGTGGGCGGAGTGGGCGCAAACTCAGCTAACGCCCCGCGCCAGTCGTCGGACCTGATTCGACGCCGAGCGCCACGCCGGCGCAGGCGGCCACGATTGTCCGATTGGTGTCGGGACCGGACCGCTCGTGATACTGGTCCGATGTACGCCAATGCCGTGTTGAGCGCGCTCTCGCAGGTGTCGATGACCGGCGCCCTTGCAGCGACCGCTGTTGTCGTTCTTGGGGTGGGAGGGCTTGTCGGCGCGAGCACGGCGCTGCGAGGGGTCTCGATTCGGGTGCGTGGGACGGTCGCGGGCCTCGCCGTGGCGACATCCGCTTGCATCGCGGTCGCGGTGTGGTCGGCACTGCGACCGCTGCCACCTCAATTGTCGGTGCAGAGCTGTCTGGGGATCGCAGTCGGCCTCTTCGGAGTGTTCGCGGCAGCGGTCTGCCTGCTTCGTCCCCGGGGTCGTGGGAGGGTGGCGCTTGCGTTCGCGACGGCCACGGCGCTTCTCGCGTGCGGTGCAGGAGTGGTGAACGAGGATCTCGGCACCTTTCCCACCCTCGGTGCGGTGATCGGCCATCGTGCGCCCCCCGGCGCTCTGGCGACGGATTTCGCCGCGGTGCCAGGACCACAGGCCGCGGTCCAGACGGGTGATCCCGTGGCCAGTGTCTGGCGACGGCCGTTGCGCTCGACCCGGGACGGGATGCTCACGCACGTCGAGATCCCTGGCGCGGTGTCGGGTTTCGCGTCACGGCCCGCGCTGCTCTACCTGCCGCCCGCCTATCTGGATTCCCCGCGGGCGATGCTTCCTGTGCTGGTACTCGTGGCGGGCAATCCCGGGAAGCCGGACGACTGGCTCACCCTCGGCGCTTTGGCCGAGACGGTCACCGCATTCGCCGCCGAACACGACGGACTCGCCCCGGTCGTCGTGGTCCCGGACGCGCTCGGCGCCACCGATGCGTTGCCGCTGTGCCTGGATTCACAGCTCGGAAACGTGGACACCTATCTGGCGCGGGACGTGCCGGACTGGATCGCAGGCCACCTCCAGGTGGACAACGATCCCGAGCACCGGGCGATCGGGGGCTTCTCCTATGGCGGGACCTGCTCGGTCCAGCTGGCGGTCCGCCACCCGGACGTCTATCCGACCTTCGTGGACATTTCGGGCCAGGACGAGCCGTCCCTCGGTGACCACGCGAGCACGGTTGCCGCGACGTTCGGGGGCGACGAGTCCGCGTTCGCTGCGGTGAACGCGCGCGACCTGCTGGCCGTGACCTCCATGCCGCAGCTGGCCGGGGTGTTCGTGTCGGGCAGCGGTGACGAGGAGTACCGACCCCAACAGCAGCGCATGTTCGCGGCAGCGAGGTCCGCCGGGATGAACGTCCGCTACTACGAGCTGCCCGGGGGCCACAGCCCGCAGGTGTGGGGACCAGCGCTGGCCCGCGAGCTCGACTGGGTCGCCGAGCGCACGGGCTTGCTCGCGCAGTAGAACGACGGGCGTTGTTCGTAATCGGTGGCCAGGCCACCACCGAAGGCTCAGGATGTACACATGGACCCTGTCGAGGCGTTGCGGGAGATCGCATACTGGCTCGAGCGATCGCGGGCCGAGACGCACCGCGTCAAGGCCTACCGCCGCGCCGCGGACATCGTCGAGGCACTGAGCGACGAGCAGCGGGACCGGCTCGGCCGCACCGGGACCTGGGCCGCGCTGAGCGGGATCGGGCCCAAGACGGCCGCGGTGATCGCGGAGGCGTATACGGGCGGGGTGCCCGCCTACCTGACCGAGGTGAAGTCGAAGGCCGGCCAGATCGGTGAGGGTGGGCGGGCGCTGCTCGCGGCGCTGCGCGGCGACCTGCACACGCACTCGGACTGGTCCGATGGCGGTAGCCCCATCGGGGAGATGATGCGCCGGGCCGCGATGGTCGGTCACGAGTACTGCGCACTGACCGACCATTCGCCGCGGCTGACGGTGGCGAACGGACTATCCGCGGAGCGGTTGCGCCGACAGCTCGAGGTGGTGGCGGAGTTGAACTCGGAGCTCGCGCCGTTCCGCATCCTGACCGGGATCGAGGTGGACATCCTCGATGACGGCTCCCTGGATCAGGAGGAGGAGTTGCTCGCCGAACTCGACATCGTTGTCGCGAGCGTGCACTCGAAGCTCGCGATGGAGTCCGACGCGATGACCAGACGGATGGTGCGGGCCGTCGCGAACCCGCATGTGGACGTGCTCGGGCACTGCACCGGCAGGCTGGTCGAGGGCACCCGAGGGACCAGGCCGGAGTCGAAGTTCAACGCGGAGGTCGTGTTCGAGGCGTGCCGCCAGTTCGGCACGGCGGTGGAGATCAACAGCAGGCCCGAGCGTCGTGATCCGCCCGCGCGCCTGATCGAGCTGGCACTCGAACGCGACTGCCTGTTCGCGATCGACACCGACGCGCACGCGCCCGGCCAGCTCGACTTCCAGGGATACGGGTGTGAGCGGGCTCAGGCGGCCGGGATCGGGGCCGACCGGGTGGTCAACACGTGGACCGCCGACGATCTGATCGCCTGGACCCGGCAGTAGATCCTCCGGTCACTCCTTGACGGCCGGCTCCGAAGCGCCCGCCCGCTTCGCCGCAATGCGTGCGGCGGTGGTCTTCTGGGTGACGCTCTTCTTGACCGGGGTCCGTGAGGTGGCAGCCGTCGCGGCGACCGCCTTTCGTGGAGCGGCCTTTCGTGCGGGGGCCTTCTTGGCTGGTGTCTTGGCCGCCGGTGTCTTTGTGGCCGGAGTCTTGGTCGCCGGAGTCGTCTTGCTGGCAGGGGCTTTTCCGCTGGCCGCCTTCTTCGAGGTCCGCTTCCGCGCGGGCGCCTTCGCGGGCTCGGCCGGGATCTCTGCGGCCGGCGCGACCGGCTCCGGCAGCTCGTGCGGGGTTCCCTTGGCGTCGAAGTAGTCGCCACCCTTTCGGCGCACGTCATCGGTGCCCCAGGACCGATCCCGGTCGACGGGCGCCATCCGTGGAATGTGCTTGCGGCAGTGAATGTATGCCTCTTCGACATCCACGACCACCCAGCGTTCGGGCGTGCGGCCGTTGGCGTGTGTGTCGGGCAGGTCGGCCAGCTGGGCACGGAGGTCGACGTCCTCGACGATGCGGGCCGAACCGTTGACGTGGAGACCGATCAGGTCGCGGACAAAATCCATCATCAGGATCCCGACATGAGGGTTCTCCCTGATGTTGCCGAGGCTGGCCATCACCCCGTTGCCGCGATACTCCGGATACGCGACGGTCCGCGGGTCGATGACGTGGATGAAGCCCGGTTCACCCGCCCGGAATGTGGAGTCGCATTCGCCGTGTGCATCGGCGGTCGCGATGAACGCCATTTCCTGCCGGGCTACGAACTCGATCATTGTCGGGTTCAGGTGATTGAGCATCTGATCGGAATAGAACCGCTCGGCACGTTCTGTCGTGCCGAATTCGTTCTGCAGTTCATGTTCGCCAACACTCCCCAAAGTGGGACGAATAGACATGGAACTCCTCGGGAACGGAAGTCACGGACCAGCTGGCCCGTTCATGGGCGGTAACGCTAGCCGAGGGGCCGATCGATCGCACCGTTTCCTCCATGGGCGCGAATGCGGTGTCGCGTCCTAGAATTGGCCCCCGTGACTGAGCAGGAGATGACGACGGGCGCCGGCGGATCCCGATTCCGCTGGCAGATGCACGGCGACGGCAAGCGAATCGCAGACGGTGCTGTCGTGGCACCCGACGAGCGGCTGTCGTGGCCCCGCACGGTCGGAATCGGCATGCAGCACGTGATCGCGATGTTCGGCGCGACATTGTTGGTGCCGACGATCACCGGATTCCCGGTGACGACCACGCTCTTGTTCTCGGGGATCGGCACCGTGCTGTTTCTCGTCATCACCAGGGGCCGGATCCCGAGCTATCTCGGTTCGTCGTTCGCCTTCATCGCTCCGCTCACCGCCTCGGCGGCCGACGGACCCGCCGCGCAGCTCGGCGCGGTGCTGGCCGTCGGCGTCGTGCTGATGCTGGTCGGCATCGTGGTCAAGCTCGCGGGCGCCAGGGTGCTCGACGCCGTGATGCCGCCGGTGGTGACCGGTGCCGTGGTCATGCTGATCGGATTGAACCTGGCGCCTGCGGCGGTCGGCTCGTTTCAGGCCCAGCCGCTGATCGCGGCCGTCACCCTCGTCGCGATCCTCGTCGTCACCGCCGCCGGTCCTGGGCTGCTCGGCAGGCTGGGAATCCTCGTCGGCGTGGTGATCGGGTGGGTGTTCGCGGCGGTCACCGGCGGCCTGTCGACCGAGCGGGTGGACGCGCTGCGTGAGGCGGCCTGGGTGGGCCTGCCGCACCTGCGGGGGCCGAGCTTCCAGTGGTCGGCGATCGCGCTCGCGCTCCCAGTGGTGATCGTGCTGATCGCCGAGAACGTCGGTCACGTCAAGGCGGTCGCGGCGATGACCGGTCGGTCGCTCGACGACGTCGCGGGCGACGCGCTCTTCGCGGACGGTCTCGCCACCACCCTCGCCGGCGCGGGCGGTGGCTCCGGCACCACCACCTATGCGGAGAACATCGGCGTGATGGCGGCGACCAGGGTGTACTCCACCGCCGCCTACTGGGTGGCGGCGGCGACGGCGATCGTGCTCGCGTTCTCGCCGAAGTTCGGTGCCCTCGTGTTCACCGTGCCGGACGGCGTGATCGGCGGCGCGACGCTGGTGCTCTACGGGCTCATCGGCATTCTCGGCGTGCGGATCTGGATGGAGGCCATGGTCGACTTCACCGATCCGGTGAATCTCACGGTGGTCGCCGCGGCGCTGGTGGCAGGCATCGGAAACCTCACCCTGATGGTCGGCTCGGTTGAGCTCGGCGGCATCGCGTGGGGCTCGGTCGGGATCCTCGTCGGGTACCCGCTGATGCGGGCGCTGGCGCGGCTGCGTGGGTGACCCACTCGTCGCCGCGGCCGGGAGTCGCTGTTGGTCACAGATTGCGCTCGCTAGGGTCATCGACCGCCGAGTCGGACGACGCCTAGCCTGGCAGGCAGCTACGTCGACACACAGGAGCCTTGATGGAACGCACGCTTTTCGAGCCCGAGCACCTTCTCTTCCGGGAGTCCTACCAGAAGTTCCTCGAGCAGGAGGTCGCTCCCAACCACGACAAGTGGGAAGAGCAGAACATCGTCGACCGTGAGGTCTGGAAGAAGGCGGGCGAGCAGGGCTTCCTCGGCATGGACGTGCCCGAGGAGTACGGCGGCGGCGGCGTCGAGGACTTCCGCTACAACGCCATCATCACCGAGGAAACCACCCGTGGTGGTTTCAGTGGCGTCGGTTTCATGCTCCACAACGACGTGGTGGCGCCGTACCTGCTCAAGCTGGCCAACGAGGAGCAGAAGAAGCGCTGGCTGCCCGGTTTCTGTTCCGGTGAGATCATCACCGCGATCGCGATGACCGAGCCAGGAACCGGCAGCGACCTGCAGAACATCAAGACCCGCGCGGTGCGCGACGGCGACCACTGGGTCCTCAACGGCTCGAAGACCTTCATCACCAACGGGATCAACGCCGACCTGGTGGTCGTGGTCGCGTGCACGGACCCGGACAAGGGCGCCCAGGGCTTCTCGCTCCTCGTCGTCGAGCGCGGCATGGAGGGCTTCGAGCGCGGTCGTAATCTGGACAAGATCGGCCTCAAGGCGCAGGACACCGCCGAGCTCAGCTTCACCGACGTGCGGGTCCCCGCTGCCAACCTCCTCGGCGAGGAGGGCATGGGCTTCATCTACCTGATGCAGAACCTGCCGCAGGAGCGCATGTCGATCGCCGTCGTCGCCGCCGCAGCGATGGAATCCTGCCTCGAGATGACGATGCAGTACGTCCGCGACCGCAAGGCGTTCGGCAAGCCGATCGGCAGCTTCCAGAACACCCGCTTCGTGCTCGCCGAGCTCGCCACCGAGACCACCGCCGTGCGGATCCTCGTGGACAAGTTCATCGAGCAGCTCAACGAAGGCAAGCTCACCGTCCAGGAGGCCGCGATGGCCAAGTGGTGGACCACCGAGGCGCAGGTCAAGCTGATCGATCGCTGCCTTCAGCTGCACGGCGGCTACGGCTACATGCGCGAGTACCCGATCGCCAAGGCGTACATGGACTCTCGCGTGCAGACCATCTACGGCGGCACCACCGAGATCATGAAGGAGATCATCGGCCGGGGACTGAACCTGTCCTGATCGGACCGGACACGAGAAAGGCCGCGGCACCGGGTGCCGCGGCCTTTCTCGTGCGTACCGGGGTTCGGTCTCGGCCGATCAGATCTTGCGCATCACCGTGACGACCTTGCCGAGAATGGCCGCGTCGTTGCCGGGGATCGGTTCGAACAGCGGATTGTGCGGCATCAGCCACACCTCGCCCTTGCTCCGCTTGAATGTCTTGACGGTCGCCTCGCCGTCGATCATCGCGGCCACGATGTCGCCGTTGTCGGCCACGCTCTGCTGCCGGACGACCACCCAGTCGCCGTCGCAGATCGCCGCCTCGATCATCGATTCGCCGACCACCTTCAGCAGGAACAACGATCCCTGGCCGACGAGCTCGCGGGGGAGGGGGAACACGTCCTCGACGGCCTCCTCGGCGAGGATCGGACCGCCTGCGGCGATCCGTCCGAGCACGGGGACGAAAGTCGGCTTCGGCAGCTGGGTCTCGGTGCCCTCGCCCGCGGGCTGCGCCGCGTGCTCGAATCCGGCCTCGGTGTCGGAGGCCGCCACACCGTCGTCCAGCCCGCGGACGTCCACGGCGCGCGGACGGTTGGGATCGCGTCGCAGGAATCCCTTGCGTTCGAGCGTGCGGAGCTGGTGCGCGACCGACGAGGTCGAGGTGAGCCCGACCGCGTCGCCGATCTCGCGGATGCTCGGCGGGTAGCCGCGTTCGCTGACCGAGGCGCGGATCACCTCCAGCACCCGGCGCTGTCGATCCGTGAGCCCCGCCGCGAGATCGGTTCCGCCTGGGGTGGCGGCCGAGCCGTCGTTGGAGCTGTCGTCCTTCATGGAGGGCCTCCCGTGTCGATGTGGGTTCTGACACGAATCTAGACCGGATTCCAGCATGTTTCAAACATCTGTTCGAGATGTGTCGCGTCAAGTCGAGACTTTGTCGGACCGTCGTGGTAGAAATCGAACATGCGTTCACTCGAACGTGTGAACGAATGAAGCGAAACCATCACCGGCGGAGGTTCCGATGAGCATGGCAGTCCCCATGAGCATGGCAGTTCCCACGAGCAGGGCGGTCCCGAAGAACACGGTCCCGAACGGCGGCAGGTCGCGACAGGTGGTCGCACGCAGGCGCCGGGTGGACGGCTTCGTCGAATACGGCCGGGCGCCGATGCCGGTGTCGAGGGCGGTTCACGGCAAGAGCGAGCGGGAGAGCGGACTCGGCGCGCTGGTCGTGGGGATGCTGCTGTCGGCGGTCGCCGTGGCCGGCCTGCTCGGGATCGCGCAGGCCCGGTCGAACCCGCAGTTCGCCCTCGGCGAGACCGCGGTGGTGCAGGTGCAGGGCGGAGAGACGCTCAGCGACGTCGCGTCGCGCGTCGCACCGGAGGGCCGTGTCGAGCAGGTCGTGGCGCGGATTCTCGACCTGAACGCCACGTCAGGAGCCTCGGTGCAGGCGGGACAATCGCTGGTGGTGCCCGTCGGACCGGTGGACTGAACCCCGATGCGCGCCCTCGGGCGCCCGGCGGCGGTATCCTCGAACCCTGTCAGCCCCACCACATCCAGTGGTCGTACAGGGCTCCTCGGTTCCGACGAAGGATTCGCCATGCATTGCCCGTTCTGTAGGCATCCCGATTCGCGCGTGGTCGACTCTCGTGAAGCCGACGAGGGCAACGCCATTCGCAGGCGGCGATCGTGCCCGGAATGCGGTCGGCGGTTCACCACCGTCGAGACCGCGGTGCTCTCGGTGGTCAAGCGCAGCGGCGTGACCGAGCCGTTCAGCCGCGAGAAGGTGGTCCGCGGCGTCCGGCGCGCCTGCCAGGGCCGGGCGGTGGACGAGGACGCGCTCTACAAGCTCGCCCAGAAGGTCGAGGAGGCCGTGCGCGCGGCCGGATCGGCCGAGATCCCCAGCAACGAGGTCGGGTTGGCGATCCTCGGTCCGCTCCGCGACCTCGACGAGGTGGCCTACCTGCGATTCGCCTCGGTGTACCGCTCTTTCAGCTCCGCCGAGGATTTCGAGCGCGAGATCAAGGACCTGCGCGTGCATCGCGAAGAATCCGCGACCGACTGACCGTCACCTGGTGATCGCGGCGATCGCCTTTCGGATCCGCTTCTCGGACACGGGGTACGGGGTACCGAGCGACTGCGCGAACAGGCCGACCCTCAGTTCCTCGATCATCCAGCGGACCGCGTCCACATCCGGGTCGTGGTGTCTGCGCTCGTCCAGACGGGCGAGCAACCGGCCATAGTCCTCGTACACCGCGTCCAGCACCACCAAGCCCTGGCTGTCGCGCCCCGCGCTCGCGGGGAGCGCCTCGAGACGGCGGATGGCGCCCTCCAGGTACCGGGGCAGCTCCCGCAGCCGGTCGGTGCCGGTGTCGGTGACGAATCCGGCATACATCAGCGTCTCGAGCTGCTCGCGCACATCGTCGGCGGCCTCTCCCGTGGCGCGATCGAGGATCACGCGCAGCTCCTGGGCACGGGACAGCGCGGGGACCACCAACCGGACCAGTACCGCCACCCGGGTGGCGAGCTGGGCTCGCACCGCGGCCTGCAGCTTCTCGAACGCCTCCGGGGTACGGGTCGGCCCGCCGTTCGCGTCCATGAGCTCATTCACCGCGCAGGCCCGGCAGTCCTCGACGAGGGCCTCCACGCTGCCGTGCGGATTCTGGCTCAGGGCCAGCCGATCCCGGGTGCCGAGGCCGGAGATCGCGGACTTGGTCGGGGTGACGATGGCGCTCAGCAGCAGGGCCCTTGTGCCCTCGCGCATCGCCTGGCGCTGCGCGAGCGGGGTGCTGAGGACCCGGACCGCGACGCCCTCCTTCTCGGGGACGAGCGCCGGGTATCCGACCACCTTCTGGCCCGCGATGGTGCGGGTCACGCTGTCCGGCAGGGTGCCGAGTGTCTCCGACGTCCAGACCGCGGCGGCCGGACGCTCGGTGCTCGAGGCGGCCTTGGCCACCTCGACGTCGACGCGGGGCGAGAGCGAGGCGGAGAGCCCGGTCAGGCTCTTGCTCCGGCCCAGTACCTTGCCCGAACCGTCGACCGCGGCGAAGGTCATCCGCAGGTGATCGGGGACCGCGCTCAGGTCGAAGTCGCGGGGCGAGATCGGGACGCCTGCCATTCGGGACAGTTCCCTGGCGATCGCCATGGTCAACGCCTCGGATCGCGGTTTGACGGCCGACAGCGCCGCCCTGGCGTAGTCGGGCGCGGGGACCACGGTGCGGCGCAACGGTTTCGGCAGCGTCTTGATGAGCGCGGTGACCAGGTCCTCGCGCATGCCGGGCACCAGCCAGTCGAAGCCGACCGGGCGGACCTGGGCGAGCAGCGCGACGGGGATGCGTGCGGTGACGCCGTCGTCCTCGGTCCCGGGTTCGAACTGGTAGGTCAGCGGGAACGAGATCTCGCCCTGGCGCCAGGTGTTCGGATAATCACCGCCGAGCACCCCGGCGGCATCGGCGTTCACGATGGTCGACGCGGTGAAGTTCAGCAGGTCCGGTTCCGTGCGCCTGGCGCGCTTCCACCAGGTGTCGAAGTGCCTGGCGGACACGGCTTCCTGGCCGACGCGTTGGTCGTAGAACTCGTAGAGGGCCTCGTCGTCGACCAGGATGTCGCGCCTGCGTGCCCTGGTCTCCATCTCCTCGACGTCCTCGAGCAGGGCCCGGTTCTGATGGAAGAACTTGTGCTGGGTCTGCCATTCGCCCTGGACCAGCGCGTGCCGGATGAACAGCTCCCGCGAGGTCTCTGGGTCGATCGAGCTGTAGGTGACCGCCCGCTTGGCGACCAGCGGGATGCCGTACAGCGTGACCCGCTCGTACGCCATCGCGCAGGCGCGCTTGGTCGACCAGTGCGGCTCGGAGTAGGTGCGCTTGATCAGGTGCGGCGCCAGCTTCTCCGCCCACTCGGGCTCGATGCCGGCCGCCATCCGGCCCCAGAGCCTGGAGGTTTCCACCAGTTCGGCGGCCATCACCCAGCGTGGCGGCTTCTTGAACAGCGAGGAACCGGGGAACACCGCGAACCGGGCGCCACGGGCGCCGAGGAAGTCTCGCTTGTCGCCCTCGCGCAGGCCGATGTGGGAGAGCAGCCCGGACAGGAGCGCCTGGTGCACCGAGGCCTCGCCGGCGGGCTGGTCGTTGCCGGTCCAGCCGAGCCCACGGGTGATCTGCGCGAGCTGGCCGTGCAGGTCCTGCCACTCCCTGATCCGCAGCCAGTGCAAGAACTCGTTCTTGCACATCTTCCGGAACTGGTTGGAGGACAGCTCCTTCCGCTGCTCGCCGAGGTATTCCCACAGCTTCAGGTAGGCGAGGAAATCGGAGCCGCCCACGGTGAACCTGGCGTGCTTCTCGTCGGCGGCCTGCTGGTGTTCGGCCGGCCGCTCGCGCACGTCTTGGATCGACAGCGCGGCGACGATGATGAGGGTCTCGCGCAGGCACCCGGTGTTGTGCGCATGAGCGAGCATCCGGGCCATCCGGGGGTCCACCGGCAACTGGGCGAGCTCCCGCCCCACCGGTGTCAGCTCGGTGACGCCGTCCTTGGCGCCCGGCTTGATCGCCCCGAGTTCCTCGAGCAACGCGACGCCATCACGGATGGCGCGCGGATCCGGCGCCTCCACGAACGGGAAGGCGGCGATGTCGCCGAGGCCGAGGGCGGTCATCTGCAGCACCACCGACGCCAGGTTGGTGCGCAGGATCTCGGGTTCGGTGAAGGCCGGACGTGACTCGAAGTCGTCCTCGGAGTAGAGGCGGATGCAGATGCCGTCTGCGACACGGCCACAGCGTCCGGCCCGCTGGCGGGCCGAGGCCTGCGAGATCTCCTCGATCGGCAGCCGCTGGACCTTGGTGCGCACGGAGTACCGGGAGATGCGGGCGGTGCCGGGATCGATGACATACCGGATGCCGGGGACCGTCAGCGAGGTCTCCGCGACGTTGGTCGAGAGCACCACCCGGCGGCCCGTGTGCCGCTCGAAGACCCGGTGCTGCTCGGCCGCGGACAGCCGGGCGTACAGGGGCAGGATCTCTGTGCCGCGCAGCTTGCGGTCCCGCAGCGCGTCGGCGGTGTCGCGGATCTCGCGTTCGCCGGAGAGGAACACCAGGATGTCGCCGTCGCCTTCACCGAGCAGTTCCTCGACCGCCTCGCCGACCGCGTCGACGGGGTCGCGATCGATGGTCTGCTCGCCGACGTCGACGCTCAGGGGCCGGTACCGGACCTCGACCGGGAAGGTGCGTCCCGAGACCTCCACGATCGGTGCGGGCACCCCGTTCACGGCGAAATGCTGTGCGAAGCGCTCCGGGTCGATCGTCGCGGAGGTGATGATCACCTTCAGGTCGGGCCGCCGCGGCAACAGTTCCCTGAGGTAGCCGAGGATGAAGTCGATGTTGAGGCTGCGTTCGTGCGCCTCGTCGATGATGAGGGTGTCGTACCGGCGCAGCATCCGGTCGCGCTGGATCTCGGCGAGCAGGATGCCGTCGGTCATCAGCTTGATCAGGGTGCCGTCCGACACCTGGTCGGTGAAGCGGACCGTGTACCCCACGGCCCCGCCGAGCGGGGTGTCCAACTCCTCGGCGATGCGCTCAGCGACGGTGCGCGCCGCGATCCGGCGCGGCTGGGTGTGCCCGATCAGCCCGCGCACCCCACGCCCGAGGTCGAGACAGATCTTCGGGATCTGGGTTGTCTTACCGGATCCGGTCTCGCCGGCCACGATGACGACCTGGTTCGCCGCGATCGCGGCGGCGATGTCGTCACGGCGCAGGCTGACCGGAAGGTTGTCCGGGTAGCTGGTCTTCGGGGTGTTGGCGCGGCGAGTGGCGATGCGCGCCTCCGCCTGCGACACCTCCCGGAGGACCCCGGTGAGGGCCTCGGGGTTCGAGGCGCGGTCGAGACGGCGTCGGAGTCGGTGCTCGTCTCGGAGGGAGAGGTGGGCCAGGCGGCGCTTGAGCTCGCGCCGGTCGACGTCGGGCAGCTCGGGCGAAGGTGTGGTGGACATGCTCGGACCAGCCTATCGAAAGGCCGCCACTCAAATACCGCAGCCCGTTGTTGCCCTGTGCGAACATCTGCGGGTGACTGCTGCCACGGATACCCCGGTCTACCCACACACGAATCCGGTCTGGCGGGCGCTGCGGCTGGTGTTCGCCGGTCTCGGGATCCTCGCGCTGGTCTGGATCCCGCTGCGCAACATCGACAGCGAGACGTTCTCGACCACCAATTACTTCAGCTACTTCACCATCCTCAGCAACGTGTTGACGGTGATCGTGTTCCTCGTCGGGGCGTTCGGGGACCCGCAGTCGCGGAATTGGCAGCTCTTTCGCGGCGCGACCACCGTGTACATGGTCATCACCGGGATCATCTACGCGGTCCTGCTCGCCAACGTCGATGTGATGCTGCAGGACAAATGGATCAACGTCCTCCTTCACGAGATCCTGCCGCTCGCGATCTTCCTCGATTGGCTGATCAACCCGCCGCGGATGCGGATCACCGACGGGCAGTCGATGACCTGGCTGACGTTCCCGGTCGTCTACGGCGTCTACACACTCGTCCGCGGCCCGATCGTCGACTGGTACCCGTATCCGTTCATCGATCCCCGCGTGCAGGGCTACCTGCAGATGTCCATCGGGCTGGTGGTGCTGCTGTTGGCCATGGTGCTGATGTCGTTCGCGGTCAACGCCGCGGGCAGGCTCGCCCAGCGGTGGCGATACGGTGGAACCGAGCGCCGGATGGCGGCGGAAGGGATCGCCACCGGCGAGAGCGAGGAGATGGCGTGACGAACACCCAGGCACTGTGGCACGGATTCGCGGACATGGGCGCGGTGAGCGAGGGCGGTCCGTTTGTCGTCAGCCGCGGCGAGGGCGCGTACATCTGGGACGACAAAGGCAACCGCTACCTGGACGCGACAGCGGGCCTGTGGTTCACCAACGTCGGGCACGGCCGCGCCGAGATCGCGGACGCGGTTGCGACGCAGCTCCGGTCGATCGCGCACTTCTCCAACTTCGGCGACTTCGCGCCTGAGACCACATTCGCGCTCGCCGAGCGCCTGTCCGCGATCGCGCCGGTGCCCGGTAGCAAGATCTTCTTCACCTCGGGCGGCTCGGACTCCGTCGACACCGCGGCAAAGCTGGCCCGGCGCTACTGGCACGAGATGGGCAAGCCGAACAAGCGGATCGTGGTCGGGCGGCAGAAGGCCTACCACGGCATGCACGTTGCAGGCACCGCGCTGGCAGGCATCCCGGTGAACCGGGAAGGCTACGGCGAGCTGATGCCGGATGCCAGGACGGTGGAGTGGGACAACGGCAAGAGCCTGCTCGAACTCATCGAGAGGGAGGGCGCGGACACGATCGCGGCCTTCTTCGTCGAGCCGATCATCGGCGCGGGGGGGATCTACCTGCCGCCGGAGGGCTACCTCTCCGAGGTTCGGCAGATCTGCCGCGAGCACGACATCCTGTTCGTCGTCGACGAGGTGGTCACGGGCTTCGGCCGGATCGGTGGGTCGTGGTTCGCCTCGACGCGTTTCGACCTGCAGCCGGACATGGTGACCACGGCGAAGGGCCTCACCTCCGGATACGTCCCGATGGGTGCGGTTTTCATCGCGCCCCGGGTCGCCGAGCCCTTCTTCTCCGGTGGCGTGTGGTGGCGGCACGGGTACACCTATGGCGGGCACGCGGGCGCGGCAGCCGCGGCGCTGGCGAACCTCGACATCCTCGAGCGGGAGAACCTCCTCGAGGAGTCCGCCCGGCTCGAGCGTTCGCTGCACGAGCACCTGTCCCCGCTGGCCGAACACCCGCGGGTCGCGGAGGTGCGCAGCGGTCTCGGTGCGGTGGCGGCGGTGCAGCTCGCGGACCCCGCGGAGGCGTTGCCGTTCGTCAAGACCCTTCGGGAGCACGGCATCTCGGGTCGCGCGGCGGGCGTCGGCGCCATGCAGTTCTCGCCGTCCTTCGTGATGACCGACGACGAGGTGGCCGAGATGGCGGCGGGGGTCCTCAAGGCGCTCGGCTGAGCGCTCGCGCCGGCCGGTCGACGGTTCAGTGCAGGGTGAGAACCTCTGCGGTCGATCGGCGCGGCGTGCGCCCCGCCGGGGGCGAGCCGGTGACCGAGCCGATCCGCAGCAGGACCTGGGGGAGTCCGGCGCCGGGCGCAAGCGCCGCGATCATGTCCCGGCTCCGACCGACCTCGGTGAGGTGCGTCAGCGGGCAGGTCGCGATCCCTCTCGATGTCGCCTCGAGCAGGACCGCGGACAGCGCCTGCCCGCACCGCGTCCAGGACGCAGGTGAGTCGGAATCGGTGCTCAGCATCAGCACGGTGGACTCGTCGACACCCGGCCGGGGCGTCGACTCCTGCCTGCCGGGGCGAGGGAACGCTCGTCCGATCGGGACGTGTGCGCTCTCGCCGGTGGTCGCCAGCGACTCGGGAGGTATCCCCTCACCGGTGAGGGAGTGCCCGGCCCACCAGTGCAGTTCGGCCTGGTAATCGGCGTCGTAGCGCCTGGCCGCGGAGCTGGCATCGGTCGCGGCGGCCAGCGCTGTCCTCGCCTCGGGCGCGAGGACCGTCAGCGTGATGCCGAACCTGCCCGCCTGATCGCCCAGCCGCGCGGCCGGCCCCGTCTCCGGGGCGAGTGGGCCGAAGGGTCTGCGATCGGTGCGGCGGTGGCGGATGGCGGTGACCAGGTCGAAGTCGTGTGAGCGCGGGGTCGCGTCCCTGTGACAGTGGATGGCGGCGACGAGCCGGGGCAGGCTGGGCTCCGGCAGGAGGTCGATGTCCGATCGCCAGCGCAGCGAGGTGAGGGCGACCTCCACGTGATGGAGCGCGGCGCCGCAGCTGATGTGCAGCTGGCGTCCGGACGGATCGGCGGAGGGCAGGAGCCGGGTGCGCTCGCTGAACAGGTCGAGCCGACCCGCGGAGTATCGCCACCGCCAGGGCTGGCTGTTGTGCACCGATGGCGCGCGGCACGCAAGATCGACCGCGCTCTGAATGACGCCGGTGTCCGGTACCGCGTAGTCCATGCAGCCAATTATCTGCCCGGGGATCGGGCACGGCTAGGGCCTTACGACCCCACTGCCGGGATCGCCGCCTGGGTCAGCGCCGCGGGATGCCCGATCGCAGCGGTTCCGCGACGCTGTGTGCGCTGGCGGCCGACAGCCACAATCGCAGCAGGTGCCTGCGCCTGTCGAGATCGGGATGGTCCTGGTAGGTGTTGCGGGCGTGCAGGATGCGCCCGTTGTTCAGGATCTGGACGTCGCCGGGTTCGAAGACCATCTCGACGTGGAAGCGCGGCTCGTTGGCGATGGCCTCGATGAGTTCGATGGCCTCGTATTGCTCGGCCGTCAGGCGTGGGGCCTGCGGGTGCCGTTGGGAGTCGCGGATGTACCAGCTGATGTAGAACAGGCGGGGTGATCCGCCGATGTCATTGAGTGGGGCGAGTTCGAAGTACTGGGGGTCGCCCGCGGCCTCCTCGCCGTTGCGATCCCAGGGCATGGGGGAGTAGAGGACCTCGAGCAGATCCGGCCGCCGCCGCAGCACCTCGTTGTAGATCGCTGCCGAGCTGGCGATCCAGCTCTCACCTCCGGTGGCCGCCTTGGCCAGGCACAGCAGCGCGACGAGATCGGAACCGTCGGTGTGGAAATCCTGGCGCTCCCTGGTCCGGTAGAGCCTGACGGTGGGATCGGTTCTCTCGATCCGCTCGTCGCGGATGTGGGTGAGCACCGAGCCGTCGCGATCCTGACTCACCGGATCTCCGAGCATGGACCCCAGCGCGAGGTGGGCCCGCTCGACCTCGTCGGTTCCGAGTTCGTCGAGCGGGAATCCGCGCAGCAGTACGAATCCGCATCCCGAGTTCAGCGTGTGCGCCCACTGGGCGCACCGGGCCCGAAGAGTGGGGAACAGGCGCGAGGCGTCGGCGGCGCCGGATCTGGCCGCCCCGACGATCTCCGACCGCTCGGTTCCGGTGAGGACCACGGTCCATGTCGAACTGTCGGGGAAGTCCGATCTATCCCAGACCGCGTCGGAAACCTGCGGCGTTCGGGCCATACGATCGGTCATGTCATTTCCCGCCTGGTCGGGGAACGCGCCGGAAGAGGCCCGACAGGCGTTCGCGCAGAGTGGGTTTCACCTCGATCAGATCCACCCGTGGGAGGTCGGCCGCGGCGGTGGCCTGCGCGAAACGGGCGTGCAGCTGGGACCGGACCTCGTCGGGGGTGTAGGCGCGGCGCTTGCGTTCGGCGCGCGCGGCGAGTGCCCCCGTTGCCGCGACCCCGACGACGCCCGCGAGTCCGACGAGCTTCCACACGTTCCTGCCGTCCATGCGCATCGCTCTAGGCTAGGTGCATGAGTCGCCGGATGCACGAATCGCAGGTGAGCCTCGACGAGGCCGTGGATGCCACCCGAACCGGGGACATCTGGATCTTCCGCGGGCACTCGGGCGCCGATCGGGCGATCCAGACGCTGACGAACAGCCCGGTGAACCACGTCGGGATGTCGGTGGTTCTCGACGACATGCCGCCGCTGATGTGGCACGCGGAGCTCGGACATTCCTTGCAGGACATGTGGACCGGACGGTTCCAGCGCGGGGTACAGCTGCACGACCTGCGGCAGGCGGTTCAGGTGTGGGGTGCGAAGTACGGTCAGCGCGGCTGGCTGCGGCAGCTCGAGGAGCCGGTGACCCGGGAGCAGGAGGACGCGTTGATGCGCACCGTCGCGCGGCTGGACGGCACGCCGTTCCCGTCCACGGCCAAGCTGGTCACCCGTTGGTTCGGCGGCCGGCTGCCGTCGCTGCGGCGCAGTTCGGCCCGGGATTCCGCGGAGGCTTCGGCCGGGCTCGAGAGCGCGTACTGCGCCGAGGTGGTCGCGCAGACCTACGAGTCCATGGGGCTGCTCACCGAGCGCCGCAAGACGAATTGGTATGACCCGGGCCGATTCTGGAGCGGCGACCGGTTGCCGCTGGCCCCGGGGGTGACGCTGGGCGGGGAGATCGAGGTGCTGCTCAGCGATGCCGATCTGGCGGCGGGCCGGTCGCCGGAGAGCTGACGGCGACCGGCCCCGTGTCGGGTCAGGCCGCCGGGGTCCGGGAGAACCAGGTGACCGAGGCGCCGCTGTCGAAGGACTCGGTGCGGGTCGGGGTGAACCGCGTCGGCAGGAACGCTCCGTCGAACGCCGGGATGCCTGCCCCCGCGATCACGGGGTAGCGCTTGATGACGAGCTCGTCGATCTCGGGCAGCAGGGTGCCCGCCAGCTTTCCGCCGCCCGCGAGCCAGATGTCCATCCCCTCCTGGGCCTTGAGCTCGCGGACGAGGCCGAGCGGGTCGCCGGTGACCAGCTCGACCGCCGGGTCGGCGATCTCGCCGAGGGTGGTCGAGACCACATGCTGCTTCAGGTGGGCGTAGGGGCTGGTGACTCCGACGTCGAGTCCTGGCTGATAGGTCCCGAGGCCCATGACCACCGTGTCGAACGCCTGGCGGTCGGTGCCCTCGAGGCCGACGTGCGGGCGGATGTGGGTGGGGACGGTGTCCGGGTATCGCTGGGTGATCCATGTGGTCACGTCGTCCAAGAGCATGAAGTCCCACTCGCCGCCCGGGCCGGCGATGTAACCGTCGAGCGAGATTCCCACGTAGTACACAAGCTTGCGCATACAGCTGCTCCGTCCGTAGTACTCTGTTTGAAGTGGTCTGAACGTAGTACTACGGATGGAGTGGTGTCAAGTGCGGAGTAATCCGGAGAGACGAGCGGCATTGGTCGACGCCGCGATAGAGGTCCTGGCGGAACTGGGTGCGCGCGGGCTCACCTTCCGGGCCGTCGATTCGCGAGCGGGGGTGCCGCCGGGTACGGCGTCGAACTACTTCGCCAACCGCGACGACCTGTTGGCTCAGGCGGGAGGCCGGTTCTACGAGCGGCTGACCCCCGACGACGAGTCCTTGGCGCAGAGCCTCGGGGGTCCGCACGACCGTGATCATCTGGTCGGGCTGATGCGCGAGGTCGTCGGCAGGATCACCGAGTTCCGCACGGGCTTCCTCGCCCTGCTCGAGCTCAGGCTCGAGGCGACCCGGCGACCCGAGTTGCGCGCGGTGCTGACCGAACGGATCCGGGCCGACCTGGACTTCAACGTCACCAACCACCTGCAGGCGGGCATGCCGGGCGACGCCACCACGGTCCGCCTGCTCTACCTCGCGCTGAACTGGCTGATCGTCGATCGGCTGACGCTGCCGGAGTTGTTCTCGGAGAGCGAGATCGACGAACTCATCGAGGCCGCGGTCGATCGCGCGTTGTCCGGGTAGCCGGTCGGTCTACGCGCTCAGCGTGCGGTCCGGGTGTACGCGTCCACCGACGTCGACCCATCCGTCCTTCGAGTAGACGGTGTAGATCTGCGAGCCGCGCCCCTGGGTGATGTGCAGGCTTCGACGCAGGTGCTCGGTGATCCGGACCGCAGCCGCACCGGTGGCCTCGTCCTCCGGAATCCCCATGAGCGGGGCGAACATTCGGGATCTGATCGCACCCTCGCCGGCCCAGGCCCAGACGTAGTGGTGTCCGGAGTCGAACGAGTCCGCCCTGGTGGAGACCACCGCGGCGGAGTCGGGTTTCGGGTGCAGGGTGAACTCGGGCGCCCAGTCGGGTTTGGCGCGTACCCAGGTCATCCCGTGATCGACGTAGGTCGTGACCGGGCCCGCCGGGACCTCGAGGACGTCGACCGCCGCGCCCCGTTCGCGCAGCCACCAGGACAGGCCCACCGTCGGGTGCCCGGCGAAGGGCAGTTCGGTGGCTGGGGTGAAGATCTGCGCCCGCGTGCTCGCGGCGCCCGGGCCGGGCAGCTCGACGAAAATCGTCTCGCTGAACCCGAGTTCGGCGGCCAGGCCCTGCCTGCGATCCGCCGGCACCAGTGCCGCATCCACGATGCCCAATGCGTTGCCGTGGTGGCCGTTCGCATCGGTGAAGACCCTGACGACGTCAACCTCGATACTCATCGTTAAACGATACCGCCGGTAACGACCGAAGGTGCCTTTTGTGCTATCCGATCGCACAAAAGACACCTTCGGGATGTGACGGGTGAAGCCGGGCTAAACGCTCGCGCCCGCGAGGGCCTCGCTGGCGGTGACCGCCTGGGCCACGCCCTGGAGGGTCGCGGCGACCTTGACGGCTTCCCAGACCTGTTCCTTGGTCAGGCCCTCCTTGCGGACGACCGCGTCGTGGGCGCCGGTGCAATGGTCGCAGCCGTTGATGGTCGACACGGCGAGCGACCACAGCTCGAAGTCGGCCTTCTCGACGCCGGGGCTGCCGATGATGTTCATGCGAAGGCCCATGCGCACCTGGGTGTAATCCTCACCGAGGTAGCCCTTTGCGCGGTACGCGACGTTGTTCATGCCCATGATCGACGCGGCGCCGAGGGCGGCGTTGTATGCCTCCGCCGACAGGTTGTCGGCGGCCTCTTCCGCGATCTCCCGCAACACGGTCGCGGACCGGGTGGCGGCCGCTGCGGCGAGGAACGTGCCCCAGAGCTGCTGCTCGTTCAGCTCGGTGGACCGGGACAGCGAGCTGAGGTTCAGCTTGAGGTCCTTGGCGTACTCGGGCAGCGAGTTCTTCAGGTTCTCGACGCTCATGACTAGACGCTCTCGGCCAGCAGCTCGCCGGCGTTGATGGTCGGGTCGCCCTTCTTCCAGTTGCAGGCGCACAGCTCGTCGGACTGCAGTGCGTCGAGCACGCGCAGCACCTCGTCGACGTTGCGGCCGACGGAACCGGCGGTCACGGAGACGAACTGGATCTCGTTGTTCGGGTCCACGATGAAGGTGGCGCGGTCCGCGACACCGTCGGCGTTGAGGACGCCGGTGGCCTCGGCCAGCTCACGCTTGAGGTCCGAGAGCATCGGGAAGGGGAGGGTCTTGAGCTCGTCGTGCTGTGCGCGCCACTGGAAGTGCACGAACTCGTTGTCGACCGAGGCGCCGAGCACCTGGGCGTCGCGATCCGCGAACTCCTCGTTCAGCTTGCCGAACGCGGCGATCTCGGTGGGGCACACGAAGGTGAAGTCCTTGGGCCAGAAGAACACGATCCGCCACTTGCCCGCGTAGTCGTCGCTGGTGACCTGGGTGAAGTAGTCGTCGGGCTGCTGGGCGTCGACCTTGGACAGGTCCCCGCCGATGACGGCCTTGAGGTTGTACGCCGGGAACTGGTCGCCGATGGTCAGCAGAGCCATATGTCTCGTCCTCCTACTTGTGATGGATCTTCGGGCACGGGCAACCACACTGGTGGCTGCGCCGGGGTGATTTCGATACCGGGAGCGGGTCTCGCGGTTCCCCGCTGACCTGCGCTCTTTGGTATGAGTCCATAGTGCCCGAAACCTTTCAAAAGGTAAAGGCGATATATGCCACTACACTGATAGGTATGGCTGATCAGACTTATCAACCCACACTGTCGCAGCTGCGTGCCTTCGTCGCGGTGGCCGAATACCGCCACTTCGGTACCGCGGCAGCGCGATTGAATGTGAGCCAGCCCACGTTGTCGCAGGCGCTGGCGGCGCTCGAGAACGGGCTCGGGGTGCAGCTGATCGAGCGCAGCACCCGTCGGGTGCTCGTGACGGACGCCGGCACCCAGCTGCTCGCGCAGGCGAAGATGATCCTCGAGGCCGCGGACGGGTTCGTCGCCACAGCGGCCGGCGTGGGGGACCGGCTCGGCGGCCCGCTTCGCATGGGTCTGATCCCGACCGTCGCGCCGTACGTCCTGCCCGCCCTGCTGCCTGCGATGCGTGCGGAGCTGCCGGCCGTGGTGCCCCAGGTGATCGAGGACCAGACCGCCCGGCTGTTGGATTCGCTGCGCGCGGGCGTGCTGGACGTCGCGGTCCTTGCCCTCCCGTCGGAGGCGACCGGGTTGGTGGAGATCCCCCTCTACACAGAGGATTTCGTGATGGTGGTGCCCGGTGACCACGAGCTGGCCGGTCGGGTCGACCTGTCGCCACAGGTGCTCGACGACCTGCCGCTGCTGCTGCTCGACGAGGGGCACTGCCTCCGCGACCAGACCCTCGACCTGTGCCGCTCGGTGGACGCGCACCCGTCGTCCGGGGACACAAGGGCTACCTCGCTCGCGACCGTGGTGCAGTGCGTCGCCGGCGGCCTCGGGGTGACCCTGGTGCCGGACTCGGCGGTCCCGGTGGAGACCCGCCGCGGCGACCTCGCCACCGCCCGGTTCGCGAGCCCGGCGCCGGGCCGGACGATCGGCCTGGTGTTCCGCTCCTCCAGCGGGCGCGTCGACGGCTACCGCAGGCTCGCCGATGTGGTGCGGTCGGTCGCGCCGGGCGCTGCCGCGACGCCGTCCGTGGGTTCCCGATAGGGCTCCGCGATCGCGGGTCGGTGCGTCACAATGGACGTACGCCGCACCAGCAGGAGGAACGACGATGCCTCTGCACGGACTGATCATCAAGGCCGCCTCGACGGTGGTCACCGGGGCCGTGGGGGTCGCCGCCTACAACGGGGCGCGGCGGATCGTCGCGAGGGCGCCGTTGCGGGAAGCCGCCGTGACGGCCACCGAGTGGGGCCTGCGCGGAGCGCGCAAGGCGGAGGAAGGCGCGGAGTCCGCCCGCCTCACGATGGCAGACGTGGTGGCCGAAGCGCGCGAGCGGCTCGGCGAAGAGGTGCCGCCGCCAGGGGTTGCGGACGTGGGCCACGGGCACGCTCACTAGGGTGAGATGTCCGCGGAACCGGCAGTCCTGCATCAGGTTCCGACCGCGGTCGGAGACCTGACCGTCCTCTCCGATGCCGGTGGGCGGGTGCGGATGCACGCGCCGTGGCTGCGGGGCAGCAGGCCACGGGCGGTCGCAGTCGAGGACGCCGTCGGCGCCCTGACCGGGGTGCGGGCCGTGCACGCCTATCCGCGCACCGCCTCGATTGTCATCTGGTACTCGCCCCGCACCGCCGACCGGGACGGATTCGCGGCGGCCATCCGCGACAGCAGGCTCATCCCCGACGCCCTGGTGCCGGATCGGGCGCCCACCTCCGCCGACATCGGCAACGCCGACGTCGTGCGGATGGCGGTCGGCGGGGTGGCGCTGGTGCTGCTCGGTTTCCGCAGGTACGCACTCGGGAGGCCCGCGCTGCTCGGCCCCACCGGACGCGCCGTGGCCACCGGGGCGACGGTGTTCACGGGATACCCCTTCCTGCGTGGGGCGCTGCGGGCGCTGCGCGGCAGCAGGGCGCCCGGCACCGACGCGCTGGTCTCGGCCGCGACCGTCGCCAGCCTCGTGCTCCGCGAGAACGTCGTCGCCCTCACCGTGCTGTGGCTCCTGAACATCGGTGAGTACCTTCAGGATCTGACCCTGCGCCGCACCCGACGCGCCATCTCGGACCTGCTCAAGGGCACCCAGGACACCGCCTGGGTCCGGACCGCCGACGGGAGCGAGGTCCAGGTCGGGATCGACGCACTGGAGATCGGCGACGAGGTGATCGTGCACGAGCACGTCGCCCTCGCGGTCGACGGGATCGTGATCGAGGGTGAGGCCATCGTCGACCGGTCCGCGATCACCGGCGAGACGCTGCCCGCGAGCATCGTCGCGGGGGCCAGGGTGCACGCCGGCTCGGTCGTGATGCGGGGCAGGCTGGTGGTGCGTGCGGACGCGGTCGGTGACGACACCACCATCGGTCGGATCATCACCCGCGTCGAGGCGGCGCAGGAGGACCGGGCCGCGATCCAGACGGTGGGGGAGAACTTCTCGCGCCGGTTCGTCCCCGCCTCCTTCGTACTCTCCGCGCTGACACTGGCGGTGACGCGGGACGTACGCCGGGCGATGACCATGCTGCTGGTCGCCTGCCCGTGCGCGGTCGGGCTCGCGACGCCGACGGCGATCAGCGCGGCCATCGGCAACGGCGCCCGGCGGGGGATCCTCATCAAGGGCGGCTCGCACCTCGAGGACGCAGGCCGGGTGGACGCGTTCGTCTTCGACAAGACGGGAACCCTGACCGTCGGCAGGCCCGTGGTGACCAATATCGTCGCGTTGGCGAGGGACTGGCGACCCGATCAGGTGCTGGCCTACGCCGCGAGCTCCGAGATCCACTCGCGGCATCCGCTGGCCGAGGCGGTGCTGCGATCGACGGCGGAACGGCACATCGAGATCCCGCCGCACCAGGAGTGCGAGGTGCTCGTCGGGCTGGGCATGCGCACCTGGGCCGACGGCAGGACACTGCTGCTCGGCAGCGTGTCGCTGCTCGAATCGGAGAACGTGCGGGTGTCGAAACGGGCCGCCGACTGGGTCGGCAGGTTACGTCGCCGGGCGGAGACTCCGCTGCTGCTGGCCGTCGACGGCAGGCTGGTCGGCCTGATCAGCCTGCGCGACGAGCTGCGACCGGAGGCGCAGTCGGTCCTGGACCGATTGCGGGCCACCGGGGCGCGGCGGGTGATCATGCTCACCGGCGACCATCCGGAGACGGCCGCCGCGGTCGCCACGGAGCTGGGTATCGAGGAGTGGCGGGCCGAGGTGCTCCCCGACGACAAGCTCGAGGTCGTGCAGCGGCTGCGGGCGGAGGGCCATGTGGTCGCGATGGTCGGCGACGGCACCAATGACGCACCGGCGCTCGCCGCGGCCGACATCGGGATAGCGATGGGCCTGGCGGGTACGGACGTCGCCGTCGAGACCGCCGACGTCGCGCTCGCGAGCGACGATCTGACCCGACTGCTCGAGGTCCGCGACCTCGGCGGTCACGCGGTCCGCCTGATCCGGCAGAACTACTCGATGTCCATCGCCGTCAACGCGCTCGGCCTGCTGGTCGGGGCGGGCGGCGCGTTGTCCCCGGTGTTCGCGGCGATCCTGCACAACGCGTCCTCGGTCGCCGTGGTCGCCAACAGTTCCCGCCTGATCCGCTACCGCGTCGACGGGGAACGCTGAGGCCGTCACCGCCCACGACGGTCGCCCAGGGGAGCGGATGGGACGATGGATCGAACCCGCACCCGTGTGCGGTGATCGAACGACGAAGGAGATTCAGGCGTGAGCACCAGTGTCATCGTGGCAGGGGCCAGGACCCCGATCGGCAAGCTCTCCGGCGCGCTGGCGTCGCTGACGGCGGCGGAGTTGGGTGGGCGGGCGATCGCCGCCGCCCTCGAACGCAGCGGCCTCGGTACCGACGGTGTCGACGCAGTGGTGATGGGCACCGTGGTGCAGGCCGGTGTCGGCCCGAACCCGGCGCGGCAGGCGGCGGTCGCAGCAGGCCTGCCGATGACGGTGCCCGCCACCACCGTGAACAACCTCTGCCTGTCCGGCCTCGAGGCGATCATGCAGGCCGACCGGCTGATCGCCACCGGCGCCGCCGATGTCGTGGTCGCGGGCGGCATGGAGTCGATGACGAACGCGCCGTACCTGGTGCGCGGCGCAAGGACCGGACTGAAGTACGGCACCACCGGCTTCGAGGACGCCCTCGACCGCGACGCTCTGGTGTGCGCGTTCGACGGCGTGTCGATGGGCGCGTCCACCGAGAGCTACCAGGCCTCGGAGAACATCAGCCGCGCCGAGCAGGACGAGTTCGCGGCCCGGTCGCACCGCCTCGCCGCCGCCGCGACCGAGTCGGGCGCGTTCGCGGCCGAGATCGCGCCGGTGGAGATCGCGTCCCGCAAGGGCGCCGTCACCGTCGCCGACGACGAGGGCATCCGCGCGGGGACCACCGTGGACTCCCTTGGCAAGCTCCGTCCGGCGTTCGCGAAGGACGGCACCATCACCGCGGGCGCGTCCTCGCAGCTGTCTGACGGCGCAGCCGCGGTCATCGTGATGCGCAAGGACGTCGCGGAGGCCCGCGGCATCGAGTGGATCGCGGAGATCAAGGCGCACGCCCTCGTCGCGGGCCCCGACACCTCCCTGCTGCACCAGCCCGCCAACGCCATCGAGGCGGCGCTGAAGCGTGACGGCGAGACCACCGTCGCCGACCTCGACCTGCTCGAGATCAACGAGGCCTTCGCCGGTGTCGCGATCGCGTCGATGCGTCAGCTCGGCGTCGCCGCGGACAAGGTCAACATCCACGGCGGTGCCATCGCGGTCGGGCACCCGGTCGGCATGTCCGGCGCGCGGATCGTCCTCTCCCTGGCGCATTCGCTCAAGGCGCGCGGCGGCGGCAAGGGCGCGGCGGCCCTCTGTGGCGGCGGTGGCCAGGGCATCGCGATGATCATCGAGGTCTAGGCGGCTGCGCCGCCTGTGCGCGGTTGACGAGTGTCAGGACTCGTCAACCGCGCACGGGCGCGTCAGCGCCTGCCGCGCTTGGCGGGCTTGCCGCCCTTGGTGTTCCGGGGGGTCGGGTTCTTGCCCGCCTTGACGCGCGCGGCTTGTTTCGCGGCGGCCTTCTGGGAGGCGGTGCGCTTGGGGGCGGGCTCCTGCGCGTCGCGACCGCGGGAGCTGTTGACGCTGCGCCCGCGCACGATCCCGACGAACTCCTCAACCCGGTCCGTGGTCGCGTCCTGCGGCCAGGCCAGCGCGACGGGCGACTCCGGCGCATCGGTGACGGTGCGGTAGGTGAGATCCTTGCGGTGGTGCAGCCGGGCCAGCGACTGCGGCAGCACCAGCACCCCGATCCCGGCCGCGACCAGCTCGATCGCGTCGGCGGTGGTGGCGGGCCGCTGGGCCGCGGGCGTCCCCGGCAGCGACTCCCAGTCCAGGGCGTCGTCGAGCGGGTGCAGCACGATCTCGCCCTCCAGGTCCGCCGTCGACACGGCGTCGGCAGCGGTGACCACGTGGTCCTTCGGCACCACCACGACCGGGGTCTCCTCGTAGAGCGCGATCACGCTCAGGCCGCCGCTGTCGATCGGCAGCCGCACCAGGCCGGCGTCCGCGAGGCCGTCACGCAGCAGGGTCGGCGCGTCGGCCGCGGTGGTGACGACCAGCTCCAGCCGGACGTCGGGGTGGCGTTCGCCCCAGATCCGCACCCACTTGGACGGCGTGACGCCGGGCACATAGGCGAGCCGGAACGGGGTGGGCGCATCGGGCTCGGTCATTCCGCCAGGCTACCGGGGCGGGGAGCTCGGGTGGCAGCTCGATAGGCTGAACCCCATGAGCGCGCAGAAGACACCCCAGACGATGAAGCCGGCGACCGCCGCGAAGAAGCTGGACGTCTACCTCGAGGCAACCCCCGCCGAGTTCCGCGACGGTGTGGTGACTCGCGACGAGCTCGCCGAGCTGCGTACCAACCCGCCGCAGTGGCTGATCGACCTGCGCGCCGAGGGCCCGCACCCGAAGTCCGTGGTCGCCGACAAGCTCGGTGTCTCGATCGCCGGACTGGCCCGCGGCGGCGTGGAGGAGGCGCTGACCACCGCTCAGATCGAGGCGCTGCTCGCCGATCAGCCGGACTGGCTGCAGGCCGAGCGCAAGTCGCTGGTGGAGGTCCGCAAGGACGAGAAGCGGATCAAGGAGCAGCAGGCGACCCGGCGCGAGCAGTCGAACCGCAAGCAGCGGTTCGCGAAGCCGATCCACCACCCGAACGAGGGCTAGGCCGCCGGTTCGTAGGTCCACCGCCCGCCGAGCATCGTGCCCCACACGGGCATCGAGGCCAGGCGGGCGCCGGTGGTCGGAAGATCGTCGGTGTCCAGCACCACCAGGTCCGCGAGGTCGCCGGTCGTGACCCGCACGCGGCCGCCGGTCGAGGCGGCGAGGGCAACCTCCCACGGGATCTCGTGCTCGCGGTGCCACGCCCGGCCGTCCGGCAGGGTGCGGTCCACCGCGGCGGCGAGGGTCAGCCACGGGTCCAGCGGCGCCACCGGGGCATCCGAGCCCAGCGCCAACCGCACGCCCGAGGACAGCAGCGTGCCGTACGGGAACGCCCGGCCGGTGCGGCCGGGCCAGTAGCGTTCGGCCAGGTCCGCGTCGTCGTGTACGTGGGCGGGCTGGACGCTCGCGGTCACGCCCAGTTCGGCGAAGCGCCGAAAGTCCTTCTCCGCCACCAGTTGCGCGTGCTCGACGGACCCGCGTGCACCCGTGGCCGCGAAGGCGTCGAGTACGTGCTCGCAGGCCTGGTCGCCGATCGCGTGGATCGCGCACTCGAGCCCGTGACCGGTGGCCCGCGACATCAGCCCGATCAACTCGCGCGGCGGGACCGACAGCACCCCGTGCCCGCCGCCCGGATACGGGTCGTGGCAGTACGCGGTCCTGGTGCCGAGCGATCCGTCCACGATCACCTTCAGCGGCCCGACCGTCGCCAGCCCGCGGGTGCCCGGCACCGGGTCCCCGGTGCCCGCACCGTCGGCGATCGCCTGGTCGAGCCACCGCGGCCAGACGCCGCACCGAACCCGCAGGAGGTCGGTGCCCGCGGCGATCCGCCGCGCCCACACCGCGCGGTTGTCGGCGATCTCGAAGTCCGTCACCCCGACCACCCCCCGCGCGGCCGCGGCCCGTACCGCCGCGTCGACCCGGCGATCGAGCACCGCCGGGTCGACGCGCTGCACGTCGTTCATGATGGGCATGAACTCGGTCTCGGTGAGCAGGCCGCTCGGGTGCGGCGCGAGCGAGAAGCGCCGCAGCGCAGCGGTGTTGAACCAGCCGCTGTGCAGGTCGCCGCTCAACGCGACGACCGGGCGGTCCGCGGTGGCCGCGTCCAGTAGCGCGGCGGTGGGGGAGTCCGGCCACAGGCCGTCCCGGAACCCGTGCGCGACGACGACGTCGGTGTCGGCGGACGGCAGATGCTCCGCGATCAGCCGAACGGCGTGCGCGGCCGAGGTCGCCCCCGACAGGTCGAGTGCGGCGCGCGAGAGTGCCCACTGGTCGAGGTGCACGTGCGCGTCCCACAGACCCGGGAGCACCAGCCGCCCACCGAGATCGACGACGTCCGACGCGGCGGAGCCGTCGCCGCCGATCCGGTCGCCGGTGACCATCAGATCCGTCGGCGCCTCGCCGGGCGCCAACCGAGCCCCCCGCAGCAGCATCACGCTCACCCCTCGACGACCTCGAACTCGTCGAACACCACCTCGCCTGCCGCGTCCGACTCCGCCAGGTTCACCTCGCCGACCAGAGCCCAACCGTGATCGCCCTGCGGATCGGCGATGGTCTGGCGCACCCGCCACAGCTCCGGCTCCACCTGGACCGAGAACAGTTGCGGGCCTCTGGCATCGGGTCCGGTGCCGATCTCGTCGTACTCGTCGAAGTACAGCTCCATGAGATCGGACCAGTCCTCCGACTCCAGTCCGTCGCCGAGTTCGGCGAGCGCGTCCCAGCGCTTGCGCGAGGCCAGCTCGATCCGCTTGAACATCGCGTTGCGGATCATCACCTTGAAGGCCCTGGTGTTCGCGGAGACCGGGCGCGGGATGTCGGCGCCGAACGCGATCTGCTGATCGTCGGACTCCACGCCCGGATTGGTGAGCTGCTCCCACTCGTCCAGCAGCGAGGAGTCGACTTGGCGGATCAGCTCGCCCAGCCATTCGGTGATGTCCTCGAGTTCCTCGGTGCGGGCCGCGTCGGGCACGGTCTGACGCAGCGCCCGGTAGGCGTCGGCGAGATAGCGCAGCACCAGGCCCTCGGAGCGGGCAAGCCCGTAGTGGCTGACCAGCTCTGCGAAGGTCATCACGTTCTCCACCATGTCCCGCACCACCGACTTGGGGGAGAGGGAGAACTCGGAGACCCATGGGTGCCCGCCGCGGTACATCTCGAACGCGGGATAGAGCAGTTCCTCCAACGGTTTCGGCCAGGTGATCTCCTCGAGCAGCTCCATCCGCTCGTCGTACTCGATGCCGTCGGCCTTCATCTGCGCGACCGCCTCGCCGCGGGCGTGGTGCTGCTGGCCCATCAGGATCTGGCGGGGGTCGTCCAGGGTGGACTCGATCACCGACACCACGTCGAGGGCGTAGGTCACCGACTCCTGGTCGAGCAGTTCGATCGCGGCAAGCGCGAAGGGCGACAGCGGCTGGTTGAGTGCGAAGTCGCGCTGCAGGTCCACCGTCAGCCTGGCCCATGACCCGTCCGGGTCCGGCGCATCGAGTTGCTCGACGATGCCGGCCTGGAGCAGCCCCCGGTACAGCGCGATCGCCCGGAGGATGTGCTTGCGCTGCTGGGGACGGGTCTCGTGGCTGTCCTCGAGGAGGTGACGCATCGCGTCGAAGCAGTTGCCCGGGCGGGCGATCACGTTGAGCAGCATCGAGTTCGAGACCCGGAACCGGGACGTGAGCTGCTCGGGGGACGCGGAGACGAGTCGCTCGAACGTCGGTTCTCCCCAGGACACAAAGCCCTCCGGCGGCTTCTTGCGCTGGATCTTCTTGAGCTTCTTCGGGTCGTCGCCCGCCCGCGCCACGAGCCGGTGGTTCTCGATCTCGTACTCCGGGGCCTGCACCACCACGGTGCCCATGGTGTCGTAGCCGGCCCGGCCCGCCCGGCCCGCGATCTGATGGAACTCGCGGGCCCGCAGGTGCCGCGTCCGGGTGCCGTCGTACTTGGTGAGCCCGGTCAGCAGCACGGTCCGGATCGGCACGTTGATGCCGACGCCGAGGGTGTCGGTTCCGCAGATGACCTTGAGCAGCCCGTCCTGTGCGAGCTTCTCGATGAGTCGGCGGTACTTGGGCAGCATGCCTGCGTGGTGCACGCCGATGCCGTGCCGGACCAAGCGGGACAACGTCTTTCCGAAGCCGGTGCTGAACCGGAAACTCCCGATCGCCTCCGCGATGGCGTCCTTTTCCTCCCGGCTGCTCATGTTGACACTGGTCAACGCCTGCGCCCGTTCGAGCGCCGCGGCCTGGGTGAAGTGCACCACGTACACGGGCGCCTGGTTGGTGGTGGCCAGCTCCTCGATGGTCTCGCCGATGGGGGAGCGGGCATACGAGAAGGACAGCGGCACCGGCCGTTCGGTGCCGCCGACCAGCGTTGTCGGGCGCCCGGTCCGGCGGGTCAGGTCCTCCTGGAAGAACGAGACGTCACCGAGCGTCGCGGACATCAGCAGGAACTGGGCGTGCGGGAGTTCGATCAGCGGGACCTGCCAGGCCCATCCGCGGTCCGGCTCGGAGTAGTAGTGGAACTCGTCCATCACGACCTGGCCGATGTCGGAGTCGGCGCCCTGCCGCAGCGCCAGGTTCGCCACGATCTCCGCGGTGGCGCAGATGATCGGCGCGCCTGCGTTGACCGAGGCGTCGCCGGTCATCATGCCCACGTTCTCGGCGCCGAACACCTCGCAGAGGGCGAAGAACTTCTCGCTCACCAGCGCCTTGATCGGTGCGGTGTAGTAGGTCCGCCTGCCCTCGGCGAGCGCCGCGAAATGGGCGCCGATCGCGACCATCGACTTGCCGGACCCCGTCGGTGTCGACAGGATGACGTTCGCGCCCGAGACGACCTCGATCAGCGACTCCTCCTGCGCCGGATACAGGGTCAGGCCCTGTTCGGCAGTCCACCGTGAGAAGGCGTCGAAGAGCGAGTCGGCATCGGGACTCGTGGGGACCAGGTCGGAGAGCAGCACCGACCCAGGTTACGGCCTGGCCGGAGTCAGGTCGCGCTGCGCTCGTCCGAGCCCATCGCCTCCAGCACGGCCTCGCGGGTGGAATCGGTGCCGGTGATCTGCGATTCGCCGACGCCGTCGACGAGCATCTGCCGCCACTTTGCCGGATCGAACTCCAGCGGCGCGGTGCTCGCGATGAAGTCCTCGACCACCTGCAGGAACCGGATGGGATCGTCGTGGTACGGGAAATGGCCGCTACCGCGGAAGATCTCCAGGCGTGAGCCCGGCATCGCGGAGTGGGCGAGGTGGGCGTGGCTGACCGGGATCACCGAGTCGACGTCGCCCCAGATGATCTGCACCGGCAGGTCGGCCGTCAGGTAACAGCGATCCAACATGGTGATCGCCTGTCCCCGCCAGTCCACGGCCGCGCGCAGGGTGCGCAGGAAGGCCTCCCGTGCGGTGGGATCGGGCAGGTCGCTGAGTACCCGCACCAGGTCGGGTGCGTCGTGGAAGACCCGCACCGCCTTGAAGGGCCCGCGGTACAACTGGTCGGCGATCTTGCCGAGCACCCCGAGGGCGGAGATGGTGCCGGGGACCTGCAGCAGGCGCAGCGACTGGTTCGCGATCGGCAGCGAGGCGAAGCGCAGCGCGGGGTTGACGTCCTTGGTCACGCCCCCGGTGGAGACCACCACGAGGCGTTCGATCATCTGCGGGAACTGGTAGGCGAACTGCAGCGCGACGCCGCCGCCAAGCGAATGGCCGATGACCGTGACGCGGTCGTAGCCGAGCACGGTGAGCAGATCCCGCATCCCGTTCGCGTAGGCCGCGATGGAGTAGTCGGCACGCGGCTTGTCCGAACGACCGTGGCCGAGCAGGTCGGGCGCGATCACCGTGAAGTGCTTGGCGAGGTGCGGGATGATGTCGTTCCAGGTCGACGAGTTGTCGCCGATGCCGTGGATCAGCAGGATCGGCGGACCCTCGCCCGCCATCCGGAAGGCCCGCCGGTACCCGTGCACGGTCCGGAAGACGAGGCGCGGTTCGGTGTTCGGAACCGGCCGCAAGGCGCGGCCCTTGCGTTCACTCATGTCGCCTCCTCTGTCGCCGGCTGTGCCGACCCCTAAGTCACTGACTTGGGCGATCGTATAGTTCAGGGGGTCGGCCCGCCGGGTAACTGTGCAACCGAGTCACAGATCAGGCTCGTCTCGGTCGGTCTTCTCGTCCAGTCCGGCCTGTTCAGCGAGGAATTTCTCGAATTCCGCGCCGAGTTCGTCGCCGCTGGGCAGGTCGGCCTCCCCGGCGAGCAGGGTGGACTGGCGCTCCTGCGCCGCGACGAACGAGTCGTACTGGCGTTCGAGGGCGGAGACGACGGACTGGACCTCGTCATTGCCGGTGATCTGCGCGTCGACCTGCTCGCGGACGCGGGCGGCCGCCTCGCCGAGGGCGGCCAGCGGCAGCTCCAGGTCGGCGATCTCGCCGAGGTTCTCCAGCAGCGTCTCCGCGGCCGCCGGATAGTCCGTCTGTGCCAGGTAGTGCGGCACGTGCACCGAGTAGCCCATCGACTCGTGACCGTGCTGAGCCATCCGCAGCTCCAGCAGCGCGGAGGCGCTGCCCGGGATCTGCAGTTCCCCTGACCAGCTCTGGTTCTCGCCGATCAGGTCCTTGTTCGTCGAATGTGCCGTCACCCCGAGCGGGCGGGTGTGCGGGATCGCCATCGGGATCGCGCCGAGGGAGATGGTGCGCCGCACCCCGAGCTGCTCGGCGAGCAGCCGCACCGCCGTCGTGAACCGTTCCCACTTCAGATCGGGCTCCAGGCCCGCGAGCAGCAGAAACGGCGTTCCGGCGGTGTCGCGGAGCGCGTACAGGTTGAGCTCCGGCTGGTCGTAGTCGGAGAAGTGATCCGCCTTGAAGGTCATCGTGGGTCGACGGGATCGATAATCGATCAGCTCATCCACGGAGAACGACGCGACGAGTTCGGTCTCCAGGCTCTCGCGCAGGTGGGTGGTGGCGATCTTCACCGCGTGTCCCGCGTCGGAGAATCCCTCGAGACCATGCACCAGCACCGGCCCTCGGCCGTCGCCCGCGGACACCTGGGGCGCCGGGAATTCCAGCTCGTACATCCTCGACTGATCGTCCATCAGTGATCCCTTCGCGTTTCGTTCACTCTCAGTGTCCCCCACCCGGCTGCGAGCACCCACATCCGATATCGGAAAAACGTGCCGTGGCGTCACATTCATTCCCGGAACCGGCATTTTGTGTGCGTTTTGTGCTGACAGCGAACTGCCGTTCGACGACACCGCAGCCGGCCTGCGGCGGCCCGGCCTGCGGAGGTGGCACAGTGGTGGGGCAGTGTCCCGCGAGTACTGGAGGACTTTCCGTTGAAGCGCCGCATCCTGATCGCGGGCCTCGCCATGGGCGCATGCCTGGGTGTCGCCGGGTGTTCGTCCACGGTGGACGGCATGGCGAGCCCGGTGGCCGCCGCCGGCCCCTCGTCCGCATCCGGCCCCTCGTCGTCGGCGGGTGCCGACGGGACCGGCGAGGACGGCCGGGTGGATGCGACCCTGGAGTCGATGTTGTTGACCCCCACCGATTTTCCGGCGCCTTACCAGGCGATCGTGTTGCCGCCACACGCAGTCTCGCAGGCCGCCGCGGACCTGGATGGGATCCCGCCGGGTGCGAAGGTCGACCCGCCCGGGTGCAAGCCGCCCGCCCAGGACTACGGCCCGGACGGTACCGCGATGATCGTCGGCACCGACAACGCGAACCGGTCCACCATCTCGGTGGAGCTGATGCGATCGGATCTGCCGCTCGACAAGCGCACCACGGAGATCGAGCGGTGCCTGGAGGTGACCACCACCAAGGACGGCGCCGAGGCGGTCGTGCGGACCGAGATCCTGCCCGCGCCGCCGCTGAACGCGGACGACACCATCGCCATGCGACAGACCGTGACCTCGGGCAAGGGTGCCGGGAAGGTGACCCAGTCGATGCTCACGCTCGTCGCGCAGATCGATGACGTGCGGGTTTCGGCGACCTACATGTCGTTCGGCGACGGCAAGCCCGACACGGTGGTGCTGGACCAGGTGTTCACGGAGGCTGTGCAGCGGGTCAACGCGGCCTGACCGGCCGCGCCTGTGGATAGTCCGGTTTCCGTCCACAGGCCCGGCGAAGCCGCAGGTCGCGACCGCGGCCCGGTCGGATCGGGGCGGCATGGTCCTGGCCATGACAACCATGCATCCGGGCCAGCCGGTCCGAATCGGCGACCCCGGTGACCTGATCGCGGCGATCCCCGCGATGCTGGGCTTTCGGCCCGCACATTCGCTGGTCCTCGTCTGCCTCGACGGCGGCGACGGGCCTGCCAGGGTGCGGGCGGTGATGCGGCACGACCTGCCGGACTGCGCGGTCGGCCCGCTCGACCGGGAGGCCATCGAACGGATGTCCCTCGTCTGCGCGCGAGAGGACATCGGCTCGGTCATCGCGGTGATCATCGACGAGCGGCGGGTGACCGGCGTGCACCGCGCCGTGGTCGGTGAACTCGAGCTGTACCTGAGCGCTCGCGGCGTCGTTCTGGTGGGAGCACTCGTCGTCCCCGAGATCGTGGCGGGACGCCCATGGCGAGGGCTGTGCGGCGACCCCCGTCGCGGACGGCTCCCGGACCCGGCCGCGTCCGGCGTCGCGCTCGCCCAGGTGCTCGGCGGGCGCGCGATCCGGTCCTCGCGCGAGGAACTGGAGGCGGTCGTGGCCCCGCGGCCGGAGTCGGAGCGCGCCCGTGTCGCGGAGCTGCTGCGCGGCCGGCCCACCGGCCGTTCGCGCCCGCGCGACGCGCTGCGGCTGGTGCTCACCCGGATCGCGGAGCTGGCCTCCGGACAGGCGCCGCACCTCGACGACCTCGCGGACCTGGCCAGGGCGCTGTCGGACCCGCGGGTGCGCGACGCCTTGCTGTCGCTCGCGGTGACCGCCGAGGCCGACGCGGCCGAGCAGCTGTGGATCCTGCTGGCACGGGCGCTGCCCGATCCGGAGCGGGCCGAGCCCGCGGCGCTGCTCGGCTACAGCGCCTACGCGCGCGGGGACGGGCCGATGGCGGGGGTGGCCCTCGTCGCGGCGCTGGAGGCGAACCCGCGGCACCGGCTGGCGGGCATGCTCGACGCCGCGTTGCAGTCCGGCATGCGGCCGGAGACCATCTCGGGGCTCGCGGTGACCGGGTTCGAGGAGGCGGCGAGGATCGGGGTGCAGATGCCGCCGCCGATCGACGGCGGTTGAGTGTCGTGGCAGGTCAGCGGAAGTTGTGCTCGATGATCTCGGTCACAAGTGCGGCGGTCGGGAAGTCGGCCATCACCGCGCCCAGCCGTCCGGGGCCGACGGTCTCCAGGTACTCCTGGGTGCGGGGGAGGATCCCGACGACGCCGGGGATGCCGCGCGCGACCGTGACCGGGACCGTGCCTGTCACCAGGGCGGCGGGGTTCCCGGTGGCGCTGAGGTGGTTGATGAAGAGGAGGTCGGGGGACCCGGTGCGGGCTCGTTCGAACTGTGCGCGGATCAGGTCCCACTTGCGGCCGACGTCGCCCAGGCCGGTCAGCTCGTAGGTGTCCTGGATCGCCATGCTCGCATCGCCGAACCGCGGCCCTGGCCACGCGACCGCGTCGAAGTCCCGGAGCACGACGAGCTTGCCGCGGGCCTCGCCGAGGCCGGGCAGGCCTCCGCTGTATCCATCGGACGGGCGCCACAGATGCTCGCGCAACCGATCCCGGGTCCCGGGGTTCTCGTCGATGTACCAGTTCAGCGTGTCCTCATAGCTACGAGTGTTCTCCGCCGGGGTGTCCTCCTCCTTGAGTCGCATGACGATCGCCTCGGAGGGATGGGCGCGCAGGAAGTCGGTGAGCGCGACCACCACGTCGGTGAAGTTCGAGTTCAGGTACTCGATCCCGTGATGGATGGGGAAGACATTCCGGAAATGCCGGGTGCGGATGTCGACGACGCGGACCCCGGCGCTCAGCTGGGTCGGCAGATCGGCGTCCTGGGTGAGGGCGAAGACGGAGGCCCCGGAGGCCATCGTGTCGTGGGTGCCGGGGAGCGACAAATCCGCGAGCCCGGCCCCGTCGGGTAGTCCGGCCATCCAGTCCGGGTGGACGGCCTCGGCCAGCCCGCTCGATTGCAGCGATCCGGTGGTCGATCCGGCATCGGATCCGGTGGTCGCGGACGCGAGCGGGGCCGGCAGCACCACGGTCGCGATCGCGATACCCACCAGGGCGCGGACGAACCCGCGCCTGCGGACGGAGAAACTCATCGTGGCAGCCTGGCACGCCGATACCGCCCGTGGGGTGGTATCGGCGTGATCGGAGGTCGAACGGGTGGGTCAGCCGCGGTGTGCGTGCGACCTGTCGCCCAACTGCTGCAAGAACTCCCAGGCATCCGCGACGATCTCGTCGAGGTCGGTGTGCTTCGGCTGCCAGCCGAGGTCGGCGATGGCCCGCTCGCTGGAGGCGATGAGGACCGCCGGATCGCCCGCACGGCGCGGGGCGTCCTCCACGGTGATCGGCAGTCCGGTGACGCGCTGGCAGGCCGAGATCACCTCGCGGACACTGAAACCGGCCCCACTGCCGAGGTTGTAGATGCTGTGTGTGCCCGGGGTCGCGGCCCCCAGCGCCAGCAGGTGCGCCTCGGCGAGGTCCAGGACGTGGATGTAATCGCGGACCGCGGTGCCGTCCTGGGTCGGCCAGTCGGTGCCGAAGACCGAGATCTTGTCCCGCTGACCGAGGGCAACCTGCAGCACGAGCGGGATGAGATGTGTTTCCACCAACCGGTTTTCGCCGGCGCCTCGGTACGCTCCCGCGACATTGAAGTAGCGAAGGCTGGTTGCGGCGAGCCCGTACGCGTTGGCATACGAGGTGATCGCGTGGTCGATCGCCAGCTTCGTGGCACCGTAGGGGTTCGTCGGCCTCGTCGGATCCGTCTCGGTGATCGGGGAGCGCTCCGGTTCGCCGTACGTGGCGGCCGTCGAGGAGAAGACCAGCTTCGGTGTGCGGGAGACCCGGATCGCCTCGAGGAGTTCGATCGTGGCGACGACGTTTCCGCGCCAGTACTTTTCGGGCGCGACGACCGATTCGCCGACGAGCGACTGCGCCGCGAAGTGCAGCACGCCGTCGAAGCGGGGCTCCGTCGACCCGTCGCCGAGAACGGACGAGGCGACCTCGGCGACGTCGCCCTCGACGAACTCGGCCCCGGTCGGTACCGCATCCGCGTTCCCGGTGGACAGATCGTCGACGACGACCACCTCGTGGCCGCGTTCGAGCAGGACGGTGGCACACACGCTGCCGACATAGCCGGCACCGCCGGTGACCAGGAGTCGCACGCCGCTAGACCTGCTTGACCTGGACTGCGTGCGCCATCTCCTCGGACAGGTCGAAACCCTCGTGTCCAGGAACGGTGATCGTCACCGAACCCGGCTTGGTCTCCACCGTCACGCGTGCGTCGGGGACGACGCCCGCCTCGCGGAGGCGGCCGATCACCTCCGGATCGGACTGCACGTGCTCGGCCAGCCTGCGCACCACCACGGCGGTGGGCTGCCCGGGCGGCACATCGGTCAGGCGGATCAGGGTTTCGCCGTTGTCGGCGGGCCGGTTCAGCCCGAGTTCGTCCAGGCCGGGGATCGGGTTGCCATAGGGCGAGGTGGTGGGGTTGTTGAGCACCTCGACCAGACGGCGCTCGACCTCCTCGCTCATCACGTGCTCCCAGCGGCAGGCCTCGGCATGCACCTGGTCCCAGTCGAGTCCGATGACATCGACGAGCAGTCGCTCGGCGAGCCGGTGCTTGCGCATCACGGCGATCGCGAGTCCACGACCCTTGTCGGTCAACTCGAGATGGCGGTCACCGGCCACCAGTAGGAGACCGTCGCGTTCCATCCTGGCGACCGTCTGGCTCACCGTGGGACCGCTCTGCTCGAGCCGCTCGGCAATACGTGCCCGCAGCGGCACCACGCCTTCCTCTTCAAGGTCGTAGATGGTACGGAGGTACATCTCCGTCGTGTCGACAAGATCCTTCACCTGCACGCCCCTTCGTCTGTGGCCGATTCTACCGGCATGCGTGCGGGAATCGGCGTTGCACTCACTCTGACGCAACGCCACCCGCCCCTCGCCTCTTCCCGCGGCGCGCAAGTAGCGTGGATCGTATGGCCTCGACCTCCAGCCCCCCGGTGGGGCATGCGCACCCGAATTCGGACCGGGCCGTGGTCTGGAGTCCGGACTATCTCAGTTACCGGTGGAGCGCCGACCACCCGATGAACCCCACCCGACTCGAGCTGACGATGAACCTCGCGCGGAGCCTGGGTCTCATCGAGGGTGCCGAGCTGGTCCGCCCCGCCGCCGCCACCGACGCGGACCTGCTGCGGATCCACACCCCCGCCTATGTCGCCGCGGTCAAGGCAGCAGGAGCCGGGCCGCTGCAGGGACTGGCGGACGCCCGCGCGGACGGCGATGTGGCCCCGCACGGACTGGGTACCGAGGACAACCCGATCTTCCCCAGAATGCACGAGGCGAGCGCGATTCTCGCAGGTGGAACGCTCACCGCGGCGAAGGAGATCGCGTCGGGCCGGGCCCGCAGGGCCGTCAGCATCGGCGGCGGGATGCACCACGCGATGTCCGACTGGGCCTCCGGATTCTGCGTCTACAACGACGCCGCGATCGCGATCTCCTGGTTGCTCGACAACGGTTTCGATCGCATCGCCTATATCGACGTGGACGCCCATCACGGGGACGGCGTCCAGCATGCCTTCCTCGGTGACCCCAGGGTCCTGACCGTGTCCATCCATCAGCACCCGGCCACGCTGTGGCCGAACACCGGATGGTCGAGCGAGGTCGGATCGGGCGCGGCCGAGGGTGCGACGATCAACCTGCCGGTACTGCCCGGAACCGTGGACTCGGTGTGGCTGAGGGGTTTTCACGCCGTCGTTCCGGCGGCGATGGCGGCATTCAAGCCCCAGATCGTGATCAGCCAGTGCGGCGTGGACAGCCACAGGGAGGACCCGCTGGCGGACCTCTCGCTGACGGTCGACGGGCAGCGGGCGGCGTTCCTGGCGATGCGGCAGCTCGCGGATCGGTACGCGGAGGGTCGCTGGCTGGCCGTCGGCGGCGGCGGCTACGGGCTGGTGCGGGTGGTCCCGCGCGCGTGGACGCACCTGATCGCCGCGGCGCTCGACCGCGACATCGATCCCGCGCTCGCGGTGCCGCAGTCCTGGCGCGACCGGGTCTCGACGCTGGCGCCGAGCGTCGAGCTGCCGGAGACGATGGGCGACGGCAGCGAGGCGACCTACCTGTCCTGGGACGGACCCGGCGGCACCCCGGAGACCGGCGTCGAATCGATGGATCGCGCTCTGGTCCGGGTGGATTCGGCGATCGCCGCAACCCGTCGCGCTGCCTTCCCGCTGCTCGGCCTCGACCCGGAGGATCCCCGTGACTGAGCCCGCGACCGGGGGTACCGACGCCGAACCGCGTGCACCGTTCCCCAAGCACTGGCTGGCGGACGTGCTGCTCACCGACGGCGGAGTCGCGGCCCTGCGGCCGATCTCGCCGGACGACGCAGACCGGCTGATCGCGTTCCACGCCAAGTTGTCCGAGCGCACCCGTTACCTGCGCTATTTCGGTCCGTACCCGACGATGTCGCAGCGTGACCTCAAGCGGTTCACCACCGTCGACCACAAGGACCGGGTCGCGTTCGTGGCCGTGCTCGGCGACGAGATCATCGCGGTCGGCCGGTACGAGCGGCTGCTCGACGTCGGTGACGGCAGGTCCGCGGAGGTCGCGTTCGTGGTCGCCGACGCGCACCAGGGGCGCGGGCTCGGACCGATCCTGCTCGAGCATCTGGCCGCGGCCGCCGCCGAGAACGGCCTGACCATGTTCGTGGCCGAGGTGCTCGCCGAGAACCGGAACATGGTGACCGTGTTCCGGGAGGCCGGGTATCAGGTCAGCCGGACCTACGAGGGGGGAGTGCTGCGGCTCGAGTTCGCCATCGATCCGACTGAAACCCTTGTCGCGGTTCGTAACTCTCGCGAGCGGGCCACGGAGGCCCGGAGCGTCCGCAACCTGCTGAGCCCGCAGTCGGTCGCACTGATCGGCGCGTCGACCGACGCTGCGAAGGTGGGCAACGCGGTGCTGCGCAACCTGCTCGGGGCCGGGTTCACCGGTCCGGTCTACCCGGTCAATGCCGAGAACCGCTCCGTGCGGGGGGTGCGGGCCTACCCGACGGTGCACGACATTCCCGACGACGTGGACCTCGCGGTGGTGGCGGTTCCTGCGGAGGCCATCGACTCGGTCCTGGACGACTGCCTCGCGAAGGGCGTCAAGGCGCTGGTCGTGGTGTCCGGTGGGTTCAGCGACGCGGGACCGGACGGACGCCAGTCCGAGCGACGGCTGGTGCACGCCGCACGAGCGCACGGGATGCGACTGGTCGGTCCCAACGCACTCGGCGTCGCGAACACCAGCGCGGCCGTACGGCTCAACGCCACCCTCGCGCCCGAGCTGCCGCCGCCGGGCCGGGTCGGGTTCTTCTGCCAGTCCGGCGCGCTCGGCATCGCGATCCTCGACGAGGCGGCGCGCCGTCAGCTCGGTCTGTCCACCTTCGTCTCGGCGGGCAACCGCGCAGACGTCTCCGGCAACGATCTACTGCAGTACTGGGACTCGGACCCCGAGACCGAGGTGGTGCTGCTGTACCTGGAGAGCTTCGGCAACCCGCGCAAGTTCTCCCGGATCGCGCGCCGGGTCGGCAGGAACAAGCCGATCGTGGCGGTGAAGTCCGGCAGGCATGCCGTGCCCGAGGCGCTCGCCGCGAACGGGGTCGAGATCGACGACTCGGTGGTGTCGGCACTGTTCGACCAGGCGGGTGTCGTGCAGGTCGGCTCGATCGCCCAGCTCTTCGACTGCGCGGTGCTGCTCGGCTACCAGCCTTTGCCCGCGGGGCCGAGGGTCGCGGTGGTGGGCAACTCGTCGGCGCTCGGTGTGCTGGCCGCGGGAGCGGCGCGCAGCGAGGGACTCGAGCCTGCGAAGCCCGTCGACCTGGCCGCGCAGTCCACGCCGGCGGAGTTCGCCGGTGCGGTGAGCGCCGCGCTGGAGTCGGCCGAGGTGGACTCGGTCTTCGCGGTGTTCGTGCCGCCGGTGAGCGTGGACGTCGAGCCGTACGCGAAGGCGCTGCGCGATGCCGCCCGGGACAGCAGCAAGCCGATCGTGACGACATTTCTTGCCGCGGAGGGTATCCCGGATGTGCTGGCGGTCCGAGGGGAGGACGGTCATCCCACCAGGGGATCGGTCCCGTCGTATCCCGGGCCGGAGCGTGCCGCCCTGGCGCTCTCACGCGCCTGGCGTTACGCCCAGTGGAAGTCGCGGCCTGCCTCGAAGGTGGTCCGCCCCAGCGGTATCGACTCCGACCGCGCGGAGGCGTTGGTGCAGTCGTGGCTTGGCGCGGGCGAGGGGCGCTGGCTGACCGATTTCGAGGCGTCGGAGTTGCTGGCCTGCTACGGCCTGCGGGTGGTGGATTTCACGCTGGCACGGTCCGAGGACGAGGCGGTCGCCGCGGCGCAGGCGCTCGGCTTCCCCGTCGCGGTCAAGGCGACCCGCGAGGGGTGGCGGCACCGCCCCGACCTCAGCGGGGTGCGGTTGGACGTCAGCACCCCAGACGCGGTGCGCGACGCCTATCGCGCGCTCTCGGTGGCGTCGGCGGAACCGCTCCTGCACGTGCAGAAGATGGCGACCAAGGGAATCGGCTGCGTCGTCGGGGTGCAGGACGACCCGTCCTTCGGTTCGCTGATCTCGTTCGGACTCGCGGGGGTGATCTCGGATCTTCTCGGTGACCGCGCCTACCGCGTGCTGCCGCTGACGGAGGACGAGGCGACCGAACTGATCGACGCCCCGAAGGCGGCGCCGCTGCTGTCCGGCTACCGGAACGCGGCGCCGGTCGACAAGAGCGCCCTTGTGGATCTGGTGCAGCGGGTCTCCGCGCTCGCCGACGACCTGCCCGAGGTGCGCGAGCTCGTCTGCGAGCCGGTGCTGGCCAGTGCGATGGGGGCCGAGATCACCGACACCCGGGTTCGGATCGGCCCGGAGCCGAGCCGGGCCGACCTGGGTCCGCGCCGGCTGCGCTAGGGCCCCGCGACCGATAGGGCCCCGCAACCGACAGCGCCGCAACGTAGTCGCGCCGGCCGATCCTTGCGCTCCGAGGGGGAGGAGCGGGTCGGATCGACCGGCGCGGGGTGCGCTGACACTCAGGGGGATGGTCAGCGCACCGGACTGTGAGTGCCCGGGTGGGGATCAGCTCGCGTAGGAGCGCAGCCGCTCGGCGCGGTCGCCCTCGCGGAGCTTGCCCATCACCTCACGCTCGATCTGGCGGACGCGCTCGCGCGAGAGCCCGAAGATCTTGCCGATCTGATCGAGGGTGCGGGGCTGGCCGTCGTCGAGACCGTACCGGAACCGGATCACCTGCTGCTCGCGCTCGTCGAGGGTGGCGAGTACGGACCGGATGTCGCTGTGCAACAGCCCCGCGATCACCGCATTCTCGGCAGACGTGGCCTCGGCGTCCTCGATGAAGTCGCCGAGCGGCGCCTCCTCGTCGCTGCCGACCGGCATGTCGAGGCTGACCGGGTCCCGGCTGTGGTCGAGCAGGTCCGCGATCTTCGCGACCGCGATGCCCGATTCGTTCGAGAGCTCCTCGTCGGTGGCCTCGCGGCCGAGCTGCTGATGCAGTTCACGCTTGATCCTGGCCAGCTTGTTGACCTGCTCCACCAGGTGCACTGGCAGCCGGATCGTGCGGCTCTGATCGGCCATGCCACGGGTGATGGCCTGGCGGATCCACCAGGTCGCATAGGTGGAGAACTTGAAGCCCTTGGCGTAGTCGAACTTCTCCATCGCGCGGATCAGGCCCAGGTTGCCCTCCTGGATCAGGTCCAGCAGCGGCATTCCGCGCCCGGTGTACCGCTTGGCCAGCGACACCACGAGCCGCAGGTTCGCTTCGAGGAGGTGGCTGCGCGCCGACTGGCCTTCGCGGACGATGGTGGCGAGGTCACGCTTCTTGGCGGCGGTCAGCCTCTTACCGGTCTCGAGCACGTGTGCGGCGTACAGACCCGCCTCGATCCGCTTGGCCAGCTCGACCTCATCCGCGGCGGTCAGCAGCGCGGTGCGGCCGATCCCGTTCAGATAGACGCGAACCAGGTCCGCAGCGGGGCTCTGGGCGTCCAGATCCTCGGCGCTGGGGCGCAGCCGGCGGGTGGTGGTGGGGCTTGTCATGACCTGCCTCCTCATCGGTGGTGTCTCATATGGCTCAACGCCGCGCCACCGTGCAAAGTTCCCGCGTGTGATCCACGGAATTCCTTCTGACCTGCATTTTTGCGCCGGCGGTCCTGAGAAGTTGCTGAGAAGACGGGCCGGGGGAACCGGCCGGGAACTACCGCGGGAACTCCGCGGGCAGCACCAGCCCGTGCCGAACCAGCGAGTGCACCAGCGGGATGGCGGCGGCGGCGAGTTCGTCGGGATCCTCGCCGTTCGCGGCCGCCAGCAGTTCGAGCAGCTCGTTCAACGCCAGCGAGTCCGGCCGCATTCCGCCGAGCAGAGCGGCGGTCAGGTCGTCCACCTCGTGCTGCCAGTTCGGCCCACTGCCGCGGTGCACGCGGGCCACGACCTGCTGCCAGCCCTCCTCGCCCGGCAGCGACACCCGTTCGAGGGCGGTCGTCGGCTCGAGCCTGAAGCGCCGTTCGAGCACGTCACGCTCGCGCAACCAGGCCAGCCGGTCGAAATAGCCGAGCGCCTCGCCGCCGAGCGGATCGGTGAAGCCGTGCCGCAGGTCCTCCGCGAGCACATCGCTCGGCTCGTCCGTGCGGCGCAGGTAGACGAAGCCGAAGCCGATGCCCTCGACGTCGGCCGCCTCGAAATGGGCCAACCATGCCTCGGCCTGCGCCGCGGTCGCCGGATCCCGCGGATCCAGGCCGCCGTCGCGCATCCACGTGCCCACGTACAGTGCGGGGTCGGCGACGTCGCGCTGCACGATCCAGGCGTCCACGCCGTGCGCGGGCAGCCAGGACGCGATCCGCGACCGCCAGTCCTCGCCGTGCACGTGCACCCAGGACGCCAGCATGGAGGCGGTGCCGCCCGGCTCGAGGTGGTCGAGCACGTTCGAGACCATCAGCTCGCTTGCGCCGTCGAGATCGAGCCCGGAATCGCGGTAGGTGTGCTCGACCCGGCCGCGGCCGACCACGAACGGCGGGTTGGCGACCACCCGGTCGAATCGGCGGCCGTCGACCGGCTCGAACCACGGACCGCCGAGCACCTCGACGTCGATCTCGTTGAGCGCGAACGTCGCAGCCGACAGGTCGAGCGCGCGCAGGTTGATGTCGGTGGCCGTGACCGACCGCGCGTACCCGGCGGCGTGCAGCGCCTGGATGCCGCAGCCGGTGCCCAGGTCCAGCACCGACCCGGTCGGGGTCGTCGGGGTGGCGCGGAGCAGGGACAGCGATGCGTGCCCGACGCCGAGGACGTGATCGGGCGCCGTGGTCCGCGGACCCATGCTGCCGTCCAGGTCGGAGAGCACCCATCGGTTGCCCGCGCCGAGATCGAGCGGCCGCAGGTCGAGCGCCGCCCGGACCTCGTCGCCCGAGCGCTCGAGCAGTCCCACCGCCACTGCCCGGTCCAGATCGAGCGGCCGCAGCGCGTGCGCGACCTCCGCCGCGGGGCAGGGATCGGTCAAAAGGAAGAGCCTCGTCAGTACCCCGAGATCGCCCGCGCTGCGGCTGGCCAGGCGGACAGGAACGGGCTCGCTGCGGCCGAGCGCGTCGTGGGCGTCGGAGCCGAGCATCTCCAGCAGGGCGTCGGCGGTGTACTCGGTGCGGTGCAGGGCCTCGCGGAGCGGAGCGCAGGCGGAGAGCAGTTCTCGGTTCACCGCCACAGTTTGTCAGCTCGTGGCGGCGGGGTCGGCGGTCGACGCCGAAACGTCAGCCCTCGATCGTGGGGTGCTGCTGTGATTCGATCGCGGGCGGGGTCGGGGCCTGGTGGTCGTAGCGGCGCGGCTCGTCGGACTTGCGCGGCGGGCGGTCGTTCGCGACCAGCACCGCGATCCACGGCAACGGGACGGAGATGCCGATGATGGCGAGGCTGATCCAGGGGTTGGCCCATTCGCTGTAGGCCAGCGCGGCCAGCACCAGTGCCGGGATCCGGATCGCCATCAGGATCGTGTACTTGCGGACCCGGATGCGCTGTTCGTCGTAGAACGACTGGGCCGCATCGGTGATGAGAACCGGGTTTCCCGACGCGTCGTCGTTGCCCTTCGCGCGGTCGAAATCCGAACTCGATGCCATCTGTCCACCTTCCCACTCTCCGCAGTCGAATGCACTACCGGGGGCTCGCCCACCGCGCGGGAGTGCGTCATCATGGACGGGTGAGCACTCAGACCAAGGAACGTCCCGACACCACCACCGACGAGTCCACCGATGACGACCGCCCCAAGTTCTTCCACTATGTGAAGAAGAACAAGATCGCCGAGAGCGCGGTGATGGGTACCCACGTCGTCGCGTTGTGCGGTGAGGTCTTCCCGGTGACCAAATCGGCCAAGCCCGGCTCGCCGGTGTGCCCCGAATGCAAGAAGATCTACGACGGGTTGCGCGCGGGCGACTGAGCCGCCACGACCGGACAGCGGCCGCCGTCGGTGCCCTCGGCCTCGTCGACGGTGGGCGCGTCCTCGGCGGCCTCGTGCTTGCCCCGGTCCGGTCCGGTGATCCGCATCGGGCCGCCGGCGAGGCGCCTGGTGAGATTCGTGACGGGCCCGACGGACGCGCCGTCTGGCGCCCGTGCGGCCGCCGCGGCCTGTGCGGCGAGCCACTCCCGCATCTGCTCCATCCGGGTGGCCCTGGCCGGCCAGAACTCCTGGATGGTCGCGTTGAACTCGGCGCCGAGGACCACCGCGAAGCCGAGGAAGAACGTGAACAGCAAGAAGGCGATCGGCGCAGCCAGCGCGCCGTAGGTGTAGCCGGTCTGGGTGATCCAGGAGAGATACCAGCGCAGGACGGTGCTCGCGCCCATGAAGAAGACGCCCGCGAGCAGCGATCCGCCGAGTAGTCGGTGCCAGGGCAGGGACTTGGCCAGCGCCACCTTGTACAGGGTGGTCAGGCCGATGATCAGGAGCAGGCCGACGGCCGGGTAGTAGAAGGCATCCACCGCCTCGGTCCCGAACGAGTACCAGGATCGTGGCAGCACCTGCCCGATCAGGGTGGGTCCCAGTGCGACGAGCGGCAGCACGAACACCGCGACGATGAGAAACATCACATAGAGCAGCAGCGCGAAGATACGTTGCCAGACGGGGTGTCTCACGTCCTTCTGACCATGCGCCTCGACGATGGAGTCGACGAACGTGGAGATCGCCGACGAGCCCGCCCACAGCGACAGCAGGAAACCGGCCGAGACGATCTCGGGGCGGCCCTGGCCGAGGACATCGTTCACCGTCGGGCTGATGAGCTGGTCGACGACGCTCTCGCTGAAGGCCGTGCGGCTGAAGGTGATGATCTTCGACTCGATGATCTCGACCGTGTCGGGGCCGAACCAGCCGCCCACGTAGCCGATGCTGCCGAGCAGTCCGAGCAGCAGGGGAGGCAGCGACAGGGTCTGCCAGAAGGCGGCCGTCGCGGCCTTGCCGAAGATCGAGTCGCCCCAGGCCTTCGTCGCGGTTCTCGCGATGACCTGCCAGGCCCGGTGGAACGGATGGAATCCCGAGCGCGCATCGGCACGCCCGGCAGGCTGGTCGCCGCCCGGCTCTCCGTTGCTCGGCTCGTCCATGATGGTTCCAGCATTCCCGACGCGGCCACATCGCCGCGCATTGAGGCCCCTCGTGTCGGGAGAAATCTGCCGCTACCAGAGATCGCCGCCGGTCCATGACCACGCCGCGACGCGCGGTCGCCGGTGATGCGGGGAACGTCGGTGGTCGGCGTTAGGCTCCTCCAGGATCGAATCACGGCGACCGATCGCATCACGGACACAGTGCAGAAGGAGCGGCAGCGACAGTGCTCACGGGTAGTACCGAATCGACACCACCCGCACCCGTCGCCACCCTCCGAGCGTGGCAGCGTCGCGCGCTGACCAAATACCTGGCCACCGGGCCCCGCGACTTCCTCGCGGTGGCGACGCCCGGCGCAGGCAAGACGACATTCGCGCTCCGGGTCGCCGCGGAGCTGCTGCGCGACCGCACCATCGACCAGGTGACCGTCGTCGCACCCACCGAGCACCTCAAGCACCAGTGGTCGGGGGCCGCCGCCCGGGTTGGCATCGCGCTGGACTCGAACTTCACCAACTCGACGGGGCAGACGTCCGCCGAGTATCACGGCGTGGTCGTCACCTACGCGCAGGTGGCCTCGCATCCGACCAAGCATCGGGTGCGTACCGAGAACCGGCGCACCCTGGTGATCCTCGACGAGATCCACCACGGCGGCGACGCCAAGAGCTGGGGCGACGCGATCCGGGAGGCGTACGAGCCCGCCACCCGCCGGCTGGCCCTGACCGGTACCCCGTTCCGCAGCGACGACAGCGCGATCCCGTTCGTGCAGTACGAGCCGGACCGCGAGGGTCTGATGCGGTCGAAGGCCGACCATTCCTACGGCTACTCGGACGCCCTCGCCGACGGCGTCGTGCGGCCCGTGGTCTTCCTGGCGTACTCGGGGGAGGCGCGCTGGCGCAACAACGCCGGTGAGGAGTTCGCGGCCCGGCTCGGCGAGCCGCTGTCCGCCGAGCAGACCGCGCGTGCGTGGCGGACCGCTCTCGACCCGAACGGCGACTGGATCCCGTCGGTGCTCACCGCCGCCAACACCCGGCTGCAGCAGCTGCGCGCCGGTGGCATGCCCGATGCGGGCGGTCTGGTCATCGCGACGGACCAGACGGTGGCGCGGGCGTACGCGAAGATCCTCGAGGCAGGCACCGGGCGGGCGCCGACCGTCGTGCTGTCCGACGACCCGACCGCCTCGAAGAAGATCGCCGAGTTCAGCGAGAGCTCCGAGCCGTGGATGGTGGCGGTGCGGATGGTGTCCGAGGGTGTCGACGTGCCGCGCCTGGCCGTCGGCGTCTACGCCACCAGCTCCTCGACCCCCCTGTTCTTCGCGCAGGCCATCGGCCGGTTCGTGCGCATGCGGGCCAAGGGCGAGACGGCGAGCGTCTTCGTGCCCTCCGTGCCGGTGCTGCTCGACCTCGCCAGCCAGCTCGAGCTGCAGCGCGACCACGTGCTCGGCAAGCCGCACAGGGAGAAGGACGGCCTCGACGACGAACTGCTCGTCGACGCCAACAAGCAGAAGGACGAACCGGGCGAGGAGGAGAAGGCGTTCACCTCGCTCGGTGCCGACGCAGAGCTCGACCAGGTGATCTACGACGGATCCTCGTTCGGGACGGCGACCTTCTCGGGTAGCGACGAGGAGGCGGACTACCTTGGCCTGCCGGGGCTGCTCGATGCCGACCAGATGCGGGCCCTGCTGCGTGAGCGTCAGGCCGGTCAGCTGGACAAGGGGGCAAGGGAGCCGGCGCCGGTCCAGGCGCCCGCCGCGGTGGCCGACCGGGTCTCGTCCGCGAGCAAGCTGGCGGAGCTGCGCAAGGAGCTCAACGGGCTCGTCGCGATGCAGCACCATCGGACCGGCAAGCCGCACGGGTGGATCCACGGTGAGCTGCGTCGGGTCTGCGGCGGTCCGCCGACGGCGATCGCCACGGTCGAGCAGCTCACCGAACGGATCGCGATGCTCCGCCAGTGGTGAGACGGCAACGCTGAAAACCGGACAGAGCCCGCACCGGGAGGTGCGGGCTCTGTGCTGACTGGGGTGCCCCGAACGGGCGCCCGGTTTGGCTGACGGCCTAGATCGTCGCCTCATCGAGTACGGCATCGGAGACGATGGTGGCGTTCATCGCGCGGAGTCGATCCTCGTGCTCATTGGCGTGGTGCTGGCAGAAGAGAAGTTCTCCACCAGTCGAGAGGACCGCGCGCACGCGGGCTCCCGCACCACACCGGTCGCACCGGTCGGCAGCGGTCAATGGGGGGCTGGTCAGTGTTCCGGGCATGACTCCTCCGTACTGGCGTTCGGCCGAAGCCGGGTGCCTGGGGCCTGGTCCGCCGCACCGGGATGGCGCGGTGAATCCACTCTGTCAGACGTTTGGGCTTCAGGAGTTGTTCCCGTCGGCGTTTCTTTGTGGTTTCACTAACAGGGAACACGGGCCTCGCGCGTGACGTAGATCACTGCCGGGGTGCCCGGATAGCCTGCGGGGGTGACTCATCCGGACAGCACCCTGGTACACATCTGCACCGCCGAACAGTGGCGGCAGGCGCAGCGGGCGGGGGCGCGGCTGCCCGAGACCTATGACGCCGACGGGTTCGTGCACCTCTCGAGCATCGAACAGGTGCACCTGCCTGCCAACCGGCTGTTCGCTGGCCGCACCGATCTCGTGCTGTTGTACCTGGACCGGGAGCGACTCGGGGCCGAGGTCCGCTGGGAACCGGGCGTGCCGACGGACCCGGAGTCGATGCGGTTCCCGCATCTGTACGGGCCGCTCCCGGCGGTGGCGATCATCGGGGTGCGCGCGTATCGACCCGGTCCCGACGGCAGGTTCGGGACGCAGGAGGACTCAGGACGCGGGGAGTTCCCTGGCGATGATCGCGGCCTGGACGCGTGAGCTGACACCGAGCTTGGTGAGCACCCGGGACACATGGGTCTTGACGGTGGTCTCCCCGATGAACAGGCGCCCGGCGATCTGCTGGTTCGTCAGACCGTCGCCCAGACAATCGAGCACCTCCCGCTCTCGGTCGGTGAGGTCCTCGAGGCCCGCGGGCCGGGGCGCCGGGGTCGGCGGGACCGCCGCGAAGGCGTCGATCAGGGTGCGCGTCACCTGTGGGGCCAGCACGCCGTCCCCGGCGGCGACCGCGCGGACGGCCGCCGTCAACTCCGCGGCCGTCGCCGATTTCAACAGGAACCCGGAGGCGCCCGCCTGCAGCGCCCCGAACACGTACTCGTCGATGTCGAAGGTGGTCAGCACCAGAACATGGGCCAGGCCGGCCGCGGTGATCTCCCGAGTCGCCGCGATGCCGTCGGTGCCGGGCATCCGGATGTCCATCAGCACCACGTCGGGCCGCAACGCGCGGGCCTGGCCGAGCGCCACCTCGCCGTCGGCGGCCTCGCCGACCACCTCGATGTCATCGGCGGACCCGAGGATCATCGACAACCCGGACCGGATCGCGGCGTGGTCGTCGGCGACCACCACCCGGATCATGCGCCCGCCGCCGGTCCGTCGACCGGGATGGACACCGCGACCCGCCAGCCGTCGGGGGCAGGTCCCGCGCTGAACCGGCCACCGAGCAGCTCGGTGCGCTCGCGCATGTTGGTGAGCCCGGTGCGTTGGCGTGGCGGATCCGACGGGAACCCTCGCGGTGGAAGCGGATTGCTGACCGTCATCAGCAACTGCCCGGACTGCGACCGAAGGGTGAGCTCGACCGGATGGCCCGGTGCGTGCTTGATGGCATTGGTGAGGGCCTCCTGGGCGATCCGATAGGCGGTGTGGTCCACGGCGGTGGGGAGCTGGCCGGGTGCGAGGTCGTCGAGCACCGCGACCTCGGTGCCCGCGGCCTGTGCGGAGTCGACCAGCTTGGCGAGCTGGCGGAGACGGCCAGGCGCCGCCGCCTCGTCGACGATGTCCGTCCGGAGCAGGCCGATCATCGAGCGCATCTCCTCGAGCGCGTCGATGCTGTTGCCGCGCACCGATTCCAGGATCCGGAGCAGGCGCTCGTCGGACTCCTGGCCGGTGATGCCGAGGGCGGCCTCGGACTGGATGGCGATCGCGGACAGGTGGCCCGCGATGACGTCGTGCAGATCCCGGGCCATCCGATTCCGCTCGTCCGCGATCGCCGCCTGCCGATCCAGGGCCGCGATGGTGGTCAGCGCCTCGGCTCGGGCACGCTCGGAGTCGGCGACGTCCTTGTGCAGCCGCACCGCGCGCCCCCACCACAGCGGGGTGCCGACGAACGCGAAGGCCGCGATCGTGCCGATCACCAACGGCTGCCAGCTCCTGGTGAGGACCAGCACGATGGCCAGGCACACGGTCGTGCCCGCCGCTGCCACGCCGACCATGGCGCGGGACTGCCTGGCGGTGCCGTACAGCACGACCGCGTACACGAGGTCGGAAAAGACCAGCCAGATCGGCAGGGTCGGCCCGAGCGCGAAATCGATGCCGAGGGGGATCGTGGCGAGCCAGATCGCCAGCACCGGGCGGTCCCGCCGGAACACGGCCGCACCGCAGATCGCGGCCAGCAGCGCCAGTCTGATCGGGACGGGGACCCCGGCGGAGATCGGCGCGAGCGAGTACAGGGCGGTCGAGTAGAGCACGGTGCCCGCGGCGAACGCGAGGAGCGCGATCAGGGCACTCTGCGCGAATGAGGACAGGGCGGTCCAACGTGACACGCCATCATCACAGCACACCGAGAACCCCGTGACGTCCTCCCAAGGGAGGACGCCGGATCCGGCGTACGGGCGATGTCGCGGCGGTGTCGCGCTGGTGATGATCGTCTGCATGGAGATGGCACTCGTGCTCGGGCTCGTCGCGCTCGCTCTGGTGGACAGCACCAGCCTGGGGACGCTGGTGATCCCGCTGTGGCTGTTGATGTCCCCGGAGCGGCCGCCGGTGCGCCGGATGGTCGCGTACCTGGGCGCGATCGCGGGCTTCTACTTCGCGGTGGGGGTGCTGGTCCTGCTGACGGCGTCGACCGGAATCGCCGCGGCAGGGTCTGTGCTGCGCGGACCCGTCGCGCTCGGTGTGCAGTTGGCGCTCGGTGCCGGCCTGTTCGCCATCAGCTGGCGATTCGACTCCAGGGCGAAGGCCGGCGGTGGCGATGGCGGTCGGGTGACCCGGTGGCGGGCAAGGGCTCTGGATGCGCAGTCCTCCGGATCAGGCGTCGCGGTCCTGGCGATGAGCGCGGGCGCCCTCGAACTGGTCACGATGCTGCCGTACCTCGCGGCGATCGGGTTGATGATCTCGAGTGGGCTGTCCCCAGCGGTCTCGGCGGGGCTGCTGGCCGGCTATTGCGTCGTGATGGTGCTCCCCGCCTGCCTGCTGATCCTCGCCAGGACCGTGGCGCACACGCGGGTCGAGCCCTGGCTGGCGCGCGCGGACGGCTTCCTGTCCAGACATGCGGACAGTGCACTGGGCTGGGTGCTCGGCATCGCGGGATTCCTGATCGCCCGCGATGCCGCCGTCCAGCTCTTCTTTCGCTGATCACCTGCGAATATCGCGCGTCGCGGCACCGATCCCGCGCGCGGCGCTACCGTTGAGTCATGAACGTGGAAGTGACTCCCCTTCCTGGGATCGGCATCCGGAAGGATTTCGAGCTGTCGACCGGCAGGCGCATCGGCGTGGTCACCCATCGGGACGGCGGGACGGACCTCATCGTCTCGAAGAAGGACGATCCCGATGCCTGTGCCGCCTCGGTGCCGCTGACCGACGAGGAGGCCGCTGTACTGGGCAATCTGCTCGGCGCCCCGCAGCTGGTCTCGCAGTTGCGGGAGGAACACCGTGACCTGCCGGGGATCAACACCCGGCAACTGCCGATCACCGAGGACTCGCCCTTCGACGGCCGGACGCTGGGGGAGACCGCGATGCGAACCAGGACCGGGGTCTCGGTGGTGGCGGTGATGCGGGCCGGACAGGTGTACCCGTCGCCGAATCCGGATTTCAACCTCACCGAGGGAGACCTCTTGGTCGCAGTGGGTACCTCGGACGGGCTCGACGGTGCGGCCAAGATCCTGCACCACGGATGAGCTCCGGCGAAGACCCAGAATCACGGATGAGCTCCGGCGAAGACCAAGACAACCGGATGAGCTCCGGCGAAGACCAAGACAACCGGATGAGCTCCGGCAACCACCCGGGGCACCATGACTAGCACCGCGCTCTCGCTGATCCAGCTCGGCGCGGTGTTCTTCGCGTTGGGTGTCCTCGGGCGCCTGGCGGGCCGAATCGGGATGTCGCCGATCCCGCTCTACCTGGTCGGTGGCCTCTGCTTCGGCGAGGGTGGGTTCTTCACGCTCGACGGCATCGGCGACTTCGGGCACCTCGCCGGTGAGATCGGCGTGGTCCTGCTGCTCCTGCTGCTCGGCCTCGAGTACACCGCGAGCGAGCTGGTCACCGGGCTGCGCAAGTCGTGGATGGCGGGTGCGGTGGACATCGTGCTCAACGCGGTGCCGGGCGTGATCGTCGCGTTCATGCTCGGGTGGGGGCCGGTCGGTGCCCTCGTGATGGGCGGCGTCACCTACATCTCGTCCTCGGGCATCATCGCGAAGGTCCTCAGCGACCTGGGCAGGCTCGGCAACCGCGAAACCCCTGTCGTGCTGGCGATCCTCGTGTTCGAGGACCTGACCATGGCCGTCTACCTGCCGATCCTGACGGCGATCCTGGCCGGGGTCGGCTTCTTCGGCGGCCTGCAGGCGCTGGCGATCTCGTTGTGCGTGGTCACCCTGGTGCTGGTGATCGCGCTGCGCTACGGCCACTACGTGTCGGCGATCGTCGACAGCAAGGACAAGGAGGTCTTCCTCCTCAAGCTGCTGGGCGCGGCACTGTTGGTCGCCGGGATCGCCTCGGCGATGCAGGTGTCGGCCGCGGTCGGGGCGTTCCTGCTCGGCATCGCGATCTCCGGGTCCACCGCCCGCAACGCGGCGAAGGTGCTCGAGCCCCTCCGGGACCTGTTCGCGGCGATGTTCTTCGTGGTGTTCGGCCTTAACACCGATCCGGGCACCATTCCGCCTGTCCTCGGTTGGGCGGTCCTGCTGGCGGTGGCGACGACCGCGACCAAGATCGCGACGGGATGGTGGGCCGCCCGCAGGCAGGGCGTCGCCGTGATGGGCCGGGCGAGGGCGGGCGCCGCCCTGGTCGCCCGCGGCGAGTTCTCGATCGTCATCGCGGGCCTCGCGGTGGCGGCGGGCGCGGTCGAGGGCGAGCTCGCGGCGCTGGCGACCGCGTACGTGCTGCTGATGGCGATCCTCGGCCCGGTTGCGGCGCGGGTGGTCGAGCCACTCGTTAGTGCGTTGCGGCGGCCGCAGAAGCCGTCAGGGGAGTCGAGCGACCCCTACCTCACGACCTGACGTCGTCCGCCGGGCTCACCGCTTGTGCCGCGCGTTGCGGAACCGCTCGACGACGTCGCCGACCTTCGCGACCTCGTCCTGGCAGCACGGGCAACGGAGCGTCACGGTGCCGTCGAGCGTCTCCACCCAGTGCGGCTCGGTGTCGTCGCCGGGGACGAAGAGGTAGCGGCCGATGCCGAGTTCGGGGTTGTAGAGGTTGTGGAAGATCTGCAGCCTCAGGCTGCCGTGGGCGCAGCGGTCCTTCGCGACCGTGAGCGCCCGCACCACCCGATCGGGCAACGCCATGATGCGATCGGCGATCTCCCGCGTGTTGCCGAACACCACCGTGTCCGGGTGGTCGTGCCGCCGGTCTTCGGTCGTCATCTCGGGTCACCTCGCGATCCAGTCTAGGTCGGTCTAGGCCTCCGGCGGGAACCACGGCGCAGGCGGGCCGTGCGGCGCCCCGGAGGTCGGCGCATACGGCAGCCCGTGCAGCTCGACGCCATCGATCTGATCCCGGAACCGCGGCGGCACCGCCGATCGGTCCTCCTCGGCGAACGCCACCATCTGGTGGCCGAGGACGTCCGGCGAGCGCGGCACGTGCTTGTCCTGCCACCAGAACTCGAACACGGCGCGGTCGCGGTCGAGGTCGATGATCCCGTAGCCGTGGTCGACCCACTCGACGAACTGGGCGTTGCGGTTGAGCGTGAGGATCGAAGCCTCGGCGGCGCGCGCGATCTCGGTGGACTCCGCCGGCCCGAGGCCGGTGGCGCCGCGGATCATGTCGTCGGCGCCGCCGCGTCCCATCGAGGTGGGGGCGAACTCGACACCGACGGACAGGCCTCGGACGTCGGCGGGGTCGTCCGCGCCTGTGGGCACCGGGCCACCGTTGCCGGTGCTCATCCGCAGCGCCCCGGCGCCGTGGTTATGCGGTTCGGCACCGTTACGGGTGTTGCGGCCGGGTATCCCCGAGAGATACCCGTCGCCGAGGTACTCCGTGGAGATCACGTCGGATGCGAAATTCCCGTGCGCGTCGCCGGTCACCATGACGTTCCGCCAGATCCGCTCGCCGCGTGCGCCCCTGAGGTGGTCGACGATCGCCTCGCGCTCGGCGGCGTACTTGCCCCAGCGGCCGATGCCGAGCTTCGGCATCTTCACCCCCTGCACGACCTCCGGGATGTCGGTCGGAGCGAACCACCCCTGGTTCCCGATGACCCGCCACCGGGTATTCCGGTGCGACGAGTCGGTGAGCGTGGCCGTGAGCCACTCGTACTGCCGCCGACCGAGGAGGCTCCGCTGCCCGGGGGGCAGATGCGAGGAGTCGGCGGTTTGCCCGCGCACGTCGCGCAACTCGGCGTCGATCCCGACGATGTCGACGAGGTCGCCGTAACGCAGCGTCCGGTAGACGAGCAACGGGTCCTCCGGTGTGGGATAGGAGCCGTCGTCGACGAGCACGAACTCGCCGCTGCCGTCGGCGCGCACGGGCCGGGTCGGAGTCCACTCGTGGAACGCGCGCACCGTGTCGGAGAGGGTCGTGGTCGCCGACGCCGGGTCGGTCAAGGGCGCGTTCACCTCGTTGCCGTAGGCGACGTCGATGTCGTGGTTGTCCCACACGATCATCCACGGGTGCTGCTGGTGGGCCCGGATGAACTGGGGGTCCGAGCGCCACAGCGCGTACCGCCTGCGCACCTCGGCGAGGTCGAGCCAATCCCGGTTGTCCGGGTGGTCCATGTCGGCGAAGCCGACGCGCGAGCGCACCAGCTCGTCCTTGTCGGGGAAGTCGTAGATGTAGTCGCCCACGTGCAGCACGAGATCGAGGTCGTCCCTGGCGGCGATGTGCTCGAACCCGCTCCAGTACGAAGACCAGTAGGAGCTGCACGACATCGCGGCGATGCGCACCCGGTCGACGGCGGCACCCGGGGCAGGCGCCGTGCGCGTTCGCCCGGTGATCGAGTGGGCGCCGGAATGCGTGAAGCGGTAGTAGTACGTCGCGGCCGGGGCCAGGCCGGTGACGTCGACCTTCACCGTGAAGTCGTGCTCCGCCACCGGGGTCTGCTCACCGGAGCGGACGAGGGCCGTCACGGCTGGGTCGGTGGCCACCTCCCACCGCACGGGGCCGGGGGCGCCGGCCACGCGCTCGGGCATGAGACGGGTCCAGAGGATGACGCGGTCGGGCAGCGGGTCGCCGCTGGCGACGCCGTTGGCGAACGGTCCGGGGCAGCACGTGGGGTAGTCGACACGGGCGGCATCGGCGGACGGCGCCGCGGCGGCCGCGGACGGGGCGTGTCGGAGACCGGCGACCGCGAAGCCGCCGAGGGCGGAGCCGCGCAGGAACGTGCGGCGGGAGGGGCCGCGCGGGGAGGTCGGGGCGAGAGGGGACTGCTCACTCATCCGGCAAGTTTCGCCCACCGCGGGGCGTGCACGGTGGGGATCCGATGACGGCCCGGCGTGTGCCGGGTGAACTGTCGGTGGACACACGAATGCCCCGCCACCTTCGAGGTGACGGGGCATTCGTCGTCTGGTCGGGACCGACTAGTCCAGGTAGTCCCGGAGCACCTGCGAACGCGACGGGTGCCGCAGCTTCGACATCGTCTTCGACTCGATCTGACGGATCCGCTCACGCGTCACGCCGTAGACCTGGCCGATCTCGTCGAGGGTGCGGGGCTGGCCGTCGGTCAGGCCGAAGCGCAGCCGGACCACGCCCGCCTCGCGCTCGGACAGCGTCTCGAGCACCGACTGCAGCTGATCCTGCAGCAGGGTGAACGACACCGCGTCGACGGCCACCACGGCCTCGGAGTCCTCGATGAAGTCGCCGAGCTGGCTGTCGCCCTCGTCGCCGATCGTCTGGTCGAGGGAGATGGGCTCACGCGCGTACTGCTGGATCTCCAGCACCTTCTCCGGCGTGATGTCCATTTCCTTGGCGAGCTCTTCTGGCGTGGGCTCGCGGCCCAGGTCCTGGAGCAGTTCGCGCTGGATGCGGCCGAGCTTGTTGATGACCTCGACCATGTGCACCGGGATGCGGATGGTGCGGGCCTGGTCGGCCATCGCGCGGGTGATGGCCTGGCGGATCCACCAGGTGGCGTACGTGGAGAACTTGTAGCCCTTGGTGTAGTCGAACTTCTCGACCGCGCGGATCAGGCCGAGGTTGCCCTCCTGGATCAGGTCGAGGAACGCCATGCCACGACCGGTGTAGCGCTTGGCCAGCGAGACGACCAGTCGCAGGTTGGCCTCGAGCAGGTGGTTCTTCGCGCGGTTGCCGTCGCGGCAGATCCAGTTCATGTCGCGGCGCTGCGCGACGGGGAGCTTCTCGCCCTTCTCGGCGTGCTCGGCCATCAACTGGGTGGCGTAGAGGCCGGCCTCGATGCGCTTGGCCAGCTCGACCTCCTCCTCGGCGTTGAGGAGGGCGACCTTGCCGATCTGCTTGAGGTAGGCGCGGACCGAGTCGGCGGAGGCGGTGAGCTCGGCGTCCTTGCGGGCTTGCCGGAGCGCCTCGGACTCCTCCTCGTCCCAGACGAAGTCCCCGGAGGCCTTGTCCTTGTCGGTCGGCTCCGCGGCTTCTTCCTCGTCCTCGCCGACGGCGACGACCTCGACCACCTCGTCGACGGCGAGGTCACCCTCGGGTACCTCGAGATCGGCCATGTCGGCTTCGTCGGGCGCGTCCTCGAGATCGACGCCGTCGGCCTTGCTGCTCGCCTTCTTGGCGGGGGACTTCTTCGCCGCGGCCTTCTTGGCCGGGGCCTTGGCTGCGGCCTTCTTGGCCGGGGCCTTCTTAGCAGCGGCCTTCTTGGCTGGAGCCTTCTTCGCCGCGGCCTTCTTCGCGGGGGCGGTGCCGTTGGTCGCCGCGGCGGACGCCGATTCGGTGCTCGGTTCAGCGGTCTGACTTGTATCGGAGGCGGCCACGTACGCCCTTTCGTGACGGTGTCGTGCGGCGTCACGCCAGAGTGATTTTCCGGCGGAGAGGTCAGTTGAGTTCGGCCGGCTGAGAGCCGGACGTGTCCATTGTAACTATCGCAACGGGGGTTACGACGCGATGCTGGTCTGCGCGGCGAGTGCGGCGCCCACGATGCCCGCCGTGTTCAGCAGCGCAGCGGGCACGACGGGGGTGCGATTGGTCAGCAACGGGATCCATTTCTCGCTCTTGCGGCTGATCCCGCCGCCCGCGATGAACAGGTCGGGCCAGAGCAGATCCTCGAACGTGCTGAGCACCCGGGAGACCTCCGCTGCCCACTGCTTGTAGGACAGATCCTTGGTCTCCTTCACCGAGGACGCGGCGCGGTGCTCGGCTTCCTTGCCGCCGACCTCCATATGCCCGAACTCGGTGTTGGGGAGCAGGACGCCCCGGTGCAGGATCGCGGATCCGATCCCGGTGCCGAACGTCAGCAGCACGACCACGCCGTCGACGTCCTTGCCCGCGCCGTAGGTGTCCTCGGCCACGCCCGCGGCGTCCGCGTCGTTGAGCACCGTGACGGGCCTGCCGCCGAGCGCCTGCCCGAACAGGGCCGCCGCGTCCGTTCCGATCCAGGACTTGTCGATGTTCGCCGCGGTCCGCGCGACCCCGCCGGTGACCACGGCGGGCAGCGTGATTCCGACCGCCCCGTCCCAGCCGGCCCGGGTGACGATCTCCGCGACGGTGTCCGCGATGGCCTCGGGGGTGGCGGGCTTCGGGGTCTCGATCTTGATCCGGTCGCCGATCAGCTCGCCGGTCTGCAGATCGACCAGGCCGCCCTTGACTCCGCTTCCGCCGACGTCGACGCCGAACCCGCGTCGGCTGCTGCCGTTGCTGTCGTCGGAGGGCAGGGCTGGGGTCGATTCAGTCATGGCGCAAACCCTAATCGTCGGGACGACGACGCGGGAGTGGGGAGATGAGGCACCATGGGGCGTGCCTTCTTTGCGGTCAGATGCTCCTGTCCCCACCACCCCCCAACATGACGCCACCGGCGGTCCTGACGATCCGCGCACGCTGCGCGACGTTGCGGTCCGGGTGGCCGTCGCCGCCGCCAGGCACGTGCGTGCCCGCCGCCCAGAGGTGTTCGCCGCGACGGGCGTCCTCGCGGAGGACAGCTCGGTCGCCACCAAGAGCCACCCGACCGATCCGGTCACCGTCGTGGACACCGAGACCGAGGAACTGATCCGCGGACTGCTCGCGGGCCTGCGCCCGGACGACGCCATCCTCGGTGAGGAGGGCGGGGGACAGGCCGAGCAGATCCGGGGCGTGCGCTGGGTGGTCGACCCCATCGACGGGACGGTGAACTTCTTGTACGGCATCCCCGCGTTTGCGGTGTCGGTCGCCGCGCAGATCGACGGTGTCTCCGTGGCGGGTGCGGTGGTGGACGTCCCGGCCGATGCGGTCTACTCGGCCGCCCTCGGCCACGGCGCGACGCTGCTCGAGGCGGACGGCACCGAGCACGCGCTGCGGTGTAACCCGGTGTCTGACGTGTCGGTGGCCCTGCTCGCGACGGGATTCGGCTACGGACGGGCCCGCAGGCAGGCGCAGGGCGCATTGATCGGGCGGGTGCTGCCCCAGGTGCGCGACATCCGACGGATCGGCTCCGCGGCCCTCGACCTGTGCATGGTGGCCTCGGGACGCGTCGATGCGCATTTCGAGCACGGGCTCAGCCCGTGGGACTGGGCGGCGGGAGCGCTGATAGCGAGCGAGGCTGGTGCCCGGGTCCGCACGCCCGCGCCGCATTCGATGAGCGCCGAAGGCGAGGTGGTGGTCGCGGCGGCCCCGGGGATCGCGGCGGAGTTGGACGAGGTCTTCGCCGAGGCGGGTGTGTTCGACCCGATCCCGGACTGAGCCGTCAGCAGCGAGCGGTGCGGGCGGCCTTGAGGAGGCTGATGTCGACCGGCGCTGCGGCCATGCCTCCTGGCGCGGGCTCCTTCAGTACGGCCAGCACCTCTTCGGCGTCGGTGTTCGGGCGCAGCTCGTTGAAGTAGGTGCCCAGCGCCAGGTCGACGGTGTCATCCTGGCGCTGGTCCTCGATCAGCTCCGCGCACGGCGCAACCAGCCACAGGGCACTGGCGGCGGCGAGACCGTTTGCGCCGAAACGGATCTGGCCGTGGCACTGCATGTTCTGGTCGACGTAGACGGGGTCGTTGCCGACCTGGACGTCGGGGGCGCTGGCGTAGCCGTACTCACTGAGCTGCGCGGCCACCTGTGCGGCCTGGCCGCGTTCGCCGTTGGCATTGAAGACGCGGACCCTGGTCGCCGCGAGGGTGGTGGGTTCCACGTCCATCAGCGTCGTCGGGTCCATTTTCTGGCCGAGCGGCTGCGGTGCGGGGTCGTTCGGGTCAGCGGACTGTGAGGCCGGCCTCGGGATGTTGCACGTCACCGCGGCGGAGACCTCCTCGTCCTTGGTGAGGATGCGAACCCACAGCACCGAGCCGAGCAGGGCGAGGATGCTGATCAGCACGACGACGGGCATGGCGCGCCGCCTGCGGAACGGACGGCCCTGCTCATCGGTGGAGTGACCCTGTGTGATCAGTGAAACCACGATTCGTCCCGACCTCTCCGCCGCGCCCGCCGATCGGCGCCATTGTGGCGCCGGTGCGCACCCACTCTAGAGTGCGGCGCCGGGATCGTCGTCGACGCGGTCGCGACTCGGAATGTCGCGGAAATGTCACGGTCGACCCGCCGTTTGTGTCGATTTTCAGACAGTTTCCGACGTGTGGTGAATGGCCCGCGACTTTTCTCCAGAGTTCGGCTATTGTCTGGCGGCCGCAGTCGTACACGACAGGCGTTTGGAGGACCGGACGGAAGGGTCAAATGTGGTGCAGATCATATTACCTGCGCTAACTTTTGGGCACTATTCGGCGCCCCCGAGCGTTATGCAGCCACACGGGTTGATTCGTGTATTCGGCTGTGGTGTGTGGCCGGGGGAATCGATGACGAGAGAAGACGAGGGGAAGACGAGATGGCAACCGACTACGACGCACCGAGGCGTTCGGAATCCGACGAGGTTTCGGAGGATTCGCTCGAAGAGTTGAAGGCCCGGCGCAATGAGGCGCAGTCCGCGGTCGTCGACGTCGACGAGTCGGACACCGCGGAGTCGTTCGAGCTGCCCGGAGCAGATCTGTCCGGCGAGGAACTGTCGGTCCGGGTCGTTCCGAAGCAGGCCGATGAGTTCACGTGTTCGAGCTGCTTCCTGGTGCATCACCGGAGCAGGCTCGCCAGCGACGCCGGTGGCGTGCTCATCTGCATGGATTGCGCAGCCTGACAGCGCTACTGAGGTAGTGGATCCGACCGGGGCACCGAGTTGCCCCGGCCTGGTATCAAAAGTCGTGCCCGGCCTGTTCGCAGGCCGGGCACAGTGGTTTCCGGGGCACCCGGACCCGTCAGGGAGTCAGTAGTGCTGCCAGCTCGGCGGGCCTGCGGGTGCTGACCAGCCAGTACGGGGTGGGATCCTCCGGATCGTCGAGAACGATCAGGACCATCGTCTTGATCCAGGTCCGGTGCTGCACATAGGCGGCTGGGTCCAGCTGCCTGCCCAGCGCCGCCGACTTGGCGGTGGCGGGAACCACCGCGACCCGGGAGATCACGTCCAGCGGCAGGTTCGCCCGGCCGACGCGCAGTTCACCGCGGCCAGGGCCGTCGGCGACCTCGATCCGGAGCCGGCTCAACCAGAGCAGGACCCACACCGGGAAGGGCAGCAGCAGCACGTACGGCAACCAGGCCAGCAGGCCGGGGTTGCCCATGTGAACCTCCGCGGCGAGCAGACCGGCGACGGCGAGGCCGGCGGCCCACCACCACAGCGGTACCCACAGTCGCTCCGAGTAGATCGGTGCGGTGGGGTCGGTCTTGCCACCGGTGGCGGCGGTCGAGGCAGGTTGAGGGTTCTCGGGCACGTATCCAGAGTAGTCTCGGTGCGCGTGAGCGATCTTCCAGCCATCGAGCTGCTGCGCCTTGATCCCGACATGCCGATCCCACAGCGTGCCCACGCGGGCGACGCGGGTGTCGACCTCTGTTCCACAGTCGACGTGACCATCGAGCCGGGGGAGCGGACCCTGGTGGGGACCGGAATCGCCGTCGCGCTCCCGGTCGGCACCGTCGGGCTGATCCACCCCAGGTCGGGACTGGCGGCCAAGTCCGGTCTGTCCGTGGTGAACACGCCGGGGACGGTCGACGCGGGATACCGCGGGGAGATCAAGGTGTGTCTGATCAATCACGATCCGCGCACGCCCATTGCGATCACTCGCGGTGACCGGATCGCTCAGCTGCTGGTGCAGCGGGTGGAGTTGGTCTCGTTCGTGGAGGTCGAGTCGCTCGACGAGACGACGCGGGGCGCGGGTGGATACGGATCCAGTGGTGGACATGCCAGCCTGCACGCGGTGTCGGCACTCCCCGAGGAAGGGGCACGATGATTTTCGGACGCAAGAAGAAGGCCGTGGACGAGGACCTCGATCAGTTCGAGGACCTCCGCGACGACGTCGACGCGCAGGCCGAGGGCGACGAGTTCGAGGTCGACGAGTTCGATGTCGAGGAGCGGCCCGAGGGCGGGCCGTACGACCGGGACGAACTCGACGACCCGGAGGGTGCCGCGCAATCGCGGCTCGACCTCGGGTCGGTGCAGGTCCCGCTGCCCGAGGGCGGACAGATCCAGGTGGAGATGGCCCAGGACGGCACCCCGCAGGCGGTGCACCTGGTGACCGAGCACGGTCGGGTCACGATCGCCGCGTACGCCGCGCCGAAGTCGCCGGGACAGTGGCGCGAGGTCGCGGGCGACCTGGCCGAGTCGCTGCGTGCCGATCAGGCGGAGATCAGTGTGCAGACCGGTCCATGGGGTCGCGAGTTGCACGCGGTCACCCCGAACGCCGACCTGCGCTTCATCGGCGTCGACGGCCCGCGCTGGATGATCCGGTGCGTGGTGGCCGGCCCGGTCGGATCGGCCGGCCTCGAGGCGCCGCTGACCGCGATCGCCAGGGAGATCCTCGCCGGCACGGTGGTCAACCGCGGCGCCGAGCCGTACCCGGTGCGTACGCCCCTCCCGGTCGTGCTCCCGCAGATGCTGGCCGAGCAGCTGATCGCGGCCCAGCAGCAGCAGATGCAGGCGCAGCAGCAGGCCGCGCAGGCCGAGCAGACAACCGAGGTCCAGCAGGCCGCCGTCGCCGAGGCCGCGGCCGCCGCCGAGGCAGCAGCGGCCGCCGCCCAGGATCACACCGTGCCGCCGGAGGAGCGTCCCGGCGGCTCTGGGTCGGCGATGCAGCAGCTGCGTCGCTGATCCGGCCCGCGGCCGATCAGGGCGAGGTCAGGGCTGCCAGACAGGACCGGCCGAGGATGCCGGCGTCGGCGCCGATCTCGTCGAGGGTGACGGTGGCCAGCGTGGCCGACCGGAGCACCGTCACCCATCGCCGGGCGACGGCGATGGGGTGCACCGGGTCGTCGGTGGCGGCGCAGATGCCCACCGGCACCGTGATCCCTGCGAGGTGTTCCTCGACGAGGCCGTGGTAGGCCGCGGCCTCCTCGAGGGCATTGGGCAGGTGCGGCCACTGCGATCGCCATGACCGCTCGAGTTCACCGCCGAGCCACGCCGGGCTGGTCTCGATCATCGCGCTGGTCACCGCGTCGAGGCCGTCCGCGCGGAGCATGCGCGCGGTCATCGTCGCGCTCAGCGCCGCTGGGGCCTCGGCCGGGTCGCCGATCCAGGCGGGCAGCGCCGCGAGCACCCCGGCCGCACGGGACTCGTTGCGAGCGGCCCACTGTGCCGCCACCGCGGCACCGATCGACACGCCGCCGACGAGGATCCGCCCATACCGGTCCGCGGCCGCGTCCATCGCCTCGAGGTAGCTCTCGACCACCCGCCGCGGGTCGGGTTCCACGGCGATGATCTCCACCCCGACCTGCGTCAACGCGCCCGAGAACGCCTTTTCTGCGAAGTGTGCGTCTGACCCGGTTCCCGGCAGCACCACCGCCGCCTGCGGCCATGTCATCTCCTGCATCCGTCGATGGTCGCACCGAGGCCGGGGGCGGGTGCCATACGGGTGCTGTCGGGGCCGCGAACGGGCTATCCGCCCGGTGGCCGGGACACTCCTCACAGTCGTGTGGTTCCCGGTTCGGGATGGGTCTACAGTGGCGATCACACAGACCTACAAGCGGGGCGACAGTCGCACCGCACCTGCTCCAGGAGCGCGCTATGGCACTCGCGGCCACAGGCTATTTTCGTCGGCTGACCCGCCGGCTCACCGAGGACCTCGATCAACTCGATGCAGAGGCAATGGTGGAATCGTCGCAGGCATCGGGCGCACAGCGCGCCTGCGACTGTAGTCGCGGTGAGGAGGTCACCATGCTCGGGCGGCTGCGCAGCGTCGAGACATGTCCCAAGGCCTCGACCGCGAACATGGAGGCCGAGTTCTTCGACGGAACCGACGCCGTGACGCTGGTGTGGATCGGCAGGCGCCGGATCGCGGGGATCGAGCCGGGCAAGACCCTGCTCGTCCGCGGACGCGTCGGTGAGCGCAACGGCCAGAAGGTGATCTACAACCCGTACTACGAGCTTCGAGGGGATTCGTAGTCATCGCCGGTACATGTGGCAGTCTCGTCGGGTGACCGACAGGCAGCAGCAGTCCGTACTCGAACAGCTCGGTGGAGTCAGTGGGCTGGTCTACTCGACCCTGCCGGTCCTGGTCTTCGTCCCGATCAACAGCTTCTGGGGCCTCACCGCGGCCATCTGGGCCGCCCTGGGTGTGGCGGCCGCAATCCTCGTGTGGCGGGTGATCGCGAAGGGCGCCATCCAGCCCGCGATCTCGGGCTTCCTGGGCGTCGGTATCTGCGCGTTCATCGCGTACCGGACCGGGGATGCCAAGGGGTACTTCCTGTTCGGGATCTACACGAGCCTCGCCTACGCCGGGGTCTTCCTGCTCTCGATCGTGGTCCGGTGGCCGCTGGTCGGCGTCCTGTGGGGCTTCCTCAACGGTCATGGCAACTCGTGGCGGGGCAGCAAAGCCGCGGTCAGGGCCTACGACCTGGCCACCGCCGCGTGGGCGCTGGTGTTCGGGGCTCGCTATCTGGTCCAGTCTCAGCTCTACGACACCGATCACACCGGGTGGCTCGCGGTCACGCGTATCGCGATGGGCTGGCCGCTGACGGCGCTGGTCCTGGTGACGACGGTCTGGCTGGTCCGGCGCGCCGACCGTGCCGCCGAGGCCGTGGTGGAGGCAGGGCCCGACACCGAGACCGAGCCGGACGCCGTGGTGGAGTCGGAGGATCGCGGCGCCGAGCCGAATGGTGCGGGTGACGAGCGTTCCTAGCGAACGGCGCCCGGGTCACCGGTAATGGGTGCACCGCAATTGTGTGCGCCGTCGCATCGGTTGTGACCTTCCGCACGTTCCGTGAATTGCGTCCGCCGAAATTCACCGGTTCTCAAAATCGATGACCGCATTGCCCGATTCCGGACAATGCGGTCATCAAATTCAGTTACGTGACAATTCGGAACTTTTGTATCAGCGCTTGACGCCGACCGCCGCGCGGAGCTCGTCCTCGACCTCGACGGAGGCGACGAAGAGCAGCTCGTCGCCGCCCTCGATCGGGTCGTCCTGCTGCGGGACGATCACCCGGCCGCCCCGCAGGATGGTCACAAGGGCGGCGTCGCGGGGCAGCTGGATCTTGCGGACCGGCTTGCCTGCCAGTTCGGTGTCGTCGGGCAGGGTGATCTCCACCAGGTTCGCCTGACCCTGCCTGAAGGTCATCAAGCGGACCAGGTCGCCGACCGAGACGGCCTCCTCGACCAGCGAGGCGAGCATCCGCGGGGTGGACACGGCGACGTCCACGCCCCACGAGTCGTCGAAGAGCCATTCGTTGCGGGGGTCGTTCACCCGGGCGACGACGCGCCGCACTGCGAACTCGGTCTTGGCCAGGAGGCTGACCACGATGTTGACCTTGTCGTCGCCGGTCGCGGCGATCACGACGTCGTAGGACTCGAGTTCGGCGGACTCCAGAAGGGCCAGCTCGCAGGCATCGGCGTGAACCCACACGGCGTCCGGGATCGCCTCGGGGTCGACGTGTTCGAGATTGCGCTCGAGCAGCATCACGTGGTGGTCGCCTCGGATCAGCTCGCGCGCGATCGATCGGCCGACCGCGCCTGCTCCGGCGATTGCGACTCTCATCGGGTCCATCCGTTCGGGTCTGTGGTCGAATCGTGCGCCGCGGTCGGCGACGCCTGAGGGACGGTGTTCATCAGGAGTCCGCGGGTGGCGGGGTTGCGGCCAGCGCGACCGCCTCGGCCACGGTCCCGGAGACCGCGGCGACATAGACCTGGTCGTCGGCCTGGATCATCGTGCGGCGGTCGGGGAGCACCCCGGTGCCGAAACGGATGAGGAAGGCGACCCTGGACCCGGTGTGCTCCTCGAGCTCGGTGACCTGGTGGCCGACCCAGTCCTCGTGCAGATCGAGTTCCGCGACCGCGACGGTGCCGGAGGGATCGCGCCACTTGGTGGTGTGACTCTCGCGGGTGAGATGGTGCAGGAAGCGGTCGGTGGTCCACGGCACCGTGGCCACGGTCGGGATGCCGAGGCGTTCGTACACGGCCGCGCGCTTGGCGTCGTAGATCCGCGCGACGACCCGGCTCACGCCGAAGTTCTCCCTGGCCACCCTGGCGGAGATGATGTTCGAGTTGTCGCCGGAGGAGACCGCCGCGAATGCCTCGGCCCGTTCGATGCCCGCCTTGAGCAGGACATCGCGGTCGAATCCCATGCCGACGATGCGGTGCCCGGTGAATCCGGGGTCAAGGCGTCGGAACGCGTCGGGGTCGCGGTCGATGATCGCGACCTCGTGGCCGATCCGGTTCAGCCCGGCCGCGAGGGCCGATCCGACCCGGCCGCACCCCATCACGACTACGTACACCGCTTGCCTCCGCTCGTCGGCGTTCCGACGCTGTGCCGCGGTCGCCGCGGCGGCGGCAACCATCGATTCGAACGGTACCGTCCCCGGTTCCGTGCCGTCCGCGCACATCGCGATTTGGCGAAGTGGGCGGCGGATGGCACTGGATCGGTTCGGACGGATTACGCTTTGCCGGTGTCAAAGCTCTCGACCGCTGCCAAGCGGCTGCTGGTAGGTAGACCGTTCCGCAGCGACAAGCTGGGGCACACACTGCTACCCAAGCGAATCGCCCTGCCGGTCTTCGCCTCCGATGCGATGTCCTCGGTCGCCTATGCGCCGGAGGAGATCTTCCTCGTCCTGTCCGTGGCGGGTATCTCCGCGTACATGTACACGCCCTGGATCGGCCTGGCCGTTTGCGCGGTGATGGCGGTCGTGGTGGCCAGCTACCGACAGAACGTGCACGCCTACCCCTCGGGCGGCGGCGACTACGAGGTGGCGACCACGAATCTCGGGCCGACGGCCGGCCTGACGGTCGGTAGCGCGCTGATGGTCGATTACGTGCTCACCGTGGCCGTCTCGATCTCCTCGGCCGCATCGAACATCGGTTCCGCGGTACCGTTCGTCGCCACGCACAAGGTGCTCTTCGCGGTCGCCGCCATCGTGATCCTGACCGCGATCAATCTGCGTGGTATCCGAGAGTCCGGGACCGCGTTCGCCATTCCCACCTACGCGTTCATCGTCGGCATGTTCCTGATGCTCGGGTGGGGGCTTTTCCGGATCTTCGTGCTGGGCGACGACGTCAAGGCCGAGTCGGCGGGCTTCGACCTGCACGCCGAGAACACTCAGCTCTACGGTGTCGCGTTCGCCTTCCTCATCGCCCGCGCGTTCTCGTCGGGTTGTGCGGCGCTGACCGGTGTCGAGGCGATCAGCAACGGGGTGCCGGCCTTCCAGAAGCCCAAGTCCCGCAATGCGGCCACCACGCTGTTCCTGCTCGGCGCGATCGCGATCGTGCTCCTGATGGGCATCATCACGCTGGCCCAGAAGATCGGGATCGTGTACGCGCACGACCCGGCCACGCAGCTCACCGGAGCGCCGGAGGGTTATCAGCAGAAGACGCTGATCGCACAGATCGCCGAGGCCGTCTTCTCCGGTTTCCCGATCGGCTTCTACTTCATCGCTATCGTCACGGCGCTGATCCTGGTGCTCGCGGCGAACACCGCCTTCAACGGATTCCCGGTGCTCGGCTCGATCCTCGCGCAGGACCGCTACCTGCCCCGGCAGCTGCACACGCGCGGCGACCGGTTGGCCTTCAGCAACGGCATCCTGTTCCTGTCCGGCGCCGCGATCGCCTTCGTCGTCTTCTTCGGGGCCGAGGTCACGAAGCTGATCCAGCTCTACATCGTGGGCGTGTTCGTCTCGTTCGTGCTGAGCCAGACGGGCATGATCAGGCACTGGACCCGGCACCTGAAGAGCGAGACCGACCCCGCGGCGCGGCGCCGCATGAAGCGCTCGCGGGTCATCAACTCCATCGGTCTCGCCATGACCGCAACCGTGCTGGTCATCGTGTTGCTCACCAAGTTCGCGGCAGGCGCCTGGATCGCGATCGTCGCCATGATCGCGATCTTTGTCGTGATGAAGTCGATCCGCAGGCACTACGACAGCGTCGCGGCAGAGCTGGACGAGCAGGAGTGGGACGGCGTGCTGCCGAGTCGGACCCATTCGATCGTGCTGGTGTCGAAGCTGCACATGCCGACGATGCGCGCCATCGCCTACGCCCGTGCCACCCGACCGGACACCCTGGAGGCGGTCACGGTGAACGTCGACGAGGCCGACACCCGGACTCTGGTCCGCGAGTGGCAGAACAGCGACATCACCGTGCCGCTCAAGGTGATCGAGTCGCCCTACCGCGAGATCACCAAGCCTGTCCTCGATTACGTCAGGCGGGTGCGACGCGATTCGCCCCGTGAGGTCGTGACGGTGTTCATCCCGGAGTACGTGGTGGGGCACTGGTGGGAGCAGATCCTGCACAACCAGAGTGCGCTGCGACTGAAGAGTCGCCTGCTGTTCCAGCCGGGCGTGATGGTGACGAGCGTGCCGTGGCAGCTCAGCTCCTCGGAGCGGGCCAAGCGCGAGCGCATCCAGGCGGTGCCCGGCGGCACCAGGCGTGGTTTCGACGCCCCAGAGGACGGCCGTCGATGAGCGAGAGCTGGTACGGCCGCAGCATCGAGGTTCGGCTCGGGAACCCGGGTCACGGCGGTTTCTGTGTCGCCAGGCACGAGGGCCGGGTGGTGTTCGTCCGGCACGGGTTGCCGGGTGAGCTCGTCCGGGCCGAGATCACCGAGGATCGCGGCGGCTCGTTCTGCCGCGCGGACGCGGTCGAGATCGTGGAGGCCTCAGCGGCGCGAGTGACGGCACGATGCCCGATCTCCGGGCCCGGCGGGGCCGGCTGCTGCGACTTCTCGCACGCCACCCCGGACGCCCAGCGCGCGATGAAATCGTCGGTGGTCGCCGAGCAGCTCCGCAGGATCGCAGGCGTCGAGCGGGAGGTCGAGGTCGAGGAGCTGCCCGGCACCGGAGACGGCACCGGGTGGCGAACAAGGCTCCGGCTCGCGGTCGACCCTGCGGGACGGGCCGGTTTCCATGGCTACCGCAGCTCCCAGGTGATCACTGACCTGCTGTGCCCGCAGCCGGTACTGGGCACGTACCAGGGCCTGGCCGAGCGTGACTGGCGACCGGGCGGCGAGATCCAGGTGACGGTCGACGGCGACGGAGCCCGGCACGTGGTGGAGATCGAGCCCGCGAAGGTCTCGAGCACCGGCCGCCGAAGTCCGGGCCGACGCGGTGCCGCCGCGAGGCGCGCCGCACAGGCGGGTCCGCGCCGCGAGCATGTGGTGGAGGGCAGCGGCCGCGCCGTGGAGCGGGTCGGTGGGCGTTCGTGGGAGCTGTCGGCGACCGGCTTCTGGCAGGCGCATCGTGATGCGGCACAGACTTATTCGACGGTGGTCGGGGAGTGGGCGGAGGCCGCTCACGGCTCGATCGCCTGGGATCTGTACGGCGGGGTCGGCGTGTTCGCCGCCGAGCTGGCCGACCAGGTGGGGCCGGACGGCGAGGTGGTGTCGGTCGAGTCGGGCCGCGGCGCGGTCGACGACGGCAGGCGCGCGCTGGCGGATCTCGGGCAGGTGCACCTGCGGGCGGCCCGGGTGGAGAAGGTGGTGGGGGAGTTGCCGGTTCCGGTGGGCACGGTGGTGCTCGACCCGCCGCGGTCCGGGGCGGGCCGTGAGGTCATCGACGCGCTCGCGACCGCGGGCCCGGGCCGGGTGATCCACATCGGCTGCGATCCGTCGGCATTCGGGCGCGATGTCGGGCTGTACCTCGCGCAGGGGTACCGGCTCGAGCAGGTGCGCGCCTTCGACGCCTTCCCGATGACCCATCACGTGGAGTGCCTCGCGCTGCTGGTGCGGTAGCGGTCGCTCCGCGCGGACCCTGGCAAGGCGTCACTTCATCGGCATCATGGGCATCTGCCAGCCCATCTGCTGCATCCAGGACATGAACATGTCCATCATTTCCTGCCACATCATGTGTCTCACCTCCGCTCCCGGTGGTGGTGATCCACTCGCACATGATCGTGTGCACCACCGATTCTACTGGGGCCACGGCGTCCGGAAGTGACTCAAGTCTCGTGGCAAATAAATTGCATGGGTAATGCAACCAATATATAGTTGCAGACTGCAAGCATCAATCACTCTGTTCAGGGGAGCCCATGGCCGTGCAGACCGCCACCGCGGAGGACCTCGTCGAGGAGGTCTTTCTCTTCGGGAGGGCGTTGCGCAATATTCTCGGCGGCGCCGACACGAGCGGACTTCCGCCTGCACTTCTCGGGGTGCTGCACGTGCTGGCCACCGTCGGCCAGTGCAGACAGATGGAGCTCGCCTCCAACCTGTGTGTCAGTCAGTCGTCGCTCAGTCGACAGATCGCGGATCTGGTGGATGCCGGGTTCGTCGAGCGGCACGCCGATCCGGAAGACGGGCGGGTCTCGCTCGTGCGGCTGTCGGAGTCCGGGACAGAGCTGCTGAGGGCGAACAGAGAACGCCGGGCCGAACGCCTACGCACCCTGTTGGGCGAATGGAGCGAGGAAGAGGCCCACGAGGCCGTGACATCGCTCCGTCGACTCAAGCACACCTTCATGACCCCGCCGGTACGGAGAGCCGTGTCCGACGCCGTTTCTCAGAACCAGGGGAGAACACACCTATGACCGAAACCGAAAACAAGCCAAGCCACGCCGCCCCGCCGGGCGATGAGGTGCTGATGACTCACCGCGAGATCCTCGAGGTCCTCGCGGGGCTGCTCGCGGCGCTGTTCACCGCGCTGCTCAGCTCGACGATCGTCTCGACGGCCCTGCCCACGATCATCGGTGATCTCAACGGCAGCCAGACCCAGTTCGCCTGGGTCATCACCACGGCGCTGCTGGCCACCGCGGCGTCGACGCCGATCTGGGGCAAGCTCTCCGATCTCTACAACAAGAAGGTCCTGGTCCAGTCGGCGATCGTGATCTTCGTGGTCGGCTCGATCATCGCCGGCTTCGCTCCGAACGTGCCGGTCCTGTTGGGTGCCCGCGTGATCCAGGGCATCGGCATGGGCGGTCTGACCGCGCTCGTCGTCGCCATCATCGGCAGCATCATCCCGCCGCGCGATCGCGGCCGGTACTCCGGATACATGGGTGGGGTCATGGCGGTGTCGATGGCAGGCGGCCCAGTCCTCGGCGGCGTGATCGCCGACGGGCTCGGCTGGCGCTGGTGCTTCTTCGTCTGCGTCCCGCTCGCCGTGATCGCGCTCGTCCTGCTGCAGAAGACGCTGCACATCGAGACCGACCGCAAGGAGGGCGTCACCATCGACTGGCTCGGCGCGACCCTGCTGACGGCGGGCGTCTCGGTGCTGCTGATCTGGGTGTCCTTCGCGGGCAAGGCCACCTACTACGACTGGATCTCCGCCGAGTCGGCGGCGCTGGTGGGCGTCGGTGTCCTGCTGCTGATCGCCACCGTTTTCGTCGAGAGCAAGGCAACCTCGCCGATCATCCCGCTCAAGATCGTCACCGAGCGGACCACCGCACTCGCCATCATCTCCTCGGTCGCGGTCGGTGTCGGACTCTTCGGTGCCACCACGTTCCTCGGCCAGTACTTCCAGACCGCGCGCGGGCACACCCCGACCGAGGCCGGCCTGCTAACCATCCCGATGGTGTTCGGCATGCTGGTGGGCACCGTCGGCTCGGGCCAGCTGATCACCAAGTTCGGCAAGTGGAAGGGCTTCGTCGTCGCGGGCTCCATCCTGCAGCTCATCGGCTTCCTGCTGCTGAGCACGATCGACCACGAGACGCACATGTGGCTGATCGGGCTGATGATCGCCCTGCTCGGCCTCGGTACCGGCATGCTGATGCAGAACGTCGTCCTGGCGGTGCAGAACACGGTGAGCGTCCACAACATCGGTGCCGCCAGCAGTGTGGTCGCCTTCTTCCGGACCTTCGGCGGCGCGATCGGTGTCTCGGTGCTCGGCTCGGTGCTGGCCACCCGGGTCACCGACCTCACCGCGGAGGGATTCGCGAAGCTCGGCATCGACTCGCACACGCCCGGTGGCGGTGGCAACCTGAACCTGAAGGCGCTGCCCGCTCCCGTGCAGGACGTGATCCGGATGGCCTACGGCGACGCGACCGGTCGGATCTTCCTCATCGCGGCGGCCGTTGCGGTGGTCACCGTCATCGCGGTGATCTTCCTGCCGAACAAGCCGCTCCGCACCACGATCGACCTCAAGCCGTCCGTCGCGGACGTGGAGTACGAGAAGGTCTAGTCGGCCCGTCCGGGACACGACACAGTCCGGGACACGACACAACAGTGCGGCCCACCCGATCGGGTGGGCCGCACTGTTGCGTCGTGGCTCAGATGGCGGCCGGCTCAGGCCGCCCGGAACACGTCGGCATTGATGTATGCCGCCACCAGATCGTGGTACTCGCGTCGCGGGCGGTTGTCCGCGGGCAGGACGCCGGCCAGCGGAGCCTGCGAGCGGAACTGGTCGAGGTTGAAGGCCTGCCCGCCGTTGGTCCGGCGGCCGATGACGACCACGCCCATGAGCGCGATCAATACCGAGGAAAGAACGAGGTAGGGGATCACGTCACCAGTGTCGCCGACCGACCCGCACCTTCCCAAACTCTGGGAACGAGATCTTCGGCACAGGTGATGCAGGTCACGGGCACTTTCGGGGGTTCAGATCAGGGTCCAGCGCACCCGCACCGTCGCCGACAGCTCGGTCTCGCCGCGTTCGATCGGCATGGCATCGGCGGACGCCTTCATCGCCCGCACCATCGGCCTCGGCATCGGCGGAGAATCGACGTCCTCGGAGACCTCGACGACCGTGCCGAGCTCGCGCCCCGACAGGCCCGCGTACTGTTTCGCCTTCGCGAGGGCGTCGGCGAAGGCCGCGTCCCTGGCCTGACCCAGCAGCCCGGCCTGGTCGGCGATCCCCAGCTCGAGACCGCCGAGCCGGACGTCGTCCCCGCCCGCGCCGACGCAGTCGGCGATGACCCGACCGGGGTCCGACAGATCGCGCAGCGTCACCGACAGCGCGGTACTGGCGATGTAGCCGACCACCTGCTGGCCCTGGTTCTCCTGCCACACGGTGTCCGCGTGCACGGACAGTCCCGTGGTGGAGACGTCGGTGGGGGACACCCCGGCCGCGCGGAGCGCCTCGGACACCGCCCGAGCCGCGTGCCCAGCCTGGTCGAACGCACTGGTCACCTCGGGCCTGCGCGCCTCCACGGACACCGTGATCCGCATGATATCGGGGGAGGCGGCCGCCGAGCCGTGGCCGAGGACGGTGACGGACGATGTCATCTGCGCGGTCACGACTTCCGGTTGTACAGGCGCATCGTGATGGGCCCGAAGATCAGGATGAAACCGGCACACCAGCCGAGCACGATGGCCAGATCGCCGAGCTCGACGGTGCCCGCCATCAATCCGCGGATCGCGGTCACCAACTTGCTGATCGGATTGACGTTCACGAAGGCCTGCAGCCAGCTCGGCATGGTGGACGGGTCGACGAAGATGTTGCTCGCGAACGTGAGCGGGAACAGGATGAACATCGACACGCCCATCACCGCCTGCTCGGTGCGCATCAGCATCGCGAACATCGTCCAGACCCACGACATGCTGAACGAGAACAGCAGCAGCAGCGCGATGGAGGCCACCACGCCGACGAACCCGCCCTGCGGCCGGAACCCGATGATCAGTCCGAGGACCATCACGATCACCGAGGCGATCGTGTAGCGGACCACATCGCCGAAGAGGGCACCGACCAGCGGCGCAGGCCGCCAGATCGGCAGGGACCGGAAGCGGTCGAAGACGCCCTTCTCGATGTCCTTGTTCAGTGTCAATCCGGTGTACATGGTGATCATGACGACCGTCTGGACCAGGATGCCCGGGATCAGGAACTGCACGTAGGCCTCGGTGGACCCGGCGAGTGCACCGCCGAACAGGTACGTGAACATCAGCGTGAACATGATCGGGAACATCGTCACGTCGAACAACTGCTCGGGCACGTGCTTGATCTTCAGCAGGGCCCGCCACCCGAAGGACAGCGACGTCGACAGCGCGTTCGGCCGTGCCGGCCGCGGCCCCGAGAGCTGCAGCACGTCGCTCACCGCCGGCGCAACCGACGGGGATTGCACGGAGGTCGATGTCATGATGTCGTCTCCTTCACGAATTCCTGGTCGTCTTCTGATTCGGCCGGCCGGCCGGTGAGCGCGAGGAACACCTCGTCGAGGCTGGGCTGTCCGAGCGCGAAGGTGGTCACCGAGATGCCCGCGTCGTCGAGTGCGGGCAGCGCGCGGGCGACCCGCTGCGGGTCCTCGATCCGCGCGGTCAGCGCCGCCGGATCGGATTCCCGCGTGATCTCGACGCCGAGGACGTCGCCGAGCAGGACGGCCGCGGCGTCCCGTTTCGTCTGATCCGCGACGCGCACGTGCAGGGCGCCGGACCCGACCGAGGCCTTGAGTTCGCCGGTGGTGCCCTCCGCGATCACCTTGCCGTGGTCGATCACCGCGACCCGGTCCGCGAGCTGATCGGCCTCGTCGAGGTACTGGGTGGTGAGCAGCACGGTGGTACCGCCCGCGACCAGGGCCCGGACGATCTCCCAGACCTGGTTGCGACTGCGCGGATCGAGTCCGGTGGTCGGTTCGTCGAGGAAGATCAGCTCCGGTGTGACGATGATGCTGGCCGCGATGTCCAGGCGCCTGCGCATCCCGCCGGAGAACGTCTTCACCTGGCGCGGTCCAGCCTCGACGAGGTCGAAGGCCGTCAGCAACTGTTCGGACCTGGCCTTGGCGGCGGACCTCGAGAAGCCGAACAACCGGGCCAGCAGCACCAGGTTCTCGGTTCCGGACAGGTCCTCGTCAAGCGAGGCGAACTGGCCGGTCAGTGCGACCTTGCTGCGGACGGTGTCCGCTTCCTTGGCGACGTCGTGGCCGAGCACCCTGGCGCTGCCGCCGTCGATCTCGAGCAGAGTCGCGAGCATCCGGATCGTGGTGGTCTTGCCGGCTCCATTGGGGCCGAGGACGCCGTACACGCCGCCGGAGGGGACCGCGAGATCGACACCGTCCACCGCGACGTTGGATCCGAAACGCTTGACCAGTCCGTTGGTTTCGATCGCGAGTCCTGCGTTCAAGGTCATCTGAGTACCTTCTCCGATCCTGCGGTCGACGGCAACGTGGTTTCGAGCGTAGGTGCCGGGTCGGACAATTCGGGCGGGATCGACTCGGGACGGGCGGCTCAGCCCAGGCGGCCGCGTGGCGTCAGTGACCGGATCACGGCGTCCATCTGGGCATATGCACCCGCCGCCAACTCCTCGAGAAGCGCCACCTTGAGGCCGGGCGCCTCGGCGCTGAGGTGGGCGAACCGGTCCGGCGGCAACACCGCCAGCCGAACATCGGTGTCGGCGTGCACGTCGCCGAGGAACCGTTCCCCGATCAGCAACGGCATCTCGCCGAACGTCATCCCCGGCGCGAGCGTGGTGATCCGGTGGGGGACCCCATCGGCGCCCTGCAGGGTGTTGCTCACCCGTCCGGCGAGGATCAGGAAGAGGCCCGCGGCCGGATCGCCACGGTGCACGATCACCTCACCCTGGGCAACGGTCCGGATCTCCAGCTCACCCGCGAATCTGTCGAACTGCTCGGCGCTGAGCGCCGACAACAGGGGGTGCTCGGCGACCGTGATCGACTCCGGCAGCCTGGCACCCGCGCAGTGCCGATCCAGGAGGGTGTCCTCGCACCACTCGAGGGCCGCGTCGAGATCGACGAAGACCCGGGCACCCGCGGTGGGAACCAGCCCTGAGGTGGTGTGCCCGAGCCGGCCGGCGGGGTCGACCAGCGCGAGCTGGCACCCCCGGACGCCCAGGTCGTCGTACAGGTCCGACAGCATCCGGCCCGCGACCCCGCTGACGTCGTCCACCCGCCGGACGTCCACGGCGACCGCCTCGAGTTCGTCGCTCTGCGCGGTGATCTCGCGAACCGCGGTCTCCGTGCCGGCGAACAGCAGGTCGCCGTGCAACTCGTAGATCCGTGCGCGCTGCCCGAACTTCTCGAGCGAGTCGCGTTCGGCGGGCCCGCGTCGTTGCCTCGACGGTGCCTCCGCGACCGAGTAGCTGGACCTGACCGCGGACCGAGCCGCGCGCGTCACGTGCAGGAAGTGCAACTCGAGCTCCTTCGAGAGCTCCCGGCAGGCCTGGACCCCGCGGACGCTGTTGCCGTGGGCGTCGAGGCGTGGCGAGTACACCGCGATCCCGATCTGACCGGGCAGCACCGCGAGCACCCCGCCGCCGACGCCGCTCTTGGCGGGCAGACCCACCTGCGTCACCCAGTCGCCCGCGGCGTCGTACATCCCGCAGGTGGTCATCACGCTGAGCACCCGTTCGACGTGATCAGGGGACAGGGCCCGCTCGTGGGTGACCGGGTTGACCCCATTGTTGGCCAGCGTCGCGGCCACCAGTGCGAGGTCGCGGCAGGTGACGTCGATCGAGCACTGTCTGAAGTACAGGTCGACGGACAAGTCGGGGTCGGCCGTGATGATGCCGAACGAGCGCAGCATGTGGCCGATCGCGCGGTTGCGGTGACCGGTTCGTGCCTCCGACCGGTAGACGGCCTCGTTGAGCGCGAGTTCGCGGCCGGCGTAGCGGGAGTAGCACTGGCGCAGCCGCTCGAATCGATGCTCGGGATCGTCCCCGTCGATCAGCGAGGCGGCCGCGATCGCGCCCGCGTTGATCATCGGGTTGCGGGGCCGCTCGGTGACGGGGTCGAGGCTGATCTCGTTGAACGGCTCACCGGACGGTTCGACATCGATCTTCTCGGCGACGGCGCTCAGGCCGCGATCGGCCAGCGCCAGACCGTAGGTCAGGGGTTTCGAGATGGATTGAATGGTGAACTCGGTGTGCGCGTCGCCCGACTCGTAGACGTATCCGTCGGAGGTGGCGATACACAGGGAGAACGAGTCGGGCGCGACGGCGGCGAGTTCCGGGATGTAGTCGGCGAGATCTCCGGTGCGGTTCTCCCGGCACCGTGCGAACACTTCCCCGATGAGGCCGTCCACGACGTTGCGCATGGGGCTCAGCTTAGGTCCACCGCGGTGACCTCGGTCACCGAAGTTCGGCATAATGGGCAGGCAACGCCGCCGCGCCGCGCGGGTGGACGGGACGTCGGGTAGTTGTCGGATGCGGACTCCGTAGACTGGGTCGGTCGGCACGGTGTCGACGCCGTGTTCACGCAGTTTTTGCTGCGTCTCTGGAGGGAGCGATCTCGTTGGGTGTCCTTTCTCGAATCCAGGCGCCCACCGATCTGCGCGCGCTGAGCCCCGCCGAGATGCGGGAGCTCGCCACGGAGATCCGTGAATTCCTCGTGCACAAGGTCTCCGCCACCGGCGGCCACCTCGGGCCGAACCTGGGCGTTGTCGAGCTCACTTTGGCGCTGCACCGCGTCTTCGACTCGCCGTCCGACCCGATCATCTTCGACACCGGCCATCAGGCCTACGTGCACAAGATGGTCACCGGCCGGATGGACCAGTTCGACTCACTGCGTAAGCAGGGTGGGCTGTCCGGCTACCCGTGCCGCGCCGAGAGCGAACACGACTGGGTCGAGTCCTCCCATGCCTCCGCCGCGTTGTCCTACGCGGACGGTCTGGCGAAGGCTTTCGAGCTGACCGGGCAGGACCGGCACGTGGTCGCCGTGGTCGGCGACGGCGCGCTGACCGGCGGAATGTGTTGGGAGGCACTCAACAACATCGCGGCGGGCCGCAATCGCTCGGTCGTCATCGTCGTCAACGACAACGGCCGCTCCTATGCCCCGACCATCGGTGGGCTCGCCGATCACCTCGCGGCGCTGCGGCTGCAGCCCGGCTACGAGAAGGTCCTCGACAACAGCCGACGCATGGTCAAGAAGATGCCGTGGGTGGGGCGCGCCGCGTACCAACTCCTGCACGGCATGAAGGCCGGGATCAAGGACATGGTGAGCCCGCAGGTCATGTTCACCGACCTCGGCATCAAGTACCTGGGTCCGGTCGACGGCCACGACGAGGCCGCCCTCGAGTCGGCGATGCGACGGGCGAAGTCCTTCGGTGGACCGGTGATCGTGCACGCCGTGACGCGCAAGGGCATGGGTTACGCCCACGCGGAGAACCACGTCGCCGATCAGATGCATTCGACCGGTGTCATCGATCCGCTCACCGGGCGGTCGAGTTCCGAGCCCGCCGCGGACTGGACCTCGGTGTTCTCCGAGGAGCTCGTCGCCCAGGCCGAGCGCCGCCAGGACATCGTCGCGATCACCGCGGCCATGCCGGGGCCGACCGGCCTCGCGGCCTTCGGCGAGCGGTTCCCCGACCGGATGTTCGACGTCGGTATCGCCGAACAGCACGCGCTCACCTCCGCTGCGGGCCTCGCCCTCGGCGGGCTGCACCCGGTGGTCGCGGTGTACTCGACCTTCCTCAACCGCGCGTTCGACCAGTTGCTGATGGATGTGGCGCTGCTCGACCAGCCCGTGACGATCGTGCTCGACCGGGCGGGGATCACCGGTCCGGACGGCGCCAGTCACAACGGCATGTGGGACTTCTCGCTGCTCGGGATCGTGCCGGGCATCCGCGTCGCCGCGCCGAGGGATGCGGCCTCGTTGCGAGAGGAGCTCGCGGAGGCGCTCGCGGTCAACGACGGCCCGACAGCCCTGCGATTCCCGAAGGGTGCTGTTGCCGAGGACATCCCGGCGATCGAGCGGATCGGCGGCACGGTGGACGTGCTGCGCATGCCGGAGGCGGGCACAGGAGATGTACTGATCGTCGCCGTCGGCCCCTTCGCCGAGGTGGCGCTTGAGACGGCCGTCCGGCTCGAGCAGCAGGGCATCAGTGCCGCGGTCGTCGACCCGCGCTGGGTGCTGCCGGTACCCGAGGCGCTGGTCTCTCTCGCCGAGGGCTTCCGCATGGTCGTCACGGTCGAGGACAGCGGAGTGCACGGCGGCATCGGTTCCAGTGTCTCGGCGGCCCTGCGCGCCGCAGGGGTGGACACACCCTCGAGGGATGTCGGTGTGCCGCAACGATTCCTGGACCACGCCTCGCGGGATCAGATCCTCAAGGAACTCGGTCTCACCGCACAGGATCTGGCCCGCCAGATTACCGGCTGGGTCGTCGGTGTGCGTCCGGGCGCGCCCGAAAAGTCTGAATTGGAAGTGCGTAACCCGCGAATCAGTTAGATTGGTGCAAATCGCTAACCAATTGGGGGAACTTTCGCATGGGTACCGCTCTGTCTCGTCCGCGTTCTGACGGCGAGAGGGTCCGGATGAGCACACTGGGAGTCGTTTTGGCGAGAGGGGAGCGGGCCGGTACGTCGGGTTCGATCGCCACGACGGATCCTGCTCTGCTGAGCGCGGTCGAGGCGGCGAGCCTGTTGCAGTCCCGCGAGCTGCATCCCCGAGAGTTGTTGGACGCGTACCTGTCTCGCAGCGCGGACCTGGACGGCGAGGTGTCGGCCTGGGTTCGGATCTACCCGGAGCTGGCGTATGAGCAGGCGGACCGGGCTGCCCAGCGTCTCTCCGTCGCCGAGGTCGCGCGCAACGGCGCGGCGCCCCTGGTGTGCGGCCTGCCCATCGCGCTGAAGGATCTGTTCGCGGTGGAGGGTCTGCCGCTGACGGCGTCGAGCCGGGTGCTCGAGGGCAACATCGCCGCGGGCACCGCCACCGTGGTTCAGCGCCTGAGCGAGGCGGGCATGGTCCTGATGGGGCACGCGCACACCCACGAGTTCGCGATCGGATCGTGTACCCCGCAGGTCGGAAACCCATGGGACACAACGGCGTCCGTCGGCGGTTCCTCGGGCGGCAGTGCTGCCGTGGTGGCCGCGCGGTTCGCGCCGCTCGCCACCGGCACGGATACCGGGGGGTCCATTCGCCTGCCCGCGTCAGTGTGCGGGGTGAGCGCCATCAAGCCCACCTATGGTCTGTGCAGCAGCTACGGCGTGATCCCCGGGATCTGGAGCCGCGATCACGTCGGTTCGATCGGCCACAGCATCGCCGATGCGGCACTGCTGCTCGGCTTCATGGCGGGATTCGACCCGCAGGACCCTGTGACCGCGACCGCGCCCACCCTGCCCGAGGGCGGATACTCTCTGGTCGCGCGCGGCGGGCGGAATCCTCTGGCGGGTAAGCGGTTCGGTCTTCCCAACGGAGTCGGCGAGGCATTGCCGGGCGCACTCGCCGCGGTCTTCGAGGGATTCATCGGACTCGTGCGCGAGCTCGGTGGGGAGATCGTGGGTGTCGAGATGCCCCCGCTGCCGGAGGGAATGCTCCCGGGGGACTACATCGAGGCCGGCGCCTACCACCGCCAGTTCTCCGACCGAACAGCCGATTACGAGCCGATGTCGGCGGCGATGATGGGCGGCGCCATCGCGATGTTGGCCGCACCGGTCTCCGAGTACTGGGACTTCCAGCGCTCACGGGCCGAGTATCAGCGTGCGTACAACCGGATGCTCGCGGAGAACCGGCTCGACTGTGTGCTGCTTCCCGGCACCAAGCTGGACGGTGTGAAGCGTCCGGAGAACGTGGTCGGCGATGTCGAGTGGGCGAATTACAGTGGCGCGCCTGCACTCTGCATTCCGGCGGGCCGATCGGCTGAGACGGGCATCCCGTTCGGCGTTCAGCTCGGCGGGCGGCCGTGGGACGAGGCCGGGCTGATCGCGATGGCCCTCGAACTCCAGGAGGCGCAACCGATCTGGCGGGAGATGGCGACGCTGTCCGGTGCCCCCCGTCAGATCCCGGCGGTCTCGGTCGGCACACCGGGGGAGGGTCCCGACCCGACCAACACCGACGCCGCCCCGGCCGCGTTCCGGATCGTCGCCACGACGGCCACCGACCGGATCTGACGTTCGGCGCCGGTGGTTAGCCGGCCGCCTCCAGGGTGCGTCCCCGGGTCTCCTTGACGAAACGCAGCACGACGAAGAACGAGATCGCGGACATCGCGGCGTACCCGCCGTAGGTGAGCGAGAGGTTCCAGTCCGCGAGCGTCGGGAAGGTCGAGGAGACCAGGAAGTTGGCGACCCAGTTGGCGGCCGTGGCGACGCCGACCGCGGCGGCGCGGACCCGGTTCGGGAAGAGTTCGCTGATCAGGACCCAGACCACGGGGCCCCAGGAGAAGGCGAAGAAGAACACGAACGCGTTGGCAGCCAGGAGCGCGATCATGCCGTTGGTGTCGCTGAGGGTCGCAACCGAGTCGCCGTCCGCGTCGGTGGTGATGGTGGCGGTGTGGAAACACACCGCCGTGATGGCCAGTGAGATGGCCATCCCCACTGAGCCGATCAGCAGCAGCGGTTTGCGACCGATCCGGTCGATGACCGCGATCGCGACGAAGGTGCCGAGAATGTTGACGCCTGCGCTGACGACGCTGATGAACAGTGACCTGTCCTCGCCGTATCCGACCGCCTGCCACAGGGTGCTGGAGTAGTAGAAGATCACGTTGATCCCGACGAACTGCTGGAGCGCGGCGAGGGCGATGCCGACCCAGACCAGGGGCGCCACCCCGAGCCGCTTCGAGAACAGTTCGCGGACAGTGGTCTTGGTCCGGTGCTCGCTCAGCGAATCGCGGATCTCGTTCATCCGGACGGTGACCGCATCGTGGTCGCCGCCCTCCAGCCTGGAGATGATCTTGCGGGCATCCTCGTCACGCGATCGGGCGACCAGGAACCGCGGGGACTCGGGGATGGTGAAGGTCATGATCAGGTAGAGCACGGCAGGAACCGCCTCGAGCGCGAGCATCCACTGCCAGGCCTCGACTCCCGCCAGCTTGCCCCTCGCCCCGCCCGCAGACTCGGACAACGCGTAGTTGATGAGCTGGGAGATGGCGATGCCGAGGACGATGGCGAGCTGGTACATGGAACCGAGGCGGCCCCGGATGGCGGCGGGGGAGATCTCGGCGATGTAGGCGGGCGCGATCACGGACGCGAAGCCGACCGCCACGCCGCCGAGCACGCGCCAGGCGGTGAGGTCGTAGACGCTGAACGGGAAGGCCGACCCGAGGGCGCCGACGATGAAAAGCACCGCGGCCACCTGCATCACCCGGATGCGGCCGAGGCGGTCGGCGAACTCGCCTGCGATCCATGCGCCGAGTGCGGCCCCGAGCAGTGTGAGGGAGACGGTGAGTCCCGTTCCGGCGGCGCCGATGTCGTACTTGTCACGGATGGCGCCCACCGCGCCGTTGATGACCGCGGTGTCGTAGCCGAAGAGGAAGCCGCCGAGTGCGGCTGCTCCCGCGAACATCACGGCGTGGGCGACGTCCGCCTTCGCCGCGCCCGACCCGGTGCCGCCGAAGGCGGTGTCGCTCTGTGCCATCTCTGACCCCTAGCGCGTCCCGCGGTCGACGCCCCATTGCGTCGTGCAACACCCGAGACAGTGTGGACGCTACGCCGATGCGGGTGCGATGTTGGCGATAAACGCCGGGAGTTGGTGGGGTCAGCAGGCGAGCAGTAGCTGACTTCGGTTGTGGGCGGGGATGGGATTTCGTTGGTGGTCGATCCAGGTCGGCGGGGTGAACCTGGGGGTCCCCCCTGGATGGAGTACTTGGGGGAGGGTGGTGGTCGTTGCCGATGTGGACCTGCCAGTCGCCTTTGTGGATGAGGGTGTGGTGGAACCTGCAGAGCAGTGTTCGTAAGTTTCGTTTCGCCGCAGTCCGACCAGTGGTGGATATGGTGGCCGTCGGTCCAGGCGGCGGGGCGGCCGCATCCGGGGAAGGCGCATCCGCAGTCACGGGCGTCGAGGGCGCGGCGGAGTCGGCGGGGGATGGTGCGGGTGGTGTGGCCCACGTCGAGTGGGTTGCCGTCGTCGTCCATGACGATCGGGGTGATGGAGGCGTCGCAGGAGGCGGTGACGGCGAGGCGTAGGCCGATCGGTCCGAGCCAGGGCATCCAGGCGGGGCGGCGGCGGATGAAGGATGACCCGGGGCGACCTGAGTCGCGGGGTTCTGGGCCAGTGCCGCGGGTGGCGTTGGCGAGATCGCCGAGGCCGACGAAGACGGTCATGTGGGGTCTCTCGCCGCCTTCGCCTGGGGCGGCGCCGGTGTCGAGGTAATAGCGGATGATGTCCGCGAAGGCGTCGGCGCGCCGTTGGGGTGCGGATCAGGAGTCGGGTTCGCGCTGACCGTTAGTGGTGGTGCGTCCGGGTTGCGGTTTGGACAGTGCGGACAGGGCGGTCATGAGTTGTTCGCCGGTGGCCTTGTCGAAGTGTCCCTTGACGCGGAGCCGGCCACCGGCGGCACGGGAGGCGAAGAACTCGTTGAGTCTCTCGTTCTCGTCGTCGGGCGGTGTCGTGTCGTCCGGGTTGGAGCATCGAGACCAGCGCGGCGACCCGCCTGCGGGTGTCTTCGGCGTTCTCCCTGGCGCCGTTGGTGACGAGGTACTTGGTGCATTGGCCGGCGCATTCGGCGGCGGGGTCGTCGAAGTCTCCGCCGTTCGCGGAGTTCTTGATGTCGGAGGTGTAGTCGGGGACCTTGAGGACGAGTCCGATGATCGATCGGGCGTGCTCGCTGTCGATGGGGGGCTGGTGTGCGGGCGTCAACGAACAAGTCGGCGACGGTTGGCGACGGATGCGAACCATGCGAGGGCGCCGACGACGGGGAGCGCCACAATGAGCGCGGACCACCAGAACTTCTCTCCCCAACGGTCATGGTCGGGCCTGAGAACGGGTACGAGCGCCGTGATCGTCAAGATCGCCCATACGGCCACCATTGTCGTCCAAGCGATATCGAATCCGATCGGCACCATTGGCTCGGTGTCCATCGCGAAGTCCCCCCCTGGTCGACCGAATGAGATTCACGATCTCGCGCAGTGGGGGTGTGGTCAAATGCCCGTGGCCTGGCTTCACGGGACGTAGAGCGCGGTGGTCGGCCCTACGTAGGATTTCTGGGCGCGAGCGTGGCGAAGGATTGACGAAGGAGCTCCACGGCATCCTTGGTCTCGTCGGGCTCGGCCCAGGCGGTCAGCGCAACGTCGAAGCAGGCCAGCGACGCCTGTACAAGTGTCTGTGCTCGCAGTACTGCGAGATCGCCGGCTAGTCGCTCCTTCGCGAGCGGGGTGAGCAGACCTGCCCACAGCAGGTGCTTCTCGAGGTTGCGGGCGCGTAGGGAGGCCGCGCTCGTCAGAACGCGCATGGTTCGCTTGGTTCGTTGTTCGTCCCTGTTCGGTTGAGTCAGCAGGGCTTCGAAGGAGGCACGCAGAGAATCCCAGACCGGTTCATCGGCCGGCCGCGCGGCGAAGGCGTCGCGGACGAACTCACCCCAGGGGATGAGGTCGCCGATGACTGTGTCTTCCTTGGCCGGGAAGTAGCGGTGGAAGCTGCGGGCCGAAATGCCCACCTCTGCGGCGATCTGCTCGACGGTGACCGCATCGAAACCCTGCTGGGCGAACAGGTCTATCGCGACCTCGGCGATCCGTGCGCGTACGGCCCTGCGCGTGATGTCGCGCAGGCCCGGATTCGATGAGCTTTCCACGATGGAAGCGTACAGTGCCGGAAGTGTCAGAGACTGACAGCTATGACTGGTTGTGACAACAGAAGGGCTTCATCATGGACATCCGCACTCTCGGCAGTCAGGGCCTGGCCGCTGCCGCTCTCGGCTATGGGGCGATGGGTACCGCCACGGGCTATGGCCCCACCGACGACGCCGAGTCGATCGCCGCGATCCGAAAGGCCCATGAGCTCGGCGTGACGATGTTCGACACCGCCGAGATGTACGGCTGGGGCGAAGGCGAGAAACTGCTCGGACAGGCGCTCGCACCGATCCGCGACGACGTGGTCATCGCGACGAAGTTCGGCTTCACCCGCTCCTTCGGTCTCGACTCGCGCCCGGAGCACATCCGGGAGGTGGTCGAGGCCAGCCTGCGCAACCTCCGCGTCGACACGATCGACGTGCTCTACCAGCATCGCCCCGACCCGAACATCCCGATCGAGGACGTGATCGGCACCATGAAAGAGTTCGTCGAGGCAGGCAAGGTCAAATATCTGGGGCTGTCCGAAGCGGACGAGTCCACCATCCGCGCCGCGCACGCGGTACACCCGATCTCGGTGCTGCAGACCGAGTACTCGATCTTCGCGCGCGACGTCGAACCCCTGTTTCCCGTCCTCGAGGAGCTCGGTATCGGATTCGTCGCCTATTCACCGCTGGCTCGGGGCTTCCTCAGCGGCGCGGTGGCCTCCCGCGAGAGATATGACGCCAACGACTTCCGTCAGTACATCCCGTGGTGGGCGCCCGAGAACTTCAATGCCAACATCGCCATCGTCGACGAGTTGACCGCACTTGCCGGAAGCAAGGGCGCCACGCTCGCGCAGCTGTCACTGGCGTGGTTGCTGACCCGCGACGACTACATCGTGCCGATCCCGGGATCCCGCAACCCGCAGCGCGTCGGCCAGAACGTCACCGCGGCCGAACTGGACCTGACTCCCGACGATCTCGCGATCATCGACCAGATCGCCCCCACGGGTGGCGTCGGCGGTCGCATGTAGGTAGCGAGACCTCAGCCGGCGCGCTGCGCGGCCTCCGACAGCTGCGGGACGATCTTGTCGAGCACCCACGGGACGCTGAGCACGTTGACGTTGCTGAGTCCGGCGATGACCTGCTGATCGCTGAGGAGGACGGCCGAGCCGCGCTGAACCGCCCCGAGCGAGGCGATGGCCGGGTTGCCGAGCGGATCTGTCGCGCCGTCGGTGAAGGCCACGATGACGTCCGCATCGATGTCGTGCACGTTCTCCAACGAGATGTCCTGGTAGAACTTGCCGCTCTCGTTGGCCGCGGCGAGCTTCTCCACGCCGGGGGCGTTCACGAAGCCGAGCTCGGTGAGCACCTGGACCCGCGGATCCGTCGGCAGGTAGACGTTGGCCTCACCCGCGCCGGTGTCGAAATTCACCACCGCGAGGGTCTTTCCCGCGAACTCGGGGTGCTGGGATCCGGTGTCGGCCAGGGTCTTCCCCAGCCCGTCGATCAGGCCCTGCGCTTCGTCTGGCTTGCCGACCGCCTCACCGATGATGCTGGTCTGGTCCTGCCACGTCGTCTGCCAGGCCTTGCCCGGATACGCGACGGTGGGGGCGAGCCGGCTGAGCTTGTCGTAGTAGGCCTGGTCGAATCCCTCGTACGGCGCCAGGATCGCGTCGGGGGCCAGGGCGGCCAGTGTCTCGATGGACGGCTCGCCTGCCTGCGGGTCGTCGAACAGCGTGGTCTTGTCCGCGTCGTAGTACTTCTCGGCCCACGGCATCACGCCGTTCGGGTTGGCCCCGTACACGTACTTCGGCTGGCCCACGGGCGTGAGGCCTAGCGCGTAGAGCACATCCTGGGCGTTCCAGCCCATGGTGACGAGTCGGTCCGGCCTCGCCTCGAGGGTGGTGGTACCGAAGGTGTTCTCGATTCTCACCGGGTAGGTGCCGTCGCCGGCAACGGCGTCGCCGGAGTCTGCGGTGTCGGAGGCGCAGCCGACCAGGGTGGTGGCGGCGAGGGCGGCGATGCCGAGACGAAAGAGTGAACGCATAAAGGGGAGCCTAACCTAACTCTATTGGCTCCGGAAACCGGTCCGCGCCCCGGGCGAGGTGCCTGGGGCGCGGATCCGAGAGGTGAACCCTATGGACGACTCAACCGATGTTGGCCGACAGGTCGGGAATCATGCGGTAGACCTGGTCCTCCCAGTTCTTCCAGTTGTGGACTCCCGTGGCGGGGTAGTCGTAGTGGACGTTGCCTGCGCCGATGGTGGCCATCCGGACCTCGAACGCGCGGGTGTTGGCCAGTGCCAACGCCTCCAACGGAACTGCCTGCACGATTCCGAGTGCATCGTTGACGTCTCCGTTGCCGGGGAGCGCGCTGCCGGAGGAGATCCACAGGCGGGTGTTGTTGTCCTTGAGGCGTGGCGCGAACACAAACGGATCCATCCGGAGCCATTGTGGACCCCACGGCGGTGCCATCGCGTCGATGTTGAAGCCGCCGGCGGAGATCATCGCGACGCGCAGGGCTTCACGCATGCCGGGCGCGGAGTTGTTGAGGAAGCCGGAGTACGAGCCTGCAAAGCTGAACTGCTGCGGGAAGTACGCGGCGAGGGTCAGCGCGGCGCTGCCGCCCATGGACAGACCGAACACGCCGTTGCGGGTGGATCTGAACCCTTCCCGCTTGGCCAGCTCGCTCGGCAGCTGTCGGGTCAGGAACGTCTCCCACCTGTAGGTGTTGACCTTTCCGTCGGCGTCGGCCGCGGCATCCGAGCTGCCCATCCCCGACGACCCGCTTGAGCTGCCGGTGGAGGAACCGAGGTCTCCCGGGCCCCAGGTGCTCGGCGCGTTCCAGTCCGCGTAGAAGCTCGACTCTCCACCGACCGGCATCACGACGTTGATGTTCGCGGCGGTCAGCGCGTGGGCGACGTTGGTCTCGATCTCCCAACCATTGAGGTCGTTGCGGGCGCGCATCCCGTCGAGGGCATACACGACACGATTGGTGTTGCCGTCGGCCGCGCGGAAGATCCGTGACTTGATCGGCCCCATGTCGGAGTTGACCCAGAAGTCGTAACCGAAGTTCGGATCGAACGCCGCGTTCGCGGTGCCAACGGGACCTGCTACCGACACCCCGAGCGGTAGCACGATCGCCATTGACACCAATATCGAGCGTTTGAGCCTCGAGACGGCCCTCCCACCCCTGAGACGTCTGACTCGCATTCTGTTATGGCCTTTCGTCGGTGCGGCCATCCACAGCCGCCGTTCACGGGCACCCTGCACCATAACGCTGTAACGGCGGCGAGACCCAGCGAAACGGGCGCGGGGGGGGGGGGGGCCCCCCCCCCCCCCCCGGGGGGGGGGGGGGGGGCGCCCCCACCCCCCCCCGCCGCCCCCCGCCCCGCCCCGCCTGGCGG